>NZ_JAQQFR010000003.1:0-456999 GCF_046025915.1 Herbaspirillum rhizosphaerae | reverse complement strand
AGATCGCGGAGGAATATTCTCCTGCAGTGTTTCAATACATGAATTTGTATATTGTTTCGCCCACTCACTCCCAGTGTCGGGGCTAGTATCAAGGGGCACATCCTTAGTCCCAAGGTGGAAAATTCTTGAAATAACATCCCATCCCCATTCTTGTCTCTTAAAGGGCTGGTCGGAAACAATGTTCGCCTTACAGAAATCAGCATCGACAACATTTAATTCAGTATTAAACTCGTGATTTTCAGCGATCCAAAGAAGGCGGCTGACATATTCGGGCTTTAATTGATATTGGCTGTGCGACTCAAAATCCCACAAAACCACCTGATCAGAGAGAAAAAACAAGAAAATGTTTGGATTAAGGAAAGCATTCATAAGCAGCCCAATAAATAAAAAAGCATCCCGTAGGATGCTTTTTCTTACTTATTTAATAGGAGCACCGATTTGTGTCCAGTTGGCGATTTTTGTCGACTCGAGTTGAATTTTTTGCATGATCGTTCCTTAGAAGTTAAGTGAAATCAAACACCCATCTGAATGGTGACAGGCAACTGCACGATAACAACCAACGGCTTTTTGGCACATAGAATAATTCCTATTTTTCAATCCTCAATTACCATCCTACGAAGAAGCAGCTAATTTGCATCTAACCCATTGCTGATAGATTTTCTCTACGCATATATACATATGAGTCACTTCCACAACTCCCTCGTCTGGTTCCGTCGCGATCTGCGCATCAGCGATCACGCTGCGCTGTATTACGCGCTCAAACAAAGCAAACAGGTCCATTGCGTCTTCGTCTATGACCGCGACATCCTCGACGCGCTGATTGCCGATGGCCTGCAAGCAGATCGCCGCATTGACTTCATCATGGCCTGCATTGCCGAACTCGATGCCGCCTTGCGTGAAGCCGGTGGCGCACTGATCGTGCGCCATGCCTCTGCGCTGCAAGACATCCCGGCGCTGGCGTCAGAGCTTGGCGTCGACGCCGTCTTCACCAATCATGATTACGAACCACAGGCGATCAAGCGCGATGCTGCGGTCAAGAAACAATTGGAAAAAGACGGCCGTCAGTTGCTGACCTACAAAGATCAGGTCATCTTTGAAAAGGACGAAGTACTGTCGCTGGCGGGTCGTCCCTTCTCCGTCTTCACGCCCTACAAGAATGCGTGGATGAACAAGCTCTCCGGTCCTGGCGGCGACTTCTATCTCAAGCCTTATCCGGTGGATGCCTATTTCGCGCAACTCGCACCACCTTCAAAGAAATACCACAAGGCCTTGCCGACGCTGGAAGACCTCGGCTTCCTGCCGACCAATCTGAAAGACTTGCGTATCCCGACCGGCATGTCTGGTGCAGCACAATTGCTGGAGGACTTCCTGCCGCGTTTAGGCAAGTACGGCGACACGCGCGACTTCCCTGCGATCAAAGGGCCATCGTATCTGTCAGTGCATCTGCGTTTCGGCACGATCTCCATCCGCACGCTGGCACGTACTGCCGTCGACGCCATGCGCATCGGCGAAGGCCGCCGAGGTGCGCCGGTGTGGTTGTCCGAGTTGGTGTGGCGCGATTTCTATTTCATGATCCTGTTCCACCATCCACGCGTTGTTGAGCGCTCTTTCAAGGTGGATTACGACGCGATTCAATGGGAAGGCGGCAAGCACGCGCGTGAGAGTTTTGCGGCCTGGTGTGAGGGGCGCACAGGTTATCCGCTGGTGGATGCAGCGATGCTGCAACTGAACCAGACCGGCTATATGCATAACCGTCTGCGCATGGTGGTAGCGAGCTTTCTGACCAAGGACCTGGGGATCGACTGGCGTTGGGGTGAGAAGTATTTTGCGGATCTGCTGAATGACTTTGATCTGTCGGCCAATAACGGCGGGTGGCAGTGGGCATCTTCGTCCGGATGCGATGCGCAACCGTATTTCCGTATTTTCAATCCGATTACACAGTCGGAAAGGTTTGATGCGGAAGGAAAATTTATCCGGCGCTATTTGCCGCAGCTGGCTGGTTTGCCGGACAAATATATTCATGCGCCGTGGCTGTGTCCAGCGGACTTGCTGAAATCTGCCGGGGTGAAGTTGGGGAAGGATTATCCGGAGCCGATGGTGGATCATGCCGAGGCGCGGAAGAGGACGTTGTTGCGGTATGCGGTGGTGAAGAAGGATTTGGGGGATGAGGATTGATTTTGTTCCGACCTTCTTCCCTGGTAGCTGATTCTTTTCACTCTTCGATCAGCCCTGCCGGGGGTAGCCCGGCGGCTACTCACTTTTCTTGTCTCGCCAAGAAAAGTGAGCGGCTGCCGGGCCGCCCCCGGCAAACCACGGTTGACCGGAGAAAGAAAAGATTCAGCTACCGAAGAACAAACAAAAAAGAGCAGCCAAAGCTGCTCTTCCCTCACACACAACAACAAAACCAATCAAACAAACTTACCGATACGACCAACCACAGCCTCCCGCACCGATCCACTGGTGATAAAGGAATGCGCCACCTGAATGTCGTTGTGGAACCAGCGATCGCCGTCCAGACACGCCGGGATTTGCTTGCGGATCTCTTCATACGCCGCCTGCGTGCCCTCGCCCAGCACGAAGTCCTTGAGCAGTTCCTCCGTCATGGTCAGACCTTGCGCTGCCAATAGCATTTCCACGCCGACGATGTATTGCGTGTTGGCGACAACGGTGGCAGCCTTGCGCGCGCACCAGGTCGAGTTGGAGACGTGATCCTCGCTGTTGCCCTTGGCAGGGATACTGTCGACGCTGCCCGGCATGGACAACGTGCGGTTTTCCATCACGAGGGAACTCATCGAGCACTGCACCACCGGATAACCGGTGTTGACGCCACGTACACCGCTCATCAGATTGCGCGGCAAGCCCCATGACAGGGTCGGGTCGATCAGCCGTGCGATACGGCGTTCGCAGATGCTGCCCAGATCAGTGATGGTCATGGCGAGTAAGTCCATCGCCTGCGCCAGATACTGGCCGTGGAAGTTACCGCCTGAAATGATTTCAAAACCGCCGCCTTCTTTGTCAAAGATGAGCGGGTTGTCGGTGGCGGAATTGATTTCCTTGTCGACGATGGTGTCGATGTAGTCCAGCGCATCGAACACGGGGCCGTAGACTTGCGGTGCGCAGCGCAGCGAGTAGACGTCCTGAATACGCGACGAATACGGAATATCGGTACGACGCAGTTCGTCCGGCAGTTGCACGGAACGCGCTTCGTGCGTGGTACGGGTCGATCCTTTGAGCAAGGTGCGGACAACCGCGGCAGTCTTGATCTGGCCCGCATGCGGACGTGCTTGCTGAATGCGCGGATCGAAGGCGGACATCTCTGCACGCATGGCTTCCAGTGTCAGGCCCAGCGATACGCAGGCGTCGGTCAACAGGTTGCGTGAATCGTGTGCGGCCAGCACCGCCACGGCCAGCGAAGCGGTACAACCATTGATCAGCGCGGAAGCATCCTTGGCTTTGAGGTCAAACTTGACCGGGCCGATGTCTGCCTTGGTGATCGCTTCCGGCGCGCTCATGCGCTTGCCTTGGTACATCACTTCCGCTTCGTCGAAACCGACGATGGCAGCCGCCAGATAGGCCAAAGGTGCCAGATCGCCGGAAGCGCCGACGGAACCCTTCTGCGGCATGATCGGGTGAATACCAGCATTGATGAAGGCCAGCAGGCGATCGACCACTTCCACGCGCGGCGCGGAGTAATTGCTAGCGAAGGCATTGGCGCGCAACAGCATGGTGGCGCGGCTCACTTCTTCCGAGAACGGCTCGCCGATGCCGGCGCTGTGGGCCTTGATCAGTTGGGTCTGAAACAGCTCGATGTGTTCGACCTTGATACGGGTGTCTTTGAGCAAGCCGACGCCGGTGTTGAAGCTGTACATCATGGGCGCTTCATCGTGCATCCAGGTGGATTCGATGAAGTCGCGGCTTTGCTTCAGCGCGGCGCGGGAGGAATCCGCCAAGGCGACTTTGGCGTAGGTGCCGTTCTTTGCGCGCGAGACGCTGACAACTTGCTCCGCGTTGAGGTTGAAACCGTCGATGGTGATGGTGGTCATGGGATTTCCTTGTCTTTCTTTGTCAGTCAGGAACGCCTGCACAGAGGCAGGCGCGTCTCCTGTCGATACATGAACGCCGGATTACTTCGCGCCGGCTTCAAACCAGGCGCCGATCAGGGCGCGTTCTTCATCAGTCATGTGCGTCATGTTGGCCAGCGGCATGTCCTTGGTCTGGACCGCGCGCTGGTACACCTTGGCGGCGTGCTGGCGGATCAGCTCAGGCGTCTGCAACATCATGCCTGCCGGCGCGGTGGCGAAACCGGCTTGCGTCGGTTGCGCCGAGTGGCAGCTGGCGCAACGTTGTGTGATCACTTCCTGCACGCGGGCAAAGTCTACGCCGCTTGCCGCAGCGGCGACAGGTACAGTTGCGGAGGTAGTTGCCGTTACGCTTGCAGGGTCAGCAGAGGCGGCAGGAGCGACCTTAGGCAACGGCTTCGGCGCAATCGCAATCGCCACGGCCAAGAGCAATGCACAACCGGCGATCGGGAAGCCGATGGAGACCTTGCCGGCATGACGCAGGTTGAAGAAGTGACGGATCAGCACGCCGGCGGCCATGATCGCAGCCAGCACCAGCCAGCTGTACGCGTGGGTATAAGTCATCGCGTAGTGGTTGCTGATCATGATGAACAGAATCGGCAGCGTGAAGTAGTTGTTGTGCACGCTGCGTTGCTTGCCCTTCTTGCCGTAGATAGGATCAGGCGATTTGCCTTCCTTCATGGCTTCCACCAGCTTGCGCTGACCGGGAATGATGACCATCAGCACGTTGCCGACCATGATGGTGCCGATCATGGCGCCGACGTGGATGTAGGCAGCGCGGCCGCTCAGCAGATGCGTCAGCATGTAGGCTACGGCAACGATGAAGACGAACATCACCAGGCCGAGCAGGCCTTCACGTTTGCCCAGCGGAGATTTGCACAGCAGGTCGTAGACAATCCAGCCGACCAGCAAGGTGCCGAGGCCAACACCGACCGATTGCAGACCGGAGAGATCGGCGACCGACTTGTCGACCATCATGGCCGAGGCGTTGAAGTAGTAGACGATGAACAGCATCGCGAAACCGGTGATCCAGGTGGCATAAGCTTCCCACTTGAACCAGTGCAGTTCTTCCGGCAATTCGGAAGGCGCGACCAGGTACTTCTGCGGGTTATAGAACCCGCCGCCGTGCACGGCCCACAACTCGCCGGACACGCCCTTCTTGGCCAGGTCGCTGCCCGGCTTCGGAGGACGGATGGAATTGTCCAGCCAGACGAAATAAAACGATGCGCCGATCCACGCAATCCCGGTGATCAAGTGCAGCCAGCGCACCAGCAGATTGAGCCACTCCACGCCATACGATACGAACAATGCTTCCATGTCTTCCCCACGTTTGTTCCTCACCTGCCACTGCGGGCACTTCAGATGAGCGAGGCCGGGCCTCAAATCACAAAACGGTCGATCCGGGATGGATGTGCAAACATCTTCCCGGATAAATAAGAGGACTTGCGCAGAACGTCTCCTGCTCCTGCGTAAATCTTCGTTACCTGCTGCCGCGACGACCTCGGTGGCAATTGCCACCTGTTATTTTTTCTCAGTCGCGGCCTGCGCACACGGAAGGGGGCGACTGGGATGATGGAACGATAAACGTGTTGGGCTTTTAAAACATTGTCATCAGCTTATATTTGACATACGCATATTCATATACAACAATGGTCGTGTTATGTGGGAATCTCACTATTCTAAAAATATAACCAGAGACAACCAAAAACTAACAACATCAACAAGTGTGGCCACCCTCCACGGGTAAGAAGGCTGTTCAGCGCGCCCTGCGCAAACGCCCGCCTCGCATTACCAGTTACCCGGAGACAATGATGTCCAGGCTGCCAGACCATCTCGATATTCACCTGATTCGTATCCTCTATCTGTTGCTGTGCGAAAAGAACGTTTCACGCGTGGCGCTGAAACTTAACCAGCCGCAACCGTCGATCTCGGCGTCGCTGCGCAAACTGCGGGAGCTGACCGGCGATCCGCTATTAGTACGTGGCGCGCGCGGCATGGTGCCGACCCAGCACGGCGAAAGCCTGCTGAAACCGGCCAAGCGCATCCTTGAAGAAACCGAGCGCCTGTTCGTGCCCAAGACCGCCTTCGTCCCGCAGGAAGAAGCGCGCACCTTCCACATCGCCGCGCCGGACTACATGAACACGCCCTTCTTCACCGAAGTCATCGCCCGCCTGCGCCGCGAGTCGCCCAAGAGCCACATCGTCATCCATGCGCTTGGCCCGGAGACCGACTATGTGCGCCTGCTGTCGGACGGCGAACTCGACCTCGTCATTGCCAACTGGGATGAACCGCCGCCGCATCTGCATCTGTCCAAACTGTTCGACGATCCCATCGTGTGCCTGATGCGTTCCGATTGCGCCTACGCCAAGCGCACTGCCAAGGATGCGATGACGATAGAGGATTACCTGAGCCTGCCGCATGCAGCGCCGTCGCAGATTTTGCCCGGCTATCACGGCACCATTGACACTTTTCTGGAAAAGCAGAACCTGCATCGCAACGTCGTAGTCGAGTCGGCGCATTTCCGCATGTTGCCCTACATGGTGGCGCAGACCGACCTGGTGCTGACCGCCGGCCAGCAGTTCGCCAGCTTCTATGAAAAGACCTTGTCGCTGAAAAGTTATAGCGTGCCGATCAAGTTCCCGCCGCTGCGCTTTTATCAGCTGTGGCACGAGCGCGTGCACCAGGCGACCGAGCATAAATGGCTGCGCGCGCAGGTGAGCGCAGCGGCCAAGATGCTTGCCAATTAAGGCTTTTCGGCAATATTTGCATCACGATGCTTATATCCACATATAGAAAACGAGTATTGGCAGGCTTATATATTGGGCTGAACAATTTACTTTAGTATCGGCCCACAAGCCTGTACGAAGGATCTTGCTCAGAATCCGCACCCTTCTGCAAGGACTTGACGAGAGGCCGCAGCAAGCCGCATCCAACTTGCGACGGCCTCCATATAAAAACTTGGAGACAGCCATGACAACCCAAAGCCCTCAGGGTCACCCGGTGGACGAAAGACTACCGATACTCAAACTCGCCGCGCTGGGCATGCAACACGTACTCGTGATGTATGCCGGCGCTATCGCAGTACCGCTCATCGTCGGCGGTGCCCTAAACCTGCCAAAATCTGAAATTGCCTACCTGATCAGCGCCGACCTGTTCTGCTGCGGCCTGGTCACCATCATTCAAAGCCTCGGTATCTGGAAGTTCGGCATCCGCATGCCGGTCATGATGGGCGTCACCTTCGCCGCCGTCGGGCCGATGGTCGCCATGGCCAACAATCCATCACTGAGCATCCTTCACATCTATGGGGCCGTCATCGCGGCGGGGATATTCTGTATCCTGGCGTCGCCCTATATGAGCAAGCTCATGCGCTATTTCCCGCCGGTGGTCACCGGTACCGTGATCACGGTCATCGGTGTATCACTGATGGGCGTGGGCATCAACTGGGCCGCAGGCGGACAACCCATCATCGGCAAACTGGTCGACGGCGTCTTCGTCAAGATTCCCAACCCCGACTACGGCTCCCCGCTCAGCCTCTCCATCGCTGCCATCGTCCTCGTCTCCATCCTTCTCATCACCAAATACGTCAAAGGCTTCATCGCCAATATCTCGGTGCTGATGGGCATGATTGTCGGCTTCGTCATTGCATTGGCGCTGGGAAAGATCAGCTTCGACGGCCTCGGCGCGGCAGAATGGTTTGCAGTGATCAAGCCGTTCCACTACGGCTGGCCGCAGTTTGACGTCGGCTCCATCATCAGCATGTGCCTGGTCATGATCGTTACCATGATTGAATCGACCGGGATGTTCATGGCGCTGGGCGATATCGTCGAGAAAAAAGTCGACGACAAGACGCTGGCCCGCGGTCTGCGCGTGGACGGTCTGGGCACGGTAATTGGCGGGGTTTTCAACACCTTCCCCTATACCTCGTTCTCGCAAAACGTCGGTCTGGTGGGCGTTACCGGCATTCGCAGCCGCTATGTCTGCGTGGCCGCCGGCGTGATTCTGGCGGCGTTCGGCCTGTTCCCCAAAATGGCGCACGTGGCCGCTTCCATCCCGCAATTCGTGCTGGGCGGCGCAGGTATCGTGATGTTCGGCATGGTGGCCGCGACCGGGATCAAGATCCTGGCCAAGGTAGACTTCAACACCAACCGCAACAACCTCTTCATCGTCGCCATCAGCATCGGCGTCGGCATGATCCCGATTGTCGCGCCGACCTTCTTTGACAAGATGCCCGGCTTCTTGTCCACTATCTTCCATAGTGGCATATTGCTTGCATCAACCATGGCAGTGATCCTGAACGTGTTCTTCAACGGCCGTGGCAGCGACGAAGAAGTCGCCAACTATGCGCTGGCAGCCGCACAGAGTTCGGATCATTAGGATTTAAGCAGACAATGGCGAGTCCCGCTCGCCCGGCAGTATTCTTGCAGCATGACAGAACGGTGGGACCGTTCTGTCAACATAGTCAGAACAGAAGCGATCGTAAGCAAACTACGCAACAGGTATCAGGATGACCACACTAGAACAATTGAACAGCAGCGCCGCGCAAGACGTACCGGCTTTCGTCAAGACCTTGCACGGAATTTACGAACACTCGCCGTGGATTCCGGAACGGGCAGCCAAGCTCGGCCCTTTCGCCAACATCACGGCCCTGAAGCAAGCGCTGCAAGGCGTGGTCACCAGTGCTGAGCGTGCAGAACAGCTCGGCCTCATCCGCGCCCACCCGGAACTCGCAGGCAAAGCCGCCATCGCCGGCGAACTCACCGCCGAGTCCACCGGCGAACAAGCCAAGGCCGGCCTGAACCTGTGCACACCGGAAGAATTCGCCACGCTGCAGAAGCTCAACAGCGACTACAACGCCAAGTTCGGCTTCCCCTTCATCCTCGCGGTCAAGGGCGCCACGGGCAAAGGCCTGACGCGCCAGCAGATCATCGCCACCTTCACCCGTCGCCTGCGCAACCAGCCTGAAGACGAACTGCGCGAAGCGCTGCGTCAGATCGGCCGCATTGCAGAAATGCGCATCAACGACCTGCTAGCCTACACCCCGGCCATCGGCGCCACCATCATGGAATGGGCCGAAGAAATCGGCGCCTGGAGCGAAGATGAAGGCGCGCTGACCTGCACCTACATGACCGACGCCCATCGCCGCACCGCCGACCAGATCGCGCACTGGATGCGCGAAGCCGGCATGCACGCCCACATCGACGCAGTCGGCAACGTAGTCGGCCGCTACCTCTCGACAGACCCGCAAGCCAAGACATTGATGACCGGTTCGCACTACGACACGGTGCGCAACGGCGGCAAATACGACGGCCGCGAGGGCATCCTGCTGCCGATCGCCATCGTCAAACATATGCATGAAAAAGGCGAAACCCTGCCCTTCCATTTTGAAATTGTCGCGTTCTCGGAAGAAGAAGGCGTGCGCTTCAAAAGCACCTTCCTTGGCAGCAAAGCCATCATCGGCCAGTTCGACCTCAACCTGCTCGACCTCACCGACCGCGACGGCATCAGCATGCGAGAAGTACTCACCCAGGCCGGCCACGACGTCACCGCGATCCCGAAGATTGCACGCGACCCATCCGACCTGCTCGGCTACGTCGAAGTCCACATCGAGCAAGGCCCGGTCTTGCTCAACCGCGACCTGCCGGTCGGCATCGTCACCTCGATTGCCGGCAGCTCGCGCCACCTGGTGCATCTCAAAGGCGTCGCCAGCCACGCCGGCACCACACCGATGAACATGCGCAAAGATGCGGCAGCGACCGCCGCAGAAATCATCCTCTACGTCGAACAACGCTGCAGCCAGGACCAGCACGCCTCGCTGGTCGGCACCGTCGGCCAGTTGCAAGTGCCCAACGGCTCCACCAACGTCATCCCCGGTGCCTGCACCCTGTCGCTGGACATCCGTGCTGCGCGAGACGACGTACGCGATGCAGCCGTCGCCGACGTGATCAAGAAGATCGAAGAAATCTGCCAACGCCGCAGCGTCGACGTTACGTTGGAAAAAACCGTGGCAGCCCCCGCGGCACCGTGCGCCAACTGGCTCATGCACCAACTCGCCGCCGCCACCGAACGCGCCGGCGTCAAACCGTTTGAACTGGCATCCGGCGCAGGCCACGACGCCATGACCATTGCCAAGATGACCGACGTCGCCATGTTGTTCACACGTTGCGGCAACGGCGGCATCAGCCACAATCCGCTCGAAACAATGACGGCGGATGACGCCGAAGTGTCGGCGCAAATCCTGCTGGATTTCTTGCGGAATTTTAAGGCGAAGGTTTAAGCCAATAGAAGCAGAAAACGTCGTAACGACACTGGGTCCCAGCGTTCGCTGGGACGACGAAATAAGTGACGGCGGAAGATAGCAATCACGATGCCGAAGGCGAGCCGGTCTTGAAGTCCGCTTGAGAGTAGCCGGTGCCGGCAGGTGCAAATCGGAAAAAGAAGGGAAAAATGTCTGAGCGCAGCGAGTTGTTTTCCCTTCCCGATTTGCGCCTGACGGCACCGGGAACCCTCGAAGAGGGCTACGACCCAGCGGCCGCCTTCTTTTGCTTACTTTTCTTGGCGGAGCAAGAAAAGTGAGCGGCTGCCGGGCCGCCCCCGGCAAACCAAGGTTGATCGAAGAAAGAACAGACTTAGCAACAACTACATGCAACAAAGCACCAATCAACAAAACCAGGCAAAGCGTTAATAGGGTTTAAAAGGGACTCCACTATCACCGGCGCCGCATCAACACCCAACACCAAACACAATCCAGCGAGTCCCCAATGAGCAAAACCCTCTTAATCAAAAACGCCACCGTCGTCGTCACGATGAACGACACAAGAGAAGAAATCAAAACCGGCGCCATCTTCATCCGCGACAACGTCATCGAACAAGTCGGCAAGACAGAAGACCTGCCCCAGACCGCCGACGAAATCATCGATGCAAGCAACCACGTCGTGCTACCCGGCCTGATCAACACCCACCACCACATGTACCAAAGCCTCACGCGCGTGATCCCCGCCGCGCAAGACGGCGAACTGTTCAACTGGCTCACCAACCTCTACCCGATCTGGGCCGGCCTCACACCGGAAATGATCAAGGTATCCACGCTCACCGCGATGGCCGAACTGATCCTCTCCGGCTGCACCACCAGCAGCGACCACCTCTATATTTATCCGAACAAGACCCGCCTCGACGACAGCATCGAAGCCGCACAGCAAATCGGCATGCGTTTCCATGGCGCACGCGGTGCAATGAGCGTCGGCCAGTCCAAAGGCGGCCTGCCCCCGGACCGCGTGGTCGAAGACGAAAAAGACATCCTGCGCGATACGCAACGTCTGATCGAGACCTACCACGACCACAGCCGCCACGCCATGCAACGCATCGTGGTCGCGCCCTGCTCACCCTTCTCGGTCTCGCGCGACCTCATGCGCGAGGCGGCAAATATGGCGCGCAGCTACAAAGTCTCGCTGCATACGCACCTCGCTGAAAACCTTAACGACATCGCCTACAGCCGCGAAAAATTTAACATGACGCCGGCCGAATACGCCGAAGACTGCGGCTGGGTCGGCCACGACGTCTGGCACGCCCACTGCGTCCAGCTCGACGACCACGGCATTGATCTGTTCGCACGCACCGGCACCGGCGTGGCGCACTGCCCCTGTTCCAACATGCGCCTGGCGTCCGGCATCGCACCGATCCGCAAGATGATCGACGCTGGCGTGCCGGTCGGCCTGGGCGTCGACGGCAGCGCCTCCAACGACGGCGCCCACATGATGGGCGAAGTGCGCCAGGCCATGCTGCTGCAACGCGTCGGCTTCGGCCCGGACGCGATGACCGCACGGCAAGCACTGGAAATCGCCACCCTGGGCGGCGCCAAAGTGTTGAATCGTGACGACATCGGTGCACTGAAGCCGGGCATGTCGGCCGATGTGGTGATGTTCAAACTGGACCAGATTGGTTTTGCCGGCGCACTGCACGACCCCGTTGCTGCACTGGTGTTCTGCACGCCGCCCAACGTGTCCTACAGCATCATCAATGGCCGCGTGATCGTACGCGATGGTCAGTGCACAACAATCGATCTTGGAATGACAATTGAGCGCCACAATGCGCTAGCATTTGAACTGGCCGACGCAGCAAACTAACACTCTCCTACAACAAGAAAAAATGGCATTCCGGCCCGTCCGACAAGGACAGCCCGGAATGCTTTGCCGCGCCCCGGCGACACAATTGCACGGTGGAAACGCAACATAAACGAATCGAGCTCTTGGCACAAGAATTGCCTTTTGAGTAACAGCATCAGCAACGACGCTACGTTTTGCAGCCTACTGAACAGCAAAGGTATCTCCATGAAAATCGCCAACATGAAAATCGGCCAACGCCTGGCCATCGGCTTCGGCATTGTGATCATTCTGCTGGTCGCCATCACGGCGCTCAGCAACGTCCAATTGGGCAATCTCAACAGCAGCATCAACCTGATCACCAAAGACCGTTATCCCAAAACCGTGCTGGCCAACACCATCCAGATTCAGGTCAACAAGATCGCCATCGATATCCGCGACATCATGCTGACCAGCGACGCCGACAAGATTAAATATCTTGTCAATGACGCCACGGCTGCAGACAAAAAGATGAACGAAAGTCTCGTGCAAATGCAATCGATTGCAAAGACCGACGACGACAAGCGTTTCGTCAAAGACGCCATGACCGCGCGCGACGCCTACATCCCCGTCCGCGACGGCCTCATGAAGCTGGCGCTGGCCGGCCAGATTGATGAAGCCAAAGCCTACCTGCCGCAACAGTTCATGCCGCTGCAGATCAAATACTTCATCGCACTCGACGCCATGTTTGATTATCAGGGTGGCCTGATGGATGCCGCCGGCGATAAAGCCAGCAGCGAATCCGGCAGCGCCCGCATGATCATCAACACGCTTGCCGGCATCACATTATTGTTGTCCGCCGCCGTCGCCTGGCTGGTCTCTCGCAGTATCACGCGTCCGCTGACCGAAGCCGTCGACGTCGCCCGCCGCGTCGCCGACGGCGACCTCACCACCAAGGTTGAAGTCAAATCCACCGATGAAACCGGCCAGCTCATGTCCGCGCTGCAGACCATGAACGGCAACCTCTACAACATCGTCAGCCAGGTACGCCAGGGCACCGACACCATCGCCACGGCATCGAGTGAAATCGCCACCGGCAACATGGATCTCTCGGCGCGCACCGAACAGCAAGCCGGCTCGCTCGAAGAAACCGCATCGGCCATGGAAGAACTCACCTCCACCGTCAGGCAGAACGCCGACAACGCGCGCCAGGCCAACCAGCTCGCCGTATCAGCCTCCAGCGTCGCGGTGGACGGAGGTACTGTGGTCGGCAAGGTGGTCGACACCATGAGCTCGATCAACGACTCGTCCAAAAAGATCGTCGACATCATCGGCGTGATCGATGGGATTGCTTTCCAGACCAACATCCTCGCGCTGAACGCCGCCGTCGAAGCAGCCCGCGCCGGCGAACAGGGCCGCGGCTTCGCTGTCGTCGCCAGCGAAGTGCGCAGCCTCGCCCAGCGTAGCGCCGCCGCCGCCAAAGAAATCAAGATCCTCATCGACGACTCCGTCGCCAAGGTCGACACCGGTAGCAAGCTGGTCGAACAAGCCGGCACCACCATGACCGAAGTCGTCGCCAGCGTAAAACGGGTAACGGATATCGTCGGCGAAATCAGCGCCGCCAGCCAGGAACAAAGCCAGGGCATCGAAGAAGTCGGCCGTGCCATCACCAACATCGACGAAACCACGCAGCAAAATGCGGCGCTGGTCGAAGAGTCGGCAGCAGCGGCACAATCCCTGCAGGATCAGGCCGCGAAGCTGATGCAACTGGTCAGCGTGTTCAAGCTGGACCAGCAGATGACGAAGACTGCAGCAACAGCGAGAGCATCGACAGCCATCGCGAAGAAAGCCACCGTCAACATCACGCCGAAACCGGCACAGCTGAAACGAGCGCCGAAGCCTGTATCGACACCGGCGCTGGCATCGTCCTCAAAACCCGTCGCAGTTGCGACCGGCAAGGATGACGATTGGGAGCAGTTCTGAAGTACTGACCGCTCCCTGCGAGCGGCGAGGAAAAAAAGCGGCGCGCCAATCAGATTGACGCGCCGCTTTTTCATTCCATGACTACAATACGCCGGTCCCCCACCACACCATGGATCTGGCCGCGATGAATGTCACACAACTCAAAAAATTCTGCGAAGCGCTGCCCGCAGCAACATCACGCCTCGCCCTGCCGCCCTCCAACATCCTGGTCTACTCCGTGGGCGAAAAAAACTTCGCCTGGTTCAAAACCAGCGATCCGGAAAAATGGCGCTTCAGCTTCCGCGTCAGCCCCGACCGTTTCCTCGAACTGACCGGCATGCCCGGCATCAAGCCGGCGCGGTATATGTCGCGCTTTCATTGGATCACGATTGTGGATGTACGGATGATGCCGGAGGAGTATCTGAGGGAGCTGGTGCAGTGGGCTTATGAGAAGGCGTTGGCGAGCTTGAGTGTGAAGCGGCGCAAAGCCTTGTTTGACGGGACATGAATTCTTACCGAAACAGCATTGCTTGATGGGAGGCTATTCTTTTTCTCAACTTTGACTTAATATCTTCTCACTAAAAAATGAGCAGATTGGTTACGTAACCAACACTCGCTCGCAAGCTGCCAATAAAACATACATGCTTACTCCGGGGAAATTAAAGGGAAATGACATCGTCTTGATGTTGCCCTCCACCCTTTCAGCATCCTTCCCGGTATTTTCCAATTGCATTCACTTTCTCCCTCTGCGCGTCGGCGTCTTCGCCCTTGCTCGCTGCCTGCTGTCCCTTCGGATTTTTTCCTCTCCCGTACCGCAGCTAAATTGCCCGGACTCGCAATTAAAAGTCTTCCCACCACAAGAAAGCTTCACATGAAATTAGCGTCACTGTCCTTGATCGTCGCCGCCACCCTGCTCACAGGATGCGCATACAATGCCTCCCCCTACGGCGCTTCGGTGCAAAACGTGGATGCAATCAAATCAGCAGGCATCAAGCCTGTTGCCGTCGAAAAATTCCAATCGTCCAAACCCGGACTTGCATCGATCACCTGCCGTGCCGCTGGCCCTGTGACAGTGGTCCCGAGCTTCGAGACATACATCGAGAAAGCACTCATCGACGAGCTGAAGCTTGCCGGCGCATATGATGCGGCCTCCGCCCTCAAACTGTCCGGAAAACTGGAAGAAGTCGACTTCAGTTCCGGCATGTCTGACGGAAAGTGGCTGTTTACGCTGACGCTGTCGAACAACAAGAATGACAGTTTCACCACCAAGTCGACGATGAATTTCTCGGGCAGCTTCGTTGCCGATAAGGCTTGCCAGGAAGTCGCCCAGGCATTCGGCCCTGCCGTCCAACAACTGATCCGCGACGTGATCAAGAATCCGCAATTCAAGAAACTGGCAAACTGATCCGGCTAAAGCCGATGGTCGGCACTCCGGCCATCGGTGACGGCACGCCTGCTGCCAGGTCAGTGAACATTGGAGATAGATTGAAATGAAGAAACTGCTTTCCCGACTTGCACTGCTGAGCAGCGTCGTCGTATTGACGGCCTGCGCTCCGTTCAAGACCGCGATACCGGATGGTTATACCGGCCCGACGGCGGTATTGAAGGATTCAGCGAATGTCATGAGCACCAGCAAGGCCGACATGTATTACGCGCTCACCGTCGACGGCAACAACATCGACAACATGCGCTTCAAGACCCGGAGCCAGAATGAAGGCCGCGGCATGATGATGAACGTCGTGGGAGCAGAGCGAAAAATTCCGGCCAGACAAACGAAGGTGTCTGTCGTTGCCCGCACCATCTACGCCGCGCCGATTCTCGCCATGGCCGGCACGGTGTATCAGGTGACCGGAGACATCGTCTTCACGCCCGAACCGAACAAGGTCTATGTCGTGCGCGGCAATCTGGATGAATCCTATTCCACAGTCTGGATTGAGGAAGAATCAACAAAGACGGTCGTTGGGGAAAAAGTTGAAATCAAGGGTTCAGCCAAGCTGGGGTTCTTTGAGAAATAGAAAACTGTCGCTCTGATGTGGATGGGACCGGTGCACGCCATCCACGCGCCATTGATCTCCTATACATTTTACAATCAGAGGTGCCATTGTCCTCTAGAAGCAGCATATTTCAAAGCCACTAAAAATAGGGATCAATCATGCGTCTCGCAAGTCTCGTAGTGAAAAATTATCGACGAATTGGAGCAATGGAATGCCGTGTTCGGATTGATGAAATAGTCGTTTTAGTGGGCCCCAACAATGCAGGAAAATCAACCATTCTCGATGCCTATGAAGCCTTTGCCTCTGGCGGGAAAGAGTTAGATGAAAGCCATTTTCATAATGAAGACTCTACGACGCCAATTGAAATTACAGGAATTTTTGATTCTATCTCTGCTGAAGACGAAGACGTTGTCGGTAAAAAGTGGACTCACAATGACTCGGAATATGGCGACTGCTTAAAAGTCAGATGGAGATGGCAAAAACCTGGACAAAAAGGGCAAAAGCAATCTTTCAATCCAACTACAGGCGAATATGAGGATGGAGGATTAGGAGGATGGGACTCGTTGATACAGAGCAGAATTCCTCAGCCGGTTCGCATTCGCCCAACAGATCCGATAGAGACGACACAAACAAAAATTGTAGGAATGCTCAAAGAGCATGTGAAAAATAGTTTGAAAGCTGACTCCACGAGTACAAAAGCTGCTTTCGATGAGATTGATCGCCTTACGCACAAAATATTTGAAGAATCCAAAAGTGCATTCGAGGACGTAGCAAAGAAGATTACAGCTAACGTAGCTCACATTTTTCCGGGCGCGTCAATTGAGCTAGTCCCCAAATCCAAAGATGCTCTTGACGAAAAAATTATTGGCGCGGAGTCATATATTCGAGTGGGCACTACAAATGGGAATCAAACGCCGTTGGCACTGCAAGGGACTGGAATTCAAAGAACTCTTCTTTGGTCTGCATTATCAGTAATGTCTGACAGCAGTTCCTCGAAGAAGAAAAAAGACAGTGCAGAAGTTAGTCGGATCTTATTAATCGATGAGCCAGAGGCCTTTCTTCATCCCCCTACCATCCGTAGTGCTCGAGACTCCCTCTATGATTTCGCATTAAACAATCCATACTGGCAGGTAATTGCTACGACCCATTCGCCAATCTTCATCGATCTTTCAAAAGACCATACGACAATTGTGCGGGTCGATGCAAACTCATCCGAACAGCATTTTGTGTCAACCGACAAGATTTCATTTTCGACAGATGACCGCACGAGACTACAGATGATTCGTGCCTGCCACCCCGTCGTAAATGAATTTTTCTTTTACGACAACATTGTTCTCGTCGAAGGCCCAACCGAACATATCGTTGTAAAGCATATTGCGCAAAAAGAAAAAATGAATGTTCACGTTATTGATTGCCTAGGAAAGGCGAACATTCAACTTTTTGCACGAATACTAAATCAATTCAAAGCGTCGTATATAGCGATCCACGATGCGGACACGCCTAAGGTTAAGCGAAAGGAGAAAATGATTACAGGTGCAATGTGGACCGTCAATTCCTCAATACGCGCAGCCATCGCAGAGTCAAAGGCTGCTGTTATCTTTACTCAATTTCCTCACTTTGAAGGAGAGTTTCTTGACGATGAACTTTCAAACGGAAAAGTCGATCGAATATTAGCTGTTCTTGATGACGACGCTAGCTTAGAGTACAAAAAAATATATGAGACGTACCTTAAAGTTCTTACGAGAACTCCGTCAGTGCTGACAACCTCTGAAGTCGATTTCGATAAAAAAATGGCGGAATATATTTCTAGTAACAACTTATCAAACGATCCAAAATGGAAAAATTAATCGTACCGGTATATCTGAATCAGCGCCTAGTTTTCGACTTGCTCGCTATGCTGCAAAGTGGGATAAGTACTGTTACTGCAATAACCAAAGTGGAGTCAGAAAACTCGTCTGACAAACAAAAAATTGGAGCGTCTTTTGGGCTAAGCCAAGCGCTTTCCACCCTACTAAAGATAGATCTGTCTGGAGAAAAGAACAAATCACAAGAATCAAATAGTGAACGTAAATTATCTGAAGAACGAGTGCATACTCCAGCCTCATTGTTTTATCAGCTCCGGAATATTCTGATTAAAGAAAATATTCTTCAGATACTTTCTCCGGATGCAATGCCAAAGTCTGGAGATATTGTGGAAATGACCGCTACTTTAAAAAGAAATCCTATTGTGGAAACTATGGATTCATTGTCTGAAATGATGAATATGGCATCGTTATTTGCAGATAAACCTGAACATCAAAGAGGTCAGAAGAAACAAGAAAAAAACAGCGAAAATGTGATCTTTAAGCAGATTGCTGCTTTTTCTGAGAGTTTGAAAACTGGAAATACTATCGATTTAACCGCTAGTAGTTCCAGCATCAATCATGCGACGGTTGTGACATTGGAAACTGCTTTTTTAAACGACCCATTGATGTCGGATTTGGTGGACGGTGAATTTAGAGTCTTAGGAAAAGTCATTCGCAGCATAGCCACCTCCGATGACTCTATCAATCTAATGAGAAAAACTGCTCTTAGTAAAATGCCCTCTCATGTTCTGGAACCGCTCTTTGCCCATCTTTCGTCGTTGGGGAGCGAACAAGGCTTTGATATCCCAGAATTGTCTTGGCAGATTCTGGGGCCAGCGGTGCAGATTCTGCCGATCGCAATCTTTGCATAGCTAGAAAACTAGATACTTCCCCACACCTCCGCCAACCTCAACAAATTAGTACTCCCCGGCTGCCCGAACGGCATGCCGGCGGTGATGGCGATCTGATCGCCCTTCTTCGCAAATCCCTCCTTCAATGCCGTCTGGCATGCCGCGCTGACCATTTCGCTTTCGTTGTGGACTTGGTCGCTGATCGTTGAATGTACGCCCCAGACCAAGGCCAGTTTACGAGCGGTCGCGATCTTGGGCGTGATGCTCAGGATCGGCGCCATCGGGCGTTCGCGGGCGGCGCGCAGGCTGGTGTGGCCGGAGCTGGTGTAGGTCACGGTGGCGGTGGCGCCGACGATTTGCGTGACGTCGCGCAGGGCCGAGCAGATTGCATCCGCGCTGTTGGCTTGTGGCGTCTCTTGCTGGGCGTCGAGCATGTTGCGGTAGAGCGGGTCACGCTCTACTTCGCTGATGACGCGGTCCATCATGGCGACGGCTTGCAGCGGGTAGGCGCCGTTGGCGGATTCGGCCGATAGCATGACAGCGTCGGAACCGTCGTAGATGGCGCTGGCGACGTCGGAGACTTCGGCGCGGGTCGGCACGGGGCTGGTGATCATCGACTCCAGCATCTGCGTGGCGATGACGATGGGGCGACCGTGCTGGCGGCAGACGCGCAGGATGCGCTTTTGCGTGCCGGGTACGCGCTCCGGCGGCAGCTCGACGCCAAGGTCGCCGCGCGCGACCATGATGGCGTCGGAGGCCTGGACGATTTCATCGAGACGGTCGAGAGCGGCTGGCTTTTCCAACTTGGACAGGACGGCGGCGCGGCCGTTGATCAGGGCGCGTGCTTCGTGCACGTCTTCGGGACGCTGGACGAACGACAGCGCGATCCAGTCGACGCCGAGTTCCAGGGCGAAGGCCAGATCGCGTTTATCCTTCTCAGTCAGTGCGGGAATCGGCAGCACGGCGTCGGGCACGTTGACGCCCTTGCGGTCGGACAAGGCGCCGCCATTTATCACCTTGGTGCGAATGCGCTGACCGTCGCTGCTCTCCACTTGCAGGCGCAGCTTGCCGTCGTCGAGCAACAGCGACTGACCGGCGGCGATGACTTCAAACAATTCGGCATGCGGCAGGCAGACGCGCGTGTTGTCGCCGGGTGTAGTGTCGCGGTCGAGTACGAACTCCTGCCCTGCTTCCAATTGAACCTTGCCCTCGGCAAACTGGCCGACGCGCAGCTTGGGGCCTTGCAGGTCGGCGAGGATGGCGATCGGGCGGCCGACTTCGCGTTCGACAGCGCGCACGATTTCAAAACGGGCGTGATGGTCAGCATGCGTACCGTGGCTGAAGTTGAAGCGGAACACGTCGGCTCCGGCTTCGAACAGCGCCTTGATCATTTCTTTGGTGGCGCTGGCGGGGCCGAGTGTGGCTACGATTTTTGCCTGGCGTTGACGTCGCATGGACGGTCTCCTTGGTGGTGTTGGTTTGCTGCGCCATGCGTTTTATTTGATGAAACGCACGCCGCTGGGTCCCAGCGTTCGCTGGGACGACGGGGATATATTTTTTAGAGAATAAGAATGGCGCGGAAGTCGTTGACGTTGGTTCTGGTCGGGCCGCTGACGACGAGGTCGCCGAGCGCGCTGAAGAAGCCGTAGCCGTCGTTGTTCTCCAGCAGTGCTTTGGGATTGAGGCCGAGTTCTTCGGCGCGCTTCATGGAGTCCGGCTGATAGATCGCGCCGGCGTTGTCTTCCGAACCGTCGATGCCGTCGGTGTCGCAGGCGATGGCGTGCATGCCGGGCGCGCCGTTGAGGGCATTGGCGAGGCTGAGCAGGAATTCTGCATTGCGTCCGCCGCGACCGGTGCCGCGTACGGTGACGGTGGTTTCGCCGCCGGAAATCAGCACGCAAGGCTTCTTGAACGGCTGGTCGTATTGGGCGATTTGTCTGGCGATCGCTGCGTGTGCTAGGCCAATGTCGCGCGCCTCGCCTTCCATGTCGTCGGACAGGATGTAGGGCGTGATGCCGGCGGCGATGGCAGCGGCTGCAGCCGCTTGCAGGGCTTGCTGGGCGGTGGCGATAACGTGGTGTTCGTTGGCGACCAGGCGTGCATCGCCGGGCTTGGGTGTTTCGCCGATGCCGGAGTCGAGATGGGCTTGCACCGATGACGGGATCTCTATCTTGTATTTGCGCAGTACCGCCAGCGCGTCGGCACAGGTGGTGGCGTCGGGCAAGGTCGGGCCGCTGGCGATGATGCCGGGGTCGTCGCCGGGAATGTCGGAAATCATCAGCGTCACCACGCGTGCCGGTGCACAGGCTAGTGCAAGGCGGCCGCCTTTGATGGCGGAGAGGTGTTTGCGGACGCAGTTCATTTCAAAGATGTTGGCGCCGCTCTTCAGGAGCGCTTTGTTGATCGCCTGCTTTTGTTCGAGGGTGATGCCTTCGGCGGGGAGCGCCAGTAGTGCTGAGCCGCCGCCGGAGATCAGGCAGAGTACGAGGTCGTCTTTGGTGAGGCCTTTGACCATGGCCAGCATGCGTGCGGCGGCTTGGCGACCGGCTTCGTCGGGGACGGGGTGGGAGGCTTCGACGACTTCGATTTTTTTGCAGTCGGCGCCGTGGCCGTATCTTGTGACCACTAATCCGGAGAGGTCGCCGGGCCAGTGTTGCTCCACTGTTTTAGCCATGGCTGCTGCGCCTTTGCCTGCGCCTATTACCAGGGTTCTTCCCTGCTTTGGGGGTTGGGGCAGGAAGGATGGGAGGGATTTTTCTGCGCTTACTGCGGAGACGGCTGCGGTGTAGAGGTCGAGGAGAAATTGGCGGGGATTCGGCAGCATGGTTTTATTTCCTTTTGTTCCGACGACGGGCCGGATGACACTTGATATTTTTCTTGCTTCGGACAACCCTGCCGGGGGTAGCCCGGCGGCTACTCACTTTTCTTGTCTCGCCAAGAAAAGTAAGCAAAAGAAGCGACCGCTGGGTCGTAGCCCCCTTCGGGGGTTCCCGGCGTCGGCAGGCACAAATCGGGAAGGGAAAACAACTCGCTTCGCTCAGACATTTTTCCCTTCTTTTTCCGATTTATACCCGCCGCCACCGGCTACTCTCAAGCGGCCAAAGTGCCCCGCCTGCTCGCCTTCGGCATCGCGCTATCAACTGCCAGTTGTCGCCAATTAGTTCGTCGCCCCAGCGAACGCTGGGATCCACTAGCGTCAGCGCATCACTCAATCGTCTTCACGACGCTGGGTTCCAACTTTCGTTGGAACGACAAAGCAAAAGAGACCAACTATTTCCCACCACGCTCCCTCCCCTGGCGATGCGCAGCGAGCCCGTCTCGAAGTCCGCTTGAGAGTAGCCGGTGTCAGCGGGTGAAAATCGGAAAAAGAAGGGAAAAATGTCTGAGCGCAGCGAGTTGTTTTCCCTTCCCGATTTTCACCCGCTGGCGCCGGGAACCCCGAAGGGGCTACGACCCAGCGGTCGCCTTTCTTTGCTTACTTTCTTTGGCGAAGCAAAGAAAGTGAGCGGCTGCCGGGCCGCCCCCGGCTTGTTCGTCCGAAGAGCAAAAAGAATCAGCTACAGACGACCGCAGACTAAACCTTAGCCCTTGGCAATCTCATGATTCGACATCAACTCAATCGCCCGGCACAACGCCGAGTGATCCAACCCACTCATCCCATTGGCCGCACAAGCATTCATCAACTCCTGCGCCATCGCCGTGTTAGGCAAGCTGACCCCCAAAGCCTTAGCCCCCTGCAAAGCCAGATTCAAATCCTTCTGATGCAGCTCAATGCGGAAACCAGGATTGAAGGTACGCTTGACCATGCGCTCGCCATGCACTTCCAGAATGCGCGACGAAGCAAACCCGCCCATCAGCGCCTGACGCACGCGCGCAGGATCCGCACCTGCCTTGGAAGCAAACAACAAAGCTTCAGCAACCGCCTGAATATTCAGCGCGACGATGATCTGGTTCGCCACCTTGGTGGTCTGGCCGTCGCCATTGCCGCCAACCAGCGTGATGTTTTTGCCCATCAGTTCAAACAGCGGCTTGACGTCGTTGAACGCAGACTCGTTACCACCCACCATGATGGTCAGTGACGCAGCCTTGGCGCCGACTTCGCCGCCGGACACCGGTGCGTCCAGGTATTCGCAACCCAGTGCGTTGATCTTTTGCGCGAAGCCCTTGGTGGCGATTGGGGAGATCGAGCTCATGTCGACCACGATCTTGCCGGCAGTCAGGCCTTCGGCGACGCCGCCTTTGCTGAACAACACCGCTTCAACGTGCGGGGTGTCCGGCACCATCACGATGATGATGTCGGCGCGCTTGGCGACTTCTGCACCCGATGTACAGACGGTGGCACCGCCTTCGAGCAATGCTGCCGGTGGATTTTTTTGATCATGCAGGTAGAGCTTGTGGCCGCCCTTTTGCAGGTTGTCCGCCATGGGCGAACCCATGATGCCTAATCCGATGAATCCGACTTTTGCCATGATGTGTCTCCTCTAAGATAAATAAATGAATTCGCTTCCAGCCCGAGTTACAGGCCGACTTACAGGCCGTGTGCTGCACGCCAGCCGAGTCCTTCAACCGTGCCGGCCTTCGGCTTGTACTCACAGCCGATCCAGCCTGGATAGCCGATCTCGTCGAGGTACTTGAACAGGAAGCGGTAATTGATCTCGCCCGTACCCGGTTCGAAACGGCCTGGGTTGTCGGCCAGCTGCACATGGCGGATCAGCGAAAGATTGGCCTTGATGGTGTTGGCCAGTTCGCCTTCCATGCGTTGCATGTGATAGATGTCGTACTGGATGAACAGGTTGTTGGAACCGGTCGCGGCGATCAGTTCCGCCGCCTGCTTGGTGGTGTTGAGGAAGAAGCCGGGGATGTCGAAATAGTTGATCGGTTCGATCAGCAAGACGATGCCTTCGGCTTGCAGCTTGTCGGCGGCGAACTTGAGATTGGCGACCAGGGTTTCGCGTGCAGCAGCGGCGCTGACGCCTTGCGGCTGGATGCCGACCAGGCAGTTCAGTTGCTTGACGCCGAGTACCTTGGCATAGCGGATCGCGTCGTCGACACCCTGGCGGAATTCATTGACGCGGTCAGGATGACAGGCGATGCCGCGCTCACCGGCTTCCCAGTTGCCTGCCGGCAGATTGTGCAAGACCAGTTCGAGTTCGTTCTTGCGCAGTTGCTCAGCGATCTGCGCCGGTTCGAAGGCGTACGGGAACAGGAATTCCACGGCCTTGAAATTGGCTTGCGCAGCAGCGCGGAAACGCTCCAGAAACGGCAGCTCGGTGAAGAGCATGGTCAGGTTGGCGGCGAGTTTGGTCATGTGTGTGTCCTTGGTGGTCGTGGTGCTTGTTAATGCATCGTCAAACACACCACCGTCGTCCCAGCGAACGCTGGGACCCAGTGGCTTACTGCAATGTCGACGGCGGTTGTTGGCTCGGCACAGTGCAACATGTGTCGGCAAACGGGTTTAGTTTTCCGCTGTCGTTTCCGCTCATTCCTAACGCTGTCGATGCACTGACGACGCTGGATCCCGGCGTTCGCCGGGACGACGGAGAAGTGATGAAATTCCTCCGTCGTTGTCTCCTCTGGCGATCTTCCTTACTGCTGCTTTGCTGCTTGTTTCTTACGCTGATAAAACTTAATCCAGCAGGCTGATTGCCGTCGGCGCATGTTCGCGCTTGGTGGCCAGCTCTTCGAATTCGTTGACGGCGTTGATCTCGGTGCCCATGGCGATATTGGTGACGCGCTCCAGGATGATTTCCACCACCACCGGCACGCGGTACTCGGCCATCCAGCGCTGCGCCACGGCAAAGGCGTCCTGGATTTCGTTCGGGTTGGTGACGCGAATCGCCTTGCAGCCCAGGCCTTCCACCACGGCGACGTGGTCGACGCCGTAGCCGTTGAGTTCAGGCGCGTTGATGTTCTCGAACGCCAGCTGTACGCAGTAGTCCATCTCGAAGCCGCGTTGCGCCTGGCGGATCAGGCCGAGGTAGGAGTTGTTCACCACCACATGCAAATACGGCAGGTTGAATTGCGCGCCGACGGCGAGTTCTTCGATCATGAACTGGAAGTCGTAGTCGCCCGAGATCGCTACGACCTTGCGTTGCGGATCGGCGGCACACACGCCCAGTGCAGCGGAAATCGTCCAGCCCAGCGGACCGGCCTGGCCGCAGTTGATCCAGTGGCGATCTTTGTAGACGTGCAGAAATTGCGCGGCAGCGATCTGCGACAGACCGATAGTGCTGACGTAGCAGGTGTCACGGCCGAAGGCGCGGTTCATTTCTTCATAGACGCGTTGCGGCTTGATCGGCACTTCTTCGAAATGCGTGCGGCGATGCATGGTGCGCTTGCGCTCCTGGCATTCGGCAAGCCACGCGGAACGGTTCGGCAACTTGCCGGCCGCCTTCAGTTCTTTGGCGACTTCGATGAACAGCTTCAATGCTGCCTTGGCGTCGGAGACGATGCCGTAGTCCGGACCGAACACGCGGCCGATCTGGGTCGGTTCGATGTCGACGTGGACGAACTTGCGATCCTTGGTGAACACTTCGATGGAACCGGTGTGGCGATTGGCCCAGCGGTTGCCGATACCGAGCACGAGATCGGACGCCAACATGGTGGCGTTGCCGTAGCGGTGACTGGTCTGCAGACCGACCATACCGGCCATTTGCGGGTGATCATCCGGAATTGCGCCCCACGCCATCAGGGTCGGGATGACCGGCACGCCGGTGAGTTCGGCGAACTCGACCGCCAGCTCAGCCGCGTCGGCATTGACCACACCGCCGCCAATGGTCAGCAACGGACGCTCGGCTTCGTTGAGCATGGACAGCGCTTTTTCGATCTGGGCGCGCGTCGCCGACGGGCGATAGACCGGCAGCGGCTCGTAGGTGTCGGGGTCGAATTCGATCTCGGCCATTTGCACGTCGAACGGCAAGTCGATCAGCACCGGACCTGGACGGCCCGAGCGCATCAGGTGGAAAGCCTGCTGGAACACGCGTGGCACCAGCGCCGGTTCGCGCACGGTGACGGCCCACTTGGTGACCGGCTTGGCGATCGATTCGATGTCGACGGCCTGGAAGTCTTCTTTATATAAACGAGCACGCGGCGCCTGGCCGGTGATGCACAAGATAGGAATCGAGTCGGCTTGTGCGGAGTACAGGCCGGTGATCATGTCGGTGCCGGCAGGACCGGAGGTGCCGATGCAGATACCGATGTTGCCGGCCTTGGCGCGGGTGTAGCCTTCGGCCATGTGCGATGCGCCTTCGACGTGGCGCGCCAGGATGTGCTGAATTTTTCCACCTTCACCGCCACGGCGCTTCAGCGCCGAATAGAATGGATTGATCGCCGCGCCGGGCACGCCGAAGGCTTGCAGGCAGCCCTCTTTTTCCAGCACATATACTGCTGCGTCTACTGCCTTCATCTTTGCCATGTTGCCTCCTTGGTGTGCAATGTCTAATACGCCGGGAAGCAAACAGCGATGCCCCTCGACCAGTGAGATGCATCCTATAACCAACAATATTGTTTGATAAGAAGACTAAATATCTGTTTATTCCGTACTAAAAATATGGAAATATATAAAAAGTATCGAATAAGGAGGTTTTGTGGACAAACTCAAACAGATCGAAGCTTTTGTCTCGGTCGTCGAAAAAGGCAGCCTCGCCGCAGCGGCGCTGGAAGAAAACATCACCCCCGTGATGCTGGGCCGACGCATCGACGCCCTGGAAAAACGCCTCGGCACCAAGCTCATGCATCGCACCACGCGGCACTTGACGCTGACGGAACAAGGCAGCGTCTTCCTCGATCATTGCCGCAAGCTGCTGGGCGATATCGAGGTGGCGGAAAAGAGCATTGCCGAAGGCCGTCACAAGGCCACCGGCCATCTGGTGGTCTCGACGCCGGCGGCCTATGGAAGGCTGCATGTGGCGCCGCATGCGCCGGCTTTTCTTGCACATCATCCGGAGGTGCAGATCTCGTTCAACCTGACTGACCGCGTGGTGGATCTGGTGCGCGAAGGTTATGACCTGGGCATCCGCATCGGCGGCGCGATCGAGCCGAGTTTCGTGGCAGTGAAACTGGCCAGCAACCGCCGCGTGGTGTGCGCCGCGCCGGAGTATCTGCACCGCAACGGCATCCCCAAGACGCTGGACGACCTGGCCGATCACAATTGCCTGGCCTTCAACCTGCAGGGCGGGCAGCAGCGCGGCTGGTATTTTCAGCAAGGCGGCAAGCCGGTGATCATCCGCGCGCAAGGCAATCTGGATTGCAACGACGGCGAGCTGCTGCATCGCTGGGCTAGCGAAGGACTTGGGCTGGCATGGCGCTCCACCTGGGAGATCCAGGCGCAGCTGGCCTCGGGTGAGCTGATCACGGTGCTGGACGAGTACGCCCTGCCCCATTACGACATCATGGCTGTGTATCCGCAACAACGGCATCTGCCGGCGAAGACGCGCTTTTTCATCGATTACCTGAAGGAGGTCTATTCGCAGCCGGATTACTGGACCAAGGGTTAAACACCGCGTTGGCACAGCTTAATTTCGCGATTTATAGTGATTCGATACATTCCGATCAGGAATTCAACGATTGGAATGATGGCAAATCGTCATTATTCTATTAACGTATGAACATATACCCGTAACCTTATAGTTGATATTCCCTATGCCTTACTTTTTCACCAAATATTTCAACGACATTACATACGCTGCAATCAATCTGCTCACAGCCGGTTTCCGTGCCTGTCATCAGGACTGGGAAGCGGCACAAAACAAGATGCAAATCAGAACGCCCATTTTTTGCGGACCTGAGAAATCTGCAAGTTTTCTGGCGTATAAAAAAGAATCGCGCACTGTACACACTGCGTAAACGGAGACAATTCTCATGACTTTTCTAGATAACTATTTCAAATTGAGCGACAACGGCACGACCGTCCGTACCGAGTTGCTGGCCGGTCTCACGACCTTCCTGACGATGGCATACATCATCTTCGTCAACCCATCCATTCTCGGGGATGCGGGTATGCCAAAAGATTCCGTCTTCGTCGCCACCTGTGTGGCGGCGGCAATCGGCACACTGATCATGGGCCTGTACGCCAACTACCCGATCGGCCTCGCGCCGGGCATGGGGTTGAATGCCTACTTTGCCTATGCCGTCGTCAAGGGCATGGGCTTTCCGTGGCAAGCTGCGCTGGGTGCGGTGTTTATCTCGGGCTGCCTGTTCCTGCTGGTGAGCCTGTTCCGTATCCGTGAGCTGATCATCAACGCCATTCCGCATTCATTGCGTACGGCGATACCGGCGGGGATAGGACTTTTCCTCGCGCTGATCTCGCTCAAGAACGCCGGCATCGTGGCCGCCAGCCCTGCCACTTTCGTCACCATGGGTAATCTGCATGAGGCTGCGCCGGTACTGGCCATCATCGGCTTTCTGGTCATCGTTGCACTGGATCAGCTGAAGGTGCGTGGCGCGCTGCTGATCGGCATCCTGAGCGTGACGGTGCTGAGCTTCATCTTCGGCGGCAATCACTTTAACGGTGTGTTCTCCATCCCGCCATCGGTCTCGCCGACGCTGTTCCAGCTGGATCTGAAGGGTGCGATCTCGATGGGTCTGCTGAACGTGGTGCTGGTGTTCTTCCTGGTGGAATTGTTTGACGCCACCGGCACGCTGATGGGTGTGGCGCAACGCGCCGGTCTGGTGAAGAACGGCAAGATCGAACGCATCAACAAGGCTTTGCTGGCTGACAGCGGCGCGATTGTTGCCGGTTCGCTGCTTGGCACATCGAGCACCACTGCCTATATTGAAAGTGCAGCCGGCGTGCAAGCAGGCGGACGTACCGGCCTGACTGCGGTGGCTGTCGCCGTACTGTTCCTGCTGGCACTGTTCATTGCGCCATTGGCGGGCGTGGTACCGGCTTATGCGACGGCGCCGGCATTGTTCTTCGTAGCTTGCCTGATGCTGCGCGAACTGGCTGACATCGATTGGAACGACACGACGGAATGCGTGCCTGCCGTCATCACTGCACTGGTGATGCCGTTCACGTATTCGATCGCCAACGGTCTGGCGCTGGGCTTCATCAGCTATGCCGCACTGAAATTGCTGACCGGCCGCGTCAAGGACGTATCGGCGGTGATCTGGGTGATCGCAGCAATCTTCCTGTTCAAAATGGTGTATCTCGGCGGCTGATGGAAGGTAAAGATAAGTAGTAAGACAGCAGCATCCGTCCTCGGGCAGATGCTGCTGGCAAGAAAGGCAACAAGGATTTTTCAAAGAGAAAGCTTCAACAATCTGTCGCAACAATCGGCGGCAGCAAATAAGTCTTCTCTCTAAAAGGTCCCGGCACAGATCTTGAATCACGGTAAACAGTCAGTAATCGATAGCCAATTTTTTATAGCAAAGCACACCATGTCAGAACCGATTCGCTTCTATTTCCGCGGTGAGACCCATCAAGTCGATGGACTGCCCAATACCCGCACCGTTTTGCAGCATTTGCGCGAAGACCTGCATTGCACCGGCACCAAAGAGGGTTGCGCGGAAGGCGACTGCGGCGCCTGTACGGTAGTCGTGGGTGAACTGCGCGGCAACGAACTGGAACTGAAAACGGTCAACTCCTGCATTCAGTTCGTGCCGACGCTCGACGGCAAGGCGTTGTTCACTGTGGAAGACCTGAAGCAAAGCGACGGTTGCCTGCACCCTGCCCAGCAGGCGATGGTCGAGTGCCACGGCTCGCAATGCGGCTTCTGCACGCCCGGCTTCGTGATGTCGCTGTGGGGCCTGTACCTCAAGCATGAACAAGACAACGTCACGCCGACTTCGCGCGAAATCGACGATGCGCTGTCCGGCAACCTGTGTCGCTGCACCGGCTATCGTCCCATCATCGATGCGGCACGCCGCATGGGCGAATTGCCAAAAGTGAGCTTCGACCGTGCGCCGGTGATGGACGCCTTGCGCGCCATCCAGCGTGAGGAACCGCTGTCCGTCACGCACGCCGGCCAGACTTTCCACGCACCGCGTACGCTGGCGCAACTGGCGACGCTGCGCAGCGAACTGCCGAAGGCGCGCATCCTCGCCGGCTCGACCGACGTTGGTCTGTGGGTGACCAAGCACATGCGCGATCTGGGCGACATCATCTACATCGGCCAGGTGGAAGAACTGCGTCACATCGTCAACAAGGACGGCTGGCTGGAAATCGGTGCCGGCGTCACGCTGGAAAAAGCCTACGGCGCGCTGACCGAACACTATCCGCAAGAACTGACCGAACTGTGGCAACGTTTTGCCTCGCTGCCGGTGCGCAATTCCGGCACGCTGGGCGGCAACGTCGCCAACGGTTCGCCGATCGGCGACTCGATGCCGTGGCTGATCGCTCTCGGCACCGAGATCATGCTGTACGGCGTCGACGGCCAGCGCATCATGCCACTCGAAGATTTCTATATCGCATATCAGAAGTCGGCGATTCTGCCGAACGAGTTCGTGCAAGGCGTGCGCGTGCCGCTGCCACGCAAGGATGTGGCTTTCCGCGTGTACAAGCTGTCGAAGCGTTTCGACCAGGATATTTCGGCGGTCTGCGCGTCGTTTGCTTTCCGTCTTAATGGTGGCAAGGTGGAGGATGCCCGCATCGCCTTTGGCGGCATGGCGGCAACACCGAAGCGTGCTGCACTGGCCGAGGCCGAACTAAACGGCAAAGAATGGAGTGAGGCCAATGTCAAAGCGGCAATGCTTGCGCTGGCGCAAGATTACGCACCGCTTTCTGACATGCGCGCCTCTTCGGCGTATCGTATGAAGACGGCACAGAACCTGCTGTATCGCTATTGGCTGGAAACGCGCGCCGATGCGCCGTTGCAGGCGGCTTCCGTGAGCGCGTTTGTGCACGGCAAGAATGCGGCTGCAGCTTCTGCCGCTGCTGCCGCTACCTCTGCCACTGCCCCACAGATTGCTTAGGAAGGAAACGTAATGAACAAGCAAACTGAAGAATTCATGTCCATCAAGAATCCGCAAACCTTGTCCGCCTGGACCGAAGTCGGCAAACCGCATCCGCACGAATCCGCCATCCTGCACGTGACCGGCGAAGCCACCTACACCGACGACATCGTCGAGTTGCAAGGCACGCTGCACGCTGCACTCGGTCTGTCGACCAAGGCGCACGCAAAAATGCGTGCTATCGATCTGAGCAAGGTCAAGGCATCCGCCGGCGTCGTTGCGGTGTATACCGCTGACGATATCCCCGGTGAAAACCAATGCGGCGCCATCATCAAGGACGATCCGGTACTGGCCGATGGCCTGGTGCAATACGTCGGCCAGCCGATCTTTGTGGTTGTCGCCGACAGCCACGACAATGCCCGCCGCGCTGCGCGCCAGGCTGTGATCGATTACGAAGAACTGCCGTCCATCCTGACGCCGCGTGCTGCGCACGAAGCCGAATCCTATGTTCTGCCGCCAATGCACCTGTCGCGCGGTAATCCGGCTGAGGCCTTCGACAAGGCACCGCACAAGCTAAAGGGTCAGTTCGACGTTGGCGGGCAGGAACAGTTTTATCTGGAAGGCCAGATCTCTTACGCGATCCCCAAGGAAGGCCGTGGCATGCATGTGTATTGCTCGACGCAACATCCGAGCGAAATGCAGCATCACATCGCCCACGTGCTGCACGTCGCCTCGCATGACGTGCTGGTCGAATGCCGCCGCATGGGCGGTGGTTTCGGCGGCAAGGAATCGCAATCGGCCTTGTGGGCTTGCGCTGCGGCAGTCGCTGCGGTGCGCCTGCGCCGTCCGGTCAAGCTGCGCGCCGACCGCGACGACGACATGATCGTCACCGGCAAGCGCCACTGCTTTGCCTACGATTACGAAATCGGCTACGACGACAATGGCCGCATCGTTGCCGCGAAGATCGACATGATCTCGCGCGCCGGTTTCTCGGCAGACTTGTCGGGCCCGGTCGCAACACGCGCCGTGTGCCACTTCGACAATGCCTACTATCTCTCTGACGTGGAAATCCACGCCATGTGCGGCAAGACCAACACGCAATCGAACACTGCCTTCCGCGGCTTCGGCGGCCCGCAAGGCGCGATCGCCATCGAATACATCATCGACGAAATCGCCCGCAATCTCGGCAAGGATGCGCTGGAAGTGCGCCGCGCCAATTTCTACGGCAGCAGCGATGCGACAGGTCCGGATGCGCGCAATGTTACGCATTACGGCCAACACGTTGAGGACAACGTGATCCAGGCGCTGGTCAGCGAGCTTGAACGCACCAGCGAGTATCAGGAACGCCGCAAGGCCATCAACACCTTCAACGCCGAGAACACCATCCTCAAGCGCGGTCTGGCGCTGACGCCGGTGAAGTTCGGCATCTCGTTCAACGTGCCGCATCTGAACCAGGCCGGTTCGTTGGTGCACGTCTATACCGACGGCTCGGTGCTGGTCAATCACGGCGGTACGGAAATGGGCCAGGGCCTGAACACCAAGGTGGCGCAAGTCGTCGCCAACGCCCTCGGCCTGCCGCTGGATCAGGTGCGCTGCACTGCCACCGATACCAGCAAGATCGCCAATACTTCAGCCACCGCCGCCTCGACCGGCAGCGATCTGAACGGCAAGGCGGCGCAGGATGCGGCCTTGCAAATCCGCGCACGCCTGGCGCAGGTCGCGGCCGAACGCTTCAACACCGATGTCAGCGAAGTACGCTTTGCCGACGGCATGGTGACGACCGGTGCCCAGTCCGTGACCTTTGAAGAACTGGTGATGCAGGCGTATCTGAAGCGCGTGCAATTGTGGTCGGACGGCTTCTACTCGACACCAAAGGTGCATTGGAATTCCAAGACCATGAACGGCCATCCGTTCTTCTACTTCGCTTACGGCGCGGCAGTCGCTGAGGTCGTGATCGACACGCTGACCGGCGAGTGGCGCCTGATCCGTGCAGACTCACTGTATGACGCAGGCGAGAGCCTCAACCCGGCCATCGACGTCGGTCAGGTCGAAGGCGGCTTCATTCAGGGAATGGGTTGGCTGACCACGGAAGAATTGTGGTGGAACAAGGACGGCAAGTTGATGACGCATGCGCCATCGACGTACAAGATTCCGGCGGTGTCGGATTGCCCGACGGATTTCCGTACGCACTTGTTCAAGAACAGCAACGTCTCGGACACCATCCACCGCTCCAAGGCGACCGGCGAACCACCGCTGCTGCTGCCGTTCTCGGTGTTCCTGGCGATCCGGGATGCGGTGTCGGCGGTGGGCGAACATCACATTAATCCGCCGCTGCGCGCACCAGCGACCAGCGAGGCGATTCTGGATGCGATTGATGCGGTGAAGGCCGCCGTCGCGGTGCAATAAGGTTTCCGATTTACCTGGAGAATTCATGACTACTTGGCTTGCCGCACTCAAGGACTTGCACAGCACCGCCACCCCGGCAGTGCTGGTAACGGTAGCGACCATTCAAGGGTCGACGCCGCGCGAGGCGGGTGCGCGCATGGTGTTTACGGCCGACGGCCAGTACGACACCATCGGCGGCGGTCATCTGGAATGGCGTGCGGCGCAGATTGCACGTGACATGTTGAACGCTGATCCGGCGGCATTCTCCGGCACGCGTAAATTCGAACGCATCGCGCTTGGACCGAGTCTGGGCCAATGCTGCGGCGGTGTGGTTTTTCTCGCTTTTGAACGTATCGATCAACACAGCGATGCACGCACCGGCGCGATGCTGGGCGAACTCGAACACCACTGGCGCAATGGCGTCGACGTCTGGCGTGCAGTTGCGCTGGAAGCTGACGAGCCGACGCTGCTGTACGAACTGGAGGGCGAAGTCTGCGACCTGAGCGCGCCCGACAATGGCCTCGACGCAACGATGTTCCGCAACGCCGGCAATACTCACGTCGCGGAAGACCGTTACGGCCGCCGCTGGCTGCTGGACCGCTGCCGCGCACATCAGCCGCAGGTGGTCCTGTTTGGCGCCGGCCATGTCGGCGCGGCCATCGTGCGCGTGCTGGCGACGCTGCCCTGCCGCGTGCTGTGGGTGGATGAGCGCGAAGACATGTTCCCAGTCGATCTGCCGATGCAGGTAACGGTTGAGGCCACTGACGTGCCCAATGCTGTCGTTGATCTGGCTGAGCCGGGGGCGTACTTCCTCGTCATGACGCACAGCCACGCGCTGGACCAGCAATTGAGCGAACGCATCCTGAAACGTGCCGACATCGGCTGGTACGGCCTGATCGGCTCGCAGACCAAGCGCAAGCAATTCGAACATCGCCTGCTCGATCGCGGCATCACAGAAGAGCAGTTGAACAAGATGACCTGCCCGATCGGCATTCCGGGCATCTATGGCAAGGAACCCGCCAGCATCGCAATCGCGGTGGTGGCGCAACTGATGCAGTTATGGGAAATCCGCTTTCAACAGCCGGATCGCAAGTTCAAGGCGAAGCTGGCCACACAGATGCTGGACGGCCGGAGCTAAAAGGACAACCGGACCGTCGCCTCAGCAGTATCTGTTCCAGCACCCATAACGTTATCATTCAGTTGTCGCAGTTGCCGCTCGCGCCTATGCGGGGCAGCACGCAACTGAATAGCCTAAAAGGATCATCATGACTTCCCACGTGCAAGCCTATCGCGCCAGCCTGCTCCATTTCAGCAACGACCCCGCCTTCGATGAACATGCTACGCAATGGCATGGCGACGGCCTCCTGATCGTCGCCGACGGCAAGATCGTCGCGGCCGGCGATTACAGCAAGCTGTCCGCTTCCCTGCCCGCTGACTGTGAGCTGCATGACTACCGCGGCAAGATCATCACGCCCGGTTTTATCGATACCCACGTCCACTATCCGCAAACCGACATCATCGGCTCGCCCGCACCGGGCTTGCTGCCGTGGCTGAACACTTACACCTTCCCGGCCGAACGTCGCTTTGAGAGCGGCGAACACGCCAGCGAAGTGGCTGACTTCTTCCTTGCTGAGCTGCTGCGCAACGGCACCACTACGGCCGCGGTGTATTGCACCGTGCATCCGCAATCGGTCGATGCCTTCTTCACCCGCAGCAGCGAACTGAACCTGCGCATGGTGGCCGGCAAATGCCTGATGGATCGCAACGCGCCGGATTTCCTGCGCGATACCGCCGAAAGCGGCGCGCGCGAAACCGAAGAGCTGATCCATCGCTGGCACAACAAGGGCCGCCAGCATTACGCCATCACCGTGCGTTTTGCACCGACCTCGACACCGGCGCAATTGAAGCTGGCCGGCGAACTGGCGACGCAATACCGCGACACCTACATCCAGACACACGTTGCCGAAAACACCGATGAAGTGAAATGGGTCAAGGAGCTCTTCCCCGACAGCCGCAGCTATCTCGACGTCTACGACCAGTACGGCCTGATGCGCGAACGTGCGCTGTATGCCCACTGCATCTGGCTGGACGACGCCGACCGCGCGCGTATGGCGGCGACGCAATCAGTGGCGACGGTGTGCCCGACATCCAACCTGTTCCTCGGCAGCGGCCTGTTCGATTTTGCCAATGCCGACAAGCTGCGCATGCCGGTGTCGCTTGCAACCGATGTGGGCGGCGGCACCAGCTTCTCGATGCTGCAGACGATGAATGAGCTGTACAAGGTCGGCCGCATGGCCGGTACGCATCTGGCGGCGCAACGGATGTTCTACATGGCGACGCTGGGCGGTGCGCGCGCACTGCAACTGGAAGGAACGATCGGCAATTTTGCAGCCGGTTGCGACGCTGACTTCATCGTACTCGATCCGAAGGCGACGCCGCTGCTGGCACGCCGCAGCGCCACCACGGACAGCCTGGAAGAGCAACTGTTTGCACTGGCAATCCTGGCCGACGACCGCGCGATTGCGGCGACTTATTCAGCAGGCGCTTGCGTGCATACACGTTGAAGCGTTAATACGCTGACTTAGCAAAAGGTTTCTTTGAGGAGTTGGGGCGAATAGCGCAAGTTGTTCGCCCTTTTTTGTTCCCTGGACCAACATTGAATTGCATTTAAAACAACCCCACCTCAATTGCCTCGGCAAACCCAATCCAAGATGCGCCTCGTCTCGCGCTGCTGCTCGCGGTAAAATGGCAGATCGCCAAAACCTAATCGCAGGACGACGCCGGCACCGCTTCAACGATGCAGCGTCAGCAATTGACTGAATGACCAAACACCAAAAATCCAACGTTGAATCCGACCCGGGCAGCACCGGCGCCGAGAAGCACACTCCCATGATGGTTCAGTATCTGCGCATCAAGGCAGATCATCCGAACACACTGGTGTTCTACCGCATGGGCGACTTCTACGAACTGTTCTTCGATGACGCAGAAAAAGCTTCGCGCCTGATGGGTATCACGCTGACCCAACGTGGTTCGTCCAACGGTTCGCCGATCAAGATGGCAGGCATCCCGTTTCATTCGGCCGACCAATATCTGGTCAAGCTGATCAAGTTGGGCGAATCGGTGGCGATCTGCGAACAGATCGGCGACCCCGCAACCAGCAAAGGCCCGGTCGAACGCAAGGTGGTGCGCGTGATCACGCCGGGCACGCTGACCGATTCTGATCTGTTGCCAGAAAAATCCGAACGGCCGCTGCTGGCGATGAACGTCGCCTCCGGCAAGCAACGCAAAACCGTCACGGTCGGTCTGGCCTGGTTGTCAATGGCCAGCGGCGCGCTCAAGCTGATGGAGTTCAGCGTCGAACCGGCATTGCTGGAAGCGCGTCTGAAGCAGGAACTGGAACGCATCTCACCGGCTGAAACGCTGGTCGCGGATACGGAAGCGGCCTCTTATACCCACATTCTGAGCAGCAAGCCGACGACCGTGCCGGACTGGCATTTCGATTTGCCGAGCGGCGAAAAGGCGTTGCTGGATCAACTCTCGGTAGCCACATTGAATGGCTTCGGCGCAGAAGGCATGACGGCCGCCATCGGCGCCGGTGGCGCACTGCTGCGCTACGCCCAATCAACGCAAGGCAAGGGCCTGCAACACGTACGCGCCCTGACCGTGGAATCGGAAAACGAATTCATCGGCCTCGACGCCTCCACCCGCCGCAACCTGGAACTGACCGAAACCATCCGTGCGCAAGACGCCAACGCGCTGGCACCTACGCTGTTTTCGCTGCTCGACCATTGCCGTACGGCGATGGGTTCGCGCCTGCTGCGCCACTGGCTGCACCATGCGCGGCGCGATCAGAATATCGCTCGAGCACGCCATGCCGCCATCAATGCCTTGATGCGCACCGATGCCTGCTCGGGCTTGTCGGCAACGCTGGCCGCCGTGCCGGATATCGAACGCATCACCACCCGCATCGCTTTGCTGTCGGCGCGTCCGCGCGACCTGGCCGGCTTGCGCGCCGGTTTGCAGCAGCTCGGTTCGCTGCGCAATTACGTCGCCATGTGTAGCCGCGATGCGGATGCCCCTCTTCTGCTGGAATTGCACGAAGCGCTGGCAACACCGACCGAATGCGTCGACTTGCTAGAACGCGCCATCATGCTGGAACCAGCCGCCATGGTGCGCGACGGCGGTGTGATCGCACGGGGCTTCGATGCAGATCTCGATGAGCTGCGCGGCCTGTCGGAAAACGCCGGGCAGTTCCTGATCGATCTGGAAACCCGTGAACGTGCCCGTACCGGCATCGCCAATCTGCGCGTCGAATACAACAAGGTGCACGGCTTCTACATCGAAGTTACGCACGGACAGACCGACAAGGTGCCGGACGACTATCGCCGCCGTCAGACACTCAAGAACGCTGAACGCTACATCACGCCGGAACTGAAAGCCTTCGAAGACAAGGCCCTGTCGGCGCAGGAGCGCGCCCTGTCGCGCGAGAAATTCCTCTACGAACAACTGCTGCAGGATCTGGCGCCGCACATCGTTACGCTGCAAGCTATCGCGCATGCGCTGGCGCAGCTCGATACGCTGGTGGCGCTGGCCGATCATGCCGCGCGCAACAACTGGTGCGCGCCGCAACTGGTAACCGAGCCGACCATCCTGATCGAGCAAGGCCGCCATCCGGTGGTGGAAAACCAGATCGAGCGCTTCATCGCCAACGATTGCGCCTTCAGTGCCGACCGCAAGCTGTTGCTGATTACCGGCCCCAACATGGGCGGTAAATCGACCTTCATGCGCCAGGTGGCGCTGATCACGCTGCTGGCTTATATCGGCAGCTTCGTGCCGGCGACCAGCGCGACGATCGGCCCGATCGACCGTATCTTCACCCGTATCGGTGCCGCCGACGATCTGGCTGGCGGCCGTTCTACCTTCATGGTGGAAATGACGGAGTCGGCTTCCATCCTCAACAACGCGACCGAAAATTCGCTGGTGCTGATGGACGAAGTCGGCCGCGGGACATCAACCTTCGACGGCCTCGCGCTGGCATGGGCGATCGCCAAGCATCTTATCGATGTGACGCGCAGCTTCACGCTGTTCGCGACGCACTACTTCGAGCTGACGCAATTACCGGAAATACATCCGAGCGCTTCCAACGTGCATCTGTCGGCGGTGGAACACAAGGACAGCATCGTCTTCCTGCATGCGGTGCAAGCCGGCCCGGCTTCGCAAAGCTACGGCTTGCAGGTGGCGCAACTGGCCGGTGTACCGACGCCCGTGATCCGCGCTGCGCGCAAGCATCTGACTGCATTGGAAACGCAATCGGTGCAGACAACGCCGCAGTTCGATTTGTTCAGCACACAGTCCCATAATGCTGCAGATGACGACGCGGATGATGAGGTCTCGTCCGCAGCCGTCGATCCTGCTGCACTGGCAGTGGCTGAGGCATTGGCGGATATCGATCCGGATGCCATGACGCCGCGTCAGGCACTGGAAGCGCTGTACCGCCTCAAGCAACTGGGTAGTGCATGAAACTGAGGCTGAAGCCCTTGCGCGCATTCGCCTTTGCCACCGCTGTGCTCATCAGCACGGCGATGCAAGCGGCGACGGCGCAAGACAGCTTTCAGTTCGGCGTAGTCGGCCATTCTTTTTCCGGCAATCCGGATGGCGCAGTGCTCAGCAAGGCACTGAGCGAAAGCGATGCCGACAACCTCGCCTTCGTCGTCGTCAACGGCATCAAATCGGCGGCAGAGCCGTGCAGCGATACACTCTACAGCGAACGCCGCGATTTACTCAAGGAAGCAGAGAACGGCGTCATCGTTTCGCTCGCTGCCAGCGACTGGGTCGGTTGCCGCAACAAGAACGGTTCGATCGCCATCGAACGCCTTAACCGCGTACGCGACCTGTTCTTCCCCGATGAATTTTCATTCGGCGCGAGCAAGGTACCGCTATTCCGCCAGTCGGTGACACCGAAATTTCGCGGCTATACCGAGAACGCGCGCTGGGAGTTCGGCAACGTCCTGTTTGCGACGGTCAATCTGCCTTCCGCAAACAATCACTTCTTGCCCGATGGCGGCCGCAACAGCGAATTTGAAGACCGCCTGATCGCCAACAAAGACTGGCTGCAACGCCTGTTCACCTTCGCCACGCAAAGGAAGATGGCTGGCATCGTACTGTTCACCGACGGCAATCCACTGGCGCAACCAAGCCAGCGCCCCTTTCTGCTGCGCGGGCAACGCGATGGCTTCTCCGAAACACGCCAGCGCATCACGACGCTGGCTGGCGAATTCCGCGGCAAAGTCTTGCTGGTGCATGGAGAGAATCTGAAGAACGAATCCAACGCCGGCATACTCTGGCGCCGCAATCTGGGCAGCATCGGCGTAGCATCTGGATGGTCGAAATTTGCAGTCGACAATAGCAAGCCAAATCTCTTCACGCTGGCTAACGAGACGAAATCGGCGCCGGCTTCACAGTAGTCCGTGCGGACTCATGAGCATGCTCGTCAGATCGCTTTTTTCTTGCTTTCCCCGAACGCCGATACATCACTAGGCCCTGACTTTCGTCAGGACGACGGATGACGTGTTTGAGATTGAAACGCCTATAAAAAAACGCAGCCTGAGCTGCGTTTTTTATCCGATTTTTAGTGAATCGGCTGGCTGCGGAAGTGATCACCTTCGTCACCATCGTCACCACCGTGATCGTGACCGTGGTCATGATGGTGATGGCCGTGTGGGCCGTGCACGTGCTGGTGCTGGATTTCTTCTTCGGTCGCTTCGCGCACTTCGATGACGTTCAGATCGAAGCGCAGTGCGATACCGGCCAGCGGATGATTGCCGTCAAGGACAACCTTGTCGTCAGCGATTTCAGTCACGGTAAAGATCACCGCTGCCTGGTTCTCGTCGTCCGGCGAACCTTCAAACTGCATGCCGACTTCGATCGGCGACGGCAGACGATTCTTTGGCTCGATCTTGACCAGCTCTGCGTCGTATTCGCCGAAGGCATCTGCCGGCTCGACTTGAATAGTCACGTTATAGCCGTTTTCCTGGCCGTCCAGCGCTTCTTCGATCTTCGGCAGCGTGTTTTCGTAACCGCCGTGCAGATAGACCATCGGCTCCTGGCTTTCTTCGATCAGTTGGCCTTGCGCGTCGGACAGTTTGTACTTGACGGAAACGACGGTATTTTTGGCAATCTTCATGTATGCCCCTTCTCTTGGTTCTGGTTCATCGGTCATTGCAGGTCTGGTGAAGCGCCGGTTAAACCGGCGACAACCTGCTACGTTTTTGCTTATGCTGCGAGGGCCGTATTCTGGTGCAAGCCCGAGAAGGCATGACATGGGAATGTACTGCAATCTGCAAGCCGAATTATACCCTTTCGCCGCTATTGTCATTACCTGCGCCGGGCATGTGCGTCTGCTTTCGTTGACATGCAGGCAAGCTCGCCGAAACGGCGCCGGCTTCTACGTCCAAGGCTGCGTACGCTCAGGCATTGCGCTCTATAATGTCGCCATGAAAAATACCCTGACTCTGCTCGGCGACATCAGTCCCGCCACCTTCCTGCGCGATTACTGGCACAAGAAACCTTTACTGATCCGCCAGGCTATTCCCGGCTTCAAGCCGCTGCTGTCGCGCCAGGCGCTGTTCGACATGGCATCGCGTGATGATGTCGAGTCGCGCCTGATCCAGCAAAACGGCGACGATTGGAAAATGGAACACGGTCCGCTGACCAAACTGCCGGCGCTGAAACAAAAAGAATGGACCATGCTGGTACAAGGTGTGAATCTGCATGACGATGCGGCTGACGACTTGCTGCGCCAGTTCCGCTTCATCCCCGATGCGCGTCTCGATGACCTGATGATCAGCTACGCCAGCGATGGCGGCGGTGTTGGTCCGCATTTCGACTCCTACGACGTGTTTCTGCTGCAAGCGCATGGCCAGCGCCGCTGGCGCATCAGCGCGCAAAAAGACTTGTCGCTGGTGGATGGTAAGCCCTTGAAGATTCTGAAGAACTTCAAGTCGGAGCAGGAATTCGTGCTGGAACCGGGCGATATGTTGTATCTGCCACCGCAATATGCGCACGATGGCGTTGCCGTGGGCGAGTGCATGACCTATTCGATCGGTTTCCGCGCACCTGCCTTCCAGGAACTGGGCGAAGCCTTCCTGCAATTCATGGCTGACTCGATCGATTTGCCGGGACGCTATGCCGATCCTGCGCTGACACCGGCCAAGCATCCGGCGCAACTGCCTGAGGAATTGCTGTCGCAGGTGACCGATGAGATCAACAAAATGCGCTTCACCGACGACGACATCACGATCTTCCTCGGCGAGTATTTATCGGAGCCTAAGGCCACGGTTTTCTTTGAACCGGCCGAAAAATCGCTGACTCCGGCGCGCTTCGCACAAGCCGCAAACAAGCGCGGGCTCAAGCTCTCGCGCAAAACACAGATGCTGTATCGCGGCAAGCATGTGTTCATCAATGGCGAATCGTTTGGGGTCGGCCGCGCCGACAAAGCGGTGCTGAGCGTACTGGCCGATGAACGTCGCCTGGATAAAAGCACCTTGCAACATGCTTCTGCGGATGTGATGGAGGCCTTTCACAACTGGTATGAAGACGGCTGGCTTGAGCTGTCTTAACAAGCTTAAAAATTGATCGTTTTCTGTTTTTCGGGATAGACCAGAATCCCGGAAACCTGCATGAATAAAGGGCTGACGACAAGCTGACTGGATTTCCGACAATCTTACAAATTCTTACAGAAAAGAATAATTCGCATGTGATTTCTGGAAAAAGTGGCTATAATATCGGGCTGGAAAGCTTTCGTTGTTAAGCGAACGTGTGAGACGGCGAAAACATCCTATAGAGCGATAATTACCGGTAATTATTCATCGCAAAATTTTGATTATTATTGAAGGAATATTCATGACAAAGACTCTGTTGATCGCATCGTTGTTGGCTGTTGCCCTGGCTGCTTGCGGTAAAAAAGAAGAAGCTCCTGCACCTGCACCAGCTCCAGCAGCTGAAGCTCCAGCAGCAGCACCAGCAGCTCCTGCTGCTGATGCAAAGCCAGCTGACGCAGCTCCTGCAGCTCCAGCAGCTGATGCTAAGCCAGCTGACGCTGCTCCTGCAGCACCAGCAGCTGACGCTAAGCCAGCTGACGCAGCACCAGCAAAATAATCAACTGATTATTGAAAAAGCCGACCTAAGGGTCGGCTTTTTTTATGAGCATCGTCTTTGTGCCGACTTGTCGGATTTGCATGTCCTGACTTGCGTACCTGTATTACACGTTCTACGTTACGCGCTTATACAAGCAGCGGGATCGGCGCCGAAACATAGAATGTTTTCATTTCGACAGCATCGAATACCACCTTTATCCCCCCTCAGCACCTACTTCGCAGCTTGAGCGGACTTTAGCTGATGGCAATCCAGTCAAAACCCTCTTCCTGGCAGGCGATCATAATCTCGCCCGGATGCGCATCCAATGCACCGCACAGCGCTGCGCGCGCCAGCTCCGGCGTATTGTTTTTCAGGCTCAAATGAGCGCCAATCACGGTTTTCAATTTTTTCTTGTCGAGTGCGGCAAGAATTTCAGCGCTGGTGTCGTTGGCCAGATGGCCATACGCACCGCCGATACGACGCTTCAGCGACGGCGGATAGGCTGAGTCGGCCAGCATCTGGCGATCGTGATTACATTCCAGCACCAGCGCATCGCAACCGCCAAGCGCTTGCACCAGATGGGCAGTCGACTGCCCCGCATCGGTCAACACACCCAGCTTGTAGCGACCGTCATTCGCGACGTATTGGACCGGTTCGCGCGCATCGTGCGGCACCGTGTATGGTAAAAATGACAAGTCGCCGATGACGAGTTCTTCACTGTCGCGGCAAAAGTGCAGCTCGACACCTTTGCAGGCATCTTCACCAACTGCCTGGTAAGTGCCATACGTCAGCCAGACCGGAATGCCATGACGACGGGCGAACTTGAAGGCACCGCCGACATGATCCTGATGCTCATGCGTGACGATGATGCCGGAAATATCTTGAGGGAGTTTGCCGATGCGCGTCAGGCGACGCTCGGTTTCTTTGATACCGAAACCGCAATCCAGCATGACCGTGGTATTGGTCATGCCGGAATTGCTGCCGGCGATAATGAGGGCATTGCCTTCGCTGCCACTGCCGAGACTTGCAAATTTCAACAGTGGCCTCGCGAAGACATGTACTGCTTGCTACGAATTTACCTGAGACTTATTTCAGCTGATCGTTCAGCAGACCAAGGATCTTGTCCGCGGTTTGCGAAAGTTCAGGCTTGCCGTCGTTGTTCTGAACGGTGATGTTGCTGATGTCGCCGGTACCCTTGACCACAATGCGGTAACGCGCTGCCTTCTTGTCCTTGTCCTTGGAACTGAACAGGTTCGAGAAGAAGCCGCCGGATTCCTTGTCCTTGGCATCCTGATTCTGATCAACGTAACGCACGAAATAAACACCTTGCGAGCGATCACGGTCTTCTACAGTGAAGCCGACGCGATCCAGCGCCAGACCGACACGACGCCATGCGCGATCGAAGCTCTCATCGACTTGCACGCTAGAGCCGGTCGCAGCCTTCAACAGCTTGGAACGTGCTTGCAGGGTCGGTGCATTGGCGACAGCAGCCTTGGCCTTGGTTTCTTCTGCACCCAGACGCACCATCAGACGCGCCAGGAATTCAGCTTCCAGACCTGGATCGGAAGGACGTGCTGTCCATACCGAAGTTTCCTTGGCCGAGCCGGTCAGCACTTCTTCTGCGCCGCGATGGCTGATGAAGATTTCAGTGGTGCCGTTCGGGCCACGTTCCAGACGTGTACGGAACTTGTCGCGCTCACCTGTGGAGTACAACGAATCAAACACTTTACCCAGTGTGTTGCGGATGAAGTCTTGTGGAATCTTGGCGCGGTTTTCAGCCCAGTCGGTTTCCATCACGCCGGTGTCCGGCGATTCGACGTTGATCAGGAAGCCCGAGTCTTGCCAGAAGTCCTTGATCGGTGTCCACAGCTGTTCCGGTGTTTGCGAGACGACCAGCCAACGCTGGCTGCCATCGCGCTCGATGCGCAGATCGCCCTTGGCGGCCGGCGCCACGGCTGCCGCGTCGGCTGCAGGACGAGTCTTCTGTTCCAGACTGTAGCCGGAAGCGGTCGCTACACCCTTGTTTGCTTCAGGAATCGCATAGCGATTGTCGCGTTGCAGTTGTGTCAGATCCGGCGGTACTTCGAGTCGTGGACCCTTGGCTTTTTCTGCGCTCTTGTAGTCGATACGGTCCCCTTCCAGCATGTTGCTGACGGCGCTGCATCCTGCGAGGCTGGTGAAAGCCAGAGCAATCATAAGACCCGTGAGACCACGTTGTGGGAGAAGACGTGAAGCAGAGTGAACGTTCTTGCGAATTGTCATATCGTTGCAATGAAAAGCGGGTTCGGGTTCAAGGGAAAACGACACTGCCGTTTATGTTAATTAATTATTTTAATACACCGGACTCACGCAGCGCGCCACGCACGGTATCGTGATAGGCATCGCCCAGCGGAGCCAGCGGCAAACGCATGCCGGATTCGATAAGGCCCATCTCCATCATTGCCCACTTCAGCGGTACAGGATTTGGTTCGACAAACAGCTTGTTGTGCAAAGGCAGCAGCTTGTTGTTCAGTTCGATTGCGCGAGCGATATTGCCGCTCATGGCCGCAACGCACAACTCGTGCATATCGCGCGGCGCGACGTTGGCCGTCACCGAGATATTGCCATGGCCGCCGTACAGCATCAGCGCGATCGCCGTAGCGTCGTCGCCGGAATAAATGGAGAACGACTTCGGCGCCAGACGGATCAGATCCGTGCAGCGGCCGATGTTGCCGGTTGCATCCTTGACGCCGACGATACCTTTCACTTGCGCCAGGCGCAGGATGGTTTCGTTGCTCATATCGGCGACGGTGCGGCCCGGCACGTTATACAGAATCACCGGCAAGTCGACCGACTCGGCGATCTTCTTGAAGTGCAAATACATGCCTTCTTGCGTCGGGCGGTTGTAGTAAGGAACAACCTGCAGCGATGCATCGGCGCCAACCTTCTTGGCGAACTCGGTCAACTCGATTGCTTCCGAGGTCGAATTGCCGCCGGTGCCGGCGATGATGGGGATACGTTTGGCGGTGTGTTCTACCGCCACTTTGATCAGCTCGGAATGTTCTTCGACCGATACGGTCGGGGATTCGCCAGTAGTGCCGACGATAACGATGCCGTCGGTGCCTTCTGCGATATGCCAATCAATCAATTTGCGCAATCCCGGGAAATCGAGACTGCCATCCGGATGCATCGGCGTGACGATGGCGACTATGCTGCCCTTGATCATGATGTTCGTGCGTAGTGAGTAGAAAATAAAAGACCGATTGTAGCGGATAGCCACTGCTATCGGTCAATTTGTTCAGATTTGCTTACATAGTACCTATACCCTGCGGGATTTTGATGCAGGCGATCAATAACCCAATCCCATGGCTTCGCGGACGTCGCGCATGGTGTCCTGCGCCAGCTTGCGGGCGGTATCGCAGCCATCGGCAATGATGGCGCGCACCAGCGACGGATCGTCAATGTATTGCTGCGCGCGTTCGAGCATCGGTTGCTGCTCTTTCAGGATGGCGTCGATGACCGGTTGCTTGCACTCCAGACAACCAATCCCGGCCGAACGGCAACCCTTGTCGACCCATTGCCGCGCAGCATCATCGGAATAGACCAGATGGAATTGCCAAACCGGACATTTGGTCGGATCGCCGGCATCGGTGCGGCGCACGCGTTGCGGATCGGTCGGCATGGTGCGGATCTTCTTGGTCACGGAATCCTTGTCTTCCCGCAGCGCGATCGCGTTGCCGTAGCTCTTGGACATTTTCGCGCCATCCAGGCCGGGCAAGCGTGAAGCTTCCGTCAGCAAGGCTTGCGGCTCCGTCAGGATCAGCTTGCGGCTGCCTTCCAGATAGCCGAAAAGGCGCTCGCGGTCGATCATGGACAAATTCTGCGCGTCGTCGAGCATGGCTTTGGCCTGCTCCAACGCTTCTTCGTTGCCCTGCTCCTGAAATTGCGTACGCAGTTCCTGATACAGCTTGGAGCGCTTGCTGCCGAGCTTTTTGACGGCTTCGCGCGCTTTTTCCTCGAAGCCTTTTTCCTTGCCGTAGAGATGGTTAAAACGGCGCGAAATCTCTCGCATCATCTCGATATGGGGAATCTGGTCTTCGCCTACCGGCACCTGGCTGGCGCGGTAGATCAACACGTCGGCCGCCTGCAGCAGCGGATAACCGAGGAAACCGTAAGTCGCAAGGTCGCGATCAGCCAGTTTCTCCTGCTGATCCTTGTAGGTCGGCACGCGCTCCAGCCAACCCAGCGGTGTCGCCATCGACAGCAACAAATGCAGCTCGGCGTGCTCAGGCACGCGCGACTGGATGAACAAGGTGGATTGGGATGGATCGACGCCGGCAGCGAGCCAGTCGATCACCATTTCCCAGGTGCTGGTTTCAATGACGCTTGGGTCATCGTAGTGTGTCGTCAATGCATGCCAGTCAGCAACAAAAAACAGGCAAGGCAGTTCAGATTGCAGCTTGACCCAGTTCTTCAGGGCGCCGTGATAGTGGCCCAGATGCAGCGCACCCGTCGGGCGCATACCGGAGACAACGCGATCAGGATACATGGTGTGTTTTAGTTAAAAAGTAAAGACAACGGCGAAGTAATCAATTGCAGCAAGCTTCCTGCCAGGTACATGACCGGCGCCATCCACCAGGTGTAGATCACCTTGAGCAAGACCAGTGCCATGACGATAAAGAAACCGTAAGGCTCGATCTGGGCAAATTTATACGCATATTTGTTCGGTAGCAAACTGGTCAGAATGCGCCCGCCATCCAGCGGCGGGATCGGAAACAGGTTGAAGGCGAACATCACCAGATTGGTCAGCACGCCGGCTTTGGCCATCAGCATGAAGAATTCTTCTTCGACGCCACCGATTGCCAACGCGTAAATCATCAGCGTCCAGATCAATGCCATCAGGAAGTTGGCGGCTGGACCGGCAAGCGCTACCCACGCCATATCGCGCTTGGGCTTGCGCAGCTTGCCGAAATCCAGCGGCACCGGCTTGGCATAGCCGAACAGGAAAGCACCGCTGGTGGCGAAGTACAGCAGCACCGGGATCACGATGGTGCCGAAAGGATCGATGTGTTTGAGTGGATTGAGGCTCATGCGCCCCATCATGTAGGCGGTCGTATCGCCAAAGTACTTTGCAGCAAAGGCGTGAGCCGCCTCGTGCAGTGTAATCGCGAACAGTACCGGGAGCGCATACACTGCGACAGTCTGGATAAGATCATTCATGGGTGCGAATTTTAGCAGAGGGATCAGGCGGGGCTGCCGGAAAATCGGCAGATAGAGCAAGAAATACGGGAAGGCGCTCTTGAACGCCTCCCCAGACTGCAGATATTAACGACATGACAACGATTACATACGCGAATGCCCTGGCATCCGATGAATCATTCCCGCAGGCAATTTACAAACCGAACGGCGCAGCGTTGCCTCGCCCCTGCCGCACCAGCACAGGCTCGGAGTCATCGCTGAGATCGATGACCGTGGTCGGCTCCAGACTGCAGGCGCCGCTGTCGATGACAAGCTCAATCTGTTTTTCCAGACGATCGCGAATATCCTCGGCATCGGTCAGCGCGTCGTCCTGATCAGGCAGGATCAGGGTCGTGCCGATCAGCGGCTGGCCGAGTTCTGCCAGCAAGGCGTGGGCGATCTGGTTTTCCGGTACGCGCAGGCCGATGGTCTTGCGCGACGGATGACTCAGGCGGCGCGGCACTTCCTTGGTGGCTTCCAGGATGAAGGTGTACGGCCCCGGCGTTGCGGCCTTGAGCAAACGGTATTGGCGGTTGTCGACCTTGGCGTATTGCGCAATTTCGCTCAGATCGCGACAGAGCAAGGTGAGATGATGCTTTTCGTCGACGCCGCGGATACGGCGCAGGCGTTCCACCGCATTCTTGTCATCGAGCTGGCACACCAGCGCATAACAGGAATCGGTCGGCAAGGCGACGATGCCGCCGCCCTGGATAATCTGCGCGGCCTGCTTGATCAGGCGCAGTTGCGGATTGTCGGGATGGATCTGGAAAAACTGACTCATGAATCCTTCGTTTCAAAATCGAATACGGTTTTCAAAAAGGCAAAACGGCGGTCGCTACACTGCACCGCCGTTTGTTTGCCATTGACGACTTATCGCTGACCGCGCAATGCCGCGATGCGCTGTTCCATCGGCGGGTGGCTGGAAAACAATTCCATGAAACCCGGCTTGTCGTTGATACCCATTGCCGCCATTGATTCCGGCAAACCGCTGACCGGGATGCCGCCCAGACGCGCCAGCGCATTGATCATCGGCTGCGGACCACCAAGCAGCTTGGCAGAACCGGCGTCGGCGCGGAATTCGCGATGACGCGAAAACCAGGCCACGATCATCGACGCGCCGATACCGAACACAATCTGGCAAACCATGACTGTCACCATGTAGCCGATGCCAGGGCCCGAGTTATCATTGTTACGGCGTAGCGCCGAGTCAACGAAGTAACCAACCACGCGCGACAGAAACACCACGAAGGTATTCACAACGCCCTGAATCAACGTCATGGTCACCATGTCGCCGTTGGCGATATGCGCCACTTCATGGCCGAGCACGGCTTCGACTTCTTCTTTGGTCATGCCTTGCAGCAGACCAGTGGATACAGCAACCAGCGCAGAATCCTTGAACGCGCCGGTAGCAAAAGCATTCGGCTCGCCTTCATAGACAGCAACTTCGGGCATGCCGATGCCGGCGCGCTGCGCCAGTTTGCTGACGGTGTTGACCAGCCAGACTTCCGTGGAATTGACCGGCGTATCGATCACGCGCGCACCGGTGCTCCACTTCGCCATGGTCTTGCTCATCAGCAGCGAAATGATGGAACCGGTAAAACCGACGACGATGGAAAACACCAGCAGCATCGGCAGATTGAGCCCTGCGCGCGTCAGGAATCTGTCCACGCCGAGCAGGGACAAGATCACGCTCATCACCACCAGCACGGCAATATTGGTCGCGAGGAAGAGGAATATGCGTTTCATCCGGAAAACTCCTATCAGGAAAGTGGTTATTAGATAGGAACAATCAGGGAGAAATCAAGAGATGTGCCGTAAAGCATTGATCGTAGTCCTCTCGATCTACATGTCGAGTCGTTAACAGAGCGTCGCTGGCAAGGCGCGCCGACGCAGACAGTACGAATGTACGGCAAGGAGAAGCAACGCTGCCAGCGGCGCTCTGTTAGCGATTCGCCAACTTCCAGTCGTGCCAAACTGGTGTCAGATCCTTCGGCAATGGCGGCAATGTGCCCAGATCCACGCGCGATTCTCCCGGGCCATGAAAATCCGAGCCGATCGATGCGAGAAAGCCGTAGCGCTTGGCGACGCGGGCATATTCCTCGTATTGATCCGGCGTGTGGCTGCCGGTGGTAACTTCGATCGCTGCCCCGCCATGCTGCTTGAATTCATCGAACAAGGCGCCAAATTCGAGATCGCTGTACTGATAGCGTCCGGGATGGGCAATCACCGCCACGCCGCCGGCGCCGCGAATCCAGTCGACCGACTCCTTGAGCGTCGCCCAGCGATGCGGCACATAGCCGGGTTTTCCCTCGCACAGATAGTTGCGGAACACTTCCTTGGTGTCGGCGCAGCGGCCGATCTCAACGAGGTAGCGGGCGAAATGCGTGCGCGACATCAGATCGGGATTGCCGACATGTTTAAGCGCGCCTTCAAAGGCGTTGGGGATGCCGACCTTCTCCAGCCCTGCTGCAATGTCGCGACCACGCCGTTCGCGGCCGTTACGCGTGGACTCCAGGCCCTTGACCAGCGTCTCGTTTTTTTCATCGATGCGCAAGCCGACGATATGCACAGTCTGCCCTGCCCATGTGATCGAGATTTCGACGCCTGGGATGTAATGCATGCCGAGATCCTGTGCGGCCTCGCGCGCGGTGGCGATGCCGCTGATTTCGTCGTGATCGGTCAGTGCCCAGACATCGACGCCATTGGCCTTGGCGCGCGCAGCCACCTCCGCTGGCGGCAGCAAGCCGTCAGAGACGTTGGAATGGCAGTGCAGATCGACGTTGAGCATTGTTGGAGAAGCCTTGAAAACACGAAAATGATACTTCCATTGTACGCCGCCGACGCCTTCTCTGCTGCGCTTGCACACAGACCTGAAAGGGGCTTGCGACGGCGACTGGAGTCTGAAGCTTATTCGTTCAGAAACGCTTCTATCGCCGTCGCCAGCAACGCCGGCTGATCGTGATGGAGCATGTGTCCGGCGTCCGGAATGATTTCCGTACGGACGTTGTGGAGGAAGCCGATACGGCGTTCGATTTCCGGGCGCATCAGCGCGTTTTGACCGAACCAGCGCCAGATGTCGGTTTCTGCTGCTTCAACCCACAATACCGGTGCGGTGATCTGCGCCCAGCAGGCGGTCACTTCCTCAACGCGATACAGCAATGGATTGGTGTTCTTGTGGGCCGGATCGCCAAGGATTGCCCAACTTCCGTCGTCATTCTGGCCGGCCCAGTGTTGTGCGAGGAAGGCAGCGCGCTCGCGGCTCAGGCGGGGATTGGTCTTTTGCAGACGGCCCATGACGTCTTCCAGCGTGGCGTAGCTGCGCATCTCCGGCTTTTCTTGCAGCTCGTCGAGCCATTTGGCGAAGCGTCCCGGCGCTTGTTCGGGCTTGGTGCTGGGCAGGCCGAAACCTTCCAGATTGACCAGCTTGGCAATCCGTTGAGGGCGCACGCCGGCGTACAGGCCGACAACGTTGCCGCCGAGGCTGTGACCGAGCAAATTGACTGCCTCGTCCGGTGCATAGTGCAGCAACAAGGCATCCAGGTCGGCCAGATAGTCGGGATACCAGTAGGTGTCGGCCTGAGGCCGCTCGGTCAGGCCGAAGCCACGCCAGTCGGGTGCAATGACATGCCATTCCTTTTGCAGGCAATCGACCATGAACTGGAATGAGGCCGAGATATCCATCCAGCCGTGCACCATGAAAATCTTGGGCGCCTGCGGATCGCCCCAGTGGCGTACGTGATATCGCAAACCACGGATATCAAGGAATTCGGAACGGGATGGCTTCATGGCTAAGTGGCTTCTCTGCAATCGGGGAAACCTCACAGTATAAGGCTAGCCCGCCCTGCCCGCTGCAGGGCCGCCTGTATCCGATAACAGCCGACTGGGGCCGAATGCCTTACTGCAGATATCGCCCGAGATCGAAGGACGATTTCAGCCCCACCGTATGGAAGTGCGTTTCCATCCAGCGTTCAGCGGCCAGCCTGCCTTCATCGTAAAGACCGTGGATGAAGGAACGCTTGGTGTTGAGCTTGCTCATGACGTCAAGCTGGCTCATCAGGTCGTTGGCCTCGATCAGGTGCATGTTGAGCCGCTTCAGACGCCGTTCCAGGGTGCCGAAGGCAAACATGCCGCTCTCCGCTTCCCGCTTGGCCAGAGCCAGTCCACCCACTTCGGTGAAAAACGCCGAACTGAAACTGATCTCCGAGAGACGCTGACCAATATCGTGTGTCGACGTCGGCGTGCCGGGACGACTGCAAGGATGCAGCAGCACCACCAGCAAATCGCGCGATGAGCACAGATGCAGCAAAGGGAAAATCGGCGGATTGGCCGTCAAGCCACCATCCCAATACGCCTCACCATCGATCTCGACCGGGCGATGCATCGAAGGCAGACAAGCTGATGCCAGCAAGGCATCCAGCGTCAGTTCACGGTCACGGAAAATCTTCAGCGTACCGGTGCTGACCTTGGTGGCGGCAATAAATAATTTGATGGTGCTGCGCGTACGCAAGCGGTCGAAGTCGACTTGCTCTTCGAGGATGTCGCGTAATGGATTGATATCAAGAGGATTCAGCTGCGTCGGCGAAAAGAAGCGCGTCATCGCCAGAAAGGCATGCATCGCCGCCGGCGTGGTCTGGGTCAGCAAGCTGGTACCGCCCGGCATCATCTCCGGCGGCAAGAAACTGAACGGTTCCTTGATCGCGATACGCCCCCAGAAAGCCGCCAACGCCTCGCGCGCGCCTTCGCGGCCGCCGACGTTGAAACCGTGCGACAGCACCGCTGCATTCATGGCGCCGGCGCTGGCGCCGCTGATGCCCTCAAACGCCATGCGCCCGTCTTCCAGCAGACGATCCAATACACCCCAGGTAAAGGCGCCGTGCGATCCCCCGCCCTGCAACGCCAATGTCACGATCTTGTTTTGCATGCTATTCCTTGAGTAGTCGTTCATGTCTCCTGTCATTGCCAGGTCACCTGAATTCGCTACGCTGGCGAGGATGTTTTTGTCACGGTAAGCATGTTATAACATGGCAATGTCGATTAATCCGAGCTAAAGAAAATGAAATCCATCTGTGTTTATTGCGGTTCTTCCGCCGGCGCTTCCGAAGTCTACGCGGAAGGCGCACGCGCGCTGGCGCGGGAAATGGTCAAAGACAATATTGCTCTGGTGTACGGCGGCGGCAACGTCGGCCTCATGGGCATTATTGCAACAGAAGTCATCCGCTTAGGCGGTGAAGCCACGGGCGTGATCCCGAAGGCGCTGCTGGACAAGGAGCTGGGCCACAACGGCCTGACCCGTCTGCACATCGTCAAGGACATGCACGAACGCAAGGCCATGATGGCGGAGTTGTCGGACGGTTTTATCGCCATGCCGGGCGGCATGGGTACGCTGGAAGAACTGTTTGAAGTGCTGACTTGGGCGCAGCTTGGTTTTCACTACAAACCGATCGGCCTGCTCAATGTGGACGGTTTCTACAATAACCTCATCGCCTTCATCGAACATCTGGTATCGCAACGCTTCCTGACGGCTGAACAGTCGCTGCTGATGATGCATGAGCAAAACCCGGCGGATCTGCTGCAGCGCTTCAAGACGTACAAGCCGAGCTATACCAACAAGTGGGCCGACAACACTGCGCCTGCGAAGCTGCTACCGTAATTCAGCAAGGCACAGAAAAAACGGTCATCCCGGCACAATGTCGGCATGACCGTTTTTCATGATGATCAGATCAACGTGATCAAATAATCATGCCATCAGGAATCCAGCGCCTGCCTGAAATCTTCCACCAGATCATCCGTATCCTCAAGGCCGATCGAGACGCGAATCAACGATTCGGCGATGCCCATTGCGGCGCGGCGCTCTTGCCCCATTTCATAGAAAATCGTGTGCGCCACGGGAATCACCAGCGTGCGTGTGTCGCCAAGATTGCTGGACGCCACCGCCAATTGCAGACGGTTCAGGTAATCAAAGCAATCGATGCCGTCCTTCAATTCAAAGCTCAGCAAGCTGCCGTAAGAACGGAACAGCTCCGTCGCCAGTGCATGTTGCGGATGCGACGGCAAACCCGGGTAATACACGGCCTCCACACGTGGATCGGCGTCCAGCATCTGTGCCACGGCCAGCGCATTGGCGCATTCGCGCTCCTGGCGCAGCGCCATGGTTTCTGCACCGACGGCGATGTGATGCGCCGCTTCCGGCCCCAGCGAAGCGCCGAAATCGCGCAAGGCCTTGGCGCGAATCTGCGCCATACCCCATTGTTTCTGTGGATTCTTTTTGTAGTTGTCGGCGATATGCGGATAGCGCGACCAGTCGTACAAACCGGTATCGGTCAGCGCGCCGCCCAGTGCGTTGCCGTGACCGCCGATGGATTTGGTCAGTGAATTGACCACCAGACCTGCACCAACTGCTTTCGGCTGGAACAGATAAGGCGACGTCATCGTGTTGTCAACGATGTACAGGATACCGCGCTCACGGCACAGGTCGCCGATACGTTTCAGGTCGGCGATCTGGGTGCGCGGATTAGCGATGGTTTCCACGAAGACGATGCGCGTCTCTGGCGTCAGTGCGGCTTCCACCAGTTTGACGTCGGTCGCATCGACCATGGAGACGCGCGCGCCTTGCGCATTGACGGTCATCCACATGCTATTGGTATTGCCGAACAGGAAAGCCGACGACACCACGTGATCGCCTTCGCGCAACAGCCCCTGAATCACGGCGCCGATCGCCGCCATACCGGTAGCGAAGCAGATGGTTGACAGTCCGCCTTCCATCTTGGTGATCTTCTCTTCCAGTGCCGACACGGTCGGATTGCCCTGGCGGCCGTAACGATAGCCGGACTGCTTGCCCTGGAATACTTCAGCCAGCTGGCGTGCATCCTTGTAGCCGAACGCCACGGAGGTATGGATAGGTTTGTGCAGCGAGCCGTGTTCGATCTCTTTTTGGCGATCGCTGTGCAAAATAGTCGTGGTGAAACCGTAGCTCTTCTTGTCGTTCATAGGTGTGGATGCGTAAGACAGTAAAACTTGGGAACAGTGATGATAAGCCAGTTCTGCCGCTGCCGCAGCAGCAATGCTTGCCTCAATGAAAAACGCCGGACGCTGTGACAGCGATCCGGCGTTTTTTCTGCTGCGTACGCGATGGAATTTAGTCCACGCGTGCCAGGTTCAGATTGAGTTGCGAGCGCACGGCATCTTCCAGCGCCGGTTTCGGATTCTTGCGTGCAAACTCGAGGCGATCGAGGTAGTCACGCGAGATGTCGCCGGTGATGTAGTTACCGTCGAAGCACGATGCTTCGAAGTTGCGCAACGCCGGATTGACGTCGGAGATTGAGCGCTTCAAGTCTTCCACATCCTGATACACCAGCGCGTCGGCGGTGATTTCGCGGCAGACTTCCTGATCGGTACGGCCGTAAGCAATCAGTTCGTCGCGTGTCGGCATGTCGATGCCGTAGACATTCGGGAACTTGACCGGTGGCGCTGCCGAAGCAAAGATCACGCGCTTGGCGCCGGCTTCACGGGCCATTTGCACGATTTCTCGGCTGGTGGTACCACGCACGATCGAATCATCGACCAGCAGCACGCTCTTGCCCTTGAACTCGGAACCGATGGCGTTGAGCTTCTGACGCACGGACTTCTTGCGCAGGCCCTGGCCTGGCATGATAAAGGTACGGCCGATGTAGCGGTTTTTGATGAAACCTTCGCGGTAATCGAGGTTCAGCTTGAGCGCCAGTTCCATCGCTGCAGGACGCGACGAATCAGGAATCGGCATGACGACATCGATTTCACCGCTGGAGATTTCGCGACGGACCTTCTCGGCCAGGTATTCACCCATCTTCAGACGGCTGGCGTAGACCGAAGCACCATCGATGACCGAGTCAGGACGGGCCAGGTAGACGAATTCGAACGCACAAGGATTCAGCGTCGGATTGTCGGCACATTGCTGGTTGTACAGCTTGCCATCGTTGTCGATGAAAATCGCTTCACCCGGCATCACATCGCGCAGGAAGCGGAAGCCCAAGCCTTCCAACGCCACGGATTCGCTGGCCAGCATGTATTCGGAGCCCTTGTCGGTTTCGTTGAAACCCAGGCACATCGGACGGATACCGTACGGATCGCGGAAACCCAGCAGGCCGTAACCGGCGATCTGCGCCACCACGGCGTAGGAGCCGCGCACGCGCTTGTGCACCATCGCAACAGCCTTGAAGACTGCAGCCGGATCCAGCGAATAGCCGGTCGTAGCTTGCTGCAACTCATGCGCAAACACGTTGACCAGCACTTCGGTATCGGAATCGGTGTTGAGGTGGCGGCGGTCGTTCTTGAACATCTCGACCTTGAGCTGTTCCGCATTGGTCAGGTTGCCGTTATGCGCCAGAATGATGCCGAACGGCGCATTGACGTAGAACGGTTGCGCTTCTTCTTCGCTGGACGAGCTGCCGGCGGTCGGATAACGCACCTGGCCGAGGCCGGTGTTGCCTGGCAACGAACGCATGTTGCGCGTACGGAACACGTCGCGCACCAGACCGTTGGCCTTGTGCATCGAGAAACCGTTTGCGTGATTGGTTGCGATACCCGCTGCATCCTGGCCGCGATGCTGCAACAGCAGCAGCGCATCGTAGAGCAACTGATTGACTGGACTATGGGAAACGACGCCGACAATGCCACACATGGTGGACTCCTAATGAAAACAAAGACGAAAAAACAAAATTAAAAATGGACGTGCTGCGCGAACTGGCCCGGCAAATAGGGTTTAACGGTCTCCGCGGCGGTTTCCGCCAGCGGGCTTAACCTCGCATCTTTCCAGAATGGCTGCTGCGGAATCGACGTCGTACCGCATAACAACACCACCGCCAGCACAATCACCGCACCGCGCGCCAGGCCAAACACTGCACCCAGGCTGCGATCGATCAGCGACAGGCCGCTTGCCTTAACCACTTCGGACATCGCTCTGGTCACCAGGCCCATCAACAGGCGCGTACCGATAAACAAAGCAATGAATCCCACAATCAATCTTGTCGACTCGCCCGGAATCACGTCGGGTAACATCGTCGCCAATGTTTCACCATAGGCGTTGGCGACGACTAATGCAATTATCCAACTGGCCAGCGACAGCACTTCCCTGACCAATCCTCTTAACATGCTGATGATTACTGAACAAACCAGTACCAGCAATACCAGATAATCAAAAATCGTCACAATAACAACATAAGCAATATGCGACCGGTCATCGCGAAATTCAAGCTGGAACGATAGTAGCGTTCAAGCCGAGCTTATTAATCCTGGCGCGCATCTTGTCGGCCTCGTCGCGGCTGGCAAACGGGCCGACGCGGATACGCGTACGGTCACCCGATTGGGTTGCCACTTTTTGCGTAAATGATTTGATGCCAGCGCTATTGAGCTTGCCGCGCAACTCATCGATTTTTTCCTGTGTCGCTAACGCGGCGACCTGAATCACAAATTTACCACCTGCCGCTGCTGGAGCCGATGCTGCCGGTTTCTTGTCGGCGGTGGCAGACTTGCCTTCCAGAATCGCCATGGCGCGGGCCGCATCGTCGGGCTTATCCGCAGTCTTTGGCTTGGCCGCTTCCTTCACGTCCTTCTTGCGATCGTCTTTGTGCTCGGTTGGCTTGGCTGCAGCCTTGCTATCTTTTACGTCTGCTTTGGCGTCGGCTTTAGTCTCGGGCTTGGCCGCAGGTTTGGGGGCTTCAGGTTTCTCTGCAGGCTTTTCCGCCACGGCAGCAGTTGGTTCAGACAGTTTGGCCAGCGGCGCATTGGCAGGACCGGAAGGCATTGCCGGAGCACCGGGAGCAATAGCGGGCTTCTCGTTAGCAGGCGCCAGCGTTGCCGGATCGACAAACTCTTCCTTCGGTTGCGCTGCTGAGTTTGCCGAAGCTGTCGATGTTGCCGGTTTGGCATCGGCAACCGTATCCTTGGCAGCATCCTTGCCATCCTTGGAAGGAATCTGGATCGCGATATCGTCCGCGAGCGGACGCGGCTCGGAGTCGAGAACCATCGGCAACACAATCACCACTGCCAGCACCAGCGCAACGGCACCGATCAGGCGGCGGCGTGCACGTTTCTTTTCCGGCAGTACGGGATCGACCGACTCTTCTTTGCCGCCCTTGCTGGACTTGCGGGAATTCCCCGCACTACGGCTGCTGCGGCTGTTCTGTGCGGCCGACGACTCCCCTGCGGAACGCGACAGGAATTCGCCTTGACCGGAAGCAGATTCCTGCTTGTTTTTACGAAAAAACGAGAACAAGCCCATGCTGATCTATATAAGGTGGTCTGAAAAATGCGGATGACAAATACCGGGCGCAGCGGATGCGACTGATCGCATCAAAAAACAAACTGCAACATCCCAGCCGAAAACGACGCAAACCGAGGCAAACCGCAAAAAACTCAATGCAACTCCGGCTTACGGGCTTGCATCACGCCTGCAACGGTGAGGAAGGATCCAAAAACCACAATTCTATCATTCTCGGTAGCTCTGCTCTGCGCATTTGCGAATGCAGCAGCAGGCGTTTCAAAGGTTTCTATGGTGCAGGCCGCGTCAGGCTTGAATTCCGGCTCGACGCCTGCTTCCAGTAATTTATCCTTCAATTGCTGCGCCGTAGCAGCGCGCGGCAATGGCAAGCCGGTCACACACCAGTGATCGATCTTGCCTTTGAGCTGATTGATGACGCCTTCGATGTCCTTGTCGAGCATGGAGCCGAACACTGCATAGGTGTAGGGATGAAAACCCATGTTGTCGAGATTTTGCGCCAGCGTGGCGGCGGCGTGCGGGTTATGCGCGACGTCGAGAATCACCAGAGGTTGTCCAGGCAAGACCTGGAAACGCCCCGGTAATTCGACCGTTGCCAGGCCGGTGCGTACTTCTTGTGCGCCGATGGGCAACACGTCGCGCAAGGCTTCCAGCGCAGCCAGTGCAGCCGAAGCATTAAGCAATTGATTGGCGCCACGCAGGCTCGGATACGCCAGCGAATTGCGGCGCTGAGCGCGACCGCCATAGGCCCACTGTTGCTTGTCACCCTGGTAGTTGAAATCGCGGCCCATCAGCCAGAGATCGGCGCCGATGGATTCAGCATGCTTGATGAGCGACCTCGGCGGTACGGGATCGCCGCAAATCGCAGTTTTGCCGGCGCGATAAATGCCAGCTTTCTCAAAGCCGATTTCTTCGCGCGTGGTGCCGAGGTATTCGGTATGGTCGATGTCGATGCTGGTGACGATGCCGACGTCGGCATCGATGACATTGACGGCATCCAGACGACCACCCAGGCCGACTTCCAGGATCACGACTTCCATCTTGGCATCGGCCAGCAGCTTCATGATGGCCAGTGTGGTGAACTCGAAATAGGTCAGCGAAATATCGCCGCGCTTTTCTTCCACCGCTTCAAACGCAGCGATCAGCGCCGCATCGGATGCCGGCACGCCTTCGACCCGGGCGCGCTCGTTGAAATGCAGGAAATGCGGCTTGATGTACAAACCCACGCGATAACCGGCGCGCATCAGGATCGATTCCAGCATGGCGCAGGTCGAGCCTTTGCCGTTTGTGCCGGCCACCGTGATGACGGGGCAATCGAAACGGATGTCGAGCAATTCTTTGACCTTGCCGACGCGCTCCAGGCCCATGTCGATGGACTTGGTGTGACGGGTTTCCAGAAGGGTCAGCCATTCGGCCAGGGTGGAAGGTTTTGCTTGCGCTTGCATGAGTTGAATCTACAGTGAATCTGAGATGACCTGCATGGAGCTGATGAGCTCGATGAATGACTTGGAACGACTTGGAATAACTTAAAAGCAAAAACCCGAACTTGCGTTGAACGACGACAAGTTCGGGTCTGTCTGCAGCATCGCGATCAGGAAACGGTTTCGGCCGCCTGATTTTGCAGCAACGCCAGCAAACGTGCGATTTCTTCGCGCATCTTGCGACGGTCGACGATCATGTCGATGGCGCCCTTGGTCACGAGGAACTCGGAGCGCTGGAAGCCTTCCGGCAACTTTTCGCGCACGGTGTTCTCGATCACACGTGGACCGGCAAAGCCGATCAGTGCTTTCGGTTCGGCCATCACGACGTCGCCCATGAAGGCGAACGATGCCGACACGCCGCCCATGGTCGGGTCGGTCAGCACGCTAATAAAGGGCAACTTCTTCTCGGACAGCTTGGTCAGCATGGAAGTGGTCTTGGCCATTTGCATCAATGACAACAAGCCTTCTTGCATACGCGCACCACCGGTGGCGGTGATGCAGATGAACGGTACTTTTTGCTCCAGCGCCATCTGCGCGCCACGGGCGAAACGCTCGCCAACCACAGAGCCCATAGAACCTCCCATGAATTCGAACTCAAAGCAGGCAACCACGACCGGCAGGGTCATGATGGCGCCGCCCATGACGATCATGGCATCGGTTTCACCGGTGGATTCCAGCGCGTCTTTCAGACGGTCTGGGTATTTCTTGCTGTCTTTGAACTTGAGCGTATCGACCGGCAGGGCTTCCTGGCCGATTTCATAACGGCCACCTTCGTCGAGCAGCGAATCCAGGCGCGCACGGGCGCGGATACGCATGTGATGGCTGCACTTCGGGCAAACGTGGAGATTGGATTCCAGATCCGTACGATAAAGCACTGCTTCGCAGGATGGGCACTTGACCCATAAACCTTCGGGTATCGACTTCCGGCTTGCGGAATCGCTACGTTGAATTTGAGGCGGGAGTAATTTCTCTAGCCAGCTCATAGAAACCTCTTTCTAATTTCCGGTGGCGCATTGTACCAGAGGCAAAGCCACACAACCGGAGACGATGATTTGATTGCTTTTCGATAATTTCTTTTAGGAAACCATGCTTTCAGGAGAGGCCGGGCTCGCTGTCGGCCTCCTCCTCGAGATGCAGGGATCAGGCGTCCATTGCCTTGCGAATATCCGTCACGAAGGCCTGAACCGCCTCCACCGCACGCTCACGCGGGGTGTTTTCCAACTCTTGAATAATGCGGCTGCCGATCACGACGGCATCCGACACCTGGCTCACTGCCTTGGCGGTGGCACCGTCGCGAATGCCGAAACCGACGCCGATCGGCAGTTTGACGTGCTTGCGGATTTCCGCAATGCGCTTGGCGACTTCGGCGGTATCGATGTTGCCGGCGCCGGTCACGCCCTTCAAGGAGACGTAGTAGCAGAATCCGCTACTGACCTTGGCCACTTGCTGGATACGTTCTTCGGTCGACGTCGGCGCCAGCAGGAAAATCGGATCGAGTCCCTGTGCCTGCATTTTTTGCGAAAACTCTTCGCATTCTTCCGGCGGGTAATCGACGATGATGGTGCCGTCCACGCCAGCCTCTTTCGCTGCCGCAATGAAGGCATCGACGCCAAAACGTTCCAGCGGATTGGCATAGCCCATCAGTACTACCGGCGTCGTGCTGTTGGTCTTGCGAAACTCACGCACATAGCCGAGCACGTCGCGCGTGCTGACGTTGAATTTGAGCGCGCGCTCGCAGGCACGCTGAATGACCGGACCTTCTGCCATAGGATCGGAAAAAGGCACCCCAAGTTCAAGAATATCGACGCCACCCGCGACCAGCGCATGCAGCAGAGGCACAGTCAGTTCGGGAGCCGGGTCACCGGCTGTGATAAAGGTGATCAGCGCCTTCTTGTTGCTGGCTGCCAGTGCGGTAAAAGTGGATTGAATTCGGGACATGGTGTTGAAATGTGTTGTTCGTCGATTCGGCCAGCCCTGCTTTGTTTTTGCAGCTTGCGCGCAGCGGATTTTAAGTCCGCTGCCCGCATGCAGAGCTGGAGCCTTTTTGCTGGAGCTTATTTAACCCTGATGTTGCTGGACGGTGTGCATGTCCTTGTCGCCACGTCCCGACAGATTGGCCAGCACAATGCGGTCTTTCGGCAAAGTCGCTGCCAGCTTGGCGGCGTAGGCCAGCGCATGGCTCGACTCCAGCGCGGGAATGATACCTTCGATGCGGCAGCAGGTATGAAACGCCGCCAATGCCTCGTCGTCGGTGATGCATTCATAGCTGGCACGCCCGCTGTCTTTCAACCACGAGTGCTCAGGACCGACGCCTGGATAGTCAAGACCCGCCGAGACGGAATGCGTTTCCATGATCTGGCCGTTTTCATCCTGCAGCAGATAGGTACGATTGCCGTGCAGCACGCCTGGCGTACCCAGCGTCAGCGAGGCGGAATGACGGCCGGTATCGAGACCGTCGCCGGCGGCTTCAACACCGACCAGTTTGACGTCCTGATAATCGATATAGGGATAGAAAATACCCATCGCATTGGAGCCGCCACCGACGGCCGCCACCACGTAGTCAGGCTGACGGCTGGCGATCTCAGGCATTTGCACGATACATTCGTTGCCGATCACCGATTGGAAGTCGCGCACCATCATCGGATAAGGATGCGGACCAGCCACTGTTCCGATGATGTAGAACGTGCTTTCAACGTTGGTGACCCAGTCGCGCATCGCTTCGTTGAGTGCATCTTTCAGCGTCTTGGAGCCGGATTCTACCGGCACCACTGTCGCGCCCAGCAGGTTCATGCGATAGACGTTCTGCAACTGGCGCTTGACGTCTTCGCTGCCCATGTAGACGATGCATTCCATGCCAAAACGTGCACAGATCGTTGCAGTCGCCACGCCGTGCTGACCTGCGCCGGTCTCGGCGATGATGCGCTTCTTGCCCATGCGCTTGGCGAGCAAGGCCTGACCAATGACGTTGTTGATCTTGTGCGCACCAGTGTGATTCAGGTCTTCACGCTTGAAATAGATCTGCGCGCCGCCTGCCAGCTCGGACCAGCGCTTGGCGTGATACACCGGGCTGGGGCGGCCGACAAAATGTTTCAGCTCGGTATGAAACTCTGCCAAAAACTGTTCGTCGTTCTGGTAATGCGCATAGGCTTCACGCAGCTCCGTGAGTGCGTCGGTCAGAGTTTCCGCTGCGAAGCTGCCGCCGTATTGGCCGAAATGGCCACGTGCGTCCGGCAGGTTATAGGGCGCTGTTTGATGCAAGGCTGCAGCGGCAATAGGCTGACGCTCGGAAAAGTTGCCGAGCGGATTCAATTCTTTCATGGTATTCCTCAAATGTTCCGGTGAGATGGCTGCCAGGCTCAGGGATAGCTAATCAGGTCTTGTCCGCCAGATATACGGCGCTGATGAAAGCGGCGATCTTGGCGGCATCCTTGATACCTTTGGCTTGCTCGACACCACTGCTGATGTCAACGGCGTGCGGGCGCACGCGCTGCACCGCGTCAGTCGCGTTTTGTACGCTCAAGCCACCACTTAAAACGACCCGAGGCGCGAGTTCTTTTGGAATGAGAGACCAATCGAAAACCTTTCCGCTGCCGCCGTATTGCTCAACCAGGGTGTCAAGCAAGAGCCCCGTAAAGAAAGGGCTGGCGGAACGATAATCCTGCTCCCATTTTATCAAATCTTCGGGCGTGGTCGAGCTTCCGATGCGTGCTGCGCGCATAAAAGGCCGTTTGACGGCTTGCGCAATGGCGGCACAATGCTCCGGTGTCTCGTCGCCGTGAAATTGCAACAACGACAAGGGCGCCCGTTCCAACACCGCACTGACCTCCTCCGCACTGGCATTAACAAACAATCCCACCGTCGAAATGAAAGGCGGCACAGTGCGAATCAATTCCGCCGCTGCCGATGCGGTGACATAGCGCGGGCTCTTGTCGTAAAACACAAAGCCGATCGCATCAGCGCCGGCGGCTACGGCAGCGGCAACATCTTCCGCGCGGGTCAAACCGCAAATCTTGATTCTGGTTCTGTGCATGGTGACTAAATGGGGTCGTAAGCGAAAGTGGCAAGACAGATAGCAAGACGCCTAGTCTAACCGATTGAGATAGTGAACCAGATTACAGCCAGGGCCAGGCGGCTTCTTCCTGGGGCAATGACCAGCGCGCCGGATAGTCGACTTTGGCCAGATACAAACCATCGGGCATGAATGTCGGTGCGGCGAGGCTGCGATCCTGCTGCGCCAAGATCTGAGCAATCCATTCCGGCGGCTGCCTGCCGTTTCCGACAAAAATCAACGATCCGACGATGTTGCGCACCATGTGATGCAAGAAGGCGTTGGCTTTCAACGTGAAGACAATCATGTCGCCATGGCGGCGGACCTGCAGCGATTCCATTGTCCGTACCGGCGACTTGGCCTGGCACTCCACTGCCCGAAACGTCGAAAAATCATGCTTACCGACCAGATGATTTGCCGCCTGCTGCATCAAATCCACATCGAGCGGCCGGAAAGTCCAGCCTGCCTTGCCCGCCAGCAAAGGCGAACGCACCGGATGGTTGTACAGCATGTAGTGATAGGTACGTGCTGTCGCGCTGAAGCGCGCATGAAAACCGTCTTCGCGCCCGTTGAGAGCAACGTCCCCGCCTTCATCCGCCGGTAGCTCAATCGCCCAGCGCACGGCAATCGACGATGGCAAAAAGGCATTGACACCGCGCACCCACGATGACTTGTCGCGCGTAATCGTGGTATCGAAATGAACCACCTGCTCCAGCGCGTGCACGCCGGAATCGGTGCGACCGGCACAGGTGGTATCAATGTCAACCAGCGTGAACTGCTTCAGTGCTGCTTCCAATTTATCCTGCACTGTCAGCCCATGAGGCTGTGTCTGCCAGCCTTGCCAGGAATTACCGTCATATTGGATTCCGAGCACAATGCGATGCAGCGAGCGAAGCGGACGCAAAGCCGGTCCGGAAGAAGCCCCCTCGATAACTGGCTGCGGCGCTGCGGAAAGGGAAAGTGCGGGTTCGGTCACGGTAGTTCTTTTCTGCGTTGTTACGTGCGTGATTACATGGATTATTACGTGGATTGCTACTTTATTGATCAGGTTCGTTGCTTCATTGATTGCTTCGTTCGCCGTAACATTCGTTATGCGTCATCTGATCTGGCTGTCACGCAGTCGCGGTAAAGAGATCTCTGCATCCACAGCATATTTCAATCGCAAATCAAAAAGCAAACGGGCGCCAATCTCGGCGCCCGTCTCCGGACAAGTCGGTGTACGGCTTACGGCATCCGCCTTACGACAGCTTGGACAACATTTCCTTGGCACGCGCGATCTGGGCATCGCTGCCGCCACGAATGACTTCGTCCAACAGTTCGCGGGCACCTTCCTTGTCACCGATTTCCTGATACGCCGCTGCAAGATCCAGCTTGGTCGACATTTCTGCAGCAAAGGCCGACTCGTCGTCTTCCAGCACATCCTGTTTAGGCGCTTCCACCGGCTCAGGCAGATCCAGATCGATGTTATTGACGACTGGCGATGGCTTCGGCAGATCATCCAGCAAAGAAGCGGCATCTTCTGCGTCAGACTTGCCGCTATCAAGCTCCAGATCAAAATCGATCTTGCTGCCGATATCTGCGACAGGCGTCGCACCCGGTTGAATTTCTGCGCCTTTGAAGTCGTTCAGATCGAACTCCAGATCCTGTTCTTCAGGAGCAGGCGCTTCTGGTTCGGGCTCTGGCTCCGGCATCTTCTCGGCGACCGGCGCTTCTTCGGCAACAAGCTCTTCCACAGGAGATCCACCGTACAACGGATTGGTCGGATCAAGCACGATACCCATAGCAGCGGCTTGCTCCCATTCCGAACCAATGCCGCTGGTGGCGTCATGCAATTCCCTGGCGACATCATTGAAACCTTCGACGTCCTGGCGCTTGGAATAAATTTCCAGCAGCTTCAGGCGAATAGCCTGACGATTCGGATCGCTCTTCAGGGCCAGACGCAGAATGTCTTCGGCCTGCTCTTCGCGACCATAAGAAATATACATATCCGCTTCAGAGATCGGATCGACCGCATCCGGCTCGGGGGCTGCAGTCACTGCTGCTGTAGCGGCGACGGCTTCAGGCGCCGTCTCTGCGACAACTTCTGGCACGGTTTCCGGTTCTGCAACTGCGGCTGCTTCAGGAGTCGGTTCAGGTTGTTTGGTTACCTTTCCCGGCTCATCCTCCTTGTCTGCATCGGCAGATGCAGCAGTTGCTGCCTTCTTCCGATTATTGCGAACGCGCACAATGCCCCATGCCGCCAGCAGTGCGACCAGCGCACCGGCACCAGGCAAGACGAAAGGATTGTCTTGGATGTTGTCGAAGAAGTTTGCTTTGACGGCAGGCACAGGTGCTGCTGCAACCTTCGGCGCCACCGCTGCCGGCGCAGCAGCAGGCGTTGCTGGAGCAGGGGCCGGTGTTTCAGGCTTAGCTTGTTCAGCAGCTGGTGCTTCAGCTGGTTTCGCTTCGGCCGGTTTTTCTTCCGGTTTGACAGCGGCAGCAGGCGCTGGAGTCGGTTGTGCTGGTGTTTCCGGCTTGGCAGCGGCAGCTTTTTGCTGTTCGCTCATTTCCGCCAGTGTCTTGTTCTTGATTTCCAGCAGTTTTTGCAAATCGCTGACGTTTTTCTCCAGCGCTTTCACGCGCTCGCTCGCTTCAGCAATTGCTTTGTCTGCTGCGATTTTGTCTTCCGCTGCGGCCTTCTCAGCTGCAGCGCGATCACTCGCGCCAGCCTTGGAAAGTTGCAACTTGTCCTTCGCATCGCCCGCGCCGGATTTTTCTTCAACACGTGCAGTCACTTTGCCGCTGCTGCTTTGCCTGGAGTCACCCGCTTTACGTGAAGGACCGTTGGCGACCTGGCCTGCCAGCTTGTTACGATAGGCGTTGAAATCCTGTGCCTGAGCAACAACGGTGGTGCGCGCTTCGCCCTTGTCGACAGCGCTTGCGGTGGCGGCGTCAGGCACCGACAACACGCGGCCTGCGCGCAGGCGGTTAATGTTGTCGCCGATGAAGGCATCCGGATTGGCACGGTACAAAGCGACCAGCATCTGATCCAGAGAGACGGTGTTGCCTTTGGTGCGATTGGCGATTTCCGCCAGCGTATCGCCCTCTTTCACGCGATACGATTTGCCTTCTGTTTTGGCATCCGGCTGCGCGGCATTACTGGCGGCTTTGCCACCTTTGCCGCGTTTGCCTGAAGCGGTAGCGGCAGGCATTGTGGCAGCATCATCCGCTTTGGCATCCATCTTTGCAGGAGCCGGAACAGTCTTTTCCGCAACGGCAGCGGGAACCGGTGCATTGGTCAAACCACTCTGGTCATTGCTGCGGCCGTTACGAATCAGTTCTTCTGCCTGACTGGAAGGAGCCGACTTGGTGACGATACGCGACGTTGGTTCTTCATCGCTGTTATTGATTGCCGCCGCGGCCGGCATTGCGTTTGTAGCTGGAGCCGAAACTGCCGGTGCAGCTGCAACCGGTGTAGCAGCCGGCTTGGCAGGCGCAGTTGCAGGCGCACTGGCCGCTGGCTTGGCGGCAGGAGGTGTCGCCGGAGCCGATTGCGCGGTCTGCGGCTTGCGCATGTCCGGCGGGTCCAACAGGAAGGTGTATTCGCGCACCAGACGCGAACCGCCACCGCTCAATTCCAGCAGCAGGTCGACGAAGGGTTCATTGATCGCTTGCGACGAACTGATGCGGATCAGTTGCTTGCCCTGCCGTTGCTCTACCGAGAAACGTAGCGACGACAACACCGGGTTGAAATCGATATTGGCCTTCTTGAAAGCGTCTGCCGGTGCGAGCCTTGCCACCAATGCGCCCTCTTCCTCTTTCGATACCGAGTTCAACTCGATTTCCGCGCGCAGCGGTTGCCCTAAAGAGGAGAGCACCGTGAGTTTGCCCAGTCCGGCGGCATTCGCAGCCATTGGCAAGGCTAATGCCAAGGTCACGGCAGCACTCAGTTTTTTCAGGCGGGACAGCGCAAACTTATTATGAGTATATAGAGGCATGTTTATATGGTTTTAGATAGACGTTCTACTAAAGAAGGCCTGAAGACCAAAGTTTATTTCATCGATGACAATCAAAAGATCGACAACTCAACCAAAGCCCTCCAAATTGCCACGAAGCAATGGATTTGAACATCCCTCATAGTAAGGGGCTTTAATGACCGGATTGTTGACAGTGATGAGATAAATTCTGATTTTCAACATATCATCAAGAACTTAGGCCTGCAAGTGTAACCAAGTTCTCAAGATGGTCAAAACCCGCCAACATTCCAGTGAAGGAATGTTTGACGGGTTTGCGTTGCAAATTGACAACGGAAGGCCAAGCCTTCCGCGCCATTATTTACCCAGAATGATGCGCAACATGCGGCGCAGCGGTTCTGCGGCACCCCACAGCAACTGATCGCCGATCACGAAGGCCGAAATATATTCCGGTCCCTGGTTGAGCTTACGCACACGGCCAACACCGATTTCCAGGCTGCCGGTGATGGATGCCGGCGTCAGTTCCTTAACGGTGATGGCGCGATCATTCGGCACCCATTTGACCCATTGGTTACCCGAACGGATGATGGATTCGATGTCGGCCAGCGGCAGGTCGCGCTTGAGCTTGATGGTCAATGCCAGGCTATGGCAACGCATCGCACCGATACGCACGCACAGGCCGTCGACAGGAATAACTTTCTCGCTGTCGAGGATCTTGTTGACTTCAGCCTGGCCCTTCCACTCTTCCTTGGACTGACCGTTTTCCAGTTGCGCGTCGATCCATGGGATCAGGCCGCCCGCCAGTGGTGCGCCGAAGTATTCGGTCGGCACGTCTTCGCGAATGGTCTTGGCAACTTTGCGGTCGATATCCAGAATCGCCGACGACGGTGTCGCCAGTTCATCAGCCACGGCTGCATTGATGACGCCCATGCCCTTCAACAGTTCGCGCATATGATTCGCACCGCCGCCGGAAGCCGCCTGGTAAGTCATCGAGCTGACCCACTCAACCAGACCTTCTTTGAACAGACCGCCTACGCCCATCAGCAGGATGGAGTTGGTGCAGTTACCACCGATGTAATTTTTGACGCCCTTGGCCAGCGCGTTCTTGATCACATCGTTGTTGACCGGATCCAGCACGATCACGGCGTCATCCTTCATGCGCAGAGTCGACGCCGCATCGATCCAATAGCCGTCCCAGCCGGCTGCACGCAGCTTAGGGAAGATCTCAGTGGTGTAGTCGCCGCCTTGCGCGGTAATAATGATGTCGCATTTTTTCAGCTCATCAATGCTGTTGGCGTCTTTCAGCGTCGTTGCCGTTTTGGCGAACGACGGAGCTTTACCGCCTGCATTCGAGGTCGAAAAAAATACCGGTTCGATGTGATCGAAATCACGCTCGTCCTGCATGCGTTGCATCAGGACCGAACCCACCATTCCACGCCAGCCAACCAAACCAACCAGTTTCATCATCTTTCCCTATTAATGAACTTCCATAATCAATGAACTACAACGTTAAAAAAACCACCGCCGCGATCAACTTCGAACTCAACCCAATGCTTTGACGACTGCGTCGCCCATTTCCTTGGTGCCGACCTTGGTAGTGCCCTCTTCATAAATATCGCCGGTGCGATAGCCTTGTGCAAGGACTTTCTTCACCGCCGCTTCAATACGGTCTGCCTGTTCCACCTTGTTCAGCGAGAAACGCAGCATCATTGCCGCCGACAAAATGGTCGCCAATGGATTAGCGACGCCCTTGCCTGCGATGTCGGGTGCTGAACCATGCGACGGTTCGTACAAACCCTTGTTGTTGGCATCCAGCGATGCCGATGGCAGCATGCCGATCGAGCCGGTCAGCATTGCGGCTGCATCCGACAGGATGTCGCCGAACATGTTGCCGGTGACGATGACGTCAAAATTCTTCGGCGCCTTGACCAGTTGCATTGCGGCATTGTCAACATACATGTGGGTCAATTCGACTTGCGGATATTCCTTGTGCACGTCAGTGACGATATCTTTCCAGAACTGGAAAGTTTCCAGCACGTTGGCTTTGTCCACACTGCACAGACGATTGCCGCGCTTGGCGGCTGCCTGGAAGGCAACGTGTGCGATGCGGCGGATTTCCGGCTCGCTGTAGCGCATGGTATCGAAGCCTTCGCGCGCGCCCTTGAAAGGACCGTCCGGTGCTTCGCGCATACCGCGTGGCTGGCCGAAATAAATGTCGCCGTTCAGTTCGCGCACGATCAGGATATCCAGACCTGCAACCAGTTCAGGCTTGAGCGATGACGCGCCGGTCAGTTCCGGATAGCAGATCGCAGGACGAAAATTGGCGAACAATTGCAGATGTTTACGCAGACCCAGAATCGCTTGCTCAGGACGCAGCGGACGATCGAGTGTGTCGTACTTCCAGTCACCGACGGCGCCGAACAGGATCGCATCGGCTTCCTTTGCCAGCTTCAGCGTGCCGTCCGGCAGCGGATGGCCGTGCGCTTCATAGCCTGCGCCGCCGACCGGCGCAGTTTCCATTTCAAACTTTTCGCCCAGTGTATTGAGTACACGTACAGCTTGTTCAATGATCTCGGGACCGATGCCGTCACCTGGCAAAATTGCAATCTTCATGTCGTCGTCTTCTAGTCTTGGAAAATAATAGCGCCGGAGGCCACATCTGCACCGGTCTTGGCGACCGTGCAATGCGGCATCCGGCTGATCAGAACTTCAGAAACCTGTTGCGAATAACTTAACCGCGTAATTGACAGCACTCAGATAGTGTTGGCCAACCAAGGTTGATCGTAAAGGTGACGCTCTTCAAAAGCGCGGATTTTGTCCGCTTGGCGCAATGTCAGACCGATGTCGTCAAGGCCGTTGAGCAAGCAGTATTTACGGAATTCGCCGACCTCAAACGGATAAGTCTGACTACCATTCGCGGTAGTGATGATCTGTTTGTCCAGATCAATGATCAGTCGGAAGCCCGGGAATGCTTTTACTTCATCGAACAGATGGTCGATCTGCTGTTCCGACAGCACGATCGGCAGCAAGCCGTTCTTGAAGCAGTTATTAAAGAAAATATCGGCGAAGCTCGGTGCAATTACTGCGCGGAAGCCGTATTGATCCAACGCCCATGGCGCGTGTTCGCGCGAGGAGCCGCAACCGAAATTCTTGCGTGCGATCAGGATCGACGCGCCTTGGTAGCGCGGTTGATTCAGCACAAAATCAGGATTTAGCGGGCGCTTGGAGTTGTCCATGCCGGGCTCGCCGTGATCCAGATAACGCCATTCGTCGAACAGATTCGGACCGAAGCCGCTGCGCTTGATCGATTTCAGGAATTGCTTGGGAATGATCGCATCAGTATCGACGTTAGCGCGGTCAAGCGGAGCAACCAAACCATCATGGACAATAAATTTATTCATGGCACTTTTATCGATGATGGATCGCCGCACCATGCAGCAATCCGGATCAGCCGATTTCTTTTATCTCTTCAACAAACAAATCAGCAACAGCGATGCAAGCGCACCGGCTGCCGCCACTGCATTATTACTTCTTGCTGGCGTCTTGCATCTTGTCGCCAACCTTCGCGACATCTTCACCAAAACCGTGGACGGTATTGCATGCAGTCAGAGTCAGCATAGACGCAGCCAGCAGAGCCAAAGCGATTATTTTTTTCATGATTTCATCCAAGTAGGTTTACAAAGAACGGATATCAACAAAATGTCCTGCAATGCCTGCCGCAGCAGCCATCGCCGGACTTACCAGATGCGTACGACCACCCGCGCCCTGACGTCCTTCAAAATTGCGATTGGACGTCGAAGCGCAACGCTCGCCCGGCTCCAGACGGTCAGCGTTCATCGCGAGACACATCGAGCAACCCGGCTCACGCCATTCAAAACCGGCATCGCGGAAAATCTTGTCCAGGCCTTCGCGTTCGGCTTGTTCTTTCACCAGACCGGAACCTGGCACCACCATCGCCAGCTTGACGTTGGATGCGCGGAATTTGCCACGCACCACCGCCGCCGCTTCGCGCAAATCTTCGATGCGCGAATTGGTGCAAGAGCCGATGAATACTTTGTCGATGCGAATATCTTCAATCGGGGTATTGGGCTTGAGCGCCATATAGGCCAGCGCCTTTTCCATACCGTCGCGCTTGGTGGCGTCTTTTTCCTTGTCCGGATCAGGGACACGGCTGTCAACGGCAACCACCATTTCCGGCGATGTACCCCAGGTCACTTGCGGCTTGATGTCGGCAGCGTTCAAGGTTACGACCATGTCGAATTTGGCGCCCGGATCGGAATGCAGCGTACGCCAGTAAGTCACGGCGCGCTCCCAATGCGGGCCCGAAGGTGCAAACGGACGGCCCTTGAGGTAATTAATCGTGGTGTCGTCAACCGCAACCATACCGGCACGCGCACCCGCTTCGATCGCCATGTTACAGACCGTCATACGGCCTTCCATGGTCAGCGAGCGCATGGTCGAGCCGGCGAATTCAATCGCATAACCAGTGCCGCCCGCGGTGCCGATCTTGCCGATCACGGCCAGCACGATGTCTTTTGCGGTCACGCCGACAGGCAATGCGCCGTCGACCTGCACCAGCATGGCTTTGGATTTTTTGGTCAGCAGCGTTTGCGTTGCCAGCACGTGCTCGACTTCAGACGTGCCGATACCGTGCGCCAGACAGGCGAAAGCGCCGTGCGTGGAGGTGTGCGAATCGCCGCAAACCACGGTCATACCGGGCAGCGTCGCGCCTTGTTCAGGTCCGATAACGTGTACGATGCCTTGACGCTTGTCGTTCATGCCGAAATAGGTCAGGCCGTATTCCTTGGCATTGGCGTCCAGCGTTTCCACCTGCAGACGGGAGATCGGGTCGGCAATGCCGTTAGCGCGATTGGTTGTCGGCACGTTGTGGTCGGCTACCACCAGATTGGCGGCATTGCGCCATGGCTGGCGACCGGCCAATTTGAGGCCTTCAAATGCTTGCGGGCTGGTCACTTCATGCAGTAGATGACGGTCGATGTACAAAATGGCCGTTCCGTCTTGTTCTGCATGAACAACGTGAGATTCCCAAAGTTTGTCGTAAAGCGTCTTAAGCATGATGATGCGGGCGTGTAAAAGCTACGCAAGTCGTTGAAATGAGCCTTTGATTATGCCATAAACGCGCCTTTCCCGAGGCGCGAATGTGGGTTTTAGGGCTGCGTTGTACAACGCTTTGCGGCCGCCGGTGTTCAGCGGGTCTTCTTGCTTTGCTCGTAAAGCGGCATCACGCGTTGCGAATAAACCGTGAGATCGCTGATACGGTCTTCACGCGAGGGATGAGTGGACATGAATTTCATCGGTTCGCTACCACCGATCTGAGCCATTTTTTGCCACAGGGAAATGGCCGCGCGCGGGTCATAGCCGGCACGGGCCGCCAGCTCGACACCGATGCGGTCAGCCTCGGTCTCGTGGGTACGTGAATTCGGCAAACCGACAAGACCCATGTACGCGTACTGTGCTCCCTGCTTCCCCAATTCACCGACGCCCAGAATCGATGATCCTATGGAAATCAGCGATCCCGTCACGGCCTGCTCTGAGGCGCGTTCACGAGCATGCTCGCGCAAGGCGTGAGCGATTTCATGTCCCATGACGGCAGCAAGTTCATCATCGGTAATCTTCAGCTTTTCAATCAAGCCGGTATAGACAGCGATTTTTCCTCCCGGCATGCACCATGCATTGGCCTCAGGCGAGGTGATGATGTTGACTTCCCACTTCCACTTGACGGCGTCGGGACGGAAGGCTGCGGTCTGAGGGATGAGGCGATCCGCGATAGCACGCACGCGGCGCACCTGAGCGGCATTCTGATTCAGCGCGCCCTTCTTCTTTTGCTCATCGAGCACTTGCGCATATTCTTTGACTGCAGAAGCATCGACTTCTTGTGCGGACAACATCATGCTTTGCTGACGTGTGATACCAACAGCCCCACCCTGCGTGGTTTGCACGCTTTCGCAGGCAGTCAGCGCCAAAGCGGCCGCAATCAGAAAAAACCGGGAAAGAAATTGGTGTGAACGCTGCATTTGATACGCCATGCTGTCTCCATCGTCAAAGATAAAAATACGCGGGAGAAACGCTTGGCAGTGCCTGCGAAAATTGCCACGCGACTGCCATCAATTGACATTGTCAGTGCGGCGCTCCCCTATGTTGCAGGCCCTTCGACCTGAACACATTGCCCCAGTTCTGAGACCGACGTGAAAGTCGGCGATCTCAATTTAATTCTTCTTTTATTTCTTCTTTTACTTCTTTGATTCTTCGTTTTATTTCTGTGCGGCGATTTGCGGCGTAGTTACCTTGACATCACCGCATTGGGCGCGATGACGCAAGGCATGATCCATCAAGACCAGCGCAACCATGGCTTCTGCAATGGGCGTAGCACGAATGCCAACGCAAGGATCATGGCGGCCATGCGTCTCGACTTCGGTCGCCTGACCAGCTTTGTCGATTGATGGACGTGGGGAGCGGATGCTCGACGTCGGTTTAATCGCGATCGAGGCCGTGATGTCCTGCCCGGTCGAAATACCGCCCAGGATACCGCCGGCGTTGTTGCCGACAAAGCCCTCCGGCGTCAACGCGTCACCGTGCTCAGTGCCCTTTTGCGCTACCGACTTGAAACCGGCGCCGATCTCGACACCCTTGACGGCATTGATGCCCATCAGTGCGTAAGCGATTTCCGCATCGAGCTTGTCGTAAATAGGTTCGCCCAGACCGACCGGCACGTTTTGCGCCACCACGTCAATACGCGCGCCGCAGGAGTCGCCGGCCTTACGGAGCGCATCCATGTACTCTTCCAGTTGCGGAATCATGGTCGCGTTGGCTGCGAAGAATGGATTTTCACGCACCTGATCCCAGGATTCGAACGGAATCGCGATGTCACCGAGCTGACTCATGCAACCCTTGAACGTTGTGCCGTATTGTTCGAACAGCCACTTCTTGGCCACTGCTGCCGCGCCGACCACCGGCGCCGTCAGACGCGCCGAAGAACGCCCGCCGCCGCGTGGATCGCGAATGCCGTATTTGTGCCAATAGGTGTAATCAGCATGACCTGGGCGGAAGGTATCGAGCAGATTGCCATAGTCCTTGCTGCGCTGATCCTGATTGCGAATCAGCAGCGCAATCGGCGTGCCGGTTGTCTTGCCTTCGAACACGCCGGAGAGAATTTCGACCGTATCCGGCTCCTGACGCTGCGTGACGTGGCGCGAGGTGCCCGGCTTGCGGCGATCCAGTTCAGGCTGAATGTCGGCTTCGGACAATGTCATTCCCGGCGGACAGCCGTCGATCACGCATCCGATGGCCGGGCCATGGGATTCGCCGAAGGTGGTAACGGTAAACAGCGTGCCGAGGGTGTTGCCGGACATAGCGAAGCTCTACTTTTAATTATCTGAAGATGTGATTTTACCAGACCGGCCCAGGTACTATTTCCACTCACCGCGCAACTCGCTCACGCGCTGCTGCAAGTATTCCGGCGTAGCCTGTTCTGCCGCAATCGGTTCGCCCACTGCCAGTTCCAGCTTCGAAAACAAGCCACGCTTGAAGGATCGATGAAAAGGATTACCGCTGCCGCGCGTCAGCAGGCTTCCCCACAATCCGCGCAAGGCCATCGGAAACACCTGTACCGGCGTGCGGTCGATGATCTTCTTGATCCCGCCCTTGAATTCATTGATTTCGCCGGTACTGGTCAGCTTGCCTTCCGGAAAGATGCAGACCAGATCGCCTTCATGCAAGGCTTGGGCAATGTCGACATAGGCCTTCTCCATCAGCCATGGATCTTCCTTGGCCGGTGCAATGGGAATCGCCTTGGCCGTACGAAAAATCCAGGACAGCACCGGCGTCTTGAAGATGCGGTGATCCATGACAAAACGGATCGGGCGTGGACTGGCTGCCATGATCACGATAGCGTCGACATAGCTGACGTGATTGCATACCAGTACTGCCGCGCCATGCTTGGGAATCAGGTCTGAATTGACGGTGCGCACCCGATGGATAGTGTGGATCAGCATCCACGCCAGGAAACGCATCAGGAATTCCGGCACCAGCGAGAAGATATACGTCGCCACGATGGCGTTCAGAATCGCCGTGATGAGGAAGATCTGTGGAATCGTGAAACCCGAGCGCAGCAGCACCATCGCCAGCAAAGCCGCGACCACCATGAACAGCGAGTTCATGATGTTCATGCCTGCAATCGTACGGGAGACATGTTGCGGGTCGCATCGTGTCTGGATCAGCGCAAACAGCGGCACGATATACAAGCCGCCAAACACGCCAATCATCAGACAGTCGAACAAAATCCGCAGGCTGCCGTGCTGAGCGATAAAACCGCTCATATCGACCGCTACCGTTGCGCTGTAACTGACACTGGCGAAGTACAACTCCAACCCAAACACAGACAAGCCGATAGCGCCAAAAGGCACTAGCCCGATTTCAACCTTATGACCGGACAGCCGTTCGCACAGCAGCGAACCAACGCCGATCCCGACGGAAAACACCATCAGCAGCAACACGAAAACGCTATGATCACCGTGCAGGTAATTCTTCGCATACAGAGGGAATTGCGCCAGTACGATGGCGCCGTAAAACCAGAACCAGGAGTTACCGAGTATCGACAGGAAAACAGGGCGATTTCGGCGTGAGAAGCCAAGATTGCGCACCATTTCCGAGAACGGATTCCAGTTGATCTTCAACTCTGGCGCAGGCGCCGGCGACAGCGGTATGGCAAGACTGGTGAGCCATCCAAGAATTGCAAAGCCGATGGTCACAAAGGCGATGGTCTCCAGTCCAAACGGCTTTTGCACCACGAGCACAGCGCCCAACACCTCGCCCAGCAAAATGCCGACAAAGGTGCCCATTTCAATGACGCCATTGCCGCCGACCAGCTCCTGCGGCTTCAGCTGTTGGGGCAAATAGGCATACTTGACCGGACCAAAGATGGTCGAATGAATGCCCATGCCTGCCACCGCCACCACCAGCAGCCACAGGTGATGCGTCATCCAGCCATAAGCGGCGATCCCCATGATGACGATTTCCAGCAATTTGACGTAGCGCGCCAGACGGCCTTTTTCCATCTTGTCGGCCAACTGCCCCGCTGTGGCCGAAAACAGGAAGAACGGCAGGATGAACAAACCCGGAATCAGGTTATTGAGCAGACCGGTGTCCAGCGTGGTCCAGCTCAATGCATCGTAGGTGAGGATTGTAAGTAAGGCCGTCTTGAAAACGTTGTCATTGAGTGCGCCGAGGAATTGGGTCCAGAAAAAGGGAGCAAAACGACGCTGACCGAGCAGGGAAAACTGATTGGATTGACTCATGGAGCGAGCAGAATGGGCAAGTTGGACGAATCGGTTAAAAAAGACGCCGTTCGGATAACAAAAAACCGTTCATGACGGCATGAACGGTTTCTCGGATAAGCGGCGCACCCTGCTTGAGTAATACAGCGGGGGCGCTGCCGATATTTGTTTCAGCTATTTCAGCTATTTTCTTCCTCGGTCGGCCAGTCCCGGATATACGCCTTGAGCATTTTGTTCTCAAAGCCCTGCGCATCCAGCACCGCCTTGGCGACGTCATAAAAAGACATCACGCCCAGCAGTGTCTTGGCGTCCATTACCGGCACATAGCGCGCATGCTTTTCCAACATGATGCGGCGCACTTCGTTGAGGTCGGTGTCGGGTGTGACCGTGATCGGATGGTCGTCCATGTGCTTGCGCACGGTATTGGTGCCGACGGATCCAGCGTTTTCCTGCAAGGTCTTCAACACCTCGCGGAAAGTCAGCATACCGACCAGTTCACCGAATTCCATGACCACCAAAGAGCCAATGTCTTTCTCAGCCATTGCACTCACGGCTTCCGCAATCGGCGTGTCGGGGGTAACGGTGAAGAGAATGTTGCCTTTGACTTTAAGAATTTCAGAGACTTTCATGGTGTCATCCTTAAGTTATTGTGGCCTTATCGGGAATGTAGCCCAAGCGTGGGCAAAAATCTACAAACCAGTGGCGGTTTCTCCATGGTACGAGGTTTGGCGTCTGCCTACAATCACCATTCCATATTAAAAATGAAATTTTTTCATTGATTACGCCCCATAGACGGCCTACTCTGAAATAACAAGACAAGGAGACAAGCATGCCTACCGTTCTGCAACATGAAAAGTACGCCAGCTTTGAGGAGTTCTACCTTACTTATCTCGGAGAGCATTCCAACCGGATTTGCCGTCAGCTGCATTTCGTCGGTTCGACACTGGCGCTGCTATGCCTCGCCATGATGCTGCTAACGCACAATTTATGGTGGTTGCTGGCCGCAGTGCTGTCCGGATACGGCTTTGCCTGGGTCGGCCATTTCAAGTTCGAGAAAAACCGGCCGGCGACGTTTCGCCATCCCCTGTATTCCTTCATGGGCGACTGGGTGATGTATTGGCAATTGCTGACTGGCCAGATTTCGTTCTGACTGGGCTAGCGACCGGCGGTCATCCCGACCGAGGTCACTTCTCGCAAGTCCGGGCCGCCATGGACTTCTGAAAAATAAGACTCCAGCGTCTGATCCAGCACCGCTGCGACGGCGCCATCCACGCGAGTGACCAGTGACCGGTCTTCCTCGAGGTGTGCGGCGGTGTCAAAGACGAACAAGCGATAGACGTCGACCAATTTCAGAAACTCAGGATTGATCAGCAGAGTCCAGTGATCCAGTCCATCAACGAGGCGTTTGTTCCAGGCGGATTTCTTCGGTGCCTCGCTCTTGAGTGAGCCTACCCATCCCGCATCGAGCATTTTTTGCAACAGGTTCTGCAACTCTTCCAGCCCCATGTGCGTATGTGCGCGCAGCAACGCCACGTCCACTGTCGCCGATTCACCGTTGGCGCGGGCATCATGCAAAATCTTCAATACTTTCATGGCATCAACGAACTCGCTGCCGGGCGAAGCGACATGCCACCAGCGCTCATAACGTACGATCGGCAAAGCAGCCGTCAGCAGCGCGCCCACCAGCGTGATCATCCAGAGCATGTAGATCCACAGCAGGAAGATCGGCAAGGCCGCCACCGCACCGTACACCATGGTGTAGGTCGGGAATTTCATGACGTAGGAAGCAAACAGGCGCTTGGCGATTTCCACCGCCACGCCCGCCAGCAAACCACCCCAAACGGCATCGCGCCAATCCACCCATTGATTCGGCACCGCGATATAGAGCAGCGTGAATGCGCTGGTCGTCAGCAAGATCGAAATCAAGGTGTAGAAGCTCGCCCCGATAAACGGCACGCTGGTCACCACGCCATTCGTGGCGGAATACAGATAAGACGTCACGCTGATGGACACACCGATCAGCAGCGGGCCGAGAGTAATAATGGCCCAATAGACCAAGATACGCTGCAGCAGCGGGCGCGACTTCTTGACGCGCCAGATCTGATTGAACACACGGTCGATGGTCGCCATCGTCAGCACCGAAGTCAAAATCAGCGCTACACCCCCGACTGCCGACAGACGCGCCGACTTCGACGAAAACTGATTGAGGTAGCCGAGAATGGTGTTGGCCACGCCCTTGGGCATCAGGTTCTGGACAAAATAGGCCTCCAGCGCCGAGCGGAAAGTGCTGAACAGCGGAAACGCCGTAAAGATCGCCAGCGCGATCGTCAGCAGCGGCACCAGCGACAGGATGGTCGTAAACGTCAGGCTGCCTGCCACTTGCGGCAAGCGATCGTCGCTGAGCCGTTTGACGGCAAACCGGAACAAATCACGCAACTGGGTACGAGACAAGCCCTGCATAGGTTTAAAAAAGGTAAGCAAGATAGGGCAATCAAAATCATGACAGACGCTACAGACCGCCTGCCATGCGCCGGGTTCCACATGCGCGAACGCGAGTACTTAACCCGTGCAACTGAGAATTAAAGGCCCCTATAATACCAACATGGCGAACATAACTAATACAACGATACTAGTCCTTTACTATTCGAGACACGGCTCCACCCGCAAACTGGCCGAATTGATCGCCCAGGGTGTGGAAAGCGTGCCCGGCTGCGACGCGCGCCTGCGCACTGTTCCGGCAGTCTCTAACGTGACCGAAGCCACCGAACCAGATGTACCAGGCGAAGGCGCACCCTACGTCGAACTGCAAGACCTGGAGCAATGCGCCGGCCTCGCACTCGGCTCGCCGACGCGCTTCGGCAACATGGCTTCCGCAATGAAATACTTCTGGGACGGCACCGCACCGCAATGGCTGTCCGGGGCACTCGCGGGCAAACCGGCCTGCGTCTTCACCTCCACCGGCAGCATGCACGGCGGGCAGGAATCAACGCTGCTGTCCATGATGATTCCCTTGCTGCATCACGGCATGCTGATCATGGGCTTGCCCTACACCCAGCCTGAGCTGATGAGCACCAGCACCGGCGGCACGCCCTACGGTGCCAGCCATTGGGCCGGCGTCAACGGCAACCAGGCGATTTCGGAAGATACGCGTGCGCTGGCCATTGCACTCGGCCGACGCCTCGCACAGAATGCCATCAAATTGCAGGAGACTTGAATGAGCTCGCAACGATTTCGTTTTTTCCATATGGGTGCAGCCATCAGTCTGGTGGCGTTGATTGCTCTGTGCGTCGCTTGGGAACTGCTGCTGGCCCCCTTGCGGCCGGGCGGATCCTGGATGGTGCTCAAAGTGATTCCTTTGCTGTTCCCCCTGCGTGGCGTGCTCAAGCGCGACGTCTACACTATGCAATGGTCATCGATGCTGATCCTGCTGTATTTCACCGAAGGCATCGTGCGCGCCACCAGTGACCGTGTCGCCATGTCGGTGACGCTAGGCTGGGTCGAAGTCACCCTGAGCTGCATCTATTTTCTGTGCGCCATCCTCTATCTGCATCCCTACAAGAAAGCAGCCAAGGAAATCGCACGTCAGGCCATTCAAAAGGCCTCGCAATAATTTTCTGAGGGTCGCCATGACGGCAACATCAGCAGCATCGGCAGCACCGACAGCATCACCGGAAACTTTCCTGCAAGCCTGCCGCGCTGCCATCAGTGCCGGCTACGTCCTGACAGAAGACGCCGACACCGTCGGCTATCTGACCGATCAGCGCGGACGCTATACCGGCAAGGCGCTGGCGGTACTCAAGCCCGGCAGCACCGAAGAAGTCGCAGCCATCGTCAAACTCTGTCATCAGCATCTGGTGCCCATCGTGCCGCAAGGCGGCAATACCGGTCTGGTGCTCGGTAGCGTGCCCGACACCAAAGGCAACGCGGTGCTGCTATCGCTGACACGGCTCAATCGCATTCGCACCGTGGACCCGGTCAACAACACCATGACGGTCGAGGCCGGCTGCATCCTGCAGAACATACAACAAGCCGCCGCCGCCGAACAGCGCCTCTTTCCCTTGTCGCTGGCGGCCGAAGGCAGTTGCACCATCGGTGGCAACCTGTCGACCAATGCCGGCGGCACAGGCGTTCTGCGCTACGGCAATACCCGCGAGTTGTGCCTGGGTGTCGAAGTCGTGACCGCTCAAGGGGATGTCATGAGCAGCCTGCGCGGCCTGCGCAAAGACAACACCGGCTACGACCTGCGCGATCTCTTCATCGGCGCGGAAGGCACGTTGGGAATCATCACTGCCGCCGTGATCAAACTCTTTCCGCAGCCGAAGGCGCAGGTCACCGCACTCGCTGCATTGCGCACGCCGGACCACGCATTGCGTCTGCTGAGCCTGGCACAGGCGCGCTGTGGCGCGACACTGACCGGGTTCGAATTGATGTCGGATTTTTGCCTGCAACTGGTGGCCAAACATTTCCCGCCGCATCGGGCTCCGTTCGACAAGCCGCACGCACAATACGTCCTATTGGAGTTGTCGGACAGCGAATCGGAAGCGCACGCCGCCGACATATTTGAAGCCGTCATCGGCGAGGCGCTGGAGCAAGAACTGATTGACGATGCCGTGATTGCGACGTCGATCGCACAATCGAAATCGCTATGGCAATTGCGCGAACACATTTCGATGGCGCAGGCGCATGAGGGCAAGAACATCAAGCACGACATCTCGGTACCGATCTCCCGCATCGGCGAATTCATTCGCGTCACCGACGTACTGGTGCAAGAGACTTCGCCCGGCTGCCGGATGGTGACCTTCGGCCATCTTGGCGATGGCAACCTGCATTACAACGTGTCGCCACCGGAAGGCGTGAAAGATACCGACTTCATCGCCCAGCAAGAAAAAATCAACCGTACGGTGCACGACAGTGTCGACAAATTCGGCGGATCAATCTCGGCAGAACACGGTTTGGGCGCGCTCAAACGCGAAGAAATCCTGCGTTATAAATCGCCGGTAGAACTACAACTGATGCGCACCATCAAACAAGCGCTGGATCCTCATTCATTGATGAATCCAGGGAAAGTCATTTAGCTATCTGGCTTTCCAGTCACATAGATACAGACCTGGTTACTGCACGTGTACTTTTAAGCTTTTGGATTAAGCTCTGTGGCACTGCAATCGCACGCGGCTTATTGATTGTTGCAACCAATTTTTAATTATTGGCCCAACAAGGAAAAGCACGATCCAGCTCACCTAAATTGACGTCCTCGTATAGTTGCCCTGTTCCTCCGCAGAATCCAAAAAGATACGGCCGGAGCGATCTCATGGAAGGCAATTTCTCGTTAAGCATATGAAAACACAGAGATTCTATGGCTGTAACGCTGTCATCACACACGAGATATTTGGGTAAGACATTTTCCGTAAAAAATTCGGTCGTCGTGTAATAAAAACGGGTATCCGTCCATCGTGAAAAAAAACCGTCACGATCGACTGTTTTCCAAAACATGTTTTGAATCTGATGATGGTGAATCACTTCGCGTAGCTTCTTAAAATTTCGACAGTAAATTTTTCCCGTACATTTAAAAAAGCTTGCGGCGCCTTTTAGAAACTCAGAATTCTGCAACGCAAATTGCATCACCATACCTTCTGCATAGCCCTTTCCTTTTTGCTTAACGACTTCATCATCCTGAAAATAACAAATCTGCTCAACCTCGACATTCATTTTCTTGAGCATGGATACTTCATTTTGATCAAGCAGGACACGTCCCGTTGCATCGGCAATCACAATTTTTTCAATGCCTTGCGTTGCCCAAGAAAATACCGCTGCTTTTGCCGCAATACTTCTTGTCGCGACATCTACCGTCTGTAAATAAATCATGCCACGTGGCGGCGCCGTTGCCGTTGTAATCAGAACGATTGAATCCATTGACTGTCTCCATCTCCACATCATCAAGAGGTTACTTTTTCCGTCTTCCAAATTCGCGTAGCAATGACGACATTGCGACTGATTTAACAAAGCGGATAGTCATTAGTTGTACCAAAATTGAGCGCCCACGATAAGCGCCACGGTACAGCTCGAGAGAAAATCATGGCAAATATAGAAATATTTCTAATTACTTCAACAATCGAGCAACACCTCAAGTTTCACGCCATCAATTTTGTTAGCATAAATTGAAGCTCGTCAGACGCCTCACACTAACGCCTTTACCAGTCGCTTCGCAGATTGTTAGTTCGGCATATTCGAGTGCATTCAAGTCTCTCCTTCCCGTACTTCACACCTATGGAATAACGATGAGTTCGACAGTTTTGATCACCACAGCGAATGATCCGCCAAACGGAATGATGTTCTTGACCACGACGGATAGCGCCACAAGACGCATCACGGCGAAAGCAGCTGTCTTCTTTTGGGCAATTCAAGGCGTGGAGAAAATCGTCATCGCCGATGCAACCGGAACTACCCTTCTTGATGAGAATGAGATGTCGATGCTCAATCAAATGAATATCGAGGTCGAACAACTTCACTATTTTCAAGATGACGAAACGGTCAAGCAAAAAGGCAAGGGATATGCTGAAGGCATGCTTATGCAATTTGCTATGCAAAATTCCGAAATTTTAAAAAAAGAAACCGGCTTTTTTAAATGCACAGGTAAAATCTATTGCCGCAATTTTGCGCAGATTCTCCATACAATCCGGACCAACCACTTCAAAAATATATTCTGGACAAATATCGATGAGTCCGGAGCAACTCGAGGTTGGGCAGACACTCGTTTTTTTTATACTTCAATTGATTTTTTCAATGAATATTTGTTGCCCACTTACCTCAGCAGCGATGACAACGTAGCCGCAATCGAGTCGCTCTGCTTCCATTTGCTCAGCACAAGACTTCCGTCGATTAAAACTGTCCGGCCTCTTCTCGTTGGATTTTGCGGTGGAACCGGCGAGTTGTATATGGACAGCAGCTTCGGGGAACTCGATACGAATTTTCCTAGCTGGCTCTCTACTTAGCGTCATGCTGTCGTTTTGTTTTTTCGAATCTCCGGCAGCAATTTACACACCACGCAAATGGCTCCTTGCCATCGCTTTGTTGTATGCAATGCCTGCGCAGGCAGTCTATAGATGCGAGACTGCCGGCCAGGTGATCTATAGCGACGCTGCCTGCACCAATGGCAGGACGCTCGATATCAATACAAGTAAAGGCAATACAGGCATGGCGTCGCCACTCGCCTCCCAAACCAAGGCCGAATCACAGCAGCAGGGACGTGAACGCGCGAAGGCTGACAAACAGCAAATCAAGGCACAGCAAAAAGCCGAGCGCGAAGCCGCCCGCGCCAAATTGGTGGAAGACAAACAGAAACGGAAGTGCGCCCAACTGGCGCAACGCAAGAAGTGGGCGGATGAAGACGTACGCGCCGCCACGGTAAAAAATCTGGAAAAAGCACGCCGCAAAAGTTCGCGCGTTAATGACCAATATCGGGCCGAATGCGCCGCCTAAAAAAAGCGGCCGTCGTTGCGTAGTCGATTACTGCGACAACGACGGCCTGGCTCCCCTTCCCCCGAAGTTTCCCCGCTCTACTCTTCCCTGCTCTTTCCCCGATTACTCCAGACGCGGCGCAGGATTGATATCAATCGTGGTGCGACGCGAATTCGATGCCGCCGGCGCGCCAAGGCTGCCGGTGCTGCTGATGTTGAACACACTGACAAGCTGAGCCAGCTTGCCGGCCTGTTCCTGCATGGATTGTGCTGCAGCGGCGGCTTGTTCAACCAGCGCCGCATTTTGCTGAGTGCTCTCGTCCATCAGAGTAATGGCGCGATTGACCTCTTCGATGCCGGTGCTTTGTTCCTGGCTGGCCGAACTGATCTCGCCGACGATATCGGTCACACGCTTGACGCTGGCAACAACTTCTTCCATGGTCGATCCGGCTTGCTCAACCAGCTTGCTGCCGGTGCCGACTTTTTCCACAGAATCATCGATGAGTGATTTGATTTCTTTCGCTGCTGCCGCAGAACGTTGCGCCAGACTGCGAACTTCGCTTGCCACGACCGCGAATCCTCGGCCTTGTTCACCGGCACGAGCGGCTTCCACCGCGGCGTTCAAGGCCAGAATATTGGTCTGGAAAGCAATGCCGTCAATCACGCTGATAATGTCCACGATCTTCTTCGACGACTCGTTGATCGAGCTCATGGTCGCGATCACCTTGCCGACGACGCTACCGCCTTGCACTGCGACTTCCGATGCCGATACGGCCAGTTGATTGGCCTGGCGTGCGTTGTCGGCGTTTTGTTTCACGGTCGAGGTCAACTCTTCCATTGCCGACGCAGTTTCTTCCAACGAACCAGCCTGTTGCTCGGTACGGGATGACAGATCTAGGTTACCGCTGGCAATCTGGCCAGAAGCTGTTGCGATCGTATCTGTACCGGTGCGAACATTGCCGACGATGTTACGCAAGCTGACGTTCATGTCCTTGAGCGCCTGCAACAACTGGCCGGCTTCATCCTTGGTGCTGACGGTGATTTCAACCGACAAATCGCCCTCGGCAACGCGGCGCGAAATACCTACAGCGGTGTTGAGCGGGCGCGTGATGCCGGTAGTCAGATACCAAGCGCAGATGATGCCCATCGCCAAGACCAGCACTTCCAGCACGATCAACAGGTTGGCGCTTTGCGAAGCGATCTCAGCAACATGCTGATTGAGTTGATCAATGGTCTTACGTTGCAGTGCAAGCAAGTTTTCCACTTCCGTCGAATATTGCTTGGCTGCCGGCAGATAGTCTTTTTCCAGTGCCGCGGCAATCATTGCAGGATCCGGATTTGGTTCGGCCTTAGCCTTGTAGATCACGTCACGCTTGGCAAGATATATTTTGCGCAGTGCCATGATTTTGTCGTAAAGCTGCTTTTCTTCATCGCTGACAAGCAACTCAAAAATCTTTTTTTGCAGTTCTCCGGAGATGCGAGTGGCTTCATCTGTTTCCGGTTTGAAGAAAGCGCCCAACGATGGATCAGAACTCTTGGCAACCGCGGTCGCGCGGCGTATCCCCGAATAGGTGTGCCGATACCAGTCGCCGATCATGCGTTCCTTGGCCAGCGGGACGTCCATCATGGCCTGCGTTGCGGTGGCCACGCTTTGCAACTTCCATACGCCGATACCGGCAATGACGATGGACAAGCCCAAAATCGCTGCAAAGCCCAACCCCAGACGCTTGCCGATCTTCATATTTCCGATGATGTTCATTTCCCCTCCTGACACTTCATTAAAGACAGGCAATCTTGATTTTTATCAATAGTTTTACTAACACCTACTGCTCATAATGATCCCAACAAACGGGATTGAATTCGGGGAACAGCGATTGAGTGCCACGTCTGTTCGTGGCTTGCAGGGCTTGCATTAACAACCAGCAACACCTGCCCGGCGTGGCCGCATTGCAACATCCGGAAGGCTATCCCGGCACCGGCAAGTGATGAAGTGGAAGATGAAGATGAAGATGAAGAGAGATCGGGTCTTGAATACTTCAAGAACAATCAGAGAACTGCCGAAGAGCGCGGCAAGACAAAATCAGAGCGGTTGCACGACACTGTTTTGCAGATTGGAGGTCGCTTCCAGGAATTTCTCCGGCGTCATCGGACGCCCCATCAGATAGCCTTGCAAGGCATCGCAGCCAACTGATGTCAGGAAATCCTGTTGTTTTGTGGTTTCGACACCTTCTGCGACGATGCGCAGGTTCAATGTCCGGCCCAGCGCCACAATAGCGGAAATGATCGCTGCATCGTCGTTGCCGTCCGCGAGGTCACGTATGAAGCCGCGATCGATCTTCAGTTCATTGGCAGGCAAACGCTTCAGGTACAGCAAGCTCGAATAGCCGGTACCGAAATCGTCGATAGAGATATCGACGCCCAGATCGGAAATCTTCTGCAAGGTTTTCAGACTGTTTTCCGCGTCGTGCATGGCGGTCGATTCGGTGACCTCCAGCGTCAGGCAACGTGCCGGCAAGCCATGACGCGACAAGGTGTCTTTGACCAGGTCAATCAGATCAGCATGCGCAAACTGCAAGGCAGATAAATTGACAGCGATGGTCCAGTCCTCGTGCCCCATGTCGAACCATACCTTCATCTGGCGGCAAGCCTCGTTCAAGACCCACTCGCCTATCGGCACGATCAGGCCAGAGCGTTCCGCCAGGCCGATGAACTCATCCGGCCCGACCAGTCCATGCGTCGGATGCTGCCAGCGCAACAGCGCCTCGGCGCCCAGTACCTGCCCGCTCGGCGAATTGAATTTGGGCTGGTAATGCAGCAAAAATTCCTTGCGTTCCAGCGCCATGCGCAGATCTTGCAACCATTGCAGCTGGTTGTGCGCGTTCACATTCATCGACGCTTCAAAGAAGTGATAGCCGTTCCGTCCGGCGCGCTTGGTGTGATACATCGCGGCGTCGGCGTTGACGACCAGATCATGGCGGTTATTGCCATCTTCCGGATAGATGGCGATACCGATACTGGCCGAAACGCGCAAGTCGTGTTTCTGGACGTGAAAGCTTTCGTTGACGATATTCACCAGCTTGTCTGCAATCGTCATCGCGTCGTTGGGCTCTTTCAGCTCCACCAGCATGACGAATTCGTCGCCGCCCAGACGCGCGACGGTATCCTGCGCGCGCATGACGGAACAGATGCGCTTGGCAACTTCCACCAGCAGCAAGTCGCCGACATGGTGACCGAGCGAATCGTTGATTGCCTTGAAGCCATCAAGGTCGCAAAACATCAAGGCAAAATGCCCCTGTTCGCGCGATGCCTTGTTAATGGCCTGATTCAAGCGGTCTTCCAGCAAGGTGCGATTCGGCAGCTTGGTCAAATTGTCGTGCAACACCAGTTGCGTGAGTTCTTCGTTGGCTTCAGCCAATGAGCGCGCCAGCTTCGCCGTGCGCGACTCCAGCCGTGCATCGAGCAGCGACGTCAGCAAGGCAATCGTCAATACCGCCAACGTCACCACAATGATCAAAATCGCCAACCAGCCCGGGCTGACGCCGTCCCTGACCGCGAGACAAATACTGTCGTCAGGGAAATTGGCAGCCGCCATGCCGGAATAGTGCATGCCGACGATGGCGATACCCATTACCACTGCCGCACCGGCGCGAGCGAATTTGACGTGAGGTGTGTTCTTGCGCAGATGGAATGCGATCCACAACGCGGCGGCAGATGCTCCCACGGCGATCATGATCGAGGCAGCAAACCACCATGGATTGTAATGAATACCGGGATTCATCAACATCGCGGCCATGCCGGTGTAATGCATGGCCGCGATACCCAGGCCCATAGCCAGTGCACTCTTGAACAGACGGCGCAAGGGCAGTTCCGGCCGGCTCACAATCCAGAGTGCAAAACCGGAGACCGCAACCGCGATCAATAAAGAGAGGAAGGTAATCCACGGGTCGTACCCGAGATCGATAGGCAGGCGGAAAGCCAGCATGCCGACGAAATGCATCGACCAGATCCCGATACCCATCGCCACCGCACCGCCGATCAGCCAGGAGCGACCGGCATAATCGCGCGTCGAGTTGATCCGCTCGGTCATGTCCAGGGCTGTATAAGAGGCCAGAACTGCGACCAGCAGGGACACGGCGACGAGCAAACTATCGTAAGAAGCGGATAACATGATGAAATGGGAAACTGACTAAAAAAACAACTTTTTGCGTGACTATTTGGATAGCTTATCCAGATTATCCCGCAGAACGATCGTTCTAATTTGAAGAAACCCTCAAAACGGCGACCTTTACATACTTCGACGTATGAATCGTCGGATTCGAGCAACTTTCCTTATCGAAATTACTCCATATGGCTGATGTTCGCTTCTCAAACCATATTAAATCGACAAAAAAGACCAACAATGAAAAAGACGCTTCCCGCCCCCACCTTGCCCGTATGGAAACAAATTTTCCCAATTACCTTGCATACATTGCAACGAGCACTGTTTGCCGCAAGCGCAATGACACTGACACATAGTGCAGTTGCCGGTATCTCCGTCTTGCAGCCCCCCAAGGTCATTGACGGCAACAAACCATTTGTCTTGACTCTCATGGTGAGCGAAGACGACCAGGCATCGCAGGCTTACGCTTTGCCCGATGATCTGGTGATTGCAGCATCAGCCGACATGACACCACCGGTACAGGTGCATCTGAAGCGCAATGGCGACGGCCCCGGCCAATTCACCCTGCAACGCGGCGAATTCCGCAAAGTCACCTACAGCGCGGAATTGCCTAAATACCTGCGCGGTGTCGTGCGTATCGAAACCGTCGGCGTCGATGCTTCGCCGGTGCTGGTTGCCATCGTCCGCGCCAAGCCCGGCAGCGAACAGGTTGCCGATGCGAGTGTCGCGGCGACCGCTACCAGCGTCGAGGGCGGCGCAGCGAAACCATCGGCCTCCGTCATCACCCCGGGCACCAGCAGCAGCCCGATCGGCATTGCGCCGGCAGCCGAAGACCTGATCAATATTCCTCGCCTGTCGTTCAACGAACCCATGTACCTCGCAGCGGGCAACAGCGGCGGCAATCGCAACGCCAAGTTCCAGCTGAGTTTCAAATTTCGCCTCTTCCAGCCTGACGACATGCGCTCGCGGGGGCTGATCGACAATCTGTATTTCGGCTATACCCAGTTCTCGCTATGGGATTTGCAAAGCCCGTCATCGCCATTCCGCGACACCAACTACCGGCCAAGCCTCTATTACTACCTTCCGGATCTGGGCATCCACAACAGCGTGCTGAGCCGCATGTCAATCGCCACCGGTCTGGAACATGAGTCAAACGGCCGCGATGGTCCGCAATCGCGCGGCCTGAATATCTTCTTCGTACAACCGACGCTGACTTTCGGCAATCTCAACGACTACCAATTCCGCATTTCGCCGAAGATCTACACCTATATCGGCCCGCTGTCGGACAACCCCGATATCGGCCAATATCGCGGCCATACGGATTTGAAACTGGCAGTCGGCAAACCGGATGGCGTGGAGTTCTCGACCACGCTGCGCAAGGGTACGCGCAGCAACACAGGCAGCGCGGATTCGACGTTGTCGTATCCGCTGTCCAGACTGATTCCCGGTACTGCCGGTTATCTGATGGCGAGTTATTTCTACGGTTACGGCGAGAGCTTGCTGACGTATAACCAGAAGTCGACGCCACAGTTCAGGATCGGTTACAGCCTTTCCCGCTAAGCGCTGGAAGCCAGACGCTTGCAGAGACCATCCAGGTCTCTGCGGCGGCGACCTTCAGAAGACTTATGCCACCGGCGTACGCATCGTCACAAATTCTTCTGCAGACGTCGGATGAATCCCGATCGTTGCGTCGAACTGGGCCTTGGTAGCGCCGCATTGCAACGCCACGGCAAAGCCCTGCACGATCTCACCGGCATCCGCACCGACCATGTGTACACCGAGCACGCGGTCACTTTTCGCATCCACCACCAGCTTCATGAAGGTACGTTCGCTGTTACCGCTGAGCGTATGCTTGAGCGCCTTGAATTCCGATTTGAAGATACGTAGTTCACCGACCTGCTTGCGCGCATCCTCTTCACTCAGGCCGACTGTGCCGACGTTGGGATGGCTGAACACTGCAGTAGGAATATTCGCGTAAGACATTTCCTTGCCGCCCTTGTTGAACAAGCGCGCAGCAACAACCATCCCTTCTGCGAGTGCGACCGGCGTCAACGCAACGCGGTCGATCACGTCGCCAATGGCGTGGATAGAGGGAACGCTGGAGATGAAATTATCATCGACCTTGACCGCGCCTTTGTCGGTCAGCACAACACCCGCTTTTTCCAGGCCGATGCCGGCCGTATTCGCGTGACGCCCGGTGGCGAACAACACGCAGTCGGCTTCGAGCGTGGCGCCGTCGCTCAGCGTGACCTGCCTGGCGTCACCCGCAGCCTTGAGCGATTCGATATTGTTTTCAAACAGAATCTTCATGCCCTTCTTGCGCATCTCTTCGGCCAGGAAAACGCCCAGCTCGCTGTCCATGCCGCGCAGCAGATGTTTGCCGCGATAGACCAACGTGACGTCGCTGCCCAGACCGTTGAGAATGGATGCCAACTCCACGGCAATATAGCCGCCACCCAGCACCACGGCACGCTTGGGTAACGCGGTCAGGTGGAAGAAATCGTCGGACACAATGCCGAGTTCCTTGCCTGGAATATCCGGCACGGTCGGATGGCCGCCGGTGGCGACCAGAATGTGTGCCGCGGTGTAGCGTTTGCCGTTGACGACGACGGTGTGAGCGTCTTCGACGGTGGCATAGCCTTCGACGATGTCGACCTTGGCGCCATCAAGAATCTTGCGATAAATGCCATTGAGGCGAGCGATTTCCTTGTCTTTGCTGGCGATCAGCGCCTGCCAGTCAAAGCGGCTCTCGCCCACTGTCCAGCCGAAGCCGACTGCGTCGGCAAAATCTTCATGAAAATGCGCGCTGTACGACATCAGTTTTTTGGGGATGCAGCCGACGTTGACGCAAGTGCCGCCAAGATCCTTGCTCTCGGCAATCGCCACGCGCGCACCGTATTGCGACGCAAACCGGCTGGCGCGCACGCCACCGGAACCACCGCCGATGGTGAACAGATCGTAATCATATTGGCTCATGTTTTCCTCTATCTTCTGCTATCTTTTATTTAATGCCCGCGTGACCAGCAGCACCGGGATCAGGCCAACCACAACAATGCTCAATGCCGGCAATGCCGCTTCGCCCAGACGCTCGTCGCGCGCCAGGTTATGCGCGATGACCGCCAGCGTATCGGTATTGAAAGGACGCAGCAGCAGCGTTGCCGGCAACTCTTTCACCACATCGACAAACACCATCAGTCCAGCCGTCGCCAGCGAACGCCACAGCAAAGGCATATGCAGCTTTTGCACAATGCGGCTACGCGATGTGCCCATGGTGCGCGCCGCTTCGTCGAAACTCATCGGGATACGTGTATAGCCGGCTTCCACCGACTGCACCGCAACGGCCGTAAAGCGTACCAGATACGCGTAAATCACGCCGAGCGAGGTTGCCGTTAGCCAGACGCCCGCCATGCTGCCCGGAAACACCGCCTGCAGCCACGCAATCGGCAACAGAATACCAATGGCGATCACCGAACCGGGAATCGCGTAGCCCATGGAGGCAATACGTGCGACCACGCGCAAGAATCCGTATTTGAAACGAGGCAAATCGCTGGCGCGCTGAGCGAAGCACAAGGCCAGCGCCAGCACGATTGCAATCGCCGCCGCCATACCGCCAAAGCGGAAGCTGTTCCAGGTCCAGCCCGCATAGCGAACCAGATTGGTCGCCAGCGACATCTCGCTCTCGCGCCACATCAGTTGCAGCAAGATCAGCACGGGCAAGACGAAGCCCAGCACGATCGGCGTCGCGCACACCAGCCACGCGGCTACCGCTTTGACACCATGCAATTGCGGCAGGCGCGACTCTGCACCATCGTCACGACGATTTCCCCGTACCGAAGAGAACCGCATACGCTGTTGCTCGCGACGTTCCAGCCAAAGCAGCACGGCGACGAACAGCAACAGCAAGGACGCATACTGCGCCGCGGCGATGCGGTCATCCATCACCATCCATGCTTTGTAAATACCGGTGGTGAACGTGGTCAGGCCGAAATAGGCGCTGACACCGTAATCCGCAAGCGTCTCCATCAATGCCAGCGCAGCGCCTGCCATCAGAGCCGGACGCGCCAACGGCAACGCCACTCTGTAGATGCGCTCATGCAGCGGCGTGCCTAGCAAGCGCGCGGCTTCCATCAGATGCACGCCTCGCTCACTCAAGGCATTGCGCGCCAGCAGATAAGCGTAGGGATACAACGTAAAGACGAACAGAAAAATCGCGCCCGACAAACTACGCACATCGATGCGGAATCCGGGAAACATATCGCGCAGGCTACTTTGCACCAAGCCGGCATATTGCAAGAAATCGGTATACGCATATGCAGAAACATACGCCGGCATCGCCATCGGCAACAGCAAAGCCCACGAAAGAAAGCGCTTGCCGCGAAACTCGAACAAGCTGATCGCAACCGCCGTCACGGCGCCAACCAGAATGACACCTGCGGTTACAAACAACGCCAACCAGCCTGAGGTCACCAGATATCCCGGCAAGACGGTCTGTGCCTGCTGCCGGATGGCGTCGATACCGGCAGCATCAAGATGCAGCCATGCCCCCGCGATGCCGAGGATGGGCAAGGAAATCAATAAGGCAACCAGTCCGATGAAATACATAAATGCGTCGATGAAAGATAAGTAAAAAACAAAGGATTCTGACGTTCAGTTGCATCTGCGTCTGTCCTTGAGCGTCGTCCCAGCGACCGCTGGGATCCAGTGTCGTGATGACCGCCGGGACGACACTGGATCCTGACTTTCGTCAGGACGACGGCAAAATGAACTTTGCATGCCTGATGGAAAAATATCCGAGCAAAAGGTCCATGAATATCCGTAAGCGAGAATGACGATGCGCTACACTTGCAGACGCTCAGCAACCCGCGAATTGTAACGACAAAGGCCCACGATGTTCCTGCAAATTGACCACGTCAGCATCAGTTATCCACGTGCCTCCGCGCCCGCGGTGCAATCGGTTTCCCTGACATTGCAGGCCGGACAGCTGGGCGTGCTGATCGGCCCTTCCGGCAGCGGCAAGACGACACTACTGCGCGCCATCGCCGGACTTGAACACCCGCAATCCGGACGCATTCTGCTCGACGGGCAAGTACTGGACGGCCCCGGCATTCGCCTCGCCGCCGAAGAACGCCGCATCGGCATGGTATTCCAGGACTTTGCACTGTTCCCGCATCTCAGCATCGACGCCAATATCGGTTTCGGCTTGCGTCAGGAGCATGGCAGCAAACAACAACGCCGCCAGCGCGTGCAAGAGATGCTGGCGCTGGTCGGTCTGGCCGGCCTGGAAGACAAATTCCCGCATCAGTTATCCGGCGGGCAGCAACAGCGAGTCGCCCTTGCCCGTGCATTGGCGCCGCAACCGCGCCTGTTGCTGCTGGACGAACCCTTCTCCAGCCTCGACGTCGAGTTACGCGAACGTCTGGCCGAAGAAGTGCGCCGCATCCTCAAGCAAGCCGGCATCACCGCGTTGATGGTGACCCACGATCAGATGGAGGCGTTCGCCGTCGGCGATGTCGTCGGCGTCATGCAGCAGAGCCGACTGGAGCAATGGGATGAGCCTTACGCGCTCTACCATCGCCCCGCCACACGCTTTGTCGCCGACTTCATCGGCCATGGCATCTTCGTACCTGGTGCATTAGTCAGTGATTCCGGCGTCACGGCGATGGACACACCGCTGGGCAAATTACACGACGTGGCCCACATGCTTGACACCTTGCAATCCGAAACCGCACACGGTTTGCCATTCGATGTCTTGCTGCGTTCCGATGACATCGTGCATGACGACTTGTCGCCGTTCAAGGCGCGCATCGTGCGCAAGTCATTCCGCGGCGCCGACTTCCTCTACACGCTGCAACTCGACGACGGCATTGAGCTGCTGTCGCTGGTTCCCTCGCATCACGACCACGCCATCGGCGAAGCGATCGGCATCCGGCTCGACGTCAATCACGTCGTCGCATTTCCGCGCGCCACCACATGACCCAACCTGATTCGTTTTGTCCGTAAAAAAGCACCGGAGGGCTTAACCTTCCGGTGCTTTTCAATTTCAGCGCAACGACATTAAACCGTATTGCGATTACTTGTAACCGACGCGATCCAGAATCTGCAGCACCTTCTGTTGATTGCGGCCGGTTGCGGCGACATCGATCACTTCCGCCTTGAACGGCCCCAGCGTATCGAGCGCGGCATTGCCGGTCTTCACGCTTTTGACTGCAGGCCATTCGTTATTGCCTTCGGCGAAATAGCGCTGCGCATCGTCGCTGGACAGATACTCCAGAAATTTCACAGCGTCAGCCTTGTGCGGAGCGTGCTTCGCCACGCCTGCACCGGCGATATTCACGTGCGCGCCAAAGCTCTTCTGATTCGGCCAGACCACGCCAAATTTGCTGACGATAGCGATGTCTTCCGGTTTGGTCGACTTCATCAGGCGTGCCACATAGTAGGAGTTGGAAATCGCCACGCCGCATTCGCCGGATGCCACAGCCTTGATCTGATCGGTGTCACCACCCACAGGAGTACGCGCCATGTTGGCGACCATGCCCTTGAGGATGGCTTCCGTCTTGGCTTCGCCGACATGTTCATACAGCGCGCCGAACAGTGACACGTTGTAAGGATGCGAACCGGAACGGGTGCACAACTTGCCCTTGTTCTTCGGATCAGCCAACGACTCGTAGGTGTCGACGTCCTCCGGCTTCACGTTTTGCTTGTTATAGACGATCACGCGGGCGCGTGTCGAAAAACCGAACCATTGAGAACCCTGGCCGTCGTCCTTGCCGCGCAGGTTGGCGGGAATACGCGATTCCAGCACGCTGGACTTCACCGGTTGGAACAAGCCGTCGTTCTCGCCGCGCCACAGACGGGCGGCGTCGACCAGCAGGATCACATCGGCTGGACTTGCAGTACCTTCGCTTTTGAGACGCGCCAGAATACCGGCGTCATCGGCGTCGACACGGTTGATCTTGATACCGGTTGCCTTGGTGAAGTTGCCATACAAGGCTTCGTCAGTCTGATAGTGGCGCGCGGAGTAAAGGTTGATTACCTTTTCCTGGGCGAACGCGCCGACCGAGGTTGTCGCCAACACCATTCCTGCAACAAAAGTACGCAAAAACATGAACTTATCCCTTTCTGCTGGTTAATCAGTCTGCTTGTCAGCCCCAGCATTTTCTCGAAAACCTTCGAAAAAATTATGCCGGACGGCTGCAAAGACGAACGGAATATAGCACAAATGAGAATAATTCTTGTTTTAAATTCAGCTTTTTGTCAGGATTTGAAAAATAAAAATTTATAACCAGCAACAAGCTACCGATATCCCTGCTCGCATTTCTACCAGCGACAGAAAATCGAAGAGTGAAGCAGATACATAGGGTGCAGCAGATGCTTCAGCTCAATGCGCGAAATCAAATGACGGCGCTTAATTAAGTGAAGCACGCGCCTTCGACAGCACGACCAGCCAGCGGCGGAACAGCAGTACTTCCAGGTGACCTGGCTCGATACCGGCGCTGCATTCAATTACGGGATTGACGCGATAACGGCGCACGTATGAGTCGCGGCAGACGAACATTTCACGGCGGCCGAAGCGCAGGCTGAAAGACGAAGGGGAAGAAGATTCCAGACCAAAGCGAGCGCCTGAAGTGAGATCCAAGTGAGTCATGGCAGTGGTTCCTATCTCTGTTAAAGAGATTCCACTGTATCACAAGTACTGTATAAATAAACAGTAGTTTTTAAAGCCGTTGTTTTTCTAACGATTTTTGAAGTTTTTCGATTTCCGTCCGAATGCAGGCCATTCTACCCTGATCCGGACGGAATCCGTCAACTGTGCGTCAAGGCCAGTCAAACCCGGTTACGCCCCACTCTCCAGCCGGCTGCGCACAAAACCGATGTGCTCGCGCAGTACATAAAACTGATCCGCAAAGGCCAGCGGCATCTTCATCCTGTTGACCGAGGTTTCGATCTCGTCGAGCTGCCTGAGCATCTGCTCCTGCTCTTCCTTGGTTCCGGTGGTCACGCCGCGTTCCAGCGAGATCAACGCGCCATACCATTTGTAGATGCGCGACCGGATGCGCCAGCCATACAGCAGCGGCACCAGTTTGACGCCGGGAATCAGCAGCAGAATAATCGGCAGCAGGATCACCATCGTCCTGTCCACCAGGCTCGCCAGCCAGAACGGCAGCGTACGATAGAAGAAGCTCTTGCCCGACTTGTAATAGCGCGTGGCGTCATCACTGATCGGATATTCATGTGCCAGCGGCGCCGGGAACTCTCCCGCCTTCTGCAGCACGCTGGCCTTGCCGTGCACTTCGCGCGCCGCTTCGATCAGCAGGTCGGACAAGGCCGGATGCAAATCATCGCGGGCGATCAGTTCTGCCGTTGGTGCAATCAATCGGATCGTGTGGTCAGGCAAATTGCGGTGGAAGTCGAACACGCCCGGCGGCAGCGTCAGTTCATTGAGATAACTGAAGCGACGCGTATAAGCAGAGGCTTGCGAGAAATCGAGCAAACGAATGCCCGACGTGCGCAACAGCTTGCCCATGGTCGCCGGCGCCGCCGATTCACCCATCAGGAAGGCCACATCGATCTTGCCCTTGGAAAGCGCATCTGCAGCTTCGTCGCCGCCCATGTCGAGCAACTTCGTTGCGCCACCCGGTTCGATGCCGCTGGCCTTGAGCAAGGTCAGCGCCAGCACGCGCGAGCCGCTGCCCTGCAAACCGATGGCGATGCTCTTGCCGGTCAACTCGGAAAGCCGCGACACCACCTTGTCATTGCGATAAAACACCGACACCGGGGAGTACGACACGCTGCCCAGCGACACGAGGTCTTCAATATTGACGCTGTCGGCGATACCACCCTGCACAAAGGCGACATCGACACCGCTCGCGGAATCGACCAGCTTATGCAAATTGTCGAGCGAGCCTTCCGACGCCACGATCTTCACCGTCACGCCATCACGCGCAAGAATCTTCTTGTAGCGCTCGGCAACGTTCCAGAAATTACTGTGCTCCGGCCCGGTCGCAATCGTGATGGTCTTGGGCGGCGCCGGATGGATCAGCCAGATCGCCAGCCAGACGCCGACGATGATCAGCAAGACCATCGGCCCAAAACTGACGGCGAGGTCGCGCCAGGAGATGGCGACGAAACGCGCCTTCATGGCGCTGACGGAGTGTTTACGAGGGGCGGTAGTTTTTTCCATGAAGGCATTCTACCGCCCTCCTTCCTGAGAAGGAGAAAACGGTTTAGTAAGTCTTATAGGGCAGGAACTTGCCGCTCAACATGACATTCACGCGATCGCCGTTAGGATCTGCCTGGCGCTGGATATCCATCTTGAAATCGATCGCGCTCATAATGCCGTCGCCGAATTCTTCGTGGATCAGTTCTTTGATGGTCGATCCGTAGACGCTGACGATTTCGTACCAGCGATAGATCAGCGGATCGGTCGGTACCGGCGTCGGCAACGAACCCTTGTACGGCACGATCTGCAGCCACAGGGTTTCTTCGTCGGTCAGGCCGAACAATTCCTGCGTGACGGCTGCCTGCTTGGCGGTCAAGGTCATCTGGCCAAGCATGGCGGCGGTTGTCCACTCTTTGCTTTGGCCGATGCTTTCGGCGATCTTGGACCAGGTCATTTTGTTCTTGACCTTGGCTTCGATGATTTTTTGGGTAACGAGATTGCGATCCATGAGCTTCTCCTTGCTGTAAAAATTGAATTGTTGGTAAAAATCAGACGTCTAAATAGTCATTGCTAAGCCACCGCCTGTGAAAGCTTGTCCTCCTCCAGCCCCGGCGTCACCACGCGCGTCACCGCATCTTCCACGCCGGCCTCCTGAATGCGGCGCGAACGATGCACCAGGAAATCGACCAGATGATTGCGGATACGATAGAACTGCGGATCGTGGTGCATGCTTTCACGCGTACGCGTCTTGGGCATGGTATTGACCACAACTTCCGCAATGCGCGCGTGCGGGCCGTTGGACATCAGGAAGATCTTGTCGGCCAGCAGAATCGCCTCGTCCACGTCGTGCGTGATCATGAACACGGTCTGGTGCGTGGCGCTGCAAATCTTCAACAGCTCGTCCTGCACCACGCCGCGCGTCAACGCATCGAGCGCGCCGAATGGTTCATCCATCAGCAACATCTTCGGCTCGATGGAAAACGCCCGTGCGATGCCGACGCGCTGCTTCATGCCGCCGGACAGCTCGGAAGGTTTCTTGTGTTCCGCGCCTTTGAGACCGACCATCTCGATGAAGCGGCGTGCATGCTGCTCCGCCTTATCGCGCGACCAGTCCGGCCAGCGCGAGCGCACCGCGAAGACGACATTGCTCAGCACGCTGAACCACGGCATCAGCGCATGGCTCTGAAACACGACGCCGCGATCCAGGCTCGGCCCTTTGACTTCGCGCTGATCCATGATGACCACGCCGCCCGATGGCGCCTCCAGGCCTGCCAGCACGTTCAGGATGGTGGTCTTGCCGCAGCCCGAATGGCCGATGATGCAAACGAACTCACCCTTGTCGATGCTGAACGACACCTTGTCGAACACCGGCGGCGCATCGTCGGCATAGCGCTTGTTGAGGTTGTCTACGGTAAGAAATGCTTTGTCCATTGTTCTGCCTTATTCCGCTTGTTCCACTTATTCGGTATAGGTAACCAGCTTTTGCAGACGCGCAAACACCAGATCCAGCACCATGCCCGTCACACCGATCACCAGAATTGCAAAGATGACGCTGGTCAGCGACAGGTTGTTCCACTCATTCCAGACGAAGTAGCCGATACCGGTGCCGCCCACCAGCATCTCGGCCGCCACGATCACCAGCCACGCAATCCCCATGGAAATGCGCATGCCGGTCAGAATGGTCGGCGCCGCCGCCGGCAGGATCACGAGGAAGGCCTTGCGCAGCGGCTTGACCTCCAGCGTCTTGGCGACGTTGAGCCAGTCGCGCCGCACCGACGCCACGCCGAACGCGGTATTCATCAGCATCGGCCAGACCGAGCAGATGAATATCACGAAGATCCCCGAGATCGACGAATCCTTGATCGTGTACAAGGCCAGCGGCATCCACGCCAGCGGCGAGATCGGTTTGAGGATCTGGATGAAGGGATTCAGCGCCCTTTGCATCAGCGGCGACATGCCCAGCAAGAAGCCCAGCGGAATCGCCACCAGCGCTGCAATAGCAAACCCCAACCCAACCCGCGCCAGCGAATAACCGAGCTGGATGCCGATACCCTTGTCGTTCGGGCCGTTGTCATAGAAAGGATTGGCCAGCTCCTTGCGCATGGTCTCGCCCATCTGCGCCAGGCCGGGGAAACCGCTGGTCTTGATAGGCGAACTGCTGCTCTTACCCATCAGCTTGGCGTATTCATCTTCAGCCGAGGACGAGGACGAGGACGACGACGCCGCCGAGCCTGCTTCGATACGCGCACTCTCCTTCGGCGCCGTTGCCAGATGCCACACCAGCAGCAGGCAACCGAAGATCGCCAGCGAAATCAGCGCAGCGCGCCAGCCAAGTTGCGAAGCCGGTTTCATCAGGTCGTCCTCTTGATGGCAAAGCTGTTGACGTAAGCGTCGGCCTTGGCTGGATCAAACTCCTTGCCCATGATCTTGTACTTGCGATACGCGCCGTCCGGCACCGGCTGGCCGAGTTCCTTCATGTACTTCTTGGCATCGGTCAGCAACAGCACGCGCTCGGCGATGCCCTTGTAATCGACCTCGCCCTTGACATAGCCCCAGCGCTTCATCTGGCTCAGGATCCACACCGCCATCGAATCCCACGGTACGGGATCGAAGTCAGCACGGCCTGGCACGTTCTTGACGTTGCCAAGACCATCGGCGTAGCGACCGGTCAACACCTGCTCGACCACGGTCTCCGGCTGATTGAGATACGCTGCCGGCGAAATCACTTTAGCCACCAGCGAACGGTTGGCCGGATCGCGCGCCATCGCCGCAGCAGTCAGCACCGCGCGGAACAAGGCGGCGAAGGTATTCGGATTTTGTTTGACGAAATCTTCCGACATGCCGAAGGCACAGCACGGGTGGCCGTCCCAGATTTCCTTCGTCAGGATATGAATGAAACCGATTTCGTCATACACCGCACGCTGGTTGAATGGATCAGGTCCAAGGAAGCCGTCGATGTTGCCGGCGCGCAGATTGGCCACCATTTCCGGCGGTGGCGTGACGCGGATCTGCACGTCGCGATCCGGGTCGATACCGTTCTCGGCGAGGTAATAGCGCAACAGAAAGTTGTGCATCGAATACTCAAACGGCACCGCCAGCTTGAAGCCCTTCCACTGCTTGGGATCGCGCTTGTCCTTGTGCTTCACGTGCAGCGTGATGGCCTGACCGTTGATGTTCTGGATGGTGGCGATGCGCATCTGCACCGGATTGCTGCCCACACCCATTGACATCGCCAGCGGCATCGGCGACAGGAAATGCGAAGCGTCGTGCTCCTTGTTGATCATCTTGTCGCGGATCAGCGCCCAGCCGGCAGTCTTGTTGAGCGAAACGTTGAGGCCTTGCTTCTTGTAGAAACCGAGCGGATCAGCCATGATCAGCGGCGCCGCACACGTGATGGCGATGAAGCCGATCTTGAGATCCTTCTTCTCAATCGCACCGTTCTTTTCCTGCGCCATAGCCTGCAAGGCACCCATCGGAAACATGCTGGCGATCGCCGCCCGCGCCGTATTGACGCCGACCGCACGCAGGAAATCACGACGCTGCGCCGCCTGCGGGAACAGGGCGCGCATCACCGACTCTTCCACCACATCGTTACTCAATTGCTCTGCATCCTGAGAACGCGCCTGCGCCTGCACGTCTGCCTTGCGCTGTTGCTCGTCGTCGTGCGCGGTCTGGCTGGCGTGCTTGCCGCAGGAACAGGTGTTGCCTGCGCGCTCGGCGTCGTAGGTGTGGAAGATGGTGCTGTCGATTTCTTTTGGCATGGATTCCCCCGGCATGATGAGTTGAAGTAACTAAGTGAAGTAACTATCTAAGTAACAACTGCTTTGTTACTTCATCATGTGCAAGGGGCTTGCCAGAGTGCGTTTTGATGTCATCACCAGACGACGTCTTGTAGTGGAACGACTACAAGACGCTGTCAGAGCGATAACGAATTGGACAACTTAAGCCGGTAGAAGCTGATGCCGCACGGCATACATCGCGATGCCGACATCGTTGCTGGCGCCGGTCTTTTCCAGGATACGGCTGCGGTAAGTGCTGACGGTGTTAGGGCTTAGTGTCAGCTGGTCGGCGATTTCCTTGACGCTGCGCCCGGCCGCGATCAGCTGGAAAACCTGATATTCGCGATGCGACAGCGTCTCGTGCGCCGCGCGCTGGGTGCTTGCGGAATGTGCACTCAGCTCGGCGGCCAGCGTCTCCGCCATATGCGGGCTGACGTACACGCCGCCATCCGCCGCCTTGCGGATCGCCGCCACCAGTTGCTCGGTGTCAGCGCTCTTGTTCAAATAACCTGCTGCGCCGAGGCGATAACAACGCGCCGCATATTGCTTCTCGGGATAGGTCGACAGCATCAGCACCGGCAGGCGCGGCATCTCCTGCTTGAGCTGACGCAGCACATCCAGGCCGTCTTGCAGCGGAATGGCGATGTCCAGCAGCACCAGGTCGATCGCCTCCACGCGCGCCTTGCGCAGGACTTCCGGGCCATCGGCGCACTCCGCCGCCACCTCGATGTCGGGTGTGTCGGCGAGGATCTGCTTGAGACCTTCGCGCACGATGCGGTGGTCGTCACAGAGCAGGATACGGATCATTGTTTTCCTTGTTGCTACGGTTGTCTTTCTTGGTACGGCAGGGTCATGCCTTAAGCATGGCTGTCGTTCCTCAGCGGCAAGACCAGGCGCACGCGGGTGCCGCGATTGACGGCGGCATTGCCGCTTTCCGGTGCAACCACTGCACCCGCTGCACCAGCAACGGCGTTTTCGATGCTCAATGCGCCAGCAAAGTGCAGTGCCCGCTCACGCATGCCCATCACACCATAGGACTTCGGATTCGCCAGCGCCGCCGCCGGCACGCCGATGCCATTGTCCTCCACTTCCATCAGCAGCTCATCCGGCGTCAGGCGTACCATGATCTTTGCTTCTGTTGCTTGCGAATGCTGTGCCACGTTGCTCAGCATTTCCTGAAAGATACGAAACGCCGCCGTCGCCAGCGTCCCTTGCGGTGCAAAAGCCTGCGGTGAAATGTCGAACTCCACTTCGCACGGCAGCTCGGTCGCTTCGGAGAACTCCTGCACCTGCCATTCCAGCGCGGCAATCAAACCCTGATGATCCAGAATGCTCGGCCGCAGATCGGTAATGATGCGCCCGACGTTGTCCACTGCGATCTCGATCAGCCGGTTCATGCTCGCACACTTGCGCGCCACCGGTTCGAGGTCGGCGACACGGCTGGCCATCCAGTTCACGTCCAGCTTCAAGGCCACCAGCAAGCTGCCAAGTTCGTCATGGATCTCGCGTGCAATGCGCGTGCGCTCATCCTCGCGCACCGAATGCGCATGCGCCGACAACTCACGCACCTGCGTCAGCGCAGCCGATAATTCACGTGTGCGTTCCGCGACGCGCAGCTCCAGCTCCGCCTTGGCACGCTGTAACTGTTCCTCCGCCAGACGGCGCTTGGAAATATCGCTGAACGTAATCACCGCCCCGCGTACCTCGCCACCATCGACGATCTGATAGGACGAGTATTCGGTCGCAAAATAAGTGCCGTTGGCACGCCAGAACACTTCCTGATCAACCCGGCACGACTCGCCCTTGCGGAAGGCCTTCAGAATCGGACACTCCTCTTCAGGATAGTGCTCACCGTCTTCATGGCTGTGATGCACGAGGTCATGCATGTTCTTGCCCAGCACCTGCTCGACCGCATAGCCGAGCATCTCCGCACCCGCGCGATTGATGAAAGTACAGCGGCCTTCGAGGTCGATGCCGTAGATGCCTTCGCCGGTGGAGTCGAGCAAGAGAGTGAGCTTGTCGCGAAGTAACGTCGCGTCGCTGGAACCGCCCATACCGGAATCCATTGCACTGATCGGTTTTATTTCACTAGGGGCGAACATCTGCATTCCGTTTCCAAGAAATGGAGATGTATGTGCAAAGGCCATGCCAGTGCTGCCGTCCTTATCGTCACGCAAGCCCATGCTACTATCCCCGACGCTTCCAACGTGTCACTGCGTGGAAACAACGCGTCGGTATCATCGTCAACGCAGTTTTTTACGTACGCATCAATCTTTATTGGAGAAATACATGGGAGCATGGTCACACGAGTCATTCGGCAATGACGACGCCTGCGATTTTGCGTCTGACCTACTGGAAGTCAAGGATTTGTCCCTGCTTGAAGAAGCACTGGACGCCGTTGTTGAAATCGGCAACGACTACCTTGAAGCGCCCGAAGCATCGAGAGCGATTGCTGCTGCCGAAATCGTCGCCAGACTGCAAGGGAATTGGGGCATACGCGACGCCTATTCGGAAACGGCGGATTCGTGGGTTGAAAAAGCAGGCCTGCGCCCTGATTCAACGCTAGTGCAAAAAGCAGATGAAGCAATCGAACGCATACTGATCGAACCATCCGAATTATTGGAGTTATGGCAAGAATCCGAAAACAGCGATCTCTGGATGAACTCGGTCCGCGACTTGAGAAGCAGGCTTTCTTCGTAGTCACACAAAGAACCACGAACAAAAATCAACGCCGTCTTCAACTATCGCTGAAGACGGCGTTTTTCAATGCAGATCGCTATAGTGAATCAAGGCATGTACTGCCCGCCATTCACTTCAATAATCTGCCCCGTCACATACCCCGACAACTGATCCGAAGCCAGATACAGGAAAGCGCCGCTGCATTCATCCGGGTCGCCGATGCGGCCCATTGGAATCGTCTTGCGGAAAGCTTCCAGCTGATCCGGTGTAGTGAAGCGCTCTTGAAACGGCGTCATGATCACGCCTGGCGACACGGCGTTGACGCGGATCTTGTCGGCCAGCAGTTCTTTGGCCATGCCGCGCGTGATGGTGCTGACGAAACCCTTGGACGCTGCGTAAACCAGCGCTCCTGGTCCACCGCCGTGACGGGCTGCGACCGAGGTCACGTTAATGATGTTGCCGCCGCCCTGCTTGCGCATGACCGGGATCACGGCGCGAGTGAATGCGACCACCGAGCGGGCGTTGATCTGCACCACCTCGTCGAACAATTCGTCGGTGATTTTTTCCAGCGCTTCGCGCTTGACCAGGCTGCCGGCGTTGTTGATCAGGACGTCGATACGGCCCAGTTGTTCAACCGCGCTGGCGATGGCCTTGTCGACGGCCTTGCTGTCGCGCACGTTGGCGCCGATGGTGATTGCCTTGCTACCACCCTTGCGGATGTCGGCTGCGACGGCTTCTGCTTCTGCTGCCGAGCTGTTGTAATGGACAACGACGTGTGCGCCCTGAGCGCCGAAGGCGCGTGCTGCCGCCGCGCCGATACCGGTGCTGGCGCCGCTGATGAAGACGACTTTACCTGCGAGATCTTGCATTGCTTTTCTCCTGAAAATAATCGAAGGGCGCAGTCTCACGCTTGCATCCAAGGTGAGCCACGTTCCGGCTCGTTTCAATCTTTTGTATTTTTGACGGCCGGACTATTTTTCTTCTGAGCAAATCGGTGTCAATTGTGGCGCAATTTCAAGATGTCTGCGCCGACGCAGTAAAAACGCCGGCGAGCATGTTTAGTCGTGTACCGACTCATCCTTGTTTTGCGCTGCGCCGCGATAGGCATCGCGCACGCGGATCAGATGCGTGCGCATGGCTTCGGAAGCGCGTTGCGGATCGCGGGCTTTCAGTGCAACGAGGATATCGCGATGATCTTGCAGGCTGCGTTCCAGCGTAGCCGGGATGCGCGAGGTAATGGTGCGGCTTTTCTTCCCGAGCATGTAGAGGCTGCCGGCAATGCTTTGCAGGAAGGGATTGTCGCAGGCTTCGATGATGGCTTCGTGGAATTCGACATCGGCGGCGGCAAAGGCGGCCGGGTCGCTGAGCAGGCGTTCTTCGTCTTCGACATTGCGGGAGAGGCGATCCAGTTCTTCTTGCACCATGTGTGTGGCAGCCAACGCGGCGACGCCGGTCTCAATGATCAGGCGCGCATCGAACAAGGCTTCGAGCGTACCGGCGTTGAGGTCGATGATCATTTCCAGCGGTTCGAGCAGTTCGCGCGTTTCCAGCTTGCCGACGAAAGTGCCTTCACCCTGACGGATGCGCAGCAAACCCAGCAGAGCCAGACCGCGGATCGCTTCGCGCACGGCGGGACGACCAACACCCAGCATGGCTGCGAGTTCGCGCTCGGGAGGAAGCTGCTGACCGGGCTTGAGCAAGCCGCTGCGGATCATGGTGAGCAAGCGCTGCGCGACTTGTTCTGAAATGGATTTTTGTACGATGGGATCGAAGGACATGGAGTCTGCTGAGGTTGCCTGAGTTTGCTTGAGTTTGCCTGCTCTGCTTGTTATATTACCTGCCGCCAAAATGCGAGCGACTGGTAAGACCTTTGGGTATGCAGAGAATAGGTGCGGCCCTGAGGCCTGTCAAGCGAGGACTTTCCGCAATGGTCAAACCATTTCATGTGTCGCTATTGCCATTGAGACAACACCTGATTGGCGACATCAGCACCAATGGCACACACCTCCATTTACACACCGATACAAACCGGGCATCCGAATTGGGCTAGCATGACTTTTTTGTATCCAGCCATCACGTCATGTCCGCCAATCCCCAGCAATCTCCCCCTAACAAATCATCCCGTCCGGATCTGGTCAACGGCCCCATCGCCAAAACATTGCTGATGTTTGCCTTGCCGGTACTGGGCAGCAACATCCTGCAATCGCTCAATGCCTCGGTCAATGCCATCTGGGTCGGACACTATCTCGGCGAAGCGGCATTGACCGCAACGTCCAACGCCAACATCATCCTGTTCTTCCTGCTGGGCGTGGTGTTCGGCATCAGCATGGCGACGACAATTCTGGTCGGGCAATCCATCGGCGGGCGGGATATCAACCGGGCCAAACGCGTGGTTGGCACCGGCGCGACCTTCTTTGCAACACTGTCGATTCTGGTGGCGGCAGCAGGTTATATTTTCACACCGCATATTCTGGCGATGATGCAAACGCCTGCCGACGCTGCGCCTTATGCGATTGCCTATCTGCGCATCATCTTCATCGCGCTGCCGATGATGTATTTCTATAACTTCATGATGATGACCTTGCGCGGCGCGGGTGACTCACGCACGCCGTTCTATTTCATGCTGTTGTCGGTGGGCTTGGATATCGCGCTGAATCCGCTTCTGATTTTCGGACTCGGCCCTGTTCCGGCGATGGGTATTGCCGGTTCGGCGCTGGCGACACTGATCGCGCAATCCGGCAGTTTGCTGCTGATGATCGCCTTCTTGTATCGCCGCAAGCATTTCCTCGCCTTGCACAGCAATGAGCTTAACTATCTCAAGCCGGATCTGACCATCCTGCGCGCGCTGGTGCTGAAAGGTTTGCCGATGGGCTTGCAGATGCTGGTGATTTCTTCGTCGGCACTGGTGATGATCAGCCTGGTCAATGGTTATGGTTCTCAGGTGACGGCAGGTTACGGCGTGACGTCGCAGCTGTGGACGTATGTACAGATGCCGGCGCTGGCGCTGGGTGCGAGCGTGTCGTCGATGGCAGCGCAGAACATCGGCGCCGGCCGCTGGGATCGCGTCTCGCGCATCGCCGGGATCGGTGTCGGCTACAACTTTTTGCTGACGGGCGCGCTGGTAGCCTTGCTGTATCTCTTCGATCATGCAGCGCTGGGACTGTTTCTTCCACACGAAGGCGAGGCAATGGCGGTCGCTCGCCACATCAACAATATCGTCGCGTGGTCTTTCGTTTTGTTCGGCGTGACGATGGTGCTGTTCGGCGTGGTGCGTTCCACCGGCGCGGTGATGGCGCCGCTGGTGACCTTGTTTATCGCGATCTGGCTGGTGCGTCTGCCGTTTGCCAAATGGCTGATACCGACCTATGGTGCCGAAGCGATCTGGTGGAGTTTTCCGCTCGGCAGCGTGGTGCTGATTGTGCTGGCGATGGCGTATTACCGCTACGGCGGGTGGCGCAAGGCGCACATGCTGGCGGCGCAGCCACGAGGGCTGGCACCGGACACCGGCATGGCGACGCCTGCCATGACCGCCGTGGATGAGAAACCGGCGTCTTAGTTTTAGACTTAGACTTAGACTTAAGGCGCGCTGGCCTGATCGAGCTGAGCAATCGCGGCACCGTCCAAGGACAACTGCGTCGCCTCAATCAGTGCATCCATCTGCGCCAATGTCGTCGCGCTGGCAATCGGCGCGGTGATGCTGGGCCGTGCAATCAGCCACGCCAATGCGATACTCGCGGGTGTGCTGCTGTAGCGTTCGGCCACTGCGTCAAGTGCGTCAAGAATACGCAGGCCGCGCGGATTGAGGTAGCTCTGCGTCTTGCCGCCGCGCGTGCTCTTGCCGAGATCTTTCTCCGAACGGTATTTGCCGCTGAGGAAACCGCTGGCCAGCGAGTAGTAATTGATGACGCCGATTTTTTCCTTGAGGCAGTATTGCTCCAGATTGTTTTCGAAATCGGCACGCGAGTAGAGGTTGTATTCCGGCTGCAACGTCTGGTAGAGCGGATAGCCATGTTCACGGCTGATCTTGCGCGCTTCTTCCAGCCGCTCTGCGCCGAAGTTGGAAGCCCCGATCAGACGCACCTTGCCTTGCTGCACCAGCTCGCCATAGGTCTGCAGAGTTTCTTCCTGCGGCGTGTTCTTGTCGTCGGTATGTGATTGGTAAAGATCGATGTAGTCGGTTTGCAGACGCGTCAGTGAGTCTTCGACCGCGCGCTTGATGTAGGCGGGAGACAAGCCGATCTTGCCGTCACCCATGTCCATGCCGACCTTGGTGGCAATGACCAGCTTGTCGCGGCGACCACCTGCCTTGATCCATTTGCCGATGATGGTTTCGGACTCGCCGCCTTTGTTGCCGTTGGCCCAGCGCGAATACACGTCGGCGGTGTCGACCAGATTGAGGCCGGCGTCAATGAATTTGTCGAGCAGCGAAAACGATGTCTGTTCGTCGACGGTCCAACCGAAGACGTTGCCGCCGAATGCCAGCGGTGCGACGTCGATGGAAGAATTACCCAGGGTGCGATGTTGAATTTGTGTCTGCTTGCCGGTAGTAGCCATTGCGTCAATCTCCACGTGCTATAGGGAAACAATCATTCTATGCGCTAACCGTTTTCGCTGCCGTAGGCCGTACGCTTTATACTGACAGCCTCGTCAGGAATCTTGAGCCGGCTCACGGCTCTCTTGCGATCCTTTTACGTTCACGCGTTCATCGCCCTACTCTTCTTTCGTTTGCCCACTGATGGAAATTGTCTTCACCGTTTTAATTCTGCTGCTCGCGGTTGCCGTCTCCGGCGTCGCGTCGCGACTCGTCCCTTTCAAATTGCCTCGGCCACTCTTTCAAATTGGCTTGGGCGCCGTGTTGGCATTGCCGGTGTTTGGCTTACGGATCAGCTTCGATCCGGAATTGTTCCTGCTGCTGTTCATCCCGCCGCTGCTGTTTACTGACGGCTGGCGTATGCCCAAGCGCGAGTTCTTCCGGCTGGCGCAACCGATCCTGGCGCTGGCGCTTGGTCTGGTGTTGTTCACGGTGATCGGTGTGGGCTACTTCATCCACTGGATGATTCCGGTGATTTCGCTACCGTCCGCGTTTGCGCTGGCGGCGGTGCTGTCGCCGACCGACGCGGTGGCGGTGGCGTCCATCATCGGCAAGGGCCGTCTGCCGCCAACCATGCAGCACGTGCTGGAAGGCGAAGCCCTGATGAACGATGCGTCGGGTCTGGTGGCGTTCAAGTTCGCGATCATCGCGGTGCTATCGGGCACCTTCTCGCTGCTGGACGCCAGTATCAGCTTTACGCTGATTTCCATCGGCGGTCTTGCGGTCGGTCTGATCGTGGCATGGGGCTTTGGGCTGGTCCGGCGCAAGATCATCGAATGGAGCGGCGACGAACCCGGTATCCAGGTAGTACTCCTCTTGCTGATCCCCTTCTCGGCTTACATCTTTGCCGAACATTTTGGCTTGTCCGGCATTTTGTCGGCGGTCGCGGCCGGTATGCTGATGCCGTATATTGAAACCGCCGGCGCCGAATCAGCCGCCACACGCATGCAAAGCCAGAGCATCCTGACCATGCTGGAATTTGTCTTCAACGGCATGTCCTTCATCTTGCTGGGCTTGCAGTTGCCGGGCATCGTCAGCCTCGCGCATCTCGATGCCAAGGTCGCAGGCAACGTGCCGGTGTGGCATCTATTCGCGTACATCCTCGCAATCACCGTGGCGCTGATTGCGCTGCGCTTCACCTGGGTATGGTTCAACCTGCGTCTGCGCCGTTTCTCTGCGGCGGTGCGCGGCCAACGCGCCAAGCAACGCTACTTCGATGTGCGCCTGATCAGCATCACGTCGCTGGCTGGCGTGCGCGGTGCGATTACGCTGGCGGGCGTGATGTCCATCCCGCTGATGATGCCTAACGGCCATGCCTTCCCGGCACGCGACCTGCTGATCTTTCTGGCAACGGGCGTGATCGTGTGTTCACTGCTGGCGGGCAGCTTTTTATTGCCGTGGCTGTTGAAGGGACTCAAGCTCGACGCCGACAATGAACGCCGCCGCAGTGAAGAAACCATGGCGCGTCTGCGCGTGTCGGAAGCAGCAGTGCGCAGCATTGAAGAGGCGCAGGAACGCTTGGGTGCGGACATGGATCAGGATGACCTGGCCTTGCTCACTGAAGTCAGCGGCAGCCTGCTGGCAACCTACCGCATGCGCATGGATGCCGAAAGCGGCACGGAAGAAACCCATCGTGTCGCCAATCGCTTCAAACACTTTGAACGAGAACTCAGGCTTGAAGCGATCCGCGCCGAACGTCGCGAAGTACATCACCTGCGCGCCGAGCAACAGATCAACGACGAGACTTTCATTGCGCTGATCAATCAGATCGATCTGGCGGAAACCTGGCTGATGGGATCGCTGAGCGCATCACATTGATCCAGTCCGACTACATCCCTTGTCGTCCTGACGACCGTCAGGATCCAGCGGCGTGATGCGATCACCGAGTGAGGCTCAACATCTGTTTGACGACACTGGATCCCCGCGTTCGCTGGGACGACGGAAAATTGATACAGGTGCCAGCGATTAACAAGAAATACAGACCGATAGTTGAATAAAAAACGGCGTCATGCACATCGCATGACGCCGTTTTTATTGATCGCTACAAACTCAGTTTGCTTGCGACACCAAAGCATTGCTGAGGTCGCCGATAGGCTTGCCGCCGTTGGCCTGGATCGCCTTGTCGCGCAGCGCAATGCCGTCGAGCACCGGCAAGGACCAACGGCGTGTGATGAAGCGCAGCACCGAGCTGGTGTCATACAAGCTATTGTCGACGTAGCCCTTCTTCGCATACGGCGACACGATGATCGCCGGGATACGCGTACCCGGGCCCCACTTGTCGGCCTTTGGCGGTGCGGCGTGATCCCAGAAGCCGCCGTTTTCGTCATAGGTCACGACGATCAGCATGTGCTTCCATTGCGGGCTTTGACGCAGCTTGTTGACCACGTCAGCAATGTGCGCATCGCCTGAAGCGACATCGGCATAACCGGCATGCTGGTTCAGGTTGCCTTGGGGCTTGTAGAAAGTCACAGCAGGCAGTTTGCCGGCAGCAGCGTCTTGCAGGAAGCTGCTGTCGAAGTCCTTCAGATGCTCGGCACGGTAAGCGGCGTTCTTGACCGGATCCATGTTGGCGAAGTAATTGAACGGCTGATGATGGAACTGGAAGTTCGGTGTCGGCGACGCGAATTTACGATCGGTCTGCGCAGCCTTGGTGGTTGTGTTCCATGCACCGGCGTACCAGGCCCAGCTCACGCCCTTGTCGCTCAGCAGATCGCCGATGTTCTTTTGCGTTTGCGGTGGCAGAGTGGATGCGCTGTTTGGATCAGCATACAACTTGGCGCTGTCGCCGGCAGGCGATGCGACATTGCTCGGCTGGTATGGCGGCTGCATGGTGTTGATGGCGTACGACATGCCGCTTGCGTCAGGCGGTGTCAGGGTGCCGTCGTTGGCGTATTTCTGCGCACCGTCCAGTGTCGACTTCGGCGAAGTCGCAGCCGGTGTCAGACGTACAAAGTTGCCGCTAGCGTCGACCTCGATCTTGGAGATGCCACCCTTGGCCGGTGACTTCTCGGCGTTCGGATATTGCGGTGTGCAGGCGCAGATCAGGTATTGGTGATTCTGGAAGGAACCGCCGAAGGAACCCATGAAGAAATTGTCGGCCAGCGTGTATTCTTTTGCCAGCTGCCACATCGCCATCTTGCTGCCGTCGTAGTAGCCCATCGACAATCCGCCGGCGTCGGAATAGGTGGCGAACTTGTCGTTCTTGCCGCCGTTGATCTGCATCTGGTTATTGTAGAAACGGTGCACCAGATCACGCGTGACCACATTGGCGTCAACCGCAATTCCATCTTTGCCGTCGATCTGGAACGGTTTGTTTGGCAATCCGGCGGATTGCGCCTGTGTGACGACCCTGGTCTGCCCGGCCGCCGTCACACCACCCCAGGTCGGCGGCAACACCGGTAACACTGCACCGTCAACGTCGACCTGCGGCAAGTAGACGCCACGGGACGATGGGTTCACGCCCGGAATGCCATTGGCACCTGGGAACAGTCCGTACAAGGTATCGAAGCCGCGGTTTTCGGCGTAGATCACGACAACAGTGTCGATGCTGCGTACGGCTGCGTCATCGCCTGCGAGATTGGCATTGCCGCCGCAAGCGGCAAGACCGACGGCAACGGCTGCTGCGGTGAGGGACAAACGAACTGGCTGTCGGAAAGACTGGCTGAAATGGGCAGGCATGGATATTCTCTTTTTATCGGAACGGCAGAGGAGGAAATAGCAGCTATGCTAGCCAGCAAATATAACCACAAAATGACACGATGGCGACCCCACCGCGCCGCATGGCGCGGCCTCTTCACATTTTCGTCATATTGTCCTGCTAACCTGCGCGCATGAAATCTCTGTATCTTGTCGCCGCCGTCACGGCCGCCCTCGCCCTCGCCGCCCTGTATTTCGACAGCCAGTCGCCTGTTGTGGCCGCTGCAGCTGATTCAGCAAGCACCCCCGCCTACACCAACGCTGCTTACGCGCCGCAACCGGGACGACGCCCCAGCGTGGAAGAAATGACAGCGCTGGGCCGCACCATGTTTTTCGATCCTTCATTGTCAGGATCCGGTAAGCAATCCTGTGCAACTTGTCATAGTCCCGATCATGCTTTCGGTCCACCAAATGATCTGTCGGTGCAGCTTGGCGGCAAGGAGATGAAAACCGTCGGCACGCGCGCGGTGCCTTCGCTGCGCTATGGGCAGAATGTGCCGCCGTTCAGCGAGCATTTCCACGATGACGACGGCGATGACAGCATTGATGCCGGCCCGACTGGTGGACGCACCTGGGATGGCCGCGCCGATTCTGCGCACGATCAGGCGCGCATCCCTTTGTTGTCGGCGCACGAAATGGCCAACACCGATGCGGCGGAAGTCGTTGCCAAATTGAAGCGTGCCGCCTATGCCGCGCAGTTCAAGGCGACCTTCGGCGAGACGATTTTTGACAATACCGATCGTGCCTTTCAGGCGGCCTTGATGGCGCTGGAAGTGTTCCAGGAAAGCCCTGCCGATTTTTATCCCTACACCAGCAAGTACGATGCTTACCTGCGCAAGCAGACGACATTGAGCGCGCAGGAATTGCGCGGTCTGGAATTGTTCAATGAGCCGACCAAGGGCAATTGCGCCTCCTGCCATCTGAGCGAAATCCTGCCCAATGGCGCGTTCCCTCAATTTACCGACTACGGACTGATTGCCGTGGGCGTGCCGCGCAACAAGAAGATTCCCGCCAATGCCGATCCGCGCTACTACGACTTTGGCCTGTGCGGCCCCGAGCGCACCGACTTCAAGGACAAGCTGGAGTATTGCGGCCTGTTCAAGACACCCACCTTGCGCAACATCGCGCTGCGCCAGACCTTCTTTCACAACGGCGTATTTCACACGCTGCAAGAGGTGATGGAATTCTATGTGCAGCGCGATACGAATCCGGAGAAATGGTATCCACGCAATCGCGACGGCAGTGTCCGCAAGTTCGACGACCTGCTGCCTGAGCATTTTTCCAATGTGAACATGGAGCCGCCGTTTGATCGCAAACCGGGTGATAAGCCGGCGCTCAACGATGCGGAGATCAAGGATGTGATTGCGTTCTTGAAGACGCTGACGGATGGCTATAAGCCTGAGGTGAAACAATAAGCGCGAGACGCACAGTTCTGTTACGAAGCTGTGTTAACGACAAAAACCCGCTATACGCGGGTTTTTCGTTTCATGAAACAACAATGAGCAGAGACGAATCAGGCAGTCGTGCTGATGGTCGTGCCGATGACTTCACCGTTCGAGTTGCGCGAAGACTGACTTGCCTGCGCCTGACGAACTTGTTCTGCGCGCTGCTCTTCCAGCTTGCGTCGTGCATTTTCAGCATCTTGGCGAGCTTGTGCTGCACGAGCCTCGTCGAGATTGTTCACCGATGGAGCGGAATTCGGAGAGCTGGCAACAGCGCCAGGAGAACTGGCAGTAATTGCGACGTCCATATTGATCACCTTTCAATACCTGAAAACATAGTAGAAGTCCGGCGTCGAAATGTGCGGACTTACGAACATCTTACACCTTTAGAACAGCTTGCCAAGCTACGGAAGCGTTTGCTTACAAAGCCTGGTTGCCATCACGACAACTTGGCAAAAAGCCACGCCATGTCTCGCTGACAATGAATATTAGCTGAGCGGCAATCAATGACAATCAGGAATATTCTGATCCAGGTAAACCTCGAAGGCGACGTTGTTGACCCACTTCTTTCTGAGCTCGGCCCAGAAGCCTCCCGCAGCCCAGTCTGTGCTTGCCTGTTTCAGATAAGAAATTGATTTTGCGTCATCAGCACGCACCGCAAACACCAGCGTCTGACGGCTTTGCACTGGCAGGCGTGCAGAAAATTTTTTCCATTCCGGCAACTTCAGCAAATCGTTGAGCATGGTGTCGTCATGCACGGCAGCATCACACGCACCGATGCGTAAAGACAACAGCGAGTCGGCCGGTGCGCGCTGCACTTTTTCGATCGCCCCGTATTTGGCTGCGATCTTGCCGACATAGGCGCCACCTTCGGACAGGCACACGGTGCGACCCTTCAACTGTTCCCAGCTTTTGATATCGGTGTCGCTGCGCATGATCGCCATCGCGCCGGCGCTATAGCCAGTCGGGATGGTGCTCACCCCGACGTCCCGGCGCAAGGCATCGTTATCGTCGACCAGCGTCAACACCACATCGGCGCGTCCCGATTTGATCCACTGCGCGGCAGTACTGCTGTCTGTTTGGGGTGTGCCGAGTTTGAGCTTGAGGCGCTTGCCGAGATCGTCGATCAGTATCGACTCAGGACTTTCCGGCGTCCGGAATTTGGCGCCGGCGACATAAGCCGGCAAGGGATACGACATACCCGCCACCAGCGTACCGCGTTGCCGCGCAGCGTCGATGCCAGTGTCGGCTGCATGCGCCGATGCCAGCAAGGACACCGACAACAATACGGAAGCAGCGAATTTCATGGCGTACATTTTTCGTGTGATCAAACGTACTGATAACGCAGCAGACGGTGCTTGAGATTCTCAAGAATCACCTGATCGATCAGCGCAGCCAAAATAGCAATGGCGAGGATGTTGGTCATCACGCCGACCATGTCGGCGGTCTCTCCGGAATACGCCAGCGTGCGGCCGAGACCCTTGCCGAAACCGACCAGCATCTCCGCCGAAATCAGCGCGCGCCAGGCATTGCCGAAGGCCAGCTGCGCACCGGTGATCAACTCAGGCATGACCGCCGGCAGATACACGCGGCGCAACATGCCCCAGCGCGACGCACCCATCACGCGTGCCGCGGATACGTGCACCTGCTGCACGCTCTCGGTCGCATTCATCACCGACAAGGCCGCCGGGAAGAAAGCCGCAATCGCCACCACCACGATGATCGGCAGATTGCCGAAGCCCATCAGGATCAGGAACAGCGGCACCCAAGCGATCGATGGAATCGACTGCAAAATGATGATGGCCGACTTCAGTACTTCACGGAAGAAGAACAGTACTGCCCCGATCAGACCGAAACCGATACCGAACAACAGCGCCGCGCCGTAACCACCGCCAAGACGGGTAAGACTGCCCCATAGCGCGGTACGGAAAGCAGGCGCCTGAATCTCTTCCCACAAACGCGCGAGCACCGTCGGCACGCCCGGCATCAGGAAGTCCGGCAAGGACCACGCAGCGATCTGCCACATCAACAAAATGAAAGCGATCGCCAACACCATGGCGAGCTTTTTACGATAACCGGTAACGCGACGCTGAGAGCTCATAAGTTAGAAATGAGTAGAACTGAGTAAAACTGAGTAGAAATGCAATGGCCGACGAAATCGTCGGCCGAAAAATAGTGTTCCACAAACGTATCGTAATGCGGAGGAAAGCGTAGCGAGCGCGTCGAGTTCTGATCGAGAAGCGCAACCGTGCTGGTGCACAGTGAGCATCACAGATCGGAAATCGGCGCGCGCAGTAGCTTTACACCGTATTACAATTTTCTGTCTTTTTGCCAGGAGAGATCTACGATGCTGCGCACTTCAAACGGCTTGCCGTCCTTGGTCTTCAGCGAACCCTGTGCTTGCAGGATATCGGCGATTTCCTGCATGCGGTTCTGTTCCTTGTCGTTCAGCTTGGCATTAAAGGTCTGGCTCTTGATGGCGTCACGGATCACGTCTTCGCGCAGCATCTCGCCATGCTTCAGCGTCTTCAGTGTCGGCTCGGCGATGAAGTAGCCGGCGATCAGCTTGGCGGCCTCGGCCGGTTTCTTCTTCAGCAATTCGATCGCGTCGCGTTGTGCATCGAGCGACTTCCAGACTGCGGCGCGACGGTTCTTCAGCGTTTCGCCGGAGGTGATCACGACCATGCAAGGGAAAGGCCAGACTTCGCCGATTTCATAGATTTGCTTGACCGGCGCGATCAGTTGCGCAATGCGTGCTTGCGGCTCGAACAGGAAGGCGGCATCGACGCGTTTGCCAACCAGCGATTGCACGGCAACTTGCGGGCTGACGCCGAGCACGTTGACGTCGTCCGGCTTCAGGCCGGCATCACGGAACACGACACCTTTCAACACCACGTCAGCAGTGCTTCCTTCGGCTTGCGAAGCCAGGTTCTTGCCCTTCAGATCGGCGACTTTGTTGATGTGCGCATCTTCGCGCGCGACGATGGCGTGATAGCCGAGTTGCGCGCCGCTGACGACTTTGAGGTCTGCGCCTTTGGAAGCCCAGGCCACTGCATTGGTGAAACCGAACACGCCACTGTCGAGCTGGCCGCCGACGATGGCTTTGATCAGGTCGGTGCCGGACTTGAATTCGATCAACTCGACGTCGAGACCATACTTCTTGTACAGGCCGGCTTCATAGGCAGCCATCGCTTGCGCATCGTCCATGACGCGCAGATAGCCGATCTTGAATTTTTCCAATGCCATGGCCGGTGTGGAAAATACCAAGGCGGCCAATGCCGTGGATGCCAGCAGCGACAAACGTTTCAATGCCAATTTCATTGCCGATCTCATATTCCAACCCCTTCTATTGTTTTAGCAAACTCGTCTTGTTCGGCATGGATACCGAGCAGACAAAGAATTTCACGACGGATCGCCGAGAACTCCGACAGATCGTGCGTTTTTTCGTGATGCACCAGATTGAATTCCTTGAGCACAGTCGCCGGACGTGCGCTAAACACGAAGATGCGATCTGCGAGGAACAGTGCCTCATCGACATCGTGCGTGACCAGCAATACGGTCGGCGCCTTACCCTGCACTTCGGAGCGAATCAGACTGCGCAGTGCATCTTGCAGGGTCATGCGCGTCAATGCGTCGAGCGCGCCGAACGGCTCGTCCAGCAGCAATGCTTTCGGCTGCGAGATGAAGGCGCGGGCCAGCGCCGCGCGTTGGCGCATGCCGCCGGACACTTGATGCGGATAGTAGGCTTCGAAGCCGGACAGATTGACCTTGGCCAGCCATTCGCGCGCTTGCGCGGCAGCGGTCTTCTTGTCGACCTTCTGGAATTCCAGCGCCAGTGCGACGTTCTGTTCCAGCGTCAGCCAAGGATAGAGCGCGTTTTCCTGAAACATCAGCGTGCGTTCAGGATGCGGACCGGTCACCGGCTTGCCGTCGGCAAGGATGGTGCCGGAGCTTGGCGTTTCCAGACCGGCGGCGATATGCAGCAGCGTCGACTTGCCGCAGCCGGACGGACCGACCAGTGCGACCAGTTCGCCCTGCTCGATGTCGCGGCTGAAGCCGTCAATGACGTGCAGGCCGGAGAAACTCTTTTGTATATCTTTAAAGGATAGCTTCATGGATAGGTGCGTTGCAGATGCCTTGCGGTGTCTTGCCGACGCGTTGCACTCATGGCAACTTTGCACGGACTTCCAGACGGTAGGCTGCGACTTTACTGACATCGCGCTGACCGGACAACAATTTAAAAGACGTATGCTTATACGAAAAACAAATAAGCATAGTCTTCAATCGTGGATTATTTCTTTTACGACAACGTTTTTAGCAATGCCTCGACTGTCTGATAACGCAGCCGCACGCCAAGCTCATTGTGCAGACGCTCATTGCGCAGGCGACGTGACTCCGACATGAAGGACAACATCATCGGTGACACCTGCTGCTGCAGTTCGCTGCGCGGCAGGCGCGGCGGCGACGGCAAGTTGAAGGTGCGGGCTACGGCGTCGAAATACTCTCCCATCTTCATCTCGGAATTGTCGACTGCGTGATACACGCGCAGCGGCCGGGCGCGATCGATGGCGGCTACCGCGATCATGGCGAGATCGTCGGCGTGGATGTGATTGGTATAGACATCGTCCTCGGCGCTCAGCGCCGGCGTGCCCTTTTGCAGGCGCTCCAGCGGCAGACGATCTTTGGCGTAGATACCGGGCACGCGCAAGATCGCCAGCCGGCTGCCGGAGCGCCGCGCCCAGGCACGCAAGACGCTTTCGGCATCGACGCGGCGCTGCGCGCGTGCATTGGTTGGGCGGGTGGCGCGTGTCTCATCGAAGCTGGCGCCGCCGCAGTCACCGTAGACGCCGGTCGTGCTGATATAAACGAGAGTCGCCCGGTCAGGTAAAATGGCGGCCAAATTGCGGGTGCGCCGGTCTTTTTCGCCCGCGGATTGCGGTGGAGCAAGATGTACGATGGTGTGCGCCAGACGCGCAAGGCGTCCCAGTGAGGCTGGCTGATCAAGATCGGCGACGATGGGGATGGCCCCGGCGGCGCGCAGCTCTTCACAGCGCTCCGGCTTACTGGTGACGACGATTACGCGAAAGCGCTCACGCACCAGCGGCAGCATGCGCATGCCAACGTCGCCGCAACCCAGCATCAACAGACGCGGCTTGCCGATTTTTTTTACTTTATTGTTCATTGTCAGGATTGTATGAGTTTTCAAGTTACCGTTCAGCCCAGCGGCCATCAGTTTACCTGTGACGAAGGCGAAACCATCCTTACCGCCGCGATTCGTGCAGGCGTCGGCCTGCCCTACGGTTGCAAGAACGGCGCATGCAGCTCTTGCAAAGGCAAGCTGGTCGAAGGCAGCGTGACCCACGGTCCGCATCAGGAGCGCGCGCTGTCGGCACAGGACGAGAGCCTGGGTTTCTCGCTGTTTTGCTGTGCCAAGCCAAATTCGGATGTCGTCATCGAAGCCCGCGAAGTGGCCGGCATCGGCGATTTCCCGGTCAAGAAAATGCCGGTGCGCGTGGCCAAGCTGGATAAGGTCGCCGACGATGTCATCATTCTCTCGCTGCAATTGCCGGCCAATGATCGTCTGCAATACAAGGCCGGCCAGTACGTCGAGTTCATGCTGCGCGACGGCAAGCGCCGCAGCTACAGCATGGCCAACGCGCCGCACAAGGACGAGCACCTGACGCTGCATATCCGCCACATGCCGGGCGGCCTGTTCACCGACCAGGTGTTTTCGACACTGAAAGAACGCGACATTTTGCGCTTCGAAGGCCCGCTGGGAACTTTCTTCCTGCGCGAGGATTCCGACAAGCCGATCGTGCTGCTGGCTTCCGGCACCGGCTTCGCGCCGATCAAGGCGATCGTCGAGCAACTGGAACACAGCAAGTCCACGCGTCCGGTCACGCTGTACTGGGGCGGACGCCGCCCACAGGATCTTTACATGGATGAACTGTGCAAGAGCTGGGTGCAAACGCTGCCCAACTTCAAGTACGTGCCGGTGATCTCCAACGCGCAGCCGGAAGACAACTGGAGCGGCCGTAGCGGCTTCGTCCATCAGGCGGTGATCGACGACCAGCCGGATCTGTCCGGCTATCAGGTCTACGCCTGCGGCGCGCCTATCGTGGTCGAATCCGCGCAGCGCGACTTTGTCGCTACCTGCGGCCTGCCGGACGACGAGTTCTACGCCGACTCCTTCACGTCGGCGGCAGACCTGGCGACGGTGCAATAAATCCCGAGGCGGTGCATGTTGCAAAGTGGTGAGCGTTCTAAAAATGAGGTCGAATTTGCACCAAATTAGTTTTGACGCATCGCGCAAAACGTCCTAATATTGACCGCATGAACGCTACTACTATTTCCTTGCGACGTCGCAGCCAACCTCAACGAGGTTTGCCGTGCGCGTGAGTTGATATTGGTCACGAAGCCACAGGCAATCCCTGTGGCTTTTTTTTATCGTTTTTTCCAGTTCATTATTACAGTTCGGTTACCGCCGTCTTTCACTTTCAAGCAGCTTAATTACCACTCATGCAGGAGTCATCAATGGAATTCAACGAGTTCGCCATCAACAAGCTGATGTATGTCACCAATCGCCCTGAAATCGTCTTTACCGAAGGCAGCGGCATGTGGATGACCGACCATACCGGCAAGCGATATCTCGACTATCTGCAAGGCTGGGCTGTCAACGCGCTGGGCCATGCGCCAAAATGCATCGAAGAAGCGCTGGTCGCGCAAAGCAAGAAGCTCATCAACCCTTCGCCGGCCTTCTACAACGCGCCGTCGATCGAGTTGGCCAATCTGCTGACCGAAAACTCGGTATTTGACCGTGTGTTCTTTGCCAATAGTGGCGCCGAAGCCAATGAAGGCGCGATCAAGCTGGCCCGCAAATGGGGCAAGGTCAACAAGAACAACCAGGGCGAAGACCGTTTTGAAATCATCACCTTCAACCACAGCTTCCACGGCCGCACCATCGCGACCATGTCGGCCAGCGGCAAGCCGGGCTGGGACACCATGTTCGCACCGCAGGTGCCGGGCTTCCTGAAGGCTGAACTGAACGATCTGGCCAGCGTTGAGCGCCTGATCAGCAAAAAGACTGTTGCCGTCATGCTGGAGCCGGTGCAAGGCGAAGGTGGCGTAATCCCGGCCACGCGTGAATTCATGCAAGGTCTGCGCCGCCTGACCAAGAACGCCAACCTGCTGCTCATCGTCGATGAAGTGCAGACCGGCGTCGGCCGTACCGGTGAACTGTTTGCCTATCAATTGTCGGGCATCGAACCAGACATCATGACGCTGGGCAAAGGCATCGGTGGCGGCGTGCCGCTGGCGGCTCTGCTGGCGCGCGAAGAAATCGCCTGCTTCGAAGCCGGTGAACAAGGCGGCACCTACAACGGCAACCCGCTGATGACTGCCGTCGGCGCTGCCGTGATCAAGGAATTGCTGAAGCCTGACTTCCTGCCTACGGTCAAGGCCACAGGCGAATATCTGAGCGCGGAACTGATCAAGCTGTCGGACAAGCACGGCTTTGAAGGAGAACGTGGCGAAGGATTGCTACGCGCGCTGAAGCTGGGCAAGGACATCGGCCCGCAAATCGTTGAGGCGGCACGTGACCTGCAACCGCTCGGCCTGCTGCTGAACTCGCCGCGTCCAAACTTGCTGCGCTTCATGCCGTCGCTGAACGTGACCAAGGACGAAATCGACCAGATGCTGACCATGCTGGAAGGCGTACTGGTTCAATTGGGCCATTGATTCCGGGCCGGTAGGCAATGCGTAGCACCCGCTCGTCGAATCACCTGCACGCGCTCGCCGCCTGCTGCCTCGCCGTCCTGTTGACGGCATGCGGCAGCGCGCCGATGCGTACGCCGGACGCATCTGTATCCACGCCGATACCGGCGCCAACTGATATCCGCTCCGAAGCAGCAACCGAACACGGCAGCGAAATCGCCATCTACGCACTCGACATGATCGGCACCGGCTACCGTTTCGGCGGCAAGAATCCGGATGCCGGTTTCGATTGCAGCGGTATGGTGTCGTATATTTTCAATCGCGCCACCGGCCTCAAGCTGACGGGCAGTGCTGCCGACATGGCGCGCCAAGGCCGCAAAATTGACAAGTCCAATTTGCGGCCAGGCGATCTGGTGTTTTTCAATACGCTCAACCGGCCGTTCTCGCATGTCGGGATTTACATCGGTGACGGGCGCTTCGTCCACGCGCCGTCGGGCAACGGCAAGGTGCATATCTCGCGGATGGACAATCCTTACTTTGCGCCGCGCTTTGAAATGGCCCGGGCATATTTCAACTAAAAAGCGTCAACTAACAAGTTGAAACTGAGTCCGATCAACTAAGCTTCGTCAATTGAACATGCAAAGGCGGATGCACATGGATCACCACAAAGGCAGTTGTCATTGCGGCCAGGTTCGTTTCGAAGCCGATGTCGACATTGAACGCATCACCGTCTGCAACTGTTCCATCTGTACCAAAAAGGGATTTCTGCACCACCGTGTGCAGCCTGAGAATTTTCGCCTGATTGCCGGCGAAGATAAACTCGCGACCTATCAGTTCGGCACCATGGCCGCGAAACATCATTTCTGTCCGACCTGCGGCGTGCACGTTTTCACACGGCCACGCGCAGCACCGGAGCTCTACACCATCAATGTCCGTTGCCTCGACGATGTCGATTTGAACAGCGACAAGCTGACTTTCGTCGATTTCGACGGACTCAATTGGGACAAGAACGTCGGCAAGCTGGGCTGACGCGCCACCACCGTCTCGTTAGCTTCCGGCGCGAGCGCTGCGACGTTTGGTCGGCGTAACAACCGGTGCGCGTTTGGCCGACGCCTTCAATGCAGACGTCTTTTTGACTGTCGTCGACTTTGCAGATTTTTTGGCAACCACTTTGACTGCACTCTCTTTCGCCGCCGGTTTCTTTGCTACCACTTTGGCCTTGACAACTTTGACTACCTTCTCCGCTACGACTTTTTTGCTGAACAATCCTGCCTGCCCGACGAGACTTGCGCTATAGCGTTTGAAGGCAATGTCCATGTGACGCCGCATCGCAGTGCGCGCCATTTCAGGATCGCGTGCGCGCAGTGCTTTCATTACGCGTGAATGTTCTTCGATTGCGTCGTTCCACACTTCAATGGTGTCAAAGTGGCTATGCAGACGATTGAATAGCGGGCCCAGACGCGCATCGAACAATTGCGTCACCAATCCGACCAACACGCTATTGCCGGTCGCTTCGGCCACGCGAATATGAAATAAGCGGTCGGCCTCCAATGGATTGGTGCCGGCGCTGGTGTGCTCGATCATTTGTTGAAAAGCTTCTTCGATGGCATCGATCTGCGCCTTCTTGGCATTCTTGGCAGCGGCGTAGGCGACCTCACCTTCCAGCATGGCGCGCGCACGGATCAATTCCAGCGGCCCCTCTTCCGTCGACAGGTCGATCTCGCCTTCGGGAGCGGGCGATGGCGGACAGACATAAATCCCGGATCCCATGTGGACTTCGATATAACCTTCGACTTCCAGCGCAATCAAGGCTTCGCGCAACGACGGTCGGCTGACGCCCAGTTGCACGGAGAGGTCGCGCTCCGACGGCAGACGCGAGCCGACGGGAAACTCACCGTCGACGATCAGCTTGCGCAGTTGGTCGCTGATCTGGCGATACAGTCGTTGCGGCTCGATCGCTTCAATTGGCATAGAGGGTTCCGATTAAAATCTTCTTTTATCTTGGCGCCGGATTGTATCGCACCCGCAGATAAATCATTTACCTGCGAGGCGAAAACTCACACCGCTGTCGGGAACGTCAAACCATACTGCTGCGCGGCTTCGCGCAGCGCCGGCGCAATCGTCGGATGCAAGGCCACCCCCTGCTCCAGCTGCTCCGCGCGACGCGCCATGCCGCGGTCGCCCGGCATGCGCACCTTCTCCACACCGGGGCGCGGCGGATTGGTCCGGCAAGCTTCGGCGATGTGATCCATCTGACGCTTGAAGGCCGCTTCGCCGCCGAAAGCCGTCGGATCGTACAGGCTCATGAACACCGTGGCGCCCCAACCTGCCGGAGGATCTGCACGGCCAAAACCGGACAGGCCACCAGTCAGTGCTTCGATCAGCACCGCCAGGCCGAAGCCCTTATGCCCTGCCGACAAGCCGCCCAAGGGCAGAATCGTACCCGGCGGATCGGCAGCAAACACGGCAGGATCACGACTGGGATTTCCCTGCGCATCAAGCAGCCACTCTTCTTCAAACTGCTTGCCGGCTTTATGCAAGCGGTTGCTCATGCCGTTGGTGGTAATCGAGGCAGAAATATCTACCAGGAAAGGCGTGCCCGAGGTAGGAATGCCGGCGGCGATCGGATTTGGCGTGAACACTGCTTGGGTACCACCGAACGGTGCCACGCTATGTACTGCAGGATCCGAGCTCGACAACACCATCAAAAAACCTTCTTCCGTGGCGCGCAACAAGTACGCGGCAAGGCAGGCAATATGATGGCTATGATGAATTGCCAGCGAGGCCGTACCTAACTCGCGCGCGCGCGGGATCAACGCATCGATGCCCCTGTGCACCAACCATGGCCCCGGCAGACGACGGCCATCCCAGACCAAGGCGGCCGGACGATCGGACACCACCTCAGGTTCACCGGAGGTCGCCATCGCGCCCTTTTCGATTTCTTTCACGTAGGGTGCCAGCAGCGCGAGGCCGTGCGTGTCGTGCCCCAGCAGGTCACCATCGACCAGCGTGCTTGCCACCGAAGCAGCAGGCTCCAACGGCAAGCCGGCCTTTTGCAGCAGTTGTGTGGAGAACTGCTTGAGTTCGACGGCGGAAAAACGTTCAGGTGAAGCCATGTTGCAAACCATCCTTTCAATAAAAAATCATTCGAACTTGTCCACGATCAGGAGCGTGGACAAGTTCTCAAGCCGCTGCCGGCTTCCTGCGCAATCCACGCAAGATCAGCGGCAACAGCCACAGCAATATCGTTAATACGCCCAAAGTTCCCGCGATGGGTCGACTGAAGAATGCCACGAACTCGCCGTCAGCCTTAATCATCGATGTAACGAAATGTTCCTCCAGCATGCCGCCCAGCACGACGCCGAGTACCGTCGGCGCCACAGGAAACCCATTTTCTTCCATCAGATACGCCAGCAAGCCGAAGACCAGCATGATGCCGACATCCGATACGCTGTTGTTGGTGGCGTATGAGCCGACGATGCAAAACAGCAGAATCAGCGGCATCAGCAGATTACGCGGTACGCTCAGAATGCGCTTGGCCAGCTTGATGCACCAGTAGCCCAGTGGCAGCATGAGCAAATTGGCAAGAATGAAAACGATGAAAATCGCATACATCGACACCGGATTTTCAACAAAGATCATCGGGCCGGGATTGAGATTCTTCATGTACAGCACGCCGATCACGATCGCCGTGATTGAGTCGCCCGGAATGCCGAACACCAATGCAGGAATCCATGCGCCGGCCAGCGCCGAGTTGTTGGCGGCACCCGATTCGACGATGCCTTCCGGATGACCGGTGCCGAATTTTTCCGGCTCCTTGGACATCTTCTTGCTCATCGCATACGACATCCACGCCGCGATGTCGGCACCGGCACCCGGCAAAGCGCCGACCAATGTGCCGAGCACGCTGCCGCGCAATATCGATTTCGGATAGCGGACCGCCAGATCCCACATGCCCTTGAAAACGTTGCCGACCTTACCTGCCGTCACCACCAGCTTCTCGTCTTTGGACACGGCATAGCGCAGCACTTCCGACATCGCAAACATGCCGACCATGAGCGGCACCAGCGATACGCCGCTGAGCAAGTCACTGTTATTGAAAGTAAAGCGTGGAAAGCCCGCAGGATTTCCCATGCCGATCGAGGCAATGAACATGCCGAGAAACAGCGAGACGAAACCCTTGAGCGGATTTTCCGATGCGATGAAAATGGCACAGGTCAACCCCAACAACACCAGCCAGAAGTATTCGAACGAGGAAAACTTCAGCGCCAGTTCCGCCAGCGCAGGAGCCGCCAGAATCAGCACGAAGGTGCCGAAAAGGCCCCCTACCGCTGAGAACACCAGACTCGCACCCAGCGCAATTTCGCCCTCTCCTTTACGTGTCATCGCATAGGCCTCATCGGTATACGCCGCCGATGAGGGCGTACCGGGAATGCGCAGCAGACAACCAGGAATATCCCCCGAAAAAATCGCCATCGCCGTGGCCGAGACCATCGCCGCCACCGCAGGCACAGCCGGCATGAAGAAGGTCACCGGCACCAGCAACGCCACCGCCATCGTGGCAGAGAGTCCGGGAATCGCTCCCATGAAGAGTCCGAACATCGATGAACCGAGAATGACCGCCAGTACATAGGGGTCGAATACCAGCCCGAAGGCCGCGTACAAATTTGCAAGCATTGTCAGCTCCCCTTACCAGGCGACAGATTCCAGAAGGCCCCAAGGCAGCGGTACTTTCAGGATTTTGTAAAAAATGTAGTGGATACCCAATGCGCTGACGAGCGCCACCGGCAACGCCACTACAAGACGTGCCCCAAAGGTCAGGAACAATGACAACAGCAGTATCGCTGCAGTAGGCAAGAAACCAAGCGGCTCGGATGCATAGATGTAGAACACCAGCGACAGCAGCACCAGCGCGTAACCGAACACCGCGTGGCGATCGCCGGCCCATTCCGGCAGGCTTATCCAACTGTCAGTGCGTGTTTGCCGCAAGCCCTTGAGCACCAATAGGATCGCGCAAATCATCAGCCCGCCAGCCAGCAATTGCGGAAACAGGGCTGGACCGATTTGCTGCTGCCCCATGGAAGGAAAGGTTGCGGAATAGGCGTAAATCATGCCGGCAAAAATTGCCAGCAATACTCCTGAAACGGCATCGTTGATTTTCATGGCAATGGAGACCCAACAAGTTCAACAGGTTCAATGGGCAAGTCTGAAGACTCGGCTATGGCGTTGCTTTGCACTACACTGCAACGCGGAACACAACGTCAGGGAAAAACGTCGGCAGCAACAGTGCAGCCGACGCCTGTCGTCGATCTGTTACTTCGCCATTCCGAGTGTTTTCAGTATCTTGCCCATGTCGTTGTCGCTCTTCTCCATGAACTTGCCGAAGTCAGCGGAATCGGCGTACATCGTGCCAAAACCGCGTCCCCCCATGAAATCCTTGTACTCCTTACTGTTGTAGATTTTTTGCATATGTCCGGCCAGCTTGGTCTGGATATCCGCAGGCAGGCCCTTGGGCGCGACGATGCCGCGCCAGGCGCCGTTGGTCCAGCTGCTGCCCGTCAGACTCTTGAGCGTTGGCACCTTGGGATACAAGGCTGCGGGTTGCTCCGCCATGATCACCAGCGGACGCGCCTTGCCGGCATCGATCAGCGAACGTGCTTCGGGCAGCGATGCAGCGACGATATCGACACCGCCGGCAGCAAGATCCACCATGGCAGGAGCGGCACCATTTGATGGCACAAATCTCACAGCTGTCGGCTCCAACTTCAGATCGCTCAGCATGCCAGCCAATCCAAGATGCCAGATACCGCCCTGACCGGTACCGGATGCTTTCAGTTTGCCGGGGTTGGCCTTTACGGCCTTGAGCAGATCGTCGAATGTCTTGTGCGGCGACTCCGCACTCACGGTCAATGCTGCCGGATCGAAATTCATCAGCGCGATCGGCGTGTAGTTCTTGTAGCTCAATTGAGTCAGGCCCTGATGATGCATCATGGCAATTTCCACCGTAGCCAGGCCAATGGTGTAGCCATCTGGTGCGGCGCCTGCGATAGCCTGGTGTCCGACCACGCCGTTACCACCAGTGCGATTGACAACGTTGACAGGCTGGCCAAGTTCCTTCTCCAGCAGCGCACCAATGATGCGCGCGGTGGCATCCGTACCGCCGCCAGCGCCCCAGGGCACTACCAGCGTCACCGGGCGATCAGGCCATGCTGCATGTGCAGCACCGAACGACAAAACCGCTACCGCGGCGACCATTGCCTTGATTGCATTTCTACGCATGTTGCTCATTGTCTCTCCTCCTTTGTATGGTGAAGACAGGCAGATGTCTTTTGCATTGCCTGCTGCGTCGGGGTTCATTGCAAACCCGTCGATGAACCATTCAGCGCGGTCTGTGCCGGCTTATCCCTCTCCAGTACTGGTCTTTCCTGTTTTTGTTTCCTGACAAATTCTTGTCAAGCGGTCATGTGGTCTTACCAGACTGAGGAAAAGAATTTCATATCACCCCGGCACTGTCAAGGAAGAAAACGATGCACGAAAATAATTCACCCACGCCGCAGCGCACCATTGGGCATCATAGAGCGCAATGGAAAACATGAGTGATGCATCGATAAAAAGATGTATGACAAATCTGGTATTACCACTTGACCAAAGCGCAAATGCTGAAATAGACTCGCTGACATCTTTTCGAAGCATGCTGTTCGCAACGTTCATTTGCAACGTACAAAAATTACCAGAGCAGAGGTAGTCGCCAGAGGTTGTGGTTGCTACACACTGCCAGCGGACAAAACCGCAGCACTGGAGACAGGCATTGGAATTCATAGCTAGCCGGGGGAGTACTTCAACCATGTCGCAGGCATCGCCGTATGCATTGCCGACAGGGAAGCGCAACGCTGCTTATGCAGCGCTGCTTTCTGCGCGTGCCGTTTTGGCCTCCAATACCTCTCGCTACGCATGCCACCTCGGCCATGCCGGCAATGGCGACGCCATGCTGGCGTATCACCTGATGGATTTCTCCCGTTACTTTTTTGATCAAAGCAATATTCGCCACTGATTTTTCCTGCAGCCATCCGATTCAGACAGCATTCGGTCCTCAGTTGATTCCAATCTATCGATTGACGGGCCACAAGGAAAGAAGGAAAGAACATGAGCGATACCAAGAAATTTACACGTCGTAGCCAGGCATGGTTTGGCCGGCAAGACCGGGATGGTTTCATCTACCGTTCGTGGGTGAAGAACCGCGGCATTCCGCATGATCAATTCGATGGCCGTCCGGTCATCGGCATCTGCAATACTTATTCAGAACTGACGCCCTGCAATTCGCATTTCCGCGCCTTGGCAGAACAAGTGAAAATCGGTATCTGGGAAGCTGGCGGTTTCCCGCTGGAGTTTCCTGTGATGTCGCTCGGCGAAACGCTGATGCGCCCTACCGCAATGCTGTTCCGCAATCTCGCCAGCATGGACGTGGAAGAATCCATCCGCGCCAATCCGCTGGACGGTGTGGTGCTGCTGATGGGTTGCGACAAGACGACTCCTGCACTGCTGATGGGTGCCTCTTCGGTGGACCTGCCGACTATCGGCATCTCCGGCGGCCCGATGCTGTCGGGAAAATACCGTGGCGGTGAGCTGGGTTCAGGAACCGGCGTCTGGCAGATGTCGGAAGAAGTTCGCGGCGGCCATATGTCGCAGGAAGAATTCTTTGAAGCCGAGAGTTGCATGCATCGCTCGCATGGTCACTGCATGACCATGGGCACGGCATCAACCATGGCCAGCATGGTGGAAGCATTGGGCATGAGCTTGCCGGGCAATGCCGCGATCCCCGCAGTCGATGCGCGCCGTAATGTTCTGGCCCGCAACTCCGGCCGCCGTATCGTTGAGATGGTCAAGGAAGATTTGATCATGTCCGAGATCCTGACCAAGGCCGCATTTGAAAACGCCATCCGCGTCAACGCCGGCATCGGCGGCTCGACCAATGCCGTGATTCATTTGCTGGCGATTGCGGGCCGCATCGGCGTCGATCTGAAATTGGAAGAATGGGACACCATCGGTCAAAAGCTGCCCTGCCTGGTGAATCTGCAGCCGTCGGGTAAATATCTGATGGAAGATTTTTACTACGCCGGTGGTCTCCCGTCAGTCATCCGCGAACTGGAAAGCGTCATCGACAAGAGTGCGCTCTCCGCCAACGGCCAGACCTTGTGGGACAACTGCAAAGATGCACCAAACTGGAACCGCGACGTTATCCACGCCTTTGATACGCCCTTCAAACCAGCTGCAGGCATCGCCATCCTGCACGGTAATCTGTGCCCGGACGGCGCCGTCATCAAGCCTTCCGCCGCCACACCGGCATTGTTGAAACATACCGGCCGCGCTGTGGTGTTTGAGAACAGCGACGACCTGCACAAGCGCATCGACGATGAAAATCTGGACGTCGACGAAAACTGTGTCTTGGTATTGAAGAACTGTGGCCCGAAGGGTTATCCCGGCATGGGTGAAGCAGGCAACATGCCGCTACCACCAAAGGTGCTGCGCAAGGGCATTACCGACATGGTGCGCGTCTCCGATGCGCGCATGAGTGGCACAGCCTACGGCACCGTGGTGCTCCACGTGACACCTGAAGCAGCTGCCGGCGGCCCGTTGGCGCTGGTGAAAGACGGCGACATGGTGGAGTTGGATGTAGAGGCGCGCAAGCTGCATCTGCACGTCAGTGACGAAGAGCTGGAACGTCGCCGCGCAGCATGGCAAGCGCCGAAAGCGCCCGCGGATCGCGGTTGGGTCAAGCTGTATGTCGATCACGTGCAGCAGGCCAATCTCGGTGCCGATCTGGATTTCCTGGTCGGCAAGAGCGGCTCGGGAATACCGAAAGACAATCACTGATTTCAGGGTGTAGGGATTTAATCATTCAACCAGGCAGCGGAAGAAGCTAGCGTCACATCAGATGACACACTTCCGCTTCTTGCAACCAGAGTCACGGAGACATGACGCAATGAAAGTATTAATTACCGATTACGATTTTCTGGATGTAGAACTTGAACTAGCACTGTATCGCGAAGCCGGCGTTGAAGTCGTGACGGCGCAATGCCGTACCGAAGACGAAGTCATCAAAGCCGCCGAAGGCTGCGAAGGCCTGCTGGTGCAATATGCACCGGTCAACGCCAAAGTCTTCGCCGCCCGGCCTGAAATCCGCATTGCCAGCCGCTATGGCGCAGGTTTCGATACCATCAATACCGCTGATGCTGCAAAGCATGGCGTCTGGGTGGGCAACTCGCCCGACTATGGCGTCGGTGAAGTCGCCACGCATGCGCTGGCGATGGCGCTAGACCTGATCCGCAACATCACGGGTTATGACCGCGACGTCAAATCGGGTCAATGGCATTACACCACCGCGGGCAAGATTCAACGCTGCTCCGAGATGACGATCGGTATCGTCGGCCTCGGCCGCATCGGCAAGCGCATGGCCCACATCAGCCGCAACCTGTTCAAGCGCGTAATCGCTTACGATCCGCACATCATCGATGGCGACTTCCCTGCTTATGTTGAACGCGTCAGCAAGGAAGAATTGTTCAAGCAAGCCCATGTCGTTTCGCTGCATACACCGCTCAACGATGAGACCCGCGGTATGATCGACACCTCAGTGTTGAAGTTGATGCAACAGGACAGCTTCCTGGTCAACTCGGCACGTGGCGGCCTGGTCAATATTGATGACCTGCTCAAGGCGCTGGACACCAATTTGAAGGGTGCCGGACTCGACGTCTTGCCGGTCGAACCGCCGGAGACAAGTTCCGCTATTGTCCAGCACAAACGTGTGCTATTGTCGCCGCACGCAGCCTTCTATTCCGAAGTCGCCGCCAAGGAATTGCGCCGCAAGGCAGCGCAAAACCTGATCGACTGGGACCGCAACGGACGCCCTTCGTATGTGGTGGTTGAAGGCAGAGCAAAATAATCAAACACAAAACCAACAATAAATAAGTAATACATAAAAGATAAGAGACACCCTGCGTCCCAGCCAATCGCCAGACGCAGGCAAGCACGAATCCAGCAAGCGCAACAGACTTAACGAAGTTAGCAACCGATCTCGCAGCAAGCAATAAAAACAAGCAGCACCAGAGAGGTATGGCGCGTTGATGATGTATGAAGATTCACTATCGCAGCACGACTGAATGAATGGGTCACGATAGTGCGCTGTCACAGTTGTATCTCTCAATACCGCCGAAAATCATAAAAATCAAACGGCGCAGGTATCGGAATAAAGAGCCGCTAACAAAACGCTGATGGCAAGGCGCGCCGACGCAGACAGTACAAGCGTACGGAAAGGAAAAGCAACGCTGCCAGCAGCGTTTTGTTAGCGGCTCTAAATGTGCGGTAGCCCTCCAAGAAGGGGCTCACTGCAGACACAAAAAACGAGATATAGAGACGAGGAGCAAGGCATGGCATCAGTTCAGATTCGCGGCATCAAAAAGCAATTCGGCAGCACCCAGGTTATTCGTGGCGTCGATATCGAAATCGAGGACGGTCAGTTCGCCGTGCTCGTGGGCCCTTCCGGCTGCGGCAAGTCAACGCTGCTGCGCATGCTGGCAGGCCTCGAAGAAATCACCGAAGGCGAGATCTCCATTGGCGGCACGGTCGTCAATAACGTCCAGCCAAAGGATCGCGATATCGCCATGGTGTTTCAGAACTATGCGCTGTATCCGCACATGACGGTCAATGACAACATGGCCTTCTCGCTGATGCTGGCCAAGAAGGATAAGTCCTTCATCCAGCAACAGGTCAAGAAGGCTGCTGAAATCCTGGGCCTGACCAATCTGCTGGAACGCTATCCCCGTCAACTGTCCGGCGGTCAACGCCAGCGTGTGGCGATGGGCCGTGCGATCGTGCGCGATCCGCAAGTCTTTCTGTTTGATGAACCGCTGTCCAATCTTGACGCCAAGCTGCGCGTGCAAATGCGCACCGAGATCAAAGAGCTGCATCAGCGCCTGAAGACAACTTCCGTCTACGTTACCCATGACCAGATCGAAGCGATGACCATGGCTGACCAGATCGTTGTCATGCGTGATGGCCTGGTGGAACAGCGCGGCCGGCCACTGGAACTGTATGATCGCCCAGCCAATATTTTTGTCGCAGGCTTCATCGGTTCACCGGCGATGAACTTCATCCCTGCCACATTGCGTCGCAATGCCGACAAGGCCGAGGTCGAATTCGCCGACGGCACACGCCTGCCTGCACCGTATGCACATCGCGGTCTCGATGGTATCGATGGCCAGCGCGTGGTCTACGGCGTGCGTCCGGAACACCTGAGCATCGGTCCTGCCGGCAGCGGCATGAGCACCAAAGTGGTGGTGGTTGAACCGACCGGCGCCGACACCGAAGTCTATGCACGCTTCAACGACACCAGCCTGACTTCGATCTTCCGTGAGCGTCATAACTTCGGCGCGGGCGACACGATCGATCTGGTGCCTGAACACGGCAGCACGCATCTGTTCGATGCCGACAGCGGCAAGACGCTGGCGCATGGTTGAGCGTAAGACCAATTCGTCTTTTTCAAAGCAGTCCCAGTAACACAATCTGTACTACAGCAAGTAAAAATAACAACGCAACAGAGCGGACCCATTCACTTTCATCAGAAGAGAAGGAGTAGGAGACATGACAAAGCTGACCAGACGTGACTTTTTAGCTGCGAGCGCATCCGTCGCTGCAGCATCGACAGTAGCCACAACCAATGCATTTGCCGCACCGGCAGCACCTGCCGCCACCGGAGCAGGCCTGAAGTTCGAGATCGAGAAAGGCGCGACACTGCGCGTACTGCGCTGGAAGCGTTTCGTCCAGGGCGATGAAGATCTGTGGAATGCAAACGTGAAGAAATTCACCGAGAAGACCGGTGTCGCCGTACGCACCGACAGCGAAGGCTGGGAAGACCTGCGTCCGAAGGCTGCAGTTGCCGCCAACGTCGGTTCCGGCCCGGACATCGTGATGAGCTGGTTCGATGATCCACAACAATACCCAACCAAGCTGATCGACCTGACCGACCTGGCGACTTCGCTGGGTAGCCGTCTGGGCGGCTGGTACGACGTCTGCCGTAAATACGGCACCAAGGACGGCAAGTGGATTGCTCTGCCGGTCGGCGTGGTCGGCAATGCGCTGGTCTATCGCGAAAGCCAGTTGAAGGCTGCAGGTTTCGACGGTGTGCCGAAGGATACCGCCGGCTTCCTGAAAATGTGTCAGGCCTTGAAAGCCAAGAACACACCTGTCGGTTTCGCGCTCGGTAAAGCCGTCGGCGATGCCAACAACTGGGCACACTGGTTGCTGTGGTCACACGGCGGCAAGCTGGTCGACAAGAAAGGCGCCGTCGCCATCAACTCGCCGGAAACCCGCGCAGCGCTGGAATACGCCAAGCAACTGTATGCGACCTTTATTCCAGGCACACTGTCCTGGCAAGATCCGTCGAACAACAAAGCATACCTGGACGGTCAGATCAGCATGACGGCCAACGGCATCTCGGTGTACTACGCGGCCAAGAATTCGACCGATCCAAAGCTTCAGGAAATGGCGAAAGACACGCAACACGCCCACTTCCCTATCGGCCCTGCCGGCAAGCCAACCGAGCTGATGCAGATCACGCAGATGATGATCTTCAAGCACACCAAGTTCCCGAATGCGGCCAAAGCCTTCGTGCAGTTCATGTTCGAGCCTGAGCAATACAACCCATGGATGGAAGCATCCATCGGCTACGTCAGCCAATCGCTCAAGGCCTACGAAAAGAACGCCATCTGGACTTCGGATCCAAAGGCAACCGTGTATCGCGATTCGGCAGCGCTGATGATCGATCACGGCCACGAAGGTCCGCTGGGACAAGCGTCGGCGGCGTGTATGGCTGACTATGTGGTGGTCGATATGGTGGCGGAAGCCGCCAGCGGATCGAAGACCGTGCAGCAGGCCATCGATCGTGCAGCGGAGCGCGCCAAGCGTTTCTACAAGGCATAACAACCTGCTTTCGTCTGTATCGGCTTCTTGTCATTTCTGAAGCTGCTGCAGACGGTGCATGGAGCAAAACATGCGTTCGCATCGGCAATCGCCATGCGAACGCAGTCATCACGCTTACCGAGGTCTGCTTATGTTATCCCGACTGCTGAACAACCGTAATGTGCTGGGCATGCTGTTCATGGCGCCTGCCGTATTACTGCTTGTTGTGTTTCTTACCTATCCGCTCGGACTGGGAGTCTGGCTTGGCTTTACCGATACCAAGATCGGTGGCGAAGGCAACTTCATCGGGCTGGACAATTATTCCTTCCTGCTCGGCGACTCGCTGGCACAGCTGTCGCTGTTCAACACGCTGTTCTACACCATCACCGCCAGTATTTTGAAATTCGTGCTCGGCCTCTGGCTGGCGATTCTGCTCAACAAGAATCTGCCGATCAAGTCATTCTTCCGTGCGATCGTGCTGCTGCCATGGATTGTTCCTACCGCCCTGTCGGCGCTGGCATTCTGGTGGATGTACGACACTCAGTTTTCGGTGATCAGTTGGTCACTGATGAAGATGGGTCTGATCGATCACTACATCGACTTCCTCGGCGAGCCTTGGCTGGCGCGGATTTCCACCGTTGTCGCCAATGTCTGGCGCGGTATTCCGTTTGTCGCGATCTCGCTGCTGGCCGGTCTGCAAACGATCTCGCCTTCGCTGTATGAAGCGGCGGCGATTGACGGCGCCAAGCCGTGGCAGCAGTTCCGCTACGTCACACTGCCGTTGCTGACACCGATCATCGCGGTAGTCATGACCTTCTCGGTGCTGTTCACCTTCACCGACTTCCAGCTGATCTATGTGCTCACACGCGGTGGTCCGTTGAATGCCACACACCTGATGGCAACGCTGTCGTTCCAACGCGCCATCCCCGGCGGCTCGCTCGGTGAAGGGGCAGCGCTGGCAACATACATGATTCCTTTCCTGCTCGCAGCCATCATGTTTTCGTACTTCGGCCTGCAACGTCGCGGCTGGCAACAAGGAGGTGACAAATGAGCAAGAAGTCAAAAGACCTGCAGCAAGAAACGCAGGGCATGGATTTTCTGCAATCGATGCCGCGCCGCTGGATCACGACGTATATCCCGCTGGGTATCTTCGTGTTCGTGCTGCTCTTTCCGTTCTACTGGATGGTGATCACGGCCTTCAAGCCGGATAACGAATTGCTGCGTCAAACCGGTAATCCGTTCTGGGTGGTGGCGCCGACGCTGGCCCACTTCAAGAAGCTGCTGTTCGAAACCCAGTATCCGGCGTGGCTGCTGAACACGGTCATCGTGTCGGTGGTGTCGACTTTCGCTTCCCTGGCAGCCAGCGTGTTCGCAGCTTACGCCATCGAACGTCTGCGCTTCCAGGGTTCCAAACAAGTCGGTCTGGGCATCTTCCTGGCGTATCTGATTCCGCCATCGATCCTGTTCATTCCACTGGCGGCGATCGTGTTCAAGCTGGGTCTGTTCGATACGCGCTGGGCGCTGATCCTGACGTATCCGACCTTCCTGATCCCGTTCTGCACCTGGCTGTTGATGGGTTACTTCCGCTCGATTCCGTATGAGCTGGAAGAATGTGCACTGATTGACGGCGCCACACGATGGGAAATCCTGGTCAAGATTATCCTGCCGCTGGCGGTGCCGGGCCTGATCTCGGCCGGCATCTTCGCCTTCACCCTGTCATGGAACGAGTTCATCTATGCGCTGACCTTCATTTCCTCATCCGAAGTGAAGACGGTGCCGGTTGGGATCGTGACCGAACTGGTCGACGGTGACGTGTATCACTGGGGTGCACTGATGGCCGGCGCGCTGCTGGGTTCGTTGCCGGTGGCGGTGGTGTATTCGTTCTTCGTGGAATACTACGTGTCGGGCATGACCGGGGCGGTGAAAGAATAGTCGCCTGCTCCTTGGGCAAGAAGCTGACCGGCGTCCAAACGACGCCGGTTTTTTTACGCTTGCTCAAAAAATCCTCTGTGCCGCTGCCACACCGGTCGGGTTCTTCGCCGAACGAAATACGCTATAGGCATGCACAGCCTGTCGAATTGTTGCTATTTGACCATGTCAGCCACGGAATTTTTCAACATATAAGCAGTATCAACAAGTAAGATCGTAGTAATCCAATTAGTCAGTCAAATGGATTTTCACGAAAAATACTTAATTCCAAACAAATTCCGTAGATAAGGGTGAAGGTGAAACAATGAATTTTACTGCTCATAATATTCAGTTGGACAATGGTTCTTTTACGAAACCAGATGCGATGCTCATGAGCGATCATCCATGCACCATCTCCACACGTAAAATATTAAATCTGGTTTTTCCTTCGAACAAAAAAAATTATCGTGTCGTTGATCTGGGATGCCTGGAGGGCGGATATACAGTTGAAATCGCCAAAATGGGATTTGATACTTTAGGACTGGAAGTCCGTGAAGAAAGTATTGCTTGCTGCAATTATGTAAAAGAAAATCTTGATTTGCCGAATTTGAATTTCGTTAAAGATACGGCTTGGAACCTCGACAAATATGGCCCCTATGATGCGGCTTTTTGCTGCGGTCTTTTTTACCATTTCGACAATCCAAAAGCGTTTTTGGAAAAACTAGCCAGGAACACAAAGAAATTATTAATTTTGGAAACGCACTTTGCAACTCCGCTGGACAATGGCGTGAAAGAATTCAATCTGGAACCCATGAATGTACATGAAGGGCTGCCTGGAAGATGGTATTACGAGTTCGATAAAAATTTGTCTTTCGAGGAAAGGGAAAAAATGCGGTGGGCGTCCTACGAAAACGATAAATCGTTCTGGATACAAAAAGAATATCTCTTAGGTTTAATCTACGATTTGGGCTTCACCACAGTATTTGAACAATTTGACAGCTATGCGCCAAACATGGGCGAAGATCTGAATAAACGGTATCCAAATAGTTTGCGCGGAACATTTATTGGAATCAGAGATATGTAATGTCTCAGCGCGTGTTGATGTAATCGCGCGCTTGTTGATTCTTGAGGAATGTCTTCCTGATTCAATCGAATTACCTGCAAAAAAAAGCCCAACGGCAAATGCCGCTGGGCTTTTTTTTATGACCGTGTTACATCAATCAGCCGAGTTTTTCTGCAAAGAAGTTCTTCAATGACACTGCAGCACGTTCAGCAGTTTGCTTGTGATAGAAGAAGCCGGGGTTACTGGCGTCCGGATCAGTGAACGAGTGACCGGCCTGACCGTAGTTGATCAGTTGCCAGTCCAGCTTGGCAGCGCTGACTTCATCGATGAAAGCATTGACCATGTCGCGCGGCACCGATGGATCCTGCACGCCGTGCAGCACCAGAATCGCGCCCTTGACGTTTTCTGCATCTTTGGGATTTGGTGTATCCAGTGCGCCATGCAGCGATGCAAACGCATTGACGGCTGCACCCGCTCGCGCCAGTTCCAACGCTGCCGTACCGCCAAAGCAGAAGCCGCAAACACCTAACTTGCCGCTCAGTTTGACCTTGTCCTGGCCCTTGAGTGCTTCGAGCACGGCGCTCATGCGCTTACGCAATTCGGCGCGATCTTTCTTCAGCGGAATAATGGCTGCCATTGCTTCATCGCCATTGGTCGGACGCACGGACTTGCCGTACACGTCGCCGACCAGAATTGCCTGGCTCAGTCCGATCGTTGTAGCAGCGACTTCCAACGCCTTCTGGCTGACGCCGAAGAAATTAGGAATCGACAGCACGCCGGCGACCGGCGCTGTGCTCTTCTTGTTGAACAGCAGGACGCTTTCGTACTCAATACCGTCCAGCGTATGGCTGATCAGTTCGATACCGAGATCGTCAGCGGAAATGCCGAATTTTGCGGCGATGGGGGCGGGATTAAACGGGTGACTCATTCACTCTTCTCCTGAGCATTGCAAACTGAGAAAACCGCATGCGCTGCCGGTCGGTGACCGCACGGTCGTGCATGGGCTTTCCCGCGAAAAACGCTATCTTTGCATAGCTGTCAAAAGTTTGCTGGCGCGCGCCTGATTAGCAGTCGGCATCCTGACAAGCCGTCAGAAAAAAGCGCATAATCTCCCTTGACTTAGAGCGCACTCCAACTCCTAGACTGCCCTGCATGACCACTTCCCTGACCATACAACAAGCTGCTGCAAAGACCGGATTGTCGGTGCATACCCTGCGCTATTACGAAAAGATCGGCCTGCTCGATCCCATCGCACGGCAAGACAATACGCACCGGCTGTTCCGTGAAGAAGATCTGCTCTGGATCGGATTCTTGCTGAAGCTGCGTTCGACCGGTCTGCCGATCCGCGACATGCTGCGCTATGCAGAACTGCGTCGCGCCGGCAACACAGCGGAAAGTGTGTCTGCACGGAAGGCTTTGCTGCAACAGCATGCCCGCACCGTGGAAGAGACGATCGCCGAGCTGCAAAGCAATCTGGCCGTGCTTCATATGAAAGTGAACATGTATGAAGAGATGGAGGCTGCGCTACCGGCTGTCGTCGTCACTCAACCGCAAGAACCAGAGGACGCTTCCAATGAACAACGCAACAACGACAGCAACGACAGCAACGACAGCAACAAACGTACACACAAAACCAGCGACGCAGGTCGGCACCCGCAAGCTCGGCGCTGACGGCCCGACCGTCTCGTCCATCGGCCTCGGCTGCATGGGCATGAGCGATTTCTATTCGAACCGCGACGACGCCGAATCCATCGCCACCATCCATCGCGCGCTGGAACTCGGCATCTGCTTCCTCGACACGGCCGACATGTATGGTCCGCATATTAACGAAGAGCTGATCGCCAAGGCCATCAAGGGCAAGCGTGACCAGGTCTTCATCGCGACCAAATTCGGTATCGTGCGTGATCCGTCCAATCCGGCGGCGCGCGGCGTCAACGGCAAACCCGATTACATCCGCAGCTCGGTCGAAGGCAGCCTGAAACGCCTGGGCGTCGACACCATCGACCTGTATTACCAGCACCGCATCGATCAGGGCACGCCGATCGAAGAGACCGTGAGCGCGCTGGCTGATCTGGTCAAGGCCGGCAAGATCCGTCACATCGGCTTGTCCGAAGCATCGTCGCAAACGCTGGAGCGCGCCAGCAAGGTCCACAAGATCACCGCATTGCAAAGCGAGTATTCGCTGTGGACGCGCGATCCGGAGCAGGACGTGCTGGCGACATGCAAGAAGCTCGGCATCGGTTTCGTGCCGTACAGCCCATTGGGACGTGGCTTTCTGACCGGTGCGATTACACGTCCTGATCAGTTCGACGCAGATGATTACCGTCGCCACAATCCGCGCTTCCAGGGCGAGAACTTTGCGAAGAATCTGCTGCTGGTGGAGAAAGTAAAAGAGCTGGCAACTCGCTATGAATGCTCGCCGTCGCAATTGGCATTGGCCTGGGTGCTGGCGCAAGGCGACCATATCGTACCGATTCCGGGCACCAAGCGCCGCACCTATCTGGAAGAAAATAGCGGCGCGCTGGCGGTCACACTCACGGCGTCGCATCTGGAAGAACTGAATCAGCTCTTCCCGGTCAATGCGGCGGCCGGACCGCGTTATACGGAAGAAGGCATGCGCATTCTGAACGGCTGATTTCAATCAGCTCATTCTGAATAACGCAGGCAATAAAAAACGGCTGGCATCTTGCGATGTCAGCCGTTTTTCTTTTCAGCGAAATACTCCCTCGCTGATGACTCCTCTTATTTCTTTTGCTTCTTTTACTTCTTGCGCATCGGCGGCAAGTCGGTGCAGACGCCCTTGTAGACTTCTGCCGCCATGCCGATCGATTCGCCCAGTGTCGGGTGAGGATGGATGGTCTTGCCGATGTCGACGGCGTCCGCGCCCATCTCGATGGCCAGTGCGATTTCACCAATCATGTCGCCGGCGTGCGTGCCGACGATGCCGCCGCCGACGATGCGATGTGTCTCGGCATCGAACAGCAGCTTGGTGAAGCCTTCCGAACGACCGTTGGCAACGGCGCGACCGGATGCGGCCCACGGGAAGTGGCCCTTCTCCAGCTTGATGCCCTTGGCCTTGGCTTCGTCTTCGGTGATGCCGACCCATGCCACTTCCGGATCGGTGTAAGCCACCGAAGGAATGACGCTGGCGTCGAAATGGCTCTTCTCGCCTGCTGCAGCTTCCGCAGCAACGTGCGCTTCGTGCACGGCCTTGTGCGCCAGCATTGGCTGACCGACCAGATCGCCAATCGCGAAGATGTGCGGCACGTTAGTGCGCATCTGGCTATCAACAGGAATGAAGCCGCGATCGGTCACGGTCACGCCGGCCTTGTCGGCGGCAATCTTCTTGCCGTTCGGGCTGCGGCCGACGGCCACCAGCACCAGATCATAAAGTTGCGGCTCAGGTGCTTTGGCGCCGGCTTCCGCTGCCTCAAAGGTGACCTTGATGCCTTCTTTCAATGCTTCGACGCCGACCGTCTTGGTCTTCAACATGATGTTGTCGAAGCGCTTTTCGTTGAACTTCTGCCAAACTTTAACCATGTCGCGATCTGCGCCTTGCATCAGGCCGTCCATCATTTCGACGACGTCAATACGTGCGCCCAGCGTGGAGTACACGGTGGCCATTTCCAGACCGATGATGCCGCCGCCGATGACCAGCATGCGCTTTGGCACCTGACGCAGTTCCAGCGCGCCGGTCGAATCGACGATGCGTGGATCTTGCGGCACGAAAGGCAGGTTCACCACCGACGAACCGGCGGCGATGATGGCTTGCTTGAACTTGACGGTTTTCTTGCTGCCATCAGCTGCTGTCACTTCGATGTGATTGGCACCGACGAACTGGCCAACACCTTGCACAACGTTGACCTTGCGCGCCTTGGCCATGCCGGCCAGACCACCGGTCATGGTACCGATGACTTTTTCCTTGTAAGCGCGCAGCTTGTCGATGTCGATTTCCGGCTTGGCGAAGTTAACGCCATGCGATGCCATCGCAGCTGTTTCATCGATGACGGCGGCGACGTGCAGCAGTGCCTTGGATGGGATGCAACCGACGTTCAGGCAGACACCACCGAGGGTCGAATAACGCTCGACCAGTACCGTATTCATGCCCAGATCGGCGGCGCGGAACGCAGCGGAATAACCGCCGGGGCCTGCACCGAGGACCATCATGTCGCATTCAATGTCGGCAGAACCGCCGAAGCTGGCTGCAACCGGAGCCGGTGCCGCTGCTACAGGCGCAGCTGGCGTAGGTGCTGGTGCTGCCGCAGGAGCCGGCGCGGCAGCCACATCGCCACTGGCTTCCACCAGTAGCAGCACGGAACCTTCAGCAACCTTGTCGCCTACTTTGACTTTCAATTCTTTTACCACGCCAGCTGTGCTGGACGGGATTTCCATGCTGGCCTTGTCGGACTCGACGGTGATCAGCGATTGCTCGACCTTGATGGTGTCTCCAACCTTGACCAGCAATTCGATCACTTCCACTTCTTTGAAATCGCCGATATCGGGGACTTTGACTTCGCTCAGACTCATGTCTTTACTCCGTAAATTCTGTTATTCGCTTATTTGCGCTGCGCGGTCTCATTACCGGAATGAACGCGCGACGCCGCTTAGTGCGTGCCTGAAACTGAAGCGCCGCACCGAGTTGAATCGGCACGGCGCAGCAGCAACAATTACAGCAGCGACTTACGCAAATCACCCAGCACTTCGGCCAGATAAGCCGAGAAGCGCGCGCCCATCGCGCCGTCGACCACGCGGTGGTCGTAGGACAACGAAGTCGGCAGCATCAGGCGCGGCACGAATTGCTTGCCGTCCCAGACTGGTTTGGTGATGGACTTGGACAGACCCAGGATCGCCACTTCAGGTGCATTGATGATCGGTGTGAAAGCCGTACCGCCAATCCCGCCCAGCGACGAAATGGTGAAAGTCGCACCTTGCATGTCGGCAGGCTTGAGCTTGCCGTCACGCGCTTGCGCCGACAGTTCGCCCATTTCGGTAGCAATCTGGCCGATGGTCTTTTGATCGGCGTTCTTGATCACTGGCACTACGAGGCCGTTCGGCGTATCGGCGGCGAAACCAATGTTGTAGTACTGCTTGAGGATCAGGTTTTCACCCTTGGCGTCGAGCGAGGAATTGAACGCAGGGAATTTCTTCAGCGCCGCAACGCTGGCCTTGATCACGAACGCCAGCATGGTCAGCTTGACCGGCGACTTGGCCTTGGCATAAGCGTCGTTGGACGACTTGCGGAATTCTTCCAGCTCGGTCACGTCGGCTTCGTCGAATTGCGTGACGTGCGGGATCATGACCCAGTTGCGGTGCAGGTTCGGACCACTGATCTTCTTGATACGCGACAGCGGCAGCAGTTCGGTCGGGCCGAACTTGCTGAAATCCAGCGATGGCCATGGCAACAGATCCATACCAGTGCCGCCGCCATTCTTGGCTGGTGCGGAGGCCGCTGTACCAGCGCCGCCGGCCAGTGCCGCCTTGACGAACTTCTGGATGTCTTCTTGCACAATGCGGTTCTTCGGACCAGTACCGACAACGCGTGTCAGATCGACGCCGAGTTCGCGGGCAAACTTGCGCACCGACGGCGATGCATGCGACTTGTTCGCAGCGCCTGGCGTAACGGAGGCAACCGCCATCGCTGGTGCAGCAGTAGCAGCAACAGCAGGTGCCGATGCCGGAGCAGCAGCGGCTGTTGGCGCCGGAGCTGCCGGCACAGGTGCAGCAGCGGCAGGCGCTGGAGCAGCCGCACCACCTGTAGCTTCCACCACGGCAACCAGTGAACCCTTGGCAACCTTATCGCCGATCTTGACTTTCAGTTCCTTGATCACGCCGGCATGGCTGGATGGAATTTCCATGCTGGCCTTGTCGGATTCGACGGTCAGCAGGGATTGTTCGATCTTGACGGTGTCGCCAACCTTGACCAGCAGCTCGATCACTTCGACTTCGGCGAAATCGCCGATATCAGGGACGAGGATATCTTGCAGGCCACCCGACGCTGCCGGGGCAGCCGCAGGTGCAGCTGGTGCAGGCGTGGACGCTGTCGCGGCTGCAGGTGCGGCGGCCGCCGCCGCTGCAGCCGGAGCTGCTGCCGGCGCAGTTGCAGCGCCAGCGCCTTCGGCGTCAACGATCACGACCACGGAGCCTTCGGCAACCTTGTCGCCGAGCTTGACGCGGATCTCTTTGACCACGCCGGCGTGACTGGATGGGATTTCCATGCTGGCCTTGTCGGATTCGACCGTCAGCAGGGATTGTTCGACTTTGATGGTATCGCCTACCTTGACCAGAACTTCAATGACTTCAACTTCTTTGAAATCGCCAATATCCGGTACTTTTACTTCGATTTGACTCATCTCTTGCGCTCCGTTTGTTCTGGATCCGGTGCGTTGCATGGGGATAAATGCAGCGCCGGATTTGTGTCCACTCATGTTGAAGGCGGCTTGCCGACATTAGTATGTCATGACAAGCCGCCTCGCTGATGGTTCAGGTCCAGCAGATTTCCAAAAATTACACGGTCACCGGATTTGGTTTTTCCGGATTGATGCCGTACTTGGCAATCGCTTCGGCAACCACGGAAGGCTTGATCTTGCCTTCGTCAGCCAGCGACTTCAGTGCAGCCACGGTCACATAGTGACGATCGACTTCAAAGAATTCACGCAGCTTGGCGCGGGTGTCGGAACGGCCGTAACCGTCGGTACCCAACACCTTGTAAGTACGGCCCTTTGGTACAAAGGCGCGGACTTGCTCGGCGTAGGTGCGCATATAGTCGGTCGAGACCACGATCGGGCCTTCGGTGCCTTCCATCGATTGCTCGAAGTGGCTCTTGCGAGCAGCTTCGGCCGGATGCAGCATGTTCCAGCGTTCCGAATCCTGGCCGTCGCGCGCCAGCAGCGTGAACGATGGTGCGGACCAGACGTCGGCGTCGACCTTCCAGTCGTCGCGCAGCAGATCCGCGGCAGCGATGACTTCGCGCAGGATGGTGCCGGAACCCAGCAGTTGCACGCGCAGCTTGTTCTTCTTGCTGCTCTCGTTCAACAGGTAGAGACCCTTGATGATGCCCTCTTCCTGACCCGGCTTGATACCTGGGTGAGCGTAGTTCTCGTTCATCACAGTGATGTAATAGAACACGTCTTCCTGATTGCCGACCATGCGGCGCAGGCCGTCATGGATGATCACGGCGACTTCGTGAGCGAAGGTCGGATCGTAAGGCACGCAGTTCGGGATAGCCGAAGCGAACACGTGGCTGTGGCCGTCTTCGTGCTGCAGACCTTCGCCGTTCAGTGTGGTACGGCCGGCAGTGCCGCCGATCAGGAAGCCGCGGGCGCGCATGTCGCCGGCAGCCCAAGCCAGATCGCCGATACGTTGCAGACCGAACATCGAGTAATACGTGTAGAACGGAATCATGATGCGGTTGTTGGTCGAGTACGAAGTCGCCGCAGCGATCCACGAGCTCATACCGCCGGCTTCATTGATACCTTCCTGCAGAATCTGGCCGGCCTTGTCTTCGCGGTAGTACATGACCTGGTCTTTGTCGACCGGTTCGTACAGCTGACCGACCTGGCTGAAAATACCAATCTGACGGAACAGGCCTTCCATACCAAAGGTTCGCGATTCGTCGACCATGATCGGCACCACGCGTTGACCCAGGCTGCTGTCGCGCAGCAGCGCTGTCAGCACGCGCGAGTACGCTGCGGTGGTGGAGATTTCACGGCCTTCGGCGGTTGGTTCCAGCATGACCTGGAATGCCGACAACTCAGGCACCACCAGCTTTTCGTCAGCTTGCGGACGGCGTTGCGGCAGATAGCCACCCAGTGCTTTGCGGCGCTCGTGCAGGTATTGCATTTCCGGGGTGTCGTTGGACGGCTTGAAGAACGGAATGCTCGGCAAGTCGGCGTCGGAAATCGGCAGTTGGAAACGGTCGCGCATGGCCTTGATGGCCTCGTCGTCCAGCTTCTTGGTGTTGTGTGCGGTGTTGCGTGCTTCACCCGCTTTGCCGAAACCATAGCCCTTGATGGACTTGGCCAGGATGACGGTTGGTTGATCCCTGCTGTCCTGTGCAACCTTGAATGCTGCGTAGATCTTGTGCGGATCGTGGCCCCCGCGAGTCAGGCGCCAGATGTCGTCGTCGGACATCTTGCTAACCATTTCCAGCAGCTTCGGATGCTTGCCGAAGAAGTGCTTGCGTACGAACGCGCCATCCTTGGCCTTGTAGTTCTGATATTCGCCGTCGACGGTTTCCATCATCACTTTTTGCAGGATGCCTTCTTTGTCCTTGGCCAGCAGCTCGTCCCAGCCGCTGCCCCAGATGACCTTGACGACGTTCCAGCCGGCGCCGCGGAAATCGGATTCCAGCTCCTGGATGATCTTGCCGTTGCCGCGCACCGGACCATCCAGGCGTTGCAGGTTACAGTTGACCACGATGACCAGGTTGTTCAGCTTTTCACGGCCGGCCATACCGATGGCGCCCATCGATTCCGGTTCATCCATTTCACCGTCGCCGCAGAAGGCCCAGACCTTGCGGTTGTCGGTTTTGGCAATGCCGCGTGCGTGCAGGTACTTCAGGAAACGCGCCTGATAGATCGCCATCAATGGACCCAGGCCCATCGACACGGTCGGGAACTGCCAGAATTCAGGCATCAGCTTCGGATGCGGATACGAGGACAGACCATGACCATCGGCTTCGCGGCGGAAGTGGATCAGTTGGTCTTCGGTCAGACGGCCTTCCAGGAACGCGCGCGCATAGATGCCTGGCGAGGAGTGACCCTGGATGTACAGCAGGTCGCCGCCGTGGTCTTCGGTCGGAGCGTGCCAGAAATGGTTGAAACCAATGCCCAGCATATTCGCCAGCGAGGCAAACGAGGACAAGTGACCGCCGAGGTCGCCGTCGACGCGGTTAGCCTTGACGACCATCGCCATGGCGTTCCAGCGCATCCACGAGCGCAGGCGTTCTTCGATTTCCAGGTTGCCCGGGCAGTGCTCGCCCTGATCGGCAGGAATGGTGTTGACGTAAGCGGTATTGCTGGAGAACGGGATGTGGGCACCACGGCGGCGGGCCAGATCGACCATGCGCTCCATCAGGTAATGTGCACGTTCCGGGCCTTCTGCTTCGATCACGGCTTCGAGGGCGTCGAGCCACTCTTGCGTTTCAATCACATCGGGATCGTTGGCGGCTTGCGCCAGGACTTGGTCGATTTGGGCTGACATGGTATGTCTCCTGAGTTGATAGGGATCGGCGGGGAGGCCGGATCGTTAAGCTGCAATACTTAATCTGTAATACGAACCTGCATGCGAGACCGCACTTCTCAATCTGTCACGCGAAGCTGCGATGCGTCGTGGCGGGGTTCTCGCGGTTCTTTTAGCCAATAATGTACGGTCTTTGTGCCGCGTGGACGAGGCATTTTAACAGGGCTTTTTGCATTTTCAAATAGCGATATTTGATTTCATATTATGGGAAATTGCTGCAAAGCGGCATAAACAGGGCTTCTTACAAGACCCAAATATCAGACCCTCCTAAAAATCAAGGCTCCCGGCTTGGTTGCACCGCCGCAAAAGCAAGCCCCACCTGTAAAAGAGGCCTGACATGTTTCAGCATGCAGGCCCACTCTTGTTTTCAGTCTCACTTCCATACGCCGGTTTCGCGCTGGAGAAGTTTGCCCCCCTTGAATATCTGTAATTGCCCTTCTTCCAGCACCTTATATAGATACGCACCGTTTTTGAACTCATAGCCGATAAAACGGCCTTGCCCATTTGCAAGCGTTAAAGTCCGCCCTTTCAGTTTGATTCGATCGCTTGGTTTGCCGTTGCGCGTGCCGACGTAGTCAACTTTGCTGCAAGTTACCTCGCCTTCTTCGCAATGCGTCGTGATGTCAATGGTAAAAGTTTTGGTCACCAGGGTTTGCACATTGCCTGCATGCGCGATGGAAGCCAGGCCAAACAGTGTGGGAATGAGAAAGAGCCTCTTCATGTATTACCTTTCAAAAAAATGACCGTGTCAAAAACAGGGATTTCTCCCAGCCCGGTCAGTGGTAAAAAACTGCAAGCATTCGAGCCGCTCGGCATGTCAGAATGACGGCCGATAAGCCTTCTTGAAATGCGCCTCTACCCGGCGGTGGATGCCGTACTCATATAAGAGGCACAAGCCCCAATAGATAAATGCTGCTATTAAATAGAAGGTAAATGGCTTGAAAGTGACCGAAATGATGTCGCCGGTGTATTTCATCAGTTCGGCCACCGTAATCACCGACAGGACTGACGTATCTTTAAACAGGCTGATCAGCGTGTTGCTGATGCCTGGAATAGCCAGCCGGAACGCCTGCGGCGCGATGATGCTGCAGATCGTCTGAAATCGTGTCAGCCCAAGGCTATAGCCGGCGCCCCATTGCCCGGCAGTAACGCCCTCCATGGCGCCGCGCATGGTTTCCGACAAATAGGCGCTGGCGTTTGCCGTCAATACCAGCGTCCCGATCACAATCAGCGGCAAATCGACGCCCGCTGCGCCCAGCCCGAAATAGATCAGAAAAGCTTGTATCAGCTGAGGCGTACTGCGCAGAAAACTCACATAGACGCGCGCGCAACCGGCCAGCACCGGCACCCGCTCGTAGCAAATGAACGTCACCAGCATGCCGAGTGGCAATCCGAACAGCATGCCAAGTACGGCATATAACAAGGTGTAAAGCGTCCCCAGCAAAATAAGATTGCCGGATTCGGTGACAAGAGAAAGAAGCTCAGCCATGAAGGAAGTCAGCCGTGGATAGTCAAGGCAAGGACGCCGGCATTATTGGCCCGGCAGACGGGAAGCATCCAGCCCGAACCATTTCTGCGAAATGCGGGCGTAGCTGCCGTCCCGGATCATGTCGGCAATCGCGGTATCGATGGCAGCCTTGAACCTGGGATTGTTCTTCTTGAAAGGAATGCCCTGTTTTTGGATGTCGCCGATAGCTGCGGCGACTCGCAGGGGTAATTTGGCCTCCTGAATCATGTAAGGCACCAGCAGACGGTCGTTCAATGCGGCATCAATACGGCCATTCGCCAGATCCTGCAAATTGAGCGGTGCCGAAACATACGTCTTGACGTTGATCCCACCGACCGCATTGAGCGTTTCTGCGTAGCTGCTGCCCTGCCCCACACCGACGCTCTTGCCCTTGAGGCTGCCGAAGTCGCGATATTCGGCCTTGTCGTCTTTGCGCAGAATCAATTGTGCCGTGGAGTAGGTATAGGGACGTGAGAAGTCGAACTCGGCCTCTCTTTTCGGCGTCATGGTGACCTCCGAAATGATGGCGTCATATTTACCGACTTGCAGCCCGGCGAGGATACCGACCCACTCCGTAGCGACGAATTCCACCTTGACGCCCAGCTTGTCCGCCAAGGCACGCGCGAACTCGATGTCAAAGCCTGTCAGCTCGCCGGTCTTTTTGTCTTTGAAGTTGAACGGCGGATACGTGCCCTCGACCGCCACGCGCAACGCGCCTCGCGCTTTGACGTTATCAAGCAGATCCTGCGCCAAGGCAATCGTGCCCGCGGAAGCAAGCAAACCCAGAAGACATACCGTAATGATCTTTTTCACACGCATCATCGCACCTCGCCGTTAGCTGAATCGGGCGGAATATACGCGAAAAGAATTGATTTTTAAGCCGCTTTGCGGAGCGACAAAGCAAAGACGGCGAACAATCCAAAAATGATTGCTCGCCGCTAGAATTTATTCAAATGAATGTCCCGGTTATCCGGCAACAATCAGGTATTCAGGTCAGGGATCAAACGCTGATATTTCCCAGCGTACTGGCCCGGTAAGCTGCTACAAAGGTATCGAAATCGCCGATCTGGGTGCTCTCGATCGATTGCTGCTGTTCGAGAGAAGTTTGAGCGGTGGCGTTGAATTCTGCCGTCAATTCCGCACTCAATGGACGCGCCAGGAATTGCTCTGCCTGGCTGCGGCTCAGGTTCAGTGCGAATTTGGCGAACGAATTATCGGCTGCACGCACTTCTCTCAATACGCGGGCTGATGGCGTCAGTTCGACATCGCGCAACTTTTCGCGCTGCGCCTGCAAGGCCTGCGCATGCTGTTCGCCACCGGCCTGGGCATCCAGCAAAACGGCGATAGGCTGCATCCGGTCCAGCAACTCGAATCCCCATGCCTGCAGGCCAATGGATTTTCCCTCTTGTTCCAGTTGCAAGCCCGGGCGACGGCCTTCCTTGACTACCTTGGAGAAGTTACAACGGCTTTCAGCGCCGCTTTCATCCGACGTCAGCGAACTCTCTTCGAACGCGATGAAATGCAGGAACACGTCGAGGAAACGCGACGCCTGCAGGCTCACGCCAAGCGGCTCGAACGGATCGATGTCCATGCAACGCACTTCAACATACTGCACGCCGCGCGCGGCCAGCGCCTGCACCGGACGTTCGCCGCTATAGATCACGCGCTTGGGGCGAATCGCCGAGTAGTACTCGTTTTCAATCTGCAGAATGTTGGTATTGATCTGCACCCATTCGCCTTCACGCTTGGTGCCGATGGCTTCGTACGCAGGGTACGGCTGGCTTACGGCTTGCGAGAGGCTCTTTATATAGCTGTGCAGATTATTGTAGTGCGGCGTGATGTTAGCCTGGGCGTTACTCTGATAGCCAAGATCGCTCATGCGCAGGCTGGTCGCATACGGCAGGTAAAGCGTGTCGTCGCTCAGCGTCTCCAGCTTGTGCGGACGGCCGCGCAGGAAATTCGACGCCAGCGCCGGCGATGCGCCGAACAGATACATCAGCAGCCAGCTGTAGCGGCGGAAATTGCGAATCAGCGCAATGTAGCTCTCTGATTGGTAATCACGTGCGGAAAACGACGGCTCCACGCTTTGCTCGCGGTCATCCAGTTCGCGCAGCAGCGTCCAGACGCCTTCGTTGAGCGAAAAGTTGTAATGAATGCCGGCGATGCATTGCATGGTCTTGCCATAACGCAAGGCCAGGCCACGACGATAGACATGTTTCAGCGTGCCGATGTGCGAGGTGCCGTACCAGGCGATGGGGATATCTTCCTCGGGCGGAAGCACACAGGGCATGGACTCGTTCCACAGCAACTCGCCGTTCAGGTTGGCGTGCACAAAACGATGGATTTCATCGAGTCGTTTCAGGGCCGTGGCGATGTCGTGTTCAGCCGGGGTGATGAACTCAAGCAAGGATTCCGAATAGTCGGTCGTGATCTGCTCGTTGGTCAGCGCAGAACCCAGCACGGCCGGATGCGGCGTGGTCGCCAACTGTCCTTCGGGGGTCACGCGCAGGGTTTCCCGTTCCACGCCGCGCAAGCCTTGTCCAAGCAGCGCGCGGTTTTCCGGGCTGGCAAATAGGGCTAAGCGGCGGGTGAGCAGATCGGTCATTCAGGGTCCTTCGATGAATTAGTTGGCGGAGCATAACCGAAAATTAAAATCTGCGTCGTCGGGCTCCGAATCTTCAAATGGGCAATTTTGCTCGCGTTCGGTGCGTCTGACACCCTGCCCTGCGCAGCCCTTTATAATGTCGCTTTATTCTTCCACATTGAGCCTTTCCCCACCATGCCAGCACAATTAATCGACGGTAACCTGCTCTCCCAACAACTGCGCACCGATGTCGCCAAACGCGCCGCCGCCCTCACCGCCAAGGGCAAACAGCCCGGTCTGGCCGTGATTCTGGTCGGCGACAGCCCGGCGTCCCAGGTCTATGTGCGCAACAAGGTCAAGGCCTGTGAAGACAACGGCCTGCACTCGGTGCTGGAAAAGTATGAGGCCACGCTGACCGAAGCCGATCTGCTGGCACGCATCGATGCGCTCAACAAGGATCCGAAGATCAACGGCATTCTGGTGCAGTTGCCGCTGCCGGCGCACATCGACGCCAATAAAGTGATCGAGGCCATTGCCGCCGACAAGGACGTGGATGGTTTTCACATCAGCAACGCCGGCCTGCTGATGACCGGTCAACCGCTTTTCCGCCCTTGCACGCCTTACGGCGTCATGAAAATGCTGGAATCCATCGATTATCCGGTGCGTGGCGCCAATGCGGTTGTAGTCGGCGCTTCCAACATCGTCGGCAAGCCGCAGGCAATGTTGCTCTTGCAAGCTGGGGCAACCGTCACTATCTGTAATTCCAAGACCCGCGATCTGGGCCACCATACCCGCCAGGCAGATATTCTGGTGGTGGCTACGGGCAAACGCAATATCGTCACCGCCGACATGGTCAAACCCGGCGCTGTCGTTATCGATGTCGGCATGAACCGTGACGATAACGGCAAGTTGTGCGGCGATGTGGATTTTGCCAATGCCAAGGAAGTCGCAGGTTACATCACCCCCGTGCCCGGCGGCGTGGGGCCGATGACCATCACCATGTTGCTGGTCAACACTATTGAAGCTGCCGAAAGAACCTGAGTCCCCATGACCACCACAGCCACTACAGATACCGCAAACACTCCTGATAACAACCCGTTGCTGGACTTTTCCGGCCTGGCGCGTTTCGACGCGATCAAGCCGGAGCACGTCACGCCCGCCGTCGAAACCCTGCTGGCCAAGGCCACCACGCTGGTCACCGAGCTGGAAGCGCCGATGACGCATGTCAACTGGGCCAATTTCGTCGAGCCGCTGGAAAACGCCACCGAGCAACTGGGCCGTGCCTGGAGCATCGTCGGACATCTGAATTCGGTGGTGGACACGCCGGAACTGCGCGCCACCTACAACGAAAACCAGCCCAAGCTGGTCGAGTTCTGGACCGCGCTGGGCCAAAACCTGGCCTTGTTCGAAAAGTACAAGGCCGTGCAAACCGGCCCGGAATACGCCGGCCTGTCGGCCGCCCGCAAGAAAGTCATCGACAACGCCGTGCGCGACTTCCGCCTGTCTGGCGCCGAGTTGCCTGACGATCAGAAAGAACGTTTCGCCGAAATCCAGGAAAAGTCAGCCGCGCTGACCACCCGCTTCTCGGAAAACATCCTCGACGCCACCAACGATTTCGGCTTGTTCGTCGAAAACGAATCCGAGCTGGCCGGCCTGCCGGACGACGTCAAGCAAGCCGCACGCGCGGCCGCCGAAAAAGACGGGACGCCTGGCTTCAAGTTCACGCTGCATTTCCCGTCTTACTTCCCCGTCCTGCAATACGCGCACAGCCGCAGTCTGCGCGAAAAGATCTATCGCGCCAACGCCACCAAGGCCTCGGAACTGGGCGCCAAGCCGGAATGGGACAATACCGCCAACATGCAGGAAATCCTGCAACTGCGCCACGAAGAAGCCGTGATGCTGGGCTTCAAGAATTTCGCAGAATTATCGTTGGTACCGAAGATGGCGCAGTCGCCGCAAGAAGTCATCGGCTTCCTCGAAGACCTGGGCCGCCGCGCGCGCTCCTATGGCGAAAAGGACTTGGCGGAACTGCGTACCTTTGCGCACGATGAACTCGGCCTCGACACGCTCGAAGCCTGGGACATGACCTACGCCGCCGAAAAGCTGCGCGAACAGCGCTACGCTTTCTCCGAGCAGGAAGTGAAGGAATACTTCCCGGAACCGAAGGTGGTCGAAGGCCTGTTCCAAGTCATCCAACGCCTGTTCAACGTCAACATCAAACCCGACACCGCCCCGGTCTGGCATCCGGACGTCAAGTTCTTCCGTATCGAGCGCGACGGCAAACTGATCGGGCAGTTCTATCTTGATCTTTACGCCCGCAGCGGCAAACGCGGCGGCGCCTGGATGAATGACGCACGCTCGCGCCGCATGACTGTCAATGGCGTGCAGACGCCGATCGCTTATCTGGTCTGCAACTTCACCGAACCAATGACTGTTGATGGCGTGAAGAAGGCGGCGCTGTTCACGCATGACGAAGTCATTACTCTGTTCCACGAATCCGGCCACGGCCTGCACCACATGTTGACGCAAGTCGACGAAGTGGGCGTGTCGGGCATTTCCGGAGTGGAATGGGATGCGGTTGAATTGCCGTCACAGTTCATGGAAAACTTCTGCTGGGAATGGGACGTGCTGCAACACATGACCGCCCATGCCGACACCGGCGCACCGTTGCCGCGCGAGCTGTTCGACAAGATGACGGCTGCCAAGAACTTCCAGTCCGGCTTGCAGATGCTGCGCCAGGTTGAGTTCTCGCTGTTCGACATGCACATCCATTACGACTACGACGCCTCCGGCAAGGATAGCGTGCAATCCGTGCTGAACGCCGTGCGCGACAAATTTGCCGTGATCCGTCCGCCGGAATTCAACCGCTTCCAGCACTCGTTCAGCCATATCTTTGCAGGCGGCTACGCGGCCGGCTATTACAGCTACAAGTGGGCGGAAGTCTTGTCGGCCGACGCTTACAGCGCGTTTGAAGAAGCTGCAGCCAAGGGCGACAACGTGGTCTCGATCGAAACCGGCCTGCGCTTCCAGAAGGAAATCCTGGCGGTCGGCGGTTCGCGTCCGGCGATTGAGTCGTTCAAGGCTTTCCGCGGTCGTGAACCAAGTATTGATGCCCTGCTGCGCCATAGCGGCATGGCAGCCTGATCGGGTAACTGCAATAAAATCCCTGTCGTCCCAGCGCACGCCGGGACCCAGCGTCGTGACAACGGTCGGCACGACACTGGGTCCTGACTTTCGTCAGGACGACGGGTATCGTATAACGCTACCCGCGTTTAATTCCTTCCTCAGGTTTTCCTCCTCCCTGGATATGTCTATACTTCGTCCATGACCCGCATCGATTTCCACAGCAACGTCCCCAATAAACTCGCCTACGCCTGCCGTCTGGTGCGCAAGGCGCGCGCCGCCCAATGCAAGATTGTGCTGCTCGGCAAGGATCGCAACGAACTGGCCCAGCTTGATCAATTGCTGTGGTCGTTTTCGGAACAAGACTTCTTGCCGCATGTGCATGCAAACGATCCGCTGGCTGCGCAGACGCCGGTGATTCTGACCGACAGCGAGGCCGTGGATCTGCCGCATCACCATGTACTGATCAATTTATCAGGTACGACACCGGAACACTTCGCCCGCTTCGAGCGCATGTTTGAGATTATTTCGTCCGACGAAGCCGACAAGGCCGCCGGGCGTGATCGTTACCGCTTCTATAAAGAACGCGGCTATCCGTTGAGCCATTTCGTCGCAGATTGAAGCCATGAGCCAATCTTCCGCCGACAACAGCATCCCGCTCCTGACCGAAGTCATTGCTACGCCTGCCGGAGCGGACACACCGCAGCAAGCACCTACATCGCCGCCAAACGCACTGTATTGGGAAGACGCTCCGGCGCAGCAGCCGATACAAACGTACGACTACGGCCAAGCTCAGCCAGACTATCATCAGCATTACCAGCCTGAGGCGCAGCAATACCAGCCAGTTCAGCAGCCGATTTACCAACCGACATTCGACGCACCGCCGTTACCGGTGCCCGTCAGCACACCATTACCGGTCGCTGCGCCCGTTCCGACGGCGGAGCAGCTTCAGCAGCTCCGCCAGGAAATCCAGGACAACATCATGCAAAAGATGCTGGGCCAGGTCGACAATGTGCTACACCAGCATTTGCAGGATCATCTGGCAGTCATTCTGGACAACATGGCCGACATCCTGAAGACTCGCGTACGCGCCAGTCTGGAACAAGCCCTGGCAGAAAGCGTCACACAGGCGCTGGCGGAAGAAATGGCAAAGTTTGAAAATACAAAATATTAAGTTTTTTGCAAAAATATTTTCTTTTTTGAACACATAAAGCAGGTTTCTATTTAAAAATAGAAATACAGGCACGCCGATTGCTTACCTAAAAAACTGATTACTTCTTACAATTTCACCCATTCAGGGAACATGTAATCAAGGAGAATGTGATGAAAGTCATCGTATTGGGAGCAGGCATCATCGGTACCGCGTCCGCGTGGTTTTTGAAGCGTGAAGGTTACGACGTTACCGTCATCGATCGCCAAGCCGGCGCAGCGCAAGAAACAAGTTTCGCCAATGGCTGCCAGATCTCCGTATCGCACGCCGAGCCATGGGCCAATCCCTCCGCTCCGCTCAAAGTCCTGAAATGGCTGGGCAAGGAAGACGCTCCGCTGCTGTATCGCTTCCGTCCTGAATGGCTGCAATGGAAATGGGCCATCAACTTCCTGCGCGAATGTACGCCTGCGCGCACCGACGCCAACATCCGCCAGATCGTCGCGCTGTGCGAATACAGCCGCCAGACACTGGTGGCCCTGCGCGCCGAAACCAATATCCAGTACGACCACCTGACCCGCGGCATTCTGCATTTCTATACCGACGCCAAAGAATTTGAGCTGTCGCTGCCTGCGGCCAAGCTGATGCGTGACCTCGGTTGCCAACGCGATTCGATCAGCGCTGAAGAAGTCGTCAAGATCGAACCGGCACTGGCCAGCATCCGCGACAAAATCGTCGGCGGCGACTTTACCGCCAGCGACGAATCGGGCGACGTCTACAAGCTGACCACCGGTCTGGCGCAAAAGGCCGAAGACGCCGGCGTCGACTTCCAGTTCAACACCACCATCACCCGCCTGCTGACCGAAGGCACCGGCGCTTCCGCCAAGATCACCGGCGTGGAAGTCATCGACGGTGCTGGCCGCCACAAGATCCTGCGCGCCGACAAGTTCGTCGTCGCCATGGGCAGCTTCTCGGAGCCGCTGCTGCGTCCACTGGGCATCAATCTGCTGCTGTACCCGGGCAAGGGCTATTCGGCCACTTACAAGGTCACCAATCCGGATGCAGCGCCAACGGTTTCGCTGACCGACGACGGCTACAAGCTGGTCGTCTCGCGCCTGGGCGACCGCCTGCGCGTGGCCGGCACCTGCGAGCTGAACGGCTACACCCGTGAACTGAACAACACCCGCTGCGACGCCATCACCCGCCGCACACGCGAATTGTTCCCTGACGGTTGCGACTACGACAATCCGGTGTACTGGACTGGTCTGCGTCCGCTGACGCCGTCCAACATCCCTTACGTCGGCAAGACCAAGTTCAGCAACCTGTTCCTCAACACCGGCCACGGCACATTGGGCTGGACCATGGGCGCAGGTTCGGGGCGTGCAATTGCTGAAATCATTGCCGGTCGTCAACCTGAGATCGACTTCGGCTTTACCGGCATGCCGCGCATCGCGCCAGGCAAGCTGGCTGCGCAGCCGGCGTAAGCACCCACAACGCTTAACAACGTTTGCCCTTCTTATAGACCGGGTTCCGCCCCTCCCCCCCATTCGGGGCTCGGTCTATATTTTTACAATTCTTCACTGATCCACCGCAAAGCTGCCCAAATCGGCTTGGTGTAGAATCAGCCCCATCCATCGCGGCAAAACTGCCGGATTTCCAGAATATTCAGCTAATAGTATTCAGCTACTGGCGCATTGATATCGCTGATATCGCGCCTACCGCGCTTATCTATACAAGATGGCAAGCCTTTATCAGGCCGGTCATCCTCATGAGGACATTGCAATGAAGTGGGTTGTTGTCGGTATTTATCTGTTTTCCATCTTTTTCATTCATTTTCGCGGAAAGGTGAGACTGCCGTTTTTCCGGCAATTCTTCGACCATTCCTCGATCATGGCGCCCATCAATCTGTTCATGTACGCCTTCTCGCGCGTGCCGGCAGTGCCGTATCCCCCGGCGACCAAGGATTTCCAGAACCTGCATTTGCTGGACGAGAACTGGGAAACTATCAAGGCCGAGGCCGTCAACCTGCAGAACATTTCCAAGATCAAGGCTGCGGAAAAGAATGACGACGCCGGCTTCAATTCCTTCTTCAAAGCCGGCTGGAAGCGTTTCTATCTGAAGTGGTATGACGCCAGCCATCCATCGGCCGAACAGTTCTGCCCCAAGACCGTCGAGATCCTGCGCCAGATTCCTTGCGTCAAGGCCGCGATGTTCGCCGAACTGGCACCGGGCGGCACGCTTAACCCGCACCGTGATCCTTATGCCGGTTCGCTACGCTATCACCTGGGGCTGGTGACACCGAACGATGATCGTTGCTTCATTGAAGTCGACGGCCAGCGTTACAGCTGGCGCGACGGCAAAAGCGTGGTATTCGACGAAACCTTCATCCACTGGGCGCAAAACGGTGCCGACACGAACCGCATCATCCTGTTCTGCGATGTCGAACGTCCTTTGCGTTACGGCTGGGCACAAGCCATCAACAAATGGCTCGGCAAGACCATGATGACCGCCGCCAGCTCGCCGAACGAAACCGGTGACCAGACCGGCCGCATCAACAAGCTGTTTCGCTTTGTCTGGATCGCCGGCCAATATCGCCGCAAGTTCAAGAACTGGAATCGCAATGTATATCGGGCGACCAAGTTCGGCCTGATCATCGCCGTGGCGCTCGCCATCATTTATCTGTAATTCTCTGCCGCTTCCGGCGCGTCGTGCATATCGCGGCGCGCCATCCCTTCAGCAATAACTCTCCCCTCCCGGCGTTCAAAAGCGAGTCCCTCTGCGAGGCAGCTTGCACTCGCAAGGTACTTACGCATCCGCACGTTGAAATACGATACGTTCTGTCTCCCCTTCTCTAATAATATAAATAATAAATTGCTGCGTTGCCCTATCGCGCAGAGAGGCGCTCTCCGGCATTGTTGCGATCAAAGTGAAGAGACGATATTGCGCAGCGATGCACTCTATTTTTCCATATGGAAATACTAAATTCATCGACAGAATTTCACATCGGCAGAGCATGAGGCGAGACGGTGAGTGCCAATATAGTGCGGGCAATGCGAGCGATCACGGCATAAAATTTCCACTCGGAAATGAAAGAAAATTATTCGCTTTGATTTTGCGTTAACTCAATAGCTGTTACGCCAAGCTGCGTGTAAAATCCCGTGGTTCCCGGCTTGATTCATGGCTTGATTCTTGCGTAATGTCCTTATGCATTCTATGAATGGTAGAGCCAATGAGAACGCGTTGAACGTGTTCCAAAGAGTACCCACTAGACATAGAATAATGTGCTCACGCAGGAGTCGACATCCGGATGATGAAACTGCTTCTAAAGAACCTCACTGATATCACGGCACAACGTGAGAACACGCGTCTTGCCGGCTCCGTCGTCACCGCGCTGTATCAGCTGACCAAGGTCCACCAGATTCGCGTGCACGATATTTTCTCCCTGCGCGAAGAGCTCTTCGTCCAGGAAAAAATGTTCCTCGACGAAGGCCGTCTGAGCACCATCGCCGAACACACCGACGACGACCCCAAAGAACCGCTGAGCAACTTCCCCGCCATCGCGGAGTGCATGCGCCAGCACAAGAACGAACACTATGTCATCGACAGTGACGGCACGCACGTGCTGTGGCTGCCGGTGTGGTTGCACGGCAAGGTCAATACCTGCATTGAGATCCGTCATCCGCATGCCTACGATGTTGCGATGCGTGAATTGATTGACGGTGTCTTTGCCATTTACTGCAACTATCAGAGCTTGCTCGACTACAGCGAGCGCGATGCGCTGACCGGCCTGTTCAACCGCAAGACCTTCGACGAACAATTCTCGCGTCATGCCTTCGCCATTGCGCCGCATGAGGCGCATTCGGTCGACAACAATGAACGTCGCCATTCCGGCAACGCCAAATCGCATTGGCTGGCCGTCGTCGATATCGACCACTTCAAGCAGGTCAACGATCAGTACGGCCACCTCTACGGTGACGAAGTGTTGATCCTCGTCGCCAATATCCTGCGCAGCTCGTTCCGCTCGCATGACCGTATCTTCCGTTTCGGCGGCGAAGAATTCGTCATACTGCTGCGCTCGACCACGCTGGACGATGCGCGCAAGATCTTCGATCGCTTCCGTCAGCATGTTCAGGATTATGACTTCCCGCAGGTCGGCAATGTCACCGTCAGCCTCGGCTTTGTCAGCATTTCGCACGAAACGCCGGTGGTGATTCTCGGCCATGCCGATCAGGCTCTGTACCATGCCAAGAAAAACGGCCGCAACCGAATCTGCTATTACGATGAACTGGTAACCTCCGGCGTGCTCAGCCCGGAAATTTCCACGAATGACATCGTCGAATTTTTCTAATTCCCCAGCCTGTTTTTTGATTTTTAAAAGACCGCCGCCAGGTCATGCATCTGTTGCATAACCTGCGCAAAACCATGCTGTAAAAGCATGGGACATCCCCTGCGCAGTTCCGTAAGATTCTTTCGTGCCATAACCACAACGCAAAACGATTGGCACGCAAGTCGCCGTCGCGCGCACTATCCGGCACGACGGTGGGACCATCTAATATCTAATGATCTTACGATTGCTCAGGAGACCTTCATGCAACACCAGAAGCTGAAACAACTTGGTGGCGTCCTGCTACTGTCCGCCGCCATGTCGCTGTCCGCACAGGCACAAGAAAAGAAAGCCAACGTCGTCGTCATCGGCACAGGCGGCACCATTGCCGGCGCAGGCGCGTCCAGCGTCAATACTGCAGCCTATCAATCGGCAGTCGTGCCGGTCGACAAGATCATTGCCGCCGTTCCTGAAATTTCGAAGATCGCCAACGTACGCGGCGAACAAATCTTCCAGATCGGCAGCGAAAGCTTCAACGACGAGCGCCTGCTCAAACTGGGCAAGCGCGTCTCCGAACTGCTCAAGCAAAGTGACGTCGACGGCATCGTGATCACCCACGGCACCGATACGATCGAAGAAACCGCTTACTTCCTCAATCTGACGCTGAAGAGCGACAAGCCTGTCGTGGTGGTCGGTTCCATGCGCCCGGGTACTGCGTTGGGTGCAGACGGCGCACTGAACCTGTATGACGCCGTGCTGGTTGCATCCAGCAAGGACGCAGCAGGCAAAGGTACGCTGGTCGTCATGAACGACGAAATCCATTCCGGCCGCGACGTCACCAAGAGCAACTCCTTCAAGGTTGAAACCTTCCGCTCGGCATACGGCCCGCTGGGTTATGTGGTCGAAGGCAAGCTGATGTTCTACCGTTTGCCGGCACGTCCGCACACCACGCAAACCGAGTTCGATATCGACAAGATCAACAGCCTGCCGCGCGTGGATATCGTCTACAACTACGGCAACGTCAGCCGCGCAGCGTATGACGCCTTCGTCACCGCCGGCGCCAAGGCCATCATCCACGACGGCACCGGCAACGGCAGCGTCGCAGAACAGATTGTGCCTGTCCTGCAGGAAGTACGCGCCAAAGGCCTGCAAGTGGTCCGAGCAACACGTACCGGCAGCGGCGTCGTGATCCGTAACGGCGAACAGAACGACGACAAGTTTGACTGGGTTGTCACTGACGATCAGAACGCACAGAAGGCCCGTATCCTGACTGCGCTGGCACTGACCAAGACCAACGACAGCAAGGAACTGCAAAAGATCTTGTGGAAGTATTGATAGCGGATCGTCGTACCAAATTTACTGTGTGACCTTTGGAGGTAATCTCTGTAGTTCATTTCTGCAGCAGTAAATAAAAAGCCGTTCAGTGCAAACTGAACGGCTTTTTTCTTTGTGCGGCTGAACCCGGATCGCTATCTCGACTTCATGCGCTGGCGCAGATAACCGATCACACCCGGCAAAATCGACAGCACCACGATCGCCAGAATCAGCAGGCTAAGATTCTGCTTCACCACCGGCAGATTGCCGAAGAAATAACCCGCATACGAAAAACTCGCCACCCACAAAATCCCGCCGATCACATTGTAGGTGAAGAAGCGTGGATACGTCATCGCGCCGACGCCGGCCACGAACGGCGCAAACGTGCGCACGATAGGCGCGAAACGGGCAATGATGACGGTCTTGCCGCCATGGCGCTCATAGAAGGCATGGGTTTTATCCAGATACTCGCGCTTGAATATCCTTGAGTTGGGGTTGTCGAACACCTTCAGGCCGATAGCCTTGCCGATCTGATAATTCACGCTATCGCCGAGGATAGCGGCAACAATCAGCGTCAGCACCATCAGATGAATATCGAAGGCGCCGGTGGCGGCAATCGCACCGGTGACGAACAATAATGAATCTCCCGGCAGGATAGGCGTAACCACCAGACCGGTTTCGGCAAAGATGATCAGGAACAGAATGAGAAACAGCCATGGACCGTAGGAAGCAGCCAGCTCGGTCAGATGGCGATCAATGTGAACAATGAAGTCAATCAGAAACAGGAAAAAATCCATGAAGCCCGCCAGAAAGAGGAACAAGGGAAAACGCGCATTGTACCAATAGACGCTTTCCCTTCCTTCAATCCGGCAGTGAAGATATCTTCAAGGACGAATCCTCTATCGTTTCATCACTGCGCATCACGGCGAAAATTGTTTATACAATTTACCGGCGATATCAAACAAGGCGTCGTTGGCTTTGGCGCTGGAGATGTTGGTGACCACTACCATGGCAAAGTCTTTTTCGGGGCTGAACCAGATATGCGCCAGATTTTTCTGGTTGGAGCCACCGTGGAAAACCAGCGGCTGCGGCGACCAGTCGGTCGTCGCAATCACCCAGCCCAGCGCGTACTTGCCGCTGGACGGTGTTCCTGGCGCTGGATTTCTTGCCGAGGGCATATCCACTACCGCCGTATGCAGGAGCTTAAGCGTTTCGGGTTTCAACAAGGCGGGCGCATGCTTTCCTTGGCCGGCATTCCAACCTGCCCAACGCGCGAAGTCCAGTACCGACATATGGGCCATACCAGCTGGGCCAATGATTTGCGGATTGTCGTCACCCGGCCCGGCCATGAAAGCCTTGATATTGCCGTCATCGAGAATGCCATGACCCAGTGCCGCGTCGATGCGGCCCGGACTAGCCTGCGAACCAAGACCGGCGGTCTTCAGTTCCAGCGGATCAAAGATCCACTCGCGGATCAGTTCGTCCCAACTCTTTTTGGCGACGCGTTCGATCATCGCGCCTGCCATCGTATAGCCCATGTTGGAATAGGCGAAGCGTTGTCCCGGCGCAGCCTGCAAGGGCTTGGTCATCCATTGTTGCAACAGCCAGTAACGCAAGTCGTCGAGATTGCCCTCTTCAAACGTGGACTTGGCCAGCAACTCGATGAACTCGGCGTTGTCGGCGGGAATGCCGGAAGTATGTGACAGCAGTTGACTGATGGTGATGCTACGGAAACCGGAATCCATATTCAGCGCCAGCTCGGGAAAGACCTCGCCGATGGTCGTCGTCCATTGCATCTGGCCACGGTCTACCAACATCGCTGCTAACGTCGCCGTAAATGCCTTGGTATCGGAACCGATATGAAAACGGTCATTCACCGTCACCGGGATACCGGAACCGAACTTGCGCTCGCCCACTGCACCGACGCTGATGACTTTGCCGTCTTTGACCACGGCAGCCGCCACTGCGGGCAAACGATACTGCTCCAGATAGGGTTTCAGCATCTCGTCCAGCGACGTTTGTGTCTGTGCCTGGGACAGAGAAGGCGTTGCAAGAACGAAAGACAAAAGAGCCGCGCGACCAATGAGCTTGCGCAGCCCGCCGTTGTTGAATAAAGACATGAAGCTCCCTGAATTATGTAGAACTATTTTTACCGAGAGAGTACACGATCCGGCGCATCGATGTCTTGGCTGAACGCCACACCTGAACAGTCTGTCAGCACCTCATTACAGGCGACTACACAAACTTACGCTTCTTTACCGGCCCTGCCTATCAACCTCCGCCACACCCGGTCGATATAGCACTTGTCTGCATACAGGGAGATACGTCATGAGCGAATTCGATCTGATCGTCTATGGCGGCTTTGGCGTCGTGAGCATTGTAAGCATCGTGCTGGCGGCATTGGCGACGGTGCCTGTGACCGTCATGTGGGGATAAAGGGGAGTATCGGAGATGAACATGCGACTCAAAATGATCGTGGGGCTGAGCGCCGCATTCTTGTTTTTATTGATGGCGTTCGCCACGCATTACAAGATCCGTCTGGAACAACTGGAGCAAAGCACCGGCATCCTGGAACTACTGGCCGCAGCTATTCCATTGTTGAGCCTCGTGCTGGCGAGCTGCTTCAATCGCACGCCTGCACAGCAAGCCGGCAAACAACAGTCTACACATCTGGCTACACGTCAGGCAGGCCGTCGCCGGCAAGAATCATCTGCGCGGCGCTGAGCAGATCGCCCGACAAGCCGGCGCGCGCCTGCTCCGGCGATTTCTCTTGCAAGCCCTTGAGCAGCGCTGCGTGATGCACCAGCGCGGGTGCTTCCGACAGGCGGCGGGAACCGGCGCGCAGGTCGAGGTTGATCACCGGCCCGACCTGCAGCCACAGGCTTTCGATCAGACCGACCAGCGTTGCCATGCCTGATCCTTCGTAAGCGGCAAAGTGCAGTTGTTTGTTGAGGCGGATGATGAGGTCGACATTAGGCTTCTTTCGATGCATCTCAACGCATAGCGTGTCGTGCAGATCGGAGACTTGCTGCAAGCCTTCCGTTGTGATGTTCTGCGCCGCATGTTCGACCGCCAGGCCTTCCAGCGCCAGGCGAATCTTCAATAGCTCGCGGAATTTGTCCTTGGTCATCAGCGGTACGCGCACGGCACGATTGGGCAGAATTTCCAGCGCCCCTTCCGCCGCCAGCTGGCGAATCGCTTCACGCACCGGCATCGGGCTGGTGCCCAAGGCTTCCGACAGACTTTTCAGGGTCAGCTTTTGACCGGGGCGGACTTGCCCTGCCAGCAGCAGCTCGCGCAAATCGTCGTACACGCGCTGCGACAGCGTGGCGTGCGTGATTTTGCGTATCTGCGAAAGGTCCGCAAGTATCGTGTGTTCCATGTCCCCGGCTTCTCACTTGAAACCATTTCATCCGTGTCGATGAAATGCGTATGTTGTTCAACTTTGTTATGCAAAAGTGCCGCGGATTATAGCAGCCGCACTTCCCCATCTTATTTGCCGAATGCCCTGCCACACTGACTTTTGCGGCGTTTTCCGCGGCGAGCAACCGTCTGTTGCCGTGTGGCGGCATGGTGCCCGGCAACATGTATTCCTGCTGCATCGCCGGTTGACACACCCCAATTCTATCGAATACATTTGATCACATGTCAAATAAATGACATAAAAAAGAGGCTATTGCAAAAAGATAAAGGAGACGCCAAGGCCGGATCAGCGACTTGAATCCAGCTTCACCCCGCCTTTACCTCTTCTGCACGCAAGCACTCAATAAGAAAACAAGCCGCTTCATTCGCGCCATCTCATCTGGCGATGTGCGGCGGCTTCCATCGAGACACCCGGCTCGCGCCGGACCATTAGGAGGTTTGCACCATGGAGCAAGACGATAACAACGCTAGCAGCAAGATCCTGTCGCCTGGCCGTCGCACCATTCTGAAAGCAGGCGCGGCCGTTGCCACCACTTCGGCGCTGGGATTCCCGGCCATCGTCAAGGCGCAGTCGGACAAAATCATCATCGGCCACCTGACCCCGCGCACCGGCTTCCTCGGCCCCTTGGGCGAATATGCCGTCATGAGCATCACGCTGGCGGTGGAAGAGCAAAACAAGGCCGGCGGCCTGCTCGGTCGCCAGCTCACGCTGATCTCGGAAGATTCAGTCAATCCGCCAACAGCCTCTTCCAAGGCTCAACGCCTGCTGGAACGCGACGGCGCCGCAGTGCTGATCGGTGAAATTTCCTCCGCCTCGGCACTGGGCATCGCGCAAATAGCGCAGCGCAACAAGAAGCTCTTCATGAACACCGGCTGCAACTCCGACGAGCTGCGCGGCAAGAGCTGCAACAAATTCATGTTCCATATCGAGGCCGCCAACTCGACGTACGTCAAGGCCTGCGGACGCTCGCTGGTGCGCGACAATCTGATCAAGGGCAAGAAGCTGTATGCACTGTCCGCGGATTACGCCTTCGGCCACGACCTGCTGCGCGCCGCCAAATCCTTCGTCTCGGCCAACGGCGGCACGATCGCCAATGACGAGCTGGTGCCGACCGACGCGACCGACTTCAGCCCTTACCTGCTCAAGATCCGCCAGGCCAAACCGGACCTGGTCATCTCTAACCTCGCCGGTAACCAGATCACCAACTTCATCAAGCAATATTCGGAGTTCGGCCTGCCCTTCCCGATCGCCGGTTTCGGTTTCGACACCGCTGTTGCCTGGGGCGCGGGCGCAGACAGTTTCGCCGGCACCTGGCCGACTACCTGGCACCACGACGTCAACGCTCCGTCGGCAAAAGCATTCGTCGCCGCCTTCATCAAAAAATTCGGCAAACCGCCTGAGAATCAGGCATGGGGCGAATACGTCGCCTTCCGCTCCATCGTGCAAGCCGTCACTGAAACCAAGTCGCTGGACACTACAAAACTGATCGAGTACTTCGAAAAAGGCGCGCCCATCGATGCATTGAAAGCACGCAAAGGCACCTACCGCGCCTGGGATCACCAATTGCTGCAAGAGATGTACACGGTCACACCCAAGCCGAAAGCGCAGATCAAGGACAAGTGGGACTTCATGCTGCTGGGTGCATCAGTGCCGGGACCGAATGAGTCGCTGGAGGTACTCGCTCCGACGATGCAAGAGAACGCCTGCACCTTTACCTAAGCCGTCGCCTACTCTCCGTCGTTCCAGCGAACGCTGGGGTCTCGTGTAACGACACTGGATCCCAGCGTTCGCTGGGACGACGGTGATTGATGACGCTTTTCAGGTTTCTCTCAGCTTTCTCTCAGCTTTTTCTTGTCCTCCTCTCCGGAGCAGCAATGCAAATCGTTTTCCTGTTGGAACAAATCCTCAACGGCATCCTGGTAGGCGGTTACTACCTGCTGATTGCCTTGGGACTGTCGCTGATTTTCAGTCTCGGCGGCGTGGTCAATCTAGCCCATGGTGCCTTCTACGCCATCGGCGCTTATCTCGCGGTGGAGATCACCAAATACCTCGGCTTTGGAGGTGCATTAATTCTGTCACCCTTGCTGGTAGCGTTGATCGGCATTCTGTTTGAGCGTTTTTTGCTGCGCAGATTTTATTCAGCCGATCCGATTCTCGGCCTGTTGCTGACCTTCGGTCTGGCGATGGTGGCGGAACAAATCATCCGCATCTTCTGGGGCGCGTCGCCGCTGCCTGCCTCGATTCCGCCGGTCTTCAAAGGCCAGATCATGGTCGGCGATTTCATGTATTCCAAATACCGGCTGCTGATGCTGGTCGCCGTCATCGTCGCGCTGACGCTGATCTGGATACTGCTCAACAAGACTTCCTTCGGCCGCGTGGTGCGCGCCGGCGTGCAAAAGCCGGACATGGTCGCGGTGCTGGGCATCAAGCTGCAACCCTACATGACCGCCATCGTGATGCTCGGCGTCGGACTGGCGGCACTGGCAGGCGTGTTGTTTGCGCCGATCTCCGGCGTGCATCCGGCCATGGGCGCGGAAATCATGACCGCCGCTTTCGTCGTGGTGGTGATCGGCGGCCTCGGCAGCTTCTGGGGTGTCGTGCTGGCGGCGTTGCTGGTGGGTGTGGTGCGCGGCATCACCATTCAGTTCTATGCCCCCGCCGGTGAAGCATCGATGTATCTGCTGATGCTGCTGGTATTGATCTTCCGTCCGCGCGGCCTGCTTGGCGAACGCATCGAACGTTTTGAATGAGAGCGGACATGTATAACAAATATCAATCTTTATGGATCGGCGCACTGGCACTGATCATCGTCCCCATCCTGCTGCAACTGCTGGGCCTGACCACCAGTTCATCCACCGACGTCGTCATCTACGCCATCGCCGCCATGGGCCTGAATCTACTGGTCGGCTATACCGGCCTGACTTCGTTCGGCCATGGCGCGTGGTTCGGTGTCGGCGCCTATGCTGCGGCGCTGTCGCAGAAATACTGGTTCCCCGGCCAGATCGTGGCGCCAATGCTGTTCACCATCGTCTTCATTGCGGCGTCAGCAGCGATTGTCGGCTTCCTGATCCTGCGTCGGCGCGGCGTGTATTTCTCGTTGCTTACACTGGCCTTGTCAGCGCTGACGTTTGCCATTGCGTTCCGCTGGACAGATTTCACCGGCGGCGAATCGGGACTCGGCAATGTCGTGCGGCCGGTCGTGGCAGGTATCGATCTGGATCAATCAATTCCCTTCCTCGTCTTCGTCAGCGTGATTGCGCTGATCGTGCTGTTCGTCCTGCAGCGCGTGATCCGTTCGCCCTTCGGCCACACCATCGTAGCGATCCGCGAGAACGAACAGCGCGCCCGTTTCCAGGGTTACAGCACCATCGTCTACAAGCTGATCATGTTCATCGTGTCGGCCAGCGTGACCGGTCTGGCGGGTGCCTTGCTGGCTTTCCATCACCGCTTCGCCTCGGCTGAGCCAACGTCGGTCGCGTTCTCCGGCGAGCTGCTGGCGATGGTGGTGATCGGCGGCATGCGCAGTTTCCTCGGCCCGGCATTGGGCGCGCTGTTCTACATCCTGTTCCGCGAATGCCTGTCGATCTGGACCGAAAACTGGCTACTCTGGTTCGGTCTCGCCTTTGTCGGTTTCATTCTGTTCTCGCCGACCGGCCTGGTCGGCATCTGGCAACAAATCAAACGGCGTCTGCGTCCACCGGCTGAAGTCGGCGCTGCGATGAGCCAGCGCCAGATCGTTGACGGTTTGCCGCTGCCGGCCTTTCTGCAACCACCGCGCCAAGAGGGATTGGTATTGGAGGTGAAGGATATCGACATTCGTTTCGGCGGTATCCAGGCGGTCAAGAATGCGCAGGTCAATCTGCACGCCGGTGAGATCCATGCGCTGATCGGCCCCAATGGCGCGGGCAAGACGACGACCTTCAACCTGATCTCCGGCATGTTCATCCCGAATCACGGCACGGTGAAACTGAACGGTGAAGAAATCCAGGGACTGACGCCGGGCCAGATTTGTCAGCGCGGTCTGGCGCGTTCGTTCCAGATCACCAATCTGTTCAAGGGTCTGAGCATCTACGAAAACCTGCGGCTGTCGCTACAGGCGCGCCACGCCTCACGCTTCAACATGTGGAAAGACATCGACGCCTATCCCGAAATCCACGCTGAAACCGAAGAGCTGATGCGCTTCCTTGGTCTCAAGGGGATCGACGACATCGAAGGCGGCGCACTGTCCTATGGCGGCCAGCGTCTGGTCGATCTTGGCATTGCGCTTGGCTCCAAACCGCATGTGTTGCTGATGGACGAACCGCTGGCCGGTCTGGCCGCCGCCGAGCGCGAGCGTGTATCGCGGCTGGTGAAAATCATCGCCGACAATATCCCGGTGCTGATCGTCGAACACGACATCGATCGCGTACTCGGTTTCTCGCATCAGGTCACCGTGATGAATCAGGGCAGCGTGCTGATGTCGGGCACACCCGATGAAGCGCGCGCCGACCAGCGTGTGCAGGAGATCTATACCGGCACCGGTACGCCGCCTGTTACCGGCCGCATAGCCGGTGATGCGCAGGAGCGTCCACAGTTGCTGTCCTTCGACAAGGTCAATGCCTTCTACGGCAAGAGCCACATCCTCAACGACGCCACACTGGAAGTGCGCGAAGGTGAAATCGTGGCCCTGCTCGGCCGCAACGGCGCCGGCAAGTCGACCTTGCTGAAGGCGCTGACCGGTTTGCTGAAACCGGCATCGGGTGCGATCCGCTACAACGGCAAGGACATCGCCGGCCTGAGCGCACCCGACATCGCGCGTCTGGGCATTGGCTACGTGCCGCAAGGGCGCGGCCTGTTTGCCGGCATGACGGTGGCGGAAAATCTCTCTCTGGGACGTCTGGCGCGCAAGACCGACAGCAGCAACGGCATTGCCTGGAGCGAAGAAAAAATCCTGCACTACTTCCCGCGCCTGAAAGAACGCCTGCACACGCCGGCCGACTTCCTCTCCGGGGGCGAACAACAAATGGTCGCCGTGGCGCGTGCCCTGTCGGGCAACGTCAGGCTGCTGTTGCTGGACGAACCTTTCGAAGGTCTCGCACCAGCGGTCGTGCAGGAACTGTTCACGGTCTTCGATCAACTGCGCAAGGAAGTCTCCATCGTCATCGTCGAACACAACCTCGACCTGGTGCTGGCATTGGCCGACCGCGTGTTCGCACTGGAGCGCGGCGCGGTCTTCCACACCGGACCGGCCGAGCCGCTGCTGACCGATCTGACCTACCGCAAGCAAATTCTCTGGCTTTAACTTTTTACTTCTTACACAAGCAACAAGGACATTGACATGAACACCAGTTTGAAAGATCAACGCGTCGTCGTCACCGCAGGCGCACAAGGCATCGGCCTGGCCATCACCGCATCGTTCGTGGCGGCAGGCGCGCAGGTTCACATCTGCGACGTCAGCGACGACTTCCTCAACAACGCGCGCAAGCAGTTCACCGGCGCGCCGGTCAGCTTCAGCAAGACCGATGTCGCCAACGAAGCGCAGGTCGACGCCATGTTCGCTGAGCTGACGCAACGTTGGGGCGCACTTGATGTATTGGTCAACAACGCTGGCATCGCGGGGCCAACCGCGAAAGTCGAGGAGACAGAACTGTCGGCCTGGGACCAGACCATCGCCGTCAACCTGACCGGCCCCTTCCTCTGCACACGCCGTGCCGTGCCGCTGCTGAAAAAAGCCGGTGGCGGTTCCATCGTCAACATTTCGTCGGCAGCCGGCCGTCTCGGCTTTCCGCTGCGCACGCCCTACTCCGCTTCCAAGTTCGGCGTCATCGGCCTGACCGAAAGCTGGGCCATGGAACTCGGCCCTTCCAACATCCGCGTCAACGCCATCCTCCCCGGCATCGTCGCCGGTGAGCGCCAGGAGCGCGTGATCGCCGCCAAGGCAGCGTCCTATGGCATCGACCACGAAGCGATGCGCGAGCGCCTGCTGTCCAAGGTCTCGATGCGCAAGATGGTCACCGCACAAGACATCGCCAACCAGATCATCTACATCTGCTCGCCGGCCGGATCGGCCATCAGCGGGCAAAGTTTGTCGGTCTGCGGTAATGTCGAACATCTCGGCTAAAGACCAAACAAAGGAGACACCATGAATGAAAAAATCGCCGTGATCGGCGCCGGACTGATTGGCCGCGCCTGGGCCATCGTCTTCGCCCGCGCCGGCTGCAGCGTCGCCATCTACGACGCCGTCCCGGAAGCGCTCAACAATTGCCAGAAGCTCCTGCACGACAACATCAGCGACCTCGCCCGCCACGGCCTGATCACTGAAACACCCGACACAGTGCTGGCACGCATCACACCGGTAAGCACCTTGGCCGAAGCCCTCAAAGGCGCAGCGCTGGTACAAGAAAACGTCAAGGAAACCGTCGAAGTCAAACGCCAGATCTTCGCCGAGATGGACAAACTGGCCGCGCCCGACACCATCCTCACCAGCTCGACCTCATGGATCCCGACCTCCGAGTTCTCCGAAAACCTGCCCGGCCGCCATCGCATCCTGGTCGCCCATCCGGTGAACCCGCCCTACCTCGTCCCGCTGGTCGAACTCGCCCCAGCGCCGTGGACATCGGAAGAAACGGTGAAACGCGCGCATGACATCTACACCCGTGCCGGCCAGTCGCCAGTACTGCTGAAAAAGGAAATCACCGGCTTCCTGCTCAACCGCATCCAGGGTGCGGTGCTCAACGAAGCGCTGAATTTGTACGAAAACGGCTACGCCTCCGCCGAAGATTTGGACAAGGTATTAAAGGATGGTCTGGGTCTGCGCTGGTCTTTCATGGGCCCGTTCGAAACCATCGACCTCAATGCCCCTGAAGGCGTAATCGACTATGCGAAACGTTATGGCCACACCTACCGTGATGTCGCCAAGACACAGTTGCCGAATGAATGGAATGCAGAGACGCTGAAAGAGATTGAAGGAGAACGACGCGAGGTACTGCGTGCAGATCAGCTGGAAGAAAGATCGCGCTGGCGTGACAACCGCTTGATGGGATTGGTGGCGCACAAGAGGAAGCAACCGACCTAAGACAATGCAGGAGATAGTTTCGCCTGGTCACGCCGATGGATCCCAGCGTTCGTTGAGACGACAGACTAGTCAGCGACGAAAATCGTCTAACAGCGCGACGCCGAAGGCGAGCCACCCCAGGCAAAGCGAAGCGAGCCGGTCTCGAAGTCCGCTTGAGAGTAGCCGGTGACGGCAGGTGCAAATCGGAAAAAGAAGGGAAAAATGTCTGAGCGCAGCGAGTTGTTTTCCCTTCCCGATTTGTGCCTGACGGCGCCGGGAACCCCGAAGGGGCTACGACCCAGCGGCCGCCTTCTTTTGCTTACTTTTCTTGGCGGAGCAAGAAAAGTGAGCGGCTGCCGGGCCGCCCCCGGCAAAGGTTGATCGAAGAAAGAACAGAGTCAGTAATAACCAACTGCAAGCCGGAACAACGAACGCCACTGGGTCCTGACTTTCGTCAGGACGACATAGAAATAAAGAATTACAGAGATACAGACAAGCACCACAAACCAACAATCACCAGGAGAACCAAATGAGCAAACCCAAAAAAGTCATCATCACCTGCGCCGTCACCGGCGCCATCCACACCCCCTCCATGTCCCCCTACCTGCCCGTCACGCCGGACGAAATCCGCGACGCCGCACTAGGAGCAGCCGAAGCCGGCGCCGCCATCGTCCACCTGCACGCCCGCGACCCGCAAAACGGCAAGCCAACACAAGACCCGGCAGAATTCCGCAAATTCCTGCCGCAGATCAAAGCCAAATCCAACGTCGTCATCAACCTCACGACCGGCGGCGCCCCCACCATGGGCGTGGAAGAACGCCTGCAACCGGCACTGCAACTCAAGCCTGAAGTCGCCTCCCTCAACATGGGCTCGATGAACTTCGGCCTGTACGAAATGCTGCACCGTTTCAAAGACTTCAAATACGACTGGGAAAAGCCTTACCTCGCCGAATCCGACGACCGCATCTTCCGCAACACCTTCAAGGACATCGCCTACATCCTCGAATCGTGCAGCGCCAATCAGACCCGCTTCGAAATCGAATGCTATGACATCGGCCATCTCTACACCGCCGCCCACTTCATCGATCGCGGCCTGATCAAACCACCTTTCCTGATTCAGTCGGTGTTCGGCCTGCGTGGCGGCATCGGCAACGATGTGGAAGACGTGATGCACATGAAGCGCACTGCCGACCGCCTGTTCGGCGATGACTACTTCTGGTCGGTGCTGGGCGCCGGACGTGGACAAATCCCTATCGCGACGATGTCGGCTGCCATCGGCGGCCATACCCGCGTCGGCCTGGAAGATTCGCTGTGGGACGGACCGGGCAAGCTGGCGGAAAGCAACGCGGCCCAGGTCAAACGCATCCGCACCGTGATCGAAGCCCTGTCTCTTGAAGTGGCGACACCCGACGATGCCCGTGAAATGCTCAAGCTCAAGGGCGGCAATAACGTCGCGTTTTAATTGAGGTTTCACGTCCGCTTTTTTGCTGACGATCAAAACGTCCCAGATCATTTCGTCAGCGGCCTCCTACACGCCTTGTAGGAGCCATTTTCCTTTTTATCTCCCGCGGCGCTTCACGATTTTGTGAGCGCCGTTTTTTTTCATTTTCTTTCGCTGTCAGCTTTCGTTTTGATTAAAAGACGATGGTTTCAGATAGCCGTCATTTCGCTACACGTTCGGCGCCACACCGCCTGACAAGTTGTCAGGAATTAAAAACGAGTCAGCCCACCAAGCTCTTGCTTGCGGAACATCATCCGCATCTACCCTGTCGAACCTTCAGTAAAAAACATCACCTGTGTCGCCACGATCCTTCACCGGCAATCTCGGGCAACACAGGCGGACCCCAGGCAACATGGCGCCACGCCGTGTGCTAACCCAGCCCAGGTGAACAATGAAAAAAGAAAATCCGCCACCCAGCACTCCCGATGAAAAAGTAGCATCACGTCGTGGTTTCCTTTTCAAAACCATCGCCATCGTACCGGCGGCATCGGCACTGACCACCGCGAGTTTCGTTCCTGCTATCGGCCAGACACCCGCAGGCGCAGCGGCAGCATCCGGCGCGACCAATGCCAACTTTCAACCGCGTTTCTTCAACGCCGACGAATGGACGTTCATCAAGGCTGCCGTTGATCGCTTGATCCCCGCCGACAACGAAGGCCCCGGCGCACTGGAACTGAATGTGCCGGCCTTCATTGACGGTCAGATGGAGTCGGGTTTCGGCCATGCCTCCAACTGGTATATGCAAGGGCCATTCAAGGGCGATGCCTCACCACTATTCGGCTATCAGGCCAGCATGCCGCCGCGTGAGCTGTACCGCTCGGGCATTGCCGCTCTCACCGCTTACTGCCGTAAAAATTTCGCCGGCAAGACTTTCGATCAGCTTGCCCCTAACGATCAGGAGCAATTGTTCAAAGACATGGACGGCGGCAAGGTGCAGTTCGAGTCGGTGTCGGCGCAATGGTTTTTCACCTTCCTGCTGCAAAACACCAAAGAGGGCTATCTCTCCGACCCGATCCATGGCGGCAACAAGGACATGGCGGCCTGGAAGATGATCGGATTCCCCGGCGCACGCGCTGACTTTCTCGATTTTGTCGGACCGTCGGACAAGGTGTATCCCTACGGGCCAGTGAGCATCGGTGGCAAGCAAAGCTGACCAATCCAGAACGCCGGAAGAACAAAACAACATCGCAATCCGAGGAACAAGAAAATGGCTGATATCACCAAACCAAAAGTCAATGTCGTGCTGGTCGGCATGGGCTGGACCGGCTCCATCATGGGGATGGAACTGACTGACGCAGGCCTGACCGTCGTCGGCCTGGAGCGCGGCGAAAACCGTGACACCAATCCCGATTTCGCCTATCCCAAAATCGCCGACGAGCTGACCTATGCGGTGCGCTACAAGCTCATGCAGAACCTGTCGAAGGAAACCGTGACGGTGCGCCATTCGATCAACGACGACGCACTGCCGTACCGGCAACTGGGTTCCTTCCTGCTGGGCGATGGTGTCGGTGGCGCCGGTGTGCACTGGAACGGCATGACCTGGCGCGCCTATGACGCTGAACTGCAAATCCGCACTCACTACGAACAGCGCTACGGCAAACGTTTCATCCCGGTCGACATGACGATTCAGGACTGGCCGATGACCTATGCCGAGCTGGAACCGTTTTACGATCGCTTCGAATACATCGCCGGCGTCTCCGGCAAGGCAGGCAACATCAACGGCCAGATCATCGAAGGCGGCAATCCCTTTGAAGCACCGCGCAAGCGCGACTATCCGGTGCCGGCGCTGAAGGACAACGCCCCCGCCAACCTGTTCGCCAAGGCCGCGCGCGAAGTCGGCTACCATCCGTTTCCGATTCCTGCGGCCAATGCATCGCAGGCTTATCAGAACCCGTACGGCATGCAGCTCGGCCCCTGCAACTTCTGCGGTTACTGCGAACGCTTCGGCTGCTACATGTATTCCAAGGCGTCGCCTCAAACCTGTATCCTGCCGGCGCTGCTGAAGAAACCCAACTTCGAGTTGCGCGACAAATCCTATGTCACCAAGGTCAACCTCGACAGCGATGGCAAGCACGCCAGCGGCGTCACCTATATCGATGGACAAGGCCGCTCGGTCGAGCAACCTGCCGACATCGTGATCCTGTGCGCCTACCAGATGCACAACGTGCGCCTGCTGCTGTTGTCCGGCATCGGCAAACCGTATGACCCCAAGACCGGCGAAGGCGTGGTCGGCAAGAACTACGCGTACCAAAAGAACAGCTCGGTATCGGTCTTCTTCGACAAGGACGTGGCGATCAATCCGTTCATCGGTGCGGGTTCCGGCGGCCAGGTGTTCGATGACTTCAATGGTGACAACTTCGACCACGGCCCGCACAACTTCGTCGGCGGCGCCTATGTCAGCGCGATGGTCACCGGCGGCCGGCCGATCGGACAATCGATGGTGCCGGACGGCACGCCTAAGTGGGGCAGCCAATGGAAAAAAGCGCTGAAGGATAACTACCTGCATTCCTTCAATATCGGTACCGAAGGCTCGGTCATGGCCAACCGCGAAAACTATCTCGATCTCGACCCGACCTACAAGGACGTCTATGGCGTGCCGCTCTTGCGCATGACCTACGACTGGAAAGACAACGAAGTGCGCATGTCGCAGTTCGTCACCGAAAAAGCCGCACTGGTCGCCAAAGCCATGAACCCGAAAGCCTTCACGCCGCACCCGCCTAAATTCGGCGATCACTACGACGTACGACCGTACCAGACCACGCACACCACCGGCGGCGCCATCTGCGGCGACAAGCCAAGCAACAGCGTGATCAATAAATACCTGCAATGCTGGGACGTGCACAACGTCTTCGTGATGGGCGCCAGCGCCTTCCCGCAAAACTGGGCCTACAACCCGACCGGCATGGTCGGCGCACTGGCTTACTGGTCGGCTGCCGCGATCCGCGAACGCTATCTGAAAAACCCCGGCCCGCTGGTGCAAGCATGAGCGCCCGCTTCTTCGGGCAGGTGTTGTTTGCAAGCTCGGTTGCAGCAACGCTGAGCGTGTCTGGCCAAGCATCTGCGCAAACAGTCAATCCCACACCGTCGACGCCCCAGCCTGAGCAGATCCAGCGCGGCGAATATCTCGCCCGCGCCGGCGACTGCATGGCCTGTCACACGGTCAAAGGCAAGGCACCCTTCACCGGCGGGCTGGCGATGAACACGCCGTTCGGCACCATCTATTCCACCAACATCACGCCGGACAAGCAGACCGGCATCGGCAACTACAGCTACGACGATTTCTCTTCTGCACTGCGCAAGGGCAAGCGCAAGGACGGCAGCCGCCTGTATCCGGCGATGCCGTATACCTCGTTTGCCAAACTCAGCGACGAAGACGTCTCTGCGTTGTACGCCTATTTCACGCAGGGCGTGAAGCCAGTGCAGCAAGACAATCCAAAGACGGCGCTGCCCTTCCCGTTCAACATGCGCATCCTGATGGCGGGATGGGACATGCTGTTCTTCAGCGACAAACCCTTCAAGGCTGACACCACGCAGAGCGTCAACTGGAACCGCGGCGCCTATCTGGTGCAAGGCTTGGGCCACTGCGGTGCCTGCCACACGCCGCACGGACGCCTCGGTCAGGAGCAATCGCTGGACGGCGGCAGCGACAGCTTCCTCGCCGGCTACACGCTGGACAACTGGCACGCACCGAGCCTGCGCAACGACAAGGACGGACTGGGACGCTGGAGCCAGCAGCAAATCGCCACCTACCTGCGCACTGGTCGCTCAGAGGACGGCGCAGCCTTTGGCGCGATGAGCCAGGTCATCAATGACAGCACGCAGTATCTGAACACCGCCGACTTGCAGGCAATCGCTGAATATCTCAGCAGCTTGCCCGGCAAAAAGTCAGGTAATGCCATGGCCGGCAATACGAAAGCTGCCGCCGCATCCAATGCTGCCGGCGCAGATCAACCAGCCACGCTGGAACTGCGATCAGGCAAGCTGCAGACTGCCGGTGCGACGGTGTATCTCAACAACTGCAACGCCTGCCATCGCTCGGACGGTACCGGCGCAATGAAGGCCTTTCCGGCGCTGGGCAAGAACGCAGTCGTCAATGTCGACGACCCGACCTCACTGATTCATATCGTGCTGGCGGGTAGCGCGATGCCTTCCACCAAGTCGGATCCTTCGGCGATGGGGATGCCTGGATTCGGGTGGCGCCTGAGTGATCAGGAAGTTGCGGAGGTGGTGAGTTTTGTTCGTGGGAATTGGGGGAATCACGGAGGTGTTGTGACTGCTGATCAGGTGACTGCTGTGAGGAAGGCTACGCAGAAGTAAGCTTTAGTTTTTGTGTTTTGTTCCGACTTTGCTTTTCGGTTGCTTCAGCTTTTCTTTCTTCGATCACGCGTGCCGGGGGTAGCCCGGCAAGGTCGTCCGAAGAAAGAAAAGCATCAGCTACAAACAAACCGAGTCCAGCCAAGACGCCTCCCAAAAACAAAGCTGCCTCCCAAATAAGTTACAATCCCCCTCATTCCATCAGCACCAACCCCCATGCGCCAATACCTCGATTTCATGCGCCATGTCTACGAACATGGCACCGAAAAAACCGACCGCACCGGCACCGGTACCCGTTCTGTCTTCGGCCACCAGATGCGCTTCAACCTGCAGGAAGGCTTCCCCCTCCTGACCACCAAGAAGCTGCATATCAAGTCCATCGTCCATGAACTGATCTGGTTCCTGGCCGGCTCGACCAACATTGCTTATCTGAAAGAAAACGGCGTCAAGATCTGGGATGAATGGGCAGATCCGGAAGGCAATCTGGGGCCAATTTATGGCTACCAATGGCGCTCCTGGCCTGCACCGAACGGCGAGCATATCGACCAGATCGCACAAGTCGTCAGCCAGATCAAGAACAACCCGGATTCGCGCCGCCTGATCGTGTCGGCGTGGAACGTGGCCGACATCCCGCAGATGAAGTTGCCGCCTTGTCATGCGTTCTTCCAGTTTTATGTGGCCGACGGCAAGCTGTCTTGCCAACTGTATCAGCGCAGCGCCGATATCTTCCTGGGCGTGCCTTTCAATATCGCATCCTACGCGTTGCTGACGCACATGGTCGCGCAACAGACCGGCCTCGATGTGGGTGACTTTGTCTGGACCGGCGGTGACTGCCACCTTTACTCCAACCACATGGAACAGGTGCAGGAACAACTTGCCCGCACGCCAGGCCCGTTGCCAAAATTGCAAATCAATCGCAAGCCGGAAAGCATCTTCGACTATCAATTCGATGACTTTGAAATCACCGGCTATGAAGCACAGGCGCACATCAAGGCACCGGTCGCCGTCTGACGCGTTCAACTGCTCTGCCAACACGCCTGCCCGTTCGCAGGCGTTTTTTTTCGCCTGCGGAAAATATAGCAGCGGAAACTACACCCGCTGTCTTTAAATCAAATTGGTGCTTAGCTCGGGCCTGTTAACAATCAACTTGCGAGTGCGAACGCGCGGCAGGCGTTGACTGCCTAGGCGCAGCGACGCGACATAGCGGTGCTATCGAAGTTGCAAGCCCTTGGAGCTGCAACAACGGCAAGCGGTGCCTGTAGCCGTTCCCGGAGGGAACGCACCTCGCAAATTGATTGCTAACAGGCCCTAAGTTGTAATAGTTATTTCACTTACCGCAGCGCAGCATCTATAGTGCATCGAGAGACATTCAAAAGGATTCCGTCATGCGCAACCTTCCGAAATCAATTTCCTTTCTGACATCGCTCGTGGTGATTGCCGTGCTGGCGCTGCCCGGCTTACCGCAGTGGGATGCCTTTGCGTTTGCCGCAGCAGTGGCGATGGCGGGATTGGGATTGCTGTATCCGTGGGCCTTGTCCCGTGAACAAACGGAGGCCGGTCACGAGGTGCAGCGTGCTATGCAAGAGGTTGATGTCGGACCGGCCACGACTGCCATCCTGTTCTAAGCTTTTTCAGTATCGTCTGTTGCCGGTATGAGTCCCTGAATATCAGGAAGCAGCGCCAGCCTTCTCAAGCGTGCCGCCGGAACCCGTTGCCGGATTGCCGCTGGGCACATCATCTTTCCATCCTCCACCCAAGGCCTTGTAGAGCGAGACCGTTGCCTGCAGACGTTGCAACTTGATCTGCCCCAGCTGGTTCTGCGCTTCCGAGAGTATCCGTTGCGTGTCCAGCACCACCATCAAATCTTCGGCGCCGACGCGATAGCGAATTTCGGATAATTCAAACGCAAAGCGCGCCTGGTCGACTTCCTGATTTTTGAGGCGGTAGCGTTCTTCCAGACTGCGAATTGCACCCAGCGATTTTTCCACTTCCGACAAGCTGCTGACAACTGCCGAACGGTAGACCTGCACCAGCTCCTGCTTTTGAGCAATCGCCAGATCGCGCTGGCTGCTCAGGCGGCCTGCATCAAAAATCGGTGCGGTCAATGATGCCCCAAGATTGGCCAGCAGATTAGGGCCGTCGAACAATGACAACAAGGCATTGCTTTGCGCGCCGGTAGAACCGGTCAGGCGGATACTCGGAAACAAGGCTGCGCGTGCGACGGCGACGTTGGCATTGGCTTCAGCCAGACGTGCTTCGGCGCGGCGAATGTCAGGACGGCGCGTCAACAATTCTGACGGCAAACCGGGGGCGATCTTCGGCATCTGGATCGCAGCCAACCCCTTTTCATTGACGACAAAGCTTTGCGGCGGGCGACCGAGCAAGGTCGCCAATGCAGTCTGAGCGTCGCGCTCTTGCTGCATCAGATCGGGGATCGCAGCCTGTTGATTCGCCAGCGCGGAACGCTGGCGCGCAAGATCAAGCGGCGATGCAGCGCCCGCGCGGCTTTGCGACTCAACCAACTTCAACACGCGCTGGGCGTTGGCAACGTTTTGCTGGGCGATTTGCAACCGGTCACGCAGCGACAACACTTGCAGAAACGTTGAGACGATACCGCTGGTGACGGTCAGCGCGACGGTTTCGCGATCGTAGATATTGGCACGCAACGAGGCTTCGGCGGCAGCAAGGCCGGCTTTATTCTTGCCCCAGAAATCGACTTCGTAGTTGATCTCCAACATGCCGCTGGCAGAAGTCGTTGCAGTGCCACCGCTCAATGGCAGACTACGGTTGGCACTGGAGGCGATGTCGGCATCCGGCAACAGCGGCGCGCCGGCGATACGGGCGTTGGCTTCTGCCTGGCGTATGCGCGACATGGCGGCGGCGATTTCAAAATTGTTATTCTGCCCTTCGATGACCAGGCTGCTCAACTCCGCGCTGCCGAACTGCTTCCACCAATCGGCGTCGAGAGCGATCTGCTGCGCACTGTCGGCCCCGGCCGAAGATGGAGAAACGGAAGGATCGCTCCACTGCTTCGGCACGTCCACTTTTTGCACAGGCTCGACGTCCACCTGGGTCACGGCGCAACCGGCCAACATCACGGCCATGACGGCGGCGCTGATTGGCTTCATCGAATAATCACCGGAGAAAAACGCCATGAAAAACCTGTAGCAAGAATGAGAGCTATAAGAGCTGAAAAAACTAACCGGCCTTGTCGCCGGTACGTGTCGTGGATGCTGCTGCCGGTGATGCAGGCAACAATACCTGCTCCCCCTCTGCCAACCCGGAAATAACCTGCGCCTTGTCGGCGTTACGGATACCGATCCTGACATCGCGCGTTTCGAGCTTCCCGTCAGCGTGCAATATCTTCAGCTTTTGCATGCCTTTGTTGTCCGGCTTGACCACCAGCGACGCAGGAATCGTCACCGCGCGCTCCACTCTGGACAGCACGAAGAAAACATCCGCCGTCATACCCGCCATCAATTCACGGCTGGGGTTGGCGACGTCAAACAAGACCGTGTAAAACGCTTTCTTGCCTTGCCTGCCGGAATCGTCCGCGGGCAGCAGCATGATCTGCCGCAGCTTGCCTGCCCAACGTTTTCCTGGATAGCCGGGAGTGCTGAAATACGCGGTCATGCCCTTGTGCAGTTGCGTGACGTCCTCCTCAGCCACACGTGCCTGCACACTCATCTTGCTCAGATCCGAGATGCGCATGAGAACATCCTGATTTGCAGACAAGGCTTGGCCGATACGCGCCGACAAGGCCACCACAGTACCGCTGATGGGGGCGACGATCTTGGTCTGCTTTTGTACCGCTTCGTCTTCCTTCATGGTCGCATCGAGCTGTTGGATCTGTGCGTTGATGGCATCGACTTTGGCCGCGGCGGAATACATACCCATGCGGCTGGATTCGAAGGCTTCTTCGCGTGTGGCGTTCTCTGCCTTCAACTGAGTCTGACGCTGAAATTGCAACTGGGCGAAATCGAGCTGGGCATTTTGTCCCGCCAGTTCGGCCTTGAGGCGCGCCATCTGAGCACGGTTGTTTTCGGCACGGCCGGCCTGCACCACGGGCGAGATAGCAACCAGCAATTTGCCTTCCTTGACCGTTTCACCGATACCAACATAAACGTCCGAAATCTGACCGGTGACCTTGGTGCCGACGTCGACATAACTCTGCATGGCGACGTTGCCGGTGGCGTTGACGACTTGCTCGATGTCGGCGCGTTCGGCGATGACGGTTTCCAGCCTGACCGGCACCGGTTGCGGGTGACGCTGACGGTAACCGTACCAGCCCACCACACCGGCAGCCACCACCAACAATAAAGCCAGCGCGCTCCAGCCGCGGCGAATCAGCTTGCGCCGACGCTGATCGGGTACCGCCGCCGGATCGGCCAGGTGGCGATTTTCTGCGGTCATATCGGACATGTCTTCCACGTCGTCTCTCCTCATTTCGCCGCCATCCAGGATGAGTGCCGCGTCGGTTGACTCCAGACTGCCAGATGCAGCTCCGACAACAGGCGCGGATCATCCAGCAACGTGTGCTTCTGCTTCTCGGTCAAAACGCCGGGACCGCGACGCAATGCCTGCAGCACCAGCGAATCGCCCGCGCCGCGACTGACTGCCGGCATGCGCGGATGACCATGCGCGCTGGCGCACACCAGTGCATTGACGGACGGATCAACGACGGCATCGATAAAGCCCGGCAACGGCGCGGTCGCATTCAGATGCGAAACGGTGTCGCGCAACTCGCGTGGCGCATCGACTTCTTCCGGAATCGAGAACAGTTTGGAACGGCGGAACAGACGCCCGAAGGACACGCGACTCGACAGCACCGACAGCGGCACTGACAAAGCCAGCGAACCGGCGATCGGCATCAGCCACCAGATGAACGAGGGATTGAGCCAGTACACCACCGCACCCCACGCAACACCGAGTACCGAATGTACGCCGTGGCGGCGGAAGGCCTCACCCCAGCCGGTTTCATTGTCGGCGCGCGGCGGCGACTTCCAGCTCAAGGCCCAGCCGAGGAAAGCGCCAAGCACAAAGCGTGTATGGAACAGCATGCGCACCGGCGCCAGCATCATCGAGAACAGCAATTCGATGAACATGCTCAGCGTCACGCGCACGGCACCACCGTAGCCTTTTGCCCCCTTGGCGATGATGAGCAGCACGCTGAGAATCTTCGGCAGGAACAAGATCGTTGCTGTGGCCGACACCAGCGCCAGGGCCTTCTCGGGATGCCACTCAGGCCAGATTGGGAACAACTGGCGCGGCTCGACGAAGTATTGCGGATCGATCAGCGTATGGGTTGCCAGCAGCACCGTCGACAGTGCCAGGAACAAGGCCCACAACGGTGCCGACAAGTAAGCCATCACACCGGTGACAAACACGGCACGATGCACGATGTGCATGCCGCGCGCGAGGAACAGGCGGAAGTTCATCAGATTGCCCTGGCACCAGCGACGATCGCGGCTGAGCTCGTCGAGCAGGTTGGGCGGCATTTCTTCATAGCTGCCGTCGAGGTCATAAGCGATCCACACCGACCAGCCGGCGCGACGCATGAGCGAGGCTTCGACAAAGTCATGCGAGAGAATCGGCCCCGACAGATTACCGTCGCCAGGCAACGGCGCCAGCGCGCAATGCTTCATGAACGGCTCAAGGCGAATGATGGCGTTGTGGCCCCAATAATGCGACTCACCCAGCTGCCAGTAATGCAAGCCGGCAGTGAACAAGGGGCCGTAGACACGCGTCGAGAATTGCTGGATACGCGCATACAACGTATCGCGTCCGGCAGCGCGCGGCGCCGTCTGGATGATGCCCGCACTCGGATGGGTTTCCATGAGGCGCACCAGTGTCGACAGGCATTGACCGCTCATCACGCTATCGGCATCGAGTACCAGCATGTAACGATAATCAGCACCCCAGCGGCGGCAGAAGTCATCGATGTTGCCGCTCTTGCGTTTGACGCGGCGACGGCGATGACGATAAAAGATGCGGCCGAATCCGCCGACGTCCTTGCACAGATTGGCCCAGGCTTGCGTCTCGGCGGCGCAGATGTCGGACTCGCCGCTGTCGCTGAGAACGAAGAAATCGAAACGGTCGAGATCGCCGTGGCGTTCCACCGATTCATAGGTCGCACGCAAACCGGCAAACACGCGCGCCACGTCTTCGTTGCAGATCGGCATGACGATGGCGGTGCGTGCTCCCGGTGCAATCCATTTAGGCCCGGCTTGTTCGTGCGAGATCAGATAAGGATCGTCGCCGCGCATGAGCACGAGGAAACCCGTCATGGCCGTCCAGAAACCCGCCGACACCCAGCAAAACAGCAAGGCGAACAAGGCCAGCACCACCATCTCCAGCGGTTTCTCGCCGTGATAGGGCAAGACGTCGCTCATAAAATAGGTTGCCAGCGCGCTTTGCATCAGCATCAGGATCAGCAACACAATGCGGCGCACGTTGCCGCTGTGCGTCCAGTAGCCGCGTGGATCGGGTGAATCAGGCAAGTCCAGCGTGTCTTCGATGAAGACCGGTTCTTTTGGCGGCAGGCCCTTGCGACGGGCAGCGCGCTGCTCGAACTTGCGCGTGGCTTCTTCCACCCAACGTGAGAGCGGATTGAGCGTGCCCCATGGACGCGGAACCATGGATTTGCGATTGATGGGAGGTGCGACCTTGAGATCGTCGCCGGGGCCGGGGACAGCTGTGCTGTTTGCCGGGACCTTTGTGGCGATGGCATTGACAGCCGCTTGCGGGTACAGCAGTTCAAGGCGCGCAGCAACCGAGTCGTGCGCGGGATTATCGGATGCGTTTCTGGATAGATTTACAGATCGATTTACAGACGCGCCGGACAAGCCACGCTCGCCCGCCAGCAGTCCATGCAGATCGCGCATGGCGTCGCCGGAATCCAACTCGCCCGCACGGGCGGCCAGATCCTGGCGCTGCTCAGGCGTCAGCGGCAGGCGGTCGAGATAGCGCTCCAGTCGTTGCGATGTTTCAGAGGCTTGCCTCAGTTGGGGGGTAATATGTAGCTCCACGTTTCAGACAGGGTTGCGCCGGGGCCGTTTTGCGCAGCGTTCCTCAGGAATCCACGCAGTTCGACCGGCTTGTTATCTTCATTGCGGCGCAATTTCAACTCCATGCGCCAGCCGCCGGAGACGTCATTGCGGCGGGTCGTCACGCTGACCACCTTGCCGTTGCCGTCACTCTCCACTGTCCCCTCCACCCTGGCATTGGCCGGCAGTTTCTTGAGTGCCGTGCCGTCGAAGTCTATTGACATGCCTATCGTATCGTCGCTCTTGGCGCGGTAGCCGTGACCGAAGCGCGTTTGCGCAACCCAGGCCAGCGGCGGTTTCTTTTCTGCATCTTTTTGCCAGTACATCTTGTACTCGACGTTGAACGGCTGACCTTGCTTGGGCATGCTGTTCGGCATCCAGTAGGCAACGATGTTGTCGTTGGTCTCGTCCGGTGTCGGGATCTGCACCAGCTCAACCCGGCCCGCGCCCCACTTGCCCTTCGGCTCGATCCATGTGCTTGGACGCGCTTCGTAGTGATAGTCCAGATCTTCATAGCTGGAAAACTGGCGATCTCGTTGCATCAGACCGAAACCGAGCGGATTGTCGAGACTGAAGGCCGTCACCAGCAAGCGCTTCGGATTAACCAGCGGACGCCAGATCCATTCGCCGGTGCCGGACTGAATCGACAAGCCGTCGGAATCATGTACTTCCGGACGGAAATCATCCGCAGGACCGTTCTGATTCTCACCGAAGAAGAACATGCTGGTCAGCGGCGCAATGCCGAGCTTGGTGACGTTGGCGCGCAAATACAGCTGCGCCTTGACGTCGATCGTCGTGTCCACGCCGGGACGCAGAACAAAACGATAAGCGCCGGTCGCACGCGGCGAGTCCAGCAACGCATAGATCGTCAACTCCTTGTCACCCGGGTTCGGCCTGCTCAGCCAGAACTCGGTAAAGCGCGGAAACTCCTCGCCCGAATACAGCGCCGTATCGATCGCCAGACCGCGCGCCGAGATACCGTAACCCTGGCCCTTGCCCATGGCGCGGAAATAGCTCGCACCGAGGAAGGTCAGGACGTCGTCCTTTTCCTTGGCCGAATTGACCGGATAGCGGATGCGGAATCCGGCAAAGCCGATGTTGCGCACACGGCGCGCATCGATGCGCGTATGGCTGTAATCGAACAAACCCGAATTGAACGCGATCTCGCGCACGCCGCCTCCGACGATTTCATTGACGCGCACCGGCTCGACGTAAGCGCCGCCCTGATGAACAAAAGACAATTCAAACGGCAGCTTCTCTGGACGCCAATAGGCGCGGTCTTGCTTGAAATGCAGCTGATTGGCCTGCTCGTAGCTGAGATCCTTGATTTCCTTCGGCAGCTTGTCGGCGGGCTTTTTGTACGACTTGCCGGCCAGCGCCTTGGCGCGCACGGCAACGTCGTTGAAGTCGAACGCCGCTGCGTTGTTTCCATAAAAAGCCAGCAGCGCGGTCAGCGCAACCGGCAAGAGTGCTTGAACAGCCTGCCCCACGAGACGGGACGGAGACGAGATGGCAGCGGCTTTCAGAGCGCCGCGCCGATACAAAGATAAAAACATTGGATTTCCGTCTGACATGCAGTTTTTCTTATCCGATAACGCCCCTCCGGCATTTCGAAAGATGGCGTAGTTTACCCAATGTTGCGCAAGTTGGCCCAAGAGTTGAGCTGAAGAACTTTCGCTACGCCCTCTTGAAATCCTCGAAACGCCATGGCGGCGCAGCATATGACAATTTCTCGACAGTTGCTGAAAAGAACCATCGCTGGCGGAGTGCTGGCCAGGTTCTTTGCTTACCGGGGATACCTCTATAAGGGCAATTCCTTCCCAGAAAGTTCCATGACGGCCGGGCTGTCCTGTAACATGACGCCCTCAGAACCTGTTCAAGGCGGTGCGGCGCAACACGATGCCCGCCAACTTCCGGCAATCCTACACAAGTATCGGCATGTCACCTACACCTTCCGCCTCCGGCGCACTGTGCGTCATCGTCGCCACCGACAACAAACACGGCATCGGCATCAACAACACCCTGCCCTGGCATTTACCGGAAGATCTGGCGCATTTCAAGCGCACGACCTCCGGCCATCCGATCATCATGGGCCGCAAGACCTTCGACTCCATCGGACGTCCCCTGCCGAATCGCCGTAATATCGTCATCACGCGCAATCGCGAGTGGTCGCATGCCGGCGTTGAAACAGTATCATCTTTGCAAGATGCGGCGGCATTGGTGGCAGGCACTGACTCCTTCATCATCGGCGGCGCCCAGATCTACGCCGAATCGCTGCCGCTGGCCACACGCCTGATCGTCACCGAAATCGGCAAAAGCTTCGACTGCGACGCTTTCTTTCCGGCCATCGATCACCAGCTGTGGCAAGAGGTGGCGCGTGAAACCCACCGCTCCGAAAGTCAGGAATTTGACTACGCATTTGTGACATACGAAAGACGCTGAACGCGTCAGGGCAGTTTTTGTTGTTTTTCCCTGATTTTCGGCTAAATCGGTTTTAGTTTTCGCCCCATCATTTCTCGATTTCTGCGAAAATTCGGCTTCTTTTTTGGAACCTGTCTCCTCAGCTTTCTAGCCGCAATCCGGCACGACGGCTTGACTAACAGGTTCATGAAGGTTCTGCTAGGCTGGAAGCCGTATGAAATCCATCGCGCTTCCCTATTTGCAGCGACATTGTTTGACCGGCTTGTCCCGATACACTGAAGACAGCCGTCCGAGCGCGTAAGCTTTTCGCCCAGGCGCGGTGTTAACTGAACGCATGATCACCACCCCACATGCGCTCTCCTGGAGAACCTATGAAATTCCGTTTCCCCATCGTCATCATCGACGAAGATTTCCGTTCTGAAAACACTTCCGGTCTGGGCATTCGCGCCCTGGCCGACGCCATCAAGGAAGAAGGCATGGAAGTGCTGGGCGTGACCAGTTACGGCGACCTGTCGCAGTTCGCGCAGCAACAATCGCGTGCGTCCGCCTTCATCCTGTCGATCGACGATGAAGAATTCGGCGCCGGCTCGTCCGAAGAAACCGATTTCGCGCTGAAATCCCTGCGCGCCTTCGTCAGCGAAATCCGCCACAAGAACGCCGACATCCCGATTTATCTGTACGGTGAAACCCGCACCTCGCGCGATATCCCCAACGACATCCTGCGCGAACTGCACGGCTTCATCCACATGTTCGAAGACACGCCAGAATTCGTGGCGCGCCACATCATCCGCGAAGCCAAGTCTTACCTTGACGGCCTGGCGCCGCCATTCTTCCGCGCGCTGGTGCACTACGCGCAGGACGGTTCGTATTCATGGCACTGCCCGGGACACTCGGGTGGCGTGGCTTTCCTGAAGTCGCCGATCGGCCAGATGTTCCACCAATTCTTCGGTGAGAACATGTTGCGCGCCGACGTCTGCAACGCCGTGGAAGAACTCGGCCAGCTGCTCGACCACACCGGCCCGGTTGCCGATTCGGAACGCAACGCTGCGCGCATCTTCAACGCCGACCACTGCTATTTCGTCACCAACGGAACCTCGACGTCCAACAAGATGGTCTGGCACTCGACGGTTGCGCCAGGCGACATCGTGGTCGTCGATCGCAACTGCCACAAGTCCATCCTGCACTCCATCATCATGACCGGCGCGATTCCCGTCTTCCTGATGCCGACGCGTAACCACCTCGGCATCATCGGACCGATCCCGCTGGAAGAGTTCACGATGGAAAGCATCCGTCGCAAAATCGAAGCCAACCCGTTCGCGCGCGAAGCCGTGAACAAGAAGCCACGCATCCTGACCATCACGCAATCGACCTACGACGGCGTGGTCTACAACGTCGAGACTTTGAAAGAAATGCTCGACGGCGAAATCGACACCCTGCACTTCGACGAAGCCTGGCTGCCGCACGCAACTTTCCATGACTTCTACAAAGACATGCACGCCATCGGCAAGGATAGGCCGCGCGCCAAGAAGTCGATGATCTTTTCGACGCAATCGACCCACAAGCTGCTGGCCGGTTTGTCGCAGGCGTCGCAGATTCTGGTGCGCGAATCTGAAACCGTGCAGCTGGATCAGGACGCCTTCAACGAAGCCTTCCTGATGCACACCTCGACCTCGCCGCAATACTCGATCATCGCCTCGTGCGACGTTGCTGCTGCAATGATGGAAGCACCGGGCGGCACCGCGCTGGTAGAAGAAAGTATTCTGGAAGCGCTGGATTTCCGCCGCGCCATGAAGAAGATTGACCAGGAATTCGGTCAGGACTGGTGGTTCCAGGTGTGGGGCCCGAACAGCTTCTCCGCCGACGGTATCGGCGAGCGCGAAGACTGGGTCATCAAAGCGGAAGACGACTGGCACGGTTTTGGTAATCTGGCTCCAGGCTTCAACATGCTCGACCCGATCAAGGCGACCATCGTTACTCCCGGCTTGTCGCTCGACGGCAAATTCGGCGAGAACGGCATCCCTGCATCGATCGTCACCAAGTACCTGGCGGAACACGGCGTTATCGTCGAAAAATGCGGTCTGTATTCCTTCTTCATCATGTTCACTATCGGCATCACCAAGGGCCGCTGGAACACGCTGGTGACAGCGCTGCAGCAGTTCAAGGACGACTACGACAAGAACCAGCCGATCTGGCGCATCCTGCCCGAGTTCGCCGCCGCGAACCAGGGCCGCAACGCGCGCTACGAGCGTCTGGGCCTGCGCGACCTGTGCCAGCAAATCCACGAAACCTATCGTGCCTACGACGTCGCGCGTCTGACGACAGAGATGTACCTGTCCGACATGCAACCGGCGATGAAGCCATCCGATGCGTTCTCGAAAATGGCTCACCGCGAAATCGACCGCGTGCCGCTGGACGAACTCGAAGGCCGCGTCACCTCAATCCTGTTGACGCCTTACCCACCGGGCATCCCGCTGCTGATCCCGGGAGAAATCTTCAACAAGACCATCGTCGACTACCTGAAGTTTGCGCGTGATTTCAATGAGAAATTCCCGGGATTCGAAACCGACGTGCACGGCCTGGTAAAACGCGAAGTGGACGGCCGCCGCGATTATTTTGTGGATTGCGTGCGTCAATAAACGCTATTTCTGGCATGCGTAAAAAAAGCCGATCCGGAGAAAACGGATCGGCTTTTTTATTGCCGGAATGACTTCAGCAACAGTCGTGCTTTACCGCAAGAAAATCATCCCAGCCGCCGCTCCGCCGAACAACAACCACAGCGGATGAATCTTGGTCTTGATCGAGATGGCGGCTGTTGCCGCCGTAATCACAGCAAGGATGCCGTTGGTGACCGATGCGTGTGCGATCAGCGCAGCGCTGGCGGCGACCAGACCGGCCGTCACCGGCAACAGGCCGGATTGGACATGACGGCGCCATGGTTTGTCTTTGAAGCGCTCCCACACATGCAGCATCACGATGGTCACCAGCGACGAAGGGCCGAACTTGGCCAGCGTCGTCACCAGCATGCCGTAGAAACCGGCCACGTGCCAGCCGACCAGCGTCACGATCATCAGGTTGGGGCCGGGTGCTGCCTGACCCAAGGCGAACAAAGCGCTGAAATCTTCCGCCGTCATCCAGTGATGGACTTCCACCACCTGGCGTTGCATCTCAGGGAGGATAGTGTTGCCGCCGCCGAATGCCAGCACCGACAGTTCGGAAAAAATCATGGCAAGTGCAATCAGGGTTTCGCTCATTTTGCGGCTCCCTTTTCGGCGTTAGTTTTTGCGGCCTTCTTGTCTGCGAACTTCGCGGTGATGACCACGCTCACCGGCGTCATCACCAGCATGGTCCAGAGCAGAGGAATACGCAGCCAGGCGATGGCGATGAAGCAGACGGTGGCCAGCGCAGCCAGCACCAGGTTCTTGCGCAGCGGCAGTGCGATCTTGACTGCCATCTGAATCAGCAAGCCGGCAGCCGCAGCAGCCAGCCCGGCAAACAGATGTTTGATATTGGGATCGTGCTGGTAATGCTGATAGAGGATGCCGAGCATGATCACCACCATGGACGGCACGGCGATCAGGCCGAAGATAGCCGACACGGCGCCCTTGACACCCCGAAAGCGCATGCCGAGGGCCACCGACAGGTTGATGATATTGCCGCCCGGCAGGAACTGACAGAGGCCAAGCAACTCCACGAATTCGGCTTCGGTCAGCCAGCGATGGCGTTCGACGACCATGCGATGCGCCAGTGGCAACGCGCCGCCGAAGGCCGTCATGCCGAGGCCGAGAAAGCCGAGAAACAGGTCTTTCGACGTGGGGATCACCCGGCCGGAGGCACGATCGTCGTGACCATCCATGGCGCTGGTTGTAGACCTTGTTGCTGCTGTGGAATCTGGTGGAATATTTTGGTTGTGCATGATGGTTCGCCTTCGCTGCGGGGACTTGTGCCGCGACAAACGAAAGGCTACTCTTGCAGAGTTATTTTGTCTAATATATGGCAAGTACCATATCCATATTTAAATCATATGTCATCCATCGACTTGCGCCTGCTGCGCTACTTCATCGCCGTCGCCGAAGAGGGTCATCTGACCAAGGCCGCACAACGCATCGGCATCCAACAACCGCCGCTGAGCCAGCAGATACGGGCACTGGAAAATGAGCTGGGCGTGACCTTGTTCAATCGCCTGCCGCGCGGCATGGAATTGACCGAAAGCGGCCATGCCCTGCTCATCGATGCGCGCATTATTTTGTCTCAGGTCGATTCGACCGTTGCGGGCGTGCGACGGATTGCACGCGGTGAGTTGGGGCGTATCGCGGTTGGTTTTACCGAGTCAGCGTCGCTGCATCCCTTCGTACCGACCGTAATCCGCGCCTTCCGCGACGTCGCGCCTGATGTGGCGCTGACGGTGGAAGAAAGCAGCACCACCGATCTGGTGGCGCTATTGAGTCAGAACCGGATCGACGTGGCCTTCATCCGCTCCCCGGTAGGCGACGTCAGCGATATCACTATCGAAATGATGATGGTCGAACAGATGATCGTCGCCCTGCCTTCGGGACATCCGCTGGTGCGCAACAAGCGGCGCAAGAGTGTGCCACTGGCGGCACTTGCGGAAGAAATCTTCGTCCTCAACCGCCGGCCCAGCGGACCGGGCCTGTACGACACCATCATCGCGGCCTGTCGCGCCGCCGGCTTCAGTCCGCGCGTGGAGCAGGAGGCACGCAAGAACCTGTCGACGCTGAGCCTGGTGGCAGCCGGTCTCGGTATCTCCATCATCCCGGCATCGATGCGCCACGTCGAACTGGAATCCGTCGCCTACCTGAACATCGAAGATGCTCCCGACCTGAAAGCGCCATTGCATCTGGCCTATCGCGACAACGATCAGTCAGGCGCGGTAAAACGCTTTATCGGTGAAGCCAGAAAGTGTGCAAAGGCGAGCAAGAAGCTAGGTACGACCTGACAGCACGACCGGCATGCGCCAATGAAAACAGCCGCATGTCCTGAGAACATACGGCTGTTTTTTGATCGAGTCAATTCTCTGAATCGACTCAGGTCTTCGGCAAGGTCACGCCATGCTGGCCCTGGTATTTGCCGCCGCGATCCTTGTAGGAAGTCTCGCAAATCTCGTCGCTTTCGAAGAACAGCACCTGCGCGCAGCCTTCACCGGCGTAGATCTTGGCCGGCAGCGGCGTGGTGTTGGAAAACTCCAGCGTGACGTAGCCTTCCCATTCGGGTTCGAAAGGCGTGACGTTGACGATGATGCCGCAACGCGCGTAGGTCGACTTGCCAAGGCAAATGGTCAACACGCTGCGCGGGATGCGGAAGTATTCCACGGTGCGCGCCAAGGCGAACGAGTTCGGTGGAATGATGCAAACGTCGCCATGAAAATCGACGAAGGATTTTTCATCGAAATTCTTGGGATCGACAATGGTCGAGTTGATGTTGGTAAAGATCTTGAATTCGTTGGCGCAGCGAATATCGTAGCCATACGACGAGGTCCCGTAGGACACGATCTTCTGGCCATTGGCCTCACGGACCTGACCGGGTTCGAAGGGTTCGATCATGCCTTCGCTTTCCGCCATGCGACGGATCCATTTGTCGGATTTGATTGCCATTGTCTTTTTGTAAATGAATTGCGATAAAAGTGCTGCAATTTTACGCTAAATGCAGCATCGTTCCCTCAAACCTGCTGTCGGCAGGCAATATTCCGTCGCGATCCTGCCTAGCGTTGCATGGTTTCCCATACTTTTTGCAGGCGCTTGACCGAAACGGGCATTGGCGTACGCAACTCCTGCGCGTACAGCGACACCCGCAATTCTTCCAGTAACCAGCGGAATTCAAGCATCTTCGGATCGTTGGCGCCGCGATCCTTTTGCGCGCGCTGCCACGGTGCGGCGACCTGCATCCACTCGGACAGCAGACGCGTGTCGCGGGTCGGATCGGCGCGCAGTTTTTCCAGCCGGACATTGACCGCCTTCAAGTAGCGCGGGAAATGCATCAGGTTGTTGTAGTCGTTGTCTGCGATGAAGCGCTTGCCGACCAGGTTTTGCAACTGCGACTGGATGTCGGCCGAGGCCTGGGCGTGCGCCTTGATGGTTTGCAGCTTCTTCGGCAGCGTGTAGTACTCGGCCAATACCAGTCCGGCCAGCCGCGCGAGTTCATTGACCAGCAGACCAAAGCGCGCTTTGCCCTCTTCCTTGCGGCGATTGAATTCATCGGCGTTGCGCGGCAACGGCTCTTGCATGAAGGCGCGCTCCAGACCTGCGAACAGGATCTGATCGCGCAATTCTTCCTGCGAACCCAGCGCCATGAACTGCATTCCCATTTGTTGCAAGCCGGGAATGTTCTTTTCCTGATACTTGAGCTGCTCTTTCAACTGCAACGCAAACAAGCGGCGCAGGCCGGCGAAATGCTGGCGCGCGGCATCGGTGGGATCGTCGAAGACTTCAAGATCGCAATGCGTCTTCTTGTCGACCAGCGCCGGGAAGCCGATCAGCGTTTGCGACTTTCCTGGGCCACCTCGCTGAATCTCCAGCAGTTCAGGTAACTCGCCGAAGGTCCAGTTGGTGAGATTGCCGTATTCAGAGACCGACGCTGCGCCGGCACTCGAACTTGCCGTCGGCGCTGCCTTGGCAGCCGCCGGTTTGTCCGCAGCAGGCGACGCAGTAGCGGAGGCTGTCGGCGTAGCGATACCGGTAATCGCAGTCTGTTCGGCCAGCTTTTGAAACTGTTCACGCGCCTGACCGCCGAACTCGGCTTGCAGACTGCCAAGATTGCGGCCCATTTCCAGCTGACGGCCATGTTCATCGATGATCTTGAAGTTCATCGCGTGATGCGCAGGCAAGGTCTCTTGCTTGAAGTCTGTCGTCTTCACCATGATCGTGATCTGCTCGCGGATATCGGCGATCAGGGCATCGATCAAATCTCCTTTGCCGAACAGATGGCGCTCATCCATGCGCTCACAGAAACCGGCGGCGTAGTCCGGCAACGGCACGCAATGTCGGCGCAATTTTTGCGGCAGCGACTTGAGCAGAAGATGGACTTTTTCCTTGAGCATGCCGGGCACCAGCCATTCGCAGCGTGCGGCCGAGACTTGGTTCAATGCGTACAGCGGCACAGTCAGCGTGACACCGTCGCGCGGCGTGCCGGGCTCAAAATGGTAAGACAGTGCCATGCTCAAACCCGCCACCGTCATGGTCTTGGGGAATAGCTCGGTGGTCACGCCCGCGGCTTCGTGACGCATGAGGTCGTCGCGGTTCAGGAACAGCATTTTGGAATCTGCAGCAGTGGCGTCCTTGTGCCACTTCTCAAAACCAATGCCGTTGCAGACGTCTGCCGGAATCAGCTTGTCGTAGAACGCCGCGATCAGTTCGTCATCCACCAGGACGTCGAGGCGGCGCGATTTGTGTTCAAGGTTTTCGATCTCGCGTACCAGCTTCTGGTTGTGCGCAAAGAACGGCGCGCGCGTCTCGAAGTCACCGCCGACCAGCGCATCGCGGATGAAGATTTCACGTGCTTCCTGCGGATTGATCAGGCCGAAGTTGATACGGCGCTGGCTGTACACCACGAGGCCGTACAAGGTCGCACGTTCAGATGCTGTCACTTGAGCGCTGCGCTTTTCCCAGCGCGGTTCGCCCCAGGATTTCTTGAGCAGGTGACCGCCTACGCGCTCCAGCCATTCCGGTTGAATCTGCGCGACGCAACGCGCATACAGGCGCGAGGTATCAACCAGCTCAGCGGCAACGATCCACTTGCCTGCTTTTTTCTGCAGGCTGGAACCAGGCCAGATGTGGAACTTGATACCGCGCGCGCCGAGGTAGTGTGAATCCTCATCAGACTTGAAACCGACGTTGCCTAGCAAGCCGGTCAGCAAAGCGGTATGCAATTGTTCGTTGGTCGCCGGCGCTTCGTTCATGCGCCAGCCCTGCTCGCGCACGATGGTCAGCAATTGCGAATGCACATCGCGCCACTCACGCAGACGCAGCTGCGACAGGAAGTTGGCGCGGCAATGGTCTTGCAGCTGGCGATTGGATTTTTTGTGCTCGATGGCTTCTTCGAACCACTTCCAGATCTTGAGGTAACTCTGGAATTCGGATTTCTCGTCAGCGAATTTCTTGTGTGCCTGGTCGGCGGCGTTCTGCGCTTCCATCGGGCGGTCGCGCGGATCCTGTACCGATAACGCCGAGGCAATGATCAGCAATTCGGACAGACAGGCGTTCTCGCGTCCGGCCAGAATCATGCGGCCCACACGCGGATCGAGCGGCAGCTTGGCGAGCTGATTGCCCAGCGGTGTCAATTGGTTGAATTCGTCAACCGCGCCCAGTTCTTGCAGCAACTGGTAACCGTCGGCAATCGCGCGGCCCAGCGGTGGCTCAATGAAGGGGAAGGTCTCGACATCGGCAAGATGCAGCGACTTCATCCGCAGGATGACTGATGCCAACGACGAGCGGAGGATTTCCGGCTCGGTGAATTTGGGACGTTGCAGATAATCCTGCTCGTCGTACAGGCGAATACAGACGCCCGCAGCAACACGGCCGCAACGGCCGGCGCGCTGATTGGCGGCAGATTGCGCGACTGCTTCGATCTGCAGCTGCTCGACCTTGTTGCGGTAGCTGTAGCGCTTTACGCGCGCCAGACCGGCATCGACCACATAGCGGATGCCCGGTACGGTCAGCGAGGTTTCGGCGACGTTGGTCGCCAGCACGATGCGGCGCGCATTGCTGGATTTGAAGACACGCTCCTGCTCTTGCGCCGACAAGCGCGCGAACAAGGGCAGGATTTCCACATGCGGCGGATGGTGCTTGCGCAGCGCTTCGGCGGCATCGCGGATTTCACGTTCGCCGGGCAAGAACACCAGCACGTCGCCGGAGCCGATGCGCGCCAACTCGTCGACGGCGTCAACCACGGCGTCCATCAGGTCGCGCTGTTCGCGGTCCTTTTGCGCTTGCGTTGCACGGCCTTCGGCCCGTGCACGCGCGTTGACCACTTCCGGGGCAAGGTTTAGGTTGCTGCGGTCGGCATTGTCGACCGGACGATAACGAATCTCGACCGGATACAAGCGGCCCGAGACTTCAATCACCGGTGCCGGCTTGAGCTCGCCGTTGACCTCTTTGCCGAAGTGACGCGCAAAACGGTCGGCGTCAATGGTCGCCGAGGTGATGATGACCTTCAGGTCGGGACGCTTCGGCAACAGTTGCTTCAGGTAGCCGAGCAGGAAGTCGATGTTGAGGCTGCGTTCATGCGCCTCATCGATGATGATGGTGTCGTACTGGCGCAGCAGCGGATCGGTCTGCGTCTCCGCCAGCAAAATGCCGTCGGTCATCAGCTTGACCCACGCGCCCTTGGTCAGCGTGTCGTTGAAGCGCACCTTGAAGCCGACGTGTTCGCCCGGCGGTGTACCGAGTTCCTGCGCGATGCGCTTGGCAGTCGACGACGCGGCGATACGACGTGGTTGGGTGTGGCCGATCAGGCCCTTTTCGCCGCGACCGAGTTGCAGACAAATTTTTGGCAACTGCGTGGTCTTGCCGGAACCGGTCTCACCGCTGACGATGATGACCTGATTGGCTTGCAAGGCCTCGGCGATCTCCTGACGACGGCCGGAAACCGGCAGCTCTTCAGGGAAGGTAATCTCGGGCAGCGGGTTGCGCACCGGTGGTGCTGGTGGGGCAGATGGTGCAGACTGCGCGCGTTCAGGACGTTGCTGATTGCGTTGCCCTCGCTGAGCAGGCGCGCCTGGCTGGCCTTGCTGCTTAGACTGACCTTTTGGCTGCCCCTGCTCTGGCTGACCTGCAGCGCGCTCGGGGCGACGGGCTTCCTTGCTTGGCGAAGGGGACGGATTTTGGGGGGGTGGATTCGTGACTGACATGACAGGCGGGATTATACCTGCCGCAGCAGCTTCCTTGTGGCTTCGCAGCGGTGTTGCAATCCAGTCCGGGTACAGTCTGCGCCTGCATGGAGCCGCACCACATTCGTCATGGATGGTTAGAACTCATTTCATAAATAGCGGCGAGTGCGAACGATCCTGTTTGGGATGTAGTGCAAGGCGCGTCGCGCAGCCAAGGGTGGGTTCCCTTGGCAAGCGGCGCGACGCGTCACGCGCCTTGCCAGTGCCCTTTCTGGTGCAAACGCATCTCACCGCTATTTATGAAATGAGTTCTATAATGCGCAACATGGAAAATGACACCGATTACGCCAGTTTCGTGGCGTGGCTGCGCTCCGTCGCACCTTATGTACATGCTTTTCGCGGCAAGACCTTTGTGGTCGCCTTTCCGGGCGAACTGGTAACGGCAGGCGGCTTGGCCGTTCTGGCGCAAGACTTGTCGTTGCTGCATGCCCTCGGCATCCGCGTCGTCGTGGTACACGGCTCACGACCCCAGGTCGAAGAGCAACTGGCGCTGCGTAACGTGGAAGCCCGCTTCCACAACGGCCTGCGCATTACCGACCCGGCTGCGCTGGAATGCGCCAAGGAAGCCGCCGGCGAACTGCGCCTGGATATTGAAGCCGCCTTCAGCCAAGGCTTGCCGAATACGCCGATGGCGCATGCGGCTATCCGTGTCATTTCCGGCAACTTTGTGACGGCGCGTCCAATGGGCGTGATTGACGGCGCCGACCTGCAACTGACCGGCATCGTCCGTAAGGTCGCGGCCGACGCCATCCATCCGATTCTCAACGCAGGCGGCATCGTGCTGCTGTCGCCGCTGGGCTTCTCGCCGACCGGCGAAGCGTTCAATCTGGCGATGGAAGACGTGGCGGTAACAGCCGCCATCGCCCTGCGCGCCGAGAAACTGATTTTCCTGAGCGAAACACCGCTGATGCACGATGCCGCCGGCACTGACATCCGCGAGTTGTCGTCGCACCAGGCCGAAGCCGTGCTGCTGGCCAACTTCCTGCCGCCGGACGCCGCCTTCTACCTGAAGAACGCCGTCAAGGCCTGTAACGCCGGCGTGTCGCGCGCGCACATCGTGCCGTTCGCCACCGATGGATCGGTGCTGCTGGAGCTGTTTACCCATGATGGTATCGGCACCATGATCACCTATGAGAACCTCGAAAGCCTGCGCGAAGCCACGATTGAAGACGTCGGCGGCATCCTCAAGCTGATCGAACCGCTGGAAGCCGACGGCACGCTGGTCAAGCGCGGCCGCGAACTGATCGAGCGCGAGATCCATTACTTCTCGGTGATCGAGCATGACAACGTGATCTTTGGCTGTGCGGCGCTCTATCCTTTCCCGAAGGAAAGAATGGGCGAAATGGCCTGCCTCACCGTCAATCCGGAAGTCCAGGCGCAAGGCGACGGCGAGCGTATCCTCAAGCACATCGAAACGCGCGCGCGCGAGTCGGGCCTGACCAAGCTGTTCGTGCTGACCACGCGCACCTCGCACTGGTTCATGCGGCGCGGCTTCGTGCTGGCGACGGTGGACGACCTGCCCAAGGACAGACAACACATGTACAACTGGCAACGCAAGTCGCTGGTGCTGATCAAGAATCTATAATGTCGGGATCAGGACGTGAGGCTGCACGTGAAATTGACATATCGTGCACTCAACCGCTGAATCTTCTTTTGAAGCGATGCGCCTCTCATGTCTGACCTGAATACATCATCAATTTACACAAGGAATCAACATGGCACGCACGATCCATTGCATCAAACTGAACAAGGAAGCCGAAGGCCTCGACTTCCCTCCGTACCCGGGCGAACTGGGCAAGCGTATTTACGAAAGCGTGTCCAAGGAAGCCTGGGCCGGATGGCTCAAACACCAGACCATGCTGGTCAATGAAAACCGCCTGATGCTGGCTGACGCACGCGCACGCAAGTACCTGGCCGTGCAGATGGAAAAGCATTTCTTCGGCGAAGGCGCCGATGCTGCGCACGGCTACGTACCGCCGCCAAGCGAATAAGACCGGGCACGCTGCCATCAGCTACCCGTGGTTCAGGCGGATCGCTACGCCTGAACCGCCGCCTTCCTCCCTCGCTGTTCTCCCTTCCGCTTCACCACGACATTCTTTCACCGGTTCCTGAGCACCACGGATTTTTTGCGCCGTTTGCAGGTCTACTCTCGTCACGCCGCTGTAAATCCGCCGTCATGCGACAATTCACAGAATACGCATCGCTGCTAACCGCCACTAACTGCTGCTGACTTTGCGTCCTCTTTTTGTGTCCCTTGATCATTCATTCAGGAAAACATGCCTCTGCTCCGTCCCGCTTCTTTTTCCCGCCGCATTGCTCGTTACACCCTTCCGCTGCTACTGACTTTTGCTGCTGCCGCCGCTGCCCAAGCACCTGCAGCGCTTCCTTCCGGCGTCACGCAAGGGCCATCCGCCGAGGGTATCAGCGAATATCGCTTCAGCAATGGCTTCAAGCTGTTGCTCATGCCTGATGCCAGCAAACCGACGGTGACCGTCAACATGACGTATCTGGTCGGCTCGCGCCAGGAAAACTACGGCGAAACCGGTATGGCACATCTGCTGGAACACCTGATGTTCAAGGGCACACCCAAGCACAGCGCGATCCCGCAAGAGTTCAGCAAGCGCGGCATGAACTTCAACGGCACCACCTCACTGGATCGCACCAACTATTACGAATTCTTCCCTGCCGGCGACGAGAACCTGCAATGGGCCATCACCATGGAAGCCGATCGCATGCTGAACTCGTTCATCGCGCGCAAGGATCTGGACAGCGAGATGACCGTCGTACGCAATGAGTTTGAAAGCGGCGAAAACTCACCCAGCTCGGTCATGGTCAAGCGCATGCAAAGCGTCGCCTTCGACTGGCACAACTACGGCAACGCCACCATCGGCAACCGCAGCGACATCGAGCACGTCAAGATCGAGAACCTGCAAGCCTTCTACCGCACCTACTATCAACCCGACAATGCGGTACTGCTGATCGCAGGCAAGTTCGATCCGACCAAGGTATTGGAATGGGTCAATCAGAGTTTCGGCAAGATGGCGAAACCAACGCGTGCCCTGCCGGATTTCTGGACGGTGGAACCGACGCAGGACGGCGAGCGCCAGTTCACCATTCGCCGCAGCGGTGACGTGCAGCTGGTCTATGTCGGCTACAAGATTCCGGCAGGCCTGCATATCGACTCGGACGCCATCGGCGTTGCAGCGGATATCCTGGCTGACACGCCGAACGGTCGCCTGCACAAGCTGCTGGTGGAGACTGGCAAGGCCAGCGCGATCATGCAATTTCAACTGGGTGGCTATGCCCCGGGATTGCAGATCATCGGCGCTGTAGTCAAGAAAGGCGAACCGCTGGAGCCGGTGCGTCAGGCATTGACGGACGCCATCGAATCCTTTGCGACAACGCCGCCGACGGAAGCCGAAATGGCGCGCGTGCGCGTCAGCAATGCCAACGCCTACGAAAAGCTGCTGAGCGATCACCAGCGCATCGGTATCGCCCTGTCCAACGTCCTGGCGCTGGGCGACTGGCGCTTGCTGTTTGCCGGCCGCGATCAGGTTGCGGCAATGACACCACAACAAGTTGCGACGGCAGCGGCGAGTTATTTCCGCCGCGACAACCGCACTGTCGGCCTGTTCGTTCCTGAAGACCAGCCGCAACGCAGCGACATCCCGGCAGCACCAAGCATCGACAGCGCGCTGAAAAACTACCAGCCGCGCGCCGCCATCGCCACCGGCGAAGCCTTTGACTCCTCGCCGGCTAATCTGGATCTGCGTACCCAGCATATCCGTATCGGCGGGCTGAAGGTCGCATTGCTGCCGAAGAAGACGCGCGGTCAGACTGTCTCGGTCAGCATGAAGCTGGACTGGGGCGATACCCAAAGCCTGTTCGGCAAGCGGACCGTCGCCGGCATGACCGGTGAAATGCTGGGACGCGGCAGCCAATCGATGACGCGCGAACAACTGGCCGATGAATTCGCCCGGCTGAAGATCAGCGGCGGCGTCTACAACTTCCAGACCACGCGCGGCAATCTCGACGCCGCCCTGCGCCTGATGGCCGACGTGCTGCAACATCCTCGCTTCGACGCCGCCGAGTTCGAACAACTGCGCAAGCAAACCCTGGTCAGCCTGGAATCCTCGCGCAACGATCCGACCTCGCGCGCACAAGAAGCGCTGGCCAAGCACTTCGATCACTACCCCGCCGGCGACTGGCGCGCAGCACGCTCGCTGGATCTTCGTATCGCCGAAGTGCAGGCGGTGTCGCTCGACGACGTCAAGGCATTCCACCGTAATTTTTACGGCGCATCCAACGGTGAAATCGCCATCGTCGGCGACTTTGACTCAGACGCTGCGGCGCGCACCATTCAGCAAAACCTGTCGAACTGGACCAGCGCGGCGCCCTATCAACGCGTCTTGCAAGACTACGCCGACATCGCGCCTGCACGCCTGATGATCAATACCCCGGACAAGGAAAACGGCACGCTCATCGCCCGCCTCAATCTCGACATGCGCGACGAAGATCCCGACTACCCGGCACTGGTTGTCGCCAACTACCTGATCGGCGGCGCCAGCCTCAAATCACGCTTGGCCGACCGTGTGCGCCAGCGTGACGGCCTGTCGTACAGCGTCAGCTCCTTCCTGTCGGTCAGCGCCATTAGCAACGCGGCGCAAATCGGCATTGGCGCCATCGCCGCCCCGCAGAATCTGGACAAGGTCGACGCCGCCATCCGCGAAGAATTGCAGCGCATGCTCAAAGACGGCTTCACACAAGAAGAACTCGACCGCGCCAAATCCGGCATCCGCCAGCAACGCGAACAGGCTCGCGCGCAAGACGACACCATCAGCAATGGCTGGGTCAATCTGCTTGATCTGGATCGCACCTATGCCTGGGCAGCGCAACTGGATCAGCGCATTGCCGCGCTGACGCTGGATCAGATCAACGATGTGGTTCGCAAGCGTCTCACGCTCGACAAAATGAGTGTCGTGATTGCGCGAGATGAGAGCAAGGCGAAGCAGCCTTAAGATTCAAGCAATCTCATCAGCCATAAAAAAAGCCGCCCAATGACAACAAGGCGGCTTTTTTCATCGACAAAGAAAACCAGAGTTCTCAGAACTCCAGCTTCTTGACACCTTCCGGCATCCCCAGCAAACAAACATTCGCTCCCTGACGCGCAAACAAGCCAACCGTCACAACACCAACGATATTATTGATTGCCGCCTCAATCTCCGCCGGCTCGGTGATGCTCAAACCCACCGCGTCCAGAATATAGCAACCGTTATCCGTCACCAATGGTTTGCCATCCTTCATCCGCAGCTTGGCCTCACAACCCAGCGCCGACAACTTGCGTGCCGCCACGCTGCTCGCCATCGGAATCACTTCCACCGGCAGCGGGAACTTGCCCAACACGTCCACCAGCTTGGAACCGTCGGCGATACACACAAACTTCTGCGCCACCGACGCCACGATCTTCTCGCGTGTCAGCGCTGCACCGCCGCCCTTGATCATCGCGCCTGCGGCGTTGATCTCGTCGGCACCGTCGATATAGACCGGCATGGTTTCCACGTCATTGAGGTCGAAGACCTTGATGCCGTGACCGCGCAGGCGCTCTGCCGTCGCTTCCGAAGAAGCCACCGCGCCCTTGATGCGATCCTTAATCTTGGCAAGTTCATCGATGAAAAAATTGGCGGTCGAACCGGTGCCGACGCCGATGATTTCACCGTCAACCACGTATTCGATGGCAGCACGTGCTACAGCTTGTTTGAGTTCGTCTTGAGTCATGACAGAGTAAGAAAAAAGTTAAAGCGAATCGGGATGAAGCTTAGTGAGAATCTTGTGCGAAATTAATGCGAGTCCTCGGGCTTTTCGTCCAGCGTCTCGAACAGGGCAATCTGTAGTCGGGAATGCAACTTGACCAGCTTGCTCCACAACAACCACAGCAACCCCGCAGCACCCAGCAGCACGAAGGCCAGCAGGTTGAGCGGCGGCAAGATGCTGGCGCTCAGGACAAAGATCAGCAACATGATACCGACAATCGACATGACCGGTATCACTTCGGCAATCACGCGCCGCGCACCCGTGGTGTACGAACCGGCGAATTCCGGCTTGACGCCGACCTCGGCCAACAGCATCGCCAGCGCCTGCAGTTTGCGGTAAGTCGCGATCAGGAAAGGCAGCGATAATACCAGAGCACCGCCCCAGATCACGGCTTTGTGGATTTGCCGGTCACTGATCCAGGCCGACAGCCAACGGCTGATGCCGTCCACGAAAAACGCGCCGGCCAGGAAAATTGCCACCACCAGCGCGATGTTCACCAGCACCTGCAACAGAATGCGCCGGATGATTTTGCTGATTTCTGCCCGTTCGCCTTGCGGCTGCAGGCTTTCCAGCCAGCCGGAATACATGCCGAGGATGCCGGAGATTTTTTTCGGCACCAGCGAGACGGCTTTGCTCGACAAGGGATCCGCCGCCTTGATCAGATACGGTGTCAGCAACGCGGTCACCGCCGACACCGCCACCACGATCGGATAGAGGAAATCGCTGGTCACCTTCAGGCTCACGCCGAGCGCGGCAATGATGAAAGAGAACTCGCCGATCTGCGCCAGCCCCATGCCCACACGCATCGGCGTACGGCCACCGTGACCGGCCAGGAAAGTACCGATGCCGCAGCTGAACAGTTTGCCGAACACCACCGCCAGCGTGATTACCAGAATAGGCAGCCAGTATTGCGCCAACACGTTTGGATCAAACAACAAGCCGATGGCGACGAAGAAGATGGCGCTGAACATGTCACGGATCGATTCAATCAGGCGTTCGATCCGATGGATCTGGCGCGATTCCGCCATGATTGCACCGACCAGGAAGGCACCCAGCGCAACGCTGTATTGCAGCTTCATCACCAGCAGGCAGAAGCCGAACAGGATGCCCAGCACGGTGACCAGCAGCATCTCATTGCTCTTGAAGCGCGCGACGTAATTGAGCAGGCGCGGAACGACCAGGATGCCGACCACCAGCGACACGATCATGAACAGCAGCAGCTTACCGACGGTATTGACCACTTCGCCGGAATCGACCGAGCCGCTGGTAGCAATACCGGACAACAAGGCAATCATGCCGATGGCGAGGATGTCTTCGACGATCAGGATACCGAAGATGATCTGGGCGAACTTCTCGTTCTTCATGCCCAGCTCATTGAGCGCCTTGACGATGATGGTGGTCGACGATACGGCCAACATAGCGCCAAGGAAAACCGCGTCCATGGTCTTCCAGCCGAAATAGATACCGATCTCGTAACCGATCCAGATCATCAGCATGATCTCGGCAACGGCTGCGACGACGGCTGTCGCGCCAACTTTAGCGAGCTTCTTGAGACTGAACTCCAGCCCCAGCGAAAACAGCAGGAAGATCACACCCAGCTCGGACAGGATGTGGACGGTCTTGTCGTCCTGGATCAGATTGAATGGCGGCGTGTGCGGGCCGATGATGACGCCGGCCACAATATAGCCGAGCACCACCGGTTGCTTGAAGCGGTTGAACACGACGGTGACGACACCAGCGATCAGCATGATCACGGCAAGGTCCTGGATAAACAGTTCAACAGCATGCATGCGTTGTATTCCCCTTTAAGGCAGGCCGACTGGCGGCTTGGTTGACGATGTATGACTGGCTTGCGGCAATTGCCGGACCAGTTTTCGGATTGGACGCACGATGTTTGCCCTCTCTGCGGCAATACGTCGATACGAGGAATGGATGAGCCCTCTTGCCGGGCCGACCAATTGATTGGCTGATTGCCCGATTGAGTTTGCTTCGTTGGTTAGCCGACGGTGGCGATGTTTTGGCCGGTGTCAGCTTGTTTCTGCAGATTCAGCTTAGTTCGGCTCGGTCAACTTATCTTCAGCGTACTGAAAGACTAGCTGCAGCCGATAGGCTACGACGATTGGATTTGGTGCATCTGCTGAATTGCTGCACCGTATCGTCGCTGGCAGGCGCAAAGTTAGCACAGACGACATGGCGTCTGCAAATTTTATCTCGATGCGGACGCAGGAAAAATATGCGGAGATGCGCGGAGATAAGCAGCTCCGGCGAGGGAAAGCGCAATTCGGATCATTGGATCCGATCTGAATACAAGGGCAGGCACAGAAAGTGCTAATAAGCCTTCTTGTTGCTTTGCCCTACTCCGGCACACGCACCTGAATTTCAGCAGCCTTTTCGTCGAACGTGATCCGTGTGGCGAATTTTGCGCGCTTCATCGGAAAACGCGACTGGAAGTGGCGGACATTGCCGGAGCCGGAAATGACACGACGCACAAACTGATAGTACGCATCCATATCGATCACATGCACCGCCAGAAAATAGTCATATTCACCCGATACGAAATAGCACTGCATCACCTCGGCCTCTTTCGCCATGCGCTGCTCGAACTCCTGCATGTGCTCGTCGGATTGATTGTTGAGCGAGATTTCAAGGAAAGCCAGCATGCCGTAGCCAAGCGCAAAGGGGTCGACCATCGCCACTTCGGCGTTGATGATGCCGGCTTCGCGCAGCTCGCGAATACGGCGCAGACAGGTCGGTTGCGAGATGTGCAATTTCTCCGCCAGGATACGGGTCGGAATCTGATTGTCTTTCTGCAGCAAGTTCAGGAGCTTGCGGTCGACCTTATCGAGCGTATGGTATTTGGGCATAAAAACGAAAGTTCAATTTTTTTCAATCAGGCACTCAAAAAGCCTTTGCAAGCTGTTTCTTATGTTGTACCGTCTGCATTATTCGGAAAACGACGTTGAATAGTACCGTGTGTTTTATAGTCTGTGAAACGTGCTTATAAAACATCTCTACACAACGTCTCTGAATAAGCAAAAATGGGCTGTTGCAAAATCGGGAGACCGGTCGCTTCGGAGGAGAACCCAAAAGATGCGCATCGACTCGGCTTTCACCAGTCGCAAATCAGTGTCATAGCAAGCGTAGTCTATTTCAATCTACAGAGGGAATTTATGAAACTCAAGAGCACAATTATTACTGGCGCAATCGCATTGGCTTTCGCTGGCTCCGCTTATTCGCAAGAAGTCATCAAGATCGCTCACGTCGGCCCTCTCTCCGGTCCTAACGCTCACATGGGCAAGGACAATGAAAACGGCGCCCGTATGGCGATCGACGAACTGAACGCCAAGGGTTTCATGATCGGCGGCAAAAAAGTCAAATTCGAACTGGTTGGTGAAGACGATGCTTCCGATCCGAAGCAAGCGACTGCCGTCGCAACCAAGCTGGTCGACCAAAAGGTCGCAGCCGTTATCGGTCACTTGAATTCCGGCACCACCATCCCTGCTTCCAAGATTTATAACGATGCAGGCATTCCACAAGTGTCGCCATCGGCTACCAATCCCAAGTACACACAACAAGGCTTCAAGACAGCATTCCGCGTTGTCGCCAACGATGCGCAACTGGGCGCCGTGCTGGGCAAATACGCTGTGACAGCACTGAAGTCCAAGAGCGTCGCCGTGATCGATGACCGTACTGCATACGGCCAAGGCGTTGCTGAAGAATTCGCCAAGGGCGCACAAGGTGCAGGTGCAACGATCGTCGGCAAGCAATTCACCAACGACAAGGCAACCGACTTCAACGCGATCCTGACTTCGATCAAGGCCAAGAAGCCTGAAGTCGTGTTCTTCGGCGGTATGGATGCTGTCGGCGGTCCAATGCTGCGTCAGATGAAACAACTGGGCATCAATGCCAAGTTCATGGGCGGCGACGGTATCTGCACCGGCTCCCTGCCAGGTCTGGCCGGCGATGGCCTGATCGATGATCAAGTCGTTTGCGCTGAAGCAGGCGGTGTGGATGAGTCCGGCAAGAAGGGCATGGACGACTTCCGCGCAGCTTACAAGAAGAAATTCGGCATCGACGTCGTCTATAACGCTGCTTACGCTTATGACGCGACAATGACTGTTGCTGACGCAATGAAGAAGGCAAACTCGGCTGAACCAGCCAAGTACCTGCCTGAACTGGCAAAGATCAGCCACAAGGGTGTAACAGGCACTATCGCCTTTGACTCCCATGGCGATATCAAGAACGGTTCGCTGACTCTGTACACATACAAGAAGGGTGAACGTACCCTGCTGGCCGTGGTCAAGTAAGCTTCCGCTTCACCATGAAGAACGCGCCTGATGAAAGTCAGGCGCGTTTTTTATTGGCCGAAAGAACGCAGGCAACAAAAAAGCGCTCAATGAGCGCTTTTTCAATTGTGCGGCAAGGTGCTTTCGTACGATTACTTCTGCGTCAGCACCCACTTCACCAGCGTACGGGCTTCCGCTTCGGAAACCTGCGCGTTGGCCGGCATCGGGATAGCACCCCAGACTCCGGAACCGCCCTTCAGCACTTTTTGCGTCAGCTTGTCTTCGGCGTCTTTCTGGCCTTTGTACTTTGTTGCCACATCCTTGAATGCCGGACCGACGATCTTGGTCTGGACCGAGTGACAGGCCATGCAATTTTTTGACTTGGCCAGATCAGCTGGCGCTGCCTGCGCGAAAGCCTGGGCAGAAAAGCCAAATGCGCCGAATGCCAACGCAGCCGAGGCGAAGAATAAATACTGTTTCATTGTTACCCTCCAAGAAGTTCTGCGTATTCTACAACTCTTTGCGAGGTCGCTTGTATGCGCTGGCGCATATAAACATCATGTTTCCGCACAGGCATTGCAGAGATAAAAGTGAGATGCATTTACGATATTATTTACGACGATGCATGCCATAAAAAAGCCGGATCACTCCGGCTTTTTCATTACTGTCAGGCGACGGATGAATACACCGATCAACCTGTGACAGCTCCCTTGCTAGCCGTCGATGCCAGCGCGGCATATTTGGCCAGCACGCCGCGGGTATAACGCGGCGCAGGCTGCTTCCAGTTGGCGCGGCGGCGTGCGATTTCTGCATCGTCGACGTTGAGCTGGATCAGCAATTGACGAGCATCGATGGTGACCGAATCGCCCTCTTCCACCAGAGCGATGACGCCGCCGACGAAAGCTTCCGGCGCGACGTGACCAACCACCATGCCCCAGGTGCCGCCCGAGAAACGACCGTCGGTGATCAGGCCGACGGATTCACCCAGGCCTTTGCCGATCAGCGCCGAAGTCGGCGCCAGCATTTCCGGCATGCCGGGTCCGCCTTTCGGGCCCAGATAACGCATCACGAGGACGTCGCCCGGCTTGATCTTGTCGGCGAGTATCGCATCCATGGCGGTGTATTCGTCTTCGAACACGCGCGCCGGTCCGGTGATGACCGGATTCTTGAGGCCGGTGATCTTGGCGACGCAGCCTTCCGGGGCCAGATTGCCCTTGAGGATGGCCAGATGGCCCTGCTTGTACAGCGCCTTGTCGATAGGACGAATGACGTCCTGATCAGCGCGCAGGTCGGGGATGTTTTCCAGTTCTTCAGCGATGGTCTTGCCGGTGATGGTCAGGCAATCGCCATGCAGCATGCCGGCTTGATGCAGTACCTTCAGCACAGCAGGAATGCCGCCGGCCTTGTGCAGGTCGGTAGCCACATATTTACCGGATGGCTTGAGGTCGCAGATGACCGGTACTTTTTGACGGATGCGCTCGAAGTCGTCGATAGTCCATTCCACTTCCGCTGCGTGGGCAATCGCCAGGAAGTGCAATACGGCGTTGGTGGAACCGCCCGTCGCCATGATCAGCGAGACGGCATTTTCGATCGACTTGCGGGTGATGATGTCGCGCGGCTTGATGTCCTTTTTGACGGCTTCTACTAGCACGCGGGCCGACTCGGCTGCGGAACCGGTTTTTTCGTCATCAGGATTGGCCATGGTTGAGGAGTAGAACAGGCCCATGCCCAGCGCCTCAAACGCCGACGACATGGTGTTGGCGGTGTACATCCCGCCGCAGGAACCCGACGATGGACAGGCATTGCGCTCGATGCCGTCGAAGTCTTCCTGCGACATGCGTCCGGCAGAGAACTCGCCAACGGCTTCGAAGGCCGAGACGATGGTGAGATCCTTGCCCTTCCAGTTGCCCGGCTTGATGGTGCCGCCGTAGACATAAATGCCCGGCACGTTGGTGCGCGCCAGCGCGATCATGCCGCCCGGCATATTCTTGTCGCAGCCGCCGATGACGACGACGCCGTCCATCCATTGGCCGTTGACCGCGGTTTCGATACAGTCGGCAATGACTTCGCGTGAAATCAACGAGTACTTCATGCCTTCCGTACCCATCGACATCCCGTCGGAGATGGTCGGCGTGCCGAATACCTGCGGGTTGGCGCCAGCCTGTTTGATGGCTGAAATCGCCACGTCAGCCAGCTTTTGCAGACCCGAGTTGCACGGCGTGATGGTGGAATGACCGTTGGCAATGCCGATCATCGGCTTGTCGAAGTCTTCCTTTTCATAGCCCAATGCGTAATACATCGAGCGGTTCGGACTACGCGAAACGCCTTGCGTAATGTTCTTTGAGCGGCGATTGAATGGCATGCTTGTCTCCTGGTTAATTCATGGAATCCCATGCGGTCCACACCAGAAACAAAGCTGGCGTGAACCTGTCCATCGACTGCGTGGACGCGGTTCTGGCTGCGGGATAGATTGCCTTGCGCAATGCCTTCTGTCAAATATATGATTCGTCATCGATTAAGACGGATTACATATGAGTGCAGATTCCAGATTGGAGTTGCGCCAGTTGCGCTACTTCGTTGCCGTTGCCGAAGAAAAACACTTTGGCCGTGCCGCCATACGCTTGCACATGACCCAGCCGCCGTTGTCGCAAACCATACAGGCACTGGAAGAAATGCTGGGCACGCCACTGTTTGCACGCACCAAACGCAGCGTGGCGCTGACGCCGGCCGGGATGGCCTTGCTGCCGGAAGCGCAGCGCCTTCTGCAACAAGCCAGCGCGCTGCCGGATCTGGCAAGGCGCGCAGCCAGCGGTGCCTCAGGTCTGCTATCACTATCGTTCATTTCCACTGCGGATTACAGTATTCTGCCGCCACTGCTACAACAATTCCGGGCGCGCTATCCGCAAGTTCAGATCGACCTGCGGGAAGCGACCACCGACGTCCAGCTGGAAGATCTGATGCAAGGCAAGATCGACGCCGGGCTTCTGTTACCGCCCCTGCCGGACAAAGCGCAGAGCGCGCTCGATTATCTGCCGCTGCTGTCCGAGCCGCTGGTGGCGGCGATTCCGAGCGGCGTGGTGCGCGGCAAGAATGCGATTGCGCTCAGAAGCATTCGGGAACTACCGCTGATCATCTTCCCGCGCCGGATTTCTCCCGCGTTCCATGACACCATCCTGAGCTGCTTCCGCGACGCTGGCGTGACGCCGGACATCGGGCAAGAAGCGATTCAGATGCAAACTATCGTCGGCCTGGTGTCGGCTGGCATGGGTATGGCACTTGTGCCACAATCCGTGTCTAACTTGCAGCGTCCCGGCGTCGATTATCGCCCGCTGACCGGCAAGGTACCGTTGATTGAAACCGGCCTGGCCTGGCGGCGCGACAGCGCTTCGCCGGTGTTGCGCGCGTTTCTCGACATGGTGGCGACACCGCCAACGTGACGCTACCGTAGTTGCTGCAGCCCCTAACATTCGTTCTGAAAGAGTTCTCATGCTGATTCACCCGATGCCCAACCCGATCGCCTTTTCCGTCGGCCCGCTGCAGGTGCACTGGTACGGCCTGATGTATTTGCTGGCGTTCGCCCAGTTCATCGCGCTGGGCCGCCTGCGCATCAAGCAACCCCACATCGCCGCCGTCGGCTGGAAGAAAGAAGACCTCGACGACATGCTGTTCTATGGTGTGCTGGGGGTGGTGATCGGCGGTCGTCTGGGCGAAGTGCTGTTCTACAACCCGAGTTATTACTTCGCCAATCCGGCCGACATCATCGCGGTGTGGAAAGGCGGCATGTCCTTTCATGGCGGCTTTCTCGGCGTGATGATTGCGATGTACATCTGGGGCCGCAAGCGCGGTCGTCATCTGATGGACATCATGGATTTCATTGCACCGATGGTGCCGCTCGGTTATGCCGCCGGCCGTCTCGGCAACTTCATCAATGCCGAACTGCCGGGCCGCGTCGCCGATCCGTCGCTGCCGTGGGCAATGATCTGGCCTAACGTCGACAACCTGCCGCGCCATCCTTCGCCGATTTATCAGATGCTAGTGGACGGCATCCTGCTGTTCATCATCCTGTGGTTCTTTTCCCGCAAGCCGCGTCCGCGCATGGCGGTGGCCGGCATGTTCTCGATGCTGTACGGTTGCGCTCGCTTCTTCACCGAATATTTCCGCACGCCGGATTACAACGTCAGCTTCGGCGGCATCACCATCTCGGCCGGGCAGATGCTGTCAGTGCCGATGATCGTTCTGGGGATTGTGCTGTTGATCATCGCGTACAAGAAAAAGAGTGCAGCAGTTTCGACTGCCTGAGCATGCTGTTGAGCGGCGACGCTATCGCCGCTCAATCAGGAAGAACACACTACAGCGATGTCGTCAGCGTCGTGAGCCAGTCGGGCGAATGATCGAGCAGAAAAACTTCCACCGACTTGTCCCATCCCGTCAGGATGAGTAGGCCGATGGCGATGAACAACACGCCCAGCGCAGCCTTCCCCCATGAACCGGCGCCTTGCAGCCGGCCACGCATCTTTAGCATCGCCTGACGTGACAGCATACCCAGCAAGGCGATCGGCAAACCCGCGCCCAACCCGAACACCGCCATCATCGCGACGATCTGCGGCAAGTCGCGTCCCTGACTGGCGAGCGTAATCGCCGCGCCCAGCGTCGGGCCGACACAAGGACTCCAGATCAGTCCGAGCAGCAAACCCACCAAAAACTGACCGCGCAATCCACCGATATTCAGCGCCGACAATATCTTGCTGCCGGCACCGCTTGCACCTGAAGTGGCAACGGCGAAGCGCTCTTGCAATTTCTTTGACAACAGCACGACGCCGATCACGATCAGGACGATCGCAGCCACCAGTTGAAAGTCGCCCTGCCCCACACCAAGACGTGCACCGGCGCTCGCCAGCACGGTACCGATGATGGCGAACGAAGCCGACATGCCCACCGCGACGGCAAACGGGCCGTAACGATGTTCATGGACGGCCGAGCCGATAATCACCGGCAACAGCGGCAACACGCAAGGCGACAAGGTCGACAGTACGCCTGCCGCCAGAGCAATGAAGTAAGAGGTGATGCCAAATTCCATGATGCTTGCTTTCAGCTCGCGATCAGAGCGCCTTGTTGATCAGGCTGTCGATGGATGCCTTGCGGGTGTCACCGGTGGAACGCCCCACTTCCTTACCGCCCTTGAAGATGATCAGCGTGCTTTGCTGCGTGACGTTAAAAGCCTTGACGATATCTTTTTGCGCGTCGAAATCGACTTCAAGGAAACTGACGTTCTTGAACGCAGGATCCTTGATCAGCGCGGAGACGATGGGATCCTGCGCCCGGCAGGTCGGACACCAGTCCGCGTGGACGTGCACGACGACCGGCTTGCCGCTCTTGTTGAGCGCGTCGAACTGCGCCTGTGTGTAATGCTGTCCGGCAGCAAAAACGGTACTGGCGACGCCTGCTTGCAGGAGTAAAAAGACGACGAGTGTTTTGAGGATTTTCATGGTGTTTCCCTTGGTTGCCTGGATGAACATGGTGCGAAGCTTGCTGAATGCCGCTTGCTTTTTGGTCGTTCGATTCCTGGAAATCTTACAGTTTGTTTGCCTGTCGTGTTTTTACGCCGCAAAAAACAAAAAAAGCACATGCATCGGATAGTCGATACATGTGCTTCCATGTTGATGTTGCGGCACTGCTTCTGATGAGAAGTCGTGCCGCTTGCCTGCTCTGGTTTAAGAACGCAGCGCGCTGGCAGCTTTGGCCAGTGCCGTAATCTTGTCCCAATCACCGGCTTCAATGGCTGCCTTCGGCGTCAGCCACGAACCGCCGACGCAGGCGACGTTCTTGCAGGCCAGAAATTGTGGTGCGGTTTCTTGCGAGATGCCACCGGTCGGGCAGAAGGTCACATCCGCCAGCGGACCGGCGATTGCATTGAGCATGCCAACACCGCCTGCAGGTACCGCCGGGAACAGTTTCAATTGACGGAAACCGGCTTCGCGCGCAGCCATCACTTCCGATGGCGTCATCACGCCCGGCAGCAACGGCAAGCCGCTGGATTTGGCAGCCGCGATCAACGCCGCTGTCAGGCCCGGCGAAACACCGAACACGGCACCCGCGTCACGCGAGGCGGCAAATTCTTCCGGGCTGGTCAAGGTGCCGACACCGACGATGGCACCCGGTACTTGCTCGGCAATCGCGCGGATTGCAGGCAGACCATGCTCAGTGCGCAGCGTCACTTCCAGCACACGGATGCCGCCGGCGACCAGCGCCTTGGCCAGCGGCACGGCGTGTTCCAGTTTGTCGATGGCGATCACAGGGATGACCGCCGAAGTACGCATGATTTCCAGGATATTCATACTGTCGCTTTCTCATTTTCCAAAACCGGCGGCAAGCCAAAGCTGGTCCCGCCCTCTTCTGCCGCACTCACATTGGCGCGGAAGACACTGAACAATTCACGGCCCATGCCGGTCTGGTTGCCCGCCAGATCGGCGGTATCCGATGTACGGGCAGCCCATTCGGCTTCCGACACCAGTGCTTCCAGGATGCCGGCCTCGGCGTCCAGACGAATCATATCGCCTGTACGCACAAAACCCAACGGTCCGCCTGCCAATACTTCCGGCGTCACGTGGATCGCTGCCGGCACCTTGCCGGATGCACCCGACATGCGGCCATCGGTTACCAAGGCGACGTGACGGCCCTTGTCTTGCAGGATACCCAGTGCCGGTGTCAGGGCGTGCAGCTCCGGCATGCCATTGGCACGCGGCCCCTGGAAGGTCAATACCGCAACGAAATCCTTGTCGAGTTCGCCTGCCTTGAAGGCCTTCATGAAAGCTTCCTGCGAGTGGAACACAATCGCCGGCGCCTGTACGGCACGATGCTCATGCTTGACGGCAGAAACCTTGATGACCGAGCGGCCCAGATTGCCTTGCAGCAGCTTGAGACCGCCGTCGGCGGAGAATGGGTTGGCAGCCGTACGCAGGACGGTGTCGTCGCCGCTATCCTTCGGCGTCGCTTTCCAGGTGACCTTGCCGTCTTCCATCAGCGGCTCAGTGCAATGTGCACGCAGGCTCTGACCCAAAATGGTCATGACGTCATCGTGCATCAAGCCTGCATCAATCAGCTCACGCAGCACGAAACCGGTGCCGCCGGCAGCATGGAAGTGATTCACGTCAGCAGTGCCGTTCGGATAAATGCGTGTGACCAGCGGAACCACCGACGACAGCTTGGAGAAATCATCCCAGTCAACGATCAGACCGGCAGCCTTGGCGATGGCGACCAGATGCAGGGTGTGGTTGGTAGAACCGCCCGTTGCCAGCAAGGCAACGATGGCATTGACGATGGATTTCTCATCAACCAGGCGGCCGACCGGTGTGTATTGCTGGCCTTGCGCCGTGATCTTCAGCGCCTGCTTGGCGGCGGCGGCGGTCAACACGTCGCGCATCGGCGTATTTGGCGTGATGAAAGCAGCGCCCGGCAGATGCAAGCCCATTGCTTCCATCAACATCTGGTTGCTGTTGGCGGTGCCGTAGAAGGTGCACGTGCCGGCATCGTGATAGGACTTGGATTCGGCTTCGAGCAATTCAGCGCGACCGATCTTGCCTTCGGTGTAGAGCTGGCGGATTTTGACCTTTTCGCTGTTGCTCATGCCACTGGTCATCGGACCTGCGGGAACAAACACGGCTGGAATGTGGCCGAAGTGCAAAGCACCGATCAGCAGACCGGGAACAATCTTGTCGCACACGCCCAGATAGAGTGCCGCGTCGAACATATTGTGCGACAGCGCTACGGCGGTGCCCATGGCAATGGCGTCGCGCGAGAACAGCGACAACTCCATGCCTGTCTGGCCCTGGGTAATACCGTCGCACATGGCCGGCACGCCACCGGCGAATTGCGCTACACCGCCCTCTTCGCGAATGGCGTCCTTGATGATCTGCGGGAAACGTTCAAAAGGTTGATGCGCCGACAACATGTCGTTGTAGGACGAGACGATCGCCACCGAAGGCGCACGATCCTGTTTCAGTTTCAGTTTGTCGTTGGCAGGGAATGCGGCGAAGCCGTGGGCAAGATTGGTACAGGATAGTGCACCGCGTTGCACCCCTTCATGACGCGCAGCATCGAGGCGCGCCAGATAGGCAGTTCGATAAGGCCGACTACGTTCGGCGATGCGTCGTGTGACGCTGGCTAAGGTAGCGTTGAGAGACATGTTGGGTTCCTGATAGCGTTAACAAATGTAATTTTACTACAAAACTTCAAATAAAACTCCGTCTTTTACCCGTTTTGTTGAGGTGCACTACAAATGAAACCAATTGCTTATTTTTCTTACCAACCTATGACAGCTGCGTTACAAGTCGATTTCAAACGCGAATGTGGCGAATCGTATTGTAGTGAAATTACCATAAAAGTAGTAATTCATGTATAGTAAAGATTCTTCCCGACCGACCCCACTTTAGCCAAGATTGCAGAACATGCCGCACACAGCACTCACAGCGACCGCAGCCTTCCAAGCACTTTTGTCTCACCACGCCGATGTCCGCGACCGGCACATGCGCGACCTGTTCGCCGCCGATACCAAACGCTTCGACCACATGACCGTGAAGGCCGCCGGCATCCTGTTCGATTATTCCAAGAACCGCGTCGACAATACTACGCTCAAGTTATTGTTTGAGCTGGCGCGTGAACGCGGTGTAGAAACGCAGCGTGCTGCCATGTTCAGCGGCGACAAGATCAATTTCACAGAACACCGCGCCGTACTGCACACGGCTTTGCGCGCACCGCGCGGCCAAAGCCTGCAAGTAGATGGACAGCACATCGGCGAGGACGTTCATGCCGTTTTGGATCGCATTCACGGCTTTGTCGAGCGCGTGCGCGACGGTCAGTGGCTGGGCCGCAGCGGCAAACCGATCACCGACATCGTCAATATCGGCATCGGCGGCTCGCATCTGGGGCCGCAAATGGCCTGCACGGCGTTGCGCACTTTTGCCCATCCGCGCCTGACCATGCACTTCGTCTCCAACGTCGATGGTCACGATCTGGACGAAGTGCTGCAACAAGTTGACGTCGATACAACACTGTTCATCGTCGCGTCCAAAACTTTCACCACGCAGGAAACCATGATGAACGCGACGTCGGCGCGCAACTGGTTCCTCCAGCGTGCAGGCGAATCCGATCTGGCGAAGCATTTCGTCGCGGTATCGACCAACACCGACGCCGTGCGCGCTTTCGGTATCGATCCTGAGAACATGTTCCCTTTCTGGGACTGGGTCGGCGGGCGCTACTCGATGTGGTCGTCCATCGGTTTGTCGATTGCGCTGGCAATCGGCTTCAAGAATTTCAGCGACTTGCTGGCGGGCGCACACGCGATGGACAAGCATTTCTGCGAAGCGCCGCTGGATCAGAATATGCCGGTCATCCAGGCACTGATCGGCATCTGGAACCGTAATTGCTTCAACAGCGAATCGCTGTCGATTGCACCGTATCATCACGATCTGCGCCACTTCCCGGCATACCTGCAACAGCTGGAGATGGAGAGCAACGGCAAGCGCATCACCCGCGACGGTACGGCTGTCGGCGTGGCGACCTGTCCATTCATCTGGGGTGATGTCGGCACCAACGGCCAGCACGCTTTCTTCCAGTTGCTGCATCAGGGCACCGACATCACGCCGATCGACTTTATCGCCGTACTCAAACCGACCCACGACCTGCCCGGCCACCATGCCGTGCTGCTGGCCAATTGCTTTGCGCAATCGGAAGCCTTCATGCGCGGCAAACAAGCGGAAGAAGTGCGCGAAGATCTGCGCAAGCAAGGCGTCGACGAGGACGAAATCAATTTCCTGTTGCCACACAAAACCTTCAACGGCAATCGTCCGAGCAACACGCTGTTACTCGAAGAATTGACGCCGGCAACGCTGGGGGCGCTGATCGCCCTGTATGAGCACAAGACCTTCGTGCAAGGCACGATCTGGGGCGTTAACAGCTTCGATCAATGGGGCGTGGAATTGGGCAAGGTATTGGCCAAGACTATCCAGTCCGAGCTGTCCGGTGAAGCCGTGCCGGCGCGCCACGATTGCTCGACCAATGCCCTGATCGCGCTGGCCAAGCAAGCCCTGTCCTGAAGCGGAAATCGCAACTGACCGGCAACTAATTATTTACCGAACAACTGACTGAGACAAGAAGACTGCTATGGCTATTTCCGATTTTGACCTGGTTTTATTCGGCGGCACCGGTGATCTGGCAATGCGCAAACTGCTGCCTGCGCTGTATGCGCGGGATCGTGCACGCGATCTGGTGCCAAGTGCACGCATCGTCTGCATTGGGCGTGACAACAAGACCAATGAAGAGTTTTTGCAAATCGTCGAGCAAAACTCCAAACCGCATATCAGCAGCGCAACCATGGATGCCGATGTCTGGCAACGCTTTTGCGGCCGCATCCAGTATGTGTCGCTGAACGCAAAAGAGCCGGCAACTTATCAGAATCTGGTCGCCGCCCTGCGCAACGATCCGGCCATCTCACACGTGTTTTATCTGGCGACGCCGCCGACCTTGTTCTCCATGATCTGCGACAACCTGTCGCAAGCCGGTCTGGCAACGCCGAACGCACGCGTGGTGCTTGAGAAGCCTCTCGGCCATGATCTGGAAAGCGCTAAGGACATCAACGCACAAGTCGGCCGCTACTTCAGCGAATCGCAGATCTTCCGTATCGATCACTATCTCGGAAAAGAAGCAGTGCAAAATCTGCTGGCGCTGCGCTTCGGCAATGTGCTGTTCGAGCCGCTGTGGCGCCGTGAATGGATTTCCGATGTACAGATCACCATCGCTGAAGAACTTGGCGTGGGTGGTCGTTTCGACTACTACGACACGTCCGGCGCACTGCGCGACATGTTGCAAAATCACTTGCTGCAACTGCTGTGTATCGTCGCGATGGAACCGCCGGTATCCAACTCGGCCGACTCCGTGCGCGATGAAAAACTGAAAGTCCTGCGCTCCCTCAAACGCTTCACGCCAGCTACGCTGGCGATGAATGTCGTACGCGGCCAATACCGCGCCGGCCACGTCAATGGCGTGGCGGTGCCCGGCTATCGCAAGGAAGAAGACGCCAATCCGGATTCGCGTACCGAGACTTTCGTGGCCGTCAAAGCAGAAATCGATACTTGGCGCTGGGCCGGCGTGCCTTTCTATCTGCGTACCGGCAAACGCATGGCCGACAGTCTTGCTGAAATCGTGGTGCGCTTCAAGAGCGTGCCGCATTCGATCTTCGCGCAGAGCAACGCCACACCGAACTGCCTGGTAATTCGCCTGCAACCGGACGAAGGCCTGCACATGAATCTGATGGCCAAGACCCCCGGCGATGGCATGCGTCTGAAGCCGGTCGAGCTGGAACTGGATTTCCGCGAAAAATTCAAGACGCCGCGCATGGAAGCCTATGAACGCCTGCTGCTCGACGTGTTGCGCGGCCAGCTGACGCTGTTCATGCGCAGCGATGAGTTGGAAGCGGCGTGGGAATGGGTTGAACCCATCCTCGAACATTGGGATCAGGAAGAAAGCGATCCGATTCCTTACAGCGCCGGCACCTGGGGCCCAGCAGCGGCAAGCGCGCTGATCGGCCGCGACGGTTTGCAATGGCGTGAAGAAGCGCTGCCGGAAGTTTAATTTAAAGACTGAACAGAAGCTCCATGCTACTCGACTCCATCCGCACGCATATCAATTCGCTCTCCAAATCGGAGAAGAAGGTCGCGGCGGCCATCCTCGCCAATCCTCAGCTTGCGCTGCAAGAGAACCTGACGGCGCTGGCCAAGAATGCCGAAGTGTCGGAGCCGACCGTGATCCGCTTTTGCCGCGCCATCGGCTACGAAGGCTGGCATGACTTCAAACTCAAGCTGGCGCAAAGCCTGGCGCTTGCCCTCCCCGGCGCCAATGAATCGCTGGGGCAGGACGATCTCGCCGTGGATCTCGTCAACAAGATCTGCAGCCGCTCGATCAACACGTTGCTCGACTTGCGCAATCACCTCGACCCGGACGCCATCCAACTGGCGCTTGATGTCCTGACGCGCGCCAGCAAGATCGAGTTCTACGGCCAGGGCACTTCCGGCATTGTCGCCAACGATGCCCAGCACAAGTTCTTTCGTTCGGGCGTGCCGACCGTGGCCTACTCCGACCCGCACATCCACAGTATCGCGGCGTCGCTGCTCCAACCCGGCGACGCAGTTGTGGCAATCTCGCAGCGCGGCGGCAATGCGGCCTTGCTGCGCAGCGTACAGCTGGCACGCAAGGGTGGAGCCGATATCATCGTACTGGGACCGAGCGGCACGCCGCTGGCGGAACTGGCAACCGTGCTGGTGCCGATTGATCTGAGTTTTAACATCGACCCTTACACGCCGATTTCCGCGCGTCTGGCGCATCTGGTGGTGATCGATATTCTGGCAGTTGGCCTTGCGCTGCGACGCGGCCCGGAATTCCGCAAGAAGATGCAGAACGCGCAGAAATCCCTGCAAAAATTCGATATGCAGTTCGACTCCTTCTTCCGCTGATCGCGTCTTTCCTTTACTCTGGAGAGCAGCACTTTTGCCCTCCACACATAATCATCCGCAACCATTCGTTGAGTTTTTCCCATGACATCAGCAACGACACCGACAGCATCCTTTCGCACTCCGGCCTTCCTGCACCAGCGCCTGCAACGCGATATCGATTTCTTCACGAAACACGCGTTCGATCCGGCCGGCGGCTTCTTCCATTACCTCAATGACGACGGCAGCGTCTATGACACCAGCCGCCACTTGGTCAACAGCACGCGCATGGTGTTTTGCCATGCGCTGGCGTACCGCGCTACCGGCAAGGAAACGCATCGCGAGGCTGTACGCCACGGCCTGAAGTTTTTGCAGGAACAACACTGGCAGCCAAGCTACGGCGGCTATGCCTGGGTCCTCAAGGACGGCGTGCCGGTGGATACCACACAACATTGCTATGGCCTGGCGTTCGTGCTGCTGGCATATGCACATGCCTACGACATCGGTGTGGAAGAAGCGCGCACGCACATCGACGCGACCTTCGATCACATGGAAAAGCTGTTCTGGTCTGAACAGCACGGTCTCTACGCCGATGAAGCGACGCCCGAAGGCGTGGTCTCATCCTATCGCGGCCAGAACGCCAACATGCATAGCTGCGAAGCGCTGCTGGCGGCCTATGAGGCCACGGGCGACATCCGCTTCCTGCATCGCGCTGAGCGCCTGGCACGCAACATCACGGTGCGCCAGGCTGCGCTTGCCAACGGCTGGATCTGGGAACACTACGCCGCCGACTGGAAGATCGACTGGGAATATAACAAACACGACAACACCAACATGTTCCGCCCTTGGGGATACCAGCCCGGCCACATGACGGAATGGTCCAAGTTGCTGCTGATCCTCGAACGCCATGCGGAACATTTGCAAGACGATGCCAGCTGGCTGGCGCCGCGCGCACGCGCCTTGTTCGACGTGACTATCCCCGTCGCCTGGGATGAGGAAAACGGCGGCCTGTTCTACAGCATTGCGCCCGACAACAGCGTGTGCGACGGCGACAAGTATTTCTGGGTGCAGGCCGAATCGCTGGCCACCGCCGCCCTGCTGGCACAGCGCACCGGCGAGGCGATCTACTGGGAAGTCTACGACCAGCTCTGGTACTACAGCATGCAGCATCTGATCGATCAGGAACGCGGCGGCTGGTATCGCATCCTGCAACGCGACAACACGCGCTACGGCCCCGAAAAGCCACCGCACGGCAAAACCGACTTCTACCATCCGCTCGGCGCGTATCTGGAGTCGCTGAACGCCGTCGGTGCTCCGCTGCCGAAAAAGCGATAGCGCCCGAAAACTTACGTAAAATGCCATTTGGCCCATTCACAAGAGATCGCTTGCCATGAACCAGTTAGAACAGCTCAAGCAGTACACCACCGTCGTTGCCGACACCGGCGATTTCGAATCCATGAGGGCATTTGCTCCGCGTGACGCGACTACCAATCCTTCACTGATCCTGAAAGCGGTGAAGAAAGACGAGTACAAGCCACTGCTGGAAAAGGCCGTACATGACAACCGCTGGAATCAGCATGAGATCATGGACCACCTGCTGGTGGCTTTCGGCGCAGAGATTCTGAAGATCGTTCCTGGCCGCGTTTCTACTGAAGTCGATGCCGGCTTGTCGTTCGATACGCAAGCCACCATCGACAAAGGCCGCGCGCTCATCGATCTGTATTCCCGTGCCCGCATCCCCAGAGAACGTATCCTGATCAAGATCGCCTCCACCTGGGAAGGCATCCGCGCGGCTGAAGTACTGGAACGCGAAGGCATTCGCTGCAATATGACCTTGCTGTTTTCGCTACCGCAGGCAATCGCTTGCGCAGAAGCCAATGTCCGCCTGATTTCACCATTTGTCGGCCGTATCTACGACTGGTACAAGAAAGCAGAAGGCACGGAATTCACCGGCGCCAACGATCCTGGCGTGCAGTCGGTGCGCAGCATTTACGACTACTACAGCTATTTCGGTTACAAGACTGAAGTGATGGGCGCCAGCTTCCGCAATACATCACAGATCATCGAACTGGCGGGCTGCGACCTGCTGACCATCAGCCCCGATCTGTTGAAAAAACTCACCGAAAGCGACGAGCCGGTGACACGCAAGCTGACCCGCGAAGCGACGCAAGAGCAGGCTAGCCCTCCTCCGCGAACCTCGGAAAAGGATTTCCGCTTCCAGTTGAACGCGAGCGCCATGGCGACGGAAAAACTGGCGGAAGGCATCCGCCTGTTCTGCGCAGACACCCACACGCTGAATCAAATGATTGAAGAGACGCGCTCTGCCATGTGACGCATTCACGTCCGGCAATCAATACAATAGAAAAGAGGCGCAACAGCGCCTCTTTTCTATTGTCCGACACAATCTCTCTTTAGTGCTTCAGCTCGTCCGGAACCTTGCCGCCATTTTCAGCCACCTTAGTCATGACCTTTTTGTGCAGCCAGACATTCATCGCCGCTGAATCGTTCATATCACCCTGATACAGCAACTCCGTTGCCAGTTCCTTGCGTGCTGCCAGGCTGCTGTCCAGATCAAGCAGTTTCATCAGGTCGACAATAGATGTTTGCCAGTTCAGTTTCTGTGGATTCTTTTCGGCCATGTCGTTCAGGATGGACTCTACGTCCACTAACGGTGTCACCTGCCCGGCGACAACACCGGTATCCGATGCAGGCGCGGTGGTATTAGCGGCGTCATTCTGGGTGGGATGAGACGAAGGAAAAATCTTGCTGAAAATGTTGCTCAGAATGCCCATGGCGTTCTCCTGAAAGGGAATAAACAAAGCTGTTGCGGGAAAGAAGCAACAGCCAGCTGAGAAAACCCTGGACAGGTGAAGTTCCTGCGCATTTTGTAACGCGGTGACAAGTCATCGGCTTACCGAAAAGCTTCGATCGTTATTGCAGCTTTTCACGAAACATAAATGAAAAGAGGCGGAATATCCGCCTCTTTTCATTCATCGCATTTTTTGCCGCATTGCTGCTCGCCAAGCGCGAGCCAAGATTACATTTTTTCAGTCTCGCCGGATTTCGGCTGCCACTTCATCAGACGCTTTTCGATCACACCGACCGCCACATCCAGCACCAGCGCAAACGCCGTCAGCACAACAATCCCGGCAAATACGGTATTGATGTCAAAGCTGCCTTCCGCCTGCAAAATCAGATAGCCGACGCCACGTGCCGAGCCGAGGTACTCGCCCACCACGGCGCCGACGAACGCCAGGCCGATAGAAGTATGCAAGCTGGAAAACACCCACGATGTTGCCGACGGCAGATACACCGTACGCAACAATTGACGTGCATTGGCACCGAGCATGCGCGCATTGGCCAGCACCACGGGGCTGACTTCCTTCACGCCCTGATAGACGTTGAAGAACACGATGAAGAACACCAGCGTCACCGCCAAGGCGACCTTGGACCAGATGCCCAGACCGAACCACATCGCAAAGATCGGCGCCAGAATCACGCGCGGCATCGAGTTGGCGGCCTTGACATAAGGATCGAGGATGGCCGACGCCACCGGCGACAGCGCCAGCCAGAGGCCGACACCGAGGCCGAGCACGGTGCCGATGCCGAAGGCCAGCACGGTTTCCGTCAAGGTGACCAGCAAGTGCGAATAAATCTCGGCAGGGAAAGTCAGCGTAAAGAACGTGGTGTCGCCGAAGCCGACTTCCAGCGAGCCGCTGCCGACGGTGAACCATTGCCAGATACGCACGGCGACTTTCAGCGGTTCGCCGAAGAAGAAGGCAGTTTGCTCATTGCGTGTGGCGATGTGCCAGACGCCGAGCACGACGACCAGCACCAGCAATTGCCAGAAGCGCAGATTTTTATGACTTGGTTTGAGGAGTTTCCACATGATGATTCTTTGTTCAGTTTTCTATGTCGACCGGCTGAGGACTCAGGCCGCGGTTTTTTGTTGCTGATATCCCTTGAGCACTTCATCGCGCAAGACCGACCAGATTTGCTGATGCAACTCGACAAAACGGGGATGCGTGCGAATTTCGGCAACGTCGCGCGGACGCGGCAGGTCAATCGTGAACTCGCCGATAGGATGCGTCGCCGGGCCGGCCGACAATACAACTACGCGATCGGACATGGCGATGGCTTCATCAAGATCGTGGGTGATGAATAGTACGGCCTTCTTCTTGGCGTTCCACAAATCCAGCACTTCGTTTTCCATCAGCTGGCGCGTCTGGATGTCGAGCGCGGAGAACGGTTCATCCATCAGGATGATGTCCGGATCCATGATCAGCGTTTGCGCCAGCGCCACGCGTTTGCGCATGCCGCCTGACAGTTGATGCGGATAGCGGTCGCCGAAACCTTTGAGGCCGACGCGCGCCAACCATTGTTCTCCGAGCTCCCTTGCTTCACGATCATCGAGGCCGCGGTATTGCAGGCCGGCGATGACGTTCTCCAGCGCGCTGCGCCATGGCATCAGTGCTTCAGCCTGGAACATGTAGCCGGCGCGCTTGTTGATTCCCTCGAGTTCTTCACCGAATACCTTGATGCTGCCAGACGAGGGTTGCAGCAAGCCTGCACCGACGTTGAGCAAAGTCGATTTGCCGCAGCCGGTCGGCCCCACGACCGAAACAAATTCGCCCGGCGCAATCGCCAGCGTGGTGTTGGCGACGGCGGTATAGCGTTGTGTGCGGTCATCCTTGGAAACAAAAGTGCAGGTAATGTCGTCGAGAAAAAGTGCTGGCGTCATAGCTAGGATTCTCCGGCCAGGCCGAATGTTGGTGCGTTGAGAGAGACCATCAAAAGAAACATGATGAATACAAAAAATACGGGACTACAAATTGCAGACGGGCACCCAAAGGCGCCCGTGTGTTATGGCTGATGAAGATCGCTTACTTGTACTTGGCGTTGGCCTTCTTGACGAAGTCGTTGGTGTAAGTCTTGGACAGATCGATCTTCTTGCTGGCCAGATCCGGTTCAAAAGCTTGCAGCGTCTTCAGTGCAATCGCAGGGCCTGCGTCCGGGAAGGTGCCATCCGGCGAGATCGCTTCACGCACCTTCAGGAAGGCGGCGATGTACAGCGCGCGGTCGCCCAGCAGATAGCTTTCAGGAACGGCCTTGATGATGTCGGAAGGACCTGCTTTCTGGATCCATTTCAGCGCGCGCACCATGGCGTTGGTCAGCGCTTGGGTGGTGTTCGGATATTTCTTGATGAAGGCTTCGGGTGCGTACAAGGTCGCTGCAGGCATCGGGCCGCCGAAGACGTCATTGGTGTCTTTCAGCGTACGCGTGTCGGCGATGGTCTTGATTTCGCCCTTTTGTTCCAGCATGGCGATCACAGGATCCAGATTGGCGATTGCATCGATCTGACCGGAACGGATTGCCGACAAGGCGCCTGCCGCTGCACCGACGCCGATGAAGGACACGTCAGTCGGCTTCAGTCCGGCCTTGGCGAGAACGAAGCTGGCCATGACGCTGGTCGAGGAACCCGGTGCGGTCACGCCGATCTTCTTGCCCTTCAGGTCAGCGATGGTCTTGTAGTTCGGCATGGTCTTGTTGTTGACCGCAAACACGATTTGCGGTGCACGGCCTTGCAGCACGAAAGCGACGATGGCCTGATTCTTGGCCTGCATGTTGATGGTGTGCTCATACGCGCCGGAAACCACGTCTGCGCTGCCGCCCACCATGGCTTGCAGAGCCTTGGCGCCACCGGCGAAGTCGGAGATTTCGACTTGCAGGCCTTCATCCTTGAAGTAGCCCAGTTGCTCGGCGACGGTCAAAGGCAGGTAGTAAAACAGGTTCTTGCCGCCGACGGCGATGGACACCTTCGGTTTTTCCAGCGTCTGCGCGAACAGATTGGTATTGAATGTCACATAACCGGCCAGGAACAGGGCCAGAGCGATCGCGAATTGCTTCAGGTTGAATTTCATGTGGTCTCCTCCTATGAGCGTACTTATTTGTGCTTACTTTTGTGCTTACTTGCCGGGCAGTTCCGGGAATGACTGCCTTCAGATGACTTTATCTTGCCGCAACTGTGCAATTTGTGCGTCATCATACCCCAGCGAACGCAAGATTTCATCGTTATGCTCGCCGAGGCCCGGGCCGATCCATTTTGTGCCGCCCGGCGTCTCCGACAATTTGGGTGTGACGGCAGGCAATTTGATCGGCGTGCCGTCGGCAAATGTATGTTGTTCGAACATGTTGCGGGCCAGGAATTGCGGATCGGTCATCATGTCGCGCACTGAAAAAATCTTGCCGACCGGGACGTCTGCCGCCTGAAGAATGGCGAGCGCGTCATCAATAGTGCGCGTGCTGCACCAGGCCTGAATGGCCAGATCGATCTCTTCCGTACGCGGCACCCGGCCGTCGTTGCGCGCCAGTTGCGGATCGTTTGCCATGTCACTGCGATCGATGGCGATCATGAGGCGCTTGAAAATGGCGTCGCCATTGCCTGCGATGACGATGTTCTTGCCGTCGGCGGTGGTGTAGGTGTTGGAAGGCACGATGCCTGGCAAAGCGCCGCCGGTACGCTCACGCACGACGCCGGCCTGGTCGAATTCCGGCACCAGCGATTCCATCATGTTGAAGACGGACTCATACAAGGCGACGTCCACCATCTGGCCCTGCCCTGCCGCACACAATTCTCCTTCTTTGCCGTTCCAGCGGCCACCGGTGACATCGCGATGGCGCAAAGCCATCATTGCGCCGATGACGCCGTGCAAAGCGGCAACCGAGTCGCCGATGGAAATGCCGATACGTACCGGTGGGCGATCGGTGTGGCCGGAGACATAGCGAATGCCTCCCATCGATTCGCCGATGGCGCCAAAGCCCGGCAAATCCTTCAATGGGCCAGTCTGGCCATAGCCGGAAAGGCGCACCATGATGGTGGCGGGATTGATTTTCTTGAGTGCTTCGTAACCGATATTCCACTTTTCCAGCACGCCGGGACGGTAGTTTTCGATAATGATGTCGGCGTCCAGCGCGAGGCGGCGGGCGATGTCCTGCGCCTGCGGATCCTTCATGTTCAGCGTGAGGCTTTTTTTATTGCGTGCCTGCACTGACCACCACAGCGAGGTGCCGTCCTTGAGAACGCGCCATTGGCGCAGGGGATCGCCTACTTCGGGCGCTTCGACCTTGATGACGTCGGCGCCGAATTCAGCCAGCATGCGCGAGCAGAACGGTCCGGCGATCAGCGTGCCGAGTTCGAGTACTTTGATGCCGGCCAGGGGGCCGGTAGTTTGTTTCTTTTCCATACGATTGTTATCGGGACAGTCGCTGCGGCTAACTCAGACTGACGTATCAACTTAAGTCGGTTTCGTTTGCCTCATGCGTTGGTCGCGCATGCCCCGAATCTCCTCTCCTGCTTTGTTGTGTTTTGCCCTGATTTCTTGGCTATATTTTTTTGACTGCTTCGGACTTGTGCTGACTAGGTTGCGCGCCGGTCCAGCATGGCGCGGGCAATCGTGCCTGCGTCGACATATTCCAATTCACCGCCCACCGGCACACCACGCGCCAAACGGCTGACCCTGAGGCCGCGCGCCTTGAGCGTTTCACTGATGTAGTGGGCCGTGGCTTCGCCTTCGTTGGTGAAGTTGGTGGCCAGCACCACTTCGGACACGACACCGTCGGTGGCGCGTGTAATCAACTTTTCCAGATGAATGTCCTTGGGGCCGATGCCATCAAGCGGAGACAGACGTCCCATGAGCACGAAATACAAACCCTTGAAGGTCAGCGTCTGCTCAATCATCAGTTGATCGCTGGGCGTCTCGACCACGCAGAGAACGGTGGTATCACGCTCGCCATCCTGGCAGGTGTCGCAAATGACTTGTTCGGTGAACGTATTGCACAGCGCGCAGTGGCGGATAGTTTCGGCAGCCTGAGCAAGTGCACGGCTCAGTTGCAAAGCGCCGTCACGGTCATGCTGCAGCAGATGGTAAGCCATGCGCTGCGCAGATTTGGGACCGATGCCGGGAAGAGTACGCAGGGATTCCGTAAGCAAGGTAAGACTGGACGGGGTTTTCAATTTCGATCTGAGGTATGCCGAAAGACGGAAAGCGCTTCGGCCGTCATGGATGGAACGAACTCGGTAATTTCATATTCTGCAACGCCGCCGATGTAAAACGGGTCGGTTTCGATAATGGCTTCGACTTCGGCACGGTCAGCGGCATCGGCAATGATGATGCCGCCGCTGCGAGGGACCTTGCGGCCCGACATCAGGAATATGCCGTCGGCATATTGTTCGTTCAGGAATTGCTTATGCGCAGTCAGCAATGCGTCTATTTCGCCAGCCGACTTGGTATAGGTAATCGAGATAACGAACATGATGCCTCCCTCAGAATGCAGTCGCTGCCGACTCGACAGCGCACTGCCACATCATACCGGCACATACTGACACTACCGACACATCGCTTAGAACGGCATCTTGAATCCCGGCGGCAACGGCATACCGGCGGTCATGCCTGACATCTTTTCTTGTGATGTCGCTTCCGCCTTGCGGACTGCGTCATTGAAAGCGGCAGCAACGAGATCTTCCAGCATGTCCTTGTCGTCAGCCAGCAGCGACGGATCAATAGAGACACGCTTGACGTCATTCTTACAGGTCATCACGACTTTGACCAGTCCTGCGCCGGACTGACCTTCAACTTCGATCAATGCAAGTTGCTCTTGCATTTTCTTCATGTTGTCTTGCATCGCTTGAGCTTGCTTCATCAAGCCTGCCAGTTGGCCTTTCATCATGGTCGTACTCCTTGGTAGCTAAGGTAACTAAGTTGATTCATCTTTTTTGATGCCGTGGCAAAAATGGCACATCGGCAATGTTGGTATCTCTGCGAAAGTCTATAACGGCCGAACCGAGCCCGGCACGATGGATGCGCCAAACTCGCGCATCATGACTTGTATAAAAGGGTCGTTTTTCACGGTTTGCTCCGCTTCGCGTTGCCGTTCGGCACGATCAGCTTCCGCCTTGGCATTGGCGGTGAGCGCCACCATGCCGATTTCGGTTTCTACCCTGACGGTTCTACCAAAACGTTCACTCAACACGGCGGTCAGTTTGTCGACATTCCCGGAGGCGCGTAAGGTTTCTACCGGAATGCGCAAATGGAAACAGATGGCGTTGCCGACTTGTTCGCACCGCACCAGTTCGCTCTGCTGAGCCATCTGCTGCACCATACCGCGTAGCGGCAACTCGGCAGCCAGGTGCGGCCAATTGCCGTCCCAGCCAAGCTCCGCGGCAACTTGTGCCGTCTGCGCCTGCATTGCAGGTGTAACGGTGCTGACAGCTATCGTGGGCGGTGCGACAACAATCGGATCTTCGACATTATCGAGTACAGCGTGGCTTACGGCTTCGTTAGCGCTGGCTGCTGAATACTGCTCAGTTTTTTTTTGAGCGTCGGCACCAGCCGGCTCTTCATCCCACGGCGGCGGAATGTCATCGAACGCCTCGGGCAGCGAAGGTGCAGGTGCAGGCACAGGGGCAGCTTGAACCTGTGCAGGAACTGGAGCAGGTGCCGGAGCAGCGACAGCAGGACGCGGAGAACTCTTGCCTGATGCCGCGCGGGCTGCTTCCAATGCAGCGGCGCGGGCCGAGTTGCCCGGACCTGGTGCAGGAGCTGCAGCCGGTGGACGTGAAACTGGCGTACTGGTCGTTGCGACCTGCGGTGCTGCGCTCAAGGGAGCGGCAGCAGGCGTCGACCTGGCCGGTGCTGTGGTTCTTGCCGCTGGTGCCGCTGGTGCCGCCGGAGCGCTGCCCGCAGAGCCGGCCGCGCTTGCAGCTACTGGACGGAAAGCCAGCATACGCAACAAGGTCATGCTGAAACCGGCATATTCATCCGGCGCGAGACCCAGCTCATTGCGACCATGAACAGCGATCTGATAAAACAACTGCGCTTCTTCAGGATTGAATTGGGATGCCAGACGCATGATGTCTTCACGCTGCGGCACGTCTTCCGCCAACGCAGCGGGAACAGTTTGCGCCAAAGCGATCTGATGCAACAGCGTCGCCAGATCTTGCAAGGCCGCGTTATACGACAGGCTGCGGGTAGCCATTTCGTCGGCGACCGACAGGAGGGCTGCACCGTCTTCTACAGCCAGCGCATCCAGCACGCGGATCAGATAGGACTGATCGAGCGCACCGAGCATGCCCTGCACGGCTTCCAGGGTCACTTTGCCGGCGGCGTAGGCAATCGCTTGATCGGTCAGCGACAAGGCGTCACGCATGGAACCATGCGCGCCTTGTGCCAGCAGGCGCAGTGCGGGTGCTTCGAATTCGATGTTTTCCTGGCCAAGAATATTGTCCAGGTGGCTGATGATGTGACCCGGCGGCATTTGCTTCAGATTGAACTGCAAGCAACGCGACAGCACGGTCACGGGAATTTTTTGCGGATCGGTCGTCGCCAGGATGAACTTGACGTGTTCAGGCGGCTCTTCCAGCGTCTTCAGCATGGAGTTGAAGGCGTGATTGGTGAGCATGTGCACTTCGTCGATCATGTAGACCTTGAAGCGGGCGTTGGATGGCGCATAAATCGCCTGCTCCAGCAGTTGCGCCATTTCATCGACGCCGCGGTTGGAGGCGGCATCCATTTCGATGTAGTCGACGAAGCGACCGGCATCGATGGCAACACAGGCTTCGCACACGCCGCAAGGCTGCGCGGTAATGCTGCCGTTGCCGTCAGCGCCCACGCAATTGAGCGACTTGGCCAGAATACGGGACAAGGTCGTCTTGCCAACTCCACGGGTGCCGGTGAACAAATAGGCATGATGCAGACGCTGCTGTTCCAACGCATGTGTCAGCGCCCGCACGACGTGCTCCTGCCCGACCAGCGTATCAAAGCTGCGGGGGCGGTATTTGCGTGCGAGAACTTGGTAGGACATAAACGTTTGGGTGCTTTAGGACAGTGGCGTTGGGTCAGACGGGCATTTTATTCTATTTCGGGCCCGTCTTTACCGACTATCGAGGAATTGGCCTGCTTGACCGGTCAAGCACCGGAAGAAATATGTATTTTTAAATGATGGACTATTTCCGTCCGTAAGTGTCTTCGAAGCGGACGATATCGTCCTCGCCCAGATAGCTGCCGGATTGCACCTCGATCATTTCCAGTGGGAACTTGCCAGGATTTTCCAGGCGATGCGTGACGCCCAGAGGGATATAGGTCGACTGGTTTTCCGATAGCAGGAATACCTCTTCCCCGCGCGTAATGCGCGCTGTGCCTTTGACAATGATCCAATGCTCGGCGCGGTGATGGTGCATCTGCAAACTTAGCGTACAACCAGGGTTCACCACGATGCGTTTTACCTGGAACCGTTCGCCGGCATCGATGGAATCATACCAACCCCATGGGCGATGAATCTTGCGATGTGTCACGGCTTCGCCGCGCTTTTGGCCCTTCAACCGGGCAACAATCTGCTTAACTTCCTGCATATTGCTTTTGTCGGCAACCATGACTGCGTCGGAGGTCTCGACAATCACCAGGTTATCGATGCCTACGCAGGCAACCAGACGCTCCTGCGCGAACACAAGATTGTTTGACGCCTGAACCAGCATGACATCGCCACGCACGACATTACCTGCCCCATCTTTCTCGGACACATCCCACAACGCGTCCCAGGCGCCGACATCTGACCATCCAGCGTCCAGCGGAATGATGCGTCCATCAATGCCAAGCGTCGAAGCAGTCGCCAGTTTTTCCATGATGGCGTAGTCGATGGAATCGGCGGGACACGACTCAAAAGCAGCCTTATCGATACGATAAAAATCATGATCTTGCTTGCCCCCCTCAAATGCAGCGCGGCAAGCGTCGGCCATAGCCGGTTGAAAATGATCCATCGCACGCAACCAGACGCTTGCGCGCATCATGAAAAGGCCACTGTTCCAGAGATAATCACCAGAGTCGATGTAAGTCTGTGCCGTGGCAGCGTCGGGCTTTTCGACAAAGCGATCAATGACATAGGCATCATCGACGACTTTCCCGCGTCGAATGTAGCCGTAACCGGTTTCAGGGCGGTCCGCGACAATGCCGAATGTCACCATGGCTCCTGCGACTGCGTGAGGGATGCCTTTCTTAATCGCGATCTGAAAAGCATCGGCGTCTCGAATAACATGGTCTGCCGGCATGACCAGCAAAATCGGATCCGCTTTATCCCGATGAGCAAGCAACGCTGCCAGTGTCAAAGCCGGGGCCGTGTTGCGCCCGACTGGTTCAAGCACAATATGATTGCTGGGACGTCCTGCGGCACGCAACTGCTCCGCAGTAATGAACCGATATTCTTCGTTGCAAACGACGACAGGCGCTTCAATCAATGTGTAATCGTCGCCACCATCTTGAATTCGCAAGGCAGTCGCCTGCAGCATCGTATCGGTGCCGACCAGTGGCAATAGCTGTTTGGGATATTGTTCGCGGGAAAGTGGCCACAAGCGCGTACCGGAGCCGCCTGAAAGAATTACTGGCTGCAGATAAGTCATTAATCTATCGCTGTATTTAATCGCTGTTTATTGGAGGATGGCTACTGCAGCGCCTCAAAAAATTATGGTGCCTCGCGCCGCCTTTTCTTTTGCTGATACATCAGCGCATCGGCGCTGCTCATCAAGTCGCCAATCGTATCATGGGAGGCGGGATCATATTCGATGGCGCCGACGCTATACAGCAAATCGTAGCCCCGCTTGCTGTCACGATTATACTCATTGACCGCTGTCTCCAGATGGCCAAGCACGGCCTGGGTTTCTTGGGCAGGCGTATTGGTCAGGAACACGGCAAACTCATCCCCTCCAAGACGGCCGATCACATCCGATTCGCGAAAATTACCCATCAGGATGCGCGCGAAATTGACCAACGCCCTATCCCCTTCGGCATGACCGAAACGGTCGTTGATTTGCTTAAACAAATCCAGATCGAAATACAGCAAGGAAGCTGGCTTCCCTAGCCGTTTGCACATACTCAATGCATGTTCCGACAACGACTCAAAGCCGCGCCGGTTTGAAAGCTTGGTAAGTTCATCCATGGTTGCCAGATGCACAGCGGCCATTTCCTGTTCGACCATGCGCGCCAGATCCGCCAGCATGACTTTGTCGTCTTCGTCAAATTCACGGGGAATGGTATCGAGAATGCATAAGGTGCCCAACTTATAACCTTGCGGGCTCCGGATCGGGCATCCTGCATAGAAGCGGATGTAGGGGTCTCCCACCACCAATGGATTGTCATGAAAGCGAGAATCTTCTAAAGCATTGCTTACTACCATGACTTCATCACGCAAGATCGCATGCGAGCAAAAGGAAACATCGCGCCCCATTTCACAGACATCCATCCCAACACGCGCTTTAAACCATTGCCGTTTGGCGTCCACCAGACTCACCACCGCTGTCGGCACTGAAAAAAGCCGACGCGCGAGCCGGGTCAGGCGATCGAATCGCTCTTCGGGGGGTGTATCCAGAATGTTCAGCTTGTGCAAATCGTCAACGCGCGCTTGCTCGTTGACAGGAATATCAGCGATTTTCATAAGTCCCTTTTTACCCAGTAATCGAGAGAACTCGTTGACACACAGAGCCATGGCACCGCCCTATGCGTGCCATTGAAACATCCCCACCTTGATCGTCTCGCACAGACACGCTTTGTGCTCGCGACAATTACCCTGTCGGCAAATCAAGGTTATTTATTCTTGATCTTTTAATCACTGTAATGCCGATTATTTTTATGTGCAAGCAAGGACCGCGCTGAATGACTACTTGCTGCCACAAGAACAAAAAACCCCGCAAAAGCGGGGTCTGTCGGCAAACCTGTCGATGTACGGAGCCGTCGGGCAATTAACCCTTGCTGACTGCCGGTTTGTCCGCTTTGGCGTCCTGTTCTTTCATCTTTTTAGGAAAAGGTTTGGCTTCGCCCTTGCTCGTGACCAGCGATTTGTTACGAGGCTGCCCGTTCACCGTCAGGCCGGCATCGGACAATTTATTGGCGCTTTTATCGCCAACGCCTTTGACGCGCGTCGTGAAGTCCGACCAGTCCTTGAAATCACCCTTTTTACGCTCGTCCAGAATGCGCTTGGACATTGCAGGGCCGATGCCTTTGATGCCGTCCAATGCGGCCTGATCCGCCTTATTGACGTCAGCCTGAGCAAATGCCAAACCGGCAGTCATGGCGAACGCACAGATTGCCAGCAAGATTTTCTTCAACATAGTGTTCCTTTCGAGGTAAGTGTTGAGTCCATTAACAACACCGGCAAACAAAGTTGGCCGGCTGAATGACTTAACGATACCTCGGAACAAAAGTTGACAAAATAACAACCAAATAAAACCGAAATAAATTAGAGAGAAAGTTCTTCGCGGGTGACAGTCGCCGTTCCCAGTTTGCCCACAACGATCCCACCTGCCAGATTCGCGATTCGGACCGCTTCCGGCAACGCAACGCCATTGCCCAACATGACGGCCAATGTCGCAATCACGGTGTCTCCGGCGCCGGAGACGTCAAACACTTCGCGCGCGACAGCGGGGAAGTTGAGGACCTCGCTCTCCAGATACAGCGTCATGCCTTCTTCGGAACGTGTCAACAGCAGCGCTTCCAGCTCAAGCGCCTTGCGCAGATTTTGCGCCTTTGCAGTCAACTCCTCTTCAGTCTTCCAATTGCCGACAATCCGGATAAGTTCGGAGCGATTCGGCGTCAGCATGGACGCGCCTTTGTAGCGCGAGAAATCATCGCCCTTGGGATCCACCAGAATCCGCTTGCCCAGCTTGCGGCCGACGCTGATCATATCGGCGACATTGACCAGGCTGCCTTTGGCGTAATCGGACAAGATGATCACGTCGTAGTTGCTGACCAGCGCGTTGTATTGCGTCAGCTTGTCGCGCAATACGGTGTCGGTCGGCGCATCTTCGAAATCAACTCGCACCAGTTGTTGCTGGCGGCCAATGACGCGCAACTTGATGATGGTGGAAATTGCCGGATCGCGATTGAGATAACTATCGATGCCCAGTTCGGTCAACAAACCTTCGACAGCCGAACCCGCCTCGTCCGCCCCGATGACGCCGAGCAAACCGGTGTTCGCGCCCAGTGTCGCTGCATTGCGCGCAACGTTTGCGGCACCACCCAGACGTTCTTCGCGCCGCTCCACGCGTACGATGGGAACGGGTGCTTCAGGCGAGATGCGATTCACTTCGCCGAACCAGTAGCGGTCCAGCATGACGTCGCCAACGATCAGGATACGGGCTTTATTGGTAGCAGTAAGGGTTGCGGAAAGCGTTGTTGCCATGAATTTATGCCTTGGTCAAAATGGAGCGGCCGATACCGTGGTATTCGATACCAATATCAGACATCACTTGCGGTTCAAACAAATTGCGGCCATCGAAAATAACCGGCGACTTGAGCTTGCTCTTGAGCTGATCGAAGTCAGGGCTTCTGAAAGCCTTCCATTCGGTCACGATGGCCAAAGCATCTGCATCTTGCAACGCATCCATCGGACTTTCGCAGAAGCGAACGCGGGAGAGTGCTTCCTTGTTGTCAGCGAAATCCAATGCCAGGACGCGCTTAGCTTCCTTCATGGCGACCGGATCGTACACGGCGACCGTCGCACCACGCTCAATCAGTTCGCCGAGCAAAACGCGCGACGACGCTTCACGCATGTCGTCGGTGTTCGGTTTGAACGCCAGCCCCCAGATTGCAAAATGCTTACCTTGCAGGTTCTCGCCAAAACGCGTCACAACCTTCTTGCCGAGTACATGCTTCTGGTTGTTGTTGACCTGCTCCACTGCGCGCAAGATATGCAACTCCTGCCCATAATCGCGCGCCGTGCGCTCCAGCGCCTGCACATCTTTCGGGAAGCAAGAGCCGCCGTAGCCGCAGCCCGCATACAGGAAGCTGTGACCGATGCGCGGATCAGAGCCGATGCCGTGACGTACCGCTTCAATATCGGCACCCACTTTATCAGCGAGATTGGCCAGTTCATTCATGAAAGAGATGCGCGTGGCCAACATCGCGTTCGCAGCATACTTGGTGAATTCTGCGGAACGCACATCCATCCAGTAGGTGCGCTCGTGATTGCGGTTAAATGGTGCATACAGCTTTTTCATCGTCGCATAGGCACGCTGCCCTTCCGGCGTATTGTCGTGACCAATGACAATACGATCTGGACGCATGAAATCCTCGACCGCTGCCCCCTCCTTGAGGAATTCGGGATTAGACACCACCGAAAAGGAAGCATCCTTGGCAGCACGCTGATCCAGCTCTTGCTGTATCGCAGCGCTCACGCGATCTGCCGTGCCGACAGGCACCGTCGATTTGTCGACGATGACCTTGAAGCCAGTCATGTGTTTGCCGATGTTGCGTGCCGCAGCGAGAACGTACTGCAGATCCGCAGAGCCGTCTTCATCGGGCGGCGTACCTACCGCGATAAATTGCACATCGCCATGCGCTACGCTGGCGGCGACATCGGTGGAAAACGTCAACCGGCCGGCAGCACGATTACGTGCAACAACATCTTCCAGACCGGGTTCATGAATGGGAATACCGCCGTTGTTGAGAATGTCGACCTTGGACTGATCGACATCGAGACAAAAAACGTCGTTGCCCAACTCTGCAAGACAAGCACCGGTGACTAGCCCGACATAGCCGGTGCCGATAATGGTAATTTTCATAGTGTTCCTACAGATGCAAGCGCATGCGCGCTTTAGTTCATCACATTCAATTCTTCAGTACGACGCGGCGGATACGTTTCCCAATGATTGCAGCCGGGGCAATGCCAGTAGAACTGGCGTGCCTTGAAGCCGCAATGCGTGCATTGATAGCGCGCCAGCTTTTGCGTGTAGCTATGTACCAGCGTTTTGACGACAGACAGTTCAGGACGGATTTCCGGCGGGGCATTGATCAGGCGAGCCTCGAGGAATTTATCCAAACCCAGCAACGTCGGCGTCCTGCGCAGTTCATCGCTGACTAGTTGGTTAGCAGCCTCGACGCCTTCCAGCTCCAACACCGCCTTGAAAACCACTTCCAGTAAATCAATGGAAGGAGCCTCTGCCTGATAGGCACGCAGCAAATTCAAGCCTTCTTTGAGACGTCCGACTGCCTGATAGCCATCAAGCAAACGCTGGGCCACCAAAGCAGCATGAGGCACGCTTTGATGTTCGACACGACGCCAGGCCAGCAAGGCGGCTTCGACGTCGCCCTTGGCCAGATATACGTCACCCAGCAGGATGTTGGCACGCACACTCTTGCGATCGGTTGCCAATGCCTTTTCAAGCATGTTCATGGCGGCATCAGGGTTGGTATGCACCAACTCGTCTTCCGCCAGTTCACAATAGAACTGCGCAATTTCTTTTTGTCGCCCGCCCGCGCCCGAAGCCTGCAAAGTCTCGGCGGCTTTGATGGCCCTCGCCCATTCTTTTTCGCGCTGATAAATTTCCAGCAAGGCGCGTCCGGCTTGTGCCCCGTATTGTGTATCGTTGAGCAGATGAAAAGTTTCTTCCGCACGATCCAGCAAGCCCGCTTTCAGGTAATCCTGCCCGAGTTCGTATTGCGCATGCGCCTTATGCTCCGCCGGCAAATCCGGGCGCGCCAGCAAGTTTTGGTGAACACGAATCGCGCGCTCTGTCTCGCCACGGCGGCGGAACAAGTTGCCCAGTGCGAAGTGCAGATCGACGGTTTCCGGATCAAGTTTGACGATTTCGATAAACGCATCGATCGCCTTGTCCGGCTGCTCATTCAAAAGAAAATTCAGCCCTTTGAAGTAACCGCGTGGCAACGTGCGCGACTCGGAAATCAACTGGTTGATATCGACACGCGCTGCAATCCATCCCAGACCGAAAAAGACGGGAATACCAAGCAGCCACCAGAATTCAAATTCCATAAAAGTCTTTTTAGATGAGATGCTGCGGTGGAACAGGAACGACGCTGTCCGGCTGCGGCTGCTGAATCTGCGCCAGTTGCTGGGCTTCGCGCTCTTTCTGCAGCGTCGAGACGGCTTTCTTGTGTTTGGATGCTTCGCGGCGATGGCGGAACACGATCGGCGTCATGGCCAGTACACCAAGAATGGCGCCACCGACAAAACAGACCAGCAATACGAGCACCAAAGGATCGGTGCGCTCATAACCGAGGAAGAAATGGAGCGTAATTTCTTGCGTATTTTTCAGCGCAAAGAAAAAGAAAAGAATAAAGAGGACGGCCGCAATCAGTCTTGAAATTATCTTCATGGCGCTAATCCTTTTTGATGTATTGGCCAACCGCAACGGTGTGGCGATAAGGTACAGCATGCAGCACAGACAACCAAACAATAAAATCAGGTCGCCGATACGGCAGATGTGAAATTGTACGTGAAAAAAAACGGCATCCAAAGATGCCGTTTAATTTGTTAAGCGCTATTTACATTCAGTAGGCTCAACAGTCCCGCTTGCTCTACAGCAGGCGCAACAACTTAGTCTTCCTTGATGGGTTGCCCCACCATGGCGTCGACACGCTCCCGCAATTCCTTGCCGGGCTTGAAATGAGGTACACGCTTTTCCGGCACCATCACTTTGTCGCCCGACTTGGGATTGCGACCGATACGAGGCGGCCTGCGATTTAACGCAAAGCTGCCAAAACCACGGATCTCGATACGCTGGCCGGTTGCAAGTGCATCGACCATTGCATCGAGGATGGTTTTGACCGCGTAATCCGCATCCTTGGCGACAAGTTGCGGATAACGCTCAGCCAGGCGAGCGATCAGCTCAGACTTGGTCATTATGCTCGACTAATCAGTTCTTGTTGTCGAGCTTTGCCTTCAGCAGTGCACCCAGGCTGGTGGTACCGGAAGCAGCGCTGGAGTCCGAAGACATCTTTTGCATTGCTTCTTGGGTCTCCGCATTGTCCTTTGCCTTGATCGACAATTGGATGCTGCGTGCCTTGCGGTCGATGTTGATGACCAGTGCTTCGACGCTGTCGCCGACCTTCAGGTGCGTACCGGCATCTTCAACGCGATCGCGCGAGATTTCGGATGCACGCAGGTAGCCTTCGACTTCTTCGGACAACTGAATCACTGCGCCCTTAGGCTCGACCGACTTGACCGTACCGTTAACCAGTGCGCCCTTGTCGTTCATTGCAGCGAAGTTGTTGAACGGATCACCTTCCAGTTGCTTGACGCCCAGGGAAACGCGCTCACGCTCGACGTCGATTGCCAGAACAACTGCTTCCAGCTCGTCGCCCTTCTTGAAGCGGCGGACAGCTTCTTCGCCGGTTTCAGTCCAGGACAGGTCAGACAGGTGAACCAGACCGTCGATGTTGCCGGTCAGGCCGATAAACACACCAAAGTCAGTGATCGACTTGATGGCGCCCTTAACCTTGTCGCCCTTCTTGTGGCTGATCGCGAAATCATCCCAAGGATTTGGCTTGCATTGCTTCATGCCCAGGCTGATACGGCGACGCTCTTCGTCGATTTCCAGAACCATGACTTCAACTTCGTCACCCAGCTGAACAACCTTGTTAGGCGCGACGTTCTTGTTGGTCCAATCCATTTCGGAAACGTGCACCAGACCTTCGATACCTTGCTCGACTTCGACGAATGCGCCGTAGTCTGTCAGGTTGGTGACCTTACCGAACAGGCGTGTGCCTTGTGGGTAACGACGGGACAGACCTGTCCATGGGTCGTCGCCCAGCTGCTTGACGCCCAGCGAAACGCGGTTCTTCTCTTGATCGTACTTGAGGACCTTGGCAGTGATCTCTTGACCGACTGTGAGCACTTCCGATGGGTGACGCACACGACGCCATGCCAGATCGGTGATGTGCAACAGGCCGTCGATACCGCCCAGATCCACGAACGCGCCGTAGTCGGTGATATTTTTGACGACACCGGTAACCACAGTGCCTTCTTTCAGGGTTTCCATCAGCTTTTGACGCTCTTCACCCATCGATGCTTCGATGACTGCGCGACGCGACAACACGACGTTGTTGCGCTTGCGATCCAGCTTGATAACCTTGAATTCCAGGGTCTTGCCTTCGAAAGGCGTTGTATCCTTGACCGGACGTGTATCCACCAGCGAACCTGGCAGGAAGGCACGAATACCGTTGGTCAGAACGGTCAGACCGCCCTTGACCTTGCCATTGACAGTACCAACGACGATCTCGCCGGACTCCATCGCTTTTTCGAGCGAGAGCCACGATGCCAGACGCTTGGCCTTGTCACGCGACAGGATAGTGTCGCCGAAACCGTTTTCCAGCGATTCGATCGCGACGGAGATGAAATCACCGACGTTAACTTCGAGTTCGCCGTTGTCATTTTTGAATTCTTCGATTGGAATGAAGGCTTCGGACTTCAGGCCGGCGTTGACGATAACGAAGTTATGGTCGAGGCGGACGACTTCAGCCGAAATGACTTCACCAGAACGCATGTCTTGACGTGACAGCGATTCTTCAAACAGCGCTGCAAATGCATCAGCGCCAGCGGCTCCAGGAGCCAGGATAGTTGTGGTAGACATAGATTTAAGAAAGGTGTTGGCCAATATCCGGTCGCGATTTGCAGAAATCAGACTGCTGACGATGCACGCAAAGGGCGATAAATAATGGGTTTAGGTTTATCAACACTCGCCGGACTTTGCATCTGGCGAGCACCAATGGCATTACAGAAACAACAGATAAAACTGCTCAAAAATACTTCAGATGCTTATAAAGCCGCGTACCAGCCGAGTACCTGCTTGACCGCTTCATCAGCTGTCATGTCGGAAGTATCCAGAAGATATGCCCCTTCCGCCGGCTTGAGAGGCGCAGACGCACGATTCATATCCCGTGCATCACGCTCCCTCAAATCCTTCGAGAGGTCTTCCATATTAGCAGGAAAACCCTTGTCAATCAATTGCTTATAGCGTCTTTGCGCTCTTGCTTCGACGCTGGCGGTCAAAAAGACCTTCAGGGGAGCATGCGGGAAGATCACTGTGCCCATGTCGCGACCATCCGCCACCAGGCCTGGTGCCTTGCGGAAACTGAGCTGCAAACCATACAGAGCATGGCGAACCGTTGCCAGAACAGCAATTTTTGATGCGGTATTGCCGACTTCTTCAGCCCGGATCGCCTGCGTAACATCTTCATTGGCGAGAAAAATATGGCCGCCGTCAAAATGGCAATGCAAGTGCTCCGCACTCTTGGCCAGGCCATGCTCGTCAGTCATGGCGACACTACGACGGATCGCGGACAAGGCCGTGAGCCGATACAAGGCGCCGGAATCCAGATAGTGAAAGCCGAGATGCTGCGCCACTTTTTGCGCCACCGTACCTTTGCCTGAAGCAGTCGGGCCATCGATGGCTATAACGGGAATAGTTGCCGCATTCATAGGAATCCCCGTTTCTTCATAAAATTTTCAATCACAGTGTTAATCAAATTCTTAGTCAACATTCCGACGGATCAAATCAGTGTCTGTTCGGCAATCTGCTCGAACACCCGGAAATAGTCGGGAAAAGTCTTTGCCACGCATTTCGGATCGTTGATACGTACGCGCGTACCCTGACGCGCAGTGCCGTCCAGCGAGGCCAGCGAAAAACACATCGCCATGCGGTGGTCGTCATAGGTATCGATGGTCGCAGGCGTTAACTGGGCGGGAGGCGTCACGCTCAGGTAGTCCTCGCCCTCTTCCACGGTCGCACCGAGCTTGCGCAGCTCCGTTGCCATGGCGGCCAGACGGTCGGTTTCTTTTACGCGCCAGCTGGCGATGTTGCGCAAAACGCTGGTGCCGTTGGCATACAAGGCCGCCACGGCGATCGTCATGGCCGCGTCCGGGATATGGTTGAAATCGGTATCAATGGCTTGCAGCACGCCGTTGGATGACGCCTCAATCCAATTGTCGCCCATGGTGATGGTCGCGCCCATCTGACGCAGCGCTTCGACGAAACGCACATCGCCCTGGATACTGTCCTTGCCGACGCCTTCCACTCGGATCGGTCCGCCGGCAATCGCTCCCGCCGCCAAAAAGTAGGACGCGGATGACGCGTCGCCTTCAACGTGAATCGTGCCCGGGCTCTGATAGTGCTGCCCGGCGGCAACCGTGAACGATTGCCAGCCGTCGCGCTGCACTTCAATACCGAAGCGGCGCATCAGGTTCAGGGTAATTTCAATGTACGGCTTGGAAATCAGTTCGCCGATCACTTCGATCGTCATCGGCTCCGTCTTGGCCATTAATGGCGCAGCCATCAGCAGCGCCGTCAGGAATTGACTGGATACGTTGCCGCGCACCTTCATGCGATGCGCGTTGAGCATGCCGCGGCGGATATGCAAAGGCGGATAACCGGGGTTGCCGGTGTATTCGATCTGCATACCGACGTCGTTCAAGGCATCCACCAGATCACCGATCGGGCGCTCATGCATGCGCGCCACGCCATGCAAAGTGTAGTCGCCGCCGATGACCGCCAATGCGGCCGTCAGCGGACGAATCGCGGTACCCGCATTGCCCATGAACAAATCCGCCTGATGCACCGGCAGCACGCCATCCACGCCATGTACGATGTAGTCCTGCGTGCCGTCGACCTGCTCCCATTTGACGCCAAGCTGCTGCAAGGCCATCAGCATCACCAGCGTATCGTCAGATGCCAGCAGATCCATGATTTTGGTGGTGCCGCGCGACAAGGCCGCCAACAGCAGAATACGATTGGAAATACTCTTCGAACCCGGCAATTTAACCGTACCTTGTACGTGAGCGACAGGCGCCAGATCGATGTGATGCGGATAGGAGGCTTGCTTCATGAGAATTCGTGATTCACCAGGTTGATAGTGGATTGGTAGAGCTTGACAGTAGATTAATAAAAGATTGGCCTCGGATTAGCTGCAAAGGAGCCGCGAAAGCAAGCGCAGACAACTACCGCAACGCGAACAACTTGCAAGCCGCTCAGTCGCCACCCTCTTTGCTTTGCCGTTCGGCGGTTTCGATCGCTACAGACCAATTGTGCCGCGCCTGCTGGGCATTTGCGTAAATTTTTTCCAGAGCGTCGCTGTCGCGCTCGACGAGCATTTTGCGCATGCGGATCAGTTGAACCAGATAGGCGTCCAGTTCATGCAGCAAAGCCGCCCGATTGGCGAGCGAAATATCACGCCACATTTCCGGCGAAGAACCGGCAATGCGCGTGAAATCACGGAAGCCACTGGCAGCGTACTGAAACAGAATCGGCGCATGCGGCTTCGATGCGATGTCGTCTACCAAGGCGTACGCCAGCAAATGCGGCAAATGACTGACCGAGGCGAAGACAGCGTCGTGCTCTTGTGGCGTCAGACGATGAATGATCGCACCGCAGGCCTGCCAGGCTTGCGCCACACGCTCGATATCCTGCTCGGTGTTTTCCGGCAAGGAAGTGATTACCGTCTTCTTGCCCACGTACAAATCGGCCAAGGCGGCGTCGGGACCATTTTGCTCACGCCCGGCAATCGGATGCCCCGGTACGAATTGCGCGATCTTGTCGCCAAACGCTTCGCGTGCCGCGGCAACGACATCGGCCTTGGTGCTGCCGGCATCCGTCACAATGGTACCCGGCTGCAAATGCGGCGCGATGCTCGCCAGAATCGCACCGGTCTGCGCGACCGGCGCCGCCAGCATAATCAAATCCGCACCTTGCACGGCATCGGCAACGTTGGTGCTCACCTCATCGATGATGCCCAACTCCTTTGCGCGCAACAGGGATGTTTCGGTACGACCGACACCGACCACGTGCTCAACGGCACCAGCTTTTTTCAATGCCAGTGCAAACGAACCGCCGATCAGGCCGACGCCAAAGACAACAATTTTCTTCACTATGCTCAGCCTTCAGCCCAGAACGACTTTCAACGCGTCGATAAACGCAGCATTTTCTTCAGGCAGGCCAATGGTGATGCGCAGCCATTGCGGCAAGCCGTAGTTGCCGACCGGACGCACGATGATGCCCTTCTTCAACAACGCCAGATTAACGCGAGCACCGGCGCCGTCGTCATCGCCTACCTTGACCAGCACGAAGTTGCCGAACGACGGCACATACTTCAGTCCCAGCATATCGAAGGCCGCAATCAGTTGCTTGTAGCCTTGTGCGTTGATCTCGGCGCTCTTTTGCAGAAAAGCTTTGTCGTTGAGCGCAGCAACTGCGGCTGCCTGTGCCAGCGAATTGACATTGAACGGTTGACGGATACGGTTAAGCAAATCGGTCACGCCTGGTTGGGCGATGGCAAAACCAACGCGCAAACCGGCCAGGCCGTAAGCCTTGGACATAGTGCGCGAGACGATCAGATTCGGATAAGTACGCACCCAGTCGGTCGACTCATATTGCAGGTCGGCCGACAGATATTCGTTATAAGCCTCGTCGATAACGACGACGACATGCTGCGGCACCACCTTGAGGAAGGCATCCAGCTCTGCCGGTGGCAGGAAGGTGCCGGTCGGGTTGTTCGGATTGGCGATATAGATCAGACGCGTGTCATCGGCAATAGCCGCCGCCATGGCTTGCAAGTCGTGACCGAAATCCTTGGCCTTGACTTCAATTGCGCGGGCGCCCACCGCCTGGGTCGCCAGTGCGTAGACCAGAAAACCGTATTGCGCGTAGATCACCGACTGCTTCGGTTGCACGAAGGCGTGCGCCGCCAGTTCCAGAATGTCGTTGCTGCCGTTACCGAGCGTGATCCAGTCTTGCGGGACATTATATTTGGCGCTGATTGCCGCCTTCAGATCAAAGCCGTTGGCATCCGGATAGCGGCCGATATCGGCGACGGCCTGCTGCATGGCCAGCTTGGCCGACTCGGGCATGCCCAACGGGTTTTCGTTGGATGCCAGCTTGATGATCTTGCTTTCTTCCAGGCCGAATTCACGCGCGACTTCGGCGATCGGTTTGCCTGCCTGGTATGGCGCGAGTGCGCGCACATATTCCGGACCAAATTGTGTGGACATAATGAACCTTCGGATGACTTAAACGGTAAAAGGATAAGAGCCCAGCAGCTTGAAGAAAGCAGCGTTCTCTTTTAATTCGGCCAGTGCCTTGGCGACTTTTTCGTCTTGCTCGTGACCTTCGAGGTCGACGTAGAAATAGTATTCCCACGCCCCCATGCGCGCCGGACGCGACTCGAAGCGCGTCATCGACACGCCGTGCTTGGCCAGCGGCGCCAGCAAGTTGTAGACGGCGCCGGCCTTGTTCGGCACCGACAGCACGATGGAGGTCTGATCACGTCCCGACGGCGCAGTTTGCAGGCGGCCAATCACGGCAAAACGCGTGCGGTTGTGCGGATCGTCCTGAATATGCGCGTTGACGGTTTGCAGACTGTACTTCTGCCCGGCGATCTCGCCGGCAATGGCGGCCACGGTGAGATCTTCGCCAGCCATACGCGCCGCTTCGGCATTCGATGCTACTGCCTGACGTTCAATGGACGGATAGTTCTGATTCAGCCATGCATTGCATTGCGCCAGCGCCTGCGAGTGTGCGCAGATGCGCGTGATGCCTTGCATGCCACCATCTTTGGTCATCAGGCTGTGATGTACCGGAATGGAAATCTCACCACTGATACGCAGCGTGGTTTGTAGCAACAGATCCAGCGTACGGTTGATCACGCCTTCGGAAGAATTCTCGATCGGCACCACGCCGAAATCGGCCGTACCGGCTTCAGCATCGCGAAACACTTCATCGATCGAAACGCAAGGCAAACCTTCCACCGCATGACCGAATTGCTGATACACGGCTTGTTCGCTGAAGGTGCCTTCCGGACCGAGATAAGCGACCACGACACGTTTTTCCAGCGCACGGCAGGCCGACATGACTTCGCGAAAAATGGTTTGAATGTCTGTACCCAGCAGCGGACCGGGATTGCGCTCGGCAGCCTTGCGCAACACCTGCGCTTCACGCTCAGGGCGAAACACCGGCGCATTGGTCTCGGCCTTCACATGGCCGACTTCTTGTGCGACGCGAGCGCGCTGATTCAGCAAATCAAGAATTTGCGCATCGATGGCGTCGATCTTCTGACGCAGGGGCAAGAGTTTATCGTCACTCATCATAGTTCTTTCTGATTCAGTCTTGTTCCGGCCGTTTGCAGGAAGCAGCTTCCCGTTCGGCTCTTGGAGAGCGGCTGACAAAGCGCCGGTGGCAAGGCGCGCCGACGCAGACAGTGCGCTAGCACGGCAAGGAGGCCCAACGCCGCCAGCGGTGCTTTGCCGGTCGCTCTCAGCCGTGAGTTTGCTCGAAGTCGCGCAGATACCCGACCAGCGCCTCAACACCTTCAATCGGCATCGCGTTGTAGATCGATGCGCGCATGCCGCCGACCGACTTGTGGCCTTTCAGCTGCAGCAGACCGCGCTCTTTCGCGCCAGTCAGGAATGTCTCGTTCAATGCCTCGTCATGCAAGAAAAACGGCGCGTTCATGCGCGACCGGCATTCCTTGGCAATGCGGGTTTTATAAAATTCGGTGCTGTCGAGATAGTTGTACAACAAGTCCGCCTTGGCGATGTTGCGACGCTCCATCTCAGCCACGCCGCCTTGGCGCTTGAGCCATTGGAACACCAGTCCGGCGATATAAATCGCGTAGGTCGGCGGCGTGTTGTACATGGAATCATTGTCGGCGACGATCTTCCAGTCGAACGCGGAAGGACAGATCGGCAAGGCATGACCCAGCAAGTCTTCGCGCACGATAACGATGGTCAGGCCGGCCGGGCCGATATTCTTTTGCGCACCACCGTAGATGACACCGTATTTGGAGACATCTACCGCGCGCGACAGAATGTGCGAAGACATGTCAGCGACGATCGGTGCATTGTCGGTATCGGCAGCGACGTCCGGCGTGAATTGATACTCAACGCCGTCAATGGTTTCGTTGGTACACAGGTGAACGTAGGCAGCGTTGCGGGACAGCTTCCACGACGCGCGCGCAGGAATGCTGGCGAACTTCTCCGCTTCGGACGTTGCGGCGACGTTGACTTCGCAATAACGGCGCGCTTCCTTGATCGATTTGGCCGACCACGAACCGGTGTTGACGTAATCGGCAACACCAGGCTTGCCACGCAGAGCCGCCAGATTCATTGGGATGATGGCGTTCTCGGCGATGGCGCCGCCTTGCAAAAACAGGATTTTGTAATTGGAAGGAACAGCAAACAGCTCGCGCATATCGCGCAATGCTGCTTCGATGATCGACATGTATTCCTTGCCGCGATGACTCATTTCCATCACGGACATGCCACTACCGTGCCAGTCCAGCATTTCGTCAGCGGCTTGCTGCAATACTTCTTTCGGCAATACGGCTGGACCAGCGGAAAAATTGTAGACCATGATCTAGGGTAAAAATAAGGAAGAGACGAAGCAACGATACAAGAACAGGACCAGAAAAAACAGGAACAGACGAAGGATGAAACAAGCAGAACAAACCGAATAAATCGAACAAACACAACAGGATGAAAATGACCGGCCATCAGCCGGTCATTTTCTGTTCAACCCTGATTATTCTGCAGGTGCGTCGCCTTCGCCGGCGGCTGCAGCACCGCCTTCGGAGTCAACTGCGCCTTCGGCATCGTCTTCGAGCTTGTCTTCTTCAGCATCAGACTCAACAACACGCTGCAGACCGCTCAGCTTGGTGCCGTCTTCCACTGCAATCAGCGTCACGCCTTGTGTTGCACGCCCCATTTCGCGAATTTCTGCGACGCGGGTACGGATCAACACGCCACCAGTGGTGATCAGCATGATTTCATCGCTGGCTTCAACCAATGTTGCAGCAACAACCTTGCCGTTGCGTTCGCTGGTCTGGATCGCGATCATGCCCTTGGTGCCGCGGCCATGACGGGTATATTCGGTAATCGGCGTACGTTTGCCGAAGCCGTTTTCAGTTGCCGTCAGGACCGATTGCTGTTCGTTCTCAGCAACCAGCAACGCAATAACCTGCTGACCTTCTTCCAGGTTCATGCCGCGCACGCCACGTGCCGTACGGCCCATCGGACGCACGTCGTTTTCATCAAAGCGAACCGCTTTTCCGGAGTCGGAGAACAGCATGACGTCATGTTGACCGTCAGTCAGCGCTGCGCCGATCAGGAAGTCACCCTCGTCGAGGTCGACTGCAATGATGCCGGCCTTGCGTGGATTGCTGAAGTCGGACAACGGCGTCTTCTTGACAGTGCCGAGGCTGGTCGACATGAAGACATAACGGTCTTCTGGGAAAGTACGGTTCTCGCCGGAGACCGGCAGAATGACTGTGATCTTTTCCCCGTCTTGCAGCGGGAACATGTTGACGATCGGCTTGCCGCGCGAATTGCGCGAGCCTTGCGGCACTTCCCATACCTTCAACCAATACATGCGGCCACGGTTGGAGAAGCACAGGATGTAATCGTGCGTATTGGCGATGAACAGTTGGTCGATCCAGTCGTCGTCCTTGGTCGCCATGGCTTGTTTGCCGCGGCCACCACGTTTTTGCGCGCGGTATTCGGAGACTGGTTGCGACTTCATGTAACCGGTGTGCGACAAGGTCACGACCAGATCTTGCGGCGTGATCAGGTCTTCCGTGCCGAGGTCGGTGGCGTTGAGTTCGATGGTCGAACGACGCTCGTCCTTGGCGCCGATGCCGAAGTCGTTCTTGGCGGCGTTCAGTTCGTCGGTGATGATCGCAGTAACGCGAGCCGGCTTGGACAGAATATCCAGCAAGTCGGCGATCTGCTCCATGACGTCCTTGTACTCGTTGACGATCTTGTCTTGCTCCAGACCGGTCAGACGTTGCAGACGCATTTGCAAAATTTCCTGCGCCTGATCGTCGGACAGCTTGTACAGGCCGTCGTTTTGGATACCGTAATGCGTCGGCAGATTTTCCGGACGGAAGGCATTGATACCGCCGGTATTTTCAGCACCGGTACGGGACAACATTTCGCGCACAACGGAGGAATCCCAGGCGCGCGCCATCAGTTCCGTCTTCGCGACCGGCGGCGTCGGCGCCGCACGGATGATCGCGATGAAGTCATCGATGTTGGCCAGCGCAACCGCCAGGCCTTCCAGGACGTGACCACGCTCGCGCGCTTTACGCAGTTCAAAAATGGTACGGCGCGTAACGACTTCACGACGGTGGGACAGGAAGCATTCCAGCATCTGCTTCAGGTTCAGCAGCTTCGGCTGACGATCCACCAACGCCACCATGTTCATGCCGAAGGTGTCTTGCAGCTGTGTCTGCTTATACAGATTGTTCAGCACGACTTCAGGCACTTCACCGCGCTTGAGCTCAATAACGACGCGCATACCGGACTTGTCGGACTCGTCGCGCAGATCGGAAATACCGTCCAGCTTCTTGTCGCGAACCAATTCAGCGATACGTTCCAGCAACGCCTTCTTGTTGACCTGATACGGCAGCTCGTCGACGATGATCGCAGTACGGCCTTCGCGGCCAAACTCTTCGAAATGCGTCTTCGCGCGCATGACCACGCGACCACGGCCTGTACGATAACCATCGCGTACACCGGAGACGCCGTAGATGATGCCGCCCGTCGGAAAATCCGGCGCGGGAATCAGCTCAATCAGCTCATCGATTGTGCAATTGGCGTTCGACAACACGTGCAGCGCGCCATTGATGACTTCGGTGATGTTGTGCGGCGGAATGTTCGTCGCCATACCAACCGCGATACCGGACGAACCGTTAATCAGCAGGTTGGGGATGCGAGTCGGCAGAACCGAAGGTTCTTTTTCCTTGCCGTCGTAGTTGGGATCGAAATCGACAGTTTCTTTTTCGATATCGGCCAGCAGCTCGTTGGCAATCTTGTCGAGGCGGCACTCGGTGTAACGCATCGCCGCAGCGCCGTCGCCGTCGATCGAGCCGAAGTTGCCCTGGCCGTCGACCAACATGTAGCGCAGCGAAAAGTCCTGCGCCATACGCACCAGCGTGTCGTAAATCGAAGCGTCGCCGTGCGGGTGATACTTACCCATGACTTCACCGACCACACGCGCACACTTCACAAACGGGCGGTTCCAGACATTGTTCATCTCGTGCATGGCAAACAGCACGCGGCGATGCACCGGCTTCAGGCCGTCACGCACGTCCGGCAGAGCACGGCCAACGATCACGCTCATCGCGTAGTCGAGGTAGCTCTTGCGCATCTCTTCTTCAAGGGAAATGGGGATGGTTTCTTTGGCGAATTGATCCATTGGCAAGTCGATAGGTATTGATCTTGGTTGTTAAATCAGACCCGCAACAGCATGGCTAAAACATCCATAGCGGGTAGCGACTTTAAACCAAGCATTCTAGCACGCCGAGCCTTAGTGCCACCGGTTTTAGCTCTGCGGCAATATGCAGCGCCCGGCATAAACAATTGGAGGCAAGGCGACGATTATGATTAAAATGCGAGCCTTCTCTAGAAAAATTGCAATTTGATGCGAGCAGGGATTTTTTCCTCAAAGCAAATTGGCGAACAATCGTCCTTTTGATGCATTCTCGAAATAATTCGCCCGCCTCCGTCTCAACATACTAACTAATATGTCTTATCAATTTATCGCCGGATTACTGCTACCCGCTTTCGCCTCGGCAGCCAGCGCACAAAGCCCCACCAACATCGCTGCCACTCCCGCATCGACCGCCTACAATCAGGACAATCAAGGCAATATTGCACGCAGCCAATATGGACTGTGCTGGCGTACGGGCTACTGGACACCTTCCAACTCTGTCACTGGCTGCGACGGGGATTTGACGCCACCAATCGCCAACCCGATTGCACCGGCGTTGGTCAGCAATCCCGCCGCCCTCATTAATACGGAGCAGCGCACCTCGCCCAACAATCCGGATAACTGCAATTTTACCGTCGCCCTCTCCGGCGATCAGACCTTCGGCTTTGGCATGACGCGTTTAAATAACGCAGCTAACCGCATTCTCAATAAGGAAGTCGTAGAAAGACTGAAGACCTGCGGTCAGATTGACAACATCACAGTAACCGGTCACGCCGATCGACTTGGCTCGCAGAAACATATTCAGGAAATCTCACTCAAACGAGCAGAAGCGGTTGCGGACTTTCTGAAGAGCAAAAATATTTCCACTCCGATAGAAATCGTCGGCGCAGGCAACAATGAACCGATCAGTCACTGCCCCGAGAAACTTGCATACAAGAAATTAACAAGCTGCCTATCACCTGACCGGCGTGTGGTTATTTCTGTGCAAGGGCATGAAAAATAAGGTTTTTTAGGTAAAAATTGGCTTTTTTGGTAACTCATATAGCGTGTTCTTAGAGGTAAAGGTCTTGTTACCAAAAAACAACAGAGTGTTAAAAACGTTGATTGGACTATTTGGCAACGTTCGCCGATTGCACCAGCCTGTGGCAGAATGGCGGCTAAGTTCATTGCATGCCCCTGCAAAGGGACATGTGACGACCTGAACACATGATATTATTCGTTTTTTTGATGTCGTAATTTTGTAGCGCAGTTTATCTGCGGATATCTCACCCGAGAGGAGAAACATGAACAAATTAGCAAAACTCGTCTTCGCTGCTGCGTCCGCAGCCATCGCTCTGTCTGCGACTGCACAGGAAATCAAGGACATCAAGGTCCGTCCAAACAGCCTGTACTTGCAAGATGGTCGTGACGTTGTAACCCGCAGCGGCTACGGTCTGTGCTGGCAAACTGCATTTGTTAACGGCCCTTGCGAAGAAGCACCTGCTCCAGTTGCTGCTGCCGCTGCTCCTGCTGCTGCTCCAGCCGCTGCTCCTGCTGCTGCACCAACATCGGAAAAAGTTACATACGCTGCTGACGCATTCTTTGACTTCGACAAGGCAGTCCTGAAGCCAGCTGGTAAGTCCAAACTGGACGAACTGGTTGCCAATCTGAAGGGTCTGAACCTGGAAGTCATCATCGCTGTTGGTCACACTGACTCCGTCGGTTCGGTTGCTTACAACCAAAAACTGTCGGTTCGCCGCGCTGAATCGGTTAAGGCATACTTGGTTTCCAAGGGTGTTGAAGCTAACCGCGTCTACACTGAAGGTAAGGGCAAATCGCAACCAGTCGCAGACAACAAAACTGCTGCTGGCCGCGCCAAGAACCGCCGCGTTGAAATCGAAGTTGTTGGTACACGTAACAAGTAATTACCAGCACGCGATTTTCAATCGAAAAAAACCCCGCTTCGGCGGGGTTTTTTTATGGAAATTTGTTTTGTGTCGGACAGCGAGCGATTGCTTCGGCTATCATTCGTCCTATGAATGCCGATCCTCTAGAACTGCAAAAATTTAGCGATCTCGCCCATCGTTGGTGGGATCCCACATCCGAATTTCGTCCCTTGCACGAAATCAACCCTCTTCGCCTTGAATGGATCAATGCCCGAGCGGCGCTATCCGGCAAGAATGTGGTCGATATCGGCTGCGGTGGCGGCATCCTTGCCGAATCCATGGCGCGCAAAGGTGCCAAAGTTACTGGCATCGACCTCTCCGAAAAAGCGCTGAAAGTTGCCGACCTGCACGGCATGGAATCCGGTGTGCAAGTTCGCTACGAAAAAATTGCCGCCGAAGATCTCGCCGCACGCGAAACCGGACAATTCGATGTCGTGACTTGTATGGAAATGCTGGAACACGTTCCCGATCCGGCCTCCATCGTGCGCGCCTGCGCCGCCCTCGCCAAGCCGGGCGGCCATGTGTTTTTTTCCACGTTGAACCGTAATCCGAAGGCGTATTTATTCGCCATTCTGGGTGCCGAGTATTTACTGCGCATGCTGCCAAAGGGCACGCACGATTACGCCAAGTTCATCACGCCGGCCGAACTGGCGCGCTTCATCCGCGAAGCAGATCTGGAACTCGACGGCATCAAAGGACTTTCCTACAATCCTCTGACCAAACTGTATTCGATCAATCAGGACACCAGCGTCAACTACATGGTGGCTTGTCGCAAGCCGCTGTAGTCGCTCAGACTGCTCCAGCCACTGGCAGATACGAGGTTCGGATCAACCGGGCCTCGCCCCCAAAACAACATCACACATCCACAATGTCTCTGAAGAAGCCACGCGCAATCCTGTTCGACCTCGACGGCACACTCGCCGATACCGCCCCGGACCTCGCGGAAGCCGTCAATGCATTGCGCGCGGATCGCGGCCTGGAACCAACACCCTACGAATTGCTGCGCCCCGTCGCATCGGCAGGCGCCCGCGGTCTGATCGGCGCCGCCTTTGGTATCAAGCCCGACGACGCAGCGTATGAAGAATTGCGCGTCAGCTTTCTGAACCGTTACGAAGCAAATCTGGTCGTCAAAAGCAAACTGTTCGACGGTATCACCGATCTGCTGAAGCAGCTGGAAGCACAAGGTCTGGCCTGGGGTATTGTCACGAACAAGGCCTCCCGCTTCACCGATCCGCTGGTGCCGCAAATCGGTCTGGGTCACGCCGGGTGCATCGTCTCCGGCGACACCACGCCGCATACCAAGCCACACCCCGCACCGCTGCTGGAAGCCGCGAGCCGCCTGCAACTGCCTGCAGAAGATTGCTGGTACGTCGGCGACGACCTGCGCGACATTCAGGCCGGGCGTGCTGCCGGCATGCAAACCGTGGCAGCAGCCTGGGGCTATTGCGGCCACGCCGAACCGGCATCCTGGGAAGCCGATGCACTGTTACATGACCCGTTGCACTTGCTTGACCTGATCAAGTCATAATCGTCGTAGTCTTATTCGTCGCATTTATTGCAATTGCAGCGCAGCCGGAAGATCGCTTCCATCCGACTTCCGGCCACATCAAAATATATTGAAGGCGCTTGCCTGCCGCAAGCGCACTTCTTCACGAGGAAACGATCATGGCGAATCATCCCCGTCCTGCCTGGCAACTGCGCACACTGCGCTGGTCCGCATACACCATCACCGTTCTGCTGCTGCTCGCATTAATCAGCTGGCTGGCACTGCCATCGCTGGTCAAGAAAATTGCCGCCGAACAGACTCAGGCAAAAATCGGACGCAAGCTCGACATCGGCGAAGTCAGCTTCAATCCCTTCATCCTTGCCCTGCGCGTGCAGGATGTCACGCTCTATGAACCTGATCAGAAAACCGCCGCGTTCAGCGCCAAAGAACTGGTGGTCAATGCCTCCGCGACTTCCCTGCCACGGCTGGCTGCCATCCTCGACGAAGTCAAACTGGTCGATCCCAAGGTCCATATCGTCCGTCTGAGCGATGAAGGCATCGGCCGCTATAACTTCTCCGACATCATCGACCGCGTTCTCGCCATGCCAAAAAGCGAAGGAGAAACCTTCTTCTCGCTGGCTAACCTGCAACTGCAGAACGGCGCCATCCTGTTCGACGACAAGGTCACTGGCAAGACCATCGACATCCGCACACTCAACATCGGCGTCCCCTTCGTATCGAACTTACCGCGCAATGTGGACACCTTCGTCCAACCTGTCCTGTCGATGACCGTCAACGGTACGCCGTTTTCGCTGAAAGGCCGCAGCAAACCATTCGCCAGCTCGCTCGACACCACGCTGGCCGTCGACATCGACAAGCTGGACCTGGCGAGCTATATGCCCTTCGTTCCGGTTACGCTGCCGATTAAACTTGAGAGCGCCAAACTCACTACTCAGCTTGACCTGACCTTCAGCCGCGACAAGGACAAACCGCAAATCGCACTCGACGGCGACGTGACGCTGGCGGATATCTCAGTGCAGGAAAAAAATGCGGCGCAATTGCTAAAAGCTGGTTCTATCGCGGCAAAAATCAACAAGCTCGATCTGGTCAAACTCAGCGGTGTCATTGGTCAGGTCACCATCGACAAGCCCGAAATATGGGCAGAGATGAACAGCAAGGGTGAAATCAACTGGACGCGCATCGGCAAAGACAACGCCAAGCCTGCCACGACAAAGAAAGCGGCAACCTCTGGCAGCGCCAAGCCAGTTGCAGCCGCAGCAGCATCAGCTGCACCAACGACACCTGCGGCCCCTGTTGCACCAGCACCTGCGACGACAGACACCAAACCCGCAGCAACCGCACCAGCCATCACCGTTCGTAAATTGATCGTGCGAAACGGTAGCGTCAAATGGACGGACGACGCCAACGCCTCGCCGCGCCAGACTGTCCAACTGGAAAAAATCAACGTCGACGCCGGAGAAATCTCCACCGTCGCTGATGCCAAACCTGCCAAGATCGTCTTGTCGCTGACTGAAAACGGCCATGGTGAAATAGGCTTCAACGGCGAAGTTGCGCCCCTCAAAGGCAACGTCAACGGTAACGCAACGCTGAAAGCCGTAGAGTTGAGCGGCTATCAGAATTACCTGAACCGCTCCCTCAATGGCGCGCTCAGCGGTAAAGTTTCCGGCCAGACCGATGTGCAAATTGCGGGCGGCATGGTCAAACTGGGCAAACTCGGTATTGAGGTGAGTGACCTGAAGCTGGCTTCCAAAGCCAAATCTGCCGCCGCCGTCATCGGCGCCAAAGCCATCGCACTGGACAACGCATCAATCGATCTCCAGGCGCGCAAAGCAGAAGCGGATGCATTCCGCATTACCGGCCTGAACGGCGACCTGCGACGCGACGCAAAAGGTGTATTGAATCTGCAAGATTTGCTCGCCACCTCCACAGGAGCCACTACGGCCAGCAAGACGACGAACACCGCCGACACGCCCACCAAAACTCAGTCCGTCACAAAGACCACGCCTGCCACCGCCGCGACCAGCACCGCCTGGCAAGCGAAGCTGCGCAGCCTCGCTATCACCGACAGCGCCATCGCCTACGAAGATAGCGCCACCACGCCGACGCAAAAACTGCGCGCCGATGGCATCAACCTGAAGATCGACAATCTCTCCAGCTTGCTGGATCAGACCATGAAGATCTCACTGCAAAGCAAACTCAACAAGAACGGCAAACTCAACGTCACCGGGCAGGCGGCACCACAGTTGAAGACAATCGATCTGGTGCTGGATGCACAAAACCTGCCGATCGCACCGTTCCAGACTTACTTCACTGACTATCTGAATGTCACCCTCACCAGCGGCACGCTAAGCACCAAAGGCAAGCTCGCGGTAACGCCACCGCTTAACAAGCAAACTCTGGCGCTGCAATATAACGGCTCGGCAAGCCTGAATAACTTCCGCGTACTCGACAAGCTGACTTCCAGCGATTTCCTGCGCTGGAGAACATTAAACCTGCAAGGCATCAACGCCAAGATCGGTGGCAAGCCGATCGTCTCTCTGGAAAAAATTGCCCTTTCCGATTTCTATGCACGCGCCATCTTGTCCGATCAGGGTAAGCTAAACCTACAAGAAATCATCGTCTCCAAAGACCAGCCGCCGAGCTCCGTCACGACACCAGCGAGCAGCGATGGCAAGCCGTCCACCACTGTCGCAAAAACCACCACCTCAACAGCCCCGGTCACACCCGCAGCACCGGACCCGAACGCACCGGTTGTACGCATCGGCCAGACGGTTCTGCAGGGCGGCAACATCAACTTTACCGACAACTTCGTCAAGCCCAATTACACCGCCAACATGACCGGCATGGGCGGCACCATCGGCAGCATCGCCTCCGACAAGCCGGAGCCAGCCACCATCGACCTGCGCGGCAAGATCGACAACGATGCGCCGTTGCAGATCTCCGGCTCGCTCAACCCCTTGTTCAAGCCGATGTTCCTCGATGTCAAAGCCAGCGCCAACGGCGTACAGCTGCCGCGCCTCACGCCTTATTCAGCCAAGTACGCCGGCTACCCGATCACCAAGGGCAAGCTGTCGATGGATGTGCAATACAAAATTGAAAATGACAAGCTGGTCGCGCAAAACGACGTACGCATCGAGCAACTGACCTTCGGCGACCACGTTGACGGCCCCAACGTCACCAAACTTCCGGTCATGCTTGCCGTATCGCTGCTCAAAGATCGCAACGGCACAATCAATCTCAACCTGCCGATTTCCGGCTCGCTGTCCGATCCGCAGTTCTCGATCGGCGGCATCATCATGCGCGTGTTCGTCAACCTGATCGTCAAGGCTGTCACATCGCCATTCGCATTGATCAGCTCGATGTTCGGCGGTGACAGCGACGCAGGCGAACTGAGCTACATCGAGTTCGAACCTGGCTCATCAGAACTGACCGACGACATCCGCAAGAAACTCGACACCCTCGGCTACGCGTTGCATCAACGTCCGGCACTGAAGATCGATGTCATGGGCCGCGCTGATCCAGCCGTCGACGATATGGGTCTGCGCCAGGAACTTCTCAACCGCAAGATGCGTGCGTTCAAGCGCAAGGACATCATTGAAAAAGAAGGCCAGCCCTCCGGCAAAGATCTGCAGATCAATGAAGCGGAGCGCACCAAGTACATGGAAAAGGTTTATAAGGACGAAAAGTTCAAGAAACCGCGCAACGTCGTCGGCCTCACCAAATCGTTGCCACCGGAAGAAATGCAGAAGTTGATCGTCGACAACACCACGATTACCGAGGACGACTTGCGCAATCTCGCGCAACGCCGCGCCGATCTGATTCGCAACTACCTGCAAGATCAAAGCATCATCTCAGCCGACCGGATCTTCCTGATTGCCCCGAAGCTCAACGCCGACGGCATCAAGGACAAGGGCAAGACCAGCCGCGTCGAACTGACTTTGCAACAGTAAGACGAGCATTGAAGCAGTTGAGTAGGGGCGGACTCTTGATAACCCGGCGAGCCGCCCCCATACTGAGATATAATGCAGATCTGCATGGGGCCGACTTGGTTTCGACGTGGGTTGCAAAGCAGCGCAGGGCATACCGAGGCCTGACTACCTCGTAAATACAATCAGACAAGATATAACTGCAAACGATAACTCGTACGCACAAGCGGCTTAATACCCGCTTGCTCTACACTACTTCTTCCTTGGGGTAGGCTGGTCAAACAGCAGTAGAGTCATTTACAAGGAATCGCTTTGAATCGGGTCACTTGGTTCAAGGCTAAATCTAAGGTGACTCGCCTTAACGAAGCGTGCGCGTCCGCGTCGTTCGGGTTAAATCAAATGGCAGCGCTAAGTATGTAGAACTGTCTGTAGAGTGCTTGCGGACGCGGGTTCGATTCCCGCCGGCTCCACCACCAATACAAAAGGTCACCCTAGGGTGGCCTTTTTTATTGGTGTTGCGCCTGAGAGAACCGAATCCGCGTCCGGCTCGGATGCGGGGCGAGTCCGGGGTTGCACGAAGCACTGCTTCGTGCCGGACGAGCCAGTTTGGCTTGCAAGCCAAACTGTGGGAGATTCCTTCTCAATCCAATGTCATCGCCAATAAAAAACATCCTCAGATGGCTGTTTCATTGATGTAGGTCTGAGAAAACCGAATCCGCGACCTGCACGGACGCGAGGAGAGTCCTGAGTTGCACGAAGCACTGCTTCGCGCCGGACGAGCCAATTTGGCTTGCAAGCCAAACTGTGGGAGATTCCTCTGCGCATCAATCACATCACCAACGAAATCGATGCCAGTCCGCCCCCTGCTCACTCACTCTCCACCAACAACCCATTCATCGCATCCCGCATCATGATCGACGCCAGCGATGCATGATCATTCTTCACCATATCAAGATCATGCAAACCATACCCTGGCAACATCAGCTGCTTGATATAAGCACAATCGCTATCGCAGGTATAACGCACCCTCCCCGCTTTCTTCTGTACTTCCAGCGTGTACTCGCCATGCACCTTGCCGCGATAGCGGACCATGACCTGTGGGCGGGCATCGAGAGCCGTGGCTTCGTTTAAATCTTCGTAGACATATTCGCCATCGGCCCCGCTAAGGTAGTGCGGCTTTAACGGTACCGCAGGGGCAGACTGAGACGCAGCAGAGACAAGGAACAGATGATTGCCACGGGCTGGCTCTGCAATCAGTTTCTGCACTTGCGCCATTGCCGCTTGCATTTGCTCCGGCGTCACCGCTTGCGCCGGGATAGTTGTAACCGCACCGGATGCAGGCACAGGCAAGGATTGCAATACTGTCGATGCGACAGATATCCCCGCCAACTCGGCATCCAGCGCAATCTGACGCTGCCGATACCAGTCGAGCAGACACTCGCGCGTCTGGCAGTTCTTCTCTCGCCAGCGCCAGAAGCCGTCTGAACGCGCGGCAAATTCACGACGGTCCGCGGCTTTCGCCTTGGCGTGCTTGTATGTCTTTCCCAATTGATCGTCGAGGCGGGATAACTCGGCATCGCCGCAAATGATCTTCTCCGTTGCGGATCCTGCTTTGCTGCAATTGAAACTGGCACCGAACGCGGAAGTGACGACACCGCTGGCCAACAGAGTCGCCAGCAGCAATCGTCGCTTCCAATCTGACGCGCTGAAAACAATGCGATGACGGGTATCGTCCGGCGAAAGCGGCGCAATGGCCGATGCGAAGAGGCGTTGAATCTGGCTCATGATCTCGTGTGCGTGTCTGAGATGGGGGAAGCCGAAGGATCGCATCGACGCACGGGCGGCAAAATCGAAATGAAGCAGGCTTTCCCGCCGAAATCTTTACAAATACCGGGTAACATTTACGTCCGTTACAAGCCGTTGCAAATTGCTGCCATTCCTTTACTGATCTGCTGAATCCATCACGATGCAGATCACTCAACATCCACCATGCCGGATTCGGACATGCCTTCAGAAAAGCAAAGCGCTATACGAGAATTGCCTTTCAAGCCGCCATTTGATTGGGAGCGGCTGTTACGTTTTTTTAGCGGGCGCTCAACGGCTGGTGTGGAGGCAGTAGAAAACAGTGTCTATCTGCGCGCCATCGAATGGCATGGCGACGCGGGCACGCTAGCGGTCTCACGGCATCCACAAGACAACGCTCTGATCGCCCTGTTGGAGGGCAAGGTCAGCCGCCACGCGGACGCGCTGGTTGCGCCGCTAAGCCGCATGTTCGGGCTGGATGCAGATCCGCAACCGATTCGCCGCCATCTCGCCGCAGATCCTTGGTTGGCACCGTTGCTGAAGGAGGCTCCCGGCCTGCGCGTGCCCGGTGCCTGGTCTGCATTTGAACTGATCGTGCGCACCATCGTCGGCCAGCAGGTCAGCGTGAAAGCAGCAACCACCATCGTAGGACGATTGGTGGAACGTGCCGGCGAGCGTATCGAACATCATGCGCATGCAGCGACCTCGTGGCGCTTTCCCACGCCGGGTGCTTTGGCGGTGGTAGACCTCACTGCCATCGGCATGCCCGGAAAACGCGTCGCCGCACTACAAGGTTTTGCGCATGCAGTGGAGATCGGCGATGTGCCCGTCGACGCGCCCGAGGTCGATCTTGCCGATCGGCGCAAGACCTTGTTGGCTTTACCTGGTATCGGTCCATGGACAGTCGAGTACGTCGCCATGCGTGCGTGGCGCGATGCCGATGCATGGCCGGCATCGGATCTGGTGCTGATGCAAGCGATAACGAGTCGCGATCCGGCCTTGCTCAAACTTGCTCACCAACGTGCTCGGGCTGACGCTTGGAGACCATGGCGTGCTTATGTGGCAATGCATCTGTGGAACGAAATTGCAGACCGGACAGGGAACAATAGCGACGGTTGACGCTATGACAACAAACCCGCCGCCTCGCGCACTCTGCCCAACAGAATCCCTGCTCTTAGCGGTAAAAACGGGATAGATTCTGTAACCGTCTGCAACCGTTGCGCTATTTGTCGCGCCCGACGCCGCCAAGAGAATATAATGGCGCTCATCTTTTGCACTACACCTTAGGCCATGAGCTCCGAATTTCACCAACTCTCCGAGAAAGTTGCGCAACTTGCCGCTCTGACTCAGTCATTGCGCCGCGAAAACGCCGATCTGCGTCTTAACGTCACCGCGCTGACCACCGAGAAGGTGGACTTATCGCGACGCATGGAAGAAGCCCATCAGCGTATCGAAGCACTGCTGGAAAAATTGCCGGTCGCAATCGCGGCGACACCGACAACGCCAGCCATCAATGAAGAGGAGACAGCATGATTCAACTCAACGTGACAATCATGGGCCACTCTTACACGCTCGCATGCAAAGAAGGTGAAGAAGCAACGCTGCAACAAGCCGTCGCTTATCTCGATGAAAAGATGTGCGTCATTCGCGACTCCGGCAAGATCAAAGGCAACGATCGTATCGCCGTCATGGCTGCACTCGGTATCGCCGCAGAATTGCTGTCGACACAACCCGGAGACGGCCCTTTTGCCGGCATGACGGTTGCAGAATGGAAGCAAAGCATCGCCGCCATGCATACTGTTTTGGATGAAGCGCTGACACCACAAGAAAATTTGTTCTAAGCATATTTTTTAGTGCATTTTCTTGCCTGCCTTTTTCAACTCTTGATCTGCAGGAAACTCCCGTTTCGCTTCGCACATGAGCGCTTCCTATTCGCCGATGTCAATGCTTGTGCGTGAATAATTTTTAGTCACATCTGTCTGCGCAAATACCCGATATTTTTACGCAAACACTTTGACAAGAATGGCGAATAGAGTAGACTTAAGTCTCCTGCCGTGTTCGCGAATGCTTATATTCCTTGAACCATTTATGTGCACAGGCTGTGGGATTTTGTTTGGTGGGCGTGAGCGTCGCTAGTCCGATGAACCCGAAATTAAACTAACTGCAGCCAACTTGAACCGCTTGGTTCAGGATGCCAGCATAGCGGCACAGGCGGGACTAGTTTCAGAAGAAAGCGACTGTAGAAATACGGTCGCTTTTTTTATGCAAAAACGCTTTGTGAAATTCAGTGCTGCGCCGGCATTGATACCTGAGCGTCGATCTCAGTCAGAGACCTCGCGAGGCGTTCATATTGCTTGCGCAATACAGCGATGTAGTTTGCGGGGAGATTGCGAAGACGCGCATGAACAACTGTGCGGATATGCCTATAGATAACTGTCAGTGACTAGCGTAACAACGAGCGACTGCGATCAGTCGCTGCGCTTCTTGGCTGCAGCTTTACGCTCGTGCCCCACTTCGGCAATCGCATCCTGGAATTCCGTGACGTCTTCAAAGCTCTTGTAGACCGAGGCAAAGCGAATGTAGGCGATCTTGTCGAGGCGCTTCAATTCACGCATGACCAATTCGCCGACCTGCCCCGACACGACTTCACGGGCGCCGCTGGACAACAATTTTTCCTGAATGCTCTGAATCGCCGCATCGACCGCTTCGGCCGACACCGGACGTTTGCGCAAGGCCAGCATCAGACTGGCGCGCAGTTTGGAAGGATCGAACTCGCTTCGGCTGCCGTTCTTCTTGACGATGACGGGCATCGTCAGCTCAATGCGCTCGTAGGTGGTGAACCGCTTGTCGCAATTGGCGCAACGACGACGACGACGAATCGCGTCGCCCTCTTCCGAGAGTCGCGTATCCAACACGGGCGTGTCGTCATGATTGCAGAAGGGACATTTCATAGAGGCGAGTAGAAGCTGACTGCTGGGTTAATACCGGAGACCATCTTACTGCGCCTGCGGCCTTCACCCCTGTCATATCGACAAAGATGAAGGCCGCAGGATGAAACAACAACTTTACTGAATTGCGACTGACCGGGCTTGCGCCTGATTAAGCAGCATAGACCGGGAATGCATCAGTCAACTTCTTGACTTCAGCCTTCACGCGCTCGATGGTTGCGGCGTCATGCGGATTGTCCAGCACATCGGCGATCAGGTTAGCAACCTTTTCCGCTTCCGCTTCCTTGAAACCGCGTGTAGTCATCGCCGGGCTGCCCAGACGGATACCGGAAGTCACAAATGGCTTCTCAGGATCGTTAGGAATGCCGTTCTTGTTGCAGGTCATGTGGGCCGAACCCAGAATCGCTTCGGCTTCCTTGCCGGTCAGATTCTTCGGACGCAGATCCACCAGCATCACGTGGGACTCGGTACGACCGGACACGATGCGCAGACCACGCTTGATCAGCGTCTTGGCCAATACGTCGGCGTTCTTCACGACTTGCTGTTGATACGCCTTGAATTCCGGCGACAGCGCTTCCTTGAATGCCACTGCCTTACCGGCGATGACGTGCATCAGCGGACCGCCCTGGATGCCAGGGAAGATCGCGGAGTTGATGGCCTTTTCGTGCTCGGCCTTCATCAAGATCACGCCACCGCGCGGACCGCGCAGCGACTTGTGCGTTGTCGATGTGACGAAGTCGGCAAACGGCACAGGATTCGGATACACGCCTGCAGCGATCAGGCCGGCGTAGTGCGCCATGTCGACCATGAAATAAGCGCCGACTTCCTTGGCGATCTTGGCGAAACGTTCGAAGTCGATACGCAGTGCGTAGGCGGATGCACCAGCGATGATCAGCTTTGGCTTCTTTTCACGCGCCAGTGCTTCCATGGCTTCGTAGTCGATTTCTTCCTTGTCGTTCAGGCCGTAGGAAACGACGTTGAACCACTTGCCGGACATGTTCAGCGCCATGCCGTGCGTCAGATGGCCGCCTTCTGCCAGCGACATGCCCATGATGGTGTCGCCTGGTTTCAACATGGCGAAGAACACACCTTGGTTCGCTTGCGAACCGGAGTTCGGCTGCACGTTGGCGGCTTCAGCGCCAAACAACTGCTTCAGGCGATCGATGGCCAGTTGCTCGGCCATGTCGACGAATTCGCAACCGCCGTAGTAACGCTTGCCTGGATAACCTTCAGCGTACTTGTTGGTCAGTTGGGTGCCCTGGGCTTCCATGACTGCCGGCGAAGTATAGTTCTCGGAAGCGATCAGCTCGATGTGATCTTGCTGACGGACGTTTTCTTTCTGGATGACCGACCACAATTCCGGGTCGATATTCGCGATGGTGTGATTCTTTGCAAACATGATTTCTCCAATGGATGAGGATGCGCCTGAAGGCATATCAGTTCGACGCGCCCAAAGCAAAAACACAATGGGCGAAGCCGACTTGACTGACTTCCAAATCGAATGAGGGCCAAAAATAAAAGGGAATTGCAGGCAGCCTCAGTCGTACGTTCTCCATTCAGGGCTGCCCAGGCGCACGGCTAATGAAATCTCACGCTTCCCGATGGATACCCATCTTGTGCCGGAACAGGGTTCCGGTTTTTCGCCAGTTACGTGAGACGAAATGGTCTGCTCATTGTAAGTGAAGGCTTAAAATTCAGCAAGATTTGCGTCTGCCGCCCTGCGTGAAAATGTTGCATCGCACGCCGCCTCTCGCCGCGGCGCGCTTTGGGCTACAATTTCGGGTTGTAGATGCAATATGAATTCAAATACTGCATTGCTCAGACACCAACACGGAGAACACACAATGATCGTCTTGATTACAGGTGCAACAGCTGGTTTCGGCGCAGAAATGGCGCGCAAGTTCGTACAAAACGGTCACAAGGTCATCGCTACCGGTCGCCGCAAAGACCGTCTCGACGCCCTCGCCGGCGAATTTGGCGACAAAGTACTGCCTCTGGTGCTGGACGTCACCGACAAGGCTTCCATCAAATCCGCGCTGGCCAGTCTGCCGCAAGGGTGGCAAGACATCGACGTACTGATCAACAACGCCGGCCTCGCACTAGGTCTGGAGCCTGCACATCAGGTCGCGCTGGAAGACTGGGAAACCATGATCGACACCAACGTCAAGGGTCTGGTCACCGTCACGCATCACATCCTGCCGAACATGGTCAAGCGCGGCACCGGCACCATCATCAATCTGGGTTCGATTGCAGGTGCTTATCCGTATCCGGGCGGCAATGTTTATGGCGCCACCAAGGCATTCGTGGATCAGTTCACCCTGAATCTGCGTGCGGATCTGGTCGGCACCGGTGTACGCGCCACCAATCTGGCACCCGGCCTGTGTGGCGGTACCGAGTTCTCCAACGTGCGCTTCAAGGGCAATGACGGCGCAGCTGCCAAGGTCTATGAAGGCACGACGCCACTGACCGCCGAAGACATCGCCGAAGCGGCCTTCTGGGTTGCTACCCTGCCGCCGCACGTCAACATCAACTACATCGAACTGATGCCAACTTGCCAAGGTTTTGGACCGCTGAATATCAAACGCGCCCAATAAATCCAATAAACATCCAGATGTCCGATTTAAACAATAAAAACAATATCAGCAGCAACAGCGTCGGCGGCAGCAACAATGGCAGCGACGCTTTCTCCTGGCCGGTTCGGGTCTACTACGAAGACACCGACACCGGCGGCGTCGTGTTTTACGCCAACTATCTCAAGTTCTTCGAACGCGCGCGCACCGAATGGCTGCGTGCGCTTGGTTATTCCCAGCAAGCACTGGCAGAATCCTCGGGTCTGATCTTCGTGGTCAAGAGCACCGCGGTGGATTACTTTTCGCCTGCGCGACTCGACGATGAACTGAAATTGACCGTCGTGGTCGAACAGTTCCGCAACGCGTCGCTGGCTTTCGTTCAGGAAGCGTGGCGCATCGAGAAAACATCGCAGGGAACGCTGCAGGGAACACAACAAACATTATTGGCGCGCGGCCGCATCACCATCGTCTGCGTCAACGCGGCGAGCTTCCGGCCTCAGGCCATTCCGGAAAAAATGCTGGCGCGCTTCAAGGAAAATTTATAATTCGCCATCTATTCAACATCTGCACGGCTTGTGATTCAAGCTTGCCCATCAAGCCTGCAACCCATGATCGCAGCGGCATCTTTACACCTGCCGCAACGGGATTGAAAAAATTTGCACGTACAATTGACCATCTCTGACTGAACCTCCGACCCTCACGCCCCCATGAATGTCACTCAAGATCTATCCTTCGTTACCCTGATCGCCAATGCTTCCATCATTGTGCAACTTGTCATGTTGCTCTTGTTGTCGGCGTCGATTTTCAGCTGGACCTACATCTTCCGCAAGATGTTCACGATCCGCAGTTCGCGCATCCAGACCGAAGAGTTTGAACGCTCGTTCTGGTCCGGCGGCAATCTGATCGCGCTGTATCAGGACACGCTGTCCAACCGCCGCAAGGGCGGCGGCCACGGCGGTGCGCTGGAACGCATCTTCCAGGCCGGCATGGGCGAATTCAACAAAGCCAAAGCACAAGTCGGCAAAGGCGCCACGATCGATTCGACCGGTTTGCTGGACGGTGCCCGCCGCGCCATGCGCGCAGCCTACCAGCGCGAAATGGATGCGCTGGAATCGCACCTGGCCTTCCTGGCGTCAGTCGGTTCGGTGTCTCCCTATGTTGGTCTGTTCGGCACCGTATGGGGCATCATGAATGCCTTCCGCGGCCTTGCCAATGTGCAACAAGCAACGCTTGCTGCGGTCGCTCCCGGCATTGCCGAAGCGCTGATCGCGACTGCGATCGGTCTCTTTGCCGCGATTCCTGCTGTGATTGCCTACAACCGCTATTCACACGACATCGACCGCCTGGCGATCCGCTTTGAAAGCTTCATCGAAGAGTTCTCCAATATCTTGCAACGTCAGGCACGCTAATGGCCGGTTCATCCATGCGCGGGGGACGCCCCCGCAAGTTCAAATCGGAAATCAACGTCGTGCCATACATCGACGTGATGCTGGTGCTGCTGATCATCTTCATGGTGGCCGCACCGGTGAATGACCCGAGCGTCATCAACCTGCCGACCGCCGGCAAGTCGACCGTGCCGCCGAACGAATACATCGAGATCGCGTTGAAGCCAGACGCCAAGGCCACCATCAAGGTCAACGGCCCCAAGCGCGGTGAGACGCAGACGGCGAGCAGCCGCAACGATCTGGCGCAAAAACTGCAGGCCCTGCATGCGGACAGCCCGGATATGCCGGTGATGATTTCCGCCGACAAAGATATCAAGTACGACGAAGTGATTCAGGCCATTGCGTCCGCCAAGAAGCTGGGCATCACACGCGTGGGACTGGCAACAAAGTAATATGAGCTCTCCTTACCAAGTACCAAGACAACCGGGCCGCTGGCGCGCCATCACGCTGGCGGTGGTGGTGCATATGGCCTTGCTGGCTTTTCTCTGGTTCGGCATCAGCTGGCAAAGCCAGACACCGCTGACCGTCGAAGCGGAAATCTGGGATCCGAACGTCAAGGAAGCCGCTCCCCTGCCACAACCCGAGCCGGAACCGGAACCACCGAAACCGACGCCGCAACCGGTTCCAGAACCAGTCAAACCGCCACCACCACCGAAGGTCGAAGAACCTCCGGTGGTGAAGCCTGATATCGCGCTGGAAAAAGAAAAAGAAAAAGAGAAAGAAAAGAAGCGCAAGGAAGCGGAAAAGAAAGATCGCGAAGAAAAGGCAAAGGAAGCCAAGCTCGAGCGTGAAAAAGAAGATCAGCTGAAGAAGGAAAAGCAGGAGAAGCTAGACGCCGACAAGAAACTCGCCAAGCAGAAAGAAGACGCTGAGGCGAAGAAGAAAGCCGACGCCGACAAACTCGCTGCCGAGAAGAAACAGAAACAGCAAGCCGCCGACAACAAGGCCGCCGAACAACGTCGCCAGGATGACCTGAAACGCATGATGGGTCAGGCTACCAGCTCCAGTGGCGGCACCGGTACGGCGGCGCAATCGCAAGGCCCGCGCGGTGCGGCAGACTATGGCCGGAAGTTGGGCGCGAAGATCCGTTCCAACACCATCTTCGACGTGCCTGGCGAGTTAAGCGCGAACCCGGCGGTAGAATACACTGTCGAACTGCTGCCAGACGGCACCGTACGCAGTATCCGCAAGAACAGAACATCCGGCATTCCGGGCTTTGACGAAGCAGTCCTGCAAGCGATCAACAAATCGCAACCTTTCCCTCCAGACAAGGATGGACGGGTGCCGAACAGCTTCACCTTCACCCATTTACCGAAAGATCAGTAAACGATGACAATGAGGATGATGAAAAACTCACGCACCTTGCCACTTGGTTTTCGCCGCCTGACAGGCATTGCTCTGACCGTCGCAGGTATCGCCATAGCACCAGCCTCGCACGCAGAGTTGCGCTTTGAAATTTCCGGTGTCGGCGCCAGCCAGATCCCGGTCGCCATCACCTCCTTCCCGGGAGAAGAAGGCGCGCCGCAACAGATCACCAACATCATCAGAGCCGACCTGACGCGCAGCGGCGTATTCAAGTTGATTGACAACAGCGACTCGCTGTCGGACTCTTCCACGATCAATTACAACGACTGGAAAGGTCGCGGTGCCAATGCGCTGGCAGTGGGCAGCGTGCAGCGTCTGGCCGATGGGCGCTTCGATGTGCGCTATCGCCTGTTCGACACCATCAAGGCATCACAATTGTCGGCACTGTCGTTCGGCAGCCAGCCGCAACTGATCCGCCTGACCGCACACAAGATTGCCGACGATATCTATGAAAAGCTGACCGGCATTCCAGGCATCTTCTCCACCCGTATTGCTTATGTGACACGTTCCGGCAAGGAATATCGCCTGGAAGTTGCCGACGCGGATGGCGAAGGCGTGCAGGTCGCACTGCGGTCCAACGAGCCGATCATCTCTCCGGCCTGGTCCCCAGATGGCGGCAAGGTCGCTTATGTTTCATTCGAAGCCAAAAAACCAGTTATCTATATCCAAAACCTCGTAACGCGTCAGCGCACCCTGGTGGCCAACTTCAAGGGCAGCAACTCGGCACCGGCCTGGGCACCTGACGGTTCGCGCCTGGCCGTGGCACTCACGCGTGACGGCCTGACGCAGGTCTACATCATCAACGCCGATGGCAGCGGCCTGCGTCGTCTGACCAACACCGCCGGCATCGATACCGAGCCACGCTTCTCGCCGGATGGTAATTACATCTACTTCACCAGCGACCGTAGCGGCGGCCCGCAGATCTACAAGGTCAGCCCCAACGGCGGCGAAGCGCAGCGCGTGACCTTCGGCGGCAGCTACAATATCAGCCCGCGGATTTCACCGGACGGCAGGACGCTGGCATTTATCTCGCGCCGCGAGGGTAAATTCCAGCTTTACGCGCTGGATTTGACCAACGGTCAGGAACAACGCCTGTCCGACACCGTCAAAGATGAGTCGCCCAGCTTCTCGCCAAACGGCAAGTACATCATGTACGCGACGGAATCGGGTCGTCGCGGATCTTTAGCCATCGTCTCCACGGATGGCCGGATCAAACAGCGCTTAACAACCCAGGTCGGCGATGTCAGGGAGCCAACCTGGGGGCCGTTCATGAAATAAACAATTATTCACATTCATTCACGACACAAGGAGTTTCAGATGCGCACATTCAGTTCTTTTGCAATCGTTCTTTCGGCAGCAGTGCTGCTGGCAGCATGCTCGTCCACCAAGCTGGACGACAAAAACGCACCGGTGGAAAGCCGTGCTACAACCGGCACTAACAGCGGCGCAGATCCACGCGCAGTCAACACCGTCAACGCTGGATCCGACCCACTGAACGACCCGCAAGGCATTCTCTCCAAGCGCAGCGTCTACTTCGACTACGACAGCTACTCCGTCAAGGAAGAGTTCCGTTCGGTGGTAGAAGCACACGCCAAGTACCTGAACTCGCACAAGGATCGCAAGGTCATCATCCAAGGCAATACCGATGATCGCGGCGGTACCGAATACAACCTGGCCCTGGGTCAGAAGCGTGCAGAAGCCGTCCGCAAGGCACTGGTTCTGCTGGGCGTCTCCGACGCACAAGTTGAAGCTGTTTCCTTTGGCAAAGAAAAGCCAAAGGCATTGGGCAGCGACGAAGCAGCATGGGCTGAAAACCGCCGCGCTGATATCGCTTACCAATAAGACCTATGCGCACTTCCCTGAAAACCAAGTTCAAATCGGTTTCTGCAGCGGCCATGTTGGCCGCTGTCGCGTGCCTGCCAATGACAGCGCACGCGGGCTTGTTTGACGACGACGAAGCGCGCAAGGCCATCCTCGATCTGCGCAACAAAGTCGATAGCCTGCAAAAGGATATGGTCAACAAGTCGGACAAGAACAGCGCGCTGAGCCTGTCCGATCAAAACGACCAACTCCGCCAGGAAATCGCCCGACTGCGTGGCCAGATCGAAGTATTGACCAATGAGCTGTCCAATACGCAGCAACGCCAGAAAGACTTTTACGTCGATCTGGATGCACGTCTGCGCAAGCTGGAACCGCAAAAAGTCAACATCGACGGCAAGGAATCCAGCGTCGATCTGAATGAGCAAAAATCCTATGACGCCGCACTGAACCTGTTCAAGGGTGGCGACTACAAGGGTGCCGGCGCAGCGTTCAACGACTTCCTGAAGCGTTACCCACAATCCGGTTACGCGCCATCGGCGCAATACTGGGTCGGCAACGCACTGTATGCGCAGCGCGACTACAAGGGCGCCATCGCAGCACAGCAGGCAGTAGCGAAAAATTATCCGGACAGTCCCAAGGTGGCCGACGCCATGCTCAACATCGGCAGCTCATATATCGAGCTGAAGGACAAAGCAGCGGCGAAGAAATCGTTGGATGCGCTGATTGCGAAGTATCCGGAAAGCCCGGCAGCCCAGACAGGCAAAGAAAAACTGGCAACATTGAAATAGCGCCTTGAAATATTTTCCCTACCTGTTTGACACCGTCGATCAATATTGCATATAATAGCGGTCTTTCGGGTCGTTAGCTCAGTTGGTAGAGCAGCGGACTTTTAATCCGTTGGTCGCAGGTTCGAGTCCCGCACGGCCTACCAGAAATTCGCAGTAGATAAAAAGGGTTCCAAGCAATTGGAGCCCTTTTTGTTTTGCGCGCTTTGCACGTCGAGCGTCTTCAAAACTGCTCCACAACATGTGGCGCCATTGTTCTTCCGACCTCTTGTCGCCCTGTCCTTCATCCGCTGATTTCTACTCGCGTGATCACCATCCCTATCGTGTGCAGTAAATCAGTTGCAGCGGCGATGCGTTTATTCATCGATCTATTCAAGCAGTTCCTCTTTGCAAGATTCAACGTCCAGTCGATCTGACAGCAGTGATTTACATTGAGATGCCTGGCTCTTCCCTCTCCAATAAATCCGGGCAAAAAAAAGCCCCCGAACTTTGCAGGTCGGAGGCTAAATCCAATCCAGGGAGGAGTTGGAGGAGACAGGTTCACTTTATCGCAGCGCACCATCCGCCTCCAGAACAATTACACAATGACACATCCTCAACACTTTTCTAACAGCTGACGACGCGCTGGATAAGCAAAGCTGACAGCGCCGCCAACTTTTGTAAAAGACTATGACCGTCCTTGCAATTTTGATCGTCATACACAATAATAGATGAGAATTATTCTCATCTAAAGAATTTCTCCGTCGACGAGTTTGCTGACAAATCGCTGTTGTTTGCCTACGGTTGTTCGCCGACATCTCACAAGGCCTCGTTCACTCGGCCTCATGAAGTCGACGATATGTTTTTTCTTTAGATGCCAGACAGCAGCAACTTGGATATCGGCAACCCGTCCCCACATGGGACGGAATCACGCGGGACCGCTCAGCCATGCCAAAGCCATGCACCTTCAGTTTTCCTGGATGGGTCATGCATGACAATCACGGCCGCCCCCCTCTGCAACACAGCAACAACGAAGGAAAGATCATGATGCGTCTGCGCCCTCTCGACGATCAGCAACTCCCCAACCTGACAGACGTGCAACGCATCGCGCTGCATCCGCAAGCCACCCGACTGCAAGGTGAATTTGCACCGCTGCTCAACCGTCTTGCAGCACTCGGCAACCTCACAGAAGTCACCCGCAACTCGTCCGCCCTGCTGGAAAAAGACAATGTCAGCGGTGCACTCTATGTGCAGAACGAAATCGAATTTGCACCCGCCGAGGCCATGCATCTGCGCATCTTCTATCCGCAATGGGAACACGGCTACGCGCTGGAAGAACACGACGAGTGCAGCGGCAACAAACAGCACAGCTTCCAGTTCTTCGATCGCTACGGCAACATGCTGCACAAGATCGTCCTGCGCGAAACCGCTGACATCGCCGCTTTTCGGAAGCTTGTCAGTGAACACGCCGCCGCCGATCAAACCTCACCTCTGCAGCTTGTGCACCCACTTGAGGACAAAGCCGATACCCGCAAAGAAATTGATATCGATGCGCTGCGTGCCGATTGGGCGCACACGCACAACCACAACGATTTCGTCCAGCGGCAGGAAGCATTCGATCAACAACGCTTGCGCAAGCTGCGTCTGGCCGGCAAGGCCTTCGCGTATCAGGTCGCCAATGACTCGGCGCGTATCATCCTGCAGCGCATGACGGAGTTCGGCACCGCCATCATGGCGCAAGTCGGCAATGCCGGCATCGTGCAGGCCTACTACGGCAAGATCAAAAACATCGGGTTCAAGGATTCGCGCCTGAAAATCATGAACTCGGGCTTTCGCATGTCGCTGCGCGAAGACCACATCGACTCGGTCTGGGTGGCAAAGAAACCGACTACCGACGGCATTATCACCTCGCTCGAACTGTTCAATCGCCAGGGCATGCATATCGCCAGCTTCCTCAGCAAGAAAGACAACGGCCAGCCGGAGCCGCGCGAATGGCGTGAATCCATCATGCGCCTGCTGCCGATCTTTGGTACCTGAAAAAGGATGCAGTACTACCCACTTCCGTCGGCCGTACTGCGTCAAGTTGGAAGCGTCGCAACAGATCCGACGCCGACTGCATCGCTCGCGAACGCAGAACAATTACAATACCCGCAGATCAATTTAGGGAATCACTTATGAGCGAACGTCTTCTCGTCATTCTGGCTGGCATCAACATGTTCATCGCTGTGGGTGCCGGTGCTTTCGGCGCGCATGGGCTGAAACAAATCCTCGACGCCGACATGCTGGCGATCTGGCAAACCGCCGTCATCTATCAGATGGTGCATGCGCTGGGCATGTTTGCCGTGGCCCTGCTGATTCCGAAATTCGGACCGGCGATACTGGGCTGGGCAGGCAGTGCGATGTTCATCGGTATCGTGATTTTCAGCGGCAGCTTGTATGTGCTGGCGTTGAGCGGCGTCCGTTTTCTGGGCGCGATCACACCGATCGGCGGCCTTGCTTTCCTGGCCGGCTGGCTGCTGGTCGCGTGGGCAGCATATAAAGCGCAATAACGGATAGCAAACCTCTGCAAATAAAAACGGCCGGTGCATTTACATGCCCGGCCGTTTTGCATTACCGATGATCAAATGGTCAGTGGAAGAACTCCGCAATCAGTGTCGCACCGATAAAGGTTCCGGCGTTCGCCGCGAACGACACCAGCACGATGCGCCAGCCCAGTTTGCGGAAAGCCGGGATATCCTTGGCAATCGACAGACCCGCAAACGTCAGCATCGGCGTAATCACGGCGAGGAAATTGATCTTGCCGGTAATGGCAACGATCGCATCCGCCCACGGGCAAACCGGCGAAGTCAGGAACATCGCCACCAGCGTCACCCAGCACACTGCCGGAATCTTCTTGCCGGTCACATTGCACAGGATATCGCCGACAAACACCGCGGCAATCATGATCACGATACAGCCGATCGATTCCAGCGGCGCCACCTTATAGGCGATCCAGTTGGCGATGATGGTCAGCACACCCGCGAACACCCAGGCGCCAATGCGGCCGGCCATGTTCAGATCCGCCACTTCCACATGCGTTTGCGTGTGCAAATCATCGGATGCTGTGCTCGAGGACGAGGTCGTGCGGCCGATAATCGGTTCCAGCACACGATAGCCCCACACCGCTAGCGGCAGCGAGATGAACAGCGTGAAGTAAGTCCCGATGGTGGTCGTGATCAAATTGCTGGCAGCCGCAAAAGTCGCAACATCCTTGGCGACTTCAGGCGTTTGCTGGGCGGCGATGGCGCCTGCCGCAGCGGCCATCATGCTGCCGGAGCCGACACCCGCGCCCATTGCCAGCGCAACCGGATGGAAGATGTTGAGACTGGTGATGAAGCCCGCAAAGATGGCAATGAAGACCGCGCCGAACAAGGTGCCGGTAATGTATTCCGCCAGCACGCCGCGTCCTTCCGGTGAATTCATGCCATAGCGTTCGCCGATGATGGCGAGGCTGGGTTCACGTCCCACAGAAAACGTCGCGCCGATCGCTTCGCGCTTGATGCCCAACAGCAGCGCCAAAGGCAGACCGATAATGATGGTGCCGACGAAATGGCCGAACTCCTGAAATACCAGCGCCCAACCGGCACCGATGATCTTCGGCAGCGAACTGCCGACCATCAGGCCCAGCTTGGCGACGAACAGCAGCAACGCAGGCTGCAGGATCGCCGCTGCGCGAAACTGCAAAGGCTGACTCAGGGAGAGCGGCCCCGGCATCTTCGATTGCAGGCTGCCGATAACGGCACCCATGATCAAGGCCCAGACCATCGGCAGGAGCACGACTTTACCCGGGCCGACCTTGAAGGTGACGGAACCGATCAGCTCGGCAACGACGAGAATCACGACTGCAAAAACGTAGAGCTTCCAGGTTTGCAGCCCGGGCTGCGTAAGATGTGATGGTGTAGCGGTTGTGGTTGGTGCTGCTTGCATTTTCTTCCTCCGGATTTGCATCCTGCATGAGGTCTGTCAACAAGCCGTCATGCCAATGCGCGGCATGCGGCCCTCCCTTTTTTCACTCCCTGTACAACAAAAATTCAACGGCCTTCAACACCCTTCGCCGTTGCCCCGGCACCAATGATGCCCTGTGACGTCCCGCATCGCAATTGAAAAGCAAACGTTCTCATGCGATGGGAGACATCACCTCCCTGCAACCTCCTGTCGATGCCAATCAAACGTAACCGAAAGTCGCCGCCGGCGAAGCCGCCGTCTCGACCCACACACTCTTGGTTTGCGTGTACTCGTACAAAGCTTCGACACCGCTGGACCGGCCATAGCCACTTTGTCCGTAACCACCAAAAGGTGAAGTCACGTTGATTGTCTTGTAGCCGTTGATCCAGAAGGTGCCTGCATTGACGCTGGCCGCGACGCGATGCGCGCGCGCCACATCGTTGGTCCACACGGCGCCGGCCAGGCCGAACTCGCTATCATTGGCGATGCGCACCGCTTCTTCTTCCGTATCAAAAGGAATCACCACCACAACCGGCCCAAAGATTTCCTTGCGCGCCACGTCCATGTCGTTGCTGACTTCGGCCAGTACGGTCGGCCTGACGAAAAATCCCGGCTCCGAAAAATCCTGCACTGCCGTCGCCAACTTGGCGCCGTTGCGCAGGCCTTCGGCAATCATGCTGCGCACGTGCTCGTACTGCTTCTGATTGGAAATCGGGCCGACTTCTGTTTGCGCATCGCCCGGTTGGCCAACCTTGATCTTGCCCGCTCCGGTCGCCAGCATGTCGACGAATTCACGATACACCGAACGCTGCACCAACAAGCGTGAACCCGCGACGCAACTCTGCCCGGCCGATGAAAAGATCGCAGCTTGTGCACCCAGGCAAGCGCGCTTGAGATCGGCATCTTCGAACACGATATTGGCCGACTTGCCGCCCAGTTCCAGCACGCAAGGCAGCAAGCGCCGTGCAGCCGACTCGGCGATTTTCTTGCCGGTTTGGGGCGAACCGACGAACACCGCTTTCTTGACCACCGGATGATCGATGGCAGCTTGCCCCACGGTGTGCCCATAACCGGCCAGTACATTGATGAGCCCCTTGGGCACGCCGGCTTGCTCAGCCAAGGCAGCGACCGCTAACGAAGTAAAGGGAGTCAGTTCGGAAGGCTTCAGCAAAACCGCGTTGCCCATCGCAATCGCGGGCGCCACCTGCCAGCCGCAGGTAAAAATCGGCGCATTCCAGGGCGTGATCTGCAGCACCGCACCGACCGGTTCGCGGCGTGTGTAGTTGAGATGCGAACTCGGCACAGGAATCACGTCACCGTAAAACTTGTCGGCCCAGCCGGCGTAGTACTCAAACATCTCGGCGACCTTGGCCACTTCGCCACGGCAATCGCGGATCGGCTTGCCGGCGCTGATCGACTCCAGCTGCGCAAGCGCTTCGGTGTTGTCGCGGATCTTCTGACCGACGGCAAACACGATGCGACCGCGCGCGGCGTGGGTCAGTTTCCACCACTCCGCTTGCGCAGCGATAGCGGCATCGGCTGCCAGTTGCACTACGCGCGCATCGGCGTCGCGGTAAGTTAATGTTGCCTGGCCGGTCGCGGGATTCTGCAAGCCGATGGATTCGCCTTCGCCCTGGATCAGCTTACCGCCGACATAGGAACCGACAAAGGCGGTGCCCGGAAAGAACGGTGCAAACGCCGCCAGCAATTGTTCTGCTTCATTGGATTTCATGTAACGCTCCTGACTCTGTTCGGTAGATTATTTTTCGGCGAAATGGACAATGCGATTGAAGTCTTCGCCATCAGCCACGGTTTTGTCGCTGGCGGCCCACAGACGTCCAACTTCACCGGCCAGCGGCGCGGATGTTCCCAATTCGGAGAGCAAGCCCATCGCCAGGCGCAAGTCCTTGCGCATGAGTTTCATGGTGAAGCCGGAATTGAACGCGTCGTTGAAAATCCAGGTCGGATAATTGACTTGTGTGACACCACTACGTCCCGAACCTGCGTTGATGCCTTCGAAGATTTGCTGCGGATCGAGTCCGGCTGCCTCGGCGATGCGCGCCGCCTCACCGGCGACGATCAGGTGTGCGCCGCACATCAGGTTGTTGAGCAGCTTGGTGACGTGGCCTGCACCGACCGGGCCGACATGCACGCGCTTGGTGCTCATGGCTTCCAGCACCGGCGTGACCGCTGCGACGTCGTCGGCCGCACCGCCCAGCACCATGGTCATGGTGCCCGTCGCCGCGCCCTTGGGGCCGCCACTGACGGGTGCGTCGATGAAGCGCACGCCCTTCTCCGCAAGCGCTGCCGCCACTTTACGTGTGCTATTGGGGTCGGCGGTTGTCGTGTCGACCACCAGCAACCCGGGCTTGGCACCGGCCAGCAAACCCTCAGCCCCGAACACCACCGCCTCGACCACGTCCGACGTCGGCAGCGACAGGATCAATACATCCACCGCACCAGCCAACGCCGCCACCGAGGCAAACACTTTCACGCCTTCGGCTGCGATACTTTCTGTTGCCGCAGCCGACGGATCGTAGCCCGATACCGTAAAGCCACCGCGTTGCAACGACAGCGCCATGCCGCGCCCCATATTGCCCAAACCCGCCACACCAATGTGTTTCATGCTGCTCCTCGCTGGAAAAAAATCTGACAGGTCCAGTGTGCAAGCAGCGCAAGTGAGCGTCAATTACATCGAAAAGCAAACATTGTTCTATTTAAGAGAACACTGAAAAATACAAGGCGAGCGACGGTTCAATGGTCGGCTTCAGCTGGTGACCTGAAACGCCTGCATCAGCGAACTGGCATAGGAGACAAAGCGGTTGGCAGCCACTGAGAGCTTGCGTCCGACTCGGGTGACCAGATGCACTTCGGCCAAGGTCAACACGTCATCATCGAGGGGAATCGCAAACAGCTCGCCCGCCGCGAGTTCGGTCGACACCGCAAAGCGCGGCAACAAGGTGACGCCCAGCCCGGATTTGACGAAGTGCTTCAGCACATTGATGGAGTTGGTGGTGAGCGTCGGATTGAGTTTGATCTTGGCGGCATACTCGGCCAGCGCCAGCAATTGCCGCGTACCGTAAGAGGAGTGCATGAGGCCGATCGGATATTCGCTAAGCTCCTGCAAGGTGCAGGACTTGCTGTTGCGCAGTGGCGATCCGGCACTGACAACCGCCAGCATGGGTTGCCGCTGCACCGCGCGCGAGACAATTTTGGGGTCGGTCGGCGGGTTGTAGACCAGACCGATCTCGGCGGTGTCTTCGGCGACCAGCCGCAACACGTCATTGGTGCCGGCGAGATCAAGAGATACCGAAATTTGCGGATGGCGTTCGCAAAAATAGACCATCGGCTGGCTCATGAAATCGCTCACGAACCCCTCGCCGATGACAATGCTGACGTGGCCGCGCTTGAGTCCGCGCAAACCTTGCAGCTTGGACAACAGATCCGCCTGGTGCGCCCCTTGTTCGCGGTAGTAATCGATCAGTAGCTGCCCGGCTTCGGTCGGCACTACGCCGCGACGATGCCGCTCCATGACCGGAATTGCCACCTCCTGCTCCAGCAAGGCAATCTGGCGGCTGACCGCCGATGGGGCGATATCCAGCTTGTCGGCAGCAGCACGCACGCTGCCGCACTGGACCGCTTCAAAGAAATAGACGAGGCGCTGTTCACTGAGTTTTTTCATGGCCCTTCCCTGTTTATTCTGTTTTTTGAGTTGCCTCAATTAGAACAGAGTTCAGGAAATGCCATCACAAACCGTCGGGTAAACACTGGTGCAGAAGTTGCACCCAAGCCGCACGAAAGTTGTCCGAAAGCTATGCTGCCGCGCCGCTCAATGCCACCTTGACCAGATCATCGATCTCGGTCGTGATATTCGACAGCACCCCCGCCACCACCGAAAACTCCTTACCGGCCTGCCCTGCGCGCGCCGCGACGATGCGTGCGTTGAAGGACACCATCTTGGCCTGCTTGGCGATGGTTTCGATATCGGTCATGATGCCGCGCAGTTGCTTCTTCATCAGCAGCGCATGACGCTTCGACTGCTCTTCGTACACGCTGGTAATCTGGTTCAGCACGCTCAGCATCGGCGTGGTGATGCGCACCAACTCCTCCAACAATGCCGGTGCATCACGCAAGCTATCGTCGATGGCGTTGAGCGTACGCTCCGCCAGATTGATGAAATAGACAATCTGCGCGTCGCCATCCAACCTGCCGAAATACGCCTCTCGCACTTCTTCGCAAAAAATACCGGGAACGGTATCCGAACCTTTCACCAACGCGGTATGCGCACCGCGGAACAAGGCCAGCGCCTCGCGAGCGATCGTGGTGGCGCCTGCATGGCCTTGCGACGCCAACACCGCATACAACACCAGACGCTGCGACGTGAAACGGCGGCGTCCCGACAGGTTGATCAATGCGCCAAACACTTCGCCCGACAAAGGCTTGGTATCGGCAGCGGAAGTCGTCTCGCTCTTTCCGGTACCGCTGTTTTGCATCAGCTTGATTTGCCCGGTGACCGCCATATTGTTCCTTTCGTTTGAATCCGCTCTTGCATTGCTTCTTGCATTGCTTCTTGCGTTGCTTCTTGCGCTGCTACTCTGCGTTTTACTCTATTTGTGCTGCGTTTTTCTACGCGGCTTCCTTCGCCGGATGCGCTTGCTTGCGATAAAGGAACTCAAGCACCGCCGTACGGTATTCGGAATACTGTGCATCCTGCGCCAGCGCCACACGCTCGCGCGGACGCGCCAGTTTGACGTCGAGGATCTCGCCGATGGTTGCGGCAGGTCCGTTGGTCATCATGACGATACGATCCGACAGCAACACAGCCTCGTCGACATCGTGCGTGACCATCACAACGGTCGATGCCGTCTTCGCGACAATTTTCAGCAACTCGTCCTGCAGGTGGGCACGGGTCAAGGCATCCAATGCACCGAACGGCTCGTCCATCAGCAAGACCTTCGGCTCCATTGCCAACGCGCGGGCAATGCCGACCCGCTGCTTCATGCCGCCGGAAATCTCATTCGGCCGCTTGCTTTCAGCAGCCGTCAGGCCAACCAGGGCCAAAGCGGCGCGCGTGCGGTCGCGCAGTTGCGTACGGTTTTCCGTCGCACCGAACACCCGCTCCACGCCGAGATAAATGTTTTCGTAACAGGTCAGCCAAGGCAACAAAGAATGGTTTTGGAACACCACCGAACGTTCCGGCGAGGGGCCGGCGATTTCGCGATTGGCGCACAACAGCAAACCGTCACTCGGCTTGAGCAAGCCGGCGATCAGATTCAACAGTGTCGATTTGCCGCAACCGGAGTGGCCGATCAGGGTGATGAACTCGCCCTTTTGCACACTCAGATTGATATCGCGCAGCGCATGAAAGGTGCCCTTCTTGGTATGGAACACCATCTCGACGTCATTGATCTCGATAAATTTGTTCATCGCTTCCATCAGAATTTCCTTCTCGGCTTCGACTGCATGATCGTTCAAAATAAGTATTCAAAATGGGGACGCGGGGTCAGTTACTGACCTGTTCGTAAGTGAAGGCCTTAGCCAACGCTACCAACAATTGTTCGAGGATCAGCCCCACCACGCCGATCACGACGATTGCGATAATGATGTGCGGCACGTTCAGGTTGTTCCATTCATCCCAGACCCAGAAACCGATGCCCACGCCGCCGGTCAGCATTTCTGCCGCGACGATCACCAGCCACGCCGTACCGATGGCCAGGCGCACGCCGGTCAGCATGTACGGCAAGACGGATGGAAACAGGATCTTGGTCAGGATCTTCCATTCGGACAGGTTCAACACGCGCGCCACGTTCATGTAGTCCTGCGGTACGCGCTGCACGCCAACGGCCGTGTTGATGATCATCGGCCAGATCGAGCAGATGAAGATCGACCAGATCGCCGCCGGATTGGCCGACTTGAACACCAGCAGGCCGATCGGTAGCCAGGCCAGCGGCGACACCGGCTTGAGCAAGCTGATGATCGGGCCAAACATGCCCGACAAGAAGCGTACGCGGCCAATCAGAAATCCCAATGGAATGCCCACCAATGCCGCCAGGCCGAAGCCGATCGCCACGCGTTGCAGCGATGCCAGCACGTTCCATCCGATGCCCTGATCGTTGGGACCAGTGCGATAAAACGGATCGGAGAACAGCTTGATGGCTTCCTGCAAGGTCACCAGTGGCGTCGGGAAATTGCCGGTCTTGGCGGCGATGATCTGCCACACCAGTACCAAAAAAGCGAGGCCCGTCAGCGGTGGCAATACCTTCATCAGCAAGCCTGCCATCAGCGGAGATCTCTTCGGCTGCTTCGACTTCGTCTTGACGACCGGCGTTGCAGCCGCTGTTGAAACCGCAGCTGCACTTGCAGCAGCCGGCTTCGGGTTTTCATTCATCGTCGTTTCCATGACTGCGCTCATATCGATTCCTTTACTCTGTGCTGCGACAAAAACGTGCGCCTGCTTGATCAGGCGCACCGCCGATGAAGCACGTGCTTACGTCTTGATCTTGAACGATGCGGCGTAGGCCTTCGGGTTCTTGCCGTCCCATACGGTGCCATCCATCAGCTTGGAAGTGCGCATCGGATCCTTCGGAATACTGGTCTTGGTCATGGTGGCGGCTTCCTTGTAGAGGTCGATCTGATTGACCGACTTGGCCACGGCCAGATAGTCCGGATCGTCCTTGAGCAAGCCCCAGCGGCGATGCTGCGTCATGAACCACATGCCGTCCGACAGATACGGAAAATTGACCGCGCCGTCGTTGTAGAACTTCATGTAATTCGGGTCGTCCCAGGTCTTGCCGAGACCATTCTGATAGCGGCCCATGATGCGTTGGTCGATCACATCCTTGCTGGTGTTGACATACGACTTGTCGGCAATGACTTCGGCCATCTTATTCTTGTTGGCCAGCGAGGCATCGATCCATTTGCTCGCGTCGAGGATCGCCGCCATCATGGCGCGGCAGGTGTTCGGGTTTTTCTTGACGAAGTCGAGCGAAGTGCCCAGGACTTTTTCAGGATGGTCTTTCCAGATGTCTTGGGTGGTGGTGGCGGTGATGCCGACACCGTCAACGATGGCGCGGTGGCCCCATGGTTCGCCAACGCAGAAACCATCCATATTGCCCACGCGCATATTGGCGACCATTTGCGGCGGCGGTACGGTGATGACCTTGGCATCCTTCATCGGATTGATACCATTGGCGGCCAGCCAGTAGTAGAGCCACATGGCGTGCGTACCGGTCGGAAAAGTCTGTGCAAAGGTGTATTCGCGCTTTTCGGTTTGCATCAGCTTGGCCAGCGATGCACCGTCGACGCCGCCCTTGTCGGCGATCTTTTTGGACAGCGTGATGGCCTGGCCGTTATTGTTGAGGCTCATCAGCACGGCCATGTCTTTCTTCTGGCCGCCAATGCCCATTTGCACGCCATAGATGAGGCCATACAGAACGTGCGCAGCATCGAGCTCGCCATTGGTCAGCTTGTCGCGCACGCCGGCCCAGGAGGCTTCCTTGCTGGGCACGATCTTGATGCCGTATTTCTTGTCGAAGCCGAGCACCGAAGCCATCACCACGGAAGCGCAGTCAGTCAGCGGGATGAAACCGATCTTCACTTCTTCTTTTTCCGGCTTGTCCGAGCCGGCTGCCCAGGCTCCTCCTGTTGCTAGTCCCAACATGGTCGCTCCTGTTGCAAGTCCTGCAGTCTGAATTAATTGACGACGCTTGAAATCCACTTCCTCGACAGTTGCCACGGCCTTGTTCGGTTGTTGCTCTTTGAATTCCATCGCGTTTCCCCATTCAGCAAATAAAAAAGGCGTCCCTTCAGCACGCAATGAAGCATGCTGAAAGACGCCTTTGTCTTGGATGGTTCAACCGCCATTGGCCGAACCGTTCGATGCGCAAACCTTGCGCTATACCGAGGATTCAGCAAAGAGCGTGCCAAGCGAGCCCAAGAATGGCAAAAGCCGCCTAGCTACGCTATGAAAGAAGCAATAGGGATGATCTGAGAAGGATTCAACGCACTAACCGCATGCCGGAATTAAGCGCACCGCGTTTGTGCTGCGCACCAATTTGGCGGTGCAAGACTGCCGACGATGATCGATATTAAGGAAAGAAAAAATGTCAGCCGAGCAAGTCTTCGACATCCAGCAGGCGCTGGGCGATTTCAGAAAGTTTGAGATTTTTGTTCATGGCCATGCTGCGCAGTTTTTGGTAGGCCTGCTCTTCCGACAGCTTGTGCTTGGCCATCAGCACGCCCTTGGCGCGCTCAACCACCTTGCGCTCAGCCAGCTTGTGCTTGGTGTCCGACAGTTCGGTCAACAGCTTCTGCTCCTGCCGAAAACGCGCCAGCGCTACGTCCAGCACCGGCTTGATGCGTTCCGACTGGAGACCGGCAACGATATAAGCGGTGACACCGGCTTCCATCGCCGCTTCCATGGTGGAGGTTGTATCGTCTTCAGTAAACATGACGATGGGACGACGCTCATCACGCGTGGTGATGACGATGTGCTCCAGCACGTCGCGCGCATCGGACTCGGCGTCGATGATGATCATGTCGGGCTGCAGCTGGGCGATACGTTCCGGCAGATAGAGATCGGCGGGCAACGAGGCGATGATGTTATAGCCCGCTTCCAGCAAACCGATACGCAAGGCTTTTCCACGCTCCGCCTGCTCGTGGAGCGCGTCGTTACTTTCATCGCTTTCATCGACATGGTCGATGATGGTATTGACGACAACGATGCGTAAGTTGCGCATGTGCGGTTCCAATGTTTGCCTGGACATCGTAAATCGATTCTGAACTCGTTGCGGATCTATGGGCTGTTTTTGTTGCTGCGTCTGTTGAGGTTGTTGCTTCGACTGCTTCACTGCTCTTCCCTCAAATACGACCGGGCGCAACCAGGCGAATAGTAACTCATTTGCTGCGGCCGCACACTTTATATCACCTCATGATGCATTCAGGCTAGAGGGCCATGCTTGCAGCCCCTCCGTAACGTCGCCATCACGCTGGGATCACATTGACCTCACCGCATTCTCTGCTGTTGTCAGTCTTCTGCAAGCAAAAATCAAACCAGAAAATACCACCATGCTTGCCGCAAGCACGACGTTGCTCTCTGATTCTCTCCTACTCCGCAACTCGCCTTTTCCTACAGGAAATTGAGACGCACACCTATCTACCGCGACGACGGCGATAGATAAGATCCATTGCGTCATCTCCTGCTTTTCGCAGGCGAACCTGACACTGCATCTGCCCCATTTAAGCCAGGAGGAGACCCACATGTTACGCCGTACCCGCACATCGCCCGCCGTCAGAAAAACCGCGCAACTTGCCACCTACTTCGCTGCGGGCAGTGCGCTTGCACTGACATCGGCAAGCGCACTGGCTGAGCATTCGCCGGCACTTGACCGCTTCAGCCTGTCGGCAGGCGCCTACTATGTCGACCCGACGTTTCGTGTGAACGCTAATACGCAATATGGCAACTTCCAATCCGGCGACATCGATCGCGACCGCACTACGCTGCCGCGCATCCGTGGCGAGATATTGCTGTTCGACAGCCAGGGTCTGTCTTTCGATTACTTCACATACAAGAAAAACAATAGCGGCGCCATCGACAGATCTGCGCTGATCGGTGGCAGCACCTCCAGCCTGAGCGCCAACGCCGACGCTAACTTGCAGGTCGACATGGCATCAGTGGCCTATAAGTGGTGGATCGGACAGGGCAGCGACGTGTTCGGCATTGGTCTTGGTGGCGGATACTACCGCGCCCACCTGGACGTCAATGCAGCGGCAACGCTCAACGGCACCTCCGGCACATTCAACGAAAGCTATACCGAAAAAACCTGGGCGCCGTTGGTGGAACTTGGCTGGAAACACGCCTTCAGCAAAGACTTCCGCCTTTATGCCGAAGCCTCCGGCGTGAAGAAAAACTGGGGCCGCGTCACCGGCCATATCTATAGCGCCGCATTCGGTGCGGAATGGTATCCGCTGGCCAACCTGGGTATCGGCGCCGACTATGGCATCACACGCATCAACATCAATCGCAGCGGTGGCGGCACGATCAACGACGCCAACCTCGACATCCGTCTCAAGGGCCCCTCTGCTTATGTGAAGGTGCGCTTCTGAGTTTTTATCATTGACGCTTTGCGCCCGCCACCCGGCGTGGCGCAAAGCGTTGGTAACCGCGGTAACCACTGCAAATTTTGCAGTACAACAAGGAGAACAACATGACCATCGGCACCATTCTACTGATCGTACTAATCCTGATTCTTATCGGCGCCCTGCCGGCATGGCCACATAGCCGTTCCTGGGGTTACGGTCCAAGCGGTATCGCCGGCACTGTTGTGGTGATTCTGCTGATTCTGGTTTTGCTGGGACGGTTATAGACCTGTAAAGCTGTAGAAATACAGGTTTTGCTTGCCTGCACCACAAACAGGATATGATGAGCGGCGTTGCATCTTCGAGATGCAGCGCCGCTTATCATTTTGACTGGAAGGGAGCTCGTAACGATGACAAAAAATCGCCAAAAACACCTCTTGCTACTACCGTTCTTCCTGGCCGCTTGCTTGACCGCTCATTTGCCTGCCATGGCAGCGGAAGAAGATGTGTCACAACAGGATCCACAGCGCTGGTATGAAGGCGACGACACCGCCAAACTGCATAACAAGACCTTGCTGAAAGAGGCGCACGCGGCTTACGCGCAGGCGCTGCAGGAATGCAAACCGCTCAAACGCACCGAAGCCAAGGCCTGCCGCAAGGAAGCCCGCGATCTGCTGCAAAGCGATTTGGCACGCGCCAAACGCATTTACGCGAACACAACTGCAAGCGAATAGAGCCAGCCATACGGAGATCGCACAGCGTTCTTGATGTGACCCCTCTACATAGCCTGCCTGGAATGAATTAGGCACGGCGCTGCCGTTATTTTTATTTCGTAAAGACGCAAAAACAAGGGGACCAATAAGGTCCCCTTGTTCTTCTTAGGCTGTGTCTCCTGCATTTTCCCCATGCGCCACATCCGGATCAGATGTAGCGCCGGGTAAGTCCGGCCGAGTTTGCGCTTACATATTATTCAACAAGCTTGCTTGCAAACTTAGTTGCCAAATTATTTGCCGACTTGATTACCGATCACACCACCGACCGCTGCGCCACCGGCTGTACCGATACCACTACCACCCGTCAGGATGGCGCCGCCGACTGCGCCGACGCCAGCGCCGACCGCAGTATTCTTGTCGCGCTGAGACATGCCGCTACAGCCGCTCAACACCGTAAGGGCGCACACAGTGATCGAAGTCACTGCAATTTTATGTATTTTTTTCATGATGACACCTCTATATAAAGTTGATTGATGCTGCCGATGCAGCACATGACTCAGGAAATGGTTCAAGCTGATTTAAGCGAGTGAATCAGTCGTGCACCCATTGCAGGTTTCAGGGCACATACTTTTTAGACGCTCTGGCGGTGGATAGTTTCACACCGATGGCCGTCCTAAACATTCGCTTACACTTGCAGGATCGTGCGCATCGCATGCTTTCTTTCTCATCAGCACATGGTCGTACACGATGACGGCATTGCGGATCGAAGAAGGATGCTTTCTCTCAACCATGTCGAGATAACGGAATTTCTTTTTCTCCAATGCGGGTTTTGCCTTGGATGCCTGCGCATGACTTTTTGCCATGACAAACGGCGTCGCATCACCAGCATGCACTGAAGCTATGCTCGCGGTCGTTACAGGGGCGGCTAGGGCGGCAGCACATGCCATCATGCCGGTCAGTACGAGCGAAGCAACTGTTCCTGTTTTTTTCATAATCCCTCCCTCGACACTTCCGGCGCACTACATTCCGGGAATGCCTGATCCTGCACAATCGAGACTGGCGATACTAATGATTCGTGATACCTGCCTGTTTTTTCATCGAGCCATCATGACAAAACCGAGGATGGCTCAATAGCCGTGCTTCTCCGATTCTGGCGTAAGACAATTCCTACACGACATGACGAGCACACATGAAAATGGGAGCATTTGCTCCCATTGACTGGCTAAGGATCAGCGATCCTTCAGAGCTTCCTTGGCATCGCCGTAGCTCTTCTGAACGCTACCGTCGATTTGCTTGGCGGCGCCCTTGATCTGTTGTTCCTTGCTGTTCGCAACTTCACCAGCCTTTTGTTGAACCTTGCCGGCTACCTGTTTTGCGCTACCTTGAACTTGATCTTTATTCATGATTACTCCTGAAAGTTGAAAGACCAGCTACTGCGATGCTCAACAGTCAACTGCACACATCTCCATGAGTGGAAACGCGATGAGTTCATCTTAGTGGAGGGGGAGATGCGGGACTATAAGACAGCCCCGCTTTGAAATGTAGGACAAGCAGAGTAAAAAACGACCTGAAAACCGAAGTCAGCGTCAGGTTTATGCGGAAGGCGCTGAGGCACTTGTTGCTGGAGGCGCAACAGGCAAACGGATAGTGATCAGCGAACCTGTTCCTGGCGTGGAGCGGATATCCACTTCCCCACCGAAGAATGTGGCGCGCTCGCGCAAGCCGCGCAAACCATAAGTTTTGTTGTTGTCGCGCCGGTCTTGCGAAATACCGACACCGTTGTCGCGTACGGTCAATGCAACCTGCTCTTCGTCGACATCCAGAATCACATCGACCTGCGTTGCTTTGGCATGTTTGGTAACGTTATTGAGCATCTCTTGCAACATGCGGTAGATGGCGATTTCCATCTGATGACCGATGGCGACATCTTCGTCCGGCAGGCTGGCCTTGCAGGTCATTCCGGTACGCTCGGCAAGCTCATCCATTTGCTCGGTGATGGCAGCCTTGAGTCCAAACAGATCAAGCATGTTGGGCCGCAATTCAGTCTGAATCCGCCGTGTGGTGCCGACCAGAGAATTCATCAGTCCTTGAATGCGTGGCTTGCGCTCTTGCCACTTTTCATCGTCGGGCAAGATCTTGTAGACACTTTCCAGATGCATGCTCAGGGCGGTCAACGATGCGCCCATGTTGTCGTGAAGCTCACGTGCAATGGCCCGCTTCTCTTCTTCACGGACGGTTTCCAGATGGTTGGTCAATTCACGCAGCAAGGCCGTGCGTTCGATCACGGTCTTCTCCAGCTGCGCTTCGCGCTCGCGCAAAGAGTCTTCCGCGCGTTTGCGCTCCGAGATATCCGTGCTGATACCGATCACGCCCAGTACATCGCCAAGCTTGTCGAACCAGGGGACGCGTGTCGATTGATAGGTGAAGACGCCATGCGGCAAATGGAGGGTCTGCTCGATGGTCTCCGGCAAGCCGCTGGCCATCACGCGCTTGTCGTCTTCATCGATACGGTCGGCATCTTCTTTTTTTGAAAACAGTTCACGGCTGGCGCGGTACATCGCCTCTTCCCAGGTCTTGCCGACTTGCTGCAGCATGGCCGGATTGGCAAATACCAGCAAGCCCTGCCGATTCTTGACAAAGATCGGTTCACGCGTGCTGTCGCTGACTGCTGTCAACAGGGAATTAGTCTCGGCCAGCTTGGCGGCACTTTGCATGCGCGCGCCATATTCACGGTCAAGCCGGCCAGCAAAACGCCAAAAGATGAACACTACCAGCGCGCCATCAATCAACGTCAGGAAAGGCAGCATCAGCCGATCCGCATATAAGCCGTATTCAGCGCCTTGCGCCACCAGCAAATTAAGAATCAGGATCAGCGCCAGCATGGATGGCAGCAAGCGACGCAGCATGTTGCCGCCGGGCGCATGGCTGACAATGATCGCCATCAGGCGATGCGACGGCCGCGCCATCAATAGCGCCGCACCCAGCAACAGGAACACCAGTGCCGACAGGAAAGGGATACCGGTCGAATAATGCAGGAAAGTCAGCTTGTTGATGCCGTACAAATAACCGACAAGTGGAATGGCGCTCAGGCCGATGAGGATGAAGGCCAGATATTCGGCTGGATAATGACGTGCACCAATGCGCCAGTCATGAATCAGCAGCGTCAGCGCAATCAACATGAAACTACCTGCTGCCAGTGGATGGATCGCCGCGCCGAAGGCGCTGTGGGCCAGAGATATTCCGGACAGCATGACAGGCAGGCGATCACCCAGCAAGCTCAGTCCGAAGACGTTTTGCAAGAGAAATCCGGCACCCAGCAACAATAGTAAAAATGCAACGACGCGTGCAGCAATCGCCAGACGCCGGCTGGATTGTCCGACGTTGAGACATTGCATGTACAAGGCAGAACCAGCGAGGATAAATCCGACCGCAGTGCTACCCTGCACGGCAATCAGATCCGCCAGAATTTTGCGATAGTCGTCTTCGGCATAACAACTGATCAGCACCACAATGCCGAACAAGACAATCATCATTGCCAGGCTCATTGCGGCAGTGGCGATGCTGGCAAAGTTTGCCTGGGTGGCGACGTAATGCTCCAGCGAGGAGGTTTCACCGATCTCGTTGCGTGCTGCCTTCATTTGCATGTGCTGAAGCCCCCGATTGTGCGTTGATCGCATGACCGCCACGCGTCAGGCGCGTGGCGACCGTTCTTGCGTCGACATACATTATATTTAATACTGCGTGCTCAGGAATAAGTCCTACCGCATCTTCGGTGAGACGTCGGTGACCGGTGCAGTCTTTATTTCAACGGCTAGGTGCCGCCTCTGCAGAATGTGCCGGGCATCGTAAAGACTTAACGTCGACCCAACACGACATTGCCATCACGCCGACGTATATCTGCGCGACGATGCCAATCCGTCTCCCTTACCGCTGAGCCGTTCGATCAAGCTGCGTAGTTTGGTGAATTCGGAAGATTTGTCGAAGAAGAACTGCACACCGCATTGCAAGCCGACGCGGCGATACGTTGCACTGACGTGGTTACTGAAGATGATCTTGAGTTCGTCATGGCTTTTCTTGCCGGAACGCGCGAGCGACTGCAACAAGTTCATGCCGTTGCCCTGCTTGAGCTGGATGTCCAGAATCAGCACGTCGTACGTTTCGTTTTCCAGATGCGCCGCGGCCTCTTGCTCGGTCTCGGCATAGCCGGCCAGCTCAACACCTGGAATCTCCGCCAGGCTTTCCATGATCAGATCGCGCACGTCCGCTGAATCTTCGACAAGGAAAACCTTCAGCGGCGCATTCGTGGTGCGCCCCATCCTTTCCGACATGTCCTGCAATACGTGCTCCATGATCACTATCCTGACACTCAATACTCAATTTCAAAAAAGCCCCGCTCGGCGACGCAAGTAAAGGCGCAACGTAGGTTCAATACCGCACCCTGCGTACCTGCGGCCTCTTCCGTTAATCGATCAGATTATTCTTGATGGCGTAATAAATGATATCGGCGTTGTTGGCCATGTTCATCTTCTGCAAAACGCGCGACCGGTAAGTACTCACAGTCTTCACGCTCAGACAGAGTTCATCGGCGATCTGCGTCACGCCCTGACCCTGGCCCAGCTTGTAAAAAATCTCGTATTCGCGTTGCGACAGAGTCTCGTGCAGCGGCTTCTCCGAATCCACAGGATCGGTCGTCAGCAGCTCTGCCACGCCGTAACTGATGTACTTGTGACCCCGCAAGATGGTGTTGATCGCACTGACCAGATCCGTCGCAAGGGCTTCCTTCTGCACATAGCCGCTGGCACCGCTGCGCAACACCTGAACCGCATAGCGGCTTTCCGGATGCATGCTAAGCATCAGCACCGGCAAATTTGGTTTTTCGCGTTTGATTTGCTTTAATACTTCGACGCCGCTTTTGTCCGGCATCGCAATGTCGAGCAAGACAATGTCCCACTCTTGGGTCCGCACCAGACGGATCGCTTCTTCAGCGGTACTTGCTTCTCCGCCGACTTCCATGTTTGGAATGTCCGCAATAAAGTGCTGAACACCAGCACGCACGACAGCGTGATCATCGACTACTAATATTTTTGTCATAGTTTTTACCAGCATCAAGACAATGCTGCAGTCCTTCCTGATCAGGCAAATGCGGTTTCGCTGCGCTGTTCCCTGCCTGATTTGCAGCGTTCCCATCATTTGATTGAGTTGCCCGGCGGCACCGGGGCCTTCCGCGGCTAACTATACCTTATTACCTGTTACTGCTTGATTCCAATACAACAATATTCAGGCAGTGAGCCTGAATAAGCAGGCGCGGTGGCCGTAGCCACCGCGCCGTATTACATTACTTCAGACGCAGGTCGTTCTTCACCGAGGTGACGCCCTTCACACCACGTGCCAGTTCAGTAGCACGGGTTGCGCTCGTTGCCGAGCTCACAAAACCGCTCAACTGAACGACACCCTTGTAGGTTTCGACGTTGATTTCTGCCGACTTCAGGTTAGGTTCCTGCAAGATCGCACTCTTCACCTTGGTGGTGATGACAGCGTCATCGACATATTCGCCGGTGCCTTCCTTGTTTGGCCCGGAAGCGCAGCCGACGAGCGACACCATCATCAGTGCGAGGAAAAAGCCCATAAAGCGTTTGGTCAAAGATGAAGTCATGATGATTTCCTTGTTGGTAAATTCAAATACAGATGTGTGATTGTTTTTATGGAGAAGCATCGCATCTCCATGACCTTACTGGATTACTACAGAATTACTTGCCGTACTTGGCCTTAGCGGCGGTCGTACACTTGTCTTGTTCCGCACCCTTCAGGGCATCGCACTTTTCCTTGGCGACGCTATAGTCGGCATCATTGGTGGTCTTGGCTGCGTCTTTGTTGGCATCTTTGGTCTTGCGCTTGGCCTTCGCATCGGCGATCGCTGTTTCATGCGTGGCCTTGGCTTCCTTGTCGCAAACGTCCTGATCGTTGCCCTTCAGTGGTTTGCACTTGGCCTTGGCGGTCTTGTAGTCGGCGTCAGCGGCAGCGACGTCGGCTTTGTATTGAGATTTGACGGCGTCAGCGGCAGTTGCCAGGCTGTGAGCACCGAAAGCGGCGGAAGTCAGAATACAAGTGGCGATGAATTTTTTCATGAGAACTCCTTGGTTTTAGTTTTAGGTTTTGGTTTTAAAGACGAGGTCCGAACAATGCCTGACTGGCGACGGGATAACACCGATGCCGGCGTATTGTTCAATAACTCAATCCTTGTTGTTATCTTCGAAAGCCTTGAGTTGTTTCTCGGCTTCTTCCTTGTTGATGCCATAGACTTCCTGGATACGGCCGGCCAGCTCTTCGCGCTTGCCGTTGATGGTATCGAGCTGATCATCGGTCAGCTTGCCCCATTGCTGCTTGGCTTTACCCTTGAATTGCTTCCAGTTTCCTTCAATGATGTCCCAGTTCATGCTGCTCTCCTTGATTGTTGTTAATGAGGCGGTATGTGCGATATATGTGGTATGCCGCTGGATTTCGCTTGGCTTTTTTGCCTGGCTTTATTTACTTTCCCAACCGTCGTCTAAGCGCCGGTCAGGCGCATTCAATCCAGCAGATCGCTCATGTCGTCGGCGTGTTCCTCTTCCTTCGCCATGATGGAAATAAGCAAATGCTTGGTCGTCGGATCGTCGTCGCCGATGCGTTCAATCATCTGGCGATAGGTTTCGATCGCAATACGCTCGGCAATCAGATTCGCGCGAATCATCGACTTGATATCGGTCGATTCGTCGTAGTCCGCATGGCTGCGCTCGGACAGTTCGCGTGGATTGAAATTCGGCTCGCCGTTGAGTTGCACGATACGTTCGGCAATTTGATCGGCGTGGCCTTCTTCTTCCATCGCATGCTCAAGGAACTCGGCCTTGATCGGCTCGTTTTCCAATCCGGTGGCGGTGTAGTAATGACGCTTGTAACGCAGCACACAGACCAGCTCGGTCGCCAGGGCATCATTGAGCATGGCGATGATTTCCTCGCGATTACCTTTGTATCCCTCGGTGACGGCGCCGTTGCCGGTCTTCATTGCTGCTTCGCGTACCTTCTCGCGATCAATACGAAACGGCTTGTCGCTGATGTGATGCACCGTTGATGGCTTGCTTGACATAATCTTGTTCCTTTATCCGGTTGGCTATATGGCTGAGGACAGGCTGGCTAACTATTGAGCGAAGCTCAGCGTTCGCAGCTTCGCGAAACACACAGACCCAGCAAGAGACCGACACCGGTCGAAATGGCGATGGCGCGCCATGGATTGGACTGCACATAATCGTCGGTGGTGGCAGCAATCTCTTTGCCGGTTTGCACCACATACGATTGAATTCCCTGAGCCTTGATAAAGGCGCGGTCGAGGATTTCCTCGCCCTTGGCGCGCAGATCTGCAGCTTTCTGGCCGGTCGCCGCTGCGGCTTCATTGAACAGTTCCTGAGCTTCTTGCAACAGCACCTGGACGTCAGTTCGGACGGTTCGCAATTTTTCTTCGCGCATTTTTTACACTCCTTCTTTGTTAGATTGCAGTTTCAATACATGAAGTATTGAAGAATGAGCAGCATCAACAGGGGCATGCCCACCAACCAGCAAATCACCATTTTTTCCATGATTGCACCCGTTTCGGTATGTTCTTGTCTTGTGAAACGAACCGCTTGTCTCTTCCGTTCTTTCCCTGGGTATCCGCGCCGCAGATCTGATCTGGAGCAACTGCAGAACCGGTAACTGAACGATACTTTCTGCCCTCACCATCAGCGATAGGACTGCTGCTGATTGCCTTGTAGGACAAGGCCGGTAAAACATTGCTTCTTACATGACACTGGACTTGCAAAACTGAAAATACTGAACTCTCTACTCACGGTGTCGCATCTTGCGACAGCTCGTCGGCCTTTGCAGCCGGTACTGGCATGGCTGGCTGAAACACATTGCCGCCTTCGCCTTCCCAGCGTTGCAATGCCCTGCGCTGAGCACGTTTGTCGGCACGCTCAAGACGGTTGGCGCAGATGTTGAGTACGGCGACAACGGCTGCGCTGGAAATACCCAGCGCCAGCAGCAGATTTCGTTTGGTCAGCATGACAAGCTCCCTGTTATGGTTATTCGCTGGCTGTTCGCGCAATGCAGGCGGCTCAGGCCGACATCTGCTTTGCGGAATGCTTCAGCGTATGTTTGATTGAATGCTTGATGATTTCGCGTGCATCACCCATCGTGCGCTGCACCTCACCCGCTTCCTGCAATCGCAGGGCATGACGGCGGCGCGCCTGATTACCGGAAAAGCTTGCCATTTTTTCATCCAGACGACCAAGTGCAATTTTCAGATTTCCTACCAATTGATCCTTGTTCATGACGCGCTCCCCGGCAGTTAGTGATGCATTAGTGGTGCATGAATGATGCTTGGCGATGAATCAGTGATACGACAAATTGATACGATGGGATGGATCGTAGCAATGCCTTTGAGCAAGAGGTATAGGACGCCCGCCCATTGTCTTGTAGGACAAGATGAGAAGCCAGGCCGGATAAGGCTTTGCGACTTATCCGATAGTGATCGTTACCGCCGTTTGCAGTTGCCCTCCTACAAACAATTGAGCGAGCGTCTGATGGCTGCCGCGAGCTACAGCTACTACGATGCAGACATTGGCTGGTGAACCGGTGCAAACACGGTTCCACGCGAATAAGCGCGGAGGAATCTTTAAAAGCATCTCCCTCCGTCACAAACTGATACTGATTGCAAACAGGCTCGCCGAATGGATTGACGCGCGTCTCTTGGTCAATACGTTGGCCTCACATTTCAAGGAGCAGACATGGGTAAGTATTTCCTCGCCTGGATACTGGGCGTTCCCGCCTTCGTGCTGGTGCTGATCTATCTCTTCGTGCACTGATTTGCACTGATGCTTGAGCAGAAAAAGAAAAAACTTTTTCCCTCCATTTCAATGAAAGGTACATGATGAAAAACGATCAACTGATTGATACGCTGAACGATCTGATCCAGATTTCGAAGGATGGCGAAGAAGGTTTCCGCGTCTGTGCGGAAGACGCCTCGGAACGTCAGGCGTACTACAAGACGCAGTTCCTGGAGCGTTCGCAGGCTTGCGGCCAGAGTGCCTTGGAATTGCAAAATCTGGTGCGCGCGCTGGGCGGCGAGCCGACCAATCACACCACGGTGAGCGGCGCTTTGCATCGCCAATGGATCAACATCAAGAGCGCCATCGTCGGCAAGAACGACGAGGCCATCCTGAACGAATGCGAGCGCGGTGAAGATGCTGCCGTCAACGCCTATCGCAAGGCGCTGTCGGAAGATTTGCCAAGCGACGTGCGCTTGATCATTGAACGTCAGTATCAGGGCGTGCTGGCAAACCACGACCGCGTTAAGGCATTGCGCGATCAGGTGCGAGCCAAGAAGGCGGCTTAAATATTCACTAGCAAAAGATGCAAGTGAAGCAGAAGTAAAGCGTGAATGCCCCCGGGGATTCGCAGCGAAGAAACGAAAAGAGCGGCCCGAAAGCCGCTCTTTTTTATTGTCGTTCTCAGTCTTATTTTTTGTGATGCTTCAACATGAGCGCCAGCTCTTGCAGCGCAACCAACATGGTCTTGATGAATTCACGCGTAGGTTCATGGGTCAGCTTGCCGCTGGCGTCAAAGCGATCACCCGCACCGCCGATCATGACTTCCGGTTTATTGAGAATTTTCAGATCGAGAAAAACGCCGATCTGACGCAAGTGATACTGCGCGCGTGCAGTGCCGATAGCACCCGGACTGGCACCCATGATCGCCGTTGCCTTGCCTGCAAACGGCTGCTCAGGCGGACGTGAAGCCCAGTCAATCGCATTTTTCAGCAAGCCTGGAATGGAGTAGTTGTATTCTGGCGTAGAGAACAAAATCGCATCCGCTTCCGCGATCTGTTTGCGAAAGCGCTCTACCGACGGAGGCCAACCTTTGGCGCGCACATCGTCGTTATACAAGGGGATGTCGGAAATATCGGCCTGAATCAGGCGCACGCCGGGCGGCAGCAATTCCGCCGCGGCGTGAAGAGCCGCCGTGTTGTAAGAACCTGCACGCAAGCTGCCGGAGATGCCAAGAATCGTGATCGGGGTATCGCTCATTTCACTGTCCTTTATGGGGGAGTTGAATCTGCAAACCGAATCTGAAATTGCGTTTGCAAACAGCGGAAAACACCGACCTATCCTACACCAGACTTCGCATCCCCTATAACGTGCTCCTTATGCTTCCCCCAGATAAGCCGCCTTCACACGTGGATCGTTGAGCATCTCCTTGGCGTTGCCGGTCATGGTGATCAGCCCCGACTCCATCACATAACCGCGGTGTGCCGCTTCCAAGGCCAGCTTGGCGTTCTGCTCCACCAGCAGAATCGTGATGCCCTGTGCCGATACCGTGCGGATTACTTCGAAGATCTTCTCCACCATGATCGGCGACAAGCCCATCGACGGTTCATCCAGCAACAGCAGTTTCGGATGGCTCATCAGTGCGCGCGCCATCGCCAGCATCTGCTGTTCGCCGCCGGAGAGCGTACCTGCCATCTGGCTGGCGCGTTCTTTCAGGCGGGGAAACACCGTGAACCAGTGCTCGATGTCTTGCGCAATCTGCTGTTTGTCGTCGCTGGTGTAGGCACCCATGAGCAGATTCTCGTGAATGCTCATGCGCGTAAAAACACCGCGCCCTTCCGGTACCATCGCCAGCTTTTGCTGCACCAGGTTGAAGGAGCTTTGGCCCTTCAGCGCTTGGCCGAGATAGGTGATGTGGCCGCTGACTTTGCAGTTCGGCAGCGTACCGGTGATGGCTTTTAAGGTGGTGGTCTTGCCGGCACCATTGGCGCCGATCAGCGTGACCAGTTCGCCTTCGTTGACTTCCAGGCTCGCGCCCTTGACGGCCTTGATGCCGCCGTAGGCGACGCTGAGGTCTTCAACTTTTAAAATGTTCGTTGTCATGATGATCTTTCAACTTTTTATACAGCGCTTCGTTGACTCTGTGGCGTACCTTGAGCGCCGTAGCGAGCGGGGGCAGGCCGGCAGGAGAAGCGCAGCCGTACGGCGGTACGGCGAGCATCGCAGTGCTGGTCTGCGCGCGCGCAGTAGGCGAACAAGGTGCGCATTAATGGGCAGCGCCCAGATACGCCTCAATCACGGCGGGGTTCTTCTGCACATCGGCCGGTACGCCTTCGGCAATCGGCTTGCCGTAGTCCAGCACCGTCAGCCGGTTGCACAGGCCCATCATCAGTTTGACGTCGTGTTCGATCAGTAGAATCGTCTTGCCTTCCGCCTGGATCTTGACCAGCAGTTCACGCAGGCCGAGCTTCTCGGTGGCGTTCATGCCGGCGGCAGGTTCGTCCAGCGCCAAGAGTTGTGGCTCGGTCGCCAGTGCGCGGGCAATCTCCAGTCGGCGTTGATCGCCGTAGGACAGGTGACGCGCGGTACGCGACGAGAACTGGCCGATGCCGACGAAGTCGAGCAGCTTCTGCGATTTCTCTTTGATTTGTGCTTCTTCGTCTCTTGCTGCCTTGTGACGGAAGACGGCGCCGAAGACGTTTTGCTTGGTGCGCACGTGGCAGCCGACCATGACGTTCTCCAGCACGGTCATGTCGCCAAACAGACGGATGTTCTGGAAGGTGCGGGCAATACCTGCCTTGGCCACTTCATGCGGGGCGCTGGGGCTGTAGGGCTTGCCGGCCAGCTCGAAGCTGCCGGTGTCGGGTTGGTACAGGCCGGTGATGACGTTGAAGAAGGTGGTCTTGCCGGCGCCGTTGGGGCCGATCAGGCCATAGATCTGGCCTTGTTCGATCGTCAGGCTGACACCCGACAGGGCTTGCAGGCCGCCGAAGCGTTTGCTGACGTCGGCGATTTTTAACAGGGTGGTGGTGCTCATTGATTCGTCCTCTGTGTTCGTCGATGTGGTTACGCTTTGACGACGCCGACCGGCTCGTCGCTGTGCGGGTGGTCGGCTTCGGGGCGGTCTTCATGCTTGGGCGAAGGCCACAGACCGGCCGGACGGTTCAACATGATGACGACCATGGCCAGGCCGTAGAGCAGTTGGCGCAGCACTTCGGCGTCGATCCAGACTTTGCCGAACAGGCTCATCTGCACCGGTTCGACCACGTGACGCAGCACTTCCGGCAAGGCGGCGAGGATGATGCCGCCCAGCACGACGCCGGGGATGTGGCCGATGCCGCCCAGCACCACCATGGCCAGCACGGCGATGGATTCTGTCAGGGAGAAGGATTCCGGCGAGACAAAGCCTTGGAAGGAGGCGAACATGGCGCCGGCCACACCACCGAAGGAGGCGCCCATCGCAAACGCGAGGAGTTTGACGTTGCGCGTGTTGATACCCATGGCCTTGGCGGCGATCTCATCTTCGCGAATCGCCACCCAGGCACGGCCCAGACGCGAGTCCTGCAGACGGATCGAGAAGAAGATAACGCCGATGCACAGCAGCAGGAACAGGAAGTAGTAGGCGTTCACCGACGGCATGGAGAAGCCGAGGAATTTGACGATGGAGCCGGAACCGGGTTCACCGGCCAGCGAGACGCCGAAGACGCGGATCGGGTCGATCAGGTTGATCCCTTGTGGCCCGTTGGTGATGTTGACCGGGGCGTTGAGGTTGTTCATGAAGATGCGGATGATTTCACCGAAGCCCAGGGTCACGATGGCGAGGTAGTCGCCACGCAACTTCAAGGTCGGTGCGCCCAGCAGTGCGCCGAACAAGGCGGCAATCAGGGCCGACAGCGGCACGATGATCCACAGCGACAGGTGGATACCGCTCTGCACGATCTGCGGGCCGCAGATCATGACGAGGAAGTTGCCCACGGCCGGATAGGTGTTGACGAAGGATTGCAGCACGTCGGCGAACTGGGGTGAGGCCAGCAAACCGGCGGTATAGGCGCCGATCGCATAAAACGCGATGTAGCCCAGATCCAGCAGGCCGGCAAAGCCTACCACCACGTTCAGGCCCAGGGCCAGCATGATGTAGAGCAAAGCCATGTCCATGATGCGCACCCAGGAGTTACCAAACATGCTGGCAACAAACGGGAAGACGATCATGACGATCAGGAGCGCAGCCAGGCTGATGTTTGCCTGGCGCGGGTTGCGTTTCTTGTCGAAGGTGAGGAAGGCCATGTCGGTCTCTCTTTCTTTATCTGTTCTGAGGCTATTTGCGTTAGCAAATGGAAAATTTGCTTAGGTTCCGTAGCGAGCGAACGTCAGCTGTCGTCGACCGGAGCACAGCCACCGGAGTGTACTGAAGTACACGAGGATGGCGAGCACCGTACGGCGGCAGATCACGTTCGCGCAGTAGGAACATGAGTAAATTTTTAAGCGCGGTCTGCGACGCGTTCTCCCATGATTCCGGATGGGCGTAAGGTCAAGACGATGATCAGCACGATGAAGGCGAAGATATCCTGGTAGTTACTGCCCAGGAAGTCGCCCGTCAGATCGCCGATGTAACCGGCGCCCAGACTTTCGATCAGGCCCAGCAGAATGCCGCCCAGCATGGCGCCATAGATATTGCCGATACCGCCCAAGACCGCTGCCGAGAAGGCTTTCAGCCCCGGCACGAAGCCCATGGCGAATTGCGCTGTGGAGTAGTTGGCTGCCCACATGACGCCGGCAATCGCTGCCAGCGCTGCGCCGATGATGAAGGTGACGACGATCACGCGATTCGAATCCACGCCCATCAACCCGGCAATGCGCGGGTTCTCGGCGGTGGCGCGCATGGCGCGGCCCATCTTGGTCTTCTCAACGATCAGCACCAGGCCGATCATCGCGGCGAGCGCCAACAGCAGCAGCATGATCTGCGTTGGCGAGATCAGCGCGCCGGCGATATGCACCGGATCCGACGGCATGATTTGCGGGAAAGGAACCGGGCTGCGGCCCCAGATCATCATAGCCAGTGTTTGCAGCAGGATCGAGACACCAATGGCGGTGATCAGCGGGGCAAGACGCGGTGCATTGCGCAGTGGGCGATAGGCTACCCGTTCGATGATCATGCTGACGATCACACACACGGGAATCGCGCCGATGATCGCAATGATCAACTTGACGATGCCGGGCAGATCGGGGGCAACGTGCTGCACCAGTTTCAGAATGCTCAAACCGGCCATCGCCCCGATCATCAGCACGTCGCCGTGCGCAAAATTGATCAGGTTCAAGACCCCGTACACCATCGTGTAACCCAAGGCAATCAGGGCGTACATGCTCCCCAAGACCAGGCCGTTGATGATTTGCTGGATGAATATGTCCATAAGAATGCCTGCTTCCTAAATTCGTAACGTCAATGAGATATGTCGATGCAAGATGCCTGAGCATCTACGATTGCATGCGAGCTTTAGAGCAAAAACTGTTCCCGATCCGAGAATCTGTGCAAATGACCGATAGCCTTGCGTACCAAGGCCGTCAGCCCCGAATGCTATGGATACAGATAAGACGAGAGGTCAAAGAAACGCGTCAAGATGGAGCGTGTGCGGGCAAGCTGGGGCAGATAATTGAAAGTGCTCATGGGGATGCTCATGATCGATTGCACTCCTTCTTGGTCGAAAGATCTGTAATGTGAATAAAGCGAGCGTACCTTGTGGGGACTCGCCGGTTGGAGCGGGATTATACCTAAGCCGCTCCCACAATACGAGAATAGACGCTAATGCACGCCGGCATTGGATATCCGACCGACGACAGACGCAAAAAAAGCGCAACGAATGCGCTTTTTTTGCTTTAAAGATGTGTGGCAAACAAGGACTGGAATTGCGAACCGGATTACGGATTACAAATCGCGATTGCCCGGCGAACCGAATTCAGCCGTTACTGACGATGGAACGCCCGCCACCCAGACCTTTCGGCATGGGGAAAGTCACGTTCTCTTCGATGCCGTCGAGAATACGCACGCTGCGCGTTGCGCCCTCTTTGAGCCGGTCGATGACGGCCTGCACCAGTACTTCCGGAGCCGAGGCGCCCGCGGTGACACCAATGCGCTTCTTGCCCACCAGCCAGTCGGCATTGATGAGATCAGCGTTGTCGACCATGTAGGCCGGCACGCCCTTCTTCTCGGCCACTTCGCGCAGGCGATTGGAATTGGAGCTATTGGGACTGCCGACCACGATCACGACGTCGACTTGGGGAGCCATGAACTTGACGGCTTCCTGACGATTGGTGGTGGCATAGCAGATATCGCCTTTTTTCGGCTCGGCGATGTTGGGAAACTTGTCTTTCAACGCAGCGATGATGTCGGTGGTGTCATCAACCGACAGCGTGGTCTGCGAGACATACGCCAGCAAATCCGGATCAGTGACCTGGAGCTTCACGACATCGTCGACAGTCTCGACCAGATACATGCCTGCCTCAGTCTGGCCCATGGTGCCTTCAACCTCGGGATGGCCCTCGTGCCCGATCATGATGATCTCGCGGCCTTCGCGGCGCATCTTGGCGACTTCCATGTGGACTTTGGTGACCAGCGGGCAAGTGGCGTCGAACACGGTCAGGCCACGTTCTTGCGCTTCTGCCTGTACAGCCTTGGACACGCCGTGCGCAGAAAAAATCACGGTGTTGCCGGCCGGGACATCCGCCAGTTCTTCGATGAAGATGGCGCCTTTGTTGCGCAGGTCGGCAACGACATAGGCGTTATGGACGATTTCGTGACGCACGTAAATCGGTGCGCCGAACTGTGTGAGCGCGCGCTCAACGATTTCGATGGCGCGATCAACCCCTGCACAGAAACCGCGCGGTTGAGCCAATAAAATTTCAGGTTCTTGCTTATCCATATCGAGCACCTTACAGAATCCCGATGATTTTCACTTCAAATTTCAACGTTTGTCCGGCCAGCGGATGATTGAAATCAAACAGCGCGCCCTGCTCGTCAATCTCGCGCAGCACGCCGGCAAAGCGTCCGCCGCCCGGTGCTGCAAAATCGACGAGGTCACCGACGCGATAATCTTCATCCATGGACGAATTTTCTTCCAGCGTGGCGCGCGAGATGCGCTGAACCAATTCCGGGTTGCGCGGCCCAAAAGCCTTATCGGGAGACAGCTCAAACGTCTGATGCGCACCCTCTTCCAATCCCAGCAAGCAAGCCTCCAGAAACGGCGCCAATTGGCCCTGGCCAAATTGCAGCGTAGCGGGCTTTTCCTCAAAGGTGCTGACGATATTTTCGCCGGCCATGGATGCCAGGCGGTAATGCAGTGTGAGGTAGGCGTTTTCGGTGACGACCGGGACAGATGCGTTGGACATGAAGAGTATTCAGTAAATTCAGTAGGCGTGACAGCCCGCTATTGTAAGCCACCTTGCCCTACTCCGTAAAAACAAGCCTCGACTTCAGACCGCTTAATTCATTCACTAAATTTAACGAACCAAGGACTCCATGGCGATTACTGACTGGCCGGAAGACCAGCGCCCGCGCGAACGTCTCATTAAACAAGGCGCCCATGCCCTCTCTGACGCCGAATTACTGGCAGTGTTCCTGCGTGTTGGCGTGGCCGGCAAAAGCGCGGTCGATCTGGGGCGCGATATGGTGGGACATTTCGGCTCGCTACAGGCCTTGTTTGCCGCCAGGCTGGCCGATTTCGTCCGCATCAATGGGCTGGGCCCGGCCAAATATGCTCAGTTGCAGGCGGTACTGGAGCTTGCCCGGCGCGCCTTGTCGGAAGAGTTGCGCGCAGGAACCACGCTCAACTCTCCGCAGGCGGTGAAGCAGTATCTACAGTTACTGTTCCATGGAAAAGCCTATGAAGCCTTCGTCGTCCTGTTTCTCGACGTCAAAAATCGCCTGATCGAGTCGGAGGAACTGTTTCGCGGCACACTGACGCATGCGAGCGTCTATCCGCGCGAAATCGTCAAAGCGGCGCTGGCGCATAATGCGGCCAGCCTGATTCTTGCGCACAACCATCCATCCGGAGAAGTCGCGCCGAGCGCCGCCGACCTGCATCTGACCAGCAATCTCAAACAGGCGCTGAACCTGGTCGACATCAAGGTGCTGGATCACATTGTAGTGGCCGGGCGGGAAACACATTCCTTCGCAGAGCACGGGCAGCTATGAATACTGCTGTAGCCTTGCGTCCCGTGCCCACGGAGAGCTGCGGGGCCACGATAGCAATTCCGCGAAACTCAGGGGATGCATAGCATGCATATTTAATTGTTAAATTAAAAAACAAACTCCGACACAATTGTTTTTCGCAAGTCATTGAAAAATCAGAGTTTTCTGTATATACTCTCCTTTTTTCCAATTTCTGGAATTTATAAGGAGTATCAACATGGCACGTGTCTGCCAAGTCACCGGGAAGGGGCCGATGGTCGGCAACAACGTCTCCCATGCGAATAACAAGACCAAGCGTCGCTTTTTGCCTAACCTGCAAAACCGTCGCATTTTCGTTGAGTCGGAAAACCGCTGGGTTTCCCTGCGCTTGTCCAACGCTGGTTTGCGCGTAATCGACAAAGTCGGCATTGATGCCGTTTTGGTCGACATGCGTGCTCGCGGCGAAAAAGTCTAACTAGCAGAGTAAAGGAAACCTATCATGGCTAAATCCGGCCGCGACAAAATCAAGTTGGAGTCGACCGCAGGTACAGGTCACTTCTACACCACGACAAAGAACAAGCGTACAACGCCTGAGAAGCTGGCGATCATGAAGTTTGATCCCAAGGCACGTAAGCACGTCGAATACAAAGAGACCAAGATCAAGTAATTGATTTTTCTCTTGTAAGTAAAAAGCCCCGCGATGCAAATCTGCGGGGCTTTTTATTGCGTTGAATATTATTGCCTGGAATATTGGTATTAGCGCTAACCTTGTTGATGGACGTGACCGCTCAGGCTCACTGCCATTTGTACGACCAGACTGCTCTACCAGTTTTCGATCTGCTTGCAGTCCCTCAAGATCGGCTCGGCATCCTCGCCCTGCGTTTTATCGGCCAAAAAGCCTTCCCTGCCTTTGCTCCACCAGACGTAGTTTCCGGCCACATACTTCACGCCGGAAGCGGCGACCACACTGACGAACAGTAGCCTCTTGCCGCCCGCAGGCAAATAGGCAAGCGCGCCGGCATCCGTGTTGAGATAACGCACAGGCAAGCGCACGTCGCCTGCACAGCGGTAAATCACGCGTTGCTGACTGAACAGTTTGATACCAGGGAGACTAAGGTTTGAAGTCTTCGCCAGCGTTGCGCCGGGAAGTGCCGCCAAAGCGGCGACGGCCGTGAGCAAAACCGAAGAATAGATTTTACCCACAGCCGACCAAGACAAATTAAGCGTAGCTACGCAGGCGTTGGGCGAAGTCGCGCAACGCATGGATGCCGGAAGCTTCTGCACGCACGCACCAGTCTTGCAGCTGATGCAACAGCTGTTCGCGCGTCGAGTTGGAGCGGCCCCAGATCAAACCCAGTTCCACACGCATTTCGTGCATGGTTTGCAGCGCCTTGCTGTGTGTGAACAGTTCGGACAATTGTTGCTTTTGACCGTCTTCCAGCTTGGCCGGCTCACGTTGCAGCAACTTCTTGGATGACTTCAGGAAACGTGATTCCAGCTTGGCCTTTTCAGCCAGATGTTCCAGCTCATCAGCCCAGGCGCGCTTGAGCGACTTGGCGTACTTGGACATGACATCGTAGCGATTGGCGATCACGGATTGCAGCGTGTCGAAGTCGGCGACCAGCTTCTGACGATCAAACTTCGGTGCCGGTGCAACCTTCTTGACCTTGGCCAGACCCATCATCTCCAGAATGCGGATGTACATCCAGCCGATGTCGAACTCATACCACTTGGACGACAGCTTGGCCGATGTGCCGAAGGTGTGGTGATTGTTGTGCAGTTCTTCGCCGCCGATGATGATTCCCCATGGGAACACATTGGTCGCAGCATCGTTGCAATCGTAGTTGCGGTAGCCCCAGAAGTGGCCGATACCGTTGATGATGCCGGCGGCGGTGATAGGGATCCACAGCATCTGCACAGCCCAAACGGTCAGGCCGATAACGCCGAACAGCATGACGTTGATGATCAGCATCAGGCCGACACCTTGCCAGCCGAATTTGCTATAAATATTGTGCTCGATCCAGTCGTCCGGTGTGCCATGGCCATACTTTTCCATGGTTTCGGCGTTGCGGGATTCAGCGCGATACAGTTCGGCGCCTTCCAGCAGCACCTTTTTGATGCCGCGTACTTGCGGGCTATGCGGATCTTCTTCAGTTTCGCACTTGGCATGGTGCTTGCGGTGAATCGCAGCCCATTCCTTGGTGACCATGCCTGTGGTCATCCACAACCAGAGACGGAAAAAGTGGCTTGGAATGGCGTGCAAATCCAACGCACGGTGCGCCTGGCAGCGATGCAGGTAAATGGTCACACCGGCGATCGTGATGTGCGTCATGATCAGGGTGTAAAAGAAAATCTGCCAACCGGTTGCGTGCAGCAAGCCGTTCGAAAGAAAGTCCAGGATCGAATCTACTGTCATTACCACTCCAAAAGAAATACGTCACGGCAATTGAACTTGCCAAGCTGAGTCGCCAGCCGATAAGGGCGACAAGGTTAGAACCTCGTTGCAAACAAGAGTTGCAAACTTAGGCTGCAACCATCTACCACTTATATTCTTGTATTTTCCGGCATTGTACGCTGATTATGCATCCTTGTGCATGGAAGATGCCTGACCGACAACACTTTGTTCAAAACTGCGCTGATCCATCACGCGAATGTCGCGTTTTGGATGCGCCACCTGGATTCCCTGGGTTTTAAACACCCGCCAGATTGCTCTGTTAACGTCCGAGAGCACATTCAGACGACCGTTTTCAGGGTCGGTGATCCAAAAACCTATTTCCAGCTGCAAACCGTCTTCCCCGATCTTGATCAGGAGGGCTTGCGGCAGAATCTGGTCTGACACCCGCTCCACGTTAATTGTGGCCTGCTCCAGCATAGACAATACCGTTTCGATATCGTCCTGATACAAAATGGTAACTTGTGTTGCCAAACGTATAATTTTTCGATTCAGCGAATAATTCTGCACCGGGCTGGACATGAACATCTCATTCGGCAACACCGATTCGATGCCGTCCAGACCTTCCAGAATAGTGTAGCGCGTATTGATCTGCGTGACTTTTCCGAAATAGCGATCGACGTTGACCATGTCGCCGATAGCCAGACTGCGCTCCAACAAGATCACAAATCCCGATACGTAGCTGCTGGCAATCTTTTGCAAACCCAGACCGAGGCCGACGCCCAAAGCGCCGCCGAACACGGACAACACCGTCAGATCGATGCCGACCAGCGAGAGGCTGACCAGAATCGCCACCAGAATCAAGATCGCACGCACCAGCCGCGCCACCACGGTTCGCAGCGACGAATGCATGGTATTGAGCTTCATGAGGCGGTCTTCCAGCATGGCGCCTGCCCACATGGCGATGATCAATGTCACCAATACCGATGCCGTCGCCTGCAGGATGGTCAACATCGACGTCTTGTGACGACCCAGCGGCAGCATGGTGGTATCGAGGTAATCAACCAGATCAGGCCACAGCCCGGTGATGTAGAGCACTACGCAGATCCAGACCAGAATCGCGAAGATTTTTTCAAATAGCTGAAGGAAAGCGCCTGCGGTGACGTCCTTGATGAAGATCCGGCGCAGCACATAGAACACGAAGCGCATCGCCACCTGCGAAATCATCAGCGGCAACATGACTTGCCACAGCGTCACCGGCAGCTTCAGGCGCATGAGCACTAGCCGCGCCACGACCAGCAGGATCAAAATCAACAGCGGCGATAACACCCGCACGAAGCTTTTCACGCCGATATTAACGACGCTGTCTTCGCTGGAGGAAAGTATAAACAGCTTGCGCAGCCAGCGTGACAAGCCCAGCCCAACCAGTACGCACATGAGAATGACGACGGCCTGGCGCATCAGCTCCAACGGGGCCAGATCGCCAAACAGGTATTCGTAGAAATCGGAGAGCAAAGTTGACATGGTCCTTGTAGAGAAGCAGACGCGCTATGCAGTCAATCTGTAGTCAATCTTATTGATACGCCTCGGCTTCCTGGAAATGGCGCATCCAGTTGGCGGCGTATTTGGCAGCGAGCGGCGGATTTTTGCGTGCAACCAGGATATTTTCCGCGTTCTTGTTTTGCGCAGTCCAGGTGAAATTGTAGCTACCGGTAATCACCGTCGCGTCAGCATTGCCGGCGTCGATGACGATAACTTTATTGTGGGCGCTCTTGTATTTTGTTTCTTGCAAGACCTTGATGCCAGCTTTCTGCATATCGGCAATACGCTCGCGCCCGGACTTGTTGAGCTGGTCGGCATCGACCAGCACACGCACATCGACGCCGCGTTTGTGCGCAGCGATCAAGGCGTTGGTCAGCGGTTTGCTCGTCAGAATATAGGCTTGCATCAGAACCTGCTTGCGCGCCTTGTCGAGCGTTTCCGTAATCAGGCCTTCGATGTCGTCGCCGGGTGTGAAAGCGACCTGCAGGGTTCCCTGCGCCGCCATCGGCTGTGTACCGTTGGCGCCGCCGGAGTCAAAAGCCTGCGTCGCTGCGCTGACGGATAGCAGCGCCAGCGACAGCCAGATAGCCCGGCGCGCCGGCCAGATGCCTGCCCGCATTATTTCTTGCGTTCCAATACGGCAGCGAAGAAACCATCCGTCTGATGCAGGTTCGGCAGCAGCTTCAGGTAGTCACCCATTTCCAGTGCAATCTTTTGCTCTTCCAGCACGACGCTCATCGGCACCAGCGTGAAGTCGGCATTGTTTTGCAAGAATTCAACGACGACATCTTCGTTTTCTTCATTGAGGAAACTGCAGGTGCCATAGACCAGGCGACCGCCAGCCTTCAACAGACGGGCTGCGCTGGTCAGAATATTGACCTGCTTGGCGTGCATCTCTGCGATGGTTTCCACCGTCTGACGCCATTTCATGTCGGGATTGCGGCGCAAGGTGCCCAAACCGCTGCAAGGCGCATCGACCAGTACACGGTCGATCTTGCCTGCCAGGCGCTTGACCTTGGCGTCGTTCTCATGCGCGATCATGACCGGATGCACGTTCGACAAACCGCTGCGCGCCAGACGCGGCTTGAGTTTGATCAAGCGCTTCTCTGAAACGTCGAATGCATATAAACGACCTGTATTGCGCATGGCTGCGCCCAATGCCAGCGTCTTGCCACCGGCACCGGCACAAAAGTCGACGATCATTTCGCCACGTTTGGCGCCGACGACCTGAGCCAGCAACTGGCTTCCTTCGTCCTGCACTTCGATGGCACCATCCTTGAACAGGGGCAGATTTTGCAAGGCCGGCTTCTTGATCACGCGCAAACCCAGCGGCGAGTATGGTGTCGGTTCGCACAGAATCGGCGCGGCGGCCAACTCTGCGGCAACGGCTTCACGATTCGACTTGATGACGTTGACGCGCAAATCCAGTGGCGCCGGTTGGTTCATGGCTTCGGCCAGTTCCATGGTGGCAGCTTCGCCGTCACGCGCGATCAGTTTTTCCAGCAACCAGGCGGGCAAATTAGAACGCATCGCCAGCGGCAATTTGTTACGGTCGATTTGCGCGGTGCGCGTGAGCCATTCGACTTCTTCCGTCGACAAGCCGGCGATCGATTCGATGCTGACGGTATCCGTCAGGCCCAGCAATGCCATACGGCGCATCATTGGACCGACGCCGGATTCCGCAAAATTGGTGTAGACCGACTTGTTGCGCAACAAGCCATAGACCGATTCGGCGATGACGCCGCGTTCACGGCCGCCCAGCTTGGGATTCTCGCGGAAATAGCGCGACAGCGTCACATCGGCCGGGCCGGTAAAACGCAAAATTTCACGCAAGACTTCTTCCGTGTGGGGAACGATTGCGGGTGGCAATCTCATACTGCTTCCTTCAAAGTGATATTCAGACTTGCTCGGCGGACGGGTCGATGTGAACACGACCGTTGTCCAGGCGGAGCTTGCCTTCGACGAACCAGCGCACAGCGCGCGGGTAAATTAGATGTTCCTGTTGCAGCACGCGCTCAGCCAGCACTTCTTCGCTGTCGGTGCTCAACACCGGCACTGCCGCTTGTACCACGATAGGTCCGTGATCCAGATCGGGAGTGACGAAATGCACTGTCGCGCCATGCAGCTTGACGCCCACCGCCAACGCTTGCCGGTGCGTTGCCAGCCCGGGAAAGGATGGCAGCAGCGACGGATGAATATTCAGCATCCGTCCGGCGTAGTGTTCGACAAAAGGCGTTGTCAGGATACGCATGAAACCGGCCAGTACCACCAGATCGGGCGCAAACCCATCAATGACGGCGCGTAAGGCGGTGTCGAACAGCTCGCGTGTGGGGTAGTCCTTGTTAGCGACGACTGCGGTCGCAATACCATGCTGCCGGGCGAAATCAAGACCGGCCGAATCAGACCGGTTACTGATGACTGCTGCGATGGAAACGGGCCAGTGTTCAGCCTCTGCGGCCCGGACGATGGCTTCCATATTACTGCCGCGTCCGGAAATCAGGATAACAATGCTTCTCATGGTCGGCATTGTAACCGCTGCCCGTGGTCAAATTGACGAAAAATCGGCAAAAACGCAACTACGGGCGGGTAAATGTTACTGAAATGAGTAAAAAACGCGGAAAGCAACTTTCTTGTCGGCCCAGAAATCCGCCGCATCGCGGAACACGTCCAACAAGGTTTCGCGCGCTTCCTTGTCGAATTTTTGTGTATTCGGCAATTGCTCGATAACAACAATAAATCCAGGTTGAGGGCCGGCCTTATGCGTCAAATCGGTCAGGCAGTCGCCGAGCGCATCAAAATTCTTGCCGAAATGGCGGGGGAAATGAAAAGCACCCGCAATGATCGCCAGAACCTGCTGCTTCGTCATTGCCTCGGCGCAATAGGCGTACAAAAAGTGCTGGCCAAGACGAGCAGCCTCTTCCTGCAAGTCGCCGACGCGAAAGGCGCGGATGGACTGCACAACATTTGGCGGCACCGTTTTAAATAAACTCATTTCTCCCTCAGATTTTGCAATGGATGCTGCAACCAGAATCTGTTTGTTCATTCCCTGATGCGCTGGAATGTCTGATAGTGATCCTTGGTGTAATAGTACTCACCCGACGTTTGCGGATTGCCGCCGGAGATGATCCGACGCGCGCCGCGATTACGTGCTTTCGGCGTTTTCACGGTGAATTCGTGATAATACCCGCGCTTCTGCCTGGGTAAAACCCCTTCGTAATTGCCAAACACGACGCCGTCCTTGGCATACGGATACGGACCGCCCTGCTTGATCAGAGCCAAAGTCTGCTGCGCTTCCGGCGGTAACGTGCCTGCGGCGACGTTGCCGACGCCACTATCGGGCGAGCCTTTGGCGAATACGGAGAACGATAACAACAGTGCTGCGAGAAATACACACCACTGTTTCAGAAAGGTTGTCTTCAAGAGCAGGCTCGCATTATTTTATGTTGCAGAAGTATCAATTTTTTGCAATACCATCGTCTAGAGTAACGTTTTGCTTCAAACCAAGCAACCCGTATCTGCGTTCTGCAAGGTAGGTGCGTGACGCTCAGGCTTGGAGCGCCAAGGCCAGATCTGGTTCAAAAAATGCAAGAACCTGATCGCGCATGGCGTAGGTATCGCGTTCGCCGAGGGCGATCAGCTCGCGCGTAAAGCTCTGCTCGAACAAGAGATAGGATGCCAGCGCCGCACCGCGTACTTCAGTAGCGCCGATGCCACCGAGCATCACGCGTACGGGGCGCGGCAGGCTGTTGACGTGCCGGCTGGCGATCTCGTCAATGCGCTCGGAGGGGGAAATCACCAGCACTTCGATCGGCCGCAATGGCATCTTGGCGCGCTGCTCGGCGGTGAGCATGGATAAAGTCTGATTGACGCGGTTGGTGCGCTCGATGTCGGCCGCCAGCCCGTCAAGGAAAATGCTCGACAAGGCGTGACCGGCCACCTGCGCCAGACTCGGGTATTGCGCCAGCTCGGTCGGCGCTTCGGAGCGCTCGCCCATGCGACCGGCGCCGATTACCAGAATCTTGCTCGAACCCAAGTGAATCGCGGGCGAAATCGGCGCAATCTGGCGCATCGAACCATCACCGAAATATTCGCGACGGCCTTCGTAAAAAATCGGAATCGCTGGAAAGATGAACGGAATTGCCGACGACGCCAGCAAATGCTCGACGCCGATCTGGTCCCGAATAGCGCCGCGCTGCGTGCGCCGCCACGGTTCGATTTCCTGCATCGATTGATAAAAGGTCAGATGCTGGCCACCGGTATAGGACGAGGCTGTCACCGCCAGCGCATGCAAGGTGCCGTTGGCCAATGCATCATCCAGCCTCGGCAGATCCAGCAGGCGATGCAGCATGGTGACCAGCGGAGTATTGTCCAGCAGAGAATTAGGCGGATTGGCGCGCCACTTGCGCAGCATCCAGCCAAAGGAAAACAGCGACAGCCAACGCGCGCCGGAGCGAATCACGCCGAGCGAGTCAGAGCGATAGACCTGTTCGACCCGGAAGTTAGACCAGACGCTCATCAGCTCACGCACGCCCTCGCCGAAGTCATCAGCGCGGCAGGCCAGCGCAGTCGCATTGATTGCACCGGCCGAGGTACCGCAGATGATCTGGAAAGGATTCCGATGGGCCGGCCAGCCGGCTTCCATCAAAATCATGGATAAAGCGTTCAACACGCCAACTTGATAAGCCGCGCGTGCGCCTCCGCCAGTCAGGATCAATCCTGTTTTTTTATCTGTTGACTCCATGCCAACAGCTTATCAGGGCGCACGCGCTTTAGGCGATATTTGGCCAGCAAAAATGTGAGATGTTGCCAAAAATACGCAAAGAAAAATTACGTAACCGTTCTATTTTGGCGGCATGCGAATGGCACCGTCGAGACGGATGGTTTCGCCGTTGAGCATGAGGTTTTCAATGATGGTCTTGGCCAGGTGGGCATATTCCGTTGCCTTGCCCAGACGCGGCGGAAAAGGCACCGCGCCACCGAGTGAATCCAGTACCTCTTGCGGCATGGACATCATCATCGGTGTCTCGAAAATCCCCGGCGCAATCGTCATCACACGGATGCCACTGCGCGCCAGATCGCGCGCCATCGGCAGCGTCATGCCGACGATCGCCGCCTTGGATGCAGAATATGCCGTCTGCCCGATCTGACCGTCAAATGCGGCCACCGAGGCGGTATTAATGATCACGCCACGCTCGCCCTGCTCCAACGGATCTTGCTTGCTCATGGCGTCCGCAGCCAGACGCGCCATGTTGAAGGTGCCGACCAGATTGATGTTCAGCGTTTTCTGGAACAAGGCCATGGTATGCGGGCCGTCCTTACCGATCAGCTTGGCGCCGGGCGCGATGCCGGCGCAATTGATCAGGCCGCGCAGACTGCCCAGCTGTTTGGCCGCTTCGATAGCCTTCAGACCGTCTTCTTCGGTCGTGACATCGCAGCGCACAAATTTGCCTTTCAGCTCGGTTGCCAGCTTCTCACCGGCCTCCTCCTGCAAATCTGCCAGCACCACCTTGCCGCCGTTTTCCGCCAGCATGCGCGCGGTTGCCGCGCCCAATCCCGATGCCGCGCCTGTTACTACAAACACTTGTCCAGCAATCTGCATGTCTCTTCTCTCCAATATAAAGACCGGCATGGGATGCCCATGCCGGTCGTTTTTTTGATCATCCTTGTGGGATGGGAAAAGCTATTTTCCCACGGGGACGGTCACAACAACAGCTGTTGTCTCAGTTACCGCTGCAGGCACGACGGCTGACGCAGCAGTCAAAGCCGGTGCCGGCAGCAAAGGCACCAGCAGCAGGGCCACGATGTTGATGATCTTGATCAGCGGATTGACTGCGGGACCGGCCGTATCCTTGTAAGGATCGCCCACCGTATCACCGGTCACGGCCGCCTTGTGTGCATCGGAACCCTTGCCACCGTGGTGGCCGTCTTCGATGTACTTCTTGGCGTTGTCCCAGGCACCGCCGCCGGTCGTCATCGAGATAGCGACGAACAAACCGGTGACGATGGTTCCCATCAGCAATCCACCCAATGCCGCGGGCCCGAGAAGCAAGCCGACGATGATCGGCACGACCACCGGCAACAGAGACGGCACGATCATTTCCCTGATCGCCGACGAGGTCAGCATGTCGACGGCCTTGTCGTACTCAGGCTTGCCGCTGCCATCCATGATGCCTTTGATTTCGCTGAACTGACGGCGCACTTCGATCACCACCGCACCCGCCGCGCGCCCCACCGCTTCCATCGCCATGGCGCCGAACAGGTAGGGAATCAAACCACCGATGAACAAGCCGACGATCACCATCGGATTGGACAAATCGAAGGATGTGCTCTTGCCTACCGAATCGAGCGCATGCGTGTAATCGGCAAACAGCACCAGCGCCGCCAGACCGGCCGAGCCGATGGCATAACCCTTCGTCACCGCCTTGGTGGTATTGCCTACAGCATCCAGCGGATCAGTAATGGCGCGGACCGACTCCGGCATGCCTGACATCTCGGCGATACCGCCTGCGTTATCGGTAATCGGCCCGTAAGCATCCAGCGCCACGATGATGCCGGCCATCGACAGCATCGACGTCGCCGCAATGGCAATGCCGTACAAACCGGCCAGCCAATACGATGCAAGGATCGCTGCGCACACCGCCAGCACGGGATAAGCGGTCGACTTCATCGACACGCCGAGACCGGCGATGATGTTAGTGCCATGGCCGGTCGTGGAGGCCTCCGCGATATGCTGAACCGGTTTGAAATCTGTGCCGGTGTAGTACTCCGTGATGTAGACCATCAGGCCGGTCAACACGATGCCGATCACCGCCGAGCCCATCATCGCCACTCGCAGTTCCGGTGGCATCACCGTCCAGGTGACGATGGCAAAGCCGACCAGACTCAATCCCGCCGCCCACCACAAACCGGTGTAAAGAGCCGACATGATCTTTTTGCCAGGTGCCACCTTGACCATCATGCAACCGATGATCGACGCCAGAATGGAGACGCCGCCCAAGAGCAGCGGATACACCACTGCCAGCACTTCTGCGCCTTTGAGCAGCAGGCTGCCGAGCAACATGGTCGCAATCAGCGTGACGACATAGGTCTCGAACAAGTCCGCGGCCATACCCGCGCAGTCGCCGACGTTGTCACCAACGTTATCGGCAATCACCGCCGGATTGCGTGGATCGTCTTCGGGAATCCCTGCCTCGACCTTGCCTACCAGATCGGCACCAACGTCCGCACCTTTGGTGAAGATGCCGCCACCCAGGCGCGCAAAGATGGAAATCAGCGAAGCGCCGAACGCCAGGCCAATCAAGGGTTGAATGGCGTCATGCAACGACGGCGCGTTGCCGACGCCGCGCAAAAACAGCCACCAGAAAAACAGCACCACGCCCAGCAGGCCCAGCCCGACCACCAGCATGCCGGTAATTGCACCGCCGCGAAACGCCACGTTGAGCGCCTCGTTCATGCCTTTGGTCGCCGCCTGCGCAGTACGCACATTGGCACGCACCGAGACATTCATGCCGATGAAACCGCACGCGCCCGACAACACGGCACCGATCAGAAAGCCGAGCGCCGTAATCCAGCCGAGGCCGGGAATCAATGCGATGACGATGAAGAGCACCACGCCGACCAGCGCAATGGTGCGATATTGACGCGCCAGGTAAGCCGCGGCACCTTGCTGGATCGCGGTCGCGATATCCTGCATGCGCTGGTTGCCGGGGTCTTGTTTGAGAATCCAACTACGGGAAATGAGGCCATAGATCACTGCGACGACGCCGCATGCTACGGCAAACCATAAGGCTCCTGCCATCATGTCTCCTCCTTGTTATCACGACAAAGTAAACAATCACGACCTTCTGCACCGCCGCTCTCTTTGACCGGTTCTGTACAGACACTGCGCACTGCAAAACTTTACGTCGCCCTTTTTTTATGGATCTTTATGGATCTTATATGTGATGCCGGGCTTCTACCCCTTCGCTACTTTGGCCTGCTCTCCCGCTGACGTTACTGATGTTACTGCTGATGCCACTGTCGCCACTCCAGCCTGGTCACAGGCGTAAAAAAAGCGGACACATGGTCCGCTTCATTTTATGCCGACAGTGCGTTAAATGCACTCTCTCTGATTTGCTCCACCGGTCCGACGCCGGCGATCTTGCGATATTGCGGCGCACCCGGTTGACCCGACTCGGCCCATTTACCGTAATAGCCAACCAGCACTTCGGTCTGTTCGTGATACACCGACAGACGCTTCTTGACGGTTTCTTCCTTGTCGTCGTCACGCTGGATCAGCGCTTCGCCGGTGACGTCGTCCTTGCCTTCGACCTTCGGCGGATTGAACTTGACGTGGTAAGTGCGGCCCGAAGGCTGATGCACGCGACGACCGCTCATGCGCTCGACAATGGCGCTGTCGGGAACGTCGATTTCCAGCACGTAGTCGATCTTGACGCCGGCATCCTTCATGGCGTCGGCTTGCGGAACTGTGCGCGGGAAACCGTCGAACAGGTACCCGTTGGCGCAATCAGCCTGCTTCAGGCGATCCTTAACCAAGCCGATGATGATGTCGTCGGACACCAGACCACCTGCGTCCATGACCTTCTTTGCGGCAATGCCCAGTTCCGTGCCGGCAGCAACGGCGGCGCGCAGCATGTCTCCGGTCGAAATCTGAGGAATATTGTATTTTTCCTTGATAAAAGTGGCTTGCGTACCTTTACCGGCACCAGGCGCTCCTAGAAGGATGAGGCGCATATTTTTTCCTAAATTGAAGTTTTGAATTCTGTTGCGATGGCCACTGAACGTAACAACCTATCCAATTACTGCCATCGAAGGCGATTGTCTCTGTTGACGCCGTGTATCTCTGCTCTGTACGAAACTTACCACAAAATCTTACCAGATCATGACAAACGCCTATTTTTTAGGCAACCCGGTTCACTGAATTATCAATGGTGAGAATGACAGCAGACTTACAAAGCGAACACTCATGGATATCAAAGACGATACGAGTCGTCTCATTATTATGCCGAACGCATATCGCCCCCATCAACCGATCAGGGACAAAAATTACAGTGCAGAAATTGCCGCGACCAGCGGGCTGTCCGGCGGCGCTTCGAAATGCTTGCGCACGCGCTCCAGGTCTTCCGGCGTATCGACACCGGCTTCCGGCAACAGCGACGTCACATGCACGGCAATCGAATAGCCGTGCCAGAGCACGCGCAATTGTTCAAGCGCTTCGATGCGTTCAAGCGGCGAGGCCGTCAGCGTCGGGTAGATCTGCAGAAATTTGTTGGTGTAGGCGTACATGCCGATGTGCCGCAAGGGTGCGAACTCGTGGCTGTGCAACTCGGACAGACTTTCTTTGGACTGCGCGAAACCGTCGCGATGCCATGGAATCGCCGCGCGCGAAAAATACATGGCCCGGCCTTCCTTGTTCAGCACCACCTTGACGACGTTCGGGTTGAACATCTCCGGCAGCAGCTCGATGCTGTGCGCGGCGGTCGCCATCGGCACATCCGATTTGATATGACCGGCTGTCGCCGCGATCAGCCCCGGATCGATCAGCGGCTCGTCGCCCTGCACGTTCACGACCACCGCGTCGTCGGCCAGATCCAGCGCGGCCGCTACTTCAGCAATGCGATCGGTGCCGGACGGATGATCGGCACGCGTCATGGCGACGTCGATGCCGTGCTGCTCGCAAGCGGCGTAGATATCGCGATGATCGGTTGCCACCACGATACGCGCGGCTCCCGACAAAGCGGCCCGCTCCGCCACGCGCACGATCATCGGCTTGCCGCCGAGATCGGCCAGAGGCTTGTTCGGCAAACGGGTGGAAGCAAGGCGCGCGGGAATGATGACGGTAAAGGACATGGCGGGTGCAATCAGACGGTCAACAAGACAGAAACAGGACTAAGGCAGTTTATTCGGCAGCTGGAGCAACCGGAGCAGCAGGTGTCGCAGGCGCAGCACCGAGATCGCGCGCTTCGTCAGCCCACATGATGGGAATGCCGTCGCGAATCGGATAAGCCAGCTTGTCGCCGTTGCAAATCAGTTCCTGGGCTTTTTTGTCGAACTCGAGCGGTCCCTTGCAAATCGGGCAAACGAGAATATCAAGCAGTCGGGCGTTCACGGAGTTTCTCCACTATATGTTCAGCCAGCGCGCCGTCTATGCGCGCCGTCACGGGCACGACCCAGATACGCGGGTCGTTTTTGATGGCCTCAATTGCCCTGCATTTTACTGCATCCTTCTCGGTGATCAGGATCACCGCGGCCGACAGGCCGGCAAAAGGGTTTTGCACAAAATCATAGTGATCTGGCAATGCCACCGCTTCAAAGTTCAGGCCGGCTCGGGTCAGTGTTGCAAAAAAACGCGATGGATTGCCGATACCGGCGACCGCCGCGATGCCCTCAGCCCGGCTCAGTGCCTCCAGCGGCTGTTTGCAGGCACGATCCTTCAACAGCTCAACCTGGTCAGTTACCAGCTGCATGGAAACAGCGCCTGCGGGCGCAGTAGCGCTAGCGTCACTACCGACATTGCACACCGTGAAATCGCGACGACGCGAAACAGGCTCACGCAACGGGCCTGCCGGCAACAACCAGCCATTACCGTTGCCGCGCGCATCCGACAAAACGATCTCGACATCGCGCGCCATGGCGTAATGCTGCATACCATCGTCCGAAACAATCACATCAACTTCAGGATGCGCGGCCAGCAAAGCCTGACCGACGGCCACGCGTGCGCGTCCGACCATGACCGGGCAAGTGGTGCGTTCTGCAATCAACAGCGGTTCGTCACCGACGTCCTGTGCCTGCGAGGCAGAAGTTACTTCGCGCACTTCGGCCACTTTCGAGCCGTAGCCGCGCGAGATCACACCCGGCGTATAGCCTGCCTGGCGCAAGGCTTGCACCAGCCAGATCGTCAGTGGCGTCTTGCCGGTGCCGCCGACAAAGATGTTGCCGACCACAATCACAGGTACCGGCAGACGCGCCGCTTTTTTTAAGCCGATACGGTACAAAGTGCGCCGCACCAGCGCAATCAGCCCGAACAGCAGCGACAATGGCCACAGCAGGCACGCCAGCCAGCCGCGCTGCATCCAGGCGCGCGTCAATGCGGATTCAAAGGAAGCGTGATCGGACAAAAGTAGGCCTGGTCAGAGAAACGAAAACAGCGTCCGCAATTACTTGCCGCTGCTGCTTTGTGCAGCAAACGTCACGCGCGAAAAACCAGCCGTGCGCGCCGCTTCCAGCACATTGATCACGGTCTGATGTGCGGCCAGCGCGTCGGCATTGATGATGACCACCGGATCTGCCTTGGCCGTGCCGGTGCCGGCAGCAACACTGGCCTCGTTAGCCTGGACTGCACTTTGCAATTCCTTGGCGATGCCGCTCACATCGCGCGCCGCAATCTGCACGTTATTGATGGCGTAATGCCCTTGCGCGTCGACGGCAACATTCAGTTCAAACGGCTGCTCCAGCGCCTTCTCAGCGTCGGCGGTCGGCAGCGTAATCTGCAAGGCGGTGAACTTGCTGTAGGTCGTCGTCACCATCAGGAAGATCACGATCACTAGCAAGACGTCGATGAAGGGGATCAGGTTGATTTCCAGATCTTCCCGTCCGCGGCCTTTGCGAAAATTCATGGCGGTTCCTCTTTACTGGCGGGCGCCGTGTACAACGTCGACGAACTTGACCGCTTGCTGCTCCATGTCGACCACGAAGCCGTCAACGGACGCGCGGAAATGGCGATAGAACACGAGGGCGGGCATCGCGATCGCCAGACCGAAACCGGTGTTGTACAAGGCAATCGAAATCCCGTGCGCCAGCTGTGCAGGATTGGTGCCGGCGGCGTTTTGCGAGGCGAAAATTTCGATCATGCCGATGACCGTGCCGAACAAACCCATCAGCGGCGCCAGCGAGGCAATCGTACCCAGCGTGGTCAGATAACGTTCCAGACGGTGTGCGGCGGCCTGACCGGCTTCTTCGATGGCTTCCTTCATGACTTCGCGCGGCGCGTCAACATTGCGCAAGCCGGCGGCGAGCACCTGGCCCAGCGGTGAATTTTGTTCCAGCTTGTCGATCACATCTTCGTTGACACGGCCGGACTCATAGACGCGTACCACTTCCGGCAACAGATCTTCAGGCAGGATGCGCGAGCGGCGCAGATACAAGAGTCTTTCGATGACCAGCGCAAGGCCGATGACGGAGGCGATCAATAACGGCCAGATCGGCCAGCCTGCGGCTTGGATGATTGCGAACAAGAGAGACTCCTTTGATAACTTAAAGAACTGAACGAACTGAACGAACTGAATATATACGGATTAATTTTCCGGTGCAGAATGTAACGCGTTGCCCCCGGCCCGGCAAGGTCAAGATGCATTTTGCCGGACACCGCGCGCAAACAGCTTTAGAATCGCGCTTTGCAAGCCTGTGCACTTTACCCACATTTTCTGTGCATAACTTTGTGAACAAGCACGTGGCAAGACGTTAAGCCCCTTGATTTCAAAGCGTTTTTTAAAACTGAGCAGAAACGATGCACAGCATCTGCAACACGACCGCAAGACTACCCGATTCCACGCCGGCACCATGACTTTTGACGATTTTTCCAGCTCCTCACCCTCTACTCCGCCTTCCGGTCCGCCGGTGCTCGCCGTCTCGGCGCTCAATCAGGCGGTCGCGCGCGTGCTGGAACGGACGTTCCCGCTGGTCTGGGTATCCGGCGAAATATCCAATTTTACCCGCGCTGCATCGGGACATTGGTATTTCACGCTGAAAGATGATGCCGCCCAGGTGCGCGCCGTGATGTTCAAGGGTCGCGCCCAGCACGCCGGTTTTTCGCCGCGCGAAGGCGACAAGGTCGAAGTGCGCACACTGGTCACACTCTACGCGCCGCGCGGCGACTACCAGCTCAATGTCGAAGCAATCCGCCGCGCCGGTGTCGGCAATCTTTACGAAGCCTTCCTGCGACTGAAAGAAAAACTGGAGCACGAAGGCCTCTTCGACCCCGACCGCAAGCGCCCTCTACCGACCTTCCCGCGCTGCATCGGCATCGTCACCAGCCCGCAGGCGGCAGCGCTTCACGACATCCTGACCGCACTGCGCCGCCGTGCCCCGCATGTGCGCGTGATTCTGTACCCCACACCGGTGCAAGGTGAAGGCGCCGGCGCCAAAATTGCACGCGCCATCCGGACCGCTGCACAGCGCGACGAATGCGATGTACTGCTGGTCGGCCGCGGTGGCGGCAGCATGGAGGACTTATGGGCCTTCAATGATGAAGCTGTCGCGCGCGCCATCGTCGACTCGCCGATGCCGGTGATTTCGGGCGTGGGCCACGAGACCGATTTCACCATTGCCGACTTCGCTGCCGACCTGCGCGCACCGACGCCGACCGCCGCCGCTGAGTTGTGCGCCACGCCGCGCGCAGAGTGGCTGGGAGAATTGCACAGTCACGCGCTCGACCTGACACGCGCCTTCAAACGCCAACTGACCGAACGCAGCCAGACCGTCGACTGGATGTCGCGCCGCCTGGTAAGTCCTACCGCCTACATCACGCATGAGCGCGTCAAACTCAATGCCCTGCAAGCCAGACTGGAACACGCCACGCGCACACCGGTCACCAAAGCGCGCTACCAGCTCCAACATTTGCAGATGCGTCTGCAAAACCGCCTGCCCGACACGCGCGCCGTACGTCTCTTGCTGGGCGACCGCCAGCGTCGCATCGGCAACGCCGTCGCCCAGTTCAACCAGCACAGACGCCAGTTGCTGGCGGCACAGAATGCCCAGCTTGAATTGCTCAATCCCCAGCGCACGCTGGAGCGCGGCTACGCGATCGTCACCGACAGCAAAGGCAAGGTCTTGCGCGCACCATCGGATCTGCAGCCGCGCAGCAATGTGACGCTGCGATTGGCCGAAGGCAGCGCCGAAGTCGGCATCGCCAGTGTGCAGCCGACGCTTGATTGAAGTCTGATTGACGCCTGATTGAGAATCATCACGTTTTGCAACGCTGATGTGGGCTGATGTCAGCATTTCCTACATTAAATACCGGCAGTCGATACCTGCTTACGCGGGCTCGGAGAGTGCAAAGAATCGCTATCCGCTTTAGAATCACAGACTCAGAATAAAAACCTTGTTTTAATCAACAAACCCGAAAGGATTCACCATGGCGCATACCCTACCGGCATTGCCTTACGAACTCGACGCACTGGCACCTACCATCTCCAAGGAAACGCTCGAATATCACTATGGCAAGCATCATCAGACCTATGTGACAAATTTGAACAACCTGATCCCTGGTACTGAATTCGAAAACCTGTCCCTCGAAGACATCATCAAGAAGTCCTCCGGCGGCGTGTTCAACAACGCAGCACAAATCTGGAACCACACTTTCTACTGGAACGGCCTGACCCCAAAGGGCGCCGGCGCTCCAAGCGGTGCACTGGCTGACGCCATCAACGCCAAGTGGGGTACTTTCGACGCATTCAAGGCTGAGTTCACCAAGCAAGGCCTGGCAAACTTCGGTTCGGGCTGGACATGGCTGGTCAAGAAAGCCGACGGCACTCTGGACATCGTCAACACCACCGGCGCCGGCACACCGCTGACCACCGACAGCAAGGCTCTGCTGACGATCGACGTCTGGGAACACGCTTACTACATCGACTATCGCAATGCACGCGCGAAGTATGCAGAAGCATTCTGGGGCATCGTGAACTGGGATTTCGCAGCGAAGAATTTCGCATAAGCAAATCCGGTTTTTGCTCTTGGAAAAAGCCTGCCCGCGTGCAGGCTTTTTTTACGCCCGGTGAAAATCTGAAAACGGAATATGCAACAATCGCGGCATCCCCATAGAGAAACAGGACTCGCATCATGGCAACCGTACACCTGCACAATGACGCCGGCTACGCGCAAAAAATCCGCGCGCGCACTCACCAGCTGACTGCCGACGAACCGCTGGACAACAAGGGCACCGATACCGGCCCTGCGCCGTATGAGCTGTTGCTGGCCGCATTGGCCGCCTGCACGTCGCTGACCCTGCGCATGTACGCCGATCGCAAAGGCTGGGATCTCGGCAGCATCCACGTCGATGCCCGTTTCTCGCGCGACGATTGCGGACTCGAAAATATCGAACGCACCATCACCTTCGGCAATGCCCTGACACCGGAACAGCTCACCCGCCTTGGCGAGATCTGCGAAAAGACGCCCGTGACCAAAACCCTGCGCGAAGGCACACCGATTCGCACGGCATTTCCCTGATTGCCATGGCCGGCTCGATCAGCGGCCAACTCCCTTCCCCACACTCTTCAGCATCCTCGCGACAATGCATGCAGGACTTGGTAATCGCGATTTTCGATTTTTATCGACAACAGCCGTGAAAATCGCTTTAAAACATCGCAAATAGCCTTATAAAAATTAAAATAAAATCATATTTATCAATAACTTATAACTATCATCGAATTATTCGATGATAGCCCACCAATCTTTCCGTTTTTCTTTTCTTTTTGCCCCGCGCATACTCCGTTCTGTCCACTTAATCCTGCAAACAACAAGCAGTTCAGCGAGATCAAAAACACCTCGCCAACCGCCCTGTCTGCACTAACCGACGGAGAAAAACATGCTTCAAATTCGCAAAAGCAACGAACGCGGTGTCGCCGATCACGGTTGGTTGAATTCGCACCATACATTTTCATTCGGCCATTACTACGATCCGGAACATGTCGGCTTCGGTCCGCTGCAAGTCATCAATGAAGACCGCGTGACACCAGGCATGGGCTTCGGCACGCACGGTCACAGCGACATGGAAATCATCTCCTATGTCCTCGACGGCGCACTGGAACACAAAGACAGCATGGGCACAGGTTCGGTCCTGCACTATGGCGACGTCCAGCGCATGAGCGCCGGCAACGGCGTGCGTCACAGCGAGTTCAACCACTCGAAGACAGAACCGGTGCACTTCCTGCAGATCTGGATCCAGCCGAACGTGAAGGGCATTCCGCCAAGCTACGAAGAGAAGAATTTCACTCCGGAGCAAAAGCAAGGCCAGTTGCGCCTGATCGCCTCGTCTGATGGCCGCGACAACTCGGTACTGATCCATCAGGACGCATCGATCTTTGCCTCGATCCTGAACGGCGACGCCAAACTGGAGCACACACTGGCCGCCAAACGCCTGGGTTATGTACACCTGATCCGCGGTCAGCTGACCGTCAATGGCAAGCAATTGTCCGGCGGCGATGCGATCAAGATCAGCGCAGAGAGCCTGATCACGTTCGAGAAGGCGGAAGCGGCTGAATTCCTGCTCTTCGATCTGCCTTACTAAACCCACACTCCCTGCACCGCTACGCCACTACGGCGGCGGTGCAGGCAACAACCTCACAATCACGAACACAAGGAAAAATCATGGCAAACATTCTCTTCATCAACAGCAGCGCTCGCACCACCGGCTCTATCTCGCGTCAGGTCGCCGGCGAATTCGTCGCCAAGTTGCAAGCATCCCAACCAGGCAGCGTCGTGGTCGAACGCGATGTCGCGGCCAACCCGATTCCTCATCTGGACGAGCAAAAGCTGGGTGCGTTCTTCACGCCAGCCGACAAGCGCAGCGCTGAGCAACAAGCCTTGGTAAAAGTCTCGGAAGAACTGATTGCTGAAGTCAACGCCGCCGACATCATCGTCATCGGTGCGCCGATGTACAACTTCTCGATCACTTCGACACTGAAGACCTGGATCGACCACGTAGCACGTGCCGGCGTGACATTCAAGTACACCGAAACCGGCCCGGTCGGCCTGATCCAAGGCAAGAAGGTTTATGTCTTCACTTCGCGCGGCGGCGTGTACAGCGAAGGTCCGGCCAAGGTCATGGATTTCCATGAAACCTATCTGCGCGGCGTGCTGGGCTTCATCGGCATGACCGACATCACCTTCGTGCACAGCGAAGGTCTGGGCATGGGCGAAGCAGCTGTTGAAAAAGCCATCGCACAAACTCGCGAAACCATCGGCACTCTGGTTGCGGCATAAGCTGTCGCCCCAATAAAAAAGCGCGACGGCCACAAGCTGTCGCGCTTTTTTTACATTTGTTCAGTCTACAAACCGCCGTCGGCAATCTGCGACAGCATGCGCTTGAGGACATCCGTTTCACGCATGCGCTTGAGCCACCAGCTCAAGGCCGCGCCATCTTCACCGACACGCCAGGCCAGCGAGAAGGTTTCTTCTGCGCGCGGCTCTTCCACTTCCTTCACGATCAGTGCGCCGGATGCAATCGACTTTTGCACGCACGGCTCCGGCAAGAATCCAAAACCTACACCCGCCAGCTGCAAAGCATATTTGCTGCGCATGTCCGGCACGGTCAAGGTGTCCTGACCGAACAGCAAACCAACCGTGCGCGGCGGCATCTTGCGCGCCGAATCCGCCACGCTGATCGCGCGATACGGATGCAGGTCGGCCTTGCTCAACACCTTGTTCATTTTGGCCAGCGGATGATGCGGCGCCACCACGAAGACGAACTTCACCGACCCGATTTGCTCTGCCACATAACCACCGCCTGCGGGACCTTCACCCGGTGCCGCAATCAACAGGTCGACGCGGCGATCAAGCAATGCCTCCCAGGTACCTGCCAGCGATTCGCGCGCAATGCGCAGGCGCGTGCGGTCGGCGACCTGATAGAAAGCAACGATGTCGGGTTCCAGCGATGCCGCGGAATACAGTGAATCGAGGCCGATGGTGAACTCAGTTTCCCAGCCCGAGGCCACGCGGCGCACGCGATGTTCCAGATCTTCGGCCGCCTTGAGCAGATAGCGCCCTTCTTTCAGCAACTCTTCCCCGGCACGCGTGAGCACTACCTTGGGCCCTTGCCGCTCGAACACTAGGACGCCAAGGTCTTGCTCCAGCTTCGACACGGTGTAGGAAATCGTCGACGGCACGCGATGCAACTCCAGACCTGCGGCGGAAAACGAACCGCGCCGGTCGATGGCATCAAGGATCAACAAGGCGTCGAGGCTGATTCTGAACATAGGAATTGACGAAAAGAGAAATGGAAGCCGCTTAGGCTTCGACGGAATAACCGGCAGCGACCCAGGCGTCGATACCGCCGGTCAACGGCCGCACGCGCTTGTAACCGCGCCGCATGAGCGCTTTGGCGACCAGCGCAGCCGAAGCTTCATTGGGACAGGCGCAATAGACGATGACTTCATCTTCCATCGGCGCATCGAAAGCAAAGGTCTGGATCTCCTGATTGGAAATCGTCAGCGCACCGGGAATCCGTCCAGCCTGTTGTGATGCCGGCGAGCGTACGTCGACGATAGTCGGCCGCACACCGCTCTTGAGCAAGCCATCCAGTTCACCTACGGAGATGCGCGCCATCTCCAGCGATCTGCGGAAACGACGGCGCTGCCACCACTTGCTGGCGACGAACACGGCAAAGCCGATCCCCACCAGAATCATGCCGTACTGACCCAGCTCGGCCAACACATTGAGCACATCGTCAATCGCGGTATTGAACAAGGCGCCGAGGAAAATCGCCACGCCGGCCCACAAGGCCGCGCCGATACCGTCATACAAAATGAACTTGCCGCGCGAGGTGCCGACCGTTCCCGCAAGCGCGCTGGCAATCGAGGCAAAACCGGGGATGAACTTCGCCAGCAGCAGCGAACGCGCGCCCCAGCGCGAATAGATGGATTCAGTCTGGCGTACGCAGGAATCGGGGGAGAGGGAAATACGGCACAGCGTCGACATGATACGACGACCGTAGCGCCGGCCGGCGAGATACCAGACATAGTCGGCGATCAGTGCGGCCACCACCGCCACCAGCAACAGCAAGACAATCGGATATTGACCACGGTAGGCCAAAGCGCCCGTGATAACCAGCGTCGGATAGGCAGGGACAGGTGCGCCGAGTTGTTCAATCAGCACGTTCAGAAATACGATGATCAGACCGTACTGTTCAATCAGATGATACAAATAAGTCATCGCCGCACCGCTACCCTTGTCTGTCGATCTGCAGGGTGAGCTGCAGATCTCTATTTTTGATGCCCGAATTCAGCCCAGGCGCTCATTATAGGGTTGAAGACGTTGCCGCTCCCGACTTTCGTCCCGGATATTCCGCCCAGATCATGGCCACCAGAATCGCTGCAGGCAGCAGCAAGGCTAGAAATAAGGCATAGCGATAAGCGAACGCGCCGCCGATTGCACCCACGCCAAAGGCGACGATGGGCCAGAAGAACTTGACGCAGCGCTGGCGCACGCTCTGATCTGCTGCACCCCGCACGATATCCACGACGTCGATCACCAATTGCGTGACGTTGCCGGTCATGACCGTAGTTGGCGCTGATTGCGGCAAAATCAAGCGGGCTGCGGCGTTCTGCACACCCATCGCCGCCGCGCCAAACATGCCTGCCAGCAAGGCTGTCATGGCTCTCGCATCGGCCACGCCGACCGGTGCAATGCTCTGCCCCAAGATCATGAACGCCAGCAAGAACAGCAGTTGCAGCGTCAGCACATAAGGCAAGGCCGGCTTGCCGCTGCGCTCCAGCCAGATCACCGCCATGCGTGTCAGGATCACCGATCCGATGAAGGCTGGAAACGCCAGAAACTTGATCAGCACGCCGTGCGAAGGATTCGCCAGCTCACTGCCGATCAGCACGAAGTTACCGGTAACGTGCGCCGTGAACAGTCCGAACAGGGCAACAAAACCCACCGTATCCACATACCCTGCCAGGAAGCTCATGGCGACACCCTGACAAGTCGCACGCGGAATATTGCCGACTATGCGCATCTCAGTCCTCGACTTTTTGGCTCAGTGCGGCATCGATAGAAAAACCACCGGCGCCCATCAGTGCAATGCTGCCGAAGACGATCATCAGCAACCAGCCGAACTGACCTTCTGCGATGCTCCAGTCAGAATGCACCAAAAACATCGACACGCTCAGCAAGACCAGCACGGCAGCACTCGCCAGACGTGTCAGGATGCCTGGCACGATCAGCACCGGGCATAGAACTTCAGCAAAGATCGCAAAACCGAGCGTGAAGGCACGGCCAACGTGCAGCGGATCGTCGATATGCTGCACGTTGGCAAAGTTGATGATCTTCGGCAGGCCATGTACATACAGCAACAGCAAGGCGCCGGAGAGGCGCAGGAACAGCAGGCCGAGATCTTGTGCCGGCGCCCACAGCAGGCGCGGCAGCCAGGTTTGTTTTACGGTTTGCCCTGATTGTGTGGTTGGTGCAGTTTGATAAGTTTGCATGATGATTCTCCTCAGTTGGAAATCAAAGATCAGAAATTGAATTTGAAAATTAGAAATGACCAACCAGGACAAACCCGGCGACCACATAGCCCAGCGTCATTGCCACCACCAGAGAGGCGCCGACTGGTGTCGGCGGCGTCGGCGATGGCAAACCGAACCAGCGGCAGACCGCACCGATCAGGGCGCCCAGCACGGCACCTGTAAAGAGCGCACTCATGCTTTCACCTCTACGCCCTTGGCAACGCGTGAGGCCAGGTAACGATCCACCAGCCAGTAACCACTGCTCATCGTGAACACCAGCAACGCACCGCTGAGAACCGGCGGCGACGGCACGGGAATCTGCGCCAGATGGCAGCAAAAGCCGACTAAAAAGGAGAGCACCAGTCCCCAGATCACTTTGGAATACGACATTTTTAAAATCTCCAGATCAGAAAGCGAAGCAGCTGCAGCCGAGCGCGCCCCAGAAGCCTGAGTAGTTCGAGGCCGGTACCGACGAGCGGCGGGCGACATCATGCGAGTGGGCGTGTACGTTGCAAGCGCCCGCGCATTGATGCGGCATCGCGGATTGTTTTTGTTGAGTGGCTGACGACTTTGCCACCGGACGATAGTGGCCCGGCACGGTCTTCACCGGCGACCAGTCAGGCAAGACCGGGATCGGTGGCGGCGCCAGCGGATCGAACTCGGCCGCACCGTAGACGATCTTGCCGCCGACTACTGTCATCACCGATTCGATGGCTTTGATATCTTCTTCCGGTACGCTGAAAAAGTCCGAGGACAACACGACGAGATCAGCCAGTTGACCGTCCTTGATGCGGCCCTTCTTGCCTTGCTCGTTGGAGAACCAGGCACTGCCTGCAGTCCACAGTTCGAGTGCCGTTTCACGCGGCAAGCCGGCCTCAGCCAGTTGCATGCCGCCGACGGTCTTGCCTGATACCAGCCAATACAGCGCAGTCCACGGGTTATAGCTGGCAACGCGAGTGGCATCGGTGCCTGCGCCGACCGGTACGCCCATGTCGAGCATGCGCGCCACTGGTGGTGTTGCCTTGGCGGCCTCCTTACCGTAACGATCAACGAAATATTCGCCCTGGAAGGCCATGCGATGCTGGATCGCCAGACCGCCGCCGAGTTCGCGCACGCGCTCAATGTTGCGCGGCGAAATGGTTTCGGCGTGGTCAAACATCCAGTGCAAGCCGTTGAATGGAATGTCGCGATTCACTTTTTCGAACACATCAAGCATGCGGCTGATCGATTCGTCGTAGGTCGCATGCAGGCGGAACGGCCAGCGGTTCGACACCAGATGGCGCACCACTTTTTCGAGTTCGTCTTCCATGCCGGCGGCCAGTTCAGGACGCGGTTCGAGGAAGTCTTCAAAGTCGGCCGCCGAGAACACCAGCATTTCGCCGGCGCCGTTGTGGCGATAGAAATCGTCGCCCTGCCCCGGCTTGATCATGTCGGTCCAGCGCTCGAAGTCTCCCAGCTCCTTACCCTTGTTCTGCGTGAACAGGTTGTAGGCGATGCGGACGGTCAGTTGCTGATCGCGCGCCAGCTGGTCGATGATGGCGTAGTCTTCCGGATAGTTCTGAAAACCACCGCCGGCGTCGATGGCGCTGGTGACGCCGAGACGATTGAGTTCACGCATGAACTGGCGTGTGGAATTGACTTGCTGGTCCAGCGGCAGCGACGGACCTTTGGCCAGCGTCGCGTACAAGATCATGGCGTTCGGACGAGCGATCAGCATGCCGGTCGGATTGCCGCTGGCGTCACGCTGGATTTCGCCGCCCGGTGGATTCGGTGTGTCCTTGGTGTAACCAACGGCACGCAAGGCGGCGCGGTTGAGCAAGGCACGGTCATACAAATGCAGGATGAAAACCGGGGTGTCAGGTGCTGCAGCGTTGATCTCGTCGAGCGTCGGCATGCGGCGTTCGGCAAATTGGAATTCGGTCCAGCCACCGACCACGCGCACCCATTGGGGATGCGGTGTGCGCAGGGCTTGCTCGCGCAACATGCGCAGTGCGTCTGCCAGTGATGGCACGCCTTCCCAGCGCAGTTCGAGATTGTAGTTCAGGCCGCCGCGAATCAGGTGGATGTGCGAATCGTTCAGACCCGGCACGACGCTGCGGCCATTGAGGTCGACCACTTGGGTCTTGCCGTTGCGGTGGCGCATGACGGCTTCGGCATCGCCGACAGCGAGGAACTTGCCGTCCTTGATCGCGACGGCACTTGCCAGCGGTTGCTCTTTGTCGATGGTGTGGAATTTTCCGTTCAGCAGAATCAGGTCGGCGCTCATGTTCACTCCTGGAGGTAGTCGTTATGTTTTGTCAGGGAATTTCTGCAACGTTGGGATCCTGCTCGCTATTGAGTCAGGATCCCGCTTGAAGCTCGGCTAAGGATTAATGGCCTTCGGATGCATTGAACATAGTCTTTGCGTAGATCAGGCCCAGACCGTAGGCGCCGCCGTTGGCAATCGCGGTTGCCACAGTCTCGTTGTAAGTCTCGGTACGTGCCCAGTCGCGTTGCAGTTCGAGCAGATATTGCAGCGATGTCATTGGACGCGCACCCAGCTGGATCATGCGTTCTACGGCACGTTGGTGGGCTTCATTCGACACGTCGCCGCTGGCGTCGGTGATGACATACACTTCAAAACCCTGATCCAGCGCCGACAGCGCAGGGCCGACGATGCATACCGATGTCCACAGACCGGCCAGCACGATCTTGTCCTTGCCGATGGCGTTGACGCGGTCGGCGATGCGCGGGTCTTCCCAAGTGTTCATGCTGGTGCGGTCGATCACTTCTTCATTGGGGAACACCGATTTGATTTCGTCGAACATCGGGCCGGAGAAGGATTTCTCGGCAACGGTTGTCAAAATTGTCGATACCTTGAATTCTTTGGCGGCCTTGGCGACCAGAGCAACGTTGTTGCGCAGGGTGACCATATCGATCGAATGTGTCGCAAACGACATTTGCGATTGATGGTCAATCATGATCAGCGTGTGGTTAGTTGGGTTCAACAGTGTTTTGCCTGGTTGTGCTTTTGCGATTGCCATGATGTTCTCCTGAGGTATGGTCGATTAATTCGATAAGGGTGTTTACTTAATTTTGTCGTTCCTTGGTGCCCGTATTTCTCTATGTCGTTCACCATGGAGCGAAGTATGGGCGAACAGGAAACGAAAGAAAAACGGAAAGATTAAGGATCAATTATCGAAATATTCGAAAATAGATTTCAAAGCACTCAGCATCGACATCTTTGCCTACCAGGCAATAAAGTTTTGCCTTTCCACCTATTTTTGCAACGGCGCTTTAACCGCATACTGCAGTCCATGCAGGGGCGCTGAGGAACATCACATATCCCCGCCTCCGCCATTGCGCCGGCCCACGTGCGCGCTTCAACCCCATAAAGGAAAACCATGAACAACATTCCCGCTTTCGGTCTCGGCACCTTTCGCCTGAAGGAACAACAAGTCATCGATTCGGTCACCAACGGCCTCGACCTCGGCTACCGCCATATCGACACCGCCCAGATCTACGGCAATGAAGCCGAGGTCGGCAAAGCCATCGCTGCCGCCAAGCTGGCGCGCAACGAGCTGTTCGTCACTACCAAGATCTGGACCGAGAATTTGTCCAAAGACAAACTCATCACTAGCCTGAAGGAAAGCCTCTCCAAATTGCAGATGGATCAAGTCGACCTGACGCTGATCCACTGGCCCGCGCCGAACGACACCATCGCCGTCGCGACCTACATGGAAGCGCTGGCCGAAGCCAAGGTGCAAGGCCTGACGAAGCTGATCGGCGTATCAAACTTCACCATCGCGCATCTGAAGCAGGCCATCGATGCCGTCGGCGCCAAGGAAATCGCGACCCAGCAGATCGAGATCCACCCTTTCCTGCAAAACCGCAAGGTGGTGGATTTCGCGCGCAGCCAGGGTATTCACCTGACTGCTTATATGCCCCTGGCGTATGGCAAGGTGATGACCGACCCGGTGATCGTTGAAATCGCCAAGGCGCATCAGGCCAATCCGGCGCAAATCGCTCTGGCATGGTCGCTGCAGCAAGGCTTTGCCACCATCCCCTCCTCGACCAAGCGCGCCAATCTGGAAAGCAATCTGGCGGCAAAAGACATCCGCCTGACAGATGCGGAGATGGATGCCATCTCCCGGCTCGATCGCAATGATCGTCTCGCCAATCCTGACTTTGCGCCGCAGTGGGATTGAGCTGAATGCAGCGCTCTCTTTCCGTCTTGCGGGAAGAGAACGGCACAGAACGGCATGCCACCCCGCCTGCATGGCTGATGCCGGCGGGGTGTTGTGCTTATTGCAGCGCTATCGTTTGCCTCGCATCGCTTTCCGGAAAATGCCGCGTGCTGTATTTTTATTTAAATTGCTTGCAATTTAATTTTACTCAATTTAATATCCATTCCATGCACTAACCAAACGAACCGGACGCCAACGATAAAGGGTCCCAAAGAAGAGGAAGGCGCATGCATTACGCATTGAAGAATTTTAGATACAGAAGCGCCAAATACATTGCACACAATTTAATTGCTTGATTTTAAAAACCACCTCGCCCCCCCTGAAAGGAAACATCATGAAATCGATCAAACAAGTTCTCGCCCTCAGCGCCGTCGCACTGGCCGCTTCCACAGCCCTCACCGTGCAAAGCGCGACTGCCGCTTCGGTAGAGCCACAAACCCAAGGCTTCCTCGACGTGCTGTCCGCAGCCGGCGGTCCTCCGATCTACACACTGACTCCTGAACAAGCCCGCAACCTGCTGGCCGGCGCACAGGCGGGCAAGGTCGCAAAACCAGCCGCCGATATCGAAGACCGTGTGATCCCGGTCGGTCCGACCGGCAGCACACGCATCCGTATCCTGCGCCCACAAGGCAACAAGGAAACACTGCCGGTGGTGATGTATTTCCACGGCGCAGGCTGGGTGATGGGCGACGTCAATACCCATGATCGTCTGGTGCGCCAGATCGTTGACGGTGCCAAAGTCGCCGTGGTGTTTGTCGACTACGACCGCTCGCCGGAAGCACGTTATCCGATCGCCATCGAGCAGGACTATGCCGCGACCAAATATGTCGCCGAGCATGCTGCTGAATTCAACGTCGATGCAAGCCGCCTGGCAATTGCCGGCGACAGCGTGGGTGGCAACATGACTGCTGTCGTGAGCCTGCTGGCGAAGGAACGCAAGGGACCGGCGATCAAGTATCAGGTGTTGTTCTACCCGGTAACCGACACCAATTTTGAAAACGGTTCGTACAACCAGTTCGCCAATGGTCCGTGGCTGACCAAGGAAGCAATGAAGTGGTTCTGGAATGCCTACCTGCCGGCTGGCGCCAACCGCAAGGATCCGCATATCGCACCGCTGAACGCGACACTGGAACAGCTGAAGGATCTGCCGCCGGCACTGGTCATCACTGATGAAAACGATGTGCTGCGCGACGAAGGCGAAGCCTACGCCGCCAAGCTGGCCAAGGCAGGCGTACCGGTGACACAAGTGCGCTACCTCGGCACCATCCATGACTTTGTGATGCTCAATGCGCTGGGCGATACACCAGCTGCGAAGAGCGCCATCGATCTGGCGACTTCCAACCTGCGCAAGGCACTGGCGAAGTAAACACTGCTCTCACCTTGAGGCAATAAAAAACCGCCCGCTCCTTTTCAGGATGCGGGCGGTTTTTAGTAGATGGTGCTTTACGCTGCAACAGCCACCGGCTTGCCGTGCTGCTCACCCTTGATGCGCAACACCATGACGGCGCCGATCAGACAGGCCACGCCCATCAATATCGACGACGCCGTGTAATCACCAAGGTTGGCACGCATGAAGCCCGATATCGTGGTGGCGGCAGCGGCGCCGAGCTGATGACCGGCGACGATCCAGCCGAACACGATAGGTGCTGCCAGACGACCGAACACATCATTGGCCAGACGCACGGTCGGCGGTACGGTAGCGATCCAGTCAAGTCCGTAGAAGATCGCGAACACGGTCAGGCCGAAATAGTCGAGACCAAAAGCATAAGGCAGGAAGATCAGCGCGATGCCGCGCAGACCGTAATACCAGAACAGCAGCACGCGTGGATTGAAGCGATCCGACAACCATCCCGACAAGGTGGTGCCGACCAGATCGAGCATACCCATCGCCGCCAGGATGCTGGCGCCACCGACTTCTGAAATGCCGTAGTCATTGCACATGGCGATGAATTGCGTGCCGATGTAACCGTTGGTGCTCATGCCGCAGACGAAGAAGCTGAAAAACAGCAGCCAGAAGTCGCGCACCTTCATCGCCTGGCGCAGCGAATCGAAAGCGATCGTCAGCGGATTACGCTGCTTCACCTCTGCATCGGCAGGCGCATCAGCAGCCTGGCCATAGCGGCGCAGACCGACGTCGGATGGACGTTCCGGCAGGAACAGCGCGACCAATGGCACAGCGACAGCAGCCACGATGGCAACCAGGAACGCCACCGAGCGCCAGCCGTAATGCTCCACCATCGACGCCATCAGCGGCAAGAACACCATCTGCCCGGTCGCGGCGCTGGCAGTAAGCAAACCCATCGCCAGACCGCGGCGCATTTCAAACCAGCGGCTGACAATCGTCGCACCCAGCGTATTGGCGGCAACGCCGGTGCCAGAGCCGACCAGCAGGCCCCAGGTCATGACCATGTGCCACGGCATTTGCATCAGCGTACTCAGAGCGGTGCCGACCGACAGCAGCACCAGCGCGCCCATCACCACCGGACGAATGCCGAAGCGCTGCATTGCCGCCGCTGCGAAGGGACCGATCAGACCGTACAAGGCGATGTTGAAAGAAATCGCCAGCGAGATGGTGGAACGATTCCAGCCGAACTCATGCTCCAGCGGCAGGATCATGACCGACGGCGTGGCGCGGATCCCGGCCGAGGTCAGCAAGACGAGAAAGATGACCGCGACCACGACCCAGGCATAACTGAACCGATGTGAAGTGCGCGTGGCGATGGCTTGCGTGACTTTATTCATGACGCTCAATCAGAGAAGGATAAAAAGAAGAATAAAAAACCATCAGTGCCTGACGTGCTGACGGCAATGATGGTGCTCAATGGGTGTTCGGTGTTCGCTTGATGCCAATCGCTTGTTCGTTCTCGCGGAGACTGCCGGATCAAGCTTCCTGCAATCGCTCATAGGCATCGTCGATCATGCCGGACAGCGCCGCATGCATGTCTTCGCCCAGCAAGCCGTCGATTTCCAACTGCGCCTCCACCCAGTTATGGCGTGCAGCCTCCAGCTTGGCCTTGCCTGCCGTACTCAAGGTCAGGCCGAACGAGCGCTTGTCGACGTGTTCGTCGGGTGGCATGTCGACGGTGGCGATCCACCCGGCGGTCATCAGCGGCCTGATGTTGCGGCTCAAGGTGCTTCGATCCATGCCCATCTCCGCCGCCAGGCGAATATTGGCGATAGAACCGTGCCTGCCCACGCGGCTCAGCAACGAGTACTGGCTGATGGTCAGCTCGTCCGGCAACAAATGCCGGTCATAAATCGACGTAATGCGACGGGTAAGCCGGCGCAAACGGGTGCAAGTACATTGGTTAAACATGCTCAATTACCTTCCGAACCGACCTTTCAACAAGCGCGTTAAAAACTTGCCGAATAAATCGATGCATATGCATTAATGTATATGCATACTAATGAGCAGATCAATGCCTGTCAAGCCGCCTAGAAAAGCGTGAGTTATTGTCCGTAAATTGAGTAAACTACCTCGAACTCATCAATCGAAAGCATGAAACGAGCTGCTAGTGCGCTCCTATGCTGACGTCCGGATGTAGATCTGGATCGAAAACGGGCCCAGTTATTGGAGTGATCGACGTGGCGTTAGCAGGGATTATTCGGCGCCGGCACCTGCATGACCAGATATCGCTGAGGGCGATTTCCAAGCGACTTGGCAATCTCCAGGAATACCGTAGACGCACCCTGCGCTCTGAAACTATAGCGCCAGCCTACGCTGACCGGCGTTCAGCCAGTGCGTTGGATGTGCCCGCATTCAAACTGTCCACAGCGCTGAAAACTGAATCCACCAAATCTCGCAAGCAAAAACGCAGCCTCAAGCAAATGCATGCGTTCTTATGATCGCGTTGCCGCGTTCGGCCGACAACGGAAAGTGGATCAATTGGAAGAGAGCAATTCTGCCTGCAAAGGAACAAAACGATTACCGACCGAGCTGCCATTCAAGGAAATCTATGCCCTCGCATCCCATTTTCGGTCGAAGTACAGAGTTCGGTATATAAATTGATGGCGTCCTGAGCGGATCCCTCCTTCTGAAGAGTCGCCCGTGCATTTTCTGTTGTTGTTCGAAATATGGTCAGGGCGATATCGCGCTGAGTTGGAGATAGCGCTGAGTAGATTGCATGCAGAGCTGTGTTGTATATCGTCAGTTGCAACTTGAGTTTTTGAATTTCGAGCGAATCGATCATGAGGTTTTTTTGAGATGGAGTGAGCCAAATACCAAAGCACGTGCAGGTTCAGTGGAGCTTTCCACAACGCTCTTTGAAGACACTGTGGGATGGATCGACGTCAAGTTAAAGAAGATCGCATCGGCGGTGCAGCGCTGTGGACGGCACGCATGATATTTCCCCTATTTCTCCTGTTACGCAGCGATTCTTTTAACTGGCGTAGATGTTGAAGTGACATTCCTTATTGCCGCAGGGTGTGCAGTTACGGAACCGACTGATTCCTCCACTTTAAAAATAGACACGGAGGCGCGGAGACGGTCGGCCTGATCTGCCATTGCTTGTGCTGCGGCTGTTGCTTGCTCGACTAGCGCAGCATTCTGCTGAGTTACTTCATCCATTTGAGTTATGGCGATATTGATCTGGGCGATACCGGTATGTTGTTCGCTCGAGGCTGCCGCGATCTCACTCATGATATCCGTAACGTTTTGTACGGACTGAACGACTTCTGACATCGTCTTGCCGGCGTCCGAGACAAGTTGCGACCCCGCGTTAACATGCTGAACTGAGGCGCCGATGAGGTCCTTAATTTCTTTTGCCGCAATTGCGCTGCGCTGTGCCAACGTACGAACTTCGCTGGCAACGACCGCAAAGCCTCTGCCTTCTTCTCCCGCGCGCGCTGCTTCTACGGCTGCGTTGAGTGCAAGAATGTTGGTTTGAAAAGCAATCGCCTCCACCGAAGCAATAATCTCTGTAACTTTGCGAGAGCTTTCCGAAATATCAGACATCGTCTTCACGACGCCCTCCACAACTTTTCCACCCTTTAACGCATTGGTAGAGGCCGCATTCGCCAGTGTGCTCCCTTGCTTTGCGTTGTTCGTGTTTTGCTCAACAGCCGATGTAATTTCCTCCATGCTTGACGCGGTTTCCTCCAGCGACGCAGCCTGTTCTTCTGTGCGCCGGGATAAGTCGAGGTTTCCTTGTGCGATTTCGCCGGCAGCTGTTGCTATTGACTCAGCAGAGTGCTGGATACCGATCACTACGCTATTTAACTGGCTACGCATTTTTTCCAACGAGACCATCAAACTACTAGGACTGGCTGCATTTAAATCCAGAGCGACAGCCAGATTACCTTGTGAAATCTCGCTTGCAATATATTGCGCCTGGCTAGGCTCGCCACCCAATTGTTTCAATATACTTCTGACGATTAAAAATGCAGTAAGGATTCCCAAAAGAAGCGCGATCCCTGAAACGATGAAAGTTGTTCTGCGCAATCGCTGATATGTTACGTCAGCCTCAGCTGCTGCCTCGTCATTGAGCTGATCCTCAAAGGCAACCAGTTCTGCAAGACGATTCAGCCAAATCGTTTGTTTAGGGCGGATTTCTTGAACAAGAAGCGACGCGATCGACTCAACATTGTTACTCGCACCTAGCGCTGCGGCCTTTTCAATAAGAGGGGTTACTGCTGCTTCATCAGCTTTTAGCGCGGCAAATAGTTCGCGCTCTCTCTGCGTGGTTCCTGACTCCTGCGTAAAAAGCCTGCCTAGTTCCTGATAGGAATCAGCATATTTTTTTTCAAGCGGTTTCAGGCGAGCCAACTCATTTTTAATAAGCTCCTGATCTGTGAATAGTGCCAAATTCCTTACGACAAGAGCGCGAGTTTGCACACTTGTTGCCATTTGGTTCGCCAATTTTGCTTCGGCATTGTTGACGTAGGTAATTTCGTTCAGCTTATCTCGGAGGCTCGACATTCCAGAGATGCCAAATATTGCTACTACAATCAGGGCTACCAACACGACTGAAAAGCCAATGCTCAGCCTGGTGGACACTTTCATATTTTTCATTTCCCTCTCCTCGACGATACGTTACGTTAGGATGTTTCAGAAATAGATAGAGCCAACAACCTCGCGTGAAACTACTGAATAGCGGCTTACCAATATTTGGGATTGAGATAATTTTTCGTTTAGTTTGCGGATTGAGATTTGGTCGCACCTGAATGTGCCTTCACATCGAAGGGACACAATTCCAATTAACATATCGAGTAACGGATCAGAATAATCGACATCGCATCATTCGATATCATTCGTCGGTAGTCACGTCGCCGTAGAGCAGCCGAGCAGCCGAGCAGATAAGGGGCCTCGCAGCACTTTAGACAATTCCACCAAAGATACGACGTCGTGCCAGTTGAATCGATATGTACATCGAATTCCCACAGCGACGGTATACATAGTAGAAACGGATAAACTCGCTAAACTTCATCTTATTGATTCTTCAATCTACGCAACTCTATGCAAACATTTGAGCTGATATCAGCCTTCATTTGTGCTTGCAGTCGGCGCGTTACTCACTTTAATTTGAAAATCGTGACAAGTTGCTTAAGATTCCTAGCCTGGTCTTCCAGCGAATGTGCTGCTGCTGCTGCCTCTTCAACCAGCGCTGCATTTTGTTGTGTCACACCGTCCATCTGTACAATCGCCTGATTGACTTCCTTGATACCGGCGGCTTGTTGCTGGCTGGCTGAATTGATCTCCCTGACAAGGGTATTAGCGCTCTGCACACTTCCCACCACTTTGCTCATGGTAGCGCCGGCCTGCTCCACCAGCCTGCTGCCAGAGGCGACTTTGTCTACCGACTCATTGATGAGTATCTTGATTTCCTTTGCGGCAGTGGCGGAACGCTGAGCCAGGCCGCGGACTTCGGATGCCACGACAGCAAACCCTCTACCCTGCTCGCCCGCACGGGCCGCTTCTACCGCTGCATTGAGTGCAAGGATATTGGTCTGAAACGCAATGCTGTCGATGACGCTGATAATGTCGACGATCTTGCGGGAAGAATCGTTGATCGTATTCATCGTTTGAATCAATTGGGCCATGACATCGCCGCCTTCGCCGACAACTTCGGCGGCAGACGCCACAAGTTGCTGCGCCTTACTAGAATTTTCGGCGTTCTTGCCAACGCTTGCCGTCAATTGCTCGATGGATGCGGCAGTTTCTTCAAGCGCACCAGCCTGCTCTTCCGTACGGGAAGAAAGATCGAGGTTTCCAGATGCAATCTCGCCCGAGGCGATGGCAATACTGTCTGCGCCATTGCGCACGTTTGAAACAATCACGTGCAGTTGTTCGCTCATCCTCTGCAGCGACATGACGAGTTCTCCGACTTCGTCCTTGCGAGTAACCTTCGCCTCCGAAGTCAGGTCGCCGGAAGAAACTTGCTTGGAAATTGCCAATGCCATGTCGATCGGGCGCGTAATGCTCTTTGTCAGCACGATGGCGAAGAAGATGCCGGCGAGGAGAATGACACCTTCCAGAATGAGGATCAGTTTTTGACTGTTTTCAGCCGTATTTTCAACATGTTGCGCAATTGTGTCTATCCTGCCGCGCTCGAAGTCGAGTAGCTTGCGCATTGCGTCTTGAGTCCCTTTTGCGACGGGAAGATATTCAGACTCGAAAATACCTGATATCTCATCTGTCTTGCCCTCCTTCTTCAGCTTGTAAATACTGTCCCTGACGATCAGAAACCTCTTGCGATAGTCATTGATGTTCTTGAACAGCTGACGCTCTTCGTCCGTCGAAAGCAGTTTCTCTACTTGCGCCAAGGTCTCGGCAGAGGCCTTGCTGGACTGGGCGGCTTCCTTTGACAAAAAAGCGTCCAACTCAGGGTCTTTGCTTTTAACCACCGACGTCGTACGTTGAATGGCGTTAAGTAACAGCGTGTTCCATTCGGAGACCAGACGCTCCGAGCGCAACGGCTCGTCCATCATGGAGCGAGTCTCTTCCGTCACGGCTTTCAGTCGCAAAACACCGATACCAGCAACCAGAATCGAAAAGATCAATACGACTGCGAAACCGCCCCCTAAGCGCGGACCAATTTTTATATTTTTCAACATGAGGTGTACCGTCATTAAGACCGTTGCGTGCAGCGGTCTGCAGTTCTATGAAATATTTGACATGCTTCCCCAGCATGCCCCGGAAAATCCGGTGATTATCTGCCTGGCACCGACTGTCACGATAGAGGCACTCCAGCATCACGCTGGATTCTAGAAGTGTCTACGCATGCTCACCATATCAATATTGCGAACGGATATTTGCCGTATCGGCAAAGCACCTGCCACTTTGTCAACTCAGCGAAGACGAATGCAACTCAATGCCTCAACCTTGACACCGAATGTTGCAATATGCGCTGGTACAGGCAAGCCCCGGGCTAATGCCGCATAGGCTTCGCCAGCGGCGGGAGCGGACTGGATACCGTACCCGCCTTGCCCTGCCGCCCAGAAAAAACCTGGCAGCCGGTCATCGAACCCACCGACAAAACTGCCATCCTCGACGAAAGAGCGCAAACCTGCCCAGACGTGCGAGGGTCGGCGGATAGAAAGCGTGGTAGCGGCCTGGATGTGGTCGATGGCGATCGCAATATCCAGTTCCTCCGCCTGTACGTCGTGTGGCTCGACCGGATCCGCATTGGCTGGAGAGCCCAGTAACAAACCAGCGTCGGGCTTGATATAGAACGACTCATCGACGCTCATGAACATTGGCCATGCATCGCTGCGGTACGCGCTGTCTACAGCGAAAGTAAATGCCGAGCGGCGTTTTGGCACTAACCCGATCGGCAAGGCACCCGCCATTTTCCCGATGACGTCAGCCCATGCCCCGGCAGCATTGATCACTACCGGTGCATAGAAATTTTCTTGCGATGTCGACACCTGCCAACGACCTTCTGTGTAGGCAAGCCCCTGCACATCGGCGTCGCAGACTACACATGCACCAGAGTTCCGCGCGCCGCGCAGGAAGCCTTGGTGCAAACTGTGAACGTCGATGTCCGAGGCATCTGCTTCATATACGGCGCCACCGATCTCTTCGCGACGTAAGACCGGAACGAGCAGGCATGCCTCATCGGCGCTCAGCCGCTGCACCTTGTCCGATACCGAACGTACCAGCGCTTCATGGGCATCAAGTTGCGCCAGTTGATCGGGTCGCGCGATAAACATTGCGCCGCGTGGCGTCAGCAGCGGATGTTCAGAGAATCCCACTGGTGGATGGTCGAAAAATGCACGGCTGGCACAGGTTAACGCCCTTACCTGCGGTGGGCCGTAACTTTCCATATAGGCCGCAGCAGACCGTCCGGTGCTGTGATACCCGGGCTGAGATTCCCGCTCCAGCAGGATGACACGGCCATGCGGCGCCAGCCAGTACGCAATCGAGGCACCGGCAATACCGGCACCGACGATCAGAAAATCTACTGATGTCTCGGCAGCAGAAGACGATGAATGGTGATTTTGCATAGTAATTAATATCCTCTCGGCACAACCTTGCGCGCCTTCAGACCGCTGGAGCGGCAGCCATGTCCGTTTTCCCATGCACTTCCTGTGGCGGATGCGTGACGATGGATTTCAAATCAACTTTGCTACGCCGGAGCTGCGGCAAGTCCGGCCGTGGCCTGCGGAGTTCATTGGTGCTGTTGAATAAATGCTCCAGCGCCGCAGCACACCCAAGTAGTTGGCGATCGGCACGGAAGGCTCCCGTCACCTGCAGTCCGAATGGCATCTGCTTGTGATCCAGGCCGCACGGCAAAGAGATCGAAGGATTGGTCGCCAGCGTCACCACGTAGGTCAACGCCAGCCAGCGATAATAATTTTCCAGCGCTACACCATTGATCTGTTTCAGATACAGTTCGCTCCAAGGAAAAGGCGACACGGGCGTGGTCGGCGACAAGATCAGATCAAACTTGGTGAATAGCGTTTGAAAGCGCCGGAAAATGCGCGTTTGTTCGCCTTGTGCCCAAGCGCTGTCCGCCAACGTCATGGCAGCGCCCAATTCATAGTTGGCGCGCGTGTTGGGTCCCAACGACGACGGGTCACGGCGATAGGCGGCCTCAAAGCCGGCAAAGAAACTCTCTGCACGGATCACGTCGAAGCAGCGATGGGCTTCACCCATCTCCACACTCATCTCCTCACATACTTTCACATGAGGGCTGATGGCTGCGATTTTGTTGCGAAAGACTTGGCGGATGTCGTTATCAACCTCGCAAATGCCGAAATCTTCGGTATAGCCGATGCGCAGCTGTGACAGATCGACATCCGGCAAGGTCGCAAACGGATCCTCTCCCAACGGGTAACTCAGGGGGTCGGTGATATCCATGCCGGCGCTTGCACGCAGTTGCAATACGGTGTCTGCCACGTCGCGTCCCATTGGGCCGACGACCGAGATAGGCGTCCAGCCCAGCAGTTTTCGCTCACTCGGCACCAGCCCTGGCGAGGGCCGAAAACCTACCACACCGCATTTGGCCGCCGGAATACGCAACGACCCGCCGGTATCGGAACCGCTGCAAAGTGGCAGCAGGTCGATTGCCAGTGCCGCTGCCGAGCCACCCGATGAACCACCGGCATTGAGAAGCGGATTAAATGGATTGCCGGTCGCTCCCCAGACTGTATTTCGACTATTAGCGCCTGCCCCCATTTCAGGCACATTCGTCTTGCCGGCGACAATGGCGCCCGCGCGGCGCAAACGGGCCACCAACACGTTGTCGCGCGCGGGAATATTGTTGCGGTAAATAGGCGATCCGTAGGTGGTCAGCAAACCTTCGGTTTCTTCCAGATCCTTGATGCCGATCGGCAAGCCGTGCAGCAGACCCAATGGCCTGCTTTCCATTACGGCCTGCTCTGCATGGCGAGCTTCACGCCGGGCGCGCTCGAAGCAGGTTGCCGTGACGGCGTTGATACGAGGATTGAGGTCTTCTATACGGGCGATGCAGGCGTCCAATAATTCTACCGGCGAAAGCTGCTTCGCACCAATCAGTGTACGCAGGCGGACTGCACTTTCTTCTACGATGTTGGGATCCGGCATAAAGGTCCTTGAGATGGCTGACAGGCTCACGCGTGCTGTGCGTAGGCAGAGGATTTCATCGTGCGGATGAAGAGACTGACAAGCACCGAGAAACATGCTGCGGCAATCAGAAAGCTGAATGCGTAGTCATAATTACTAAAGGCACTGACCAGGAAACCGATTACTAGCGGAGAAATAAAACCCGCTGACTGGCCACCCAGATTGACCATTCCGATGCTGGTGCCGATAAGGTTCGCGGGCAACATCTTGGTCGGCAGCGCAATGCAAGTTGCCAGCACGAAGGACTTAAAGAAGTACGCCATGCACTGATAAGTGATCAGCGCGGCGATACTGTGAGAGGTGTACATACAATAAACGAAGATCGCCGTCAGTATTGAGCTACCGATCAACAGATAGCGTTCGCGTCCATCGAAAAACCGTATCATCACCCAGCCGCCAATGGCCGTGGCGATGCCGGCAAGCACATAGGGCAAGGGCAATAGCAAGCCAACCGATTTCAGGTTCAGGCCGCGCTGTGTCATCAGGTACGTCGGCATCCAGGAGTCCAACCCCTTGTTGACGATGCTCAGCCCGAACCAGACCGCCACGATCTGCCACATCAGGGGCATTTTCAATAGGGTGCGAAAAGCCTCTTTATTGATCGCCTTTTTTTCCATTTCTTCAATAGGACTGCCCTTAACTGTCCTGATCGGTTTCACCAAAAACCAATACAGCAGCGCAAACACCAGGCCGGCGATGCCGATGTAATGAAACACATTGCGCCAGCCAAATTGGATGATCATCGGAGCAATAATCAGCGGCGCCAGCATGCTGCCTACGTAGTTGGATGACATCAGCAGCGATGACATCTTGGGACGCTCATCCTTATTGAAGGTTTCTGCCACGCCCTTAACGCTGGCAGCCGGAAACGCCCCTTCGCCAAGACCGAAAACGAAGCGGATGATGACCAAGCTGGAGATCGACCATGCCAGGCCGGTGAAGGCGGTAAATACCGACCACATCAGAATCGAAATGACGATCACCGGCCGCGATCCGAAACGGTCCGCAAGCCAGCCTCCCGGTAATTGCAAGAGAGAGTAGCCAAGAAAAAAACTACTCAGCAAAATTCCCAGATCGGAAGGCTTTAGCTGAAATTCGCTGGCAATATAAGTCGCCGCAAACGTAATTGCGGCTCGGTCGACATACGACACGCACCAGCCCAGGTAAAGCAGCGACAGCACCACATATTTGTATGCTCCCGTTCCTGTTGCTACCTTCATGCTCAGCTTCCTTCCGGGTGGAATTGACTTTATGGCGTCTGTAACTTCGTTGCGTAGAAGATCGCAAGCGTATTGGGATGCCGGTTGTAGTCGATCCTAAGACCAGCGTTGGTTTGCCACAAGAATAAAGTTTCGAATAACTGATTGCCGATTCGGCAAACCACTCCTAAAATGTGCTTCATGACAAATACTCGTGTCCTCCAAGAAACGGCTGTGCGTTACTTCCTTGAAGTAGTTCGGCGCGGTTCCATTACTGAGGCGGCGTTAACGCTGAATGTGGCTTCTTCCGCCATCAGTCGTCAAATTTCCCGACTGGAAGATGAGCTGGATACCCCTTTGTTCGAACGTATATCGCGCGGCATGAAACCGAATGCTGCGGGGGAATTGCTGGCCGCCCACGCCTTGCGGGCGCAACTGGAAACAGAGCGTATCGGCAATGAGTTGCTAGCCCTGAAGGGCTTGCGCCGCGGCGAAGTGAAACTGGCCAGTACAGAAGGGTTCGCCCTGGACTTCCTGCCGGAAGCGATTGAGCACTTCCGCAAGCAGCATAGCGGCATCCGCTTCGAGCTATCCGTCGGGGCCGCTGGCGACGTGGCGCAGGCAATCCGCGAAGGCTCGGTCGATATCGGCCTGACTTTTACCATGGCGCCCGACCGTGATATCAAAGTGGAATATGCTCAACGCGCTCCTATTCTGGCAGTGATGCATCCGCATCATCCTTTAGCTGGACGCAAGCAAGTGGTGCTATCAGAACTGGCCGGCTATCCGCTCGCGCTGCCAAAAAAGAACATTACCATGCGCCGCCTGATTGACGCCTGCTGCAGTCGCAAGAACTTGCTGCTGGAGGCCACACTGAGTAGCGACTCCATCAACGCCTTATTGGGATTTGCCCTCGCAGGCGATGGAGTGACCTTTGCCGTGGGACTATCGATCCGAAAACTGGTCCAGAATGGCCAGCTCGTCGCACTGCCAATCCGAGACCGTGACATGAATACGCTTCAAATGGAAATCCAGTCCCTGTCAGGACGCACCTTACCGCAAGCAGCCCGCGCCTTTCTCAATACATTGACTACGTGCGCGAGCACTGACAACGCTCTTTTGGAAGGAAACGGTTGATGCAGCCTCAGACAGAAATCGTTGCCAGTGGCAATGCACAGATCGCGGTTGAATGGGCCGGCAATGGCCGCCCGATCGTTTTCCTGCATGCTAACGTCGCAGATCGTCGAATGTGGCGTCATCAGTTTGACACGCTCTCCGACAGCTATCGTGTCATCGCTTTTGACCGGCGTGGATTCGGTGAGACCAGGATGGTAGACGAACCCTATCGCCAGACAGACGATCTATTTGCCGTGTTGGATCAATTAGCTGACAGTGAAGAAGCGGCTATTCTGGTTGGCTGCTCACGCGGTGGCGGCATCGCCATCGATGCCGCCCTCGCCGCCCCTAAGCGGATTGCGGCACTGGTTTTGGTTGCCCCAGGCGTCGGTGGCGCTCCTGCTACGACGCCGATCTCGGCAGTACAACGTCTGCTGGACGCCACCGCAGCGGCCAGCAAGTTCGGAGATCTCGACAAGGTCAATCGACTGCAAGCCGCACTTTGGCTCGATGGCCCCCTTACGAAGGAGGGACGTATCGGAGGAGAAGCTCGGGAACTGTTCCTGTCCATGAACGCGGTCGCTTTGGCGACCCCGTCACTGGGCCGTGCAATCGAACCTGAGCCGGTTTGGGACCGGCTCGACCAAATCACGGTTCCTGTCCGTATCCTGTGCGGCACCCTCGATATCCCGCACATCAAATCACGTTGTGAACAACTCGCAGCAAGGCTGCCGAACAGCCAACTTGAGATGCTGAACGGATGCGCTCACTTGCCAAGCCTCGAGAAACCCGAGCATTTCACCGAGCGGCTACTGACGATTCTCGCCGACTGCCATGAAAGTAATTATCAAATGATTCGCCAACACGATGAATGACTCACCATAAAAGGCGCAATTTTTTGTAAACAATTTGTCGCTACCTTACTCAGAATTGCGAGGCGACCAATCGAGAGCCGTATTGCCTTTTTTGAACTGATGATAGCCGTGACAATTAACGGGTGACACCTGATAGCGCTTTCGTCCCTGAAGTCTGACAGCCATAATTGACACATAAAAGTATATGTTTCTTAGCGCCCCACCTGAAAACGAACAACCTATTCGCTGATACCATCAATCGCTGCGCATATTATCGGACTCAAGGAGAAATCGTCTGTTACTTCCAAAGACCATCAAACGTGATCTCTTGATTTTGTGGATATTGATTGCTACGGTCGCGCTGACATTAGCGTGGCTGCTGTTGCAACTAAGCCGCCAAGGAGCATCGTCGCAGATTGCCCAAGCACGCAATCGTGTTTCGATAAGCTGCGAAACGATTCGGGCTGGTGCTTTACGAGCACACCTCGTGGCATCGAAAAACGATGTTGCAACTTCGCTTTCGTCTTCAGCATCACAAGCTGTAATCGATCTGGCACTCAATGAAGAGCCTGGCATGGAGGGTGGTTTTTGGCAAGCTGGGCAAGGAGTCGTCGCTTACGCATTCCCGACTTATGACGGCACCGGTATCAAGCGCGATCCTCCGAGCGCTGAACTTGAGCGAATCGTTTCAATCGCACAGCGCGCGCGCGACTCTGCCAGTCTGATCACCGACGTACGCCCTGGACTACGAGAAGCTGTCGTTTTCGCAGCCTGCCCTGTGGAATCTGATTCAATACCCTTGATTGCGTGGACGCTTAAGCGCGTGCCCATTTTCGGCGCCGATGTATTGAATCAGTTACTCATCGCTCTGGGACTCTTGCTGGGTTTTGTCATCCTATCGGGGGCGTGGCTTGGATGGACCATCACACGGTGGAGACAGCAGTTTGCACAGGTGTCGGAACAGCTCGCTCAGGCAGAACGTCTGGCCACGCTTGGACGTATTTCGGCCGGACTTGCACATGAAATACGTAATCCTCTTGGCACCATGCGGATGAAGGCAGAGAACGCGCTGGCAGCGCCTGCCGACGTCCGCGAGGTCCGCGTAGCGGGAGCATTGGAATCGGTACTCTCACAAACTGCGCGTTTAGAATTGTTAGTATCGAGCTTGCTGGCATTGACCCAGCCATTTCGTGTTGAACGCAAGCCGGTAGATCTATACGAATGGCTTGAGGAACGGCGGCAAGCTCACATCGACACAGCATTAAAAAATGATGTCCGGATTGATTTGGTGATTGCCCCTGATACAGCCCTGTTGGCTCAAAGAACCTGCCAGTTTGATCCGGTGCAAATGGCGAGAGTATTGGACAATCTTCTTCTTAATGCATTAGCCCATACCGGTCGAGCCGGGGTTATAGAGATCGGCGCCAACCGTTTGCAAAATGGTGCTTTGCAATTGTGGGTTGCTGATAACGGTGCGGGCATACCTGTTGAGTTGCGCCACAGTATTTTTGAGCCATTTACTACCGCTCGCCCGGGAGGCACGGGATTAGGCTTGGCCCTCGTGAGAGAGATCATTCAGGCTCATGGCGGCAAGATCACACTTGTAGAAACGTCGACTGGCGCGCGGTTTGAAATGGAGTTGCCATGGCACGCATCCTGATTGTCGACGACGACGTCGCGTTCCGTAACAGCCTGGCGGAGACGCTACGCGATCTTCGCCACACTGTGCTTGAAACCGGTACCTGCGAAGCAGGTCTGCATCGCCTTCGCACCGAAGTAGTAGACGCTGCTATCGTCGACTTCCGATTGCCTGGCGATGACGGATTGGTATTCCTGCGCCGCGCGGCGCAGATATCGACGATACCGTGCATTATGCTCACGGCCTATTCCAGTGGCAGCAATACGATCGAAGCGATGCGTTTAGGTGCTTTTGATCATCTGATCAAGCCAGTTTCGAGAAATGCACTTGTAGAAATGCTTTCCCGGGCGCTGCAATACAGGCAGGCAGCAGAGGATCATCATGATGCCTTAGCCTCGACGCCTCTGGAAATTTCAAGTGATCGTCACGAACTCATCAGCAGCAGCGAAGCCATGCGTCAAGTGTTCAAACGTATCGGATTGGCTTCTGGCAGTGATGCGACCGTCTTGATAACCGGAGAGACCGGCACCGGTAAAGAACTGGTGGCGCAGGCCTTGCATCGCAACAGTCCACGATCCGGCAAACCGTTTGTCGCCGTGAATTGCGCTGCGATCCCGGCCGATTTGATGGAAAGCGAATTATTCGGGCACGTCAAAGGCGCATTTACGGGAGCGATTACCGACCGGGTGGGACGGTTTCGTGAGGCCGATGGCGGCACCCTATTCCTGGATGAAATCGGCGATATGGCCTTGCCGACACAAGCCAAAATTCTACGTGTGCTGCAAGAGCGCGAACTGACGCCTATCGGTGGAAATCAGGTAATTTCTGTCAATGTGCGGATTGTGGCGGCGACGCACCGGGATCTTCCGGCCAATGTGAAAGAAGGACGTTTCAGAGAAGATCTCTGGTATCGGCTTCAGGTGGTGCCAATTTTTCTCCCCCCGCTACGCGAACGTTTTAGTGACGTGCTGCAGTTAGCCGAACATTTCTTGCGCCTGATCAGCGGCGACACGCCAAAGCGCTTGACCCCGGCTGCCGCCAAAATGTTGCTGGCCTATCACTGGCCCGGCAATGTACGTGAATTGCGTAACGCCATGGAGCGCGCAGCAGTTCTGAGTCATGGGAAATTTATCGACGCACAGCACATCGGTTTGCCGGCCAACTCAGGATCGGCACCAGGACCAGATATCGATTGGAATGGAAGTCTGGCTGACGCTGTGAGCTATGTTGAGCGAGAAATGATCGTACGTGCATTGGCGGCTGCTGCAGGAAGCCGATCCGATGCAGCGCGTCGCCTTGGCCTATCGCGTCAGCAACTCTATCGCAAGCTGGAAGAATTTGGCATCACCTGAGACGGTATGTCAGTCGACATTGTCCGATTACGTGACATGACATTGTCACCAGAGCGGACAATCTAGTTGCAAAAAACAGGTAAGTCATTGATTTATAAAGATTCTGATGTAGGCATGATGATTGCGATAGTGATGATGTCACCCATCACTTCAAGGAGTTATCATGCACTCTCTCCGAGCACTCAGTGCCATTGCCGTAATCCGTGCCATCGCCGTTGCAGTCGGGTCGTACTCCATCAGCGCTTACGCCTTGCCTCCAGTTCCTGAGGACGTCCCACCACCTCCGCCGTCCGGGCAACTTACTTCGGTAAGCATGGTGATTCCGCCGGTTGCACAGGGACAGGTCAAGCGCATGCTAATCAATCCTTATGGAGAAGTAGACGGCTTGCGGCTTGAGGACGGCACTATTGTTAAATTTCCACCCCACATGAGCAATGCCTTGGCTGACTCGGTCAAGCCAGGCCAGATGGTCCGTGTTCTCGGACGTTCTGAAGCGCGTGGCACAGTCAAAGCCGATGCGATCATCAACCTGGCGACATCGCAGACCGTATTCGACCAGCCACCCGCAGTTGGGGATGGCAGGCCGCTGCCACCCCACTTGCGCGCCCAGACTCTACGGACACAAAAGGCAGAAGGCAGGATCGATGCGGTGTTGACCGGTCCGCGGGGGGAAGCCAACGGTGTCATTCTGACCAATGGCAGCATCGTTCGCTTTCCTTCTGAAAGCTTGCGCCTGTCAATGCAGCAAGGAGCGCCTTTTGCGGCATCTGGATTAGGAACCAGCAATGCCTACGGTACGTCGCTGGAAGCCGTGAGCGTTGGTACGAGCCTGTCAACACTTCAACCTATCTACGATCGATTGCCCTGAGATGGCCGGATTACCGGTGCCTGTCCGGGTGCGCATGGCGGTGTTCACCCGGACAGGAAAACAGACGTCTCTGAATTGCCTACCTTTATAAAGAACAACAACACATGTCTCCCAAAATCTTACCTATCGTTTTCCTGCTGGTGTCGAATGTCTTTATGACTTTCGCCTGGTATGGTCATCTCAAATTCGAAAACAGACCTTTATATGTAGTCATCCTGGTCAGTTGGATGATTGCTTTCGCTGAATACTGTTTTGCCGTGCCTGCAAATCGCATAGGCCACACCGTCTACAGTGCTGCGGAGTTGAAGACCATGCAGGAAGTTATCACCCTGGTGGTGTTTTCCATTTTTTCCATCTTTTATCTGGGAGAACAATTCACGCTCAATCATTTGATCGGCTTTGCCTTTATCTGCCTTGGGGCCTTTTTTATCTTCAAGGGACCCATCGGGTAGAAATCATCATGACGACGCGACGATCGCCCCCTCCTTCCGTAGCATGGTTACCTGGACTGAATTTCTTTTTGGCTGATGTGCGTGATGGGCTGGGGCCCTTTCTCGGCATATTTCTCATGAGCCGAGGCTGGCAGGCAGATGATATTGGCTATGTCATGACGATCGGCGGCATCGCCGGGATGTTGGCAACAACGCCGCTGGGAGCATTAGTTGATGCTTCCAGATCAAAGCGATTTTTGCTGGCACTCGGAGCTGTTTTTGTAATCATGGGGACGCTGGCACTTTTCATTTCCTCGTCGTTTGCCGTCACTGCAGCTTCTCAAATCGGCACCGGTATTGCCGGGGCCATCATCGGCCCCGCCATCGCTGGCATGACGCTTGGCATCGTTGGACAAGATGGATTGGCGCATCAGTTGGGCATCAATGAAGCATGGAATCATGCCGGCAATATGATATCGGCGGCATTCGCAGGACTATTGGGTTACTACTGGGGCTTACCGGCGGTGTTCATTCTCATGGGATTAATGGCTGTTGGCTCGCTGGCCTGCCTCTGGAAAATCAGACCGCAAGACATAGACCACAGCGTCGCCCGGGGACTAGAAAAAGACGCTGGGGATACCAGCTTCGATACATCAGCTCTGAGGGTGCTAACCAGTTCCGTACCGCTGCTGTTATTGGCAACAACAATGATGCTATTTCATTTTGGTAATGCAGCAATGCTTCCCTTGCTTGGACAGTCAATCGTCTCGCAGGGGCTTGCCGATCCCAGTGCATTCACGGCGATGACGATTGTCATCGCTCAATTGGTGATGATTCCCGTTGCCCTATTGGCAGGACGTTCTGCCATGCGCTATGGCTACTGGACGCTGGTGATGGCGGCCATGCTGGCATTGCCTATACGTGGTTTGATCGCTGCATACTGGAATTCGCCGTGGGCTTTGATCCCCGTCCAGCTTCTTGACGGGATCGGTGCCGGGTTGCTTGGCGTGGCGCTTCCGGGGCTTGTGGCGCAGATACTGCGAGGTAGCGGCCATATCAACATCGGCCTTGGCGCGGTGACGACAATTCAAGGCGTCGGAGCCTCATTGAGCCCTGCATTGGCAGGCATGATTGCACACCAATATGGCTATAGCATGGCCTTTATTGTGCTCAGCGCAATCTCTTCCATCGGTCTGTTTGTCTGGTTCTTTTCCGCCGAAGTATTTGCGAACCATAAACCGATCTACAAACGATCCGACGAGCCGACACGACCTATTACGACTATTCCGCCTTGAATCATGACGAACGCTAATCTACGTACGTCGACTGCTTCTTCAAAGGCGACTTAAACCCGGTTGTGGTTTTGCATCGAACACTGCCCCACTCACAGAACATCATGCTGATCACGACCTTAAACAGCGCTTCCGGGGATGGCACGGCCATCCCCGGCGTTGTTTCTGCCCTTAGATCTGACGGATACCTCCGTCGACAAACAGTTCGATACCGTTCACGAAGCTGGCGTCATCGGAGGCAAGGAAGACCGCTGCCTTGGCGATCTCGTCCGGCTCGCCGACACGGCCCATCGGAATGAGCGAGGCCAGGTGATCGAGGAAACCTTGCTGCTGAGCAGGATCGGTGCCGACAAGCTCGACCAGCCCGGGCGTCTTGATCGGGCCGGGGCTAAGGGTATTGATACGGATACCGCGGCCTTTGAGGTCGAGAATCCAGTTGCGGGCAAAGGCGCGAACTGCCGCTTTCGACGCCGCATAGACACTGAACGCTTCGGTTCCGCCGCTCGCGGCGGTCGAACCCGTGAGGATCACGGATGAACCGCTGCCCAGCAACGGCAACGCGGTTTGTACGGTGAACAAAGTGCCTTTCACGTTACGCGAGAACGTATCGTCGAAATGCGCTTCCGTAATCTGACCGAAGGGCATGAACGAGCCGCCGCCAGCGTTGGCCACAAGAATGTCCAGCTTGCCGTGCTGTTCTTTGACGCGATCAAAAAACGCCTGCAGTTGCACGGTGTCTGAGGAGTCCACCGATGCGCTTTGCACGCTACCGCCGATGGTCTTTACGGCCGCATCGAGTTCCGCCTGGCGACGGCCGGTGATGTACACAATCGCACCCTGGCTGACAAAACGCTTCGCAATAGCCAGACCAATACCAGTGCTGCCGCCGGTGACGACTGCCACTTTTCCCGCAAGTTTTAATTCCATGATTTTTCCTTCATCGTTGAAATGCGCACCTGATTAGTGACGCCTGTAACTTAGTGTGGCCTCCCACCTTGTCAAAGAGAAGACAGGCGGCAGCCATATCATTTATGCTTTAGTTGCATAAATTGAATTGAGGGGGATCGAAATGGATAAATTGCTGTGGATGCGCTGCTTCGTACGCGCGGTCGAAACCGGTAGTTTTTCGGTGGTCGCCAGAGAAATGCAAATCGGTCAGCCAAACGTGAGCCGCCATATCGCGTCGCTGGAAAAATCGCTTGGTACGCGCCTGCTGCATCGCTCTACGCGGCATATGGTGGCCACACCCGAGGGTCAGCGTTATTACGCCCAGGCGCGCCATGCGCTTGACATCATTTCTCAGGCCGAGTCCGATGCACATGGAGAGCAAGACCCCCATGGGTTGCTGCGCGTTGCCTGTCCGGAAAGTGTCGGTTCCGAGCTGATCATCGCAGCACTACCGCGTTTTCTCGACCGCTATCCACATGTAGACGTCGAGCTGCGCCTGGGGGACGAGTACATAGACTTGGTGGCCGAAGGGGTCGATATCGCCATCCGCGGAGGGACGCTCAAGGACAGCGCCCTGCGCGCACGGCGCGTGGGCACGTCTGAGCGCATTTGCGTAGCCAGTGATGCCTATCTGCAAAAACACGGCCTGCCGGGGCAACCGGAAGACCTGCTGCGCCATCAATGCATCATCTACACCTTGCTGGCTGGAGGCAGCGGCGCCTGGCCGTTCAAGAATGGACCTGTACCTGTCAGCGGCAGGACGCGACTCAACAACCTCGACGGCATACGCCGCGCCGTACTGCAGGGCTTGGGGGTCGGCTACCTTCCCTCGTGGATGATCGCCAGGGAACTGCGCACGGGCGAACTGCGCGCCTTATTGACCGACCATGCAACAGCCCCGTCCCCTCTGAACGTCTTGTATTCGGCCGACAGGCTGCTGCCGCAGCGGGCCGGCGTCTTCATTGAGTTCATCACAAAGGTGTTTGCGGACACTCCCGGCCTGAACGGCACTTCGCTGGTTTAAATTGATCCATGCTGCCAGCCTCCGGCGAAGACTGCGCCCCGATCGTACGCCCCTCATCACCCAACGCTTGCAGCTCCAGCGTGGAACGTGTATCTAAAGCTGCTCAAGACGAGCCCGAACATCCTTAGCGCGTGTACGGAGCGCATCCAGCTGGTCCCCTTGCATTTTTTGGAGTTGCTTATACACCATGCCCAAACGCGTATTGTTGCGCAGCAGCGGTTCATGACGCGCAAAAAAATCCCAGTACAACGCGTTGAACGGACAGGCGTCGTCACCGAGTTTTTGTTTCGGATCGTATCGGCAGCCCTGGCAGTAGTCGCTCATGCGTTGGATGTACGCACCGCTACTGACATAGGGCTTGGTCGCAATAAGGCCGCCATCCGCCCATTGACTCATGCCCAAGGTATTGGGTAGCTCAACCCACTCGAAGGCGTCTATATATACGCCTAAATACCAGCGATGCAGTGCCTGCGGATCCAGTCCGGCCAGCAGCGAAAAATTACCGATCACCATCAGGCGCTGAATGTGATGCGCGTGCGCAGTCTGCAACGACTGACCGATGGCATGGTGCATGCAGCGCATCTTCGTATCGCCAGTCCAGAACCAGCTTGGCAGGGGCAGCTCGTGACCGAGCGTATTGCACTCGTCATAGCCTGGCATATGAGCCCAATAAATGCCGCGCACATATTCTCGCCAACCGACAATCTGTCGGATAAATCCTTCCACGGCCGCCAACGGCGCACTACCGTTGCGATAGGCTTGCTCTGCGCTGCGCACCACTTCAAGCGGATGAAGCATTTTGACGTTAAGCGCAAACGACAGCAGCGAGTGAAACAAGCGCTGGCTCGTGCTGCTCATGGCATCTTCAAAGTCGCCAAAATGAGGAAGGGAGCTGTTGATGAATGCATCGAGACACGTCAGCGCCTCCTTGCGATTCAAGGGCCAGCGCATCTGCATTGCCTGCGGATCGCCAAAGCTGCGCACACCGCAACGCTGCAACAGCTCCCACAGGGCCTGATGGTCATGGGTCGGACGAGTATCTGCCGGCTCCGCCGGCGTTCCGGGCCAAGGCTTGCGGTTATCGTGGTCAAAGTTCCATTGGCCGCCTTCCGGCTTGCCTTGCGCATCGACAAGCAACGTAAAGCGGCGGCGCATATGGCGATAGAAATGCTCCATCAGCCATTGCTTGCGGCCCGCGTACAGCTGGGCCATTTCGTTGCGAGACGTCAGAAAATGTTCACTGTCGACTTCTGTCGTGGCAAATTGCTGCTGCGCAGCCCATGACCGAAACTCAGCATCCAGTCGCCATTCGTCTGGCGACTGCCATTCCAGGCGCTCTGCATCGTAGCGTCGCATCATTGCCCCCAGATTCTCCGAGATGGATTGTCGGTTGCTCGGATCGTCAAGCGCCACGTATCGTACACGGTGACCTGCCTCACGCAGATGACGCGCGAAGTCGCGCATCGCAGCAAAGATGGCTAAAATTTTTTGTGCATGATGCAATACGTAGTCAGTTTCCTGCCGTACTTCCATGAGTACATAGACGACGTGGGGATCTACGATCTGAAACCATGAATGTTCGGTGTTGAGCTGGTCGCCGAGGACCAGGCGCAAAGTACAAGTACTGCTTGTCATGCGAGGCTCCATTGGTGCAAATACGTCGTGTTTTTCTACTTGTTGCGACTCCGCACCAGGCGATGGTGTTCGGCCAGCTGTCTGTTTATGGCATTGTAGTCAAATCACTCCCTGCTTCTCAACGCCTGCATTTTTACGCTAACAACGCGAGTCGAAAAAAATGGCGCCGTGACAACGGGCGCCATTTCTGGACAAAAAGAACAGTGACTCGCTCAGGCGCTTTTCTTCGCAGCCTTCTTGCGCGGTGTCTTGGCAGGTGCTGCAGGTTCGTCCGCCATCGGTTGCCCGGCAACATTTTCTGCGCCATCGTTGGCTGCCGCAGCACGTTCGCGCGCAAAGTTGATGCGACGGATCATGCTCTCATTAGCTTGCGGGCCGGGCGTAAAGACGAACTCCGGCGAACTCAGCGGCTTGCCGGTCTTGCGGTCGACCATGATCGGGTCAGCCACTTCGCCCGAGGTCGAATCGACCAGCAGCACGCTTGGGCCTTCCGGCGCAAAGTGCTTGTTGCCCCAGCTGTTGAGCGCCACCAGAATGGAACGGAAATCACGTCCCAGATCGGTCAGCACATATTCGTAGCGCGGCGGACGCTCGCTGTACTGGCGACGCTCCAGCAGGCCGGATTCGACCAGCGAGTTGAGACGGCGCGTGAGCATATTGGGCGCGATATCCAGGCTCTTCTGAAACTGGTCGAAACGCGTCAGCCCGTGCATTGCATCGCGCAGGATCAGAATGCTCCACCATTCACCCACGCGTTCGAGCGTACGGGCGACCGGGCATTGCATGTTGCCAAAGCTTTTACGTTCCATAGACAAGTCCCATCAAGCTGATTATCATTCGATTGAACAACTTACTATCATTTTGATACTTACATTATAAAACAACTCGAAGGAGACCGCCATGTCCGATGTACTGATGTATTTGGAAGACTTTTCCTCCGGCCAGAAATTCAATGTCGCCGCCACCGAAACACTCAGCGCCGACGATATCAAAGCCTTCGCCACGAGCTACGATCCCCAGCCCTTCCATCTGGATGAAGCCGCAGCGGCGCAGAGTTTTTTTGGCGGCCTGGCGGCGAGCGGCTGGCATACAGCGGCGCTGACCATGCGCCTGCTGGTAAAGACGTTGCCGATCAAGGGCGGCGTCATTGGCGCGGGCTTTGAAGAGTTTCGCTGGCCGCGCCCTACTCGTCCGGGCGACGTCCTGCGCGTTGAAGTCGACGTGCTGGAGGTGAAGTTCTCACAGTCGAAACCGCAACAAGGCTTCCTCAAGCATCGCGTCACCACCTTCAATCAGAATAACGAACCGGTACTGATCATGACCGGCAACCTGCTGGTGCCGCGCCGGCCTCAGACTTGATCTGCCGATCGTTTAATTTTCGAAGATGAACTGCGTCGCCTTGTCGGCCGACAAGGGACGACCGTAGAAGTAGCCTTGAATCTCGTCGCAGCCCCAGGCGCGCAGCAACTCGCGCTGGTTGGCGGTTTCGACGCCTTCGGCGATGACCGACAGGCCCAGATGGTGGCCGAGATTGATGACCGCCTGCACGATTGCCGCGTCTTCGCTGTTAGGGCGCAGATGGCGGATGAAGGATTGGTCGATCTTGAGCTTGTCGATGGAGAAGCGCTTGAGATAAGCCAGCGAGGAATAACCCGTACCGAAGTCGTCAATCGCCAGCGTCAGGCCCCGCTTGCGCAGATCTTCCAGCAACTCGATGGTGCGTTCGACATCGCGCATGACGATGCCTTCGGTGATTTCCAGTTCGATGAAGGATGGATCGATCTGGCTTTCGCTCAAGGTCTCGGTGACGCGGCGCAGGAAGGATGGATGATGGAACTGGCGCGGCGAAATGTTGACGGCGATAACGAACTTGCGCGGTGTCTCCAGGCTCCAGATCTTGGCCTGGCGGCAGGCTTCGGCAAGCACCCAGTCGCCGATCGGCACGATCAGGCCGGACTCTTCGGCCAGGGGGATGAAGTCGGCTGGTGAAATCAGTTCACCGTTACGACGCCAGCGCACCAGCGCTTCAAAGCCGACCAGCTTGTCGTCCGTCAATCCTTGCTGGGGCTGGAAGTGCAATTCCAACTCATTGCGTTCGATGGCGTGACGCAGTTGCGCTTCCAGCGCCAGGCGCTCTTGTGCACGCGTATTGAGCGCATTCGAATACTGTACAAAGCAATCGCCACCGGCGTCGCGCGCTGCCTGCAGCGCGGCATCGGCATTCTGCAACAGATGCGCGTGCTCAGCGCCGTCGCGTGGATACTCTGCGCCGCCCATGCTCATGCTGGAAAAAATCTCATGCTGGCCGAACTCAAACGGCTGACGCATGTATTCCTGCAGGCTCGACAAGGCTTCCTGAAAATTCAGATGATCGCCCTTGGACTTATAGAGGATCGCCACATTGGCGCCGTTGAGACGAAACACTTCGCCGCCGTGACGCTCAGCAGCACGCTTGATGCGGCTCGCCATTTCCTGCATCAAACGATCGCCGAACGCATGGCCGAGGCCGCCGACGACGCGTTCAAAACGGTCGATCATGCCCAGCACCACGGTATGCGGTTCATTTTCCATGGTCTTGAGACGGCGCTCGAACGAGCCTCGGTGCGCCAGGCCGGTCAGGGGATCGTGGGCTGCAGCGAAGGCCAGCGCATTCTCCGAACGGAAGCGTGCCCACACGTGATACATCATGAACAGGGCTGCCAGCAGCATCCCGACGCTGTAGACATGTACAAGCCACGAAATCTGATCAACCCCGGAGTTGGCCATGTCGCCGACCTGATAGACGGAACGCTCGACATCGTGCTTGGCCTGATCCAGCAAGGTACGCACGCTATTGGTCTTGACGTTGAGATCCGCAAGCAAGGCGCGCGCAGGTTCGCGTGCGGTCGAGGACGAGTTTGCCATCAGTTTTTCCAGCGCCGGCCCCATGGCCAAAATCGCGTTGTAATTACTGAGCAGATCGGACATCTGCGCGGCTTGCTGCAAATCGCGGCGCACGAAGTCGAAATTGGCAGTCATCTGCTCGGCGGCCTCGGCTTCAATATGATCAAAGCGATCGCGGCCGATGGAGGCGACATAGTATTTGTTCAGTGCCAGCTGATAGCGCAGCAAGGCGCTTTCAAAATCCGAGAGATGACGCAAGGTCGGGATTTTCTCTTCCAGCAGCGGTGTGGTGGACGAACGAATATCATTGGCCGTACGCGCCATGGCAAAAAACAGCGCGATGCCGGCGGCAATCACGACCACCAGCAAACCGTAAATCGCCCAGCGATAACGTCGGCTGACTACTTGCATAAAAAGAACCCCAGCGAAGAGACCCACCCCCGGAAATATCGCAGCAGATGGAATCCAGGCGCGACCGGCATCCGGTCACCTCGCGCCAAACATGACAATCGACGCAACAATATGACGATGTGCGGCAACGGCCCATTGTTCGGTGGGGACGGTGACATGCGGCAGCGTTCCCTGCTTCCCATTTACAGCGAAACTGTATTTCCCTGAGTCAGACTTGATCATTATTGGCAGGCGCCGCCTTGGATTGAACCCTCGGCCCCCGCATCATTGCTTTTATCCACAGCGCTTGTCGAAGCGTCTTGTTATTTTGATTCGGTAGCTTAGCGAGGAAAATTATACCGGCAATACTGTTGGCAACCGCAATTCCAGAAGACCAGCGAGCCAATACAGAAAGATATTTGGTAAATTTCCAACAAGAATTTTCTGTGAGGGATGCAGATGCCCGTTTTTGGGGCAAACCGGCCATGGGAATAGCGTACCGGTGGAAAGGTCTTACCGCATAGACCGACAAGATCCCGCGCCGACGAGTCCGGACTCTTGTGGGTCTATACCGTTAATGAAACGACAAACTTCGCGTTTTCAAGTCTTCATCCGGCATCGGGTTGCGCCGACGGTTGCGCCAGTTGAAATGCCTTGAGCTGGCCGCAGGCTTCATCAATCGCTGCCAGCGTTGGATAAGGCGTCATATCCACCTCGAAACGGCGCGCATTGAAAATCTGTGGAATCAGGCAACAGTCGGCCATCGTGGGGGTGTCGCCGAAACAGAAACGTCCGCGCTGCGGACTCGCAGCAAGTTGCTGCTCCAGTGCCGCAAAACCCAGCTTGACCCAATGCTGTATCCACTGCTGCTTGACCTCCTCGCTCACACCCAGCTCCTGCTTGAGCATGCGCAGTACGCGCAGGTTGTTGAGCGGATGGATGTCACAGGCAATTGCCAATGAAATCTCGCGCACATGCGCGCGATCCAGCAGGCCCGACGGCAGCAGCGCCGGAGTCGGAAAGCGTTCTTCCAGATATTCCAGCATCGCCAGCGATTGCGTGATGTGGCGTCCGTCCTCTTCCATGACCGGCACCAGCGATTGCGGATTCAGTGCGCTGAATGCCGGTGCGAACTGTTCGCCGCCGTTGTTGACCAGATGCACCGGCACGGTGTCGTAGGACTGGCCTTTCAAATTCAACGCGATACGTACCCGATACGATGCCGAACTGCGGAAGTAGCTGTAAAGATGAATCGTCATACCTTCGTCTCCTTGGTATTTTTATGCTGGATTTATACTGGAATCATCAAAGTGAACGCGCCGGCAATACCGTGGCCGCCACGTCACCGAAACCGATGCGCGGCAGACCGTCGCGCTCGGCCCAGCCGCGCATGATGACGGTGTCGCCGTCTTCGATAAAGATACGCTTCTCGCCATTCGCCAGACTGATGGATTGCTTGCCGCCGGCGGTCAGCTCCAGCAGTGACCCGGCCGACTCAGGCGTCGGGCCTGACAAGGTGCCCGATCCCAATAAGTCGCCGGCGCGCAGGTTGCAGCCGCCGACGGTGTGATGCGCCACCAGTTGCGACACGGTCCAGTAAGCGTCCTTGAAATTGCCCAGTGACAGACGCTGCGGTGCAGTGCCTGCTTCACGCATGGCCTTGGTCTGCAGCAGCACCTCCAGTTGCACGTCGAAAGCGCCACCCGCGCGCAACTCGGCAGAGTCAAGGTATGCCATCGGCTGCGGATCGGCTGCGTCGCGTGTCCACGTCGCACGATACGGTGCCAGCGCCTCAATCGTGACAATCCATGGCGAAATCGTCGAAGCAAAATTCTTTGCCAGGAAAGGGCCGAGCGGCTGGTATTCCCACGCCTGCACGTCGCGTGCCGACCAGTCATTCAGCAGACACAGGCCGAACACATGCGACTCGGCCTGACCGATATCGATGGCGTCGCCGATGGCATTGCCCTGCCCCATGAAGACGCCGACTTCCATTTCATAATCGAGACGCTTGCACGGGCCGAATACCGGCGTGTCGGAAGTCGGCGGCTTGGTCTGGCCGACCGGACGGCGGAACTGCTGGCCCGACACGGCAATCGACGACGACCGGCCGTGATAGCCGATCGGCACCCATTTGTAATTGGGCAGCAAAGGGTTATCGGGCCGGAACAATTTACCGATCGCCGTCGCATGATGGATTGAGGTATAGAAGTCGGTGTAGTCACCGATCTGTGCCGGCAGCGCGTGTTCGGCTTCGGCTTGCGGCACCAGCGCCGACTCCAGTTGCGACTGATGCACCGAGCCGTCTCGTAGCAACGTCGACAAGGCAAGACGCAAGGCCGACCAGGTCGCGGCATCGAGTTCCATCAGAGGATTCAGATTGCTGCCCGCAGTCGCTGCGACGATGGCTTGGTGAACGACCTCGCCGAAGCCGCTGAATGCGCCGCTTTCAAAGGCTGCACGCAAGTCAAGAATCTGATCGCCGATGGCGACACCGGCGCGGAAGGATTCTCCGCTACCCTTGCAGCGGAACACGCCGTACGGCAAGTTTTGAATCGGGAAATCACTGCCGGCGAGATTGGCCGAGGCAACCCAGCTGCGCAGGGCGACGTCGTGGGTTTCGTTCAAAGAGATACGCATTATTGCTCCGGGCCTTGTTGTGGGTTGAAGTGCTTCTTGATGTCCATCCAGCACTGATAATAATTTTTTTGCAGCGTCGGCGAAGTCAGTGCATGACGCGTCGGCTTGATGATGTTGCGTGTCTCGAACATGAAAGCCATCGTATCCGTGACCTTGTTGGGCTTGCTGGTATCACTGTGACTGGCCTTCTCGAAGGTCGCGCCGTCGGGGCCGTGGCCGGTCATGCAATTGTGCAGACTGGCACCGCCGGGCCGGAAGCCCTCCGCCTTGGCGTCGTACTCGCCATGGATCAGGCCCATGAACTCGCTCGCGACATTGCGGTGGAACCAGGGTGGACGGAAAGTATGTTCGGCGGCAAGCCAGCGCGGCGGGAAGATCACGAAGTCCAGCGTATCCACACCCGGTGTATCGCTCTGCGCCTGCAGCACGAGGAAAATGGATGGATCAGGATGGTCGTAGCTGATCGAGCCGATGGTATTGAAATGGCGCAGGTCATACTTGTACGGCGCGTAATTGCCGTGCCACGCCACCACGTCCAGCGGCGAATGGCCGATCTTTGCCTGCCACAAGTTGCCGCCGAATTTGGCGATCAGGCGGAAGTCGCCTTCGCGATCTTCATACCAAGCCTGTGGCGTGAGGAAGTCGCGCGGATTGGCCAGACCGTTGGAACCCAGCGGCCCCAGATCCGGCAAGCGCAACAGTGCACCGAAGTTTTCGCAGACATAGCCTTGCGCCTGTCCATCCGGCAGCTTCACCTGAAACCGCACACCACGCGGGATCACGGCGATCTCTTGCGGTTCGAGATCGATCACACCCAGCTCGGTCAGCAATTGCAGGCGCCCGGCTTGCGGCACGATCAGCAATTCACCATCGGCCGAATAGAAAAAACGATCCGTCATCGATTGATTGGCGGCATACAAATGAATCGCACAGCCGGTCTGCGCGTCAGACGAACCATTGCCGGCCATGGTGATCAAGCCGGCGACAAAATCCGTCGGCGCCGTCGGCATGGTATGCGGGTCCCAGCGAAATTGATTTGGCGGCGTCTCGACATCGTCGAAGCGCGCGATCATGCCGTTGTCGATGCGCTCAAACGGCTCGTGCATCGCCGCCGGACGAATCCGGTACAACCATGAACGGCGGTTGTGACTGCGCGGCGCTGTGAATGCCGTGCCGGACACCTGCTCTGCATAGAGACCGTACGCGACTTGCTGCGGCGAGTTCTGATTGAGCGGCAAAGCGCCCGGCAAAGCCTCGGTCGCGAACTCATTGCCGAAGCCGGACTGATAGCCGGTAGCCTGTGCAGCGGCCTTGGCGATGGAGGATTCTGCAAGCGTATTCATGATGCGTCCTTCTCAAAACAAAATCGGAAAATTATTGCGGCCGATACCAATGCAGGCGCGCCACCATTAGCGCTGAGATGATTGCCGGCACGGCAGCCGCAATGAACAACGAACTGTTGGCCCATTGCATGGCGATCAGTTGACCGCCGATCACCGGCCCCAGCACGGAGCCAATGCGACCGATGCCGAGCGCCCAGCCGATACCAGTCGAGCGCAGTTGCGTCGGATAAAAAGTCCCGGCCAGCGCATTCACCGCCGGTTGACCGCCGACCACGCAAAATCCTGCTACCACCACGCTGATGAACAACAGCACCGGCATCGTCGCCACGTGACCGATCAGGGCGATGAACACACAAGCGACCACAAAGCAGCTTCCCAACACTCTGGTGAAACCGAAACGATTGATGAACCAGCCCAGCGTCAGCGTGCCGACAATGCCGCCCACTTGTAGCGAAGTACCTATCAGCACGGCAGTGCCGGTCGAGTAACCGGCATCCTTGATCAGCGTCGGCAACCAGTTGGAGAGGAAATACAGATTGATCAGATTCATGAAACTGATCAGCCACAACAACAGCGTCACACCGGCACGGCCTTCGCGAAACAGCTCGGCCACCGGCATGCCGTCGTTCTTGGCCTCCTTGACGACGACAGTGCTGCCCTCATTGACTTGCAAACCCGGCTGTACTTTGTTGAGCCAGCGCGCGACTTGTTTCATCGGGCGCTTGCGCAGTACCAGAAACTGAATCGATTCCGGCAGCCAGATCAGCATCGCCACACCCAACGCTGCCGGGATCAGACCGCCGACCAAAAACACCGAACGCCAGCCGAAAGCTGGAATCAGCGCTGCGCTGACAAAGCCGCCTACCGCCGCACCGACTGTGAAACCGCACGACACCAGCATCATGCGTGTGACGCGCTTGCTGTTGGGGCTGAACTCGCCGACCAGCGCCATCGCATTCGGCATGATGCTGCCCAAGCCAAAGCCGGTGATGAAGCGCAGCACCAGCAACTCGTCGATGGTTTCAACGCGCGTGGTCAGCAACATGCAGACGGCGAAGAAGAAGGTGGAAACAATCAGTACCGGACGGCGACCGTACTTGTCGCCCACCGGCGTCAACACCAGCGAACCCAGCAACATGCCGAACAGACCGGCGCCAAATACCGGGCCGAGGCTGGCCTTGTTGACATGCCAGTCGCCGATGATGGCAGGCGCGACATAGCCCATGGCCTGGATGTCGAAACCATCGATGATCAGGCACAGGCCGCACAGCAGCAACAGCCCGAATTGAAATGCGCCGAAACGGCTCTGCTCGACGACCTGGTCGACATTGATCACATCAGATTGCATCTGTGCTCCTCCAGATTGGTTGTGGATACGCGCGGCTTATCTATATATCAACGCAGCGCTTTTTTATTAGTGTAAGACTGTAGTGCAATGATGCGACTTTTACGATATAAATGGATCAATGTAGTTCATTGATATGATGAATAGTGATCAAAGCGTCAATACTGAACGAATGCTTCAAACATGATCGAACCAAAAGATATCGACCTCAATTTGCTGGTGGTATTTCAGGAAGTCTTCCAGGACCGGCAAATCTCTTCCGTAGCGCGCCGCCTGAATCTGTCGCAGCCGGCGGTCAGCAATGCACTGGCGCGCCTGCGTCGCACCTTCGGCGATGCCCTCTTCGTGCGGACGGCGCAAGGCATGCAGCCGACGCCGTTTGCCCAGCAATTGGCCGAACCGGTGGCGTCGGCGCTGCTCCATGTCTCCAAGGCGCTGAACCGGCAGGAAGCGTTTTCCCCTGCGACGAGCGAACGCCATTTCACGATTGCCATGACCGATGTCGGCGAGGTGTATTTCATGCCGGTGCTGATTGAACAATGCAGCCTTCTGGCGCCAGGCATCCAGATCAGCACGGTGCGCGCCGGCACGATTGACCTGAAGACCGAGATGGAGTCGGGCCGCGTCGACCTCGCCATCGGCGCATTCGACAATGTGTCGAGCGCCTTGTATCAGCGTCGCCTGTTTCGCCAGAACTACGTCAGCATGTTTCGCCAGGGTCATCCGCTGGCAGGCAAGAAGGTCACCATCAAGGAGTTCCTGGCGGCCCGGCATCTTGTGGTGTCCTCGCTGGAAAGCCCCTACGACCGCATCAACCAGAATCTGGAAAAAGCGGGCATCCGGCCGAACGTGCATTTTCGCGTGCCGCACTTCACCGCCGTGCCGTACATTGTCAGCACCACCGACCTGATCGTGACGGTGCCGCAAAAATTGGCCGAAAGCGCGGCGCAGCCGTTCAACCTACAATACATTCGTCCGCCGTTGCGCCTGCCGTCCTTGCAGACCAACATCTTCTGGCATCGCCGCTTCAATCAGGACGAAGGCAATGTGTGGCTACGCGGGTTCATCTCGGAGCACTTTGCCGAATAAGATACTTGGGAGACAGGAATGCATTATCTGCACTACGACCGCGAACAGTTGGACCGGCAATACAACGTGCGCTCCGGCATACCGCGTTTTCAGGATATCTTCGACCGCTGGAATCAGCAGGCAGACGTCTATCGCCAGCAATTGACCAGACTCCCGCCGTTGCGCAGCAATCTTCACTACGGCACGCACCGGCTGCAAACTCTGGATTATTTCCCGGTCGCCGACGCTGCTGCGCCGCTGCTGGTCTTTGTGCATGGGGGCTACTGGCGCTCGCTGGACAAGAACGACTTCAGCCATCTCGCCGAGCCCTACCGGCAAGCCGGCATCGCGGTGACCATGATCAACTATCGCCTCGCACCGGAAGTCGACATCCCCGAAATCGTTGCCGACGTGCGTGCGGCATTCGCCTGGTTGTACCGGCAAGCGTCGTCGTTCGGCTTCGATGCCGAGCGCATTTATGTCTTCGGCCATTCCGCCGGCGGCCACCTTGCCGCTGAACTGGCTAGTACCGACTGGCACAGCGCGGGTCTGCCGACGGACGCGATCAAAGGATTGTGCGGGGTCAGCGGCCTCTACGATCTGGAACCGATACGACTGTGCTACCTCAATGAGACCTTGCAGCTGGATGGGCCGCAAGTGCAGCAATACAGTCCGCTGCATCATCTGCCTGCAACGAAAATGCCGGTCATTCTGACGGCAGGCGGCGCAGAGTCGGCGGAGTTTCACCGGCAAAAAAACGCGTATGCGCTGGCGCTTCATGGCGCCGGCTTTCCTGTTCAACAAGTCAAACTTGCAGACGGCCATCATCTGGATGTCATCGACAAACTTGCCGACGGCAGCGGTGAACTGGCGCAAGCCATTATCGCCATGGTCGGCAAATAGCCGACGCCAAACTGCAAGAATGAAAAACGGCGGGTGGTATCATCTCCGTTCTTCGCGTTGCATCTCCGGCGGTATCAGGCATTACCCCTTACCTGTCATGGCAAGCCACTGCATGATCAGAGACCGCGCCCCGTATTTGCATCTTATTCCGCTCTCTGCCTGTCTTCCAGCGTAAGAGCCTGATTGAGTTTCACTGAGTTTCGCTGATGTCCCGTCCACCTCTGCTGCAAATCATTCCCCTGGCCGCGCTGACCGGCGTCGGCATGCTGGCGACCGATCTCTACCTGCCTGCTTTGCCGCATCTTGCGCACGATCTCGGCACCGACGTGCCGACTGTGCAGGCAACGATTTCGTCTTTCATGATTGCACTGGCGCTATCGCAATTGTTCTGGGGCGCCGTGGCGGACAAACTCGGCATGCGCAATACGCTGCTGGCGGGCGTCGCCTTACTGGCCGCGACCGGCGTCGCCTGCGCGCTGGCCTCGGATGTCGATGCGCTGATCATTTATCGCACGATTCAGGGCATCGGCGCAGGTGCGGCAACGGTGGTAGTGCCGGTGTTGCTGCGGCGGCGCTTCACCGACGCCGATGCGGTGCGTGCAATTTCATGGGTCAGCATCGCCGAATCGATCATCCCGGCCATCGCCCCGGTGATCGGCACCGGCATCCTGCTGGTATCGGGATGGCGCAGCAACTTCTGGCTGGTGGCAATACTGGCGCTGATCTTGCTGCCCTTCATCCTGGCGCTGGTGCCGGGCCGGCAGATATTGCATTCACCCGAAGAAACCATCAGCTATCCCGCCCTATTGCAAAACCGTGCTTTCCTGCGCGACGCTACCGTCTACGGACTGACCTTCGGCGCGTTGATCACCTTTGTTGCCAGCGCACCGCATCTGATTGAACAATGGAGCGGACGCGGCCCCGGCACCTTTGCATTAATGCAAGTCTGCGGCGTGTCGTCCTTCATCGTTGCCGCCTCGCGCGCAGGCGCCATGGCGCATCGCTGCGGCACCTACAAACTGATGAAAGCCGGCGCGATCGTCCAGTTGTTTTCCGTCGCCGGGCTGATCGCACTGGGCATCGTTGAAATACACCACGTTGTGCCGCTGATCCTCTGCTGGATGCTGTTCTGCGCCGGGCTCGGTCTGCGTGGCCCGTCCACAGTGACGCGCGCGCTGTCGGTGCCGAAGTCGCTGACCAGCCTGGCGTCCGGCTTCCTGATGTTCCTTGCTTTGACGCTGTCGGGTATCGGCACGCAGATTGCTGGTTTCCTGTTGCATTACGGTCTGCTGCCGGTGGCTTTGCTGGTTGCCGCCATGATCCTGGCCAGCATGGTGTTGCAAAAAGACACCGCAAGCGCGTGAAACAGCTGTTTTGCAACATACCGGATACATTGAGGAATAATTCTCATTCTCTTGATCATCTATAATAGAGCGCTTTAGCAAAACGCCTTCCGCTCGCTGGTTTCCTCCGCTGTTTCAGTTTCAGCTCGCCGCCAGCCAGCTAATGAGAAAAACATGTTCAAGAAAATCTGGTTCCAGATCCACTGGTTCATCGGCATCACTGCGGGCACCGTGCTGATGTTCATCGGCGTGACCGGCGCCATCCTGTCTTTCCGTGAAGAAATTACCGACTGGCTCAATCCCGGCATCGTCCATGTCGCCGTACGCCAGGAAGCCGCGTTGACGCCGCCGCAAATCCTCGAACGCCTGCGCGCAGAAGTGCCGCACGAACGCGTTGCCGTACTGATCGCGTCGACCGAACCGGGTGCTTCCGTGCGCATCAATTTCGCACCGCCACCGGGTGTGCGCCGCGGTGAAATGCGCTACGTCGATCCTTATACCGGCGCGCTGCTACCACCGTTGGCAGGCAACGAGTTCTTCGAATTCACCGAACGTTTCCATCGCTGGCTGCTGCTGCCGACCGACACCGGCAAGATCGTTGCCGGCAGCCTGTCGATGTGCTTGTTGATCCTGGCGCTGTCGGGCCTGTACATGCGCTGGCCGCGCCGCGCGCTGAACTGGCGCGCCTGGTTCAAGCTGGACTTCGGCCTGTCCGGCCGTTCTTTCCTGTGGAATCTGCACTCGGTGATCGGCACCTGGGCGTTGGTGATGTACGTGATCTTCACGACCACCGGCATGTTCTGGGCGTTCGACTGGTTCAGAGCCGGTGTCACTACGCTGGCAGGTCAGGAAACACCGGTACGCGCACCTCAGTCCAAAGACGCCAAACGCGACAAACCCAAAGGCATGGGTATGAACATGGAGAAGGACAAAGATAAGTCCGAGAAGTCCGACAAAGCCGACAAAACCGAACCTGCCCCGCTCGACCTCACACTGGCCTGGAACACGTTCGTGCGCGAAGCCGGGCCGTACACGCTGGTCAATATCCGCATTGCCGAGAAAACCACGCAGCCGGTTCAGTTCAACTACCTGTTGCCGGACGCCTCGCACGAACGTGCGCGCAACCGCCTGAACGTGTTGCCACAAACCGGCGAGATCAAGCTTAATGAGCGCTTCGCCGACAAGAGCACCGGCGGCCGCTTCATCGGCGCGATCTATCCGCTGCACATGGGCACCTACTGGGGCTTGCCAGGCCGCATCATCATGACGATTGCCGCGCTGATCATGCCGTTGTTCGGCATCACCGGATGGATGCTGTATCTGGATCGCCGCCGTAAAAAACGCGCCGTCCGCGCTGAACGCGCACTGCTCGATCAAAGCAAGACTGCGGCTGCAGGCACGACACCAACCGGCAACAAGGAAACCGTCCTGCTGGCCTATGCCACGCAAGCCGGTCAAGCCGAACGCATCGCCCTGCATACCGCAGCCGCATTGCAAAAAGCCGGCGTCGCCGTCACCGTCCAATCGTTGGCGACGCTGGATCCGGAACGTCTGCGTCATTTCCATCGCGTGCTGTTCGTGGTCAGCACCTTCGGCGAAGGTGAACCGCCCGACAATGCGCGCCGCTTCGCCAAACAACTGGCACATCAGCAAGGCAGCACTTTAAGCCACGTGAAATACGCCATGCTGGCGCTCGGTGATCGTCATTACGAAAAGTTCTGCGGCTTCGGCCACACGCTCGATCACTGGCTGCGTAGCCAGGGTGCAGAGGCATTCTTCCCGATGATCGAAGTCGACAACAACGCACCAGCGAGCCTGGCCAAATGGCAACACGAGCTGAGCGCGCTGACCGGCGGTGCACCGCTGGAAGAACAAATCTCCGCACCGGCTATGCAGGAAGTCGCCTATCGCGCCTGGACGCTGCGTACCCGCACACTGCTTAACGCAGGCAGTTGCGGCCACGGCATCTATCATCTGGAATTCGACGCGCCGTCGAGCAAAGATATGAATTGGCAATCCGGTGCACTCGTGGAAATCCTGCCGCGCCATGCAGATGACCGGATCGATCTCTTCCTCTCTCGTACCGCGCTCGACGGCAAGACACAAGTTCAGCATCAAGGTACGACGCGCACGCTGGCTGACGCGCTTTCACGCAGCATCTTGCCTGCGGCGGGCAACCTGCCATCCGGCATCACGGCACAGGCAATGGCGGACGGCTTGCAAACCCTGGCTGCGCGCAAGTACTCCATCGCTTCGATTCCGCGGGATGGACGCTTGCACTTGCTGGTGCGTCAGGCGGTACATGACGACGGTCTGGGCGTGGCCTCCGGCTGGCTGACCGAAACTACGCAGCCAGGTGCAGCCGTCGACATGCGCATCCTGGAAAACAGCAGCTTCTCGCTGGCGCCGGAACCAGTGCCGGCCATCTTCATCGGCAACGGCTCCGGTCTCGCCGGTCTGCGCAGCCATCTGCGCGCACGCGTGCAACTCGGCCTGCGCCGCAACTGGTTGCTGTTCGGTGAACGCAAGCGCGAACACGACTTCCTCTATCGCGCCGAAATCGAGCAATGGATGCAAACCGATATACTCAGCCGCGTCGACCTGGCTTTCTCGCGCGATCAGGCGGAACGCATCTACGTACAAGACAAACTGCGCCAAGCCGCCGACATGCTCACAACGTGGATTGCAGAAGGCGCCGTGCTGTATGTCTGCGGCAGCCTTGATGGCATGGCGGCGGGCGTGGATGCCACGCTTGCCGACATCCTCGGCGACGCAGCCTTGGACGATCTGATCGCTCAAGGCCGCTACCGCCGGGACGTGTACTAAACTTTTGTCTTTGCCTGCCGCAGGCTGAACTCCGCCTGCGGCAGCGCCCACATCACGGCATCCATCACCATCGGTATCGCCTCTGCCTGTATGCACAGGCACAGCTGCATGCGACGCGCATGATCCAGCGGCGACATGCGCATGAAGCAGACGCAATGCCCGCAGCTTTGCATCACGACCTGCCGCAGGTGCGTGACATCTTCTCTCTCCACCGTAATATGCATCATGCGTTCGCGTTGCTTAGGTAGCGACATCTGTAACGATGCCTGTCGGGGCGATGCAGGCATAAGCCAGGAAGGCGTCTTTACCGGCGTCGGCGCCGGAGAAAATGCAGGCAGGGTTTCCGGGAAAAACAATTTATTCACCAGCGACGAGCGCCTGCGCCACACCATCGGATACATAGTCATCCTCTTGTTGAGTCTTCATGCAACAAGCTTAGTCACGCTGCCATAAATCCCGTCTAAAAAGAATGGCACGGGCAGTAAACACGACGTAAACCTGCAGCGCGTTGCAACACTTTCCCACCGGCACGCCAGAACGTGTCAGCAGGTGCCGCCTTTTGCTGTAGGACACCGCCGATTCGTAGCCGGAACGCCCTCCTTCGCCCGCAAGCAGGCAAAAACTCGGCATATACTCGACCTGTCATTGCCTTTCCGACGCCGCACGTCTGCGCATCCATTCAGCGTCGCCACGGCATTCTTACCCCGACCAGGCCGGTCATTTTGTATTGCCGGATAGTGAAGATGAAACAAAAAAATCTCAGAGACATCATCGACCATTGCTCTACCCGCCTGCGCTGGCTGATGCTGGCCGTACCGCTGCTGCTGAGCAGCTGCGGCTCGCTGCCGCGCATTGTTCCGGACATGGACAGCCAGCCGGCCCAAGTCATCCAGATCAAAGGGGGACGCGGCATCCTTACGCCGGAACAAAGCCAGGCCGCGCTCGACAAACTCAAGAATAACAAGCAAGACAATCAGGACAACCTGATTCTGGAGAAACACCTCGCTGTCGAGGAAGCCGTCACCGGTTCGCCTTTGGTTGCGGGCAACAAGGTCACGCTGCTGATCGACGGCCCGGCGACCTACGCATCCATGTTTGCCGCCATCCGCGAGGCGCGTGATCACATCAACATGGAAACCTATATTTTTGAAAGCGACGATACCGGCAAGCAGTTCGCCGACCTTCTCATCGATCGGCAAAAACATGGCGTTCAAGTCAACCTGATGTATGACAGCGTCGGCACGCTCAACACGCCGCGCGAGTTTTTTCAGCCGCTGATTGACGCCGGGGTGCAAGTGCTGGAATTCAATCCCGTCAATCCGGCGCAAGCGCGCAAAGGCTGGGAAGTCAATCAGCGCGACCACCGCAAGCTGCTGATCGTCGACGGTAAAACAGCCTTCGTTGGTGGCATCAACATCAGCAGCGTGTATTCCAGCGGCTCTTTCCGCAAGCGCAAGCCGAAACAAGATGATGATGCCAACAAAGTGCCATGGCGCGATACGCAGGTGCGCATGGATGGGCCTGTCGTCGCCGAGTTTCAGAAGCTGTTCATCGATACATGGGAAAAGCAGCACGGCCCTCAACTGGCCGCGAAGAACTACTACCCAAAGATCGCCAATCAGGGCAACGACATCGTGCGTGGTATCGGCAGCTCGCCGGACGATCCGTACAGCGTGATCTACGCAACCTTCATCTCGGCTATCCAGCATGCCGAATCCAAGGTCTACCTGACCAACGCTTACTTCATTCCTGATCCGCAACTGCGCGATGCCTTGAAGGATGCGGTGAAACGCGGCGTCGACGTGCGCCTGGTATTGCCGAGCAAGAGTGACTCGGCGCTGGTGCTGTATGCCTCGCGCTCGTTCTATACCGAATTGCTGGAAGGCGGCATCAAGATCTACGAACGCCAGGATGCGCTCTTGCATTCCAAGACGGCAATGGTTGACGGCGTCTGGTCGACCATCGGCTCGACCAACCTTGACTGGCGCAGCTTCATTTATAACCAGGAGATCAATGCCGTCATTCTGGGACCGCAGTTCAGTGCGCAGATGCAGGCCATGTTCGACCGCGACATCGCCGCATCGAAAGAGATCACACTTGAAGCGTGGAAAGACCGTCCTATCAGCGACCGCATGAAAGAATTCGGCGCGGGTCTGTGGGCGCGCTGGCTGTAACGACTGAAACGCAATCCGGCGCATCTGGTTTCATCGCCTCACCTCGCCGCCGACGCAACAAGGAATAATGCATGTATCGTTTTCAAGACCAACTATCGCTATCGCCAACCTCTTTTTCACGCTGCATCGCGATAGCGATGACAGTACCACTTGCTCTGTGGCTGGCATTATCCTGCGTACATGCCGTAGCTGCCGATGCACCGACCAGCGCTGCAGCCCTGCAAGAAAAATATCAATCCCTGCAACCGCAACTGGCGCACAACCAGTTCTCCCGGCCGATCTCGCTGAACTCAACCGAAAGTTCCTCCGCCATCAAAGGCGACATCTATGCCGTGGTGGACTACCCTTTCGCACAGGTACACGGCTCCCTGACTTCACCGGCACACTGGTGCGACGTCCTGATCCTGCATCTCAATACCAAGTATTGCCGTGCCGGTCCTGGACAAAATCCATCGACAATCAGCATGCGCGTCGGCAAGAAGAACAGTCAGGATCTGGACGACGCCTATCGGCTCGACTTCGCCTACCGGGTAAACACCAGCAGCGATGACTATTTTGACATTCGCCTGAATGCCGACAAGGGGCCGCTGGACACGCGCGACTATCGTATCCAGCTCGAAGCGATCCCCACCGCCGACGGCCGCAGCTTCATTCACCTGATGTATTCCTACTCCTACGGCTTCGCCAGCCGTGTCGCCTTGCGCGCCTATCTGGCGACTGCCGGCAGCGACAAGGTCGGCTTCACCGTGGTGGATAAATCCAGCGACGGAAAACCCAACTACGTCGGTGGCATGCGCGGCACGGTCGAGCGCAATACCATGCGTTACTACCTCGCCATTGACGCCTATCTGAGCGGATTGGCAACCACGCCGGCACAGCAATTGGAGCAACGCCTGCAAACCTGGTTCGCCGCCACCGAACGCTATCCGCGCCAGTTGCATGAGGTGAATAAGGAAGATTATCTGACGATGAAGCGCAAGGAGTATGCGCGCCAGAATAGTGAAAAAACGCCGGACTGACAGGCCGCCGGCGCTGCTCAGATTTCTGCTTGTGCGCCGCCCAGATACCAGCGTGCTTCAATGTCACCTGCCGACAACGGCTTGGAATGCAGATAGCCTTGCACGATGTCACAGCCGGCTGCACGCAGGAAGTCGTGCTGTTCCTGCGACTCCACGCCCTCGGCAACGACTTGCAGATGCAGCTTATGGGCGACCGCAATGATGGCTTCCGTAATCGCCACATCGTCGGCATCAGCAGGGATACCCTTGACGAAACTGCGGTCGATCTTCAGCGTATCGAGCGGATATTGCTTGAGACTGGCCAGAGACGAATAGCCGGTGCCAAAGTCATCCACCGAAATGGTCACGCCCAGCTGACGCATGCGCTTGAGCAGCACCACTGCTTCCTGAGGATTTTGCATGATCGCGCCTTCTGTGATTTCCAGCTCCAGCATCGCTGACGGCAGGCCGCTTTGTCCAAGCGCATTGTCAATGGTCGACAGCAGATCATCGGAAGAGAATTGGCGCGGCGACAGGTTCACCGCAATGCGGCCGAACTGATAGCCACGGTCCAGCCAGGCTTTGCCCTGACGGCAGGCTTCGCGCAATACCCAGGCGCCCAGCGGCACGATCAGGCCGGTCTGTTCCGCCAGGGTGATGAACATTCCCGGCGCCACCAGCCCGCGGGTCGGATGACGCCAGCGGATCAAGGCTTCGGCGCCGCAAATGGCGCCGTCGAGCGCAGAGAATTGCGGCTGATAATAAAGCTCGAATTCCTTGCGCTCGATCGCATGACGCAAGCTGTTTTCCAGCAGCATCTGTTCCAGCGCATGATTGCTCATTTCCTTGCTGAACAGCTGAAAGGCATTCTTGCCGCGTTCCTTGGCGTGGTACATGGCGATGTCGGCGTTCTTAAGAATCGCGATTGCATCTTCGCCATGTTCCGGATAGGCGGCGCTGCCGATGCTGGCGCTGATGAACATCTCATGACCGTTGATCACGAACGGCCGCAGGATACTGTTGATCAGGCGCTGGGCGATGGCGGAGATCATTTCCTGCGGTGGTGAACCGCCGAGGATCACGACAAACTCGTCACCGCCAAAACGCGCCAGAACGTCGTCCGGGCGCAGTTGCTCACGCAGACGCTCGGCCGCTGCCACCAACAACTGATCGCCGGCATGGTGGCCGAGCGTATCGTTGACGGTCTTGAAGCGGTCAAGGTCGATGAAGAACAGCACCAGCGTTTCACCGGCCGTCTGCGCCGCCTCAATCTGCTGCGCAAAAATGCGCATCAGGCTACTGCGATTAAGCAGACCTGTCAGGCTGTCATGGTCGGCGAGGAAGGCCAGTTTATTTTCGGCCTCCTTGCGGATGGTGTTGTCGGTGAAGACACCGACGTAATTCGTGATGCCGCCCTGATTGTCGCGGATGGCCGAAATCGACAGCCATGCCGGATACCAGCTGCCATCCTTGCGACGGTCTTTCATCTCACCCTGCCAATGGCCGTCTGAAGCGAGGCGCTGCAGCATGCCGCGATTGATTTCAGCCTGCGCACCGGGGCCTGTCATCATGCGCGAACGCTTGTCCATAGCTTCTTCCGGGTGATAGCCGGTGATGCGCGTGAAAGCGGGATTGACGGCGAGGATGCGAAACTCGGCATCGGTAATCAGGATGCCTTCGCTGGTCGATTCGAAAACACGGTCGGCAAGCCGGGACTGCCATTCGGACTGCACCTTCTGATTGACGTCGAGCGCCATTTCCACCAAGGCGGTGCCGCCGTCGTACTGGCACACGCTGCCATGTACTTCCACCCAACGGCGCGTACCGTCGCGACTGAGAATGCGATGGGTATAGCGCACATGCTCTTCTGCGCCGGAGAGACGAGCCTGCAGGTTTTCTTCCAGCAGGGCGAGGTCTTCCGGTGCGGTCAGGCTGGCGATATGCAGACCGATCACATCGGCAGCGCGATCGTAGCCGAGCATGTTGGCCATCTTGTCATTGGCATGCAGCACTGCGCCGTCGCTGCGCAGCATATATACGCCCACCAGCGACTGATCCGCAAAGTAGCGGAAGCTGCGCGCCAGATCCGCCGACGGCGCGCGCACCTGCTGATGAAGCTGGCCGGCAAAGGCGTGCGCAGGACCACGCGCATGCATGTTGTGCGCGCGCGCCGAACGGCCATACCTCGCCTGAATGGCGACGAACGCATTCGATAATCGTCTCTGCAATGCTCTCAAGCTTTTTCCGCTTTTCCTATATCAGGCCCGGCCGCGAACCTGTTGCCGGTTGCGTGCCATCGCCTGGGTCTCCAATGATATTTTTATATATCTTTCCTGAGGAAAGATAGCCGGCCTGTGTGCAGTGCCGATGCGCCGCTGCTGCACGTATTGCCGAGGTCCGGCCGGTCAGTGCGCCATGCTTTTTATCGTGCATTTCGCGCGCAGGCGCTAGATTAGCATGCCCGCTGCGCCAGCTTCATGAATCGACGTCAAAATAGCAGCGCCAGCTTACGCCGGGCTTGCGAAGTTTCCTTGCGTCACTATTGGAGGGCGGTTTCAGGAAAGCTTACTGGAGGTCTTCCAGGCTGAGGGAAATGTACTGGCGCAACACCGGCTCGGCCAGCTTCTTCTTGACGGCGTCGGCGATGCGCGCGCGATGTTCGGTGTACAGCGCAACGATATTGTTGCTGGTCAGCCCGCCGATGGAGATCAGCGTCGAGCGGGCCACAAAACCCGGCAGCACGGTGCCGTTATTGCGGATGATAAAGGTCACGCGGTCGTCGCCGGTATCCTTGGGGCTTTCAAGTAAAAACTGTTGTTTCGACATGCAACGGCATCAACGGAATCATGAACGGGCCGCATCGTAACATACCGTCGGCAAGATCGCACTACGGAAAATACGCCGCCGGACTGCAAATCTGATCATGCGTCCCATATCGAAAAAATATAACCGGTAATCCACGGCGGGCCTTCCGTTGCCGCGCATTTTCACTGTCATCTTTAACGTCAGTCTGATGCATTGCTTATCTATCGCTTCATCTGCTTTCAACCAGCGATGTATACGTTAGAATATAACGAAGCATTGCTCGCCAATACTAATACCAATCTCAAGCACGGCTGCAGCGATAACCATCGCAGTTGCGACTTTCACAGAAACAGGAAGACGATATGAAAAAAGCGCTGGCACTACGCCATGTCTCGTTTGAGGATCTTGGGCAGCTGGAACCCTTGCTGAAAAAGCGCGGCTTCGACGTCAGCTATTTCGAAGTGGGTGTGGATTCCTTCTCGACCATGTCACCGCTCGACGCCGATCTGGTGGTGGTGCTGGGCGGCCCGATTGCGGTCTACGACATGGATGCCTACCCCTATCTGCGTGCGGAGATAGCCTGGTTGCGCGCACGCTTACTGGATGACTTACCGACGCTGGGCATCTGCCTCGGTGCACAATTGATGGCGGCGGCGTTACACGCGCGAGTCTACCCGGGAAAATCCGGCAAGGAGATTGGCTGGGGGACTCTGCAACCCGGCGAGCATGCCGGTGACATTCCTTATATTGAAGAGTTGATCGGCAACGACACGCACGTGTTGCATTGGCATGGCGACACCTTCGATCTGCCGGCGGGCGCGAAACATCTGGCGTCGACAGATCGCTATCGCAACCAAGCGTTCTCGTGGGGACGTAATTGCCTGGCGCTACAATTTCATCCGGAGTTCGACGTACGCATGGTGGAGCAATGGCTGATCGGCCACGCGCATGAAATCGCTCACACGGAAGAAGTCAGTCTGGCCGGCTTGCGTTCGGGTGCAGTGCAATACGGCCGCAGCTTCCAGAACGCTTCGCATGCCTTCTGGAATGGTTGGCTGGCCAGTATCGGCACGCCGGCGATCGCAAAAAGAAAGACAGCCGAACAAGTCGGCTGAAGATTTGTAACGATCGAGGTTTAGTGCAACCTCGATTTATCAAGAGTTCAGTCTGCGGCACCGGCCTGTTCCAGGACCTTTTTTACCAAATCAGGTAACTCGTCGAGATAGTCCTGCGTTTTTGGCAGCACATGGGCGATGCCGCACGTGAGTGCCTCACTGACATGCGTATCATCAGAAAACCCGCTGCACATCACCGCAGGAATGCGCACGCCTTGCTCGCACAACTCGTTATAAAAATCCAGTCCGCTCATATTGTCATCAAGCTGATAATCGATCACCAGCAAATCGAATACCCCGTCGCGTAACAAGCTGCGTGCCTGCGCGATACTGCCGGCGGTACCAACCGTGTAGCCGCGCTTTTCCAGACGACGCCGCGCCAGCATGCGCAGGCCTTCGTCGTCCTCAATGATCAGAATGGCGGGGTCTGATGCAGTCATTTGCCACCACGCCCTGCTGTCGGTACTTTGATGATCTGCAGGAAAAATCCGAGCCGGCGCACTGCCTCGATGAAAGCCTCGTACTCCACCGGCTTGGTGATGTACAGATTGCAGCCGTAATCGTAGCAACGCTCGATTTCGCGCGGATCGTCGGTGGTGGTCAGCATGATGATGGGAATATTAGCAGTGACGTCACTTTCCTTGAGACGCTTGAGTACATCGACACCGCTTACCCGCGGCATGTTAACGTCCAGCAAAACCACGATGGAATCGAACCCCGGTTTATTCGGCGCGCCATCGCTGTTGAAAAAATAATCGAGTGCTTCCTGTCCGTCTTTCAATCGCAGAAAGCCATTGGACAGACCGGCGCGGCGCAAGTTTTTTTCCACCAGCAAGGCGTGGCCGTCATCATCCTCGACCAGCAGGATGCCTACTTCTTCGCTATCAGCCATGAGTTTGTTCTCCTTGAGCAAGTTGGCTTGCAGGACTGTCTGTCGGTGTCACCGGCAGCGAGGTATAAAAAGTGGTGCCGACACCTTCAGTGGATTCGACCCAGATCTTGCCGCCGTGCCGCATCACGATCCGCTTGATCAGCGCCAGACCGACGCCCTCTCCTTGAGCCACGTCTGCATGCAGACGGTTGAACGCTGAAAACATTTTGCCGAGATAGTCGGCTGGAATGCCAAGGCCGTTGTCCTTGACATAATAGGTGCGAAAATTCGGCTGCCCCGGATCCGACGGCAAGACGCCGATCTCTACCGTCCCCGGGCGCTTGGGATCAAGATAATTGACCGCATTGCCGACCAGGTTTCCGAAAATCTGCTCAATCGCAGTCGGGTCTCCATAGCACGGCGGCAACGGCTGTGCCAATACCAGAGCCTCGCGTTGGCGAATGGTGGAACTCATGGCATCGATCACCCTCCCGACGATTGTATTGACGTCGGCTTGTTGCGACTGATACTCGACCCGGCCTACACGCGACAGACGCAACATGGAATCAATGATCGATGCTGAACGCGAAACCGCCGTGCGGATGAACTTGAGCGACACCTCGACGTCATCCTCAATCAGATCATGGATACGTTGCTTGTCCTTGTCGTTGAGGTTGCTTTCAGCAATCGTGTCGTGCATTTCCCTGATCGAATGATGCAACTCCTTGCTGAAGCCTTGCAGGTTCACCAGCGGCGAACGCAAATCATGCGACACGCTATAGATAAACATTTCATTGTCTTGCGTCTGCCGCTGCAAATCGTCATTGACCAGCGCCAGTTCGCGCGCGTGCCCTTCCAGTTGCTCACGGTAAGCGCGGGCGTTTTCTTCCGCCTGCTTCAACCGCCCGTGTGTCTCGTGCAGTACTCTGTCAAGGTCCGTGATTTCATCGTTGCCGCCAACTGCGCTGGCGAGTGCCCCACCTTCGCTGAGCTGCCTCGCATTGTCGGTCAACACGGCAAGACGACCACCCACATCCTTGCTAAAAATTTTTGCCGCTATTGCCGCTGCCAGAACTGAACCGATCAAGGCAATCCACAACGCGATATTTTGCAGTTTCCGCGCTTCGAGCACGCGCTGCTGGCGTACGTCATCGAGCGCTTCTTCCACCTTGATGAAATCAGCCAACTGGCGCTGAATAACCTGAATCAGGCTTAACGCCTTCGGATCCCGCAAGGCTGCCACCAATTCGTCACGGCGACCGTTCTTGAGCAATTCGGTTTGCTGATCCGTCCAGGTGTGGTACTCCTTCACCGACGCGCGAATCTGCTCCGTCGCACGCAACTGTGAGGGATTGTCGACGACGAAATCACGCAACTCATTGACTTCTTTTTCGATGCTCTCCCACAGGTCTTTTTTCTCGAGTCCGCTGGGATCATTGAGAATAATGGCCGCACGCAAGCGCGCCGATTGCAGCAATACCGGCTCGCGCACTTCCGCAGCCTGAATGATGACGTCTTTGGTATGCAAGGCCCACACCTCGGCTTGCGTGGCGTTTTCCTGGCTCTTGTACAACACCCCCAGCAGACCCAATTCAAACAGGCCAGGAATTGCGATGAGCAACAGACCTTTCTTGAACAGCTTCATAAACGGCTTCTCTCTCCGGAAAAACACGTCAACAAATGAATCAGACCGTCCCCCGGAGCAAGCATTCTGTCCCGGACAATTTGTTATTTATTATTTTAAGGAAGTATCCGGATTCGTTCTAACTAATCCCCACATATTGCATTTACGTTACTGAAAGTTACGTTGATGCCAACAAAGTTATTTATTGGCATCGTCTCATAAACAATTTCAAACCGCTATTTATTTTTGTACCGCCGACGAGACAAAAGCCGCATTGCAACGTCAATACAACGCCGAAACAATGCGACTGAAAGTGAATTGCAAAACCGACAATTGTTATTAGTTGATTAACTAAAAATCAATGTCAGGTGATGTGCATACGACCACCTTCGTGGTCGTATGAATTGAAGTCAGCAAGCTGGAGAACACGCGATAAACGATGCTGAAACAAGCGACGTCAAGCCGGCGAAAGAACGGTTCGCATCGTCTTATGCTCTGCGTAGTTGATGTGCCAGGATAAGGCTTCGCTTAGCAGATGCGGCGTCTGACCGCCGGTGGTCGCGCAGGCACGTGAAAAATATTCACGCAAGGCGGGACGATAGTCGGGATGCACGCAATGCTCGATGATCAGCGGCGCGCGTTCACGCGGTGCCAATCCGCGCAAGTCAGCCAGACCATATTCGGTCACCAGCACATCGACGTCATGTTCCGTGTGATCGACATGCGACACCATCGGCACTACGCTGGAGATATCGCCGCCACGGGCAATCGACTTGGTGACGAAGATCGAGACCTGCGCATTGCGGGCAAAGTCACCTGACCCACCGATACCATTCATCATGTGGGTGCCGCCGACGTGAGTCGAATTGACGTTGCCGTAGATGTCGAACTCCAGTGCCGTATTAAGTGCAATGAGGCCGAGACGGCGCACCAGCTCGGGATGATTGCTGATCTCTTGCGGCCGCAGCACGATACGCGAGCGATATCGATCAAGATCGCGCATAAACCTGACATTCATCGCCGACGACAAGGTGATTGACGATGCCGACGCGAACGCCAACTGACCGGAGTCGAGCAACGCAATGGCGCTGTCTTGCAGCACTTCCGAAAACATCGTCAGGTTGCGAAACGACGACCGTGTCAATCCATGCAATACCGCATTGGCGATGGTGCCGATGCCGGCCTGCAGTGGCGCCAGTTCAGGACCCATACGTCCGGCGACTACTTCGCCTTCGAGAAAGGCAATGACGTGTCCGGCGATGGCATTGGTTTCTGCATCCGGTGGCAGTACGCTGGACGGACTGTCGGGTGTATCAGTAATAACGATGGCGGCGATGCGTGACGGATCAATGGGAATGGCACGCGTGCCGATGCGTTGCGCCGGATCGGTCAGCGGAATCGGCTGGCGTGCCGGACGCGAAGCCGGCAGATAGATATCGTGCAAACCGGCCAACGCCAGCGGCACGCTCGTATTCAGCTCGATGATCACCTGCGGCGCCTGCTCAACGAAGCTCGCCGAGTTGCCGACTGACATGGTGGGGATGATGCCTTCTGCCGTGATGGCGGCGGCTTCGATGACTGCGATGTCGATCTTGCCCGGCATGCCTGCCCGCAGCTGTTCGACGGTTTCGGACAAGTGCTGATCGATAAACATCACTTCACCGGCATTGATTTTCTTGCGCAAGACGTTATCGACCTGAAACGGCAACCGGCGCTCCAGCAAACCCGCTTCGGCCATCAGACCATCACTGTCGTTACCCAGCGACGCGCCGGTAACAACGGTAAAGCGCAAGGCTTCGGTTTTGGCGCGCTCGGCGAGTGCGCGCGGAATGGCTTTGGCGTCACCGGCACGGGTGAAACCGCTCATGCCGATGGTCATGCCGGTGTGAAACAGGCTGGCAGCCTCGGTGGCAGACATGACTTTGTCTACCAGCGAAGACGGAATACGCTCGCAATGCATGTGGTTCTCCAACTCGATTTTAGATGAGGTAAAGATGGTTCTCTGCCATCTTGTCAAACGAGTATAAAATCGGGAAAGCATGCACTGTATGATTTAAATACCCTATATTCAGTCGTTTTTCGCATACCTGGTTTTCTTTATTTATCTTTCATTTCTATTTTTCTGCCACCGCCATGGACATTCGCGCGCTGCGTTACTTTTCGGAAACCGTCAGGCTCAACAGCTTCAGCCGTGCTGCCGATGCCCTGCACGTGACGCAATCGACCGTCAGCAAAATGGTGCGTCAACTGGAAGATGAAATGGATGCCCCGCTGCTGATCCGTTCGGGACGCAGCCTTCAGCTCACCGATACCGGCCGCGTCGTCTACGAGCAAGCGCAGCAGATTCTTGCCAACGTCGAGCGTCTCAATACCGAGGTCCACAACACCCGCAACCTGCGTCAGGGCCATCTTGAAATCGGCATCCCACCTATGGTCAATATTCTCTGCACGCCGGTGCTCAAGGCGTTTCGCGAGCGCCATTCCGATATCGCCATCACGCTGGTGGAAGACACCGGCCCGCGTATTGAACAGCGCGTCGCCTCTGGTACGCTGGAAATCGGCATGACGGTGCTGCCCATCGCTCCTGAACTTGAGCTGAATGCCTTGCCCGTAGCGCACTACCCGATCTGGGCAGTGGCGCAAACCGGACACTTCCAAAAACAACGCAGCACACTGCCCTGCAAATCGCTCAAGGACATGCCCCTGCTGTTGCTGAACAATGAATTCGGCCTGACGCGCACCCTGCGCAGCATGTTCCGCGAGTCCGGCATCGAGCCAGATATCGCAGCCCAGAGCGGCCAATGGGACTGGCTGGTCGGCATGGCACTGGCGGGTATGGGTGTGGCCTTGTTGCCGGAACCGTTTATCCATCGTATCGCCACCGATCAATTGCAATCAGTAAGGCTGATCGAGCCCGAAGTGCAATGGCAAGTCGCCTATGTCACACGCGGCGCTTACCTGTCACATGCAGCCCGCGCCTGGCTGGCACTGAGCGAAGAGCTATTTGCCGGTGGCAAATCCGTGTGAATATCTTCGCTCGCAGCCTCGGGCATGCATGAAAACTCCGACTGCCTCCTGCGCATTTAAGTCATACCGGCAATAGCTGCCGTTTCTATACTGCGAAGACAGCCATTCTCTTTGGTTTCTTTACGGCTACCGCCCTTCGCCAGCATGCCGCTCCCTCTTCGCTATTCTGCTTTCACCAGCCTGTCCCTGCCGCTACGACGCTGGGCATCGGCATTTCCCTTGCGCAACGCCAGCCTGTCCGAAGGGTTGCGCGCCGCATTCAGCGCGGGCACCATGCTGATGCTGGGCGAGTTGCTGCACAACCCGCAGTTTTCCTGGGCGGCCATTGGCGCCTTTCTCACCTGCCTTGCTGACAGCGCCGGGACAAATCGCGCGCGACTTGCTTCGATGGGCGGTTTTGCCGTTGCGTCGACGCTGGGCGGCATGTTTGCCGCAACCTTGTCCGGCATGGGCATGCCCGTTGGCTTGCTGGCCATCATGTGCTGTGCCGGAATTGCCGGTTTCGCACGGATCTACGGCGCGGCGACTGGTCTGGTGCTGATGCTGGCAGCCGGCGTATCGGCCATCCTTGCAGATTTTCCGGTGGCGCTATGGCCTCTGCAACACAGCCATGTCGTGATCTATTTTTCCGGCTGCGTCTGGGCCGTCTGTCTCGGCCTGACGGTCTGGCGCATTCATCCCTTTGCACCGGCCCGCCATGCCGTGGGCCGCGTCTACGGCGCACTGACTGAACTGACACGCATCGTCGGCAGCAACACCACTGATCTGAGTTTTCAGGATGAGAATGCAGCGCAGACGCGACGCCACGTACGCGCCGATATCACGGCGGCAAAAGCCACCTTGATGGCCATTGCCACAGATCGCGCAGATTCGCACTCGCTCTATGAAAACCTGCTGATCAAACTAGCGCGCGCCGATGCACTGCTTGACTGCATCACCGCGCTCGGTGATCTGCGTTTGTCCCCCTACGCAACGCCTTTATCGCGCCTGCGTCTAAGTCGCGTGCTGCAGGCGATGGCCTTGCTGCTCGGAGAAATCCAGCGCGACCTTACCGCCCCGCGACACCACATCAACGAGGCCGACGACGCGCGCGCCGTTCTGCGTTTGCGCCAACTGATCGGCCGCATGCCATCAAGGGCAGCGCAATTGCTGAGACTCCCCGACTTGCACGACGAGGCCGGCCTGTCCGTACTAGCCGACTGGAAACGTACTGCGCGCAAAGAATCATCCCGGCCAGCCTTGCGCGACAGCGCCATGGAGTTGCTGCGTGTCGCCGCATCACATCTACAGACAGGTTCAGCCGAGGTACGACATGCCCTGCGTTGCGCTGTTGCTGCCGGTGCGACGTATCTGATCGTGCATTTGCTGGTGCTGCCGTTCGGCTATTGGGCCACGATGGCGACCATGCTGGTCATGCAGCCGTCGATTGCCGACAGCTGGTCGCGCAGCATGGAACGCGCCGTGGGCAGCATCGTCGGCGGTGTGCTGGCGGTGTTGCTGTGCCTCTCTATCCATTCACAGCTGGTCTTGGCTTTGCTGGTGTTTCCGCTGGCACTGCTGGCAATGGGATTGCGTCCGGTCAGTTACGGCTTGTATGCGACCTTTTTGACGCCGGTTTTCGTATTGGTTGCCGATGTCGCCAGCGATCCTCAGCAGCAACTGAGCAATGCCCTGCTACGTGCGGGCAACAATGTCATCGGCACCGTGATCGCGATTGCCGCGACTTACTTCTTGTGGCCACGCAGACAGGAGGCCAACTTGCATCACAGTTTGTCGCAGATGATCACCGCTAATCTCGCGTATCTGCGCAGCGCATTGGATGCAACCCACGATGTCGCCCAGATGCACGCATACCGTCGCGCGGCCTGCGTCATCAATATCGAAAACGGATTATTGCTGCAACGTCTGCTACGCGAAGGGGAGTTGGAGGGAGATGGGAAACAGGCATCTCAAAAGGCGCATCATGCACGCGTCAGCGTTGCGCTGTCGCGTCGGCTGGCGAGCGCCGCCACGCACATCTGGCTGCATGCAGGACAGGATGCATCGCAGGAGGTGCCCGATCAATTTGATCAATTTGACCAATGGCTGGACAGGATGGCCGATTTGTTTGCACGCAGGCTGACCGTCAACGCATCGTGCACACGCCTGCTGCATCAGCGTCCGGTGATGCGCGACATGGCGCAGGCCGATGCGGTAGAGACCTTATGTCTGCTGGCGCTGGCCATGTATCCGGAATTGCAGCGCACCAGCGAACAATAGAATAGTCGTCCGGTAGACGTCGAACACAAAGCGGCGTTCTATTCCGGCTGTTCCAGCAATTGCTGCATCACGTCGCGCGTCGGCGGCATGGTGTGCGTTGGAATCTTGATCATCGATCCCCACTCAATCCAGTCACGGGCGGTGCGATCGCAAATGGCAATCACGTGATCGACTTCGCCGGCCAACGGCAATCCGGCGTCCAGCAAAGCCTGTAGTGCCGCCGGACGATTCGCTTCTGCAGCCACGCAATAGTCGGCCACCGCACCTGCCACGTGCAGCATCTGCGCCAGTCGCAACTGGCGCGATTCCTCATCAAGCCCGGCCTGCTCCGGTGCTTCGTGATGCAATACCGCCTCACAAAAGAAACGCGGAATATCCCAGTCCTGCATCATTGCCGCCGCCAGATCGAGATGGTGATAGCCGAAGCGTGTCTTCTCGGCCGTCCGTAATTGTTCTGGATCGAGATTTTCGCTCAGCAGAGTCGAGTAAGCATCCGGACGCGCCGACGCCAACCCGAGCCGGCCGATATTGGCCAACAAGCCGCTGGCGAACATTTCGCTCGGCGGTGCATCACCATAGTATTCCGCCAGAGCCTGCGAGGCACAGGCCATCGCTACCGTGCGCGCCCAGAATCCGCTGTAATCAAAACCTGGACAGCCCTCGTCACGCCGCTCAGCCGTCAGCGAAATTGCCAGCGCCAGTTGGCGCACGGCATGCAAACCGATCATCAGCAAGACATCCTTACTGATGGCGACGATCGGCCGTCCCTTGTTGATCGAAGCGCCGTTGCCGATCTTGATGATGCGCCCGGCAAGTAAAGGGTCGGTCTGAATCTGTGTCACCAGTTCCGGCAGGGAAACGTCTTCCTGCCTGCACATGCGCATGATGTTCAGACGAACGCCGCTGGGCGACGGCAAAGTGTCGTCCTGTTTAAGAGTCTCGAAATCCGTGGGATCAATGAAGTTAGTCATAAGGGACCATTTCAAATCGGCGCCAGACATTTATTGGCGCAATCCACGGATGTTATCAGTTACCGAAGGTTCGGGGCCATGCAAAAAACGAGACAATGGCACGAGAGTCACACTACACGGCGCCTCCGCACTGCAGCATTGTCAAAAAGAAAACAATTGAGAATCAACAATTGCAAGCCTAGGCCTTTAGCGTTGCAGTCGCTGGCTCCCGATGCAGCGACGCGCACCACAACACGCCGCTGACCAGACAGATGATCGCCAGCAGTTCCAGCCGGGTCGGCAGGCGTTGCTCCCACAAAAATCCATAAAGCAGCGCAAACAAGGTTTCGAAGATGATCATCTGTCCGCTCAGCGTCAGGGGCAGCAAGCGGCTGGCACGATTCCAGAAAGCGTTGCCGACCACCGACGCGAAGATCGCCACGGTCGCCGCCACACCCCAGAAGCGCAGCCAGTCGGCGCCGTCGTGCCCTTCCATTCCGTGAGAAAACGCAGGGATCACCAACACCAACGCCAGTGCACCGGTGACAATGCCGGTCAACAGCGACCAGTCATGTGAAGAAATATCAGGACGTCGCGCCAGCCAGCGGCTGTTGCGCACCGAGTAGGTCGACCACGACACCAGTGCGCCAAAGCCACACAGCAAACCCGCAGCGCGGGTGGCAAGGTCGCCTTTGGCGGATTCCGCCGACAGCGCTTCCATGCCGACCAGACCGACGCCGAAAAGGCATAGCGCCATCGGCGGCAGCAAGGCGCTCAGCTTCAGAGCGCCTTCATCACGCGCGCCGATCACGCTGACCACGACGGGCAGTAAGCCGATGATTAGTGAAGTCGAGGCGCCGCCCGCCCATTGCACGGCGCTGGCCAGGAAGAGGTAATAGAGAATATTGCCGAGGAAGCTCAGGTAGATCAGCGCGATCCATTCATCCCGGCCCAGACGAGGCATCAGGACGCTCCAGCGTGGCAGCAACAACAGGACCGCAACCAGACCGTAGGCCAGATAGCGTGCTGCCGATAATTGCAGTGCGCTGAAATTGCCCAGCACCTGCGGCGCCAGAAACACCAATCCCCAGAACGCACCAGCGGCAACGCCGTTACCGACGCCAATGAGAATCTTGCCCTGTGATTTATTTTTCATCCTGTACCTCGCTTCACTATTGCCATGCAGGATAGTGAAATGGCGCAGCGATGTATTGACCGCCCCTCGCCAAAAATAGGCCGAGGCTACTGACGACGTTATGGCGACGTCATTGCGACGTCATTGCCCGGCTATTTGCGGTGCTGCTTGCGGTAGGCAGCAGGTGTCAGACCGGTGGTGCGGCGCATGGCGCGCGTCAGTGCGCTTTGATCGGAATAGCCCGCGCGCAGTGCCAGTTCTGCCAACGGCACATCTGATTCAACCAGTGCTTCCTGCACCAGTCGCAGACGCAGATCCGATAACCACTCTTGCGGCGTCTGTTGCAGCTCTGCCTTGAACAAGGCATGCAGGCGACTGACACTGAGATTGGCGGCACGCGCCATCACTGCGGCCGTCCAGAGGCGTCCTGGCGCGGCTTCGATCCGGCGTAGCAAGGCATGCAGGCGTGACGCACGTGGTGGCATGGCCGTCAACGCATCGAGCAGCAACGGCGTGCAATGGCGTGCCATCGTGTCTGGCAGCTGGCCGGCGGGCCGGTCTGCGCCGATGCTGAGATCGATGAAATCGAGCAGCCGCCGCACCGCTGCCGGGATCGGCAAAAAAGTCTGTAACCGCAAACGCTCGGTATCGTCTTCACCGATGTCGGCAAGATCGCAGTCGAGAATCAGGAAGCGATTTTTGCCGCTGGCCGATTGAACATGACTGGTATCGGGTGCCACGAAAGCGGCGCGTGCAACGTCAAGTTTGTCGCCACGGCCATCGACTTCGATGTCCATTTCCCCCTGCATGGGCAGCACGATCTGGACGTGTTCATGCCGATGCAGAACGCCGTCGCCGCCATACGTGCGAAAAGTCAGAGGATGAGAGATTGCCATGCAGGTATTGTAGTACTGCGCAGACCTTGACGATTATTCTGTCCGGCAATTGCTTAAGGAAATTCCTGATACCGTTGTCAATTCGATCATCCTAAACTCCTTTCCATCCCCACACGACATCCTCAACGGAGCCAACGATGAACGCCACCAGCAACGAGACTAGCAACGACATCTCTCTCAGCTATTGCATCGCCAACTATGCAGTGACACTCGACATCCTGGCATTGCTGGTGAGGAAGAATTACCTGACGCGTGAAGATGCGCTGGAGTCGGTGCGCCGAGCCCGCAAGCTGGCCAGCCTATCCAGCGGCACGCCCGGCGAATATGACTACATTGCCGCCGCCAAAGAATGCATGGAAGTAATCGATCAGGTCTTCAAAGCTGACACCTCGCATCTGTCGCCATCGGCGGCAATCGCGGCAAACACCATCAGCAGCATGGAAGCTCAGGCCTCCTGAGCCTTTTCCACGGATATCCGACGCTTTGTACGCGAACCGAAATTGTTGGCGTAGATCCAGGTAAATTCTGCGCCCAGCAAAAAGATCTGGGCCGAGTAATAAATCCACGCCAGCAACAACGCAAATGATCCGGCCGCACCAAAGCCGGAGCTCATCCCGGTACGTCCCAGATACAGACCAATCAGCGATTTGCCGATCAGAAACAGAACGGTCGTCGACATCGCGCCGATGCGCACGTCATGCCAGGACAAATCGGCACGCGGCATGAATTTGTAAATAGCCGAAAACAGCGCCGTAAAGACACCGAAGGAAATCAGCAGATTCAGCACCTGCATGAAGATTTCCCAGCCCTCGATCCAACCACCCCACCATTTTCCCAAAGCAGCCAGCCCGGCGCTCACGACCAGCGACACCATCAGCATGAAGCCAAGGCCGAGTATCAGGCCGAACGACAATAAGCGCGTACGTATCAAGGCCCAGATGCCATTGACTCTGGCGACGACGGGCGTGCGCCAGATTCGGTCAAGAGCATTTTGCAATTCAGCAAAGACGGCGGTGGAGCCGATCACCAGCGTGATGATACTGAGCGTGGTGGCGAGTGCACCGTCAGAAGACACGCTCACCGAACGTAACAAACCCTGCACGGCAATCGCTCCCTCTTCGCCCACAATGCTGCGAATCTGCCAGACGATCTCGCCCTGTGCCGCGTCCTTGCCAAAGATCATGCCGGCAATAGCAATCGCAATGATCAGGATCGGCGCAATCGAGAACGCCGTGTAGTAAGCGATAGCGGCTCCCATGCTGGGCGCAAAATCATCCAGCCAGGCATTGACCGCAGCACGGCTCAATTGCCATGCGACCTGCCAGCGGTTGCCGGGCGCAATTTTGACGACATCAGGATCCAGTCTTTTGTCCTCGCGAACGGGAGCAGAGACTTCGGCTTCGACCTGCTTTGCAGCAGCCAGTGCGGCCACCTCTCCTGCCCGCTTATCATCCTGTTTACGTTTTGCACGCCAAGACGACGCCAGCGACAAGGCGCTGCTCAGAACCGGAAGCAGGTCATGCAGCAAGGTGGAGGCATCGTCATTCTTTTTTTGCAATCGTGGCCGCGAACGTGCTGCCGGCTGCGCCGCGACAGAAATGGCAGAAACAGCAGAAACAGCAGAAGCGGGAACGCGCGCACGCAGGCGAGCTTGTGTAGCGAACTTGTTCGACACGGCAAGAGGCAACGCGGTGCGGTTCGACTTGCCGGTTGTTTTACGCTTGCGTAGCAGCAGCACGCCGAGCATTGAGGCAGCGGCGAGAGCGACTGCACCGGCAGCTATTTTCTTTTTGCTGCCAGATAGTTTTTCCTGCGAGGATGCCTCCGATGCCGAGGATGCAGGCACCACAGTGGATGCCGGTAGTGGCGGCACTACCGGCTCATGTCGAAGATTATCCTGATGACTCATCATCCCTCCTGCCTGCGTTATTTTTTCTCTTGCTGCGCCTTGTTCACTTCACCTTCCGTGACCGGTTTTGCCGGTGCAGCGGTTGGCTCCGATTTAGGCCCAGCGCGTGTCTGCGTAGCCTTGGCCAATGCGCCGGCGCAATCCGCATCCTTGACGTTGCCCAGATTAACCAGCGGCAAGAAGGCGGCAAGCGGCGATGCGACTGCCAGCACTGCCGCAGCGCCGGCCTTGAGCGCCAACGGTCCCTTGTAGGGGCCAACGTCTGGATGCTTGAAAGACCCCTTGGCGTAGAGCGGCGTGCGCAAGGAAAATATACGCACGCCCTTGGTCTTGGGACGTATATCAAGATTGAGCAATTCCTTGGCAAGATCGATGTCGCCCGTCACGTCGACCAATGCATCATCGGTATCGACAATGAACTGGCGGATGCCGGCGCGCCCGTTTTTCACCTCAAAATCGCTTGCCATGCAGTTCAGATGGATCTGCTTGTCGCCGAATACCTTGACGAACACGGCGTTGGCGACATTCAGCCCGGCGGCTTCGAGAATGAATTTACTGATCGATCCCTCACTGACCACCGCGCCAAGTTCGCCGTTGGATGTCGCCAACATCGACGACACCGAATTGCCGTGACCGGTCAGCGCGGCGTCGGCATTCACCTCACCAAAGCTGGCGCTCATGGACTGCAGCGTTGGAAACAGCTCACGCACCTTCAAATGCCTTGCAGCCAGTTTGACTTGCGCATTGATGGACTTCTCCCGGCCATCAAGCGAGATATTGGACGTGACATTGCCGCCGGCCATACCAAAGTCAAGCGGCGTCAGGCTCAGTACTTTGTCCTTCATGTGGAGTTCGGCAACGATGTCTTTCAGGGGAATCTTCTCGCTACGCACCAGCTTCTTGCCTTTGAAGGTGACGTCGGCGTCAATGGCACCCCATTTGTCGGTGTTGAATTGTTCAACCGGCAGCGCCTTGTCGTCCGGTTGGACGGCGGCCTTGCCGCGCGCCTGTTTTTCCACATTGCTATCCGCACCGACAGCCGGGCCAAGGTCTTGCAGACGCAGTTGCTGGGAGCTTACTTCTCCGCGCAGCAACGGCCGCGGTTGACGCGGCAAATATTGCACGGTCCCGGCGAGATCGCTGCTACCGACGGTGCCGGTGAAATTCTGATACGTCCAGTTCCAGACTTCGCCCTCCTTCTTGCCGATCAGGCGTCCACGAGTGGAGTAAGGCGGCGTTTCCGGCAACAGCACACCGGTCAGCGGGTAGAGATTCGCCATGCTCGAGCCGCCCAGCGTCAATTGCAAATCGATGCCCGACAGCGAGCGTGGGTCGGTCAGCGTGCCATCGATGCCAATCTTGTTTTCGCCGAGCTGAGCATTGAGCTGAATCGGGTAGACGGTGTCATCCTGCTTCAGCGCCATGACAGCGCCGGCCTTACCTGATCCGCTGATCTTGGCTTTGCGGTAGGTGCCACCTAGTTCAAACTGCAGGCCGAATTTTTCCACAGCCTGGGATGGCGGAGCTGCCGGTGTCTCTGCGCGCGTTGCAGTTACGGCCTGGCGGGCCTGCGTTGCATCGACCTTGTCGGCAATCGAGACCACCTTGGCCTGCAAATCGAGAGCAATGATGCCGTCGACGTAGCGAATAGTCCCGCTGGAAAACGCCAGGCGTTGCACTTCGAAACTCCATGCCGACGGCTCCGATGCGTTTTGTTTGAAGGTCCAGGTATTGCTGCCGTCCGCGCGGCGCTCGAGAGCGATAGCGGGTGCATCCAGGACGGCATCGGTCAGCACCACCGTCTTGCGCAGCAGGTCGAGCGGATGCAATGCAATATCGACACGACGCGCGACGAACATCTGCGGCCCGGCAGTGCTCCATGAGGGATTGGACAGATGGACGTCGGCGGCACTGATTTCCGGTCGCGGCACATAGCGCCGCCAGCCTTGCTCAGTACGCAACCCCTGACGAAAATGCACTTTGAGATCGCCTTGAATGGCAAAATCGCGGCCAGTGAGCAAGGACACTTCACGATTGATGTAAGGCCTCGCGAGATTCCAGTCGAAAACGGCGACGAAGATGATGATGGCCGCGACGAGTAAAAATATCGCCAGCAAGCCGGTCAGGATATACCGCGCTATGGGGTGTCTCATTCGCGAGCCTATGAAGATTGTTTTTTGATTTTTCGCAACGCATCCGGGCGGCTTTGCGGGTGCTTCGGGCAATGTTCAGTGATCCGTGATCAATAGTCCATGCCGACGCAAAGCGGCACAAAATCCGCGCCTCGACCATAGCGTACGGACAACACGCGACCGGCGGCATAAGAAGATGCCCTCTTTACTTGTAAGACTTGGGGAAGGAACTGTGGAAAAACAGAGGATAGAGACGAAAAAAGCCGGCCTGTTAAGGGCCGGCCATCACGACAGACATTGACTACGAAAGCGAGGCATTACCTCACCGACGCATTGCCTGTAAAACAACTTTCAACGATCAGCCGCGTGCCGGAATCGCCAGTCCCTTGACCACGGCAGGACGCGTCACAAATGCAGCCAATGCGCGTGCAACGTGAGGGAAATCCTTGAAGCCAACCAGCTCGCCCGCTTCATAAAACCCAACCAGATTGCGCACCCAAGGGAAGATCGCGATGTCGGCGATGCTGTAATCGCCCATCACCCACTCATGTTCAGCCAGACGCTGATCAAGCACGCCGACCAGGCGACGCGACTCGGCGACATAGCGGTCGCGTGGACGCTTGTCTTCGAACTCTTTACCGGCGAAGCGATGGAAGAAGCCGAGCTGACCGAACATCGGGCCGATGCCGCCCATCTGGAACATCAGCCATTGGATCGTCTGGTAACGCTCAGCCGGATCCTGCGACAGAAACTTGCCGCTCTTGTCGGCCAGATACATCAGGATGGCGCCGGATTCGAACAAGGCCAGCGGTTTGCCGCCGGGGCCATCCGGATCGATGATTGCGGGGATCTTGTTGTTGGGATTAAGCGAAAGGAATTCCGGCGACAACTGGTCGTTGGTTTCAAAGCTGACCAGATGCGGCTCGTAAGCAAGACCGGTTTCTTCCAGCATGATGGAGACTTTGACGCCGTTCGGTGTCGGCAGCGAGTAGAGCTGGATACGTTCAGGATGCTGGGCCGGCCATTTGGCGTTGATAGGGAATGAAGACAATGCGGACATAAAAATTACTCCAGTATGGGATCGACTTCCTGGACGAATTTTTCAAAATCTTCCAGGGGCAATGGCCGGCAGAAGAAATAGCCTTGATAGGCATGGCACCCTGCATCGGCCAGGAAACTGCGTTGCGCATCCGTCTCGACGCCTTCGGCGATGACTCCCAGTCCCAGACTTTGCGCGAGCGCGACAATGGTCTTGGCGATGGAGGCATCGTTGGGGTCGACGAGAACATCGCGCACAAACGACTGGTCGATTTTAAGCTGGTTCAGCGGCAAGCGCTTGAGGTAGGACAAAGACGAGTAGCCGATACCGAAATCGTCCAGCGAGAACTCGACACCCTTGGCCTTCAGCGCGTACATTTTCTGGATGATGTCTTCGACGTTGTCGACCAACAGGCTCTCGGTCAACTCCAACTTGAGGCGCTTGGGATTGGCGCCGGTTCTGGCGATGATGGCGGAGACCGTCTCGACGAAATCGGATTCGCGGAACTGTTGTGCACTGACGTTAACGGCGATGGTGAGGTGCGAGGTATCCACGCGTTCGGCCCAACGCGCCAGTTGCGTGCATGCGGTTTCCATAACCCAATTGCCAAGCGACAGAATGAGGCCGGTTTCTTCCGCCAGCGGGATAAACTCACCCGGCGGCACCGTACCACGCTGCGGATGCTGCCAGCGCACCAGCACTTCTGCGCCGGTTACGCGACCGCCCTCGACCACTTGCGCCTGATAATGCAATACCAGCTGTCCACCGTCGATCGCCTTGCGCAAGCCGGCTTCCAATGCTGCTCGTTCCAGCACCACGGTTTGCATAGCCGGATCGAAGAAACTCATGGAGTTGCGGCCGGTTTCCTTGGATTTGTACATGGCCAGATCGGCTTGCTTGAGCAGCTCGTCGATGGATGCCTGGCGGCCGCGGAATACGGTGGCGCCAACGCTGGCGGTGGTGCGGTAGTCAACGTCTTCCAGTTGATACGGCTCACCCAGCACGCTGAGAATTTTTTCGCCGATGGCTTTGGTCTGGGTGGCGGCTTCCTGCGGACTCTTGTGCAGACTCTCCAGCACCACCACGAACTCGTCGCCGCCCACGCGCGCCACCGTATCGTTGGTACGCACGCTCAACGCGAGGCGCTGCGCGACTTGCTTGAGCAACAGGTCTCCCTTGTCGTGGCCGAGCGTGTCGTTGAGCGTTTTGAAATGATCCAGATCGATGAACAGCAACGCGCTGCATGTCTTGTTGCGCGCACTGACGGCAATCGCCTGCTTGAGGCGATCCAGCAGCAGCGTACGATTAGGCAGACGCGTCAGTGCATCGAAGAAGGCCAGCTCCTTGATACGTTCTTCGGCGATCTTGCGTTCAGTGATGTCGTGATGCGTACCGACATAGTGCGTGGTGCTGCCGTCATCGCTCTTGACGGCAGAAATGGTGAGCCATTCCGGAAAAACCTTGCCGTTCTTGCGGCGCGTCCAGACCTCACCCTGCCAGCCGCCGAAGCGCTGAACGGTTTCCCAGATCTCGTCATAGAACTGCGGGCTGTGACGATCCGAACGCAACACGTCGGGCGTCAGGCCGATGATCTCTGCGGCGGAATAACCCGTCATTTTGGCGAAGGCGTTATTGACGCGCAGGATACGGCTTTCTGCATCGGTAACCATGATGCCTTCGAGCGAGTCGAACGCTACGGCGGCGATGCGCAACTCAGCTTCAACCTGTTTGCGTTCAGTGATGTCGCGGCCGCTGGTACGGTAGCCGGCCAGTGCGCCGTTGGCGTCGTAGATCGGAACCCATGATGCCGACAGCCAGAACAGCGAACCGTCCTTGCGCACGCAACGGAATTCGAGATCGTCGCCGCGTTCGCCAAGCAGACCTTTGTCCAGCTCCGGCCCCACACGTGGCAAGTCTTCAGCGTAAATCATCTGCGCTCTGAGATCGTCCATCGCCATGCATTCTTCCACCGTGTAACCGGTGTACTCTTTGACCGAGGGGTTGATCCAGCGCGGCTTGCCATCCATGCCCCACCAGATTTCCCAGTTGACGGTGCAGTCCGCGATGGCGCGGAATTGCTCTTCACTGGCGCGCAGCTCGCTCGTCATCTTGCCCGCCAGACGAATCGCGCGGCGGCGGCTCGACATCAGCGCCCACGCCAGCAAAGCCAGCAGCAAGGTCAGACCGATACCGGTGACCGCGGTCTGCGCCTCGGCGTTGCGACCGTAGCGTGCGTTGAAGTCGTCCATGGTGTTCATGGTCAACGTCCAGTTGTGACCTGCTACGACCAGATACTCAGTGGCGGATATCGCATCTTTGTGCAGTGGCGCGGCGGCGGCATCACTGCCGACGGAGCGATACAACACCGCCTCCGGCGAAGGCTCAACCCCGTCGTAAATGGAAAATGCCACGCCCATCGGCTGCTCGCCATACAGGCTGGCAATCACATCGCTCATGCGAAACGAGGCATGCACCCAGCCAACCAGATTGGCACGGCGTTCTTCAATGGTCGACAGCGGCATGCCGTGTGCATAGACCGGCAGATACATGAGGAAACTCGCCTGCGCTTCATTGCCGTTGTCGATATCCAGCAGCACTTTGCCGGAGATGGCAGCCATGCCGGAGTCGCGGGCTTTTTCCATTGCGCGGCGGCGCTTGGTTTCGGACCAGGGATCGTAGCCGAACGGCGCGCGATTGTTACCGATATAAGGCTCGCGCATGATGATCGGCGCATAGTTAGCGCGGTCGCCCGCAGGGCGAATTGCGTAATCGGCAAAACCGAGTTGATGCATGCGCGCGATGTGATTGATCTTTTCGTCAGCGGGCAGCCACTCTTCGGCACCGATGGCCTGAATGCCGGAAAAATTGGCGTCCAGATTCAGCGAACTGACGTAGTCATGGAAAGCGGTACGATCAAACGTACCTGAAGAAACTACCAGACCTTGCACGCCATGCAACATTTGCTCGTAGCTGGCAATGCGCTGCTCGACGCGGCTGACCGCTTCGCGCAGGGAAAAATCAAACTGCGCCCGCAGTTCCTTGTTGGATGCCTGGCGTTCGTGATCCCACGCCAGCCAGGTGACGCTGAAGCCGGCGATCAAAATCACCAGCGGCAACAAAATCTGCCGGACCCAGTTCACGGCTCCGCCTGAAAATCGACCATCGACGCAGCCAGCGAAGGTGAGAAGTATTTTTCGAAGATACGGCGGACGGTGCCGTCTGCGCGCATCTCTTCGACCAGGGCGCGCCATTTTTCGCGTTCGGACTGCGGTAGGGCCTTCTTGGACATGATGAGACCGTGCGGTACTGATGGATCGTTGAACTCAATAATCGATGTCACGTCGCGGATGTGTTTCTCTTCCACCACAGGATAATCGAAGGGTTCCATGATCATGCCCTGGATGCGATTCACCATCAGTGCCTGATACAGCGGATCGAGACCGCCCGCCTGCGTCACGCGATTGGCGGCAGCCAGTTTATCAACCAGACGATTGGCGGAGTCGCTGTAACGAAAACTGCGGATCACGCCAAGGCGGAAGTTTTCACTGCGCTCAAAATCGGCCAGCTGTCGCATGGCGGCATCCTTGCGCACCAGCAGGTAATACTTGTTACTGAAGTACCAGGCGAAGGAGGCGAACCGACGGCGTTCCGGATTGGCGATGCCCGACAGACTGAAATCGAGCGCGCCCGATTCGATCAATTGCCAGATACGCGCGCGTGACATCAGACTGACACCAACCTTGCAACCGCTGCGGCGAATCAGTTCATCGGCAAAATCTTTATCGATGCCGGTGTCGGTATTGGCGGAGTACAACAGGCCGTGGTCATGCAAAGCAAGTGTGTAGGGACGGGAACAATCGGGACCGCCTGCATGGGCAATATCCGGCATGCATGTTGCGAGCAGCATGCTGCAGACACTCGCAATACGAACAAAGCGGCGGCGGATCACCGTCCCCCCGGCGATAAAAATAACAGAAATACGGCCCCCTTCGTGTGCATCCGTGTGCATCCTGTAGATGCGTTTTATGACGTACTGACTACCGGCATTCATTTTTCATTAATTGGCTTGTCTGAACATTATTTTTATTGCTTCAAACCAACACCATGTCGTGATGAAAACAATACATCACGGCACATTACAACAATGATCGGATTGAAAATCAGCACTGCCATGGTCGGCTGATGTTACCCGACGCCCCACTAAACTGCAACCGAGGAAATAGGCAGGTAAACGGGCTGTTTACGCCGGATGCAGAGTCCGCAAACATCCTGAAAAAGTTCAGCAATATGTCAGCATCACAACGAAATGCAATGCGACAATCCGCCTCGTTGTCTGATCGCAGCACGTTGCCCAATTGACGAAGACAGGAGAGTACATGCCGACCATCCGCCTATTGCTGCTGAGTACAATTTTCTGTGCCTCCGTCTTGCGTTCTGTCAGCGCAGCAGAAGTCGACGTCGTCAACAGTCCTGTGCCTGTCGTGCTGCAAGATCGCTTTCATGTGCAACCCGAAAACGGCGCAGGCGACATACCGATACGTGTATCGCGCGACTGGACATTTGCGCAAACGGACGTCACGCGCGCCGTCATCATCATCCACGGCTGGCCACGGCGCGACATTGATGCCGACAAGGATCTGCAGCAACGCGCCGGCGCCCTCGCAGAGGGTACGCTCTTCATCACGCCGCAATTTCTCACCGCAACCGACGTCACCGCCCATCACCTCTCCTCCACGACGCTACAGTGGCAGGAAAGCGGATGGCTGCAGGGCTACGATGCCAAATCGCCGTCACCGATCAGCAGCTTTACCGTGATGGACGCGATCTTTGCACATCTGGCCGACCGCACGCTGTTTCCCAATCTGAAAGACGTGGTGCTTGCCGGTCACTCTGCCGGTGGCCAGTTCGTGCAGCGCTATGCGGTGGTCGGGCGCGGAGAAATGAATCTCATCGCTGCCGGTATTCATGTGCGCTATGTCGCAGCGAATCCTGCGGCGTATTTGTATTTCGGCGACGAGCGGCCACAACCAGACGGTTCTTTTGCCGACGCCCGCGCCAGTTGTCCCGGCGTCAGCACATGGAACAACGGCCTCGCAGCCAAACTGCCAACCTATCTGACGCGACCGGTGTCGCCAGGCGCGCTGGAAGACGACTACCTTCAGCGCGACGTTATCTACCTGCTGGGTACAGCCGACAACGACCCCAACGCCGACGCGCTTGGGCAGGCATGCGCCTTCAAGAGCCAGGGAGCGACGCGGCTGGAACGAGGACATGCCTACTTTCGCTACATCACTGCTGCTGCCGACACAGCCCGCTTGCCACAACGCCATCGCCTGCTGGAAGTGCCGGGCGTTGCTCATCGTACTTTCGCCATGTATCACTCGGTTTGCGGACTGGCAGCGTTATTTGATAAACCCGGCTGCGTAACAACGCCTTGAGTTGAGATATCGGAGCACTGTCGAACCGAACTTTGCAGCGATGAGAGATTAAAATAGCTTATCTCTCAACCGGCCGGCAAAATCATCATGAGCATCACGAGCAAATTGAAGAACATCGCTTCATCCGGCCCTCAGGCGGCCTTGCTTGCAGCACTCTTATTTGGCGCTGCAACGCCGCTGGCCGGCATGCTGCTCAACAACAATTCGCCGTGGATGATTGCCGCCCTGCTCTATCTGGGCTCGGGCCTTGGCCTGACGATCTATCGCCGGATCACCGGCGCCAGCCAGGCCCTACCCGCGCGCAGTGAGTTACTCTGGTTCGCCGGGGCGATTGCCTGCGGCGGTGTCCTCGCGCCGGTGTTGTTGATGATCGGACTCACGGGCATGCCGGCGTCTTCAGCATCATTACTACTCAATGCGGAAGGTGTTTTCACTGCATTGCTGGCGTGGTTCGCCTTCAGGGAAAACGTCGACAAACGCATCATGACCGGCATGCTCGCCATTGTCGTCGGCGCCGTCATTCTCAGTTGGCCTGCGCAAACCGGGCCAATTACGCTGTGGCCGATGCTTGCCGTACTAGGCGCTTGCCTGGCATGGGGACTCGACAACAATCTCACGCGCAAAGTGTCGCTGAACGACGCCACCTGGATCGCGTCCGTCAAAGGCCTTGTGGCCGGCGGGACGAATCTGGTGCTGGCATTGCTGGCCGGAGCCCATTTTCCGGAAATGCCCGTGATCGGCGCCACGCTGCTGGTCGGCTTTCTGGCTTACGGCGTCAGCCTTGCCCTATTCGTCGCAGCGCTGCGTCATCTCGGCACGGCACGCACAGGTGCGTATTTTTCCGTCGCACCATTCTTCGGCGCCGGTCTTGCCTTGCTGACCGGAGAAAAACTGACGCTGCAACTCGCCGTCGCAAGCTTCTTCATGGCATGGGGCATCTGGCTGCATCTGTCGGAGCGGCACGCGCACGCGCATCGCCATGAAGAGATGGAACACGACCACGAACATACCCACGACGAACACCATCTGCACGATCACGCCTTCCCGGTCGCACCCGGCACGACGCATCGCCATCGACACCTTCATACAAACCTGACCCACTCGCACGCACATTATCCGGACGCGCATCATCGGCATCAGCATTGATGATTGCGATGTTACTGAAATCATGACTCAACACGACGACACCATCATCAGCTTCGCACCGGCGACATCGTCCGACCTGGATGAACTGGTGGGCATCCGCATCGCCGCCATGCGTGAAAGCCTGGAACGCGTCGGACGTTTTGATCCGGACAGGGCGCGAGAGCGTTTTCAATCGGGATTCTCGGCGGATCACACGCGTTACATCCTGTCTCATGCCCAGCGTGTCGGCTTTGTCGTGGTAAAGCAGGATGAGAATCATCTGCTACTGGATCATCTGTACATTCATCCTGACCATCAGGGACAAGGCATCGGCAGCGCTGTATTGACTCAACTATTTTTCGAGGCAGATGCTGCCGCATTACCGATGCGCGTCGGCGCGTTGAAACAGAGCGAAGCGAACCAGTTTTATCAGCGGCATGGTTTTAAAAAAATTGACGAGGGAGAATGGGATGTCTACTACGAGCGGCAAGCGCAGTGACTTGCGCTGAAACTTGCACGCCGCAGCGTACAATTCCCTGATCTGATGATTTGTTCTTATCCCGCATTCCAGCACAACTGAAGAGAGACCGCCATGCACTACGTTCTTTTTTACCGCTTCGTCAAAGACAGCAAGACCGTCAAACTGCCGTTCCGCAATGACCACCTCAAATTCGCGTGGGAAGCAGCCGAACGCGGCGAACTGATTCTCGGCGGCGCACTCAGCGATCCGGAAGATGAGGCCATGCTGCTGTTCAAAGGTGACTCGCCGGAAGTGGCCGAGAACTTTGCCAATAAAGATCCATATGTGACCAATGGCGTCGTGACGCAATGGCAGGTGCGCTTGTGGACGACGGTGGTGGGAAAAGATGCCGCTTCGATCGTTCGTCCAACCTGAACAGCGAAAACACGCAAGCAAATCAAAATTTATCGTTTATCGAGCAGGCTCTGAAAAAGAGTGACAAGACGAGCCTGATCCTGCCCAAGAGGCTCAAAGAAGCGACGGTCGACTTCTTCCACGACGGTAATCGCTTTTTGCGCAAGCTTGCGACCGGTTGCAGATGCGGAGATGACCTTGGCTCTTGTATCAGTGGGATGATCAGCGCGTTCGAACAGACCGCTGGCAAGAAGAGCACGCACGACTTGAGAAGTCGTCATCGGATCGCTGCCCGTGAGCTGAGACAGTTTCATTTGGGTAAGCGGTTCTTCGGCCCCGAACCAGGTCGCGACGGCAAGCATGACAAACTGCGTGTGCGTCAATCCCAGCGGCTGCAGCGCAGCACGCTGCTCGCGTTGCCAGTTATTGGAGATGCGCCATAGCAAAAAACCGGGACTGTCAGACGGCCCACTGTGGCTGGTGGGTAGTGGTTTCGATTTCATCGATGAATCCTTTGTGTTGCAAGATCAACGCCCATTGCGTTCGCGATCGTGCTTGAATCCTTGTCGGTCAGAGGGACAAGGCCGCGGCGCAGAACCATTCCCCAGCTCGGCGCAGCGCACAGATCCAGCTCGCTGCGCAACGCCTCCAGCGGCGTCTCTTTCACCTCGATATACCTCACGCGGCGACGGAACGGTACGAATCCGCCTCCCATATCAAAGGGAAAGACTTCTTCATCCTCCACCACTCCCATTGCAGTGAATGCCTTCAACGGCGCACCATGCATTTCGACCGCTGGAGAATAATAGAAGAAAATATCGCCCGACTTCATTCGGCGTAAAGGCTGCGCCTTGCCGTGACACACTTGCGCAAAGCCACCTGCCACCCCGCGTTGAACATGGGAGCGAGATACAACACCTAGCCAGGACTGGCTCATGTACTCGCTCATGTCACACCCGGCCTTCCGCTTGCGCCACGAGTCCCTGCAGGACTTGCGGGAAGTCGGAAGAAACTCCCGTGCAAATATCCTGTGCATTTTCTCCGACCACGTCGATCTCGTAGGTGATCCGGTTGCGGCCGTCAGGCAGCGGATCGATCTGATGTGTCACTCGGACTACGACGTCTCCAAGCGTAGTCTCGTCGGAAAACAGATGCGGCTCAGTGACTTCGACAAGTTGCGATCGGATGACGTCATGATCAGGAAGCACCATGGAAAACCAGGAGCCTGTAGCGAAAGGGCCTTCCAGGGAGCAGTCGTGCACACCGGCGTTCCAGTTCTTCCAATCGGATACTGCTTTGAAAAGTGCCCAGATGGTTGTCGCCGGCGCGACGGTGTCATGGCTATAGGATGCGGTGGCGTGTTTAGCATTCGACATATCTATCTCCTTAATAAGTACACATATTATATGCGCACTTATTATATCCGTCAACAACGCTCATCCACTCCCGAAATTTGATTAGCAATCAGCATATGTCATCCGTCAGCCGGAAGCCGGCGTTCGAAGCATGCCCGCTCTTCTCTACCCTCTTTCTATTCTCAGATTTTCCAAGGCGAACTTGATCAGCTCGCTGCGTCCTTCGATATCCAGCTTGCGCTTGATATTCAGACAATGGGTTTCGACGGTGCGCACACTCAGATCCAGCGTCTCCGCGATGCTCTTGTTCGACGCGCCCTTCGCTATCTGCTCAAGGACCTGGCGTTCGCGCACCGTGAGCGACTCTTCTTTGATACGCGGTTGGGCGAGGATGGGCATCAGTGCAGCGCTGTAATACACACCCCCGTTCAGTACCGCTTCGATTGCACGCACGATGTCGCTTCCAGGCGCGTCCTTCAGAACGTAACCTCTCGCGCCTGCACGAATCGACTGCAAAACGTACTCAGCCTTGTTGTGCATGCTGAGGATCAGCACCGCGATGTCGGGGAAATTCGATTGAAATTTCCCCGTCAGCTCGATCCCGCTCCTACCTTGAAGGTTGATGTCCATCAACACCAGGTTGATTGGCTGCTGCGCCGCATGCTTCAAGGCTTCGTCTGCAGTACCGGCTTCGGCAACCACCCGTACCCCCGGCATACTCTCCAGCCGGGCACGCACGCCATCCCTGATCATCGGATGATCGTCCACGATCATGACATTCGTTGTTACTGTTGTTGTTACAGCTGTTGTTGTTACAGCTGTTGTTGTTACAGCTGTTGTTACTGTTCCCTCAGGCATGAAATGCCTCCTTTTTCAGCAGAGGAACTTGCGCTACGACCACTGTCCCTTCCGAACTTGAAGATACGGAGAAGCTGCCGCCCACCGCTTCCAGGCGTTCTGCCATATTACGCAAGCCTATGCCCCGTTTGGGATGCTTGGCAATCTGGCCCGTATCGAAGCCGATGCCGTTATCGCGAATGGTCAGGAGAAACAAGCCTGCCTCTTCGGCCAGTTCCAGCGACACAGAGCTTGCCTTCGCATGGCGCCAGACATTGTTCAAGGCCTCTTGGGCAACCCGGAACATCACAGTATTGACGACATCAGGCGAGGCATTGCTCGTCCCGCTGAAGGAGAAGTCAATACGAAGCTCGCCATTTGCATTCCACTCGTCACACAAAAACTGCAATGCGCTGGTCAAGCCCATATCATCCAGAAGAGCAGGCCTCAAGCCGTGAGAGATATGCCTGATCTCGCCGAGCAAACGATTCATTTGCTCTACGGTGTGTTCAAAGGCGCCGCTGGCCGATGCGATTTGCTGGGGAGACTCCAGCTTGATGATCGCCGCTTCAGTCTGCAGCTTGATGGAAACCAGATGCTGACTGATGCCATCGTGCAGATCGCGGGCGACACGCGCCCGCTCTTCCTCTTGCGATAAAACGACTCTCTGAGCCAACTCTCTGAGTTTGGCATCGGCAACACGCTGTTCACTAAGGTTGAACATCAGGCCGAAACCGGCCACCGCCGCGACGCTGAGGAGTGCGATGACCGCGATCAATCGCATCGTGTCGAGATTGTGCCCGGATATCTGCCGGTCAATGTTGGCAAGCGCCGCGTCCACATCGTCGAGATAGATCCCTGTGCCGATGATCCATCCCCACTTGGGCAGTGCAATCACGTACGCAAGTTTCGGTGCGACCGTACTGCTGGACGGCTTGCGCCAAAGATAGCGCTCATAGCCACCGCCTCCACGAGCGCGAACAATGAGACGCTGGATGGTTTTGGTGCCATCGACGTTTTCCCAGTCCCATAAATTTTTGCCCAGCAGCTCAGGCTGACGCGGATGAACCAGCGTATTGCCGGAAAAATCGTAGGCAAAGAAATAGCCGTCGTCGCCGTAATCAAGTCTCGCCAGGATGTTGAGCGCTTCCTGTTTGGAATTTTCCACATCACCACGCTCGTAGAGATGCGCAATCGAATGAACGGCGAGATCGACGTAATGATGCAATTCCGCGTCCTTGCTGCTCCGATAGGCTTCCTGAATCGACTGGCGCTGCTGTTCGCCGAGCCTGATGGTCTGATGCCAAACGACAATCGCAATGACCCCAAAAGAGATCAGCAACGGTGTGACTGCAAAGAAAATGATCTTGTGTCTTAGTTTCATCCTGGCAATGTCTCCTCGAGCTGGAAAGGCCCCGCGCACTATCCGGCGTTGAGTTATCCCGCAATTCTATGTCGGATTGCGCGCAGCCATCTACGTGTTCCTACGTAGCTTCACTAAGTATTCTCCCGCTTGTTCCAAGCCGCATAGTTGCGAATACTACGGCACATAAAAATATTAAGAATTGATATAAAAGTTTCTTTATATCGGAGACATCCTCACCACGACGACTCCGGACGCAATGCCTATAGACGTCTCGCATGTGCGCCTGCAGTTGCCCTTCTTTTGTTGTGGATGCCTCCGAAACGGTCATTTTTCATAACAAAAGAGGAGATCTGATGTCTACCGACATGTCATCCAGAACAGCGGGGCCAAGCTATCTGCGCGCGTTGCTGTTACTACCTTTCATCGCCTTGCTGTGGGTTCCGTTTTACAACGACGAACTGCCCGCGCTGTTCGGCTTTCCGTTTTTCTACTGGTATCAGTTGGGCTGGGTTCCACTCACCGCACTGATTATCTGGATCGTCTATAAAGACGGTCTCAAGAAGGGAGTCGAATAATGAACTCTTCTTCCATCAACTGGACAGCCCTCGGCGTCTTCATCTTCTTCTTTGCGCTGGTCACCGTGATGGGCTTCTGGGCCTCGCGCTGGCAAAGCGGCGGTTCGTCCAACAAGGGCGCACATCTCGACGAATGGGGTCTGGGCGGCCGTAACTTCGGCACCTGGATTACCTGGTTCCTGGTCGGCGGCGATTTCTATACGGCCTATACCGTCATCGCCGTGCCGGCGCTGGTGTATGCAGTCGGTGCTTATGGCTTCTTCGCGCTGCCGTACACGATTCTGGTCTATCCGATCGTGTTCCTGATCATGCCCAAGCTGTGGCACGCTGCGCACAAGGCCGGTCACGTCACCGCTGCGGACGTGGTGTTCGGCCGCTACAAGTCGCGTAAGCTGGAACTGGCCATTGCCCTGACCGGCGTGGTGGCGACCATGCCTTATATCGCGCTGCAACTGATCGGGATGGAAGTCGTGATCAAGGCGCTTGGTGTGACCGGTGAATTGCCGCTCTTGGCAGCTTTCGTGATTCTGGCGCTGTACACCTATTCGGCCGGCCTGCGCGCGCCTGCGCTGATCGCCTTCGTCAAGGATCTGATGATTTACATCGTGGTGCTGGTGGCGGTGGTGCTGGTGCCGATGAAGCTGGGCGGCTATGGCATTGTGTTCAACTCGGCGCGCGAGGCGTTTGCAGCAAAGGGTGGCATGACCGGCCTGACGCTCAAGCCTGCTCAGTTCCTGCCGTTTGCGACACTGGCACTGGGTTCGGCGATGGCGGCCTTCATGTATCCGCACACCCTGACCGGTATCTTTGCGGCCAAGAGTGCGGACACGATCCGCAAGAACGCTGTGTTCCTGCCTGCGTACACGGTGCTGCTGGGTCTGATCGCGCTGCTGGGTTATATGGCTTATGCGGCGGGCGTCAAGGTTGAGGCTAACAATGACATCGTTCCTGCGCTGTTCAATGCGATGTTCCCGAGCTGGTTCAGTGGTTTTGCGTTCGCGGCGATTGCCATCGGCGCCCTGGTGCCGGCGGCGGTGATGTCGATTGGTGCTGCTAACCTGTTCACGCGCAACTTCTGGAAGCCGTACGTGAATCCGAACGTGTCGCCCGAGGGCGAAGCCAAGGTGGCCAAGATGGTGTCGCTGGTGGTCAAGTTCGGCGCGCTGGTGTTCATCCTGTTCTTGCCGACCAAGTTTGCGCTTGATCTGCAGTTGCTGGGCGGCGTGTGGATTCTGCAAACCTTCCCGGCGCTGGTGTTCGGTCTGTTTATCGGCTGGTTTGGCGCGAACGCACTGCTGACCGGTTGGGCAGTCGGTATCATCGGCGGCAGCTGGCTGGCGTATGCAGACGGCATCAAGCCGGTGCATACCTTCCATATCGGCGCTGATTCGTACTCCATGTACACCGGTCTGATTGCTCTGGCGATCAATATCGTTGTGGCAGTTGTGGTGCAGTTGGTGTTTGGCAAGGGCGGTGCGAAAGCGCCGGCATTGAAGCACTGAGTGACGCACTAAAGAAGCACTAAAGAAAGCAGGTCGGGTTCCATATCAATGAGATGGAACCCGATTGTTTGACAAAGCAAAAAGAAAAGTCGTGCTCGGAATGCATAACATCAAACCCGAGACGATGCGAAATTAAGCGTTTTGCTCAGATCACACGACCGATTCGATACCCGCCAAAATCAAATCAATGCCGGCCAGGAAGTCAGCACGATCGTCGTGAACACTCATTTGCGTCGCGATGCTTCGAGTGAATGGATAGCGATCCGGGTCGAGCTGCAACCAGGCGTCTGCCACCGTACTCAGAAATTCGGCTCTTTCTGCCTCTCGCGCCCGCGCCACTTGCGCATTGGCGGCGTTCTGCCCGCCGACTCCGAGAATGTAGTTCAACAGCACTGAAACGGTAACCCAATGCTTGTCAGGGTCTACGCCAAGAGCATGCACTTGTTGCCCGACACGTTCCAGCACGCTCACCATGGTCGACTTTCCCGCAGCCCAAGCCAACGCGGAGCCGATCCACGGGTGCGCATCCATCGCATCGAACATCGTCAGCGCTACAGCACGAATCGCCGCTTTCGGCGACATGTCCTTCGCTTGTAAATCCACACCAGGCCCAATGACCGCACTACAGGCGGCTTCAAGCAGATCGCTCTTGTTGGCAACGTGGCCGTAGATAGCTCCGGGGCCGGTAGCCAGGCGTTCGGAAAGATTGCGGAAGGTCAGACCTGATTCGCCGCCGCTGTCGAGTAATTCGATTGCGGCTGCGATGATCTGCTCTCGCGACAGGGATTCATCACGTCGTGGACGACGCTGCATTTTTTTTACCATGCGCTATCTTGACATAAATGGAATGGCATTCCAATATATTGGAACATCATTCCAAACTTACCGATTACTTCCCAAAAAGTCCATATGAATACGCCAATCGCCATCATCGGGGCCGGACTCGGAGGCCTCACATTAGCCCGTGTCCTGCATCTTCACGGCATTCCCTCAATCGTCTATGAAGCGGAGCAGTCAGCAGCATCGCGCGCTCAGGGCGGGATGCTCGACATCCATGATTACAACGGACAACTGGCGCTGCAAGACGCCGGCCTGCTCACCCAGTTCCAAGAACTCATTCTGGAGGGACGGCAAGCGATGCGGATTTTAAGTCCCGATGGCAGCCTTCTGTTCGAGAATCCGGATGACGGCAGTGGAGGCCGTCCCGAGGTACAACGCGGAGAGCTTCGGCAGATGTTGCTCGATTCCTTGCCCGCCGGGACAGTCCAGTGGGATCACAAAGTTGCCGGTGTACGGTCGCTGGGAGACGGCCGCCATGAAGTCAGCTTTACCAATGGCAGAACGGTCACCACGCATTTGTTGATCGGCGCCGATGGGGCATGGTCAAAGGTGCGTCCGCTGCTGTCCGCAGTTATGCCTCAATACACCGGGATGTCGTACGTGGAGACATATCTGTTCGATGCGGCCGTTCGCCACCCGGCCAGCGCCGTTGCAGTCGGCACGGGGCAAATGGGCGCCCCCGTTCAAGGTAAGGCGATCATGGCGCACCGTGAGCGTCATGAGACCTTGCACACTTATGCGATGCTTGCCAGGCCGCTGGATTGGTTTGCCGATATCGACTTCGCCGACCAAGCGAAAGCAAGCGCGCGTATTGCACAGGAGTTCAATGGCTGGGCGCCTGAACTGACTGCGCTGATCACCGACAGCGACACAATTCCGCTATTGCGTCCGCTTCACGCACTTCCCCATGAGCACCGCTGGCAACGGGTGCCGGGGGTAAGCCTGATCGGCGACGCCGCCCACCTCAGCATCCCTAACGGTGAGGGAGCCAATCTGGCGCTATACGACGGCGCCGAACTTGCCAAAGCCATCGCCTCACATGCCGATGATTTGGAAGCTGGACTTCATCAATTTGAGCAAGCCATGTTTGAGCGAAGCGCCAAGGTCGCGGCGGATGGTGAAAAATTCTATGAACTGCTTGCAGGCAAAGATCCTGCAAGTGGCATGATCAACATGTTCCAAGATGCAGAAACGTCATGATACTGCCCTGAAAGCCAGGGGCAGTCACAGGATGTAGCCATTGGCAAATGTGAGCTATGGGCTAGCTAGACGAGCAAGTATTCGTGCATACTCGCTCATGTGTGGTAAAAAGTCTAAACCCTTCAGCAGGAGTAGCCCATGCATCAGCGATACGAAGAAAGTACCGCCAATCTGAAAGAATTGATGACAATTGCCCCTATCAGTCAGCAGGCCTATACCGCCCATGTGCGAGCAAAGGTAGATGCCCGGCGGCAGATGGAAGATGCGAGAGAAGAAGCCAAACAACGGAGCGAAGAAGTGCTCTAGCAGCGTTGATCTCAACAAAGGCACTTCTATCGCTCAGATCAGCGTCCATTAACGGCCGGCTGCTGCCTTCAAATCCAAAGAATTAAATACATAGCCCGCTCAAGCGGGCGTTTGTCATACACAGACCAACCGAACTCTCTCCGTGCGAATACTATTTTCGCGAAATTTTCATTTCGCACAGATCATTTCCCCTGCTTTCTCAACATATCCCCCAGCGCCCGCACCTGACTAAGCTACAATCGCGCTCGCACCATGTTGGTGCCGTTACGTAACTCCCCTTACCTCACTTTCTGCATGAACCATCCTGAAACGGCGCGTGGCATCGCCCTGTCGGTCATCGCGTCGACGCTGTTCGCCCTGCTCTCTGCTTATACCAGTTGGCTGACGCCGCTCAATGGCCTCGACATCTTTGCCTGGCGCATCGTGTGGACGCTGCCGCTGGCGTTCGTGCTGATCAGCTGGCGCAAGCATGGAGCGCAGTTGCGTGCTGCCGTTCTTGCGTTGCTGCGCACACCGTTGCAGGCACTGTTGTTTGTGGCGATGACGGCGATGCTGGGTGTGCAGTTATGGCTGTTCTTATGGGCGCCGTTGAATGGGCGGGCGCTGGATGTATCGCTCGGCTATTTTTTGCTGCCGTTGGCGATGGTGCTGATCGGACGGTTTTATTACGGTGAGCGTCTGGATGGTTGGCAGCGCATTGCGGTGGCCTGTGCGATTGCAGGCGTGTTGCATGAGCTGTGGATGACGCGAGCTTTTTCGTGGCCGACGGTGCTGGTGGCGCTGGGGTATCCACCGTACTTCATGCTGCGACGCCGTCTGAAGCTGGATTCGATGGTGATCTTCACGATGGAGATCGCGCTGCTGACGCCGGTAGCTTTGTACACGCTGGCGATCAGCCCGAATCTGTCTGCGGTGTGGCAACGGCCTGATATGTATCTGCTGCTATTGCCTGGGCTGGGGCTTCTGAGTACCGCGGCACTGGATTGTTTCTTACGTGCGAGCCGCTTGCTGCCGATGGGCTTGTTCGGGATTCTCGGTTACGTGGAACCGGTGTTGCTGGTGGTGGTAGCGATCATCCTGCTGGATGAGACGCTGACATCGGCGCAGTTGTGGACATATATCCCGATCTGGATGTCGGTAGGCTTTACGGCGATTCATAGCGTGCGGCTGATGCAGCGGCGCTAAACGCAGTGCCCGTCGTCGATATTCTGACGCCGCCTTCAGCACTACGCTGATAGGCGGCGTTTTTGTTTGAGCGCAGGATGACTGTTCTGCCGGCGCGGCGGCATTCTTCCATGCGCGCGCCGACCACCGCTCACCGGAAGCTCGCGCTTCCATCCTATGGAGAAATCATCATGGCCAATTCATCATCTTCGTCCACGCATTCTGCACGCGTCGCTATCCTCGCCACCGACGGCTTTGAACAAGCCGAACTGCTGGAACCAAAAAAGGCGCTGGAAGCAGCCGGCCTGCAGGTCGACGTCATCTCTGCCAAAAGCGGCACGCTGCAAGGTTTCAAACACGTCGACAAGGGCGAGCAGGTAAAGGTCGACAAGACCTTTGCACAAGCGCATCAGGAAGATTACGCCGCAGTTGTGCTGCCGGGCGGCGTCGTCAATGGCGATGCCATGCGGCTGCTGCCAGAGGCCGTGAAGTTCGTCCAGCAAGCCAACGACGCGCACAAGCCGATCGCAGCAATCTGCCATGGCGGTTGGTTGCTGATTTCTGCCGGACTGGCGAAAAACCGTACGGTAACCAGTTGGCCGAGTTTGCAGGATGATTTTAAAAACGCCGGCGGCAAGTGGGTCGATCGCGAAGTGGTGCAGGACGACAACTTCATCACCTCGCGCAAGCCGGATGATATTCCAGCGTTCAACAAGACCTTGCTGGCGGCGTTGAAGAAAGCGGCGTAACGCTTTATCTGCCTCGGCATGAAAAAAGGGACTTGCATCGCAAGTCCCTTTGTCATTTCAACAGCCGGTTGACGGCCGCTTACTTCTTACTCTTTGTGATAACCGGTCACGCGCTCAACTTCATTCTTCGAGCCGAGGAAAACCGCAACGCGTTGATGCAGCTTCTCAGGCTGGATATCGAGGATACGTTGATCGCCATTGGTGGCAGCGCCGCCGGCTTGCTCGACGATAAAGGCCATCGGATTGGCTTCGTACATCAGGCGCAGCTTGCCTGGCTTGTCCGGTTCACGCGCGTCGGCCGGGTACATGAAGACACCGCCGCGGTTGAGGATGCGGTGCACGTCGGCGACCATCGAGGCGATCCAGCGCATGTTGAAGTCCTTGCCGCGCGGACCGGTGGAACCGGCCAGCATTTCGTCGACATAACGTTTGACCGGCGGATACCAGTGACGCTCGTTGGAGGCGTTGATCGCGAATTCCTTGGTGTCTGCCGGAATCTGCATGTCGCGCTGTGTCAGCACCCAGGCGCCCATTTCGCGGTCCAGCGTGAAGCAGTGGACGCCGTCGCCGGTGGTCAGCACCAGCACGGTTTGCGGGCCATACACCGCGTAACCGGCGGCGACTTGCTTGGTGCCGGGTTGCAGGAAGTCTTGTTCCGACGGCGTGGTCATGCCGTCCGGCGCCTTTAGCACGGAAAAGATGGTCCCGATGGAGACGTTGACGTCGATGTTGCTGGAGCCGTCCAGCGGGTCGAACATCAGCAGGTATTCGCCCTTGGGATAACGATTGGGAATCGGATGGATGGTTTCCATTTCTTCCGATGCCATGCCGGCCAGATGGCCGCCCCACTCGTTGGCTTCGAGCAGGATTTCATTGGAGATGACGTCCAGCTTCTTCTGCACTTCGCCCTGTACGTTTTCGCTGCCGGCGCTGCCCAGCACTTCGCCCAGCGCGCCCTTGCCGACGGCATGGCTGATGCTCTTGCAGGCGCGACCGACGACTTCGATCAGCAGGCGCAGTTCGGATGGGATCTTGTTGTGCAGGCGTTGCTGCTCAATCAAATGTTGGGTCAGGCTGATGCGTTTGGTCATGATGCTCTCTCTTAAAAATCAAATCTGTGGTGCGTCCGCTGCGCGGCGTTAATTAGACAGCGACTTGGTGATGACTTCGGCGACGTCGCGCGACAGGTTTGGCGTATCTGCCACCTGACGCAACGCGGCGCGCATTTTTTCCTGCAAAGTCGTCGAATACTTGCGCCAGCGGTCCATGCTGCGCGCCAGACGGGCGGCAACTTGCGGGTTACTGCCATTGAGCGCGATGACTTGCTCGGCCCAGAAGGTGTAACCGCTGCCGTCGAGCGCATGGAACGCCGATGGATTGCCGTTGCAGAAACTGAAAATCAGGCTGCGTGCACGGTTAGGATTCTTCAGCGTGAAAGCCGGATGCTGCGCCAGCGCACGGACGGTTTCGACATCGGCGGTGCGCGCAGTGGCTTGCAGCGTGAACCACTTGTCGATGACCAGCGCTTCTTGCTCGAACTCGGTGTAGAAGGCTTCCAGGGCCTTGCCCTTGCCTTCCGCGCGACTGTTGGTCAGCGCAGCCAGGGCGGCCAGCCGGTCGGTCATGTTGTTGGCGTTGTCGCATTGCTGTTGCGCCAGCGTGTGCGCTTGCTCGTCGTCGAGTTCGGCCAGATAGGACAACACCACATTCTTCAGTGCGCGCTTGCCGGAAGCTGTTGCGTCGGGACTGTAGGCACCCTTGTTTTGGTTGGCCTCGTATGCCGCCAACAGATCAGCGCTCAAATCTTTTGCCAGCGTGCGGCGCAGGAACTGGCGCGCAGCGTGGATGGCTTGCGGATCGATGACTTCCATCTGTTCGGCGATCATGGTTTCCGACGGCAGGGTCAGCACCAATTCACGGAAGGCGGGGTCAAGAGACGTGTCGTTGAGCGTCGTGCGCAGCGCGTTGGTCAAGGCATCGTCCTGCTGCAAGTTGCCGAGTACGGATTCGACCGAGACCACATGACCGGACTGGCGCGCAGCCTGCACGGCGATAGTCAGGTTGAGCAGGCGGCGTGTGGCGAGGCGCTGACCGGCTTCCCAGCGATTGAATGCGTCGCTGTCATGCGCCATCAGGAAGGCCAGCTCGGCGTCGCTATATTCATACTCCAGCACTACCGGCGCGGAGAAGCCGCGCAGGATGGACGGCACCGGTTTTTCGGCAACGTCGGTGAACTTGAACGTCTGTTTAGCTTGCGTCAGTTCCAGCACGCGCGTGGTCTGCGGGGACTTCGCTGTCTTTTCACCAGACAGGCTCAGTGCCATGTCCTTGCCTTTGCTGTCGAGCAGGCCGACGGCAACGGGAATGTGGAATGGCAGCTTTTTCTTTTGTCCCGGTGTGGACGGGCAGGATTGCTCCAGCGTGAGTTCAAGCGTCTTGGCCTTGGCGTCGTAACGTACGGAGGCGGCAACACGCGGCGTACCGGATTGGCTATACCAGCGTTCGAATTGCTTGAGGTCGCGCTTGTTGGCGTCGGCCATCGCTGCACGAAAATCATCGCAGGTTACCGCCTGACCGTCATGGCGCTTGAAGTACAGGTCCATGCCCTTGCGGAAGCCATCGCGACCGAGCAAGGTCTGGTACATGCGGACGACTTCGGCGCCTTTTTCATAGACGGTGACGGTGTAGAAATTATTGATCTCGACAAAGGAGTCCGGACGCACCGGATGCGCCATCGGGCCTGCATCCTCCGGGAATTGCGCCTGACGCAGCACGCGCACGTCATCGATGCGTTTGACCGCGCGACCGCTGTCGCTGCCGATCATGTCGGCGGAAAATTCCTGGTCACGGAAAACGGTCAGGCCTTCCTTCAGGGACAGCTGGAACCAGTCGCGGCAGGTGACGCGATTACCGGTCCAGTTGTGGAAATATTCATGACCGACCACGGCTTCGATGTTGGCGTAGTCGACATCGGTGGCGATGCGTGGATTGGCCAGCACGAACTTGGTATTGAAGATGTTGAGGCCCTTATTTTCCATCGCGCCCATGTTGAAGTCGCCGACGGCGACGATCATGAAGCGGTCAAGATCTAGTTCCAGGCCAAAGCGCTCTTCATCCCAGCGGATGCTGTTCTTGAGCGAATCCATGGCGTGCTGGGTCTTGTCGAGGTTGCCGTCTTCCACCCACACTTGCAGCAGCACTTCGCGGCCGGATTGCAGCTTGTATTTTTCTTCCTGGCAGACCAGCTTGCCGGCCACCAGTGCGAACAGGTAGGACGGCTTCTTGAACGGGTCTTCCCATTTGGCGTAATGACGGCCGTCGGGCAGATTGCCTTCTTCAATCAGGTTGCCGTTGGACAGCAGCACCGGGTACTTCTTCTTGTCGGCGCGCAGCATAACGGTGTACTTGCCCATGACGTCAGGACGATCAGGGAAGTAGGTGATCTTGCGAAAACCTTCGGCTTCGCACTGCGTGAAAAAATTGCCGTTGGACACGTACAAACCCATCAGCGAGGTATTGCGCTGTGGATTGGTAGTAGTTTCGATGTCCAGCGTCACTTTCGCCGGTGCGCCGGGAATGCGCAGGATGCCGCCTTGCACGCGGTAGTCGCGCGCAGTCAGAGTCTTGCCGTTGAGGCGAAGCTGAACCAGGTCCAGTTCTTCGCCGTAGAGTTCGATATCCTTGCCGGCTGCGGCAGGGTTGCGCTGCATGGTGATGCGGGTCGCAACGCGGGTCAGTTCAGGCTCAAGGTCAAAACCCATTTCGACAGTGTCGACAAAATAGGTCGGAGCAGCGTAATCTTTGCGGTAAATCGTCGGAGGCGTTTCTGTGCGCATGGAGGATATCCCGTGAAATGGATGCAATAGTGCAATAGGAACAAAACACGATTTTACCAATCAACCGTATGGATAGGCAGAAAAGGGACGAGAATAGTGAGTAGCAGCTCGTAACCGAATCATTCACCGACGCCGCTTCGATCACTTACCATCTGCCAGAACCACCGGAGACTCACCATGAAACGCTTGCTTGGCGTCCTTTTCCTCGCCGGCAGCGCCCTGCTTACAGGATGCGCCACCACCATCACCAGCGACGTCACCGCTTTCCACGCCTGGCCTGCGGATTTGAAGGACAAATCCTTCGTCTTTGCGCCGGCCAAGGAACAGGAAGGCAGTCTTGAATACCGCAATTATGAACAATTGATCCGCGCCGAATTGCTGCGTCTGGGCTTTACCGATGCATCGGCACCCAACACTGCGACGCTGAAGGTGTCTTTTGCCTATGGCATGCAGTCCGGCACGGTCGTCGTGACGCAACCGATGTATGACCCGTTCTGGTACGGTCCAGGCTATCCGGGCTGGCGGGGACGCGGGTTCGGCCCCTGGGGACCGGGACCGTTCTACGATCCGTTCTGGGGACCGCCAATGCAGACCACGGCTTTCCCGGTATTCCAGCGGCGCTTGCATGTGACCATTGCCCGCGCAGCGGGCGATCAGAAGTTGTATGAGGTGACGGTCGACAGCGAGGGACGCGAGGCGACCTTGCCGATGGCGATGCCGTATATGGTGCGCAGCGCGTTTTCGGAATTCCCCGGCCCAAGCGGCGTGTCGCGCCATGTCAGACTGAAGCTGGATAAAATTGTGCCGGCTGCTGCTGTCCCTGCAAATCCAGCCACCCCAGCCAGACCTGCTACTCCTGCGCAGTGACAGCCACCTGAGATTTACCGAACGAAATTGACGTCGCAAACAAAAATCCCGGTCTTGCCACTTGAGCAAGACCGGGATTTTTTACGTCCGACGCCTGATAAAGCGATCAGGAATACATCGCTTCGCTGCCGAAAGTGATCGCCACAATCACCAGTACCGCCAGGATCAGCACGATCAGCAAACGCCCAAACTTGGGCGAACCGTCGGTTCCTGACGGTTGCTCGTCGGGATGATTCATCGGACTCTTGCCGGGATCGGAGATAGTCAAGATCGATCTCCTCAAGGAATCAGGATAGTGGAGCCGGTCGTCTTGCGGCCTTCCAGATCGGCATGCGCCTGAGCGACGTCTTTCAGGGCATAACGTTGATTGATGTCGATGCTGAGCTTCTTGCTTTGCACCATGGCGAACAGGTCACCGGCAGTGGCATCCAGCGCGTCGCGCGTGGCGGTGTAGGCGCCCAGCGAAGGACGAGTCAGATACAAGGAACCGCGCGAAGCCAGTTCGCTCATGCCGAACGGCGGCACCGGACCGGACGCATTGCCGAAACTGACCATCATGCCGCGCGGCGACAAGCAATCGAGCGAGCCGGTAAAAGTGTCCTTGCCGATCGAGTCATAGACCACCGGCACACCTTTGCCGCCGGTGATTTCCTTGACGCGTTCGACAAAATTCTCGGTCTTGTAATTGATCACGTGTGCGCAACCAGCCGCTTTGGCCAGTGCCGCTTTTTCTTCGGTGCTGACGGTACCGATCATGTTCACGCCCAGCGCCTTGGCCCATTGACTGGCGATCAAGCCGATCCCGCCGGCAGCGGCGTGGAACAGGATAGTGTCGCCACTCTTGAGCGGAGTGGTCTGGCGCAGCAGGTATTGCACCGTCATGCCTTGCAACATCATCGCAGCAGCAGTGTCGAAGCTGATCGAATCGGGCAGCTTGACCAGCACGTCCGCCGAGATCAGGCGCTCTTCAGCATAAGCGCCGTTACCGCCGCGACCGGCATACGCCACGCGATCGCCGACCGCAAAGCCAGTCACGCCCGCGCCGACGGCTTCGATGGTGCCTGCGCCTTCCTGACCGAGACCACCTGGCAGCGGCTGCGGATACAGGCCGGTACGGAAATAGACGTCGATGAAATTCAGGCCGACGGCGGCGTGACGGAGTCGCACTTCGCCGGGACCGGGATCACCGACTTCCACGTCAACGTATTCCATGACTTCCGGCCCGCCGGTCTTGAATATTCTGATTGCTTTTGTCATTTCGGTCTCCTGAATTGCGATTGAAGAAAACTTGCTTAAGTCTTTTTGCGGGACAACAAATAAATTCCAGACAATACCAGCGCGGTACCCACCAGTTGGATCGCCGTGATCGGTTCATCCAGCAGCATGGCGCCAAGGAACAATGTCGACACCGGCCCGACCAGCCCGGCCTGCGCAGCGCTCGGGGCACCGATACGCGCCACCGCGATCATGGTCAAAAATACCGGCAACACGGTGCAAAACACGGCGTTGAATGCTGATAATTGATACACCTCGACCGGCTGCACCAGAGCGGATGCCGGACGCAAGATGAAGAACTGCGCGATACACGCCACCGACGACACGCACATGGCATAGGCCACCAGACGCATCGCACCGACACGGCGCACCAGCTCGCCGGAGAAGATCAGATAGAGCGCATACGAAATCGCCGCACCCAGCACCAGCAGGCTGCCCAGCACCACATTGCTACCGCCGGTATTGATGTCATGTTGCAGCACCAGCGCCGTACCGAGGTAGGACACCAGCAACGCGGCCCACTCCACCAGACCGACCTTGCGCTTGTAAAACGTAAAAGAGATCAGCAGCACGAACGATGGCGTAAGGAACAGGATCAGCCGCTCAAGACCGGCCGAAATGTATTGCAGCCCGAGAAAATCGAGGAAGCTCGACAAGTAGTAGCCGATCAGGCCGAGGAAGACGATCTTGGCGTAATCGCGCCCGGCCAGCGGCGGCGAATGACGCGCCTGCCAGACCGCCACGACGGCAAACATCGGGAAAGAAAACATCATGCGCAAGCTGATCACCATGACCGCATCGACGTGATAGCGGTACATCAGCTTGGCGACAATGGCCTTGGCGGAAAAGAAAATGGCGCCGACGACGGCGAGCAGCAAACCGCCCAGATAAGCCTGGCGTTTGGAAATAGCGGGGGAAAGTGTGGCGGAAGACATCGCATGATTGTAAACGCTCCCGGCCCGGAGCGCCGAAGTGCCGTCGCCTCCGGGTTCAGTTGGCCCGGATGATTGCGCTCAGCGGCGCCATCAGTGCGTTGAGTTCAGCGGCGTCGAATTTGGGGGCAAGCTCCGCATCACTGCCGAGCACGCCTTCAGCCAGTAGCGACTTGCGCTCTTGCAGCTCCATGATGCGTTCCTCGATACTGCCTTCGATGATCAGCTTGTAGACCAGCACGGTCTGATCCTGGCCGATGCGGTGGGCGCGGGCAATGGCTTGTTCTTCCACGGCGGGATTCCACCACGGATCGACTAGGATGACCGTATCGGCGGCGGTCAGATTCAGGCCGATGCCGCCGGCCTTGAGGCTGATCAGAAGGATGGGCACGCTCTTGCTCTGGAACCGCGCCACCACCTCGCCGCGCTGCGCCGGCGGTGTTTTGCCGGTCAGCGACAGCCAGTCGAGCTGCAAGGCATTGAGTTCGGTTTCGATCAGCTCCAGCATCTCAGTGAACTGCGAAAACACCAGCACGCGCCGGCCTTCCGCCACCAGCGACGGCAACATGTCGCGCAGCATTTCTATCTTGGCGCGTTCGATATTCTTGGGAGCGTTCTTTCTGGCTGCTTCGCCTTTGAGCAACAGCGGATCACAACATACCTGACGCAACTTGAGCAAGGCATCCATGATCGTCACATGCGAGCCGGTGAAGCCTTTGCGTTCCAACGCGCGGCGTACCTGCTTGTCCGCGGCCACGCGCACGCTTTCATAGAGATCGCGTTGCCCGCCTTCCAGCCGCAGCAGTTTGACCGCAACGGTTTTGGCGGGTAATTCGGCAGCCACGTTTTCCTTGCGGCGACGCAGGATGAAGGGGCGCACGCGTTGCGCCAGCAATTGTGCGCGCAGGGTTTCACCGTTTTCTTCGATGGGCTTGCGCCACAATCGCGCGAACGTGGTGGCGTCGCCGAGAAATCCCGGCATGAGGAAATTGAATTGCGTCCACAACTCGCCAAGATGGTTTTCCATCGGCGTGCCGGTCATGCAGATGCGATGCCGCGCTTGCAGGCGACGCACCGCGCTGGCGGCGCGGGCAGAAGCATTTTTGACGGTCTGGGCTTCGTCGAGGATCAGCAGATGAAATGGCTGCCGCGCCAGCATGTCGAGATCGCGCCACACCAGCGGATAGGTGGTCAGCACGATGTCGTAGTCGGCCATGCGCACGAAATCGTCCTCGCGCTCCGGCCCCTGCAAAGCCAGCACGCGCAAGGCCGGTGCCATGCGCTTGGCTTCGGCCTGCCAGTTGAATACCAGCGAGGTCGGCAACACCACCAGCGCAGGACAGTCGAGCCGGCCGGCATGATGTTCGATGAGGATGTGCGCCAGCATCTGCGCCGTCTTGCCCAGCCCCATGTCGTCCGCCAGGATGCCGGCCAGATTGTGCTCGCGCAGATATTGCAGCCACGCGACGCCATGCAACTGATACGGACGCAGCGTGACGCCAAGTCCTTCCGGCGCAATGACCGGAGGCGGTTCACCGGCGGCACGCAGACGCTGCGCCAGCGCGCGCAGGCCGATGTCGTTTTCCATGGTCAGCACACCGCTGCGTGCGGCGGCGCTGTCGCCCAGACGCAGGCACATGTCTTCGAGACGGCCGGCGTCCCATGCAGAAATACGCAGCGCGCCTTCCTTGCGGCGCGGATCGGTCAGCAGATCGAGCATGGCCGAGACGATCACCTTGAGCGGCGCTGCAAGCGCATCGACGCGCTTGCCACCCGGCGCGCGCAGCGAGATGACGGAGATATCGTCGATGGCGGCGATCTTTTGCACGTCGGTCCAACGCGCGTCGCGGCGCAACAGGTCGGCCAGCATCGGCGCGAGGTCAAAGGACTGGCCTTCGATTTCGATACCCATCGTCAGCAGCCACCAAGCAGCGCGGCCGGGACCAACCTCACCGAAATCGCCGATGACTTTTTGAAGTCCTTGCTGCAGCCGGCTGGCGACTTCCTTGCCAAGCACGGCGCCGGACTCGGGACTGACGATCAGCCGCCAGGCATCAACCGGCACGCTTTCATGCGCGAAGCCGGGACGCACGACGATGGTCCAACCCTGCTCCTGCAATTGCGGCACCTGATCGGCCCAGAAATCGCCGAAGTTGTTTTCCAACAGCAGCGACCACAAGGGATCCTGCAGAGTCACAATGTCCTCCGAGCGCCACTGCAAGGCGTCGGGCGGCAGCGGCAGCATGCCGGCAGCCTGAATCGCTTCGAGCGCATCGGCTTCGGCATGCAGGTTGCGCCGCATGACGACCTGCCGCCCTTTCGCATCGAACAAGCTTTGCGTGGCGGCGGCGCTCTGATCCATGAGACTGGTCTGCGCGGGAGTCTCCCAGCGCAGACTGTCGCCCGCAGAGTATGTCCAGTCGATTTGCGCAACCGTGACATTGCCGCCGCGCGGCCCGAACAGTCCCCCCGGACGCAGGCCGAACACGCCGTCGCCGCGCGTGAGCGTATGCAGCGTCAGGCGCGGGCGAAAGCGCCCCAATACTTCAGAGGCGTTCAGCGAAGGTGAGGAATGCTCCTCGGGAACTGCCATGGACTGACTGATCAACGCTTCTTGAGCAGGGATCCGAGCACACCGCGAATGATTTCACGGCCGACCTGCGAGCCGATGCTGCGCGCTGCGGATTTGACCATGGCTTCCACCGGCGATTCGCGACGATTTTTGCCACCAGCGCTGTTGCCGAAGAATCCACCGGCAGCGTCTTTCAGCAAATCACCCAACCCACCGCCGGACGATTCCGGTTCAGCCGGCACGGTCGTGTTGGCGGGCGCATTGCCCGCTTGCAGCGCGGCGCGGCCTTTGAGTTTTTCGTAGGCGGATTCGCGATCGACGACTTTTTCGTAGACGCCGGCCACCACGGAAGAGGCGATGAAGGCCTTGCGTTCGTCATCGGTGATCGGGCCGATCTGCGAGCCCGGCATCATGACGTAGGCGCGTTCGACGATATTCGGGCGGCCTTTCTCATCAAGGAAAGACACCAGCGCCTCGCCGACGCCGAGTTCGGTGATGGCCGTCGCGGTATTGAGTTGCGGATTGACGCGAAAGGTTTCCGCCGCCGCTTGCACGGCCTTCTGGTCGCGCGGCGTGTAGGCGCGCAAGGCATGCTGCACGCGATTGCCCAACTGGCCCAGCACGGTGTCGGGAATATCCAGCGGATTTTGCGTGACGAAGAACACGCCGACGCCCTTGGAGCGGATCAGGCGCACCACCTGTTCGATCTTTTGCAGCAGCGGCTTGGGCGCTTCGTCGAACAGCAGGTGCGCCTCATCGAAGAAGAACACCAGCTTGGGCTTGTCGAGGTCGCCGACTTCCGGCAGATGCTCGAACAGCTCGGACAGCATCCACAGCAGGAAGGTTGAATACAGGCGCGGCGCGTTGAGCAGCTTGTCGGCGGCGAGAATGTTGATCACGCCCTTGCCGTTGGTATCGGTCTGCATCCAGTCTTCGATGTTGAGCATGGGCTCGCCGAAGAATTTGTCGCCGCCCTGCTCCTCGATGCCGATCAGGCCGCGCTGGATGGCGCCGATGCTGGCGGCGGAGATGTTGCCGTATTCCGTCTTGAAGGTGGCGGCATTGTCGCCGACGTGTTGCAGCATGGCGCGCAGGTCTTTGGTGTCGAGCAGCAACAAACCGTTGTCGTCGGCGATCTTGAACACGAGTTGCAGCACGCCTTCCTGCGTATCGTTCAGATTCAGCATGCGCGACAACATCAGCGGCCCCATGTCGGACACCGTGGCGCGCACCGGATGGCCCTTTTCACCGAACACATCCCAGAACGTCACCGGCAGCGCTTCCCAGGCCGGTTCGCTCATGCCGAGCGAGCTCAGGCGCTCCTTGCCTTTGGCTGTCAGCACGCCGGCTTTGGACAAACCCGACAGATCGCCTTTGACGTCGGCCATGAACACCGGCACGCCGATGTCGGACAGGGCCTGCGCCACCACTTGCAGGGTCACGGTCTTGCCGGTGCCGGTGGCGCCGGTGATGCAGCCGTGGCGATTGACCAGATTCGGCAGCAATGCCAGTTCCTGGGTCTGATTACGGGCGACGAGAAGTGGATTGATCATGATAGGAATGTAATAAGAACGCCAATAAAGAGGATGGCCGGAGGTCGGCTTTGGGGTCGGACGATATGGTAAAATTCCCGGTCGATTATAACTAGAACGCCTTTCGTCAATCTCCGATATCTACTGAAAATTCAGCGGACTTCGCGACGATCCGGTTGGAGTGCGTTTCATCAAGGCAGGAAAGATTCATCATGGCTGGACACAGCAAATGGGCCAATATTCAGCATCGCAAGGGCCGTCAGGACGAAAAGCGCGGCAAGATCTGGACGCGCCTGATCAAGGAAATCACCGTTGCAGCCCGCATGGGCGGCGGCGAACCGGACGCTAACCCGCGTCTGCGCCTGGCGGTCGACAAGGCTGCCGACGCCAACATGCCTAAGGACAACGTCACCCGCGCCATCCAGCGCGGCACCGGCACCCTGGACGGCGTCAACTACGAAGAAGTCCGCTACGAAGGCTACGGCATCAACGGCGCGGCCATCATCGTCGACTGTATGACCGATAACCGTATCCGCACCGTGGCGGAAGTCCGCCACGCATTTTCCAAGTTCGGCGGCAACATGGGCACCGAAGGTTCGGTGTCGTTCATGTTCAAGCACTGCGGCCAGTTGATGTATGCACCGGGCGTGAGCGAAGACGCCGTCATGGAAGCCGCGCTCGAAGCTGGCGCCGATGACGTCATCACCGACGAAGAAGGCGGCATCGAAGTGTTGACGCCACCGCACGACTTCGCCGTCGTCAAGGCTGCGATGGAAAAGGCCGGCTTCAAAGCCGAGATGGCCGAAATCATCATGAAGCCCGCGACCGAAACCGTCTTCACCGGCGACGACGCCGTCAAGATGCAAAAACTGCTGGATGCTTTGGAAAACCTCGACGACGTGCAAGAGATTTACAGCAACGCCGTTATTGAAGACTAAGCCGAAGATCAACCCCGCCCAACCATTCTTACCTAGTCCCTATCATGAAAATTCTCGTTGTTGGCTCCGGTGGTCGTGAACACGCACTGGCATGGAAAATTGCTCAATCGCCGCGTATCCAAACCGTCTACGTCGCGCCGGGCAATGGCGGCACGGCACTCGATGAGCGTCTGCAAAACGTTGCGATCACCGATCTCAACGAACTCGCCGATTTCGTCGAAAAAGAACACGTCGCGCTGACAGTCGTCGGCCCGGAAGTCCCCTTGGCTGCCGGTATCGTCAACCTGTTCCGCGCCCGTGGCCTGAAGATTTTCGGCCCCACCAAGGAAGCTGCACAACTGGAAAGCTCGAAGGATTTCTCCAAGTCCTTCATGAAGCGCCACGCGATTCCGACGGCGGAATATCAGACCTTCTCCGACGTCAAGGCAGCACATGACTACGTCGACCAAAAGGGTGCGCCTATCGTCATCAAGGCTGACGGCCTGGCCGCCGGCAAGGGCGTGGTGGTTGCACTGACGCTGGAAGAAGCGCACGGCGCGGTCGACATGATGCTGTCGGACAACAAACTCGGCGATGCTGGTGCACGCGTGGTGATCGAAGAATTTTTGGCCGGCGAAGAAGCCAGCTTCATCGTCATGGTCGACGGCAAGAACATCCTGCCGCTGGCCACCAGCCAGGATCACAAGCGCCTGCAGGACAATGATCAGGGTCCGAACACCGGCGGCATGGGCGCTTATTCCCCTGCTCCGATCGTGACACCGGCGTTGCACGCCCGTGTGATGCGCGAAATTATCGTGCCGACCGTACAAGGCATGGCCAAGGACGGCATCCCGTTCTCCGGTTTCCTGTACGCCGGCCTGATGATCGACGACAAGGGCAATCCGAAGACACTGGAATTCAACTGCCGTATGGGTGATCCGGAAACGCAGCCGATCATGGCGCGTCTGAAGACCGATCTGCTGGCCGTGATGGAACACGCCGTGGCCGGCTCGCTGGACACCATCGAGCTGGAATGGGATCGCCGCACTGCGCTGGGCGTGGTGATGGCCGCTGCCGGTTATCCGGATGCGCCACGCAAGGGCGACCTGATCACCGATATTCCGGCGGAAATCGACGATTGCGTCACTTTCCACGCTGGCACCACGCTGACCGGCGACAAACTGACCACATCGGGCGGCCGTGTGCTGTGCGTCGTGGGTCTGGGCGACAGTGTCAAAGTCGCACAGAAACAGGCTTATGCAGCGGCGGATCTGATCCACTTCGAAGGTGCGCAACTGCGCCGCGATATCGGCTGGCGCGCGATCAAACGCTGATCAGCACGACATGTAAAAATAGCCCATATCGACAAAAAACCTCGCAAAACCGAATGTTTTGCGAGGTTTTTTCTTTATATCTGCCCTCTTTGCATAAAATCGCAGGAAATCTGCAACAAAAATCGCCCGCAATGAACTAACTGCGTTGAATGCGATGTCGTGCCTGGAAAATCACAAGGAATAACGACGTCTGCGCCCAAAAACAAGATAGTAAGAAAGGAACATGCATGCAACAACACCTGCTCAATCTCGATACCCTCATCAATCTCTACCTGGTACCGTTCGGCCTCAAAGTTCTCGCCGCGCTGGCGATCTGGATCATCGGCGGCATGCTGATCGCCACCTTCGCCAAGGTCGTGCGTCGCGTACTGACGGCGCGCCAGTTTGAAGCGACACTGATCAATTACGCCGTTTCAGCCATCCATGTGATCTTGCGCGTGCTGCTGGTGATGGGCATTCTGGAAGTCTGCGGCATCCCGACCACCTCGTTTGCCGCCATGATCGGCGCGGTCGGCGTGGCGCTGGGCGTGGCCTGGTCCGGCCTGCTGTCAAACTTTGCGGCCGGCATCTTTCTGGTGGTGCTGCGCCCGTTCAAGGTCGGCGACTACATCACCGCTGCGGCGCAAACCGGCACCGTGACGGATATCGGCCTGGTGACAACCACCATGCTGACCGACAACAACCTGCGCGTGATCATCGGCAATAACAAACTGTTCTCGGACATCATCACCAACTACAACGTCCAGCCGACCCGCCGCGTCGATCTGCGTTGCCAGATTGCCTACGGCGTTGACCCCGCTGATGCCATTGCGCGCCTGACCGAAAAGGTCTCGCGCATCCCCAATGTGCTGACCACGCCGGCCATCGCGGTCGTGATTCAGGAATTCAACGCCTTGGGAACCTTGCTGGCAGTACGCCTGTTTGCAGCAACACCAAACTTTGGCCAGGTCTACAACGACACTAACCAGGCCATCGCCCAGACCTGCGCCGAGGCAGGCTGGCCGGCGCCTGCCACCTATCAGGTGAGCGTCGCCAATACCTCGAGTGCCGCCAGTTCCGATAATGCTGCCGCAGACAAGGCTGCGCCTCAGGCCTGATCCGGCCGGCGTGCACCTGATGTGCGCGCTTTTCGCGACAATCCGCTCATAATTCCCTTCCAAAGCCTGCTCCGGAGCCGTCAAAACGGCTCCGGGCTATCCGCTGAAGCCCCTGTCAGGGTACAATCGCGGGGGTAATTTTTATTGCGTGCACCAAAGAGCGCCCTTGCGGCTGCCCCACGCCCCCTACCGACGACACCTCGTGACATCATCATCCGCTAACGCTTCTACCGTTAAAGCCTATCTGCAAGACCTCCAGCACCGCATCGTTGCGGCGTTGGAAAGTGTTGACGGCAAGCCTTTCCTGACCGACTCCTGGCAACGCCCTGAAGGCGGCGGCGGGACATCGCGCATCGTCGAAGAAGGCAATGTCCTGGAGCGCGGCGGCGTGGGTTTTTCGCACGTGATGGGCAAGAACCTGCCCCCCTCGGCTGCCGCCAACCGTCCGGAAATCGCGGGCCGCGAATGGGAAGCCATGGGCGTATCGCTGGTGCTGCATCCCCGCAATCCTTATGCGCCGACAGTGCACATGAATGTGCGCTTTTTTACGACGAAGGCGGAAGGCCAGGAGCCGGTCTGGTGGTTTGGCGGCGGTATGGACCTGACGCCTTACTATGGCTTCGCCGAAGACGCGACCCATTTCCATCGCAGCTGCCGCGATGCACTGGCGCCGTTCGGCGACGACCTGCATCCGCGCTTCAAGAAATGGTGTGACGAATATTTTTATCTGAAGCATCGCAAGGAAGCACGCGGCGTCGGCGGGATTTTCTTCGACGATTTCAATGCGCTGCCGTTTGACCAGAGTTTTGCGCTGATCCGCAGCGTCGGTGATCGCTTCCTCGATGCTTACCTGCCGATACTGCAACAGCGCAAGGACACGCCTTACGGCGAGCGCGAACGCGACTTCCAGGCTTATCGCCGTGGACGTTATGTCGAGTTCAACCTGGTGTTCGACCGCGGCACGCTGTTCGGCCTGCAATCGGGCGGACGCACCGAGTCGATCCTGATGTCGATGCCGCCGATTGTGAAATGGCGCTACAACTGGCAGCCCGAAGACGGCAGCCCGGAAGCGCAGCTTTATACCGACTTCCTGCCGCATAAGGAATGGATCTAGTGGCGGCCGATACTCCGATGCAAGCTTCGCGCTGCATCGCCATCCTGGGTGGCAGCTTCGATCCCGTCCATAACGGCCACGTCGCGCTGGGCGATCATTTTGTCGAGCTGCTGCAGCCGGATGAACTGCGCGTCATTCCTGCGGGCAACCCATGGCAAAAGCATGGCCTGCAAGCCACGCCGGCGCAACGCGTGGAGATGGTCGAGCTGGCGTTCGGCCATGAACACGTCCCTGTGGTGATTGACCAACAGGAAATCCGCCGCACGACGGCAACTTACACCATCGATACCTTGCAGGCCTTGCGGGCCGAGCTTGGTCCCGAGGTCTCCATCGTCTTTTTGATGGGTGCAGACCAATTGCAGCATCTGGACACCTGGCAAGGCTGGCAACAGCTGTTCGACTATGCCCACCTGTGCGCCGCTTCGCGCCCGGGCTTTGGCATCGACGCCGCGCAAGTGCCGGATGTTGTCATGCAGGAATTCACACGCCGTGCCGGCACTGAAAAGGAAATACGCACCACCTCGCACGGCAAAGCCTATCTGGCATCCAGTCTCGACGTCGATATTTCGTCGACCGAGATCCGTTCCTTGCTGCAACGCGGCGAAAGACCGGAGTCGCTGATCCCGGCGAGGGTGCTAGACTATATCGAACAACATCATCTCTATCAAAACTAATGGACATCAAAAAACTGCAAACCGCCGTCGTCGACGCGCTGGAAGACGTCAAAGCTCAAGACATCAAGATCTATGACACCACTCACCTGACCAGCCTGTTCGACCGCGTGGCGATTGCCTCCGGTACATCGAACCGTCAGACCAAGGCATTGGCCGCATCCGTGCGCGACAAGGTCAAGGCCAAAGGCGGCCATGTCGTCAGCGTCGAAGGCGAAGACACCGGCGAATGGGTACTGGTTGACTTGGGCGACATGATCGTCCACATCATGCAACCAGCCATCCGCGCCTACTATCGTCTGGAAGAAATCTGGGGCGACAAGGAAGTGAAGATGGGCGCAGCCAAGCGCGTGGCGTCCACCGCCGCCGCCAAGAAAGCTGCCGAAGACGAAAAACCGACCAAGATCCGCCGCACCCGCGAACAAGCCGAGGCGGTTGAAGCCAGCCAGGCAATCGACGACGACGAAACACCGAAGAAGCCGGCACGCAAGCCGCGCGCCACTGCGGCAACGACTGAAGCCAAGCCGGCGCCGAAGACGACGCGTGCTCCACGCGCATCGACCACGCTCAGCGCAGCCAAGACCAAGGCTGCTGCCGGCACTGGTACAGCTACCAAGCGTAAAGCACCAGCGTCAAAAGCAGTCGGCAAAACCGTCAAGGTCGCCACGCCAAAGAGCGCCGTTGCATCGAAAAAAGCAGCTGCAGCCAAGCGCCCGGCACGTCCAAAAGCCAAGGCCTGATGCCGGTCGTGTGAGCCATGCAGCTCATCATTACCGCCGTCGGCCACAAAATGCCGGGATGGATCGAATCGGGATTTAACGAATACACCAAGAGAATGCCGGCCGAGTGCCGGGTTCTGTTGAAAGAAATTAAACCGATCGAACGCTCCGGCAGCAGGACCGCAGAAACCGTGATGTCGCAGGAACGCAGCAAGATCGAAGCGGCCCTGCCGAAAGGTGCGCGCATCATCGCACTGGACGAGCACGGCAAGGACATCACTTCAGTAAAGTTATCGCAGTTGCTGACGCAATGGCAACAGGACGGCCGCGACGTCGCCTTCGTGATCGGCGGCGCCGACGGACTCGATCCCGGCATCAAAGCCAATGCCGACATGCTGGTACGCATTTCCAGCCTGACGCTGCCGCACGGCATGGTGCGCGTGCTGCTGGCAGAACAGTTATACCGCGCCTGGTCGATTACGCAGAATCATCCTTATCACCGCGTATAAGGATCGAAGGTGTAACAGACCAGGAACGGAAAGAAAACAAGCAAGCACATCGTCGCAGAGGAAGACACCGCAGCGATGTACGGATAAATACTGAGAAGTGTTGCTTCATGAAACTTGCTGACAAAAAAATCTACCTCGCCTCCAAAAGTCCGCGCCGGCGCGAACTGCTGCGCCAGATCGGCATCGACTTCGAACTGCTGCTCAACGACAAAGAAGTCGACGAGCAAGTTCTTCCCGACGAAAAACCGGCGGCCTATGTTGCCCGCGTCACGCGCGACAAACTCATGAGCGCGCGCCAGACCATGCTGTACCGGCAATTGCCGATGCGCCCCATCCTCGCGGCCGACACCACGGTCGTCATCGACGACCTGATCCTCGGCAAACCGGCAGACATGAAAGAAGCCGTCGAGATGATCACACGTCTGTCCGGCCGCACGCATCAGGTGCTCACCAGCATCGCCGTCGCGTTCCAGGAACAGATGTGGCAGATCACGCAATATTCCGACGTCGCCTTTGAGACCCTGACCGACGACATGATCCGCGCCTACTGTTCCACGCAAGAGCCTTACGACAAGGCCGGCGGCTACGGCATTCAGGGGTTGGCATCGATTTTTATCAAGGACATCGCCGGCAGCCATTCCGGCATCATGGGCCTGCCTCTGTTCGAAACGGCACAACTGCTGCAAAACGCCGGCCTGCGCATCCTGCCGCCGGCCACGCTGTGATCACGTTGATCGCGGCCCGCACTTCCAAGAATTCACATTTTAGGGTCACCAGACCATGAACGAAGACATCCTGATCAACATCACGCCGCAGGAGACGCGCGTCGCGCTGATCCTGCAAGGCGCGGTGCAAGAACTGCACATCGAACGCACACTCTCGCGCGGCCTCGCCGGCAATATCTATCTCGGCAAGGTCGTACGCGTCCTGCCGGGCATGCAATCGGCCTTCATCGATATCGGTCTCGAACGCGCGGCCTTCCTGCACGTCGCCGATATCTGGGAAGCCAAACCGCATGATGGACAGCACGGCCAGCACGGTCAGAGTGTGCCGCAAATCCCGATTGAAAAACTGCTCTTCGACGGCCAGACCATCACCGTACAAGTCATCAAAGACCCGATCGGCACCAAGGGCGCCCGCCTGTCGACACAGATTTCCATTGCCGGCCGCATGCTGGTCTATCTGCCGCAGGACAAACACATCGGCATCTCGCAGCGTATCGAAAACGAAGCCGAGCGTGAACTGCTGCGCAGCAAAGTCCAGAGCCTGCTGCCGCCGGAAGAAAAAGGCGGTTTCATCATCCGCACCATGGCCGAAGATGCCTCCGATACCGACCTGCAGATGGACGTCGAATATTTGCGCAAGACCTGGGCCAGTATCGTTACGCAAACCAAGACCAAACCCGCAGCCACGCTGATGTATCAGGATCTGAGCCTGGCACAGCGCGTATTGCGCGACTTCGTCAGCGATGACACCTCCAACATCCAGGTCGACTCGCGCGAGAACTTCCAGATGCTGCAGGAGTTCGGCACGCTCTATACCCCATCGGTACTGCCCAAGCTGATGCACTATCGCGGCGAGCGTCCGCTGTTTGATCTGTACGGCGTGGAGGAAGAAATCGAACGCGCGCTCGGCCGCCGCGTCGATCTGAAGTCCGGTGGTTATCTGATCGTCGACCAGACCGAAGCGATGACCACCATCGACGTCAACACCGGCAGTTTCGTCAACGGCCGCAACTTCGACGACACCATCTTCAAGACCAATCTGGAAGCGGCACACGCCATCGCACGCCAACTACGCCTGCGCAATCTGGGCGGCATCATCATCCTCGATTTCATCGACATGGAAAACCTTGAGCACCGCGCCGCCGTGCTCTCTGAATTGAATAAAGCGCTACAGCGTGATCGCACCAAGATCTCGGTTTCCCATTTCTCGACGCTAGGTCTGGTGGAAATGACGCGCAAGCGCACGCGCGAATCGCTGGCACATATCCTGTGCGAAACCTGCCCGGCTTGCAAAGGCAAAGGCCAGGTCAAAACTTCGCGCACGGTCTGCTACGAAATCCTGCGTGAAGTCCTGCGCGAAGCAAAACAATTCAACCCGCGCGAATTCCGCATCCTGGCGTCACAAGTGGTGGTGGACATGTTCCTGGAAGAAGAATCCCAGCATCTGGCGATGCTCGGCGACTTCATCAAGAAACCGATTTCATTGCAGGTGCAGACGGATTATCAGCAAGAGCAATACGACATTATTTTGATGTGACCCGCCCGCTGCGCCGTACATGACGTCACTTGTTGAGCCTACTCTTCCCGATATCCTTGCCCCCGGGCTTGACGTCATCTTCTGCGGCATCAATCCGGGAATGCGTGCCGCAGAAACCGGCCACCATTTCATGGGAAGAAGCAATCGCTTCTGGAAAACCATGCATCTGTCGGGCTTCACGCCGTCACTCATCGATCCGCTCGACGACCGCAAGATACTTGAGCATCGCTGTGGCCTGACGACGGTGGTTGAACGCCCGACCGCACGCGCTGATGAGTTGCTACGGGACGAGTTTATTTCTTCTTCGGCAACGTTACGCGAAAAAATTGAGCGGCTGAAACCCAGATGTGTAGCGTTTTTAGGCAAGCCTGCCTATCAGGTTATTTCAGGAAACCCAAAGGTCGCCTGGGGAAAACAGGCAGAACTTTTTGGAGGTGCGATGGTGTGGCTTTTGCCGAATCCAAGCGGATTGAACCGTGGATTCAGCCTGGACGATCTGGTGCAGGCTTATGAGGAACTACGTCGCGCCATATCGACATATCGGCCGATCAACTGAGCTGAAATTTCTTGTCTACCGCAGCAGCAGGAGGCATTTCCCGGCCGCCCAGTTCCAGCACCGTGCGTTCGATCTCGGTCGCGATGGCGTCCAGCGCAAGACAATTGGGTGCAATACCAAAGGGCTCCGAGATCTCACTGACGATCGCTTCCAGCGCCAGGAAAGTGTACGACACAAAAACCGAAATGACCGGGGTTGCAATACCGATCGTGTCAACCAGCCCGAACGGGAGTAGCAGGCAGTACACGTACACGGTTCGGTGCAGCAGCACGCTATATGGATAGGGAATCGGCGTCGACGCGATGCGCTCGCAGGCGCCGAGGATGACGCTGAGTTCGTTGAGCTGATTGTCCAGCATCCACAACTGTTCGCTGCACAGGTGGCCAGTGCGATGCGCCACCGCGATCATGTCGCGCAATCTGTCCAGCAGCATCACGGGGCGGTATTGCACCTGCCCGCACTTTGCCAGATCCTCGCCGGACAGCAGACGACCGAGGTCGTCATTCCAGGCACTGTGGCGCAACTGATGTTTCAATGCGTACACGAAGGCGATCAGACGATTTTCAAACAGCATCTGATCAAACTCACCGACGCCTGGATTGCCGTAGCGCTGCGCCTGCGATGTCAACGTGCGCGCAGAAATCAACGACTGCCCCCACATCTTGCGCGCCTCCCAAAAGCGCTCGTAGCTGGCGTTGTTTCTGAACGCGAGGAAGATCGCCAGCGCCAGCCCTAACAGGGTGAAAGAAGCGATATTGAGCGGCAACTTTTCGCCGAGCACACTCCCCTTCGTGACCACTGCAAGCGTCGACACAATTGTCATCAGCGCCATCTGCGGCAGGATGGACGGCAACACAGAGCCATCCCAGACCAGAAGCATCCGAAACCAGTTTTGCTGCGGGCGGACAATCATTTTGGGTTCTCTCGACGATATGAAGACGCTATACGAACATGCTATACGTCAAAGAATACGCCCAAACGATGTGCTCTCAAGAGTACAGATTTTCTATCAGAGTCGATGTACAGCAGGCAAGTGGCGCTGTCACTCACCCCGCGGCAAGTAACTTTGCGCCAAGCGTATCCAGTACTCGACACCATAGGCGATGACGTCGTCATTGAAGTCGTAATGGGCGTTGTGCAGCCGGTGGTTGTTTCCCTGCGCGGCGTTGCCGATGAGGATGTACGCGCCAGGGCGCTCTTCCAGCATGAAGCCGAAATCCTCCGAGGTCATATTGGCCTGTACATCGCCATCTACTTGCTCCGCACCGAAACAGGACTCCAGCACGTGCTTGCAAAAAGCGGCCTCGACTGCGGTATTGACCGTTGCCGGGTAGTACTGAAAGAAATCCAGAACTGCCTTGGCGCCGTGCATGGAAGCAATGCTTTCGGCGATACGCGCCATTTCGCCTTGCAATTTCTTCAACAGGGACGATGACAAGGTACGCACCGTACCGCGCAGTTCGGCGCTGTCCGGGATGACGTTGTCGGTTTCGCCGGCATTGAACATGCACACCGAGATCACAGCGGGATCGACCGCACTCTTGTGTCGCGCAATCAGTGTCTGAAACTGTTGCACGATGGCGCAGGCGATTGGAATCGGATCGATGCCCAGTTGCGGTTGCGCGGCATGTGCGCCGCGTCCGTTGACGGTAATCCGGAAGCGCTGGCCGGCGGCCATGATCGGGCCCACACGCAACCCAAACTGACCGACCGGCAAGTCCGGCCAGTTGTGCATGCCGAATACCGCCGCCGTCGGAAATTCATCGAACAAACCGTCGTCCATCATCTTGCGTGCACCGGCACCGCCTTCTTCGCCAGGCTGAAATACGAAATGCACGTCGCACTCGGGCGCCGGCAGCGTCTTCATCAGCAAGGCCGCGCCCAGCAGCATCGTGGTGTGACCATCATGACCGCAGGCGTGCATGCGGCCTTCACAGGTGGAGCTATGCGCGAAGACATTCTTTTCACGGATCGGCAAGGCGTCCATGTCTGCCCGCAGGAGGATTCCCGGGCCGTCTCGCCGCCCCTTGAGCGTGGCAGCCACGCCGGTACCACCCATACCTTGGCGCACGGTATAGCCGGCGTTCTGCAATTCTGCGACCACTGCGGCGGCAGTCCGATGCTCTTCAAAACGCAGCTCAGGATGGCGATGCAGATCACGCCGGAAGCTGCTCAAAAAAGGCAGATTGGCGGCAATCATGGCACGCAGCATCTGACTGTCGAAAAAAGCCGGAGCGTCAATAGAGGTCATGGTAATGAAATTGAAATCATGAAAAAACGGCGCGGTAAAAAAGAAGATATCTCACGATCATCTTCCCTCTCCCTTTTGCCGCGCCGCTACAACTTTATGCCACCGAATCAGCCTGCAATGACCCGCTTCCTTGCTTGGCGCTGGAACGCGTCACGGCAGAGACCAGCACCATCGCAATCACATTCAACGCCAGCGCCACGACGCCGACGTTGGTGTCCTTCAGCGCATCGGGAATGAAAGGAAGCAGATCAGCGATCGTCATCTTGGTGATCGACAGAACCGCGACGGTTGCCTCACCCACCAGAATGCCGACGATGGCGCCCGCCTTGCTCACCGGCTTGGATGGCAACAGACTTGCCAGCAAGGCCGGGAACAATTGCGTGACCAGGCTGTACGCCATCAGCAGCAGCGACACGATGGTTTGTCCACCTTGCAGGGTGAACCACAGACCGGCCAGCATCACCAGCGGTGCGGCCATTTTGGCGACGCGTCCGATATGCTGATTGTCGGCCGCCGCATTGCCTGTCGATTTGCGCCAGGCGCGATAGACGTTGTTGGCCAGCAGTGTCGATACCGCCATCAGGATCATTGAGCCGGGAACAATCGCCGTCAGCACGCCGGCAGCGCCGATGATGCCGACCACCCATGGATCAAAGGTCGCGAGCGAAATCTTGAACAGCGCCAGATCGATATCAGGGCCAGTCAGGCTGGGAATCTGCAAGACCGCCGCAAAACCGACGAAGAACACGAACAACAGCATCATCTGATAGATCGGCAGCGTATAAGCATTACGGCGCAGGTTCTGTGCGCTCTTGGCGGTGAAGGATGCCATGAACATATGTGGCCACATGTAGAAGCCCAACGTTGTCAGCAGCACGGTGGAGGTCATCCACACGGCGCTCTTGCCGGTCGCAGGCAAGGCCAGGAAACCAGGCTTGGCATGTTCGATCGCTTCAAACATCGGCGTGATACCGCCGTAGTAATGCCACGGCAGATACAAACCGAGGAAGATCGCTACCGCCAACACCAGGAAGTCTTTCAATACCGACGTCCATGCCGAACCGTGCACGCCGGAAACCATCACGTAGATCACGGTCACGATCGCACCGATCCAGACGCCCTGTGTCGAGCTCAAGCCGGAGTACGACGCCACGCTCACGATGATCCCCAGGCCCTTGAGTTGCAGGACGAGGTAAGGCATCAGCGCGACCACACCCACCAGCGCTACCAGAATGCCGAGAGCGGGGCTGTTGAATTTCTTGGCGAAGAAGTCTGGCTGCGACAGCAGGTTGTGTGTCTTGGCGAAACGCCAGATTGGCGGCAGCAACCAGTAGGACAGCACGAAACTCAGACTGCCGAATCCCAGCATGTAATACGCCGGACCACCAACGCCGTAGGCAAAACCGCTACCGCCGAGAAACACGAAGGTCGTGTAGATTTCGCCTGCCATCAGCAGAAACACCAGCCCGGCGCCGAAACCGCGTCCAGCCACCGTCCACTGCTCCAGGCTCATGTCCTTGCCGCGCTGTGCGCGCACGCCGAGCCACAAGGCCAGCAGCATCGTGCCGAAAATAAGGATGAGGGAAATATTCATGTCACTCTCCTTGTTCGCCAAGCTCGACATAGCCCGGTGCATTGCGCGGGTCGAAGCGATACACGATATACATCACCACCGAGGTCATCGCCAGCGACAGCGCCATCCACGAGAGCAAAAACGGCAGGCCGAATAAAAACGGCGTGACACGATTGGCGAAAAAAGGCCCGAGCATGACGGATGCCACGGGCACTAACGCAAGATACCTAACTGCACTCATTGAATCCCCCCTTGAATTGACAATTGACAAATGCAAACGACAACAAGCGTGGTCTGCCGCCGATATAACGACGTGCAAGCAGCAGAAACAGGCGACGATGGACTGCAAGGTTCCCAGCGCAGATGACTGGCGAACCGGACTGACGAACTAAACTCAACAACTAAAAATGCAAAACGGAACAGAACAAAACAGAAGGACACAGACGGATTACATCGCGTCTCCTCCACAGCAAGAACAGCGCCAAGAAGGGAGCCTAAAAACAGGGCCTAGCCCAACAACTTGTGCGAGACCGATTTGACGTGGGTGTAATGCTCCAGTCCTTCGGTGCCGCCTTCGCGTCCGTAACCACTGTCCTTGACGCCGCCAAAGGGCGTCTCCGACACGGCGGACACCATGTGATTGATGGCCAGATTGCCGACTTCCAGTTCGGTCGACAGCTTGTACGCATAGTTAGCCGATTCGGTGAAGGCATAGCCGGCCAGGCCGAAGGGCAAAGCGTTGGCTTTGTCGATGGCCTCGTCGATGTTGTCTACCGGGCTAATCAGGCAGAGCGGGCCGAAGGGTTCTTCGCGCATTGCCAGCGCCGTCACCGGCACATCGGCCAGCACGGTGAACGGAAAGTGATAGCCGGCGCCGGGCAAGCGCTTGCCGCCGCACACGACGCGCGCGCCATACAGCAGCGCATCGTCGACCATCGCATCCAGGGCCTGCACCCGGCGCACGTTGGTGACCGGACCGATCTGCACGTCCTCGCGCATGCCGTCGCCGACATGGATCTTTTCACCGAAAGCTGCACACGCGGCCACGAAACGGTCGTAGATGGCGCGGTGGACAAAGAAGCGTGTCGGCGCCACGCACACCTGGCCGCCGTTGTTGAGCTTGCCTTGCATCGAGACCGTTGCCGCGAGCTCGGGATTGGCGTCTTCGCAGACAATTACCGGCGCGTGTCCACCCAGTTCCATGATCACCGGTTTCATGTGACGTGCTGCCATTGATGCCAGCTGTTTGCCGACCGCAGTCGAGCCGGTGAAAGTCACCAGCCGCACCAGCGGATGGCAGATCAGCGTCTCTGAAATCTGCGCTGGATCGCCGAACACCAGATTGAGCACGCCCGGCGGCAAACCCGCATCGGTAAATGCACGCGCCAGCATGACAGCACCTGCAGGTGTCTCTTCCGCCGCCTTGAGGATGATCGAACAACCTGCGGCCAGTGCACCGCCGACCTTGCGTGCCGGTGAACTCAAGGGGAAATTCCACGGTGTGAACGCGGCAACGACGCCGACCGGTTCGCGGAATACGGTATGCCGCATCCCTGGTTCGGCAGGAATCAGGCGGCCATACAGACGGCGTCCTTCGTTGGCGTCCCACGCGATCAGATCGCAGCCGCGCAACACTTCGGCACGCGCCTGCGCCAGTGTCTTGCCCTGCTCCAGCGTGATCGCGGCGGCGATGGTGTCGACGCGTTCGCGCATCAGGTCGCAGGCGCGCAGCATGATTTCTGCACGCTTGGCGGGCGCCATGTTCTTCCAGATATGAAAGCCTGCATCGGCCGCCTGCAGCGCCAGTTCCAGATGCAGCGGTGTCGCCATCGGCACGCTGCCGATCACGCTTTCATCGGCCGGATTGAGTATGGGCTTGCCGGCGCAGTGTATCCAGTTGCCGTTGATCAGAAATTGAATTTCAGGATAGTTGTTCATGGCTCGACCTTATGTTGTTGGGGCTATGTTTCTTTACTATCTTTTTCCGCTTGCCAGGCGTATTGCCTCTGGCCGCAAACGCAGGCGATACATGGCAATGCAGCCAAGTGCGGGACCGATCGCCAGCATGCAGAAGCCGGCGCGCCAGCCTGCCCATGCCACCACTTCCGGCACCAGATGAATACTCGCCAGCGTCAACAGAAATCCGGCGCAGGTTTGTACCGTCAGCAGCGTGCCTGTCATGGACGCCTCCCCCAACTCAGCCACACTCGCGGAGAACTGCGCAGAATCGGCGATCACTGAAATCCCCCATGCCAGCGCGACAGGCACGACCAGCCAGGGCGTCAGGCCGAACAGGAAAGCAATGAGTACCGCGCAGCAGGCGCTGGTCGCCATCGCGGCGATGGTCAGCGTGGTGCGTCCGAATCGATCCGCCAGCCAACCGCCGCCGCCGGCACCAACAGCACCAATGGCAATCGCGGCAAATGTCCACAGACTGGCAAAGTGATCCGCACGCGCCATACCTGCTGCCGCAAAACTCGCCGCAAGAAAAGCAGCCAGCCAGGCCCACATGGCATACAGCTCCCACATGTGGCCGAGGTAACCCAGATTGGCCAGGCGAATCGCCGGATTGCGCCAAGCCTGCGCCATGTAGTTAAAATCGATGCGGCTGCTACGCGCCATGTTAGGACCGAGTCCACAGAACAGAATGCAGATCCCGGACAAAGCCGCGCAGGCCGCCGCCGCTGCATAAATAGCGCGCCAGTCGATGCCGCCCAGGGCCGCCAGCAGATGCGGGCTGGCCGAACCGAACGTCAGTCCCGCCACCAGCAAACCGATCAGCAAACCCATGTCACGCTGCGCCCACGTCACGGCAAGCCGCATCCCTACCGGATACACGCCAGCCATGCACATGCCGGTGATGAAGCGCAGCAGAAATACAGCCGGCCCGACCGGCGGCAGCAGCGCCAGCAAACCGGTGGCCGCTGCCGCAACCAATGCAGAGACCATGAACAGGCGGCGCGGATCGTAGCGATCCGCCAGCGACAGCAAGGCGCTGATCACCGTGCCGGCGACAAAACCAAACTGCACGGAACTGGTCAGGAGTGCCTGATCCAACGCCGGGATAGTTTGCGTACGCTTGATCGTGGCGACCACCGAGACGGAAGAAAACCACACCGCCATCGCACCGATTTCACACAGCAGCAGGATGAACAGAGAACGCATCTTGCCGGGTAACACAGTGGTCTGGTGAGACGGCATGGTGGATGCACCGGTGTTTAATTTCACGTTCAATCTCTTACTCAGTTCTGTCAGGCCGCGAGTGCAGTCGGCAAACGATGGAAATTGCGACCCAGATAAATCAGTGCCTCCATGCCCTTGTTGCTGCGCGCTGCCTGCACCGAGCAAAAGAACACGCTGTGGGTGCCGACTTCCGATACCGAATCGATCTTGCAATCGAGTGCGACCAGCGCATCGACCAGCACCGGGGCGCCGGTGTCGAGGCGCTCCCATTCAGCGGACAGGAAGCGTTCCTTGACGTCAACGCCCTTGCTCGAAAATAACACTGCCAGTTGCTGCTGGCTGGCCGACAGCACGTTGATGCACAAGGCGCCGTTCTCTTTGAAGATGGTGTTGTTGCGACTGTCGCGGTTGATGCAGAGCATCAGCGTCGGCGGCTCGTCGGTGACGCTGCAGACAGCGGATACCGTGCATCCGGCCAGGCCTGCAGGACCATCGCTGGTGATGACGTTGACGGCGGCGCCGAAGCTGGACATGGCTTCGCGAAAAATGGCTTTATCGATCATGACGGGCCTTCTCTAGGGTGGAACCGGTGGAACGGACTACGCGATTGAAATCTGATGCTTGGTTCTTTGGACGCAGGCTCTCCCGCGGCGCATCGTGGCTAGGCGATGCGCCGGCAGAATCATTGATCGGGAGAACGGGCCTTGCCCGGTGTTACGGCTTCGGGTGAATCCGGTACTGATTGGCGCTGTGGCTACCCGGCAGACGCGGCGCACCGAACAGCTTCTCGCGCAACGGCCCCTGCTTGTAAGCGGTCTTGTAGACACCGCGTTCCTGCAGTATCGGCACCACCAGTTCGATGATGTCGTCGAAGCACTCCGGCACGACGGTGCGCGACAGGTTGAACCCGTCAACACCGGCCTGCTCCGACCAGCCCATCAGGGCATCGGCCACCTGCTCTGCCGATCCCACCAGTGGTTGCTGGCGGCTGCCGAGCGTCATCTGCTCCAGCAGCTTGCGCTTGGTCCATTGCGGACCGGCGCTGCGGGTCATGGCTTCGACGTTGGAGATGATCGCCTGGCTCTTGCCGGTTTCGATCGGTTCGTCCATGTCGTACTTGGCGAAGTCGATGCCCATGGAGGCGGCGGCATGCACCAACGCGGCTTCCGAACTGACGTAGCGTTGGTATTCGGCGAATTTTTCCTTGGCCTGGCTTTCCGTCTTGGCTGTGATGATGGTAGCGCCGAGGAAGACCTTGATGTCGGCGGCAGCGCGTCCCAATGCCACGGCCTGTGCGCGGATATCGTCCACGATGTTCTTGACGCCGTCCTTGCTCTGACCGTTGACGAAGATGCACTCGGCATGCGTGGCGGCGAACTGACGGCCGCGTGTGGAGGAGCCGGCCTGATACAGCACAGGCGTGCGCTGTGGCGACGGCTCCGACAGATGCATGGCGTCGACTTGATACTGACGTCCACGATGATGGATGACGTGCACCTTGGACGGATCGGCGTAGAAACCGTCGGCGCGATTGACCTGCACGGCGCCGTCTTCCCAACTGCCTTCCCAGAGCTTGTAGACCAGCTCCATGTATTCATCCGCCAGATCATAGCGGTCGTCGTGCGCCATCTGGCCGGAAAGGCCGATCGCACGTGCCGCGCTGTCCAGATAGCCAGTCACGATATTCCAACCGACGCGGCCGCCGGTCAGGTGATCGAGCGTGGACATGCGCCGTGCAAACAGGAACGGCGATTCGTAGACCAGGTTGCTGGTGACACCGAAACCGAGATGGGTAGTGACACCCGCCATGGCCGGAATCAGCATGGTCGGATCGTTGACCGGTACTTGCACGGCGCCGCGGATGGCAGCGTCCGGGTTGCCTGCATACACATCATAGACACCAACCACGTCGGCGAAGAAGATACCGTCGAACAAACCCTTCTCGAGCTTTTTTGCGTAGTCCATCCAATAGTGGATGTCGCGATAGTCGGCGGAACGATCGCGCGGATGGCGCCACAGGCCTTGCTGAATATGCCCAACACAATTCATGTCGAATGCGTTGAAATGGATTTCCTTGGACATCCTGTCTCCTCGATAGTGAATGCTGTTTAAAGCTTCGTTATGCTTTTTTGTCGCTGCAAACCGACGCAACCCCAATCCATCAGGTGGGTCTGCATCGTATTTTTTCTGCTTATCTGTCGTTTACTATATTGGACAAAAATACACTATGCAAGAATATTCTGCATATTTTTTAGACTAAATCGAGATGCCCCACATTGATCCGGATCAAGCCCGGTCGTGGTGCGCAAGCCGATCCAGGTTTCCCCAGTCAGGTGCAGCGGTTATAATCCCGACCTTACCGACCTCGATCGTCCACTCGCTTGAATACCTCCCACGCCCTCATTGCAGAAGACCCCACCCAGGCCATTTCCACCCGTATCAAGATCGAGCGTGGAAGCAGAGGATGGTCCCTGGCAGAATTGTCCGAACGCTCCGGCGTATCGAAGGCAATGATCAGCAAGATTGAGCGCGGCGAAGCCAGCCCTACCGCCACTGTATTGGGCCGCCTGTCAGGCGCATTCGGCCTGGCGCTGTCGATGCTGCTGTCGCTGGCGGAACAGAATGGCAACCGCCTGAACCAGCACGCGCATCAGAACGTCTGGACCGATCCCGAAACCGGCTATACCCGCCGCACTCTGTCGCCACCCGCCGGCGGCATGTTGGAGCTGCTGGAAATCATCCTGCCGCCCAAGGTCAGCGTTCCCTATCCAGCCAGCGCCTTTACCTTTCAGCATGAACAGATACTGATGGTGGAAGGCCGCCTGCTGTTCCGCGAAGGCGAGCAAGAACACCAGCTCAACCCGGGCGACTGCCTCCAGCTTGGGCCACCGATGGACTGCGTGTTTACCAATCCCGGCAATAAAGCCTGCAAATACCTGATTGCACTCGTACGTCGCTAATCGCAACGCATACCAAGAGTGCACCGGCCATCGTGCGGCAGACTTGTGAGCTGCCGGATGATGTGGCACAGTCAAAAAGTTGCAACAAAGACAAACATATTCCCCTCCGCTTTACATGCGACGCAGGTCAACTAGCCCTGCCCTTGCATTACAATGTGCGGTTTCCCCGTTTTGTAGCCGGGCCGCGCTTTTGCAGGCGCATTCAGGAGGCAATTCAGAGGAATCAGGGATGATCTGGGCGCACCGATTTACGCACCCACGAGCCGATAGCCGTGGCATGATCGCCCATCGCATTTTTAATTGCAGTAATCAGTAAGGAACAACATGCTTTTGTCGTCCAATATGAAAAGGCTCGTCGCCTTGCACTGGCCCTACCGGAAACGCCTGGCGATCGCGTTCATGGCCATGATCGTTACCGCGGCGACCGAGCCGGTGGTGCCGTATATCTTCCAAGTGCTGCTGGACAAGGGTTTCGTTGGAAAACCGACGTTTTCATTGTGGCTGGTGCCGCTTGCCGTCATCGGCATCTTTCTGATCCGCGGCGTCGCGACGTTCACCAGTTCCTACATGATGACCTGGGTGTCAACGCGCATCCTCAATGAACTGCGACGCCAGATGTTTGCGCGCATGCTCGACCTGCCGATCAACTTCTATGCCACCAACACGGTCGGCAAGGTGATCAATTCGATGATGTTCGAAGTGCAGCAGATCATCGACATGGTGACCAAGGTGTTCACCTCCGTCCTTCGTTCGTCGCTCACCGTGCTGGGCCTGCTGGCCTGGCTGCTGTATCTGAACTGGGTGCTGACCATCGTCACGCTGGTGCTGCTGCCGCTGGTGAGCATCGTCGTGCGCACCACCGGCAAGCGCCTCAAGAAACTCAATCGCGACTCGCTCGCGGTCAACGCCGAACTGACTCAGGTGATCGAAGAAACCACCCGCGCCCAGCAGGTCATCAAGGTGTTCGGCGGCCATGACTATGAAAAAGGCCGCTTCCACGAGCGCGCCGAAAACCTGCGCAGCTACACCATGCGCATGACCACTGCGTTTTCGGCCACTGTACCGATTACACAATTGATGACCGCCTGCGCAGTAGCGATCGTGATCGTCATGGCGCTGATCCAGTCCGGCAACGGCCAGATCACCGTCGGCGGCTTTGTCTCCTTCCTGACCGCGATGCTGATGCTGCTGGCGCCGCTCAAGCAACTGGCGGAAATCAACGGCCCCTTGCAACGCGGCATGGCTGCGGCAGAAGAGGTCTACATCCTGATCGACAAGCCGATTGAGCGCACCGGCGGCGAAACGCTGTCTGCCCGCAGCACCGGCAAACTGGATCTGGTCAATGTCAACTTCTCCTATCCCGGCCACACGCAGCTGGCATTGCAGAACATCAATCTGAACGTACAGCCGGGTGAGACCATCGCTTTTGTCGGTATGTCCGGCGGCGGTAAGTCGACACTGGTGAGCCTGATCCCCGGCTTCTACTCCGCAACAAGCGGTGAGATCCTGCTTGACGGCAAGTCGATCGAATCGATTTCGCTGACCAGCCTGCGCCAGCAAATCGCCATGGTCAGCCAGAACACCGTGCTGTTCGACGACACGTTGGCGGCCAACATCTCCTATGGCGACGCGCAACCCGATCCGGAACGCGTACGCGCAGCAGTCATTGCAGCACATCTGACCGATGTGGTCGAAGGCATGCCGGAAGGTCTGAAAACCCGCATCGGCGACAACGGTTCGCGCCTGTCCGGCGGCCAGCGCCAGCGCGTGGCGATTGCGCGCGCCATCTACAAGGATGCGCCTATCCTGATCCTCGACGAAGCTACGTCGGCGCTTGATACCGAATCTGAGCGCGCCGTACAGGCTGCGCTGGATCGGCTGATGGAAGGCCGCACCACCTTCGTGATCGCACACCGCCTGTCAACGATTGAACGTGCCGACCGCATCGTCGTTCTGTCGCACGGCCAGATCGTTGAAGTCGGCAACCATCAGAAATTGCTGGCTAACGAAAGTGTGTACGCCAACCTCTACCGTTTACAATTCTCGCAACAAGCGACTTGACGATAGCGAAGTATCAGGAAGAATACTCAACCATGCCCCAGACACTCATTCCTACAGAGTTACTGAAAAAGTCGGACAAGATCCTGTTCATCGCCCATCTGGCGCTGGGCGATTTCACCTACCTGCAGAATTTCTTCCAGGCCTTCAAAAACGCCAATCCGCATGTGCAGGTCGACTTGTGGGTGGATGAAGTGCGCCGCACCAGCGACGAATCGCAATGGAAGCATCTGCAAAAATATTCGCTGTACGACTGGGTCGCCGCCTGCCCGTTCTTCAACAAGATCTATACCCGTACCTACAGCCCTGCGCTGTATCAGGAATCGATTAAGGAAGCGCAGCAGGAGCATTACCCCATCGTCGTCTCGCTCGCGACTTTGCGCCCGCATCTGTATGCAGCTCTGGCGCGCAGCATCAGCCCTGACGGATTGGTCATCGGCATGAAGAAGCGCGTGAAGTTTTACCAGCCGCATCATCAGCTGGCGTATCGCAAGCTGAACGCATCGATTCCACCTTATACCGTCGACCGCAGCAATCCACAGCACATCAGCGATGTCTACGCGCACTGGTTCCATCAGCTCAGCGGACTGGAAGTTGATGCGGCCGAACGTTTTCCCTTTGTCGACATCCCGCCGCAATGGCAACAGTATGCGCAAGAGAAACTGGCAGCGTGGGGTTTCAGGAATACCGAAGGCAATCAGGGAAAGCTGATATTCATCAATCCTTATGCCAAAACCAAGAAACGCTGCTGGCCGCTGGAGCATGTCGCCGAGCTGATCATCGCCATGAAGAAGCAGGACAAATGGCGCGACAGCTGTTTCATCGTCAATGCCGTGCCGCAGGAACTGGCGCATGCACGACAAGTCATCAGCAGCTATAAGCTGGAACGCACGGAATTGTTCAGCGCGGAAGAAAACTTCTTCCAGCTGCCGGCGATCCTGGAACGATGTGACCTCATCATCTCGGTGGAAACCGCCGTGATGCATCTGGCTAACGCCGTGCACGTACCTGTGATTGCGCTGATGCGTCAGAAGAATCCGGAGTGGGTCCCGATCGACCGCGCCAACAGCACCGTCATTACAGCCCCAAGCCGCGGCGATTGGGTCAAGGCCGTCAGCGTCGAACAAGTCATGAAAGCCATGCAATGAATGAACCAGTGAATCAACCCGTGGATCTGCAAGCAATGCAAACAACGCAAGCCGTCGCACCTGCCATCGGCAGCAACGGCAAACCATCCTTCCACATCGCCTTTTGCGTGGACAATAACTACTTCCGCGCGATGGGCGGCACGATTGCCTCCATTATCGACAACAATCCCGGCCAGCATTTCACGTTTCACGTGCTGGCGTTTGAGGTAACGGAAGACCATCAGCGTCGCCTGAAAAAGCTGGAAGACATGTATGCGGTCAGCACGCAATTACATCTGCTCGATCTGGCGTCGTTCACGCAGTTTTCGCACTTCCTCGGCCATTCGCACTACTCGCTGTCCATCTTCACACGCTTGGTGATCCCGACTGTGCTCAAGGGACAAACTGACCGTGTCTTGTATCTGGACGCGGACATCCTGTGTGTCAACAAGCTCGACGAACTGGTCGACATGGACATCAGCCTGGACATCGCGGTGGTGGTGCCGGATGCGCCGGTCACGTTGCAACGTCGCGTTGCCGCACTGGGCCTGAAGCACAATCAATACTTCAACGGCGGCGTGATTTTCATCAATATCGCAAAATGGATCAGTGAAGACATCACGCAGCAGACGCTGGACGCGCTGCTCGACAGCAAGACCGACATGCGCTTCAACGATCAGGATGCACTCAATATCGTGCTCAATGGCCGCGCCCGCTATATCTCGCCGCGCTGGAATTACCTCTACGACCTGATTCATGATCTGAACGTGAATAAATTCGCCATGCGGCCGGTCGGCAAGGCGGTCTTCATTCACTTCGCCGGCGCCGTCAAGCCATGGACCGACTGGAGCGGACACGATGCGCGCCACATGTTCCGCAAGTATTTGTCTCTATCACCGTGGTCGGATATGCCGCTTGATCCCGAGCCAAAGAACACCAAGGAAATGCGCATGCACTCGCGCTTCATGTATCGCCAGGGACGACCGCTGGAAAGCCTGAAGTGGTACATCCGTTATCTGCGCAAGCGCGCCGCGAAATAAGCGCAGCGCACGTGTCAATAGCAATCGATTTTTCTACCAATAGTTATGCCTATCACTAGCAAGCACGTCCTCATCAGCCGCCAGGACAACATCGGCGACATTATCCTGACGCTGCCCATGGCCGCACGGCTCAAGCAACTCAACCCAGGCGTAAAAATAACGCTGCTTTGCCGCGCTTATGCTGCTGAGGTTGTCCGCTACTGCGACGACATCGACGATGTCGTCGAAATCGAGAGTATTAAAGACGATCTATTCAGCTATCTGAAGCAATCTGATATCGACACGGTGATTCTGGCGCAACCGGACCATCCGCTGGTCAATGCGGCTTTCCGGGCTCGTATCCCTCATCGCATCGCCAATGCCAGACAGAAAATATATCAACTCCTTTACTGCAACCGCCGGGTGTATTTCAGCAAGGGACAGACCGACAACCACGAAGCGCAAATCAACTTCGAATTTCTGCGCCCGTATGGTCTGACAGAAATACCGGATCGCTCGCAGATACCAGCCTTATATCATTTCAGTGTTCCACAAGATGGTGCCAGCAGCGCACTGCTGGCACCGCACGCTTTCAACCTGATTCTGCATACAAAATCCAACGGCCATGGCAGAGAATGGCCAATCACCTCATTTCTCGCAGTGGCGCAAGAGCTACGCCAGCAAACTGATGTACACATCTGGTTAACCGGCAGCGCCAAAGAGGGAGAATGGTTGCAGCAACATGCCCGTGAATTGCTAGCCTTACCCAACGTGAGCAACATCTGCGGCACACAAACGCTCACACAGCTGACCAGCTTCATCAATCAAGCCGATGGCCTCATCGCCAGCGGCACCGGCCCGTTACATCTGGCGGCAGCACTGGGGACGCGCACACTGGGCTTGTTTCCACCTGCACGTCCGATGCATCTGGGCCGTTGGGCCGCACTTGGCCCCCGTACCAGCAATCTCAGCATAGGCGGGGAAGGATGCCCTGCTTGCCGCAACCGAGGTCACATAACTTGCGCCTGCATGCTGGCGATAACGCCAGCAGCAGTGATGGAGATCGTGCAGGCTTGGATTGAGGAAAAGCGCCGAATCACCGCCTGACCAAGAGGAACATCAGGTACCGACTACCATGTCATATTGGCGGCATTGGGCAAGATTTCGATGACGCGCGACAGGCTAATATCCTGAACACAGTCATCGTATTCAAGAGTCATGACGACCCGACTGTTTTTCTTGTCGATCGGCATCCATTCGGGCGTATGCTGTCGCATCAAGGCGATCACGGGAACTCCGACCGCATTGGCAAGATGCATTACCGCCGTCTCGACCGAGATAATTAAATCACACTGACTGAGTATTGCCGGCAACTGGAAAAAATTATCGGTGGCACTGAACAAGCGTACTTTCGAGCGCAAGGGATGGGATTCCAAGATGGCCTTGGTTTCATCCCATTGCTCGGGAACCGTATTGAGGATGAAGTCACTTTCACTCCACTGCTCCAGCTTACGCATTTCGTCTATCAGTTCCAACGCTTTTTGCACCGTCCAGCATCGTACATCCTGCTTGGAAACCGGATTGACAAATACTAAGCGCGTCTGACGCTGGTCTTTTCCTGATATGCCCCACTGTTGCAAACGACGCGTTGCATCATCACTCCAGACGGTCGGAATGGCCAGACTAGGAAAACGGTCAATATGGCTGATATCCAATCCAAACAGCTGTCGAAACCAGCCAGCATAGACTTCACTGACATGCTCCGCGTTTTTCGGACGCTCTGGCAAACGCGCATTCAGTCGCGCAAACACCCAATGCTTAAAAATATTCGGTGGGCGATAACGCCGGGGAGGCTTGTAACGATTTTCAATAGCGGCGAGAAATCCATTGCCGCTGATCCACCTGATCAGACGCGCATAAAACGTCCGGTGCGACAGGCCAAACGACACAACCAGCGCATATTGCTGCGATCTGGCTCGCAACAATGAGCGCAGCATAACGAACGGGCTATAGGTTTCTTTGTATATCGTCCCGAAATAGGGCACCGCGTCCAGCCAGTCGAACAGCGAGTACTTTTTCAGACCTTGCCATTGCCTGAAATCGTAAGTCCGCCTTACTTCGTCGACCCAGATATCGATCTGAATATGGGGATAAGCTTGATGAAAAGCCTTGAAACAGGCTTCCATGTAGGTGAAATCACCAATCGCCAGATGCGCGACGAACAAGACTTTATCCGTTTTCTGTAATAGCTCCGGAGGTACAAATTGAGTGCTCATAGGAAAACCGGATCAGTGCGCAGCCGCGAGCTGTCGCAACTCATATTTCTTTTTAATGATGAATGACAGACAAAATGCAATGCTCATTGCATAAAACGTATCGCATATGCGCCACATGAACATGACGTCAACCAGACCAAAAACAAAATAACCAAGACACACGGCTGTCCCCATGGCAGCCGTGGCGACAACCTCTCGATCTGTGTGCCGCATATCTCTCATAAAATAATACAAAGGAACAAAATAAGTGGCGAGAATGCCTATCAGGCCGAATATCCCATAGGTAGCCATGCTGAACAATACTTCATTGTGCGAATGAGGGTACATGGTTGCCTTGTCAGTGATGACACCGCGCGCTGCGTTCGCCATCAGGGTATCGACAAACTTATCACCGCCGACACCGAAAACCGGATTCTCTGCAAACATGAGCCAAGACACTTTCCACAATTGAAAGCGCGTCCCCACTGAAGTATCTTTGTTCTGCCCTGTGACATATTGATGAATATCGTCGGCGGCCTCATGCACGCGCTTGTGCACGATAGACGTAGTGCTAAACGCCGCTACCAGCAAGATGATCAGGATGGATGCCCGAAATATCGCCTTGACCGAATAGGTATTCTTGGAGAAGACGATACATAACAGAACGACGAAGACAGGAGCGGCGATCCAGGCCCCGCGTGTCTGCGAAATATAAATGCTGTAAAGCCCGACCAAGCCCGTCAATCCATGAAGAATCGTTGTCAGCACGTTCTTTTTATCGATCCAAACGATAGAGAATACGGCAAAAATCGATAGCAACAGAGTGAGCTGGGAAAATGCAATGATAGAAATAAAGTCGACTGGCTGTAGACGCTCTGCGCCGCCGTTCGTTGCTGAGGCCAACATCAGCGTTGCGATCACCGGCCCGATCAAGAATGCCCAGCGCAAGTGCTTGATTTGCCTGGTTGACATGGAAAGGCCGCCCAACGTCAACAAGCCAAGCAATGCGACATGCGATGGAACATCATAAGAACGGGCTCGAATATTATTTTCTGCGATCTCGTGCACAAGGATTGCCAATACCATGCCCAATGCAGAAATATGAACCCAGCGGTATTCCAGCCAAACGCGCAGGATACCCACTTCTTTTTTCCGGACAGCACCAATGGCATACGCGATCCCCACGACAGCCAAGAGGTAATAGGACGGATTTGCTATCTTTCCAATGACTAAAGACAATAGGAAAAAAAGAAAAAAAGAAGTCCAGGCCAACAGAGTGCACATCGAAACACGTTTCATATTTTTATTTCTTTACTAATACTCGACAACCACAGACTCTTGCCCGAACGATTCTTTCAGCGAGCTCTGCAATCCATCACTCGGCACCACGCGCCAAGCATCCCCCAGCATGACTTCGCAACCAACACCTGACTGCACATATTTCATGACGAAGGGTAATCCCTGCTCCTGACGGTATGTTGACAAGGTATCGCGCAGATACGCCGGATCAATACTCTTGTTCAGAGACACCACGACGCGCTGTCCGTATTGAATCCGTGCAGCGCCGATGTCCATGACCTTCTCGGCGGAGATGCGCAAGCCACCGTTGAAGCGGTCTTCCGATACCTTGCCCTGTACGATCAGCAGTTCGTCTTCCTTGAAGAAAGCCTTGTTCGGTTCGGCCAGTTCGCCATAGACGGTGACATCAACGGTACCGCTGCCATCGTCGAGTGAAACGATCAGCAGCTTGCCACGCTGGGTCATCTGTACGCGGATGCCTGTGATGATGCCGGCCAGCGAACGCGGGTCGCGTGATGGCTCAAGGCTGGAAATCTTGGTGCGCACGAACTGGCGTACTTCTTTCTCGTACGCGTCGAACAGATGGCCGGATAGATAGAAACCAAGGGCGGTCTTCTCTTCGGTGAGGCGCTGCTTGTCGGTCCAGGGACGCACTTCAACATACTCGAGCGGTGTTTCGAGATCACTGTCGTCGCCGCCGAACAGGCTGACCTGATTGGCGGATGCCTCCAATTGCTCGGCGTTTTCCCATGCCAGGCCAACGGATGCCTGAAGAATCGCACGATCGACACCGAAGCAATCAAAGGCGCCGGCGCGGATCAGCGAGTCGACGGTACGGCGGTTGATCTGGCGCTTGTCGACGCGTTTGGCAAAATCGAACAAGTCCTTGAACGCACCGCCTTCCTGGCGTGCGGCGATGATGGCTTCGATCGCGCTCTGGCCGGAACCCTTGACCGCGCCGAGACCGTAGCGGATCTGCATGGCCTTCTTGCCCGGCTCGCCGACCGGCGTAAAACGGTAGTCCGACAGGTTGATATCGGGTGGCAGCAAACCCAGGCCGCAGACATCGAGCGCATCTTCGACCAGGATCTTGATCTTTTCGGTGTCGTCCATGGCGAGCGACAAGTTGGCTGCCATGAACGCTGCGGGGTGATGGGCCTTGAGGTAGGCGGTGTGATACGACAGCAGCGCGTAGGCGGCGGCGTGTGACTTGTTGAAGCCGTAGCCCGCGAACTTTTCCATCAAGTCGAAAATTTCGTCGGCTTTTTCTTGCGACAAACCATCCTTCGCAGCACCTTCGCGGAAGATATTGCGGTGTTCCGCCATCTCTTCGGCCTTCTTCTTACCCATCGCGCGGCGCAGCAAGTCAGCGCCGCCGAGCGAGTAGCCGCCGACGACCTGCGCCATCTGCATCACCTGCTCCTGATACACCATGATGCCGTAGGTTTCGGACAGAATGCCTTCGGTACGCGGATCGGGATAGTCGAACTTTTCACCGTGCTTACGTTTGCAGAAGTCCGGGATCAGGTCCATAGGACCCGGGCGATACAGCGCCACCAGCGCAATGATGTCTTCGAAGCGGTCGGGACGCGCATCTTTCAGCATGCCTTGCATGCCGCGGCTTTCAAGCTGGAATACGGCGACCGTTTTGGCCTTGGTCAGCAAGTCGTATGAGGCGCGGTCGGTCAGCGGCAGCTTGGCCAGATCGAAATCAGCCATGTTCGGATCGAGCTGCTTGATGTAACGCACGGCACGATCAAGGATGGTCAACGTGGTCAGACCCAAAAAGTCGAACTTCACCAGGCCGACGGCTTCGACGTCGTCTTTATCGTACTGCGATACCACGCCGGCGTCGCCGCCCTGCGTGTACAGCGGACAAAAATCGGTCAGCTTGCCCGGGGCAATCAACACGCCCCCGGCGTGCATGCCGATGTTACGGGCGATGCCTTCGACCTGCTGGGCCAGGCCCATCAGCTGTTTCACTTCGTCTTCGTTTTCCAGCCGCTCTTTGAGCAGCGGCTCTTCTTCGATGGCGTCGGCCAGGGTCACCAGTTTGCCCGGCTTGAACGGGATCAGTTTGGAAATGCCGTCGCAGAAGTTGTAGCCCAGATCAAGCACGCGGCCGACGTCGCGCACCGCGCCCTTGGCCGCCATGGTACCGAAGGTGGCGATCTGTGAGACCGCCTCCTTGCCGTAGCGGTCCTTCACGTACTGAATAACGCGGTCGCGGCCTTCCTGGCAAAAGTCAATATCGAAGTCGGGCATGGAAACCCGCTCAGGATTGAGGAAGCGCTCAAACAGCAGGTTGTATTGCAGCGGATCCAAGTCGGTAATCGACAGCGAATACGCCACCAGTGAACCCGCGCCAGAACCCCGGCCCGGCCCGACCGGTACGCCATTATTCTTGGCCCACTGGATAAAGTCCGCCACGATCAGGAAGTAGCCCGGGAATTTCATCTTGATGATGGTGTCGTTCTCGAACTTCAGGCGCGCCTCGTAACGAGGACGCTCCTTCTCGCGCCGCGCTTCGTCCGGGAACAAATGCTTGAGACGTGCTTCCAGGCCGACCTTGGTTTCGGCGACAAGAAAATCGTCGATGGTCATGCCGTCCGGTGTCGGGAAGTTCGGCAACTGCGGCTTACCGAGCGTCAGCGTCAGGTTGCAGCGTTTGGCAATTTCGATCGTGTTTTGTACGGCTCCCGGCAAATCGGCGAACAGCTCTGCCATCTCAGCCTGGGATTTGAAATTCTGCTGGTCGTTGAAACGGCGTACACGGCGCGCGTTAGCCAGAATTTCGCCTTCGGCGATACAAGTACGCGCTTCATGCGCGACGAATTCTTCCTGCGACAGAAACTGGATCGGATGCGTCGCCACCACCGGCAAGCCAAGACGCGCCGCCAAGGCGACCGACTGGCGCACCTGGATGTCCATGTTGGGCTGATTGGCGCGTTGGATCTCCACGTAAAACGCACCGGGAAAATAATCGCTCCAGCGTTGCGCGCAGCGTTCGGCCGCTGCCACATTGCCGTTTTCGATGGCGATGCCGACATCCCCAAAATGGGCGCCGGACAAGGCGATCAGGCCGTTACCGCCTTCTTCGTGGCGCAGTTGTTCCAGCCATTCGGGACGGATCTCGGCGCGGCCGCGATGCAGGTTGGTGAGCCAGGCTTTGCTGAGCAGGTCGCACAGCTGCAAATAGCCGTGATGGCTTTTGACCAGCAACAGCAAGCGCGACGGCTTATCCCGATCATCGTCATTGCTGATCCAAACATCACAGCCGGCGATAGGCTTGACGCCCTTGCCGCGTGCGCCCTTGTAGAACTTGACCATGCCGAACAAGTTCGCCAGGTCGGTGATCGCGAGGGCCGCCTGGCCGTCTTTTGCTGCTGCTTTGACAACATCGTCGATGCGGACCAAGCCGTCAACGATGGAATACTCGGAATGGAGTCGAAGATGAACGAATTGCGGTGTAGTCATAGGACGATATTTTACCGTGCCATGACATACCGCTCAGATGGAATTTACGATTGAAAATCACGATACGACACCATACCGGCAAGTAGGTACCAAGCCAGATCATTTGATTTGCATCATGGATGCCGCAAATTGCTGCATGCCGCCGGCGCAGAATAGGCCTGACACGTTTATAATGCTGTTAATTCAAAGACTTAGGCAATATCACCATGCAACAAATGCAACAACAGCCGCACGAAACCGCAACTTCGTTCGTCAACATTGCGGCCTATAAATTCATCACCTTCAACGACACAGCCGAAAAACGCCCTGTGTTTCTGGAATTTTGCCAGCAGCACAATCTGCGCGGCACCATCATCCTGAGCCCGGAAGGCATCAACCTGTTTCTGGCCGGCAAACGTTCCGATATCGACGCCTTTTTGACGTGGCTGCGTGCCGATGCGCGTTTTACGGATATTCAGGTCAAGGAAAGCTTTTCCGAGCACCAGCCGTTCAATCGCATGCTGGTCAAGCTCAAGGCCGAGATCATCACCATGAAGCACCCGCTGATCAAGCCGGAAGAAGGCCGCGCACCTTTCGTCGAAGCCAAGACGCTCAAGCGCTGGCTCGATCAGGGCCACGACGACAACGGCAAGCCGGTAGTGATGGTCGATACGCGCAATGCCTTTGAAGTCGATGTCGGTACCTTTGAAAATACAATCGACTACCGTATCGAGAAATTCACCGAGTTTCCGCAAGTCATCGCCGACCACAAGGACGAGCTGAACGACAAGACCGTGGTGACTTTCTGCACCGGCGGCATCCGCTGTGAAAAAGCCGCCATCCACATGCAAAACATCGGCTACGACAGTGTGTATCAACTGGAAGGCGGCATTCTCAAGTACTTTGAAGAAGTCGGCGGCGCGCACTATCAGGGCGACTGCTTTGTCTTCGACTACCGCACCGCGCTCAATCCACAATTGCAGGAAACGCAAACTGAACAATGCTTCGCCTGCCGGGCCGTGGTGACGCCACGCGAGCAGCTGTCGCCCGCTTATGTGCCCGGCAAATCCTGCCCGCACTGCGCGCCCGAACTGGCAGCGCCAGCTTCGGAATCTAACGCCAGCGCAGCAGCCTGAGTACCTTTCGCTTTAGTCTGTACCTGGCTTCCACATAAGCAAAAAGCCCACCGAAAAAGGTGGGCTTTTTGCATGGAAAACGTCAGACTTATTTCTTGAATTGCGCCGCAGTTTCAGCAACGCGCTTGCCGAACAGCTTGGCGGTTTCCAGATCGCCCGGCAACGGACCTTCTTCCGGCGACGAGTCCGACGGGCTTTGCGCCATCAGACCAGAGAAAGAACCGACGAAGTTGATGTCATTGCGTTGTGCCGCCTTGGAATTGGCTGGCATCAGGCCGGTTCCGACCCAGACCATGCTGTGCTGCATGCCCAGTGTGAACAGGTAATGCAAGGTCGACAGCTTGTCGCCGTTCATCGTGGCCGAATTGGTGAAGGCAGCGCCGATCTTGTCTTTCCACTTTTGCGAGAACCATGGCTTGGAGCTGGCGTCGGCGAATTTTTTGAATTGCCAGGACACCGAACCCATGTAAGTCGGCGAACCGAAGATGATAGCGTCGGCGGCATCCAGCGTGGCCCAGTCGGCGTCGGTGATGTTGCCTTCGGCACTGATGGCGATCAGGTCGACAGTAGCGCCCGCAGCCGATGCTGCGCCTGCCTGCACGGCTTCTGCTTGCTTCTTGGTGTGGCCATAGCCGGAGTGATAAACGATAGCGACTTTGCTCATGTTGGTTTCCTTGTTGGGGTGAGAGGAAAAACGGACGCCTGTACTAGCAAAAACTGCGAAAGAAGCCGGGAAAGAATAACGTCTTTTCACAGCTCAACGCGATATTTTCAGGCGCTTATACAAATTTTCTGTTCTTGCACTACACTATATCCACTTGCTTTCACGGAGATAAGCCTGTTAATTCAGACATATCGTTCAAAAATTTTAAACAAGCCTCTCCTCCCCCCATCATCGCATGAACCTCACGCTGGAAGCTCTGCAAATCCTCGACATGATCGATCGCAAGGGCAGCTTCGCCGCCGCCGCGCTGGCGCTCGACCGCGTGCCGTCGGCGCTGACCTACAGCGTACGCAAACTGGAAGACGATCTTGACGTGCTGCTCTTCGACCGCCGCGGCCATCGTGCCAAATTGACGGCGGCGGGCCTGGAATTGCTGACCGAAGGCCGCCATCTGCTGCATGCGGCAGACGATCTGGAGCAGCGCGTCAAGCGCACCGCCACCGGCCGAGAAACCGAATTACGCATTGTCCTCAACAGCATCATCCCGTTCGCAAAAATGCTGCCGCTGATCGCCGCCTTTGACCGTGAAGCCGGCGACACCAAACTACGCTTCGTCCCCGGCGTATTGTCCGGCACCTGGGAAGAACTCATGGCCGGGCGCGCCGATCTGGTCATCGGCGCCACGCTGGACGGCCCGGAAATCGTACGCACCAGCGGCCGTTTTCAGACACGTCCGCTGGGCGTGGTCGACTGGGCCTTTGCGGTTGCCCCGGATCATCCACTGGCCGATGCGCCGGAACCGCTCTCGCCCGAACTGGTGCGCCAGCATCGCGCAGTGGCCGTCGGCGACAGCAGCCGCAGCAATCCCGGCATCACCATGGGCTTGCTGGCCGGACAGGAAACACTTACCGTGCCGGGCGTGGATGACAAACTCCGGGCGCAACTGGCCGGATTGGGCTGCGGCCACTTGCCGCGCTTCTGGGCTCAGCATTATCTCGACAACGGCGCATTGATCGAAAAACAAACCATCATGAGCAAGCCGCATGAAAACTTCCTGATAGCGTGGCCTAAAGCCGATCAGGGAAAATCACTAAAATGGTTTCTCCATCAACTGTCGCAACCTGAAATCCAACATTCGCTGCTCGGCCCCGTCATACCATGAAGTCTGAATCAGCAAGCTCTTACATTGGCCGCTTCGCGCCCTCGCCATCCGGCCCACTGCATGCCGGCTCGCTGGTGGCAGCCATGGCCAGCTATCTCGACACGCGCGCGCATCAGGGGCAATGGCTGCTGCGTATTGAGGACATTGATGAAGCACGTACCGTCAGCGGTGCGGCGCATGATATTGAAGCAGCACTGCACACGTTTGGCATGCGTTGGGATGGGCCGGTGCTGGTACAAAGCCAACGCAAGCAACACTATCGCGATGCCTGCGACCGTCTGGGTGCACGCGTCTATGCCTGCGGCTGCAGTCGGAAAGAGATCGCCGATTCGCGGCTGGGCGTCGCTGCAGACGGCGCGGCCATTTATCCCGGCACCTGCCGCAACGGATTAGCGCCCGGAAAAATTGCACGTGCACTGCGCGTACGCGTACCGGATCGGGGGCAGGACGGTGAGGAAATAGGGTTCGAAGATCGCTGGCTGGGATGGCAAAGCCAGCATCTGGCCACCGAAGCCGGTGACTTTGTCCTGAAGCGTGCAGATGGCTTCTGGGCCTATCAACTGGCGGTGGTGGTGGACGATGCCGAGCAAGGGGTGACGCATATCGTACGCGGCGTGGATCTGCTGGAGTCGACGGAGCGACAGATCTATCTACAGCGCTTGCTCGGTTATCCGATGCCGTCCTATCTGCACGTGCCCTTGGTCAAACATACGGACGGAGAAAAACTCTCCAAGCAAAACGGCGCACAGGCATTGGATCTCAGTCGCCCGCTTGACGAATTGCACAGAGCTGCGAAATTTCTCGGACTGGAAATGACAACGGCGACCGAAGTCGCCGCATTCTGGGAGCTTGCTACATCAGCATGGCAACGCCGACTGGCGCAGCTGCCAACTTAAACCATGACTTAAGCCTGACGCTTGGGCATCCCGCCCAGCAAGGCTGCAACTTTGTGCTTCGGCGGCTTGCTGCTTGCCACCGGCTTGGCAGCACTGGCTTCCACCGGTGCTGGTGCAGAAGTCGGTTCATACGGTTTGAGAAACCACGGATCAACCTTTTCCTTGCGACCGCCACCGTTGCTGCGGCCATAGGATTGCGTGTCGCGCGGTGCACTGACGCTGGCACTGCGGTCGCCGCGATCCGCACGGTCGCCGCCGTTACTACGACTGCTACTGCGGTCACCACGATCACTTCTGTCGCCACGTTCTGAACGATCACCGCGCTCACCACGTTGACGCGGTACGAAACCCGTCAGCTCCGAACGCACAAACTTGATCTTGATCAGTTTTTCGATGTCGACCAACAGGCGTTCATCCTTGTCGGAGAACAGCGAAATCGCATCGCCCGAGGCGCCTGCACGACCGGTACGACCGATACGGTGAACATAATCTTCGGCGTTGTACGGCAGATCGATATTGATTACACAAGGCAGATCGGTGATATCCAGACCGCGCGCAGCGACGTCAGTCGCCACCAGTACTTCGACCTGACCTTGCTTGAAGGCTTCCAGTGCGGCCATACGCTCGCCCTGGGATTTGTCGCCATGGATCGCAGAGGCTTTGACGCCATCGTTTTCCAGCTGGCGCGCCAGTTTGGAAGCGCCGATCTTGGTGTTCGAGAACACGATCACCTGCTTGAGCTGACGCTCGCGGATGATGTGCGCGACGGCATCGCTCTTGGCGTCTTCGTCAACTTTGTAAATGGTCTGGGTCACGCGCTCGGCGGTGGCATTGCTGCGAGCCACTTCGATGGTGACCGGATTGTTCTGGAAGCTGGCGGCCAGCTTCTTGATTTCCGGCGAGAAGGTCGCGGAAAACATCAGGTTCTGGCGTTGCTTCGGCAGCAGGTTGATGATGCGCTGCAAATCCGGCAGGAAGCCCATGTCGAGCATGCGATCCGCTTCATCCATGACCAGAATCTGAGTCTGTGAGAGGTTCACAGTCTTTTGCTGAACGTGATCCAGCAGGCGGCCTGGTGTCGCGATAACGATTTCAACACCGCCGCGCAACGTCGCTGTCTGCGGCGCCATATCGACACCGCCGAACACGACCGTGGAACGCAATGGGGTGAAGCGCGAATACGCTTTGACGTTTTCTGCAACCTGATCGGCCAGTTCACGCGTGGGTGTCAGAATCAATGCGCGCACCGGGTGACGCGCCGGGGACATGCTGGTGCTGGCGTGAGCCAGCAACAATTGAATGATCGGCAACGAGAACCCGGCCGTCTTGCCGGTGCCGGTCTGCGCGGCCCCCATGACATCGCGCCCTTGCAACACGACAGGAATCGCCTGCGCCTGGATCGGTGTCGGATGGGTGTACCCCTGTTCCGACAGCGCTTTCAGGATGTCGGGCGACAGGCCAAAGTCTTCAAAACGGACTTCAGGCATTTCAGGTACTGCTGTTTCAGGCAATTGCTCGGGCATGTTTGGGTGGAGTCCTCAGGCGAACCCAGCGTGAATCAATGCAATGCGACACAATGTTCTGCACAGCAGATTGCGACGGGCACATTCGCGAAGAGGCTCTGTTGCTTTCAGTAATAACGGATGTTTGACATATCACGCGGCGCCGACCATGCATGAAAACAGGGTGCCCACGTCAAGAGGTTGCCGAACGGAAACCGACCGGCAAACCGCTATTATACGCCCCTCGGCAATTTGGCTTCATGACAGTTTAATGTCACGTCAACGCAGCGATATAAAAATGATAACGAGACCATCCCGCCCACGGTAGCGGAAAGGATGGTCTTCATAGGAGAAAATCAGACAATCGTGACGTTCAGGTCAACCAGTCCGTCGACGTGTCCCTGCAACTTGTCGCCCCTGACCACGGCGCCGACGCCTTCAGGCGTACCGGTATAAATCAGATCGCCGGGGAACAACTCAACCAAGCCGGACAGATAGGAGATGGTTTCGGCCACGTTCCAGATCAGGTCCGACAGGTCGCCTTGCTGGCGCACTTCTCCGTTGACCTTGAGCCAGATCGCGCCCTTGTCGGGGTGGCCGGCCTTTGAGACCGGCAACAACGGCGCGCACGGCGCCGAATGGTCGAAACCCTTGCCCATATCCCACGGGCGCGCCAGCTTCTTGGCTTCGCCTTGCAGGTCGCGGCGAGTCATGTCCAGGCCGACGGCATAGCCGAACACCAGCTCAAGCGCCTTTTCCACCGGAATATCGCGACCACCCTTGCCCAGCGCGACGACCAGTTCGATCTCGTGCTGATAGTCGTTGGTCTTGACCGGGTACGGCACCTCACTGTCGGTCGGCACGATGGTGTCAGTCGGCTTCATGAAGAAAAAAGGCGGTTCGCGGTTCGGATCGTGGCCCATTTCGCGCGCATGTGCGGCGTAGTTGCGACCGACACAATAAATGCGGCGCACCGGGAAAGGATCTCCGCCGACGACCGGTACGGTCGTGATGGCGGGAACGGGTATGGCGTAAGTCATGGCTGAAACTCCGGCTGTAAAAGTATTCTTGAATGCTGCACGAGCCCCGCATGAGGCTCAGCGAGTGTAAAAGAAAACGCAACATCATGCTGATGCCGAACGGCAAATTCCGACATGAGGGATGTTTTTTTGTGTAGCATCTAAAAACTTAACGCTTTATCACTAAACGTCAACCTGACCTCCAGCTATGCGGCCCACACCTCAGAATCCAGCTATCGCAGCACAAATCCAGCAAGCCGTCGTCCTGCATCAGCGCGGCGATCACGATAAGGCAGAAGCCTTGTACAAGAAGGTGCTGGCCAAGGCCCCAAAGCATTTTCAGGCACTTTACCTGATGGGTATGTTGGAGCTGCATCGTGAAAATCCTGCCGGCGCCATCGAATGGATCGACCAGGCGCTGAAGATCAATCCTACTCATGTCGATGCACAATTCGACCGCGCCACCGCGCTGGAGGATCTGGAGCGCTACACGGAAGCACTGCGCAGCTACGATCTGGTGCTCGCGCTCAAATCCGATTTCACCGACGCGCTGTATCGTCGCGGCAACGTGCTGCGCGCGATGAAGCGCCACATGGAAGCATTGGATTGCTACAAACGCGTGCTGGCCGCTCAACCCGATCATGCACAGGCTTTGCTCAAGCAAGGCAATTCGCTCAACGATCTGGGCCGTCTGCGCGAAGCCCTCACCTGCTACGAAAAAGCGGTGGAAGTCGCGCCGGAATATCCGGAAGCACTGTTCAACCTTGCCAACACGCTCAAGGAATTCGGTCGTATCGATGAAGCGATGGCAACCTATGACAAGGTACTGGAAATCGAACCGGACTTCGTCGAAGCGATCGCCAACCGTGCTTATCTGCTGGCCGGCAAGAATCGTCCGGAAGAGGCGCTTGCCGGCTATGACCGCGCCCTCGAACTGCGGCCCGATTACGTTGATCTGGCCTACAACCGCGCCGTCACGCTGGAGGAGCTGCAGCGATACGACGAAGCCGTCGCCGCTTACGCGCAGGTTCCCGCCAACGACCCGAACTACCAGTCGGCACGCTGGAACACAGCGCTGTGCAATCTGAAACTGGGCAACCTCGAAGCCGGCTGGCGCCAGTACGAACAACGCTGGCAGACCGAACAAATGCGCAAGACCCAGCGCTATTTCACACAGCCGCTGTGGCTGGGCGAAGGCCCCCTGACCGGCAAAACCATCCTGCTGCATTCCGAGCAAGGATTCGGCGACACGCTGCAATTTGCGCGTTACATCCCACTGCTGGCAGAACGCGGTGCACAGGTCATCTTGCAAGTGCAACCGGCGCTCAAATCCTTGATGGCAAATATCAAAGGGGTCAGCGCAGTGCTGGCGACCGGCGCACAATTGCCGCCATTTGATCTTCAATGCCCGTTGATGAGCCTTCCGCTGGCCTGTGAGACGTTTTCTCTCAATGACATCCCAGCGGCAAATTACCTGCAACAGGACGCTGGCAAATCGGAAAGCTGGAAGGTACGCCTGGGTGAAAAGCGTAAGCTGCGGGTCGGTGTGGTCTGGTCCGGCAGCAATCCGCGGGTCGACAGCCCTGCGACCAAGCGGCTCGATGCCGCGCGTTCGATCCCATTCGGATTATTGTCGCCGCTGTTGCAAAACGATCAGTTTGAATTCTTTTCTTTGCAACTGCAAAACAACGCCATTCCATCGCTGAGCCTCAGCCTTGGAGGACAGTCATCGGGTCTCAACATCGGCGGTCAGCGTCTCATCGATTACACGCGCGACCTTCGTGACTTCTCTGACACCGCAGCACTGATAGACAACCTCGATCTGGTGATTTCCGTCGACACCGCCGTCGCACACCTGGCAGGCTCGCTGGGCAAGCCGGTCTGGCTGCTCAATCGCTACAATACCGACTGGCGCTGGCTGCTGGAACGCAACGATTCGCCCTGGTATCCAAGCATGCGCATCTTCCGCCAGGACAAACCAGGTGATTGGAGCAAGGTCATCGACGATGTTCGCGCAGAGCTTCTGCTACAGAAACAACACTGATCTCTTCGATCCAAAGAAAAAGCCCGGGGAATC
>NZ_JAQQFR010000002.1:0-504831 GCF_046025915.1 Herbaspirillum rhizosphaerae | reverse complement strand
GAACGAAAACGTTCATCGGGGGCTTTTTCAACAGTGAGAGGCAGCGCCCAAATGTGAGCAGACCAGGAGTAGATCCGCGCGGCTCAGTGCCATCTGCAAAGTAGCCGCGCGTTGAATCTGCTCACATGTCGGCGCTAACCGACATGAGGATGATGCCAAGGGAGGAAGCGCCATCCTGTTTCACAACATTCACTGCAGAGAGTGAAGCCATCTTATTCCGTCTCAGGTCTGCCATCCACGAATCAATTCGACTATCCATATACGGATTTTCAAACAAATATCCAGCGGGAGAGCGCAGATCCCCCCCAGTCAGTTGCTCTTTGCGATCCAGAGCAATCAGTCGCTCACGGGTGCTTGCAGGCACTTGTCTAGCAGGATGCCGTCCTTATGCGTCGCTTCCCAACGACGCGATCAATGTGTCCTTTCACCTCTTCATTGTCATTGCGTATGTAACCGCACTGCCGCAGACGGTTTCCAACTAAAAGGCTGACACTACATATTCGTTTTTCAACTTTAAGAACTCATTTTTATTCGTTTTATTTCAGTTTAACGGATCGTACAGTCCTATTCACGGCCTGTTGCTGTCTATCGCCACCAAAATGACCGCAATTCCGTACCGTCAGAACAATCATCGAGGTCTTCTCATGTCAGCAGCCAACGCAATTGCATCTGCAGTTTCACCCGATACATCGTCCAGTTCGCCCAGCCTTCCTGCGGAACTGGCATCGATCAAAGCCGACGCCCAATCCCGTGGTCTCCCTTTTTCAGGCGGCGTCGATCCGGCGCTTGCATGGACGCTGTTTTCCGGACAGGGGGTATTGCTGGTCGATGTCCGCTCCAATGAAGAACGCAAATTCGTCGGCCACATTCCGGGCAGTCTCCACGTTGCCTGGGCGACCGGCACCGCGCTCACCCGCAATCCGCGATTCGTGCGCGAACTGGAAAGCAAGATCGGCGGCAAGGACGTTGTCGCACTGTTGCTGTGCCGTAGCGGCAAACGCTCTGCGCTGGCGGCCGAGGCCGCAACCAAGGCGGGCTTCACCTGTATTTTCAATGTGCTGGAGGGCTTCGAGGGAGAAATCGATGCGCAGCAACAGCGCGGCAAGGCGGACGGATGGCGGTTTCACGGTCTGCCTTGGGTACAAGACTAAACACGTTCCTGAGACGAACTGCCAGCCTGCAACTGCGTTCTCCGCCGAAGAATGCCGGCAGCACAATCGGTACCACCGTTTTGCCTCATTGCATAAAGGAATCCCGTGGCAACTTTTGACATCACCGGCATCGTGCAGTCTTTGCACGAAGCTCGCCATAGCTGGCGCCAGGCACAACGCCGCGCCAGCGAACCGGGCGGTCGCGAATTTCCTTCGCGGGACGCGCTGTCCGCCATCCTCGACAGCCTCAAGGGGGTGCTGTTTCCCATGCGGCTCGGCCCGCCGGATCTGCGCCAGGAAAGCGAGAACTTCCATGTCGCGCACGCACTCGACGCGGCTTTGCACTCTCTGTTGAAACAAGTACGGCTGGAGTTGAAGTACAACGCCGCGCTGAACCTCAACCTCAACCGCGCAACGGACAACGACATCGACGCTGACGCCCTGGCTGCGACCAGAGCCTTTGCCGCAGCGCTGCCGGCAATCCGCACGCTGCTCGACAGCGACGTGCTGGCGGCTTACCGGGAGATCCTGCCGCCCGCAGCGTGGATGAAGTATTGCTGTGCTATCCCGGCGTGCTGGCGCTGATTCACTATCGCCTGGGACATCAGCTCTACTCTCTCGGCCTGCCGTTATTGGCGCGTATCGTCGCAGAACTCGCGCACGGCGCGACCGGTATCGACATCCATCCCGGTGCAAAGATCGGCGCCGGCTTCTTCATCGATCACGGCACCGGCGTCGTCATTGGCGAAACCGCGGTGATCGGTGAACGCGTGCGGGTCTATCAGGCCGTGACGCTGGGCGCAAAACGCTTCCCTACCGATGCGGAAGGCAACCTGCAGAAGGGACTGCCGCGTCATCCCGTGGTGGAGGACGATGTGGTGATTTATGCGGGTGCAACCATTCTTGGCCGCATCACGCTGGGCAAAGGTGCAGTCATCGGCGGCAATGTCTGGCTCACGCACGATGTCCCTGCGGGCGGCCGGATTGCCCAGGCCGAATCGCGCGAAGGCGCTTTCGCCAACAGCATTGGTGCAACCTGACGATGTCTAACGCGACAAGGAATGTCTGAGATGAGCGAGAAGAATTATTCCAGGAAGTCGCCGGCTAGCGAGCTGAAGTCCGCCCTGTCCGAGAGCGGCGACAGCATCACCAGCGCGCTGGTGCAAAGCTTCGGCATCGGTGTGCGGCAGTTGCGCGAAGCACAAGGATGGTCACAGGAGCGCCTTGCCGAGAACTCGAACCTGAACCGTTCCTATATCGGTGAGATAGAACGCGGCTGCGCCATCGCCTCACTCGTTACCGTCGAAAAACTGGCCTCCGCACTGAAGCTCACACCGTCCGCATTGGTGACCCGCGGCGAGGCCATCAGTCAAATGAATTTGGTGCGCGGCATCAAATTGATGGCTATAGCATGTTGAGCCACCGGCGCTGAGACGCCACACTTTGCAGGTCATTTTTCAGCTTTTCTCTTTCTAACCCACATGAATTGGAGTCACGATGTCGGCAACAGTTGGCGGTACCACCGCGCTTGGCGATAACGCAGCAAGGCAACTAGCAAACGCAACCAAAACCGTACCTCAGCTGGAAACCATCAGCCCACGGTGGCTGACGCATCTGTTGCAATGGGTGCCCGTCGAAGCCGGCATCTATCGCCTCAACAAGGTCAAGAATCCAGAATCGATCAAGGTCACCTGCACCGCTCGCGAAGAAGAAAATCAACTTCCGCGCACCTTCGTCGACTACGAAGAAAATCCACGTGAGTATTATCTGAACGCCGTGTCGACCGTGCTCGACGTGCATACCCGCGTATCCGATCTGTACAGCAGCCCGCACGACCAGATCAAGGAACAGCTGCGCCTGACCATCGAAACCATCAAGGAAAACCAGGAAAGCGAGCTGATCAACAATCCCGACTACGGCCTGCTGGCGCAAGTCACGGACGAACAGCGCATCTTTCCGCTGACCGGCGCACCAACACCGGATGACCTCGATGAGCTGCTGACCAAGGTCTGGAAAGAACCCGCCTTCTTCCTCACGCATCCACTGGCAATCGCCGCATTTGGCCGCGAAGCAACCCGCCGCGGCACGCCACCGCCGACCATCAGCCTGTTCGGTTCGCAGTTCATCACCTGGCGCGGTATTCCGCTGATTCCTTCGGACAAGGTGCCGGTCGCTGATGGCAAGAGCAAAATCCTGCTGCTGCGCGTAGGCGACAAACGTCAGGGCGTGGTCGGTCTGTTCCAGCCGGGTCTGCCGGGTGAGCAAAGTCCTGGTCTGTCGGTGCGCTTCATGGGCATCAACAACCACGCGATTTCGTCTTACCTGATTTCGCTTTACTGCTCGCTTGCGGTGTTGACAACCGACGCGCTGGCCGTACTCGACGATGTCGAAATCGGCAAGTACCACGACTATCCTGACACCTACAAATAAGCCGCGACGTGAGCCTACTTTCGCCCTCTACCTCCCTGCCGGCAAGTCAGCCTGCCGGCGTTCCAGAGCCGTCCGGCGCGCCGTTCGATCCGGCCGTGCTGGCGCGCCTGGCGACAGAGTTCTTTGCCACGCCACCGGCACCGCCATTCACGCCTCACGGCGTGCAGGCACCCGGCAACATTGCGCCACCGGGTTCACCACTGGTGAGTCCGGCAGGTTTCGGCCCCAGCGTTCCCGGTACGCCGATTCCGCAAGGGCAGATTCCCGGCACCAACCTGATACCGGCCTCGCCAACCCAGGTGCTGTCGCTGGGTAACCGGGCACCGGCGCTGGCACCTGTTGCGCCCGCAGGCAATGGGGTTCCGGACAAACTTCTGAGCGCGATTCCAGCTTATGAACCACGCAGCGGCGGTGCATTGCTGGGCGTGCCGGAGTCGGTCGGCGGTACACGACCGCAAACCGGCGCATCGCCGTATTATTTTTTGAGCGATACCTATGGCCAACCCGGGGTAGTCACAGCACCGACGCCGGATACACATCTGCCGTCACCGTCGATCCCGGAACATCGCAGCCTGACTGCACCGCCGGCCACCGGACTTCCCGGTGCCGCGCCGTCCGCGTCATCACAGCCCCACTCATCATCACCATCCACGACGCCACAGTATTACTTCGTGGATTCAGTGGTGCTGCCGAGCGGTTACGTCACACCAGCCAAAGCGCAGCCACACGCCACGGTGCCGCTGGCAGGCGGCGACCGCCATCCGCCGTTCGACGTGCATGCGGTACGGCGCGATTTTCCGATTCTGCAGGAGCGTGTCAACGGCCGCCAACTGGTCTGGTTCGACAACGCAGCAACGACGCACAAGCCGCAGTCCGTGATCGACCGCATCAGCTACTTCTACGAGCACGAAAACTCGAACATCCACCGCGCTGCGCATGAACTGGCCGCGCGTGCTACGGACGCTTACGAGGGTGCGCGTGAACGTGTGCGACGCTTCATCAATGCACCTGACGTCAACGAAGTCATTTTCGTGCGGGGCACCACTGAAGCCATCAATCTCGTCGCTAAAAGCTGGGGCACACAGCATGTCGGCGAAGGCGACGAGATCATCGTTTCCAATCTGGAGCATCACGCCAACATCGTGCCGTGGCAACAACTGGCCGCTGCCAAGGGTGCGAAGCTACGCGTGATTCCCGTGGATGACTCGGGCCAGGTGTTGCTGGACGAGTATCGCAAGCTGCTCAACGACCGCACCAAGATCGTCGCCATTACCCAGGTCTCGAATGCACTCGGCACGGTCACGCCGATCAAGGAAATCGTCGAACTGGCACATCGTGCAGGCGCCAAGGCGCTGGTCGACGGCGCGCAGTCGGTGTCGCACATGCGCGTCGACGTGCAGGATCTGGGCGCGGACTTCTTCGTTTTCTCCGGCCACAAGGTGTTCGGCCCGACCGGCATCGGCGTAGTCTGGGGCAAACGCGAAGTGCTGGAAGACATGCCGCCTTGGCAAGGTGGCGGCAACATGATTGCGGACGTGACGTTTGAGAAGACGGTATTCCAGCCGATTCCCAATAAATTCGAAGCGGGTACCGGCAACATCGCCGACGCTGTGGGACTGGGCGCTGCCATCGACTATGTCAATAAGATCGGCATTGAAAACATCGCCCGCTACGAGCATGACCTGCTGGTCTACGGCATGCAGCAACTGCGCGAGATCAAGGGCGTGCGTCTGATCGGCACCGCCGCCGACAAGGCCAGCGTGATGTCTTTCGTGCTGGCCGGTTACAGCACCGAAGAAGTCGGCCACGCACTCAATGAAGAAGGCATCGCTGTGCGTACCGGCCATCATTGCGCCCAACCGATTCTGCGCCGCTTCGGCGTCGAAACGACGGTACGGCCATCACTGGCTTTCTACAATACCTTCGACGAAATCGACCGTCTTGCGACGGTCATCAGAAGGCTCGCCTCACAACGGCGAGCAGGCTAAACGCGTAATTTGAAGTCTGCTGAAGTCTGTTTTTCATGCGGTCATCCCTTCGGGCATGGCCGCATTTTTTTTGCGCTCCGGATCGTACAAGCGGAATATCATCTCCCCTTCTCCGTCAGCCAAAGGATTTAAACGACGTTCGGGCTGAACACTGCCGGGATTCTCCGCCGGATGAAAATACCGGATATGGATATGCGAAATCATTCGTTCGCCAGCGCCTGATGGCTCGTTAGAGTCATCAGGCCCGTCCACTTCAGTCCACCTCATCCAATTCACTCGCTGGAATATCCCCATGACACAAGCACAAGCTCCTCAATGGAAGTTCGAAACACTGTCCGTGCATGCAGGCTATGCGCCTGATCCGACCACCAAGGCTGTCGCGGTACCGATCTATCAGACAGTGGCCTTTGCCTTCGACGATACCCAGCATGGCGCCGATCTGTTTGATCTGAAAGTACAAGGCAATATTTACTCACGCATCATGAATCCGACGCAGGACGTTCTGGAAAAACGCGTCGCGGCACTCGAAGGCGGTATTGCCGCGCTGGCCGTGGCGTCAGGCCAGGCGGCGGTAACCTATGCGATCCAGACCATTGCCGAAGCCGGCGACAACATCGTCTCGGCCTCCACGCTCTATGGCGGCACCTACAATCTGTTTGCCCATACCTTGCCGCAGTTCGGCATCGAGACCCGCTTTGCCGATCCACGCAATCCAGGTTCTTTCGAACAGCATATTGATGCGCGCACCAAGGCCGTCTTTATCGAATCCATCGGTAATCCGCTCGGCAACATCACCGACATTTCCGCTATCGCCGAGATTGCACACCGCCATGGCGTACCGCTGATCGTCGACAACACAGTCGCTACGCCGTATCTGCTCCGGCCGATTGAGCACGGTGCCGATATCGTGGTGCATTCACTCACAAAGTATCTGGGTGGGCATGGCACCACCCTGGGCGGTGCGATTGTCGATTCCGGCAAATTCCCGTGGGCCAAGCACAAGGAACGCTTCAAGCGCCTCAATGAACCGGACGTGAGCTACCACGGCGTGGTCTATACCGAAGCGCTGGGCGAAGCGGCCTACATCGGCCGTGCGCGCGTGGTCCCCTTGCGCAACACCGGCGCGGCGCTTTCTCCTTTCAACAGCTTTCTGATCTTGCAAGGCATCGAAACGCTGGCCCTGCGCCTGGACAGAATTACTGCCAACGCTTTGGCTGTGGCCCAGTATCTGAAGAAGCATGCGAAGGTAAATTGGGTCAACTATGCCGGACTTGAAGATCATCCCGATCACACGTTGGCGAAGAAATATTTCAACGGCAAGCCATCCGGCATTTTGACCTTCGGTGTCAAAGGCGGCCTGGCCGGCGGCGCGAAGTTTCAGGATGCGTTGAAGTTGTTTACACGCCTGGTCAATATCGGCGATGCCAAGTCGCTGGCGACACATCCGGCGTCAACCACGCACCGCCAATTGTCGCCGGAAGAACTGGTCAAGGCAGGTGTGACGGAAGACACGGTACGCCTGTCCATCGGCATCGAACATATCGATGATTTGCTCGCCGATCTCGATCAGGCGTTGAGAGCCGTCTGATCTTGACGTGGGAGAAGTGACTTCGCCGTACATGCGTTACAGTAGGCGCACTTCACTTCTTCTCAAAGGATGCGCATGAACCAGCCAACCCGCTCAAAGATAGCTCTCGTCACCGGCGCCGGCAGCGGTGTTGGCCTGGCTGTCGCCAATGTCTTGCTGGCAGATGGATTCACGGTGGTCTTCGCAGGTCGCCGTCTGGATGTGCTGCAAGCTGCGGTACAGGCCGCGATCACCGACAATGAATCCCATGCCGAAGCCATTGCGGTGGATATCCGCGACTCAGCCAGTGTCACTGCGCTGTTTGATCAGATAACTGAACGCTACGGCCGTCTCGATGTGCTGTTCAACAATGCCGGTGTCAATACGCCCGCCACGCCCTTCGACGAGTTGACTGACGAGCAATGGACCAATGTCATCAATACCAACCTCAACGGCGCGTTCTTCTGTGCGCGTGCGGCGTTCGGTTTAATGCGGAAACAATCGCCGCAAGGTGGGCGCATCATCAATAACGGCTCGATCTCTGCACACGTACCGCGCCCGCAGAGCGCTCCTTATACTGCCAGCAAACACGCCATCGGCGGTTTGACGAAAAGCATTGCGCTCGACGGACGTCAATACAACATCGCCTGCAGCCAGATCGACATTGGCAATGCCCTCACCTCCCTGTCTGCGCGCATGACCAAGGGCGTACTGCAGGCCAATGGCACGATCGCGCCGGAACCGATGATGGATGTACGCCATGTCGCCGACGCCGTACGCTATATCGCCGCGCTGCCTCTGGAAGCGAATGTATTGGACATGACTATCATGGCCAGCCACATGCCTTTCGTCGGGCGAGGTTGAAGACAGGTTAAAGACGGTAGCGAGCCATGACTGATCACTCACATGGCCCTATCTCTGCTGCTGGCCTTCAAGCCCGCATATAACCCCAGCCATCCGCCTGCCGCTGCGCGATATGCAATACCGCGGCAGGGACAACGACGATGCCGTCAGGTGCGGTGAGCTGGTTGGCAGTCAGCGTATTGCGACAAACACGCAAATGTCCGTCCAAAGGATCGGGCTGGCTCAAGGCTGCGGCTACTGCGCCGGCATTGATCACCAACTCGACCTCGGTGTCGGGCGCCAGTTTCAGCAGGTTGGCGAGATTGCGGCGGCCGCGCTCAAGGGCGGTCGGCGTTGGTGCATGAATGACTAGTCGCAGGGATTCCAAAGAGGCCACCGATAAAGGATGAGAAGGGTTCGTGGAGAAAACGCTATTCCACACCTAACCAGGACGACAGATGTGTCACGTACTGTGCAAACTCCGCTGAGTTGCGATCCCGTGGTCGCGGCAAATCGATTTGCAGATTCTCTACAACGGTTGCCGGCCGATTACCCAACACCACCACCCGATCGGCCAGATAGACCGCCTCGTCAATATCATGCGTGACAAACATGACGGCCGTATGGGTTGTCTCCCAGATACGGATCAACTCGGTTTGCAGCTTGCGTCTGGTCAGCGCATCGACTGCGCTGAAGGGCTCGTCCATCAGCAAGATGTCCGGCTCGACTGCGAGCGCCCGTGCGATACCGACACGTTGCGCCTGACCGCCGGAAAGCTGATGCGGCCAACGGTCATGCAGTTCTTCCAGGCCGGTCAGCCGCAACGCTTCAGCCACACGCGCAGCGCTTTGTGCCTTGTCAATGCCGAGCGTTTCCAGACCGTAGGCAATGTTTGCCTCGACCGTACGCCACGGTAACAAACGGCTGTCCTGAAAAACGATGGCGCGACGGCGGCGGCCTGGCCGTTGCGGCAGGTTGAAACGCATCTCGCCGGATCCCGGCGTCAGCAAGCCGGCAGCTGTGCGCAACAATGTTGATTTGCCGACGCCGGAGCCGCCGACTACGGCGATAAAACTTCCGGCTTCGATGTCGAGCGATAGGTTTTCAATCACGGGCGCGGCAGCGCCGGGATGCGTATAGGCGAGACTATCGAACTCGATTACGGACGCCAAGACAGCACCCTCCTTTCGACCAGCGTGTACAAAAGATCGGTGGCGGCGTAGACGGCGGAAATGGTGAGCATGTACACCACCACGGCATCGTAAGCGCCGACACCGGCTGCTGCGTTCATCTCCTGCCCCATGCCGGGCACACCGAGGAGCTCCGCCGCGATCAGCGTCATCCAGGCTTGTCCGATGCCGGTACGCACACCCGACAACAGACCGGGAGCAATCGCCGGCAAGGTAATGCTGATGGAGCGACGCCAATAGCCGCCCTGCCCGAAACTGCGTGCCAGCTCGTAGAAGCGCGGATCGATGTTGCGCACCGCACTGTAAGTCGCAAAGTAGTTGACCCAGAAGACACCGATGGCGATCACGAATGCCGCACCGGCGTGACTGACCTTGAACCAGGCAATCGCAAACACCACCCAGGCCAGCGGTGGAATCGGCCGCAAGATGCGCGACACATAAGACTGCAACATGTCAAAGCGCTGAATCGTCGCGGCTGCCAATCCGACCAGAATGCCGCAAACCGCGCCAAGACCAAGTCCCCAGACGTAGTGAATCAGGCTGGAACCGATTGCCGGCAGCAACCGGTCGCTCTGCCATTCAAGGAGAAAGGTTTCTGGGAGCAGAAAAGGATCGGGAAGAATGCCCGAATTGACCCAGCCGAATACACCGACTGCCTTCCACAGCAGCACGAACAGAACGACGCCTGCGACCCCATAGCCGACGCGCGTCGGCAAAGAATAGGAACGTGTCAGCATTGGCGCGTCGCCGTAAAAAGATCAATGCGTTGCGGCGTCATAGAAGGTGGTGTTGAACATCTTGGGCACATCCACTGCCGGCCCGGATAACGTGCCGGTTTCGGCCTGGAATTTTTGCAGCGCCAGCGTGGCAGGAATGATCAGATTGGGATCGGCGACAAACTGGCCTTTGGAGTTACGAATCGCCTGCTCCACCAGCTTGACCGGCAAGCGGCCGCCGCCGACATATTTTTGCACCATCGGCGCAGCCTTCGCAGGATCGTTCTCCAGCATCTTCGTTGCCGCAATGTGCGCCGCCAGTAGCGCCTTCACCAGCGCCGGCTGCTCGCGCAATACCTTTTCGCGAACGAGTAATACGGCACCCGGCTGTTTTGGAAACAGGTCGGATCCGCGCGCAATGACTTTCGATTTCGGCGACTTGTTCAGTACATTGGTCGTCGTCGGTTCCAGAATGACTGCGCCGTCGATCGCGCCCGTCAACAGGGACTCCTGAATCTGCGATTCTCCCTGGTAAATCAGTTTCAGTTGCGAGGTGTCTGCGCGCACCCGGTTGCGCAGCCAGTACTGCAGTGCAGCTTCCGGTACGGCGCCTTTGGGATAACTGGCAACCACTGCCTGACGCCCCTGGTCTTTGGCGAAGCGCGAAAATGCGGTGGCCGGATCACCTGAAGCAAAGTACGGCGCCAGATTACCCAGCGCGACAAAACTGACCTGTTCGACGATGTTCGATGCCACCACCTTGATGTCCGCGCCCTTGGCGCGCGCCACCAATGCCGGGCCTATGCCGACGTATGCAATGTCAAGCTGCCCCGCCAGCAAGGCCTGCACCATCGCCGGGCCGCTCTGGAACTGCACCAGCTTGGGCGCGCCAAGATCTTTCGGAAACGTCCCCTGCTCCATGGCGATGAACAACTGCGCGTCGGGAAGGATCGGCATGTAGCCAACTTCAAGCGGGGCTGACATGGCGGGCCGAATCATGAACAAGACCGCAGTCAGCGCCGGCAGGATCCGGGCAAGTACTCGCTTCATTTTTATCTTTCCAAGGGTAAGGAAGGCGCATCGAGGTAGTCGCGCATTATAAATTATTCCGCCTGCCGGTCACGCTTGGCGCGCTTAGCCGCTCGCGCGCAAGCCTTTCTGCACCTGCCACGACAACGGCAAGGTGAGCAGCAGGATCACCGCCAGGCTGATCAGCGCGAAGGGAATCCCTGCCCCGTCCCCCAAGCGGCCGAACACGACAGGCGCCACTGCGCCGCCGGCGATGGTGCCGGTATAGAACAATGCGAAGGCATGTTCATGCTTGCCCGGTTCCGCCAGCTCCGGCACCACGCCATAAAGGACGGATGAGGTTCCATTGAGGGCCAGTCCCAGCAACGGCAGCATCAGCATCACCCCCGTCAGCGGCAAAAACACTGCCGCAACGATGAACAACGACGTCGCAGACTCAGTGAGCCAGACCGTCTTCATCATGCCGATACGCGCACCGAGATATCCGCACAACAATTTGCCGAAGGCGCCACCGACAAACAGCAGCGACAGCGCCAGGCCGATGCCAGCCATACCCGCGCCTTTGCTCTTGAGCAAAAACGGCAGGAAGGTCAGAAAGCCCATACGTACCGCGCTGTCGAGCGTACCGGTCAGCAGCAAGGCACGCAGACCGCTGCGCGAACCGGTGCCGGTGAAAGTCCTTGCTGCTTTTGCTTTCGCCAATGCCTGTTCATCCCGCACGGGGATCAACCACCATAGCAAAGCGGCCGCCGCCAGACCCAGCAATCCTATCAAGGTCACGCTGGTCTGCCAGCTCATGATGACGAGAGACAGACCGACCAGCCCCGGGATCAGCGTCTTGCCGATGTCGCCGGCAAAGTTGTATTGCGACAGCGCCTCTTTGACGCCACCGCCAGCCTGGTGCGCATCGGTGACCAGCGACGACGCCAGCGGATGTTGTGTGCTGGCGCCCAGCCCGCCCAGCACCAGCGCAATCATCAGCACCACCATGCCGCCCGCCTGGCCGGCGATCAGATAAGCGACGCCGGCTAACGCGGTGCCGCCCACCAGCATGCGCTCCCGTCCCCAGCGCTTCGCCATCCTGCTGGCCAGCAGCTGGAAGGCTGCCATGGTGCCGGAATACGATCCGCGCAGTAGCCCTACCAAGGCATAGCTGATGGAAAATTGCGTCTGCCAGATCGGCAGCAGCACATAGATGAGATCGGTCAGGCCGTCATGAATGGCGTGCGCGGTGCAGGCCGCGATCAGCGAGCGGCGACGGACGGACGCGTCGGTGACGTCCACGTTTCCGGTGATGGCGGCGGCGTTTGAATCCTTCATTGTTCCTTGCGCAGGAGAAAGCTGGAAGCCGCCAGTTTACTACCGTCTCGGTCATCGCGTAATACGCGTCCCAACGCCATTCCTGCCGCACGTAGACATACGAAAAACACGCTTGCATAGACAGTAAGGATCTTTGTCAGCGTCCTTGTTTGGAATTACGATGATCCGTTAATTTCATTTTCCACAAAAAAATATTGCTCTCTCCCCTCAAAAAATTCGCCGCCGGACTGACATTCGCCATCGGTGCAATCGCCATCGCCGGTACCGCGCAAGCAGACAACTTAAAAGAAATCAAACTCGACCACGCCTACAATTCGCCGGAAAACCGCAGCTTGTCATGGCACGACGCCTTTGCCGGCGAACAAACGAAGTAAAGGAATCTCATGAGCACCATTCTCGACATCAAGGTCGAACGCAAATCTTTCGGTGACGACACCGTGCTGCAAGCCGTCGGGCTGACGCTGGCGGAACGCGAAATCGTCGCCCTGCTCGGCCCCAGCGGTTGTGGCAAAAGCACCTTGCTGCGCATTGCCGCCGGCCTCGACAAAGACTTCAAGGGATCGGTCACGCGCGCGCCCGACTTGGCCGGCCAGCGCAACGGCGGCGTCGCCTTTGTCTTTCAGGAGCCGCGCCTGATGCCGTGGCTGACCGTCGCACAGAACATCGGTTTTGCCGACGGCGAGCGCGCCGACCAGGAATGGATTTCGCAGCTTCTGGTGGAAGTCGGACTCGTCGGGTGGGAAAACAGTCTGCCCAAACAACTCTCCGGCGGCATGGCGCAACGCGTGGCTATAGCGCGCGGCCTTTATTCTCGTCCAAGGGTCTTGCTGCTGGACGAACCGTTCAGTGCAGTCGACGCCTTCACCCGCATGAAGCTGCAGGATCTGCTGCTGAGCCTGGCGCAACAACACCGCATATCCCTGCTGCTGGTCACGCACGACATCGATGAATCGCTCTACCTCGGCGATCGCGTGCTGGTCATGGGAAGTCGTCCGGGCACTATCCGCAACACTATCCACGTCGACCTGCCCCAACCGCGTCAGCGCACCGATACCCGTCTCGCATCGTTCAAAGCCGAAGCCTTATCCGAGCTGCACGAAGCGCACGCCTTCTGAAGCGTACCGCCGTTATTTTTCCATCACATTCTCCGGCTGCTTGCATTGCCCCTCGGGCAAGAAGCAGCCGGATGCATCGATCTGAATCAGGCTGTCTTACCCGGCAATCGCATGCTCTTCTTCCAGCTTGTCCCATGTGCTGGCGGTATGGCGAATCCCTGCGCGAATCGTCTGCGGATTCTTCAGCAGATTCAGAATCGGGCACGTCTTTTCGACCGTCTCGAACAAGGCCTGCACGCTCTCCTTGCTCGCCGGCGACACCAGATGAACGGTGTAAGCGATGTCGTGCGGATAAATCGGAATGTCCTCATACCCCGGCTTGCCGCCGCGCGGGTCGATCTTGCCCGTCACTTCCACTTCGAGCGAATCGACGGGCACCTGCTGATGCGCCGCCTGGATGAGGAAGATGTGCGTCACGCAGGAACCAAGCACGCCCAGTTGCAACTCGGGAGAACTCGGTCCCAGGTTGTAACCGGCGAAATCCGGCGGGCTGTCGCTGATGACCTGATGATCGCGAATACGGATACGGCGCACGCCGCTGCGTCCTTCGGCGCTGACTTTGGCCGCCAGTGCAACCGGTCCGGCATCGCCGGCATGGATGAGGGCTTCACGCGCCAGCACGGCGCTGCGCTTCTCGGACAGATAGTGGTTAAGTGTCGTCATGGTCTCTTTCTTTGAATGATGAAATGCGGCTTCGATGCACGCTGCCGGCATCGGCAACGCATAGTCTCCCGCCGCCGGAGAACAGCGGCAACGAAGGTTTTTACATATCCATATTTGCCATACGGCGATTGATGGCAACACGCACTCCACGCATAAATAAACGCATTCTTATTCTTTGACCATGCCGCCCAGCGTCATTAGTCTTTACTTGTTTTGTCAGCGGCGCATCTGCATTGCCAAGGCATGTGCAGCGCTCATCTTACCGCTCCAGTCAACCAAGTGGGAGTTACCAATAATGAAAAAAAATAGCATTTCACCAGAGTCCAATGTCCTCTCTTCATGGTCGCGCCGCGACGTATTGCGCGCCGGTGCAGCTGCCGCACTGGTTGGCGCCGGCGGTACGCTCGCCTCGCGCAACGCCTGGTCGGCGCCGCCGCGCAAGCTGACCTTCGCGTGGAGCGCCATTTCGTTCTGCCTCTCGCCGGTGGTGGTGGCGCAGGAGCGCGGCTTCTTTGAAAAAAACGGTCTCGATGTCGAATTGCTCAATTGGGGCGGCTCCACCGATCAACTTCTGGAAGCGCTGGCGACCGGCAAGGCGGACGTCGGCGTCGGCCTGATCCACCGCTGGCTCAAGCCGCTGGAAGCAGGCTTCGACGTCAAGATCGTCGGCGCGGCGCATGGCGGCTGCCTGCGCATGGTGGGCTCCAATCAGGCCGGCGTGAAAGACCTGAACAGCCTCAAAGGCAAGGTCATCGGCGTGTCGGATCAGAACAGTCCGGCCAAGAATTTCTTCGCCATCCATCTGGCCAAAAAAGGCTTCAACGTTGAGAAAGATGTGGAGTGGCGCGTCTATCCCGCCGACCTGCTCGACGTCGCCGTCAAGAAGGGGGAGATTCAGGCGATCGCCGACGGTGATCCGAACATTTTCCTGATCGAGAAACGCAACAAGGGCGTCTTCACCGAAATCGGCAACAGCGCCATCGGTGAATACAAGGACAAAATCTGCTGCATCCTGGGTGCGCGCGGTGATCTGGTGCGCAACGACAAACCGGCTGCAGCCGCCGTCGTGCGTTCCATCTTGCAGGCATCAGAGTACGTCGCCGAAAATCCCAACGAAGCCGCCAAGATCTATTCGAAATATTCACCTAAGGTACCAGTCGAAGATCTGCGCGCCCTGCTCACCAGCCTGACTTATCACAACCATCCGACCGGCAAGCCCTTGCGTGATGAAGTCGAATTCTTCGCCCGCGATTTCCACACTGCCGGCGTGCTGAAAAAATCAACCGATCCGGTCAAGCTGGCCAATCACGTCACCTTCGATCCACTGGCATGAACGCCGGCAAGCCCAGACCTGATCTTCAACGCAAACGGAGTTCAACATGACAACTTCCACCACCAACGATGTCTTGCTCAGAGCCCATCAGGCCGGTCTGTTCGACGGGGTGCGCGCATCCGGCATTGTCGGCATCTGGCGCACTGGCTTGCTCGCGGCCGCCACCTGGCTGTTGCTGGGCCTGATCACTCTACGCTGGCCGAACAAAGAAGTCGGCTTCAGCGACTGGGCTTTCACCGATGAGTTCGGTTACGCTGCGGTGGCCGTTGCCGTGCTGCTGACCGCTCTTGCAGTAGCCGGCGACCGCGCAGGCCGCGTGGCGCAACTACTGCGTCCCGCTGGACAATGGCTGGTCGCGGCGCCCTTGTTGCTGGGCGTCTGGGAAATCTTGACCGCCAAGCTGGGTGTTCTGCCAACACCCTTCTTCGCGCCGCCGCAGAGCCTGATCGAAGTCTACAGCGAGGACTGGCGCCGTCTCGGCATCAGCACCGGCTATTCGCTGCGTCTGCTGGTGCATGGCTTCGCGGCCGGCGGCCTCGTCGGCTTTCTGGTCGGCGCCACCATCGGCTGGTCGCGCGTAGCGGGCTACTGGGTGCATCCGGTGTTGCGTTTTCTCGGCCCTGTTCCGGCGTCCGCATTGCTGCCGCTGGCATTCTTCTTTGCGCCGTCCAGCTACGCGGCAGCGGTGTTCCTGATCGCACTGGCGACCTCTTTTCCTGTGGCTGTGCTGACCTGGTCCGGCGTAGCGTCGGTGAACAAGAGCTACTACGACGTGGCGCGCACGCTCGGCGCATCGGAGTGGTTCCTGATTCTGCGGGTGGCGATCCCGGCGGCCTTGCCGCAAGTCTTTGTCGGTCTGTTCATGGGACTCGGCGCAGCGTTTTCAGTGCTGGTGACTGCGGAGATGATGGGCGTCAAAGCAGGCCTCGGCTGGTATCTGCAATGGGCGCAGGGCTGGGCAGCCTACAGCAATATGTATGCGGCCCTGATCGTGATGGCGATCCTGTGCTCAAGTCTCATCACCCTGCTGTTCAAGGTACGCGACCGCGCGCTGTCGTGGCAGAAAGGAACCGTCAAATGGTAAACGCAACGCTGGAATCAAAGCATCAGCCACAGCAACAACCGCAGCAGCAACCGCAGCAGCAAGAACAGCCATCGCCAGACAAAGCCGGTGCGCGCATCGATATCGAACACGTCAGCCACTGGTTCAAATTGCCCAATGGCGTGCTGCAGGTACTCGACGATATTTCTCTGACGGTAGAACCGGGCGAATTCGTCGCCCTGCTCGGCCCCAGCGGCTGCGGCAAGTCTACCCTGCTGCGTCTGGTTGCCGGACTGGAGCCGGCCACCACCGGACAGGTCTTGCAGAACGCAGAGAAGATCACCCGCCCCGATCCGTCACGCATTGTCGTGTTCCAGGATCCGACCTTGTACCCGTGGCGCAAGGTGTGGGACAACGTTGCACTTGGCTTGCAGGCGCGCGGCCTGTTGAAGGAACAACGCCAGCGCGTCGACGATGCGCTGGCGCTGGTCGGTCTGAGCGAATTCGCCGACGCTTTCCCGCATCAACTATCGGGCGGCATGGCGCAACGCGTGGCGCTGGCGCGCGCGCTGGTCAATGACCCGCAATTGCTGGTGCTGGACGAACCACTGGGAAAACTCGACTCCCTCACCCGCTTGCAAATGCAGAGCGAACTGGTGTCGCTGTGGCAGCGCAATGGCTTTTCCGCGCTGTTGGTGACGCACGATGTGGAAGAAGCCCTGTTCCTCGCCAACCGCGTGATCGTTTTCAGCGACCGCCCTGCGCGCATCAGAGCCGAAATCAAGGTCGACCTGCCCTACCCTCGCCATCGCGGTGATCCACGGCTGGCCGAACTGCGGCATGAAGCCCTGCGTCATCTGGGACTGGATGCAAGCTGGTGATTTTTTCTTCGTTGTCCGACTGGATCAATCTGTTGCTGAGTGCGATCCAGGTTCTGCAAGAGAGTTTTCTGCATGTGCTGGCGGCGCTGGGATTAGCGCAGAGCAGTCACGGCCAGCCGGCATGGCCATTTTCTCACCGTCTTAGCGGCGAGGTCATGCTGATCGATCGCAGCGTAGCGCGGCAATTGCTGAGCGCGCTGGGATGGTCCGCCGCTGCCTTACTGTCATTCACCATCGCCTTATTGTGGCGTCGCGGTCGCCTGGCGATGCTGCTGATCTCCGTGGTCATCGTATTCTTTACCGCGTGGCCGGACCGCCAGTTGTTGCTGGCGCCGGCCGAGGCGACCAGCTTTCACGTTTCTCCTTCCGGCTTCAGCGCCACCGCCATTGTCCACGGCAAACAACTCTACGATCAGCGCTGTGCCGGTTGCCATGCCGCCGATGGCAAGGGCGATACGCCGCTCGCCCTGTCAGCGCGGGTCGCACCGCCCAATCTTGCCAGCGGCCTGCTGTGGCGACGCGCCGACGGCGAGCTGTTCTGGAAGATCGCCTACGGCATGCACGATCGCCGCGGCGCAACCACGATGCCTGGCTTCACGGGCTCGCTCACCGACAACGATCTCTGGGACCTGATTGATTTCATGAAGGCCAATGCCGCCGGCACGAGCATCCGCGACATCGGCGCATGGGATCAGCCGGTCGCTCTGCCGACACTCACAAGCAATTGCGAAAAATCCTCGCCATCGTCAGCGAGGCTATTGAACCCATGGCGCGGCCAGCGCGTGCGCATGGTGCTGGCCTCGGCAAAACAGCCGGCGTCGTTTCCGCTTGACGACCCGCGTCTGCGCAGCGTGATTCTCGCCGACGGTGCCGTCTCCCTCCCGGCCTCGCAGGCAGGGGCACCGGCCATCGATTGCCTGATGCATTCGGACGACGCATGGAAGGCGCTCTCCATCATCACCGGCGTCACCGTCGACAAGCTCGCCGGTACCCAACTGCTGACCGACCGCGACGGCTGGCTGCGTGCGCGTAAGCTGGCTGACGATAAAGACAACTGGTCCGAGTCCGACATCCTCTGCCGGGCACCCACGACGATGAACAAGGACAATGCAGCCGGCGGCCTCGACAGCTTGATCGCAGCGATGGATGCGGAGCCGGTGCGCTTCGTCAAAGGTGGCTTCGTCCATACCACGCAGTAAACAGCAAAGATTGCAGTGCCTTTATCAGGCACTACCCGCAATGCTCGACATCATATGATTTTCCCTGGAACGACAAGCCATGCCGCTTTTTAACTTACCGAATATTGCCGCCGATTTGCCGGAAGCATGGAAGTCAACCGTTCTTGGTCAGGTCGGCCCGGCACGCATCAAGGTGCTGCGAATGAACGAGATGTCATATGCAGAGGAAGTGCATGACTACAATGAGGGGCTGCTGGTCATCAGCGGCCGCATGCTGCTGAAAATCGACAATCTGACAGTGACCGTCCATGCCGGTGAACTCTATATCGCCGAGGCCGGCGTACCCCATGCCGTGCTGCCCGGCAGCGATGGCTGCCTGGTGATCGTCGATGTCTGATCGTTTGATCATCTGATCAGGATTTCCGGCAGCAATTCACTTTCCCGTCGCTCCATGAAAAAAACCCGGTTTCCCGGGTTCTTTTGCTGCGATGTTCAATATCAAAATGCAGGAACCACGGCGCCTTTGTATTTTTCTTCAATGAATTTCTTCACTTCAGGCGAGTTCAAGGCTGCTGCCAGCTTCTTGAATGCAGGGCTATCCTTGTTGTCTTCACGTGCCACCAGCAAATTGGCGTAAGGCGAATTGGCATCTTCGATGAACAGGGAATCCTTGACCGGATTCAGCTTGGCCTCAATGGCGTAGTTGGTGTTGATCAGTGCGACGTCAACCTGATTCAGCACGCGTGGCAAGGTTGCGGCTTCCAATGCGCGGAATTTCAGCTTCTTTGGATTGTCGGTGATGTCTTTTTGTGTGGAGGAGATATTGCTTGTGTCCTTCAGCTTGATCAGACCGTTGCGTGCCAGCAGCAACAACGCGCGGCCGGAGTTCGAAGGATCGTTCGGGATAGCAATCGTCGCACCATCCGGAATGTCGGCTGTCTTTTTATATTTCAGGGAATAGGCTGCGAACGGTTCTACGTGCACCTTGGTGATCGGCACTTCGATATCGTTCTTGTGGCTCTTCTTGAATTCATTGAGGTAAGGCTGATGCAGGAAGAAGTTGCCATCGACTTGCTTTTCATTGGTTTGTGCAGCCGGCTGGATGTAGTCGGTAAACACCTTCACTTGCAGGTCGACGCCTTCTTTGGCCAGAGTCGGCTTCAGGAATTCCAGGATTTCGGCATGTGGAACCGGCGTGGCGGCGATCACCAGCTTGTCGGCTGCCTGTGCCCCGCTGATGGCGAGGTAAGACAACGATGCTGCGAGCAGAAGGGATAATTTGCGGGACATGTAAGACTCCTTTTTTATTTACGTGTGAAATGCAGAACCAGGCGATCGCCGAAGAACTGCAGTAACTGCACCAGTACTACCAGGACCGCAACGGTGACGATCATCACCTCGGTCTGGAATCGTTGATAGCCAAAGCGAATGGCCAGATCGCCCAGGCCGCCGCCGCCGATGACGCCCGACATGGCGGCGTAAGACATCAATGTGATTGCCGTGATCGTGACGGCCGCAAACAAACCCGGCAGCGCCTCGGGCAACAAGGCGCCGAAGATGATCTGATGCGTTCTTGCGCCCATGGCCTGGCAGGCTTCGATCACGCCGCGGTCAATCTCGCGCAGGACGTTTTCAACCAAGCGCGCAAAGAACGGTGCGGTGCCGATGACCAGCGGCGGGATCGATCCTTCCACGCCGAGCGAGGTGCCGACCAGCACCAGCGTCACCGGAATCATGACGATCAGCAGGATCAGAAAAGGCACCGAGCGCAGAATATTGATCACCAGCGACAGCACGACGTAGACGCCGCGTTGTGCGAGCAATTGCTGGCGCGCCGTGATGAACAACAGGATCCCCAGTGGCAGGCCGATCAACACCGTAAAGAACAGAGATGCGCCGGTCATGACGAGCGTCTCCAGCGTTGCTTGCCAGACGTCGGTCCAGTCGACAACGGAGAAATCAATCATGACAACACCTCATGGTGAATCTGGTATTGATCGAAATGGGTGAACACCTGACGAATGTCTTCGTCACTGCCGTTCAACTCCACCAGCAGTTGCCCGTACGGGGTGTCTTTGATGCGTGAAATCGTGCCTTGCAAAATGGTGATCAGCACCTGGGTAGCTGCCGTGATATTCGTCAGAATCGGCTGGTAAGTGATGTCGCCGACGAAGGTCAGGCGCACCAGCTTTCCTTTGAATTGATCGGCTTGCAAATTGGCATCGTTGTCGAAAGTGTGACTTTCGGCGACCAGCTTTTGCGTCACCGGATGTTGTGGATGCAGGAACACGTCAGCGACTTTTCCGGTTTCCACAATACGGGTGTCGTCAATGACTGCCACACGGTCGCAGATGGTACGGATGATTTGCATCTCGTGTGTGATGAGGACGATGGTCAGGCCCAGCTTGCGATTGATGTCCAGCAGCAGACGCAGGATCGATTGCGTGGTTTCCGGATCCAAGGCCGAGGTGGCCTCGTCGCACAGCAGCAGATGCGGGTAGTTGGCGAGCGCGCGGGCAATGCCGACGCGCTGCTTTTGCCCGCCCGACAACTGTGCGGGATATTTATCGCGATGTTCGCTCAGGCCGACCAGTTCCAGCAGTTCCGTCACACGCTGGCGGCGTTGCTCGGCGGTGTATTTTCCTGTGACTTTTAACGGCCAGTCGATATTGGCGGCAACGGTTTTGGCACTGAGCAGATTGAAATGCTGGAAGATCATGCCCACGCGCTGGCGCAGCTTGTGCAAATTGGCGCTATCGAATTGCGTGATGTCTTCGTCTTCAATGAAGATGCTTCCCGACGTGGGACGTTCGAGCAGATTCAGCGTACGGATCAAGGTACTTTTTCCAGCGCCGGAACGACCGATGATGCCGAATACCTCGCCTGCTTCTATCTGCAGATTGATATCGGTCAGTGCTGTGATGTCCCGTTTGGCAACTTGATAAATTTTATGGAGATGCTCGATGCGAATCACGGGATGATGGAGTCAGATGAATGAGTAAGATGAGCGCAGTCTAGCAACGGCAAAACTGGCTGTGAACGCATAAATACGTCGATGCATATTTGGTTTTGTAATAATAAAAAGGCGCTCTCATCAACATCTGCAAGGGCCAGAAGGTATTCAGCAATCCCTCTCAGTGACCGCATATCCATAGCTGGAAATATTCGTATTGCGGCGCAAACGCGACTTTTATACTCGGATGACTATCCACTTCGTCACGAATAAAATGAAAAAAACTTTGCACGTTCTGGCCTTCACCCTCTTCGCTGCATCCACGCTTCTGACCGAAAACGCGGTGGCCCAAAGCAAGGAAGTTGTCATCGCCTATCAAGATATGGTGGTGCCATGGCGCTACGCGCAAGATGCACAAACGCTCGAACAAAAGACCGGCTACAAAGTCACCTTCCGCAAGCTGGCAAGCGGTGCGGATGTGATTCGCGCACTGGCGTCCGGCTCGGTACAGATCGGTGAAGCAGGTTCGGCGCCGATTGCCTCGGGCTTGTCGCAAGGGCTGGACATTGAACTGTTCTGGATCCTGGATAACATCAATGATGCAGAAGCATTGGTTGTGCGTAACGGCAGCGGCGTCAAGACGCTGGCAGACCTGAAGGACAAGCGCATCGCAGTGCCCTTCGTGTCGACATCGCACTTCCATACGCTGCTGGCGTTGGAACACGCCAAGGTCGATCCGCGTAACGTCAAGATTTTGAACATGCGTCCGCCTGAGATCGCGGCCGCATGGGAGCGTGGCGACATTGACGGCACCTTCATCTGGGATCCGGTTCTGGCGAAGGTGAAGAAGAATGGCCAGGTGTTGATCACTTCCGGCGAGATCGCCAAACAAACCGGCAAAGCCACTTTCGACGGCATCGTCGTCAGCAAGGCGTTTGCTCGTCAGAACGACGCCTTTCTCACTGAACTCGTGAAGACATTGGCGGCGACCGATGACAACTATCGCCGCAACAAAGCAGCGTGGACGGCCGATTCGCCACAGGTGAAAGCAGTGGCGAAATGGTCGGGCGCAGAAGCTGCCGACGTGCCGGCGAGCCTGTCGCTGTATGAGTTCCCGACCTTGGAACAACAGGCATCAGCGCAATGGCTGGGTGGCGGTGCGGCCAAGTCACTGGCTGCGACAGCGACATTTTTGAAGACTCAGGGCAGCGTGCAAACGGTATTGCCGGATTACAGTACAGGAGTCAATGCAACATGGGTACTCAAAGCAGCAGCGGCAGCAGCACGCTAATCCCTCCGACCGCGACCATACAGGCCGGCGGCCGGCTCGACGTACGCCGGCTGTCGGTGCGTTTTGCATCGGCGGCGCAGGACGAGGCGCTGGCCTTGTCTCATGTCGACCTCTCAATCGCACCGGGTGAATTTGTCGTCGCCCTGGGCCCGTCCGGCTGCGGCAAGACAACGCTGCTCAATTGCCTCGCGGGTTTTGTACAAGCGTCTCAGGGCGAGGCTTTGCTTGATGGCGTCCCGATCACCGGCCCCAGTCCGGAGCTGGGTGTGGTATTCCAGAAGCATGCGTTGTTGCCCTGGCTGAATGTGGTCGACAACGTCGCACTTGGCTTGCGCTTTCGCGGGTTCTCGCGCAGCGACCGCATCGCGGTGGCGCTGGAAAAACTGCGGCTGGTCGGACTGGAGCAGTTCGCCCAGTCACCGGTGTACCAGCTTTCCGGCGGCATGCAGCAGCGTGTCGGCATTGCCCGCGCGCTGGCGAACGATCCGCGTGTGCTGCTGATGGACGAACCGATGGGCGCGCTTGATGCGCTGACACGGGAATCGATACAGGAGTTGCTGGTCAAGGTCTGGCAGCGTACCGGCAAGACGATCTTCTTCATCACGCATAGCGTCGAAGAAGCGCTGTTTCTGGGTTCCCGCGTCATCGTCATGTCGCCGCGTCCAGGACGTATCGATCATCAGTTCGACTTGCCCTTCTCACGCGACTATCTGGCATCCGGCGATGCGCGAGCGGTCAAATCGTCACCGGATTTCATCGCGTGGCGCGAACGTCTCCTGCAACTTGTGCATCAAGCTTCCTGAATCCTTCACTGTATCCGACCATGACTCCTCCTTCGTCGTCGCCTGCTGCACCGGACACTGTCTGGCGCGATGCTGCCGCGCCTGCCCAGATTCCCCTCGCGACTACGCTGCTACCTGCAGCAAAGGTGTATCCCCGCCCGGGCAGCGGTAAAACCCTGGGCGTTACTGTTGCGACAATCATCGTTCTATTCGTGGCGTGGTGGGGCATCACGGCGCAAGCCTGGGTGGCGCCGCTATTCCTCCCTTCGCCATCCGCAGTGTGGAACGCCGGAGTACAAGCATGGACCGGTAACGTGCAAGGTGGCCTGCCGCTGTGGCAGCATCTGGCGTGGAGCTTGCTGCGCGTCTTTGGCGCTTTCGCGCTGGCAGCTGTAACGGCAGTGCCACTGGGCCTGTTGATGGGCACCAGTAGAATCGTGCGGGGTATTTTCGATCCCCTGCTGGAGTTTTATCGTCCGCTGCCGCCATTGGCCTATCTGCCGCTGATCGTCATCTGGTTCGGCATCGATGAGACGGCAAAGATTTTGCTGATCTATCTCGCTTGCTTTGCACCGATTGCCGTTGCCACACGCGCGGGAGTGACCGGCGTGCTGTCCGAACAACTGCACGCTGCACTATCGATGGGGGCGAGCCGCTGGCAACTGTTGCGACACATCATCCTGCCGGCGTCGCTGCCCGATATCCTGACCGGCTTGCGTATCGCCATCGGCTTTGGCTGGACGACGCTGGTCGCGGCAGAAATGGTGGCGGCCACGGCGGGTGTGGGTCAACTGGTGCTGAATGCCTCGAACTTCCTGCGTACTGACATCGTAATCATGGGCATCATCCTGATCGGCATCGTGGCCTATCTGTTCGATCTGGTCATGCGTCGGCTGGAACACCGGCTCGTTCCGTGGAAGGATCATCGCTGATTTGGCAGAAAGGCAGGTGGGCAGGCATGTGTTTCCTCTGCCCGCATTCTCGTTCCTCGTTCCTCGTCCCCCATCCACCTTCACTGCGCTTGGCCCCGTAGCTTGAAGTCCACCAGATCGGGGCGTCCCGGCAAACTCAGCCGCGCGTGCGCCGCCGGCGCCTGACTGACGACTTTCCCGCGACGAATGACAAACCGCCGCGCGGCACGCAAGCGAATCGCTTCGATAGGATCGCCCGCATCGAGCACCACCAGATCGGCATGGCATCCAACCTGCAGTCCATATCCTTCCAGACCGAGTATGCGCGCGGGGGTTTCTGTTACGGCCTTGAAGCAGTGATGCATCGCATCCTGCCCTGTCATTTGCGCCACGTGCAGTCCCATGTGTGCGACTTCGAGCATGTCTCCCGATCCCAGGCTATACCATGGATCCATCACGCAATCGTGACCAAAGGCGACGTCGATACCGGCGGCAAGCATCTCCGGCACCCGCGTCATGCCGCGGCGTTTCGGATACGTATCGTGACGGCCTTGCAAGGTAATGTTGATCAAGGGATTGGCGATGGCGGCAACGCCCGCTTCATGGATCAATGGCAGAAGCTTGCTGACGTAGTAGTTGTCCATCGAGTGCATGGAAGTGAGATGCGATCCGGCTACCCTGCCCTGCAAGCCGAGCCGCTGCGCATGGTAAGCCAGCGTCTCAATATGGCGCGATAAGGGATCGTCGGACTCGTCACAGTGCATGTCGACACGCAAGCCTTTTTCTGCCGCAAACTCGCATAGCAGCAGGACTGATTCTGCGCCGTCGGCCATGGTGCGTTCAAAGTGTGGAATGCCGCCGACCACATCGACACCCATGGCAATCGCGCGCTTCAAATTGGCAAATGCGGTCGGACTGCGCAACACGCCATCCTGAGGGAACGCGACCAGTTGCAGATCAAGATACGGAGCGACCTTCTCGCGGACATGTAACAAGGCTTCCACCGCCAGCAACCGATCGTCACAGATATCGACGTGCGAGCGGATGGCCAGCAGGCCACGCGCCACCGCCCAGTCGCAATATTGCAATGCGCGTTCGACCAGTGCTTGCTGGGTAAGATCCGGTTTGAGCTCGCCCCACAACGCAATACCTTCTAGCAAGGTGCCCGAAGCATTGACCCGTGGCAGGCCATAACTCAACGTGGCATCCATATGGAAATGCGCGTCGACGAATGGCGGCGTCACCAGATCACCGCCGACATCGATTTCCTGCACTGCCTGGAGTTCGAGGGCGACGCCGATAGCGGCAATACGCCCGGCGTCGATACCGATGTTCACATGCTGGCTGCCGTCAGGCAGAGTCGCGTTACGTATGACCAGATCCATCCAAAATCCTCCGGCAGATAACAAAGCTGATGAGTATGCGAATAACTACGCTGATCACTGCACTAATCATTGCACCAATCACTACGCTGATAGCGAAGCGACGTAAGCATCGTTTTATTCATGCATTGACAAGGTTTTAACGGTATTTCAACCGTAATTCAACCGCATTCCAGCATATTTTCCCCCTTCGCTACCCAAGCTTACTGCAGTGCCGCAATTTTGGGGAACATTGGCCATTTCGGCGCGTCTTCTAAAGGCAAGTCAGCCAAGACAACCTTTTACTAATAGGCCAATATGCTAAAAATGCTCAATCGCATGTGGCTCAGCAGCATTAGAAAAGCCGGTAAGGCGCAGCAATCCAGAACGACCAAAATGCTGAAGGCGATGCTGGCTAAGCCAAAACCCAAGCCCGGCAAGCTAAGCAAATCAATCAGCCCTCTTAAAGCCACATCGGTAAAATCATCCACCTCCGCACGCAAACCGACGACGATGACCGCAAAGACGTCTGCGTTAGCGGGCACATGGAACAGCGCTCATTGCACGACTGACAGCATTCCTGCCCAGCGCATGCGCTATTGGCTTTTTATGCCGCCTGTCGAGTCGGCGCCAGCTTCCGGCAGGCCTCTCATCGTCATGCTGCACGGCTGTGAGCAAAGCGCCGCGGATTTTGCAGAAGGAACGCGCATGAACCAGCTCGCGGGTGACAAGGGATATGTCGTACTGTATCCCCAGCAATCACTGCGCGAACATCCTAATCGCTGCTGGAAATGGTATGACCCGGCGACACAGCGCGGCGGCGGCGATATCGCCTTGATCGCTCGCATGATTCGCAATGTCAGCGAGGAACACAATATTGATCCTCAACGCATTTATGCGTGCGGTATTTCGGCGGGTGCGGCAATGGCACAGATTCTGGCGCTTACGCATCCGGAACTGATTGCTGCAGTAGGCATGCATTCCGGCCCGGCATTCGGCACCAGCCGCAGTGCGATGGGCGCATACGGTGTGATGCAACACGGCAGCGCAAACCCGCTGACACCGATTGTCAAAGTGCTGGCGAAAGAGCCCGGGTTTCCCTCTATGCCCGCGATTCTGATCACAGGGGACGACGACAAGATCGTGCGATCGATCAATCAGATCCAGTTGGTGAGGCAGTTCACGGCGCTCAATCACGCTGCAAACCTCACCCCGCTGCCGCTCGTTGTGCGCGAGTTCGGACGCGTGTCCAAGCGGCATCCACGCAAAAACTCCATTCAGATCCGTGATTTTTCCGCGGGTAAATCGATCCTGATCAGATCGATACATATCGAGCGCCTTGGGCATGCCTGGAGCGGCGGTGACGACAAGTTGCCGTTTCATGCCAAGGGACCGGATGCGGGCAAGCTGATGCTGGCATTTTTTGCCAAGCATCGACGCAAGGTCTGATGGTATTGGGGAGATAAATTTGAGATGCTCGTTTGAGAAGCTCAATAAAAAAGCCCGCAATAGCGAGCTTTGATTTTGCGTGCATCAGTGCATGCCGGCACGTGCTTATCTCACCTGACCAAGCTGAGCACTTGCATCGCTCTCTTCCGGACGACTGCGATAACGCTGCGCCAGGAAAGCGCACACCATCAGTTGAATCTGATGGAACAGCATCAGCGGCAACAGCACCATCCCAACGGTCTGACTGGCGAACAAGACTTTTGCCATCGGTACGCCGCTGGCGAGACTTTTCTTCGAGCCACAAAATACGATGGTGATTTCGTCTTCCTTGTTGAAACCCATGCGACGGCTGCCGAAGGTTGTCAGCGCCATGATAATCGCCAGCAGCAAGGCGCTGATCACGATCAGGCTGATCAACATTGTCACGGGCACCTGACGCCACAGACCTTGATTGACTGCCTCGCTAAACGCCACATACACCACCAGCAGTACAGAGCTTTGATCGACCCAGCGCAGCCAGGACTTGTTTCTGTCCATCCAGGCGCCGATCCACGGACGCGCGATCTGCCCTGCCACAAAAGGCAGCAACAGTTGATAGACGATCTTGAGGATGGAGTCGAGCGAGGAATGCTGGGCGTTATGTGCCACCACAATCACGCTTACCATCAGCGGCGTCAGGAAAATGCCCAACAAGTTCGATGCGGAGGCACTGCAAATCGCCGCCGGCACATTGCCGCGCGCAACCGACGTAAAGGCAATCGAAGACTGCACCGTCGACGGCAATACGCATAGAAACAGGATGCCCAGATACAGATCAGGTGTGATCACCAGCAGCAACGCAGGTTTCAGAATCAGGCCAAGCAGCGGAAAAACGGCAAACGTGCAAAGCAAAACCGTCACATGCAAACGCCAGTGCACCATGCCGGCCACAACTGCCTGACGCGACAGCTTGGCGCCGTGCATGAAGAACAGCAAGCCGATCATGAACGTCGTCAACCAGTCGAAACCGACGGCGACCGATCCGGTACAAGGAAAAAAACTGGCAGTAGTGACAACGGCCAACAGCATGAGCGTCAGGTTGTCGGGCAAAAAGCGAGGGCGGGCCATAGAGATATCTGCTGAGTTATTCTGATTACCGTCCGCGGCGGACGAAACCCGCTATTTTACGCCACTGGGCCATATTGTCTGCCGAGGCAGCGCAATGAGCGGACAAAAGCGGTGGAATTGACACAGTCAGAGGGGATCGCCCTGCTGCCGCGACCAGAACCAAAGTGCGCTGAATCCGGCTTAAAACGATTTACCAGATCCAGAACATCAGCAGCCAGGCATAGTTGACCAATGCCAGTGCGCCAAGAATGGGCACCAAGGCCAGCAAACGCTGTACGAGCGATTTGGAGTGCTCGCCGATGACCTTCCACGCGAGCCAGACGCTCCAGATTGTCATGACGCTCAGCAGCGATGCGCGAACATCGTTGGCCCAGTCCACCGGCCAATGCTCTGCGCGCAGCAAGCTGATCGTGGTCGCAGACAAACCGATGAACACGCCGCAACCTGCCAATGGAATGGCGGATTGCACCAGATGATTAAAGCGGGAGCGATCCCATTTTCCCAGGACAAGGTTGCTGATCGCGAACAAGCCGGTCAGTGCGGTACCGAGTAAGGCAGCGGTTGCCATGATGTATGAAACCACCATCGCGCCATCCAGCCAGGAAAATACGTCGCTTTGCTGCGGATAATTGGTGAGCAGCCACCATGGTGCGTTGGTATCGAACGGCCACATGATGTCCCGATCGATCAGCCATGTTGCGATAAATTGTTTAGCCTCGATGAACCATGGGCTGGCGCTCCAATGGAAGGCGCCGATGGCGATGCCGAACAGACCGTACAAGACCAGCGCGCTTTCCCACAGGTTGTTGTTCTTGTTGCCGACTTTGACGATTTCGACAGTTGGAGGACGCCATGTCAATGCGATGGCGTCGCGATGACCGCTGCAGCGTCCGCACATATGGCAGTCGGCGGCGCCCTTCATGTTACGCAGCGGCACCAGCGGCGCACAATTGACCGGAATGGTCTTTTTGCCATGCGTATCGTAAGACGCGCGCCATGCGTCTTCGTTGACTTTGTAATGGAACGGCGCCAGCTTGGCCAGCAAACCGAATACACCGTTGACCGGGCACAGGTATTTGCACCAGACACGTTTTTCGCGGCCATACAGATAGCCGACGATCATCGCGCCCAGCGTCGAGCCGCCGAGCACCAGCAGCACTGCCTTGGGATATTGATAGACGCTGACCATCTGGCCGTACACCGTGGTCAGTGCGAAAGCGACGAAGGGCCAACCGCCCCAGCGCATCCAGTGCGGGATTGTCTTACCACGGCCGAACTTGCTGGCGAACTCGGTAAGTGCGCCTTCCGGACATAGCACACCACACCAGACTCGGCCCATCAACACCATGCTGACCAGCACGAAAGGCCACCAGATCCCCCAGAAGCAGAACTGAGAAATCAGAGTCAGGTTGGACCAGATATGCGCTGTTTCATCCGGCAGCGGGAGAAAAATAGGAACGAGGATGAGGATGGCGTAGACCAGCACGACGACCCACTGGATACCGCGGATCAATGCGCCATTGCGGCGCATCCAGTCACCCGTACGCGCCAGGCGGGTATTGGGAAGCGTACAGGTGCTCATATCGTTTATGCAGCTTGCTTGTTAACTTGCGTGTTTTTCAACTTGCCGAGCGCGGAGGATACCACAAGCCAATAAATGACATAAATGGCAACACTCATCAAGGCAGGACGCGCACGGTAGCCGGTCAGCGTGGATACCAGGCTGCCCAAAGTGCTTGAATCATCCAGTAACCAGCTGGTATCCCAGACCGGGGCCGTCAGCGCCGAAACGAAACTCAACGAAGAGAACCAGTCCGAGCTTTCCAACAGCAAATCGAGCAATTTTTCGACACCTGTCAGCAGTAAGCCGGCTGCCAGCAATAGCAGAATGATTTCCGTCACCTGGAAGAACCGGCGCCAGGAGAAAATTTTGCCGCCCAGTTGCAGTAGATAAAACGTCAGGAAAGCCAGAGCAAAGCCGATCACACCCGCAAAAATCAGCGCGCCACGGCTGGCGTCCTGCTCACCCATGCCGATGCCATACAGGAAGACCGCAGTCTCGCTGCCTTCGCGCGCAATCGCCAGCGCCACCAGTGCAAACACGCCCCACCAGTTACCCGCTTCGGTACTTGCCTTGAGGGACGACTCCATGTCTTTCTTGAGCGTGCGGCCATGCTTGCGCATCCAGAACACCATTTGCACGATCAATACGGCAGCGATCAGTACCATGCCGATCTGGAAATAGGTCTGTGCGTCGCCTGAAAGCAATTCGCTGAAGCCCAGCAAGGCCCCGCCCAATACCACGGCAGCAATCACGCCGGCAGCAACGCCAGCCCACAGGTACGGCAAACCACGGCGTGCAGCCGCATCGCCATTATTCAGCCAGGCATACAAAATACCGACCACCAGCAAGGCCTCGACGCTTTCGCGCCAGACAATAAACAGGACCTGGCCCATTACTTTCCTTTCAATTGCACTTTATTTGGCGACAATCAGGCCTTGCGGCATGTTCAAATGGAAGTCGTCAAAGAACTTGTATTCGCCGGGACGCAACGGTGCGATCACGACAAAAGACTGCGCGCCGGGCGCGAGGACTTTTTCCTTGCGCAGCTCAACACTTTCGAACTCGGCGGCGCTCTTGCCGATATTGTGGATTTCAATCTTGATGCGCTGCCCTGCAGGGACTTCAATGCGCGCAGGAATAAACTTGCCGTCCTGCATTTCAAGTTTGAAAGTCAAAATATCTGCAGCGAAGACACCCGCGGCAAACAGGGTACAGACCAGACCGATCAGACCGGCCATGAGTCGGGTGCTACGGGTTTTACGCAAAGACATCCTTTGCTCCTACATTGCAGGGCTCTGCATTGCGCTATCAACAAGAGTAAGCAAATGCGAGAACCGGGTCAGCGTGACATGAGCGGAACGATGCCCGCTCATGACTCTTTCAGCTCAGGACTGCGGATTAGTAACCGCCCTTTTTGCCGACACCGGCGAAGGTAAAGTCATAAGTCAGTTCGAATGGCTTGAACCATGGGCCGACACCAGTTTCCTTGTCGACGTGACGGCCGAAATGTCCCGATGGTGGAGCAATGGTCAGTTTCAGTTTGTACTTGCCTGGGCCGTCGAGTTTGACGTTGTCGCCATAATGAGGACCATCGCTGGCCACCATCGCCATCATGTCGCCCTTGATGACCTTGGTCGAACCGGTCTTGGTCAGTTCGAACTTGATGTTCAGGTAAGGCATCCAATCGCCTTCAGCAAAGCCGTTCGGATTCTTGGCGACGGCACGGATATCGGCTTCCAGATGGACGTCGGATTCTTCCGCTTTACGCATCATGCCGTCCGGTTCCATCTTGATCGGCTGCAGGTACACCGCGCTGACTTCCATGCCGCCTTGAATCTGCGGTTTACCGATTGGATATTCGGCTGCGCTGGCAGCAGACATAGCTGCAAACATGGCGGCGGCAACTGCGATTTTTTTGATACCGATCATATGATTTCTCTCCGACTCGTTAGATGATAATGATTACCATTAAAGTATAACATCATCCGAGATAACTCACCTCATACCATCGTGTGAGAAGCGCAAGAAAAGCGGAGCAAAACAGGATCGGCTATGCAGCCATAAAATCGGCGGGCAATAAAAAACCCGCACCTTGCGGCGCGGGTTAAATCTAATTCAGGGGATGAATTAGAGGGGGGAGTCACTAAGATATACCTGCTTTTGCTCCGCCCCTATGTCTCTTACAAAGTGTTACGGATATTAACAAGTCTTGATGATGCGCATCATCATCCCCTACTCCACCACTTATCCGTATCGGCCCCTGGCATCGGATAAAAAAAGCCGGCATCAAGCCGGCCAAAATCCCAAGAAAAATCTCGCGACGCCGAAATTGCCATCAAGACAATTATCGTTCAGCCAGCCACCTCGCAATGAACCCAAGCTGCGTTGACCTTTGCGAGTCTCTTTATTGTTACTGCGAAGAGAATCAGGCTGCCACCGCCGTCGCGATCTGCATCTCCTCCAGCACATTGGCAATGGCCGCAATCGCACCACGCATACCCTCGTCGCCAAAGTGCCCCATGCAACCGACGCGGAAGGTCTCCACCGTCGTCAGCTTGCCCGGATACAGAATGAAACCCTGACGCTTGACCGCGTTGTAGAAAGCCTGGAAGTTGTAGTTCGCGTGCTGTGGCGCATGTACCGTCACGATGATCGGTGCCTGGATTTCTTTCGGCAGGAAGCTCCTCAAGCCCAGCGCTGCAAGGCCGTCGATCAACTGCTTGCAGTTGGCGGCGTAACGCGCACCACGCGCCGCCAGACCGCCTTCGGCGCGGTATTGCTGCAACGCCTGATCCAGCGCGGCAACCACGTGGGTCGGCGGCGTGAAGCGCCATTGCGTCGTCTTTTGCATGTAGACCCACTGATCGTACAAATCCAGCGCCAGCGAGTGGGCGTTACCTTTGCACTGCTCCAGCACACTGCGCCGGGCCAGCACGAAACCCATGCCCGGCACGCCTTCAATGCACTTGCCCGACGCTGCGACCAGCGCATCAAAAGGCGTCACGCGCGCATCCACTTCGATGGCGCCGAACGAGCTCATTGCATCGATGATCAATCCCTTGCCGTGCTTCGCGACCACTTTGGCAATGTCTTGCAGCGGATTCAGGATGCCGGTGCTGGTTTCACAGTGCACGATGGCGACATGGGTGATCGAAGGATCCGCGCTGAGCAGACGATCGATGTCGGACGTGGAAATAGCCTGATCTTCCGCATACGAATGAGTGCTCACGCGACGCCCCAGATATTCGCAGATGCGCGCGATACGCTGGCAGTAGGCGCCATTCATCGGCACCAATACATGGCCGTCGCGCGGCACGATGGTGCCGATGGCGGCTTCCACCGAGAAAGTGCCGCTGCCTTGCAGGGGCACGCATTCGTGCGTCTCGCCCGCGTGGGCGATTTCCAGCAGATGCTGGCGCACCCGCGTGGTGATCTGATTGAAGTCGCCATCCCATGACCCCCAGTCGCGCAACATCGCTTGCTTGGTTTGCAGCGACGTCGTCAGCGGGCCCGGCGTCAAGAGGATAGGATCTTTATGTTCAGCGTTTGCAACAGACATGGTGTCTCCTTCGAATTAGGGGGAATGGCAAAAATATGAACCCTGCGCAAAGCTCAATGCATGGTGCAGGTCCGCCAGGCCTGCGTTTTGTTGATCAGTGCCTTGCTGAACCAGCCATACAGCAGACATACCAGCGCTGAAGTCACGACCGTCAGCGACGCCAGCGCGGCCGCCGGTCCGATGTCGCCGGCTTCATCGAGATTCATGATCGCCACCGACGACAGAATGGTATCGGGCGAATACAGGAACACCACGCACGACAAGGTCGCCATCGACACGACAAAGTAATAGCGCGCGATGTCGAGCAAGGCCGGCAGGCACACTGGCACGGTGACACGTAAGAAGGTTTTATAGAAAGGGATTTTCAGCGAAGCCGCGACTGCCTCGAATTCGTTATCCAGCGCTTTCAATGCCGACACCGCCGTCAGATGGCTGGAAGTGTAGTAGTGGATGATGGTCGAGAACACCAGGATCGACATTGAGGCATACAAGAACTTCAGCGGATTGTCCGGATGATTGAAGAACATGATGTAACCCAATCCCAGCACCAGCCCCGGCACTGCCATCGACAGCATGGCCATCAGATGCACCAGCGGACGCAAGCTGCCGAGACCGCGTGATTTTTCAGTCAGATAAGCGCCGGTAAATGCCGCTGTCGTCCCGAAGACTGCCGTCAGAAAACCGAGCTTGAGGGAATTGGTATATGCCGCGCTGAGATCACCGTCGAGCAAAGCGTACTGATAGTGACGCCAGGTCAGTTCAAGGTTGTAAGGCCACAATTTGATAAAGGAACTGAATATCGCCATGCCCACTACCGACAGCAACAAGATGCTGACCAATACGCAATACACCGTCATCCAGCGGTCGAAAGCGCGCTGAGGTTTTGGCTTGTAAGGCACCGAGCGCGCCGACAGCTGTGCCTGCAATTTGCGGCGGACAAGAGAGTCGATGGCAAACGATAGTATCGAAGGCAGCAGCAGTAATACGCCCACCACTGCGCCGCGACCAAAGTTCTGCTGTCCGACCACTTGCTTGAATACATCCACCGACAGCACGCTGAAGTTGCCTCCAATGACTTTTGGCGCACCAAAGTCACTGATCACGTAGGTGAATACCACCGTCGCCGCACTGATCAGACCGTACTTGCAGGACGGCAGCGTGATCGTGAAAAAGCGTCGGAGCGTACCGGTGCCCATCGAGTCGGCCGCCTCATACAGGCGCGCATCGGCCAGCGACAAGGCGGTCGTGATGATCATCATCGCGTGCGGGAAGGTGTTATAGACCTCAGCCAGAATGATGCCCGGAGCGCCATAAATGCTGGCGCCCCCCAGCAAGGGTTTTAGTACGCCCTGATTGCCAAACCACTGGATAAAGGCAATCGCCGACAACAGCGATGGCGCCAGCAGCGGAAGCAAGGCGATGAATTTGAAACTGCCCTTGAAGCGCATGCAGCTGCGATTGATCGCATACGCGAAGAAGAAAGCCATCGGCACCGAGATGAACACGACAGCAAACGCCACACCGCAGGAATTGACAATGGAGCGCTTTAAACTCGGCGTCGCCAGATAGTCACGGAAATGCATCAGGCCGACGAAATTGCCATTATTGTCGAGCACACCGCGCAGCAGAATGGTCGCCAGCGGCGCCAGCAAAAACAAGGCCAGACCGCCTGCGACGGCAACCAGCAAAACGCGCGCCAGAATATCACCGCCGCTGAGCTTGAGGCTGCGCCGCGTCGACGTCAGCAGAACCGGATTGAGTTTCGAACTTGCTTGCATCGTCATCTTTCCTCAGGCAGGGAAAACGCGAATCCGATCGGCGCGCAACGCAAAGCGAATGCGCACGCCGGGGACAATGTTCAGGTCATGCATCTGGTTGAGCGAGAACTGTATCGTCAACGGCGTCTTGCCAAGCTCGGCAACATCAAATTCGACCAGGCAAATGCCACCCAGAAATTCCACCCGCCCGGCTACACCCACCACCTGGTTCGGCGTGGCATCGGTGATGTCTTCCGCGATGCGATCTTCGGGACGCACATACAAACGCACTTCGCTACCCGGCCGGTAGTCACCGACGTCAGAGGACTCGTCTCCGGGAGTACGGATCATACGCAGTCCGCGATCGCCGCATTCAAAGGCATGCTCGCCGAGCGCCTTCGCCTTGATTACGTTGACCTTGCCGACAAATCCAGCAACGAAAGCGCTGGCCGGATGTTCGTAAATCTCTTGCGGCGTACCGATCTGCTCAATGGCGCCCTGATTCATGACGACGATGCGATCCGCCATGTTCAATGCTTCTTCCTGGTCATGCGTCACCATGATGGTGGTCACGCCAAGTTGCTGTTGCAGACTGCGGATTTCCTTACGCAGACGCACGCGCTCCAAGGCATCGAGCGCCGACAGCGGCTCATCCAGCAATAATAATTTCGGCGAGGTTGCCATGGCGCGCGCCAGTGCGATGCGCTGCTGCTGTCCGCCGGAAAGTTGCGAGGGATATTTTTTTGCTGAGGTGGGGAGGCCGACCATTGTCAGCAACTCTTCCACACGGGCCCGGATCTGCGCGCGCTGCGTGCGGCGATTAACCAGACCGTAGCCGACGTTTTCCGCCACGGTCAGATTGGGGAACAAAGCATACGACTGGAACACGATGCCGTAGTCGCGCTGTTCCGGCGGCAACCAGGAAATGTCCCGGCCATTTTGAGAAATATTGCCCGCAGTCTGGCTTTCCAGCCCGGCGATGATGCGCAGCAAGGTCGTCTTACCGCAGCCTGAAGGGCCGAGAAAAACTAGCATCTCACCCTGCCGCACTTGCAGATTGATATTACCCAAAGCACTGAAACTGCCGAAGTCCTTACGTACGTCGGTAAGTTCCAATGCAGTTTCGGTGCTGGCGGAGAGCGACTGCACCGCAGAAAAATCTGTCATGTCCATACGAAGCCTGTGATCCGGTTGATTAAGCGTTGTCATAGCGACAGCCATTCCCGAGCCGGCATACCATTGCGTGCGGCCTGCGTGCTTCAGCCATCGCGCCATGCCGGTGTTGCCGGGAATAACCATGGTGCCAAATGAAAGCAAGTAAAAAGCGAGCAGGAAATATACCTGCCCGCCCCTTCAGCGATTACTTGGGCTCGCTCTTGGCGTCGTAACGCTTGTTCCACTCCGTCAAGATCTTGTCGCGGTTCTTGGCGGCAAAGGCGAAGTCGTTCTTGATCAGCATTTCTTCATAGTTCGCCGGCAGACCTGTCGGCGGCTTGTGCACCGCTGTATTGGCGACGATGGCGAAGTTCTTCTGATACAGCTCGTTGGCGTCCTTGCTGGCGGACCAGTCGGCCAGCTTCTTGGCGGCATCGAGTTTCTTGGTGGTCTTCATGATGCCGGTGGCTTCAATCTCCCATCCCAGGCCTTCTTTCGGGAACACCAGTTCAATCGGCGCGCCACTGTTCTTGACCTGATTGCCGCGATACTCGAACGAAATCCCAATCGGGAATTCGCCGCTGCCGGCTGATTTACAGGGCTTGGAGCCGGAGTGCATGTATTGCGCGATATTCTCGTGCAAGGCATCCATGTATTTCCAACCGCCCTGCTCGCCGAACAACTGCAGCCAGGCGGTCACGTCAAAATAACCGGTACCCGAGGAGGCCGGGTTAGGCATCACGATCTTGCCTTTGTAAATCGGCTTGGTGAGGTCTTTCCAGGTTTCCGGTTTCGGCAGATTCATCTTTTTCGCTTCAACGGTGTTGAAGCAAATCGTCGCGCCAAACACATCCATACCCACCCAGCTCGGCACGGCCTTGGTATCGACATATTTGGGATTGAGCTGCTCATAACCCTTGGGCTTGTACGGCAGCAGCATACCCTCCGCATCCATCAGCGCCAGACTGCTGGCAGCCACGCCCATCACCACATCGGCCTGCGGATTGGCTTTTTCGGCCAACAGCTTGGCGGTAATGATGCCGGTCGAATCGCGCACCCATTTGATCTCCACATCGGGATACGCCTTTTCGAATGACTCTTTATAGGCCTTGATCTGATCCGTCTCCAGCGCGGTATATACCAGCAGCGGCACGCGATCGGCCGCAGAAGAGGATAACGGCGCATAAGCGCACAGTCCTGCGCACAACAGCGCCAGCATATGGGACAACGTCGATTTCATTTGCATTCTCCGATGGGTAAGGAACAACAAAGCAACAATGACGATGAAAACGAAACCGGCCACACCTCTGCACTGCCGATCCCGAAAATTTGCGAATTATTTATACCAATTGATGGAACGGTTTTAACTTTAAACATCGAATCGTAGATTGTCAACAGTTTGCAGTTGACAGTAGGCGATTGATTTGCAAAAATAGCCTCACTCAAACCAAAACAGTGCATCGCCTCATGTCGGTGCACTTCAAGACATCATGGAAAAACTCAGTCCTTTGCAGCTCGTGCAGTCGAATTCGCTGACGATGATCATTCAGGAGGAAGTGGAAAAAATGATCCTGCGCGGAGAGATCAGCGTCGGCGGCCGCCTTAATGAGAGCGAACTGGCGCAGCACTTCGGCATCAGCCGTGGCCCGATTCGCGAAGCCTTCCGCGGTCTGGAGGAATCCGGTCTGGTGCGCCAGGAAAAAAATCGCGGCGCCTTCGTCCGCGAGATTTCAGTTGCTGAAGCCGACGAAATCTACGACCTGCGCGAAGCCATGGAAGACCTGATCGGCCGCAAGCTGGCGCAGCACATTTCCGAAGAACAGTTGGCCGAGCTCAAACGCCAGGTCGAGCACATGGAAGAAGTCGCCGCCAGCAAGGATGTCGCGCTCTACCACCCGCTCAACCTGCAATTCCACGACACGCTGGTGAGCTTCACCGGCAACAGCAAACTGGTTGCGGTGTATCGCAAGCTGACCAAGGAATTGCTGTTATTCCGCTTGCGTGGCCTGTCGGCCGGCGGCGGCATGGATGTCTCCAGCAAGGAGCATCGCGAGATTTACAACACCATCGCCGCGCGCGACGCCGCAGAAGCCGGCGCCATGTTGCGTCGCCACTCGGAACTGAGCCGCGCACGCATGCACCGCGCCGTTGATGGCGCACCTAATTGATTGAATCGATTGATTTGCCTGAACAAATAAAAACGATATTCAAACCGGCAACATAGCTGGTGCAGATAACAAATAGCGGTAGCCCAAGGATGCAATTACGCGGCTGTTCCCCGGCCGCATCAGTCAACCTGTCAACCTGATAAGGATGCAACATGAGCAAAACTGTGAATGTGAACCAACGCAGCTACCGCTGGCCCGATGCGCCGGTCGTCGTGGTGTGCGTCGACGGCTGTGAATTCGATTATCTGTCAGCGGCAGTCGCCGCCGGCGTTGCGCCTTTCATCGGCAGCATGCTGAAAGACGGCAGCCGCTTCATCGCCGACAGCGTGGTGCCAACCTTCACCAATCCCAACAACCTGTCCATCGTCACCGGTGCGCCGCCGGCCGTACACGGTATTTGCGGCAACTACTTCTTCGACCCGGCCAGCGGTGAAGAAGTGATGATGAACGATCCAAAATACCTGCGCGCCGACACCCTGCTCGCCGCCTTCGCCGATGCCGGTGCCAAGGTTGCGGTGGTGACGGCCAAGGACAAGCTGCGCAAACTGCTCGGCCACAAGCTGAAAGGCATCTGCTACTCGTCCGAGAAATCGGATCAGGTCAGCATGGCCGAAAACGGTATCGACGACGTGCTTGACATGGTCGGACTGCCGGTACCGTCTGTATATAGTGCCGACTTGTCGGAATTCGTGTTCGCATCCGGCGTCAAGTTGATGCAACGCTATCGCCCCGACCTGATGTATCTGTCGACCACCGATTATGTGCAACACAAAGCAGCGCCAGGCACACCGGACGCAAATGCTTTCTATCAAATGATGGACGGCTATCTGCAACAACTCGACGACATGGGTGCCGTCATCACACTCACCGCCGACCACGGCATGAACGCCAAGCACGGCAATGACGGTTCGCCCAATGTCATCTACTTGCAAGACGTGCTCGATCAATGGCTGGGCGAAGGCAAGACCCGCGTGATCTTGCCGATCACCGATCCGTACGTTGTACATCACGGTGCACTGGGTTCTTATGCCACGATCCATTTGCCGTCCGATCTCAATGCGCAGGAACTGATTGCACGCCTGGCATCGTTGCCGGGCGTCGAAGTGGTGCTCAATCGCGCAGATGCCGCCCAACGTTTCGAGCTGCCACCGGATCGCATCGGCGACATCGTCATCGTCTCGCAACGCGATACAGTGCTCGGTACTGCTGCTTCGCGCCACGATCTTTCCGGGCTTGACGTCCCGCTGCGATCCCACGGCGGCTTGTCGGAGCAGCAAGTACCACTGATCCTGAATCGCAAGGTCGAGGGCGTGGCCAGCAGCCGACGCTTGCGCAATTTCGATGCGTTCGATCTGGCCCTCAATCACGTTGTCGCTGTGGAGTTGAATGCAAAGGAAAGGAGTGCCGCATGACCGCCACTCTGCAAGTCGTGCCAGCCGATGCCAGCCACGACCAGATCATTCGCGAAAGCTTGCGTATTGCCGGCGACAAAGTTACTTGCGAGCGCAACATCGACGTCGCCCATCCTTACACCGGCAAAGTCATCGCGACCATTCCCAAGGCGAGTGTCGAGCAAGTACGCAAGGCTTTTTCTATTGCTGCAGCGTATCGCTCCACACTGACGCGCCATGAGCGCTATCGCATCCTCATGCGCGCCGGCGAACTCATCGCGGCGCGGCGTGAGCAATTTGCACGCCTGATCACGCTGGAATCCGGACTCTGCCTCAAGGATTCGATGTATGAAACCGGACGCGCTTCCGATGTGCTTCTATTTGCGGCCAATCAAGCGCTGATTGACGACGGCCAGATCTTTTCCTGCGACCTGACCGAGCATGGCAAGCGCCGCAAGGTTTATACGATGAAGGAGCCTTTGCTCGGGGTGATTTCCGCCATCACGCCGTTCAATCATCCGCTCAATCAGGTGATTCACAAGGTCGCGCCGGCGATCGCCACCAATAACCGCATCGTGCTCAAGCCCAGCGAAAAGACACCGCTGACGGCATACGCGCTGGCGGACGTGCTGTACGAAGCCGGCCTGCCGCCGCAGATGCTGTCGGTCGTCACCGGTGATCCGAAGGAAATCGCCGACGAACTGCTGACCAATGAACATGTCGATCTGGTCACCTTCACCGGCGGCGTCGCCATCGGTAAATATATTGCCGCCAAAGCAGTCTACAAACGTCAGATCCTGGAACTGGGTGGAAACGATCCTATTATCGTGATGGAAGACGCCGACATTGAAGAAGCTGCGACACTGGCAGTCAGCGGCTCGTATAAAAATTCGGGACAACGTTGCACGGCGATCAAGCGCATGCTGGTGCATGAGCGCGTCGCCGACCAGTTTGTCGAGCTGCTGGTGGAGAAAACCAAAGCCTTGCACTACGGCGATCCTTTCGATGCCCACGTCGACATGGGGACCGTGATCGATGAAGCTGCGGCGATTCGATTTGAAAACGTGGTCAACGAAGCTGTCGCGGCCGGCGCCAAACTGCTGGTCGGCAATCAACGCCAAGGCGCGTCTTACTCACCGACGGTGCTCGATCATGTGCAACCGCAGATGACCGTAGTGCGAGAAGAAACCTTCGGTCCGGTATCGCCGGTGATCCGCGTGTCCGGCATCGACGAAGCAATCCGCATCGCCAACGGCACCGCCTACGGTTTGTCGTCGTCGGTCTGCACCAATCGGCTGGACTACATCACGCGCTTCATTTCCGAACTCAACATGGGATCGATCAATGTGCGCGAAGTGCCTGGCTATCGCCTTGAACTGACGCCCTTCGGCGGCATCAAGGATTCTGGCCTGGGTTACAAGGAAGGCGTGCAGGAAGCGATGAAGAGTTTCACCAATACGAAAACGTACTCGTTGCCTTGGTAGCTTGATGCTGGCCGGTGCGCGTATTGAGCTCTTCATACCAGGTCTTGATGCAAAATCTTGATCCAATACGTTGCACCGATTTCCCTGCAATAGTCCACAAGACATTGCTTGCATGAGATTGCTTAAAAAGTTTTGATGAGGTTGTTTCTATGGCTTTGACTCTGGAAGACATCGACGCTCTGTTTCGCCGGCACGGCGACACGCAATACACCGGCGAGCCGGTCACTCAACTGGAGCATGCGCTGCAGACCGCTGCTCTGGCGGAGCAGGAAGACGCGCCGCCCAGCCTGATCGTCGCCAGTTTTTTACATGACCTCGGCCACATGCTGGAAGACAACGGCGATACACCGACCATGGCAGGTATCGATGACTTGCATCAATACCGCATCCTGCCTTTCCTGCGCCATCTGTTCGATGAAGACGTACTGGCGCCGATACGCCTGCACGTCGATGCCAAGCGCTATCTGTGCGCCGTCGATCCGGCCTATTTTTCTGCGCTGTCGGCCGATTCGGTGCGCAGCCTGAAACTGCAGGGCGGCATATTCGATGCGCAACAGGCCGCAGACTTCATCGCCATCCCCTACGCCGCCGATGCAGTGCGGCTGCGGCGCTGGGATGATCTCGCCAAGAAAGAAAACTACCGCACGCCGGACTATGCACACTTCTCGCGTTATGTCGCGCAGTGCGCGCGCGCATGACACCTCTGCCGATGTCTCCGCTCACATCGCTCACGTCGCCGATGACGCTGACGCCGACGATCACCGTCATCGTATTGTTTGCGGCACTGCTGCACGCCAGCTGGAACGCGCTGATAAAAAGCGGTCGCGACGTGCTGATGGATACCGCGCTGGTAGCAGCCGGTGCGACGACGGTGGCGGCGCCGCTGCTGCTCTTCTTCGCTCCGCCGCCGCTGGCAAGCTGGCCTTACCTGCTCACCTCCATCGTCCTGCATATCGGCTATTACCTGACGCTCGTCGGCACCTATCGCGCCGGCGACATGAACCTCGGCTATCCGCTCATGCGCGGCATTGCGCCGCTGCTGGTCGCCCTGATCAGCGTCATCGTCTTCCATGAATCCTTGAGCCCGGCCATGTGGCTGGGCATCGCCGGCATTTCCGGCGGCATCATCAGCCTGAGCCTGCTGGCAGGCAATCTGCATAGCGGCGTACGCAAGGTGATGTTGTTTGCCTTTGCCAATGCCAGCCTGATTGCGATGTACACCATGGTCGACGCTGCCGGTGTGCGCCAGGCCGGCAATGCACCCAACTATGTGCTGTGGATGTCTTTTCTGGAAGGCATGCCTTTTGCCGCGCTGGTGTTCTGGCTGCGCCGCCGTGCTTTCGTCGCACATGCACGCCTGCATTGGCGGCGCGGCATCATCGGCGGCACGTTTTCCATGCTGGCTTACGGCATTGCGCTGTGGGCCATGACCAAGGCACCGACCGCCGCTGTCGCCTCGTTGCGCGAAACCTCCGTCATCTTCGCCGCTTTCATCAGCGCCTTTCTGCTCAAGGAAAAACTGTCTTTCGCCCGCTGGCTGGGCGCAGCAATGATCCTGGGCGGCATCGTGGCGCTACGCCAATAATCTTTCAGAGAACCCGCCATGTCCTTTCTGCCACCCGCCCCGCTCTTCACCCAATCCGCCGACGCCGCGCAGCTGCAGGAATTCAGCACCTTTATCAGCGAGCTGAGCAAGATCAGCGGTGCCATCATTCGCAGCCACTATCTCAGCGGTACCGCCGTTGAATCGAAGTCGGATCAATCGCCGGTCACCGCCGCCGACCGCGAAACTGAGCAAGCGCTACGCGCCGCAATCATGGCCCGCTATCCGCAACACGGCATCATCGGCGAAGAATTTGGCCCTCATCAGCAAGAGGCGGAATATTGCTGGATCCTCGATCCCATCGACGGCACCAAGGCATTTGTCACCAACTGCTATATCTTCGGCACGCTGATTTCGCTGACGTATCGGGGGCGTCCTATTATTGGCGCCTTGCACAGCCCGCTGATGGAGCATCTGCTGGTCGGTACCGTCGCCGGAACCACGCTCAACGGCAAGCCAGTCGGCATGCGCGATTGCCGCACGATCGGCGACGCCATGCTGCTGGCAACCGACCACTGGGACATCTTCAAGTATCACGACGGCCCCGCCTTCGAACAGTTATCGCGTCAGGCCCGCTTGTATCGCGGCTGGGGCGATTGCCATGGGTATTTTCAACTGGCGACCGGCGGCGCCGACATCATGCTTGATCCCGTGCTGAAGATCTGGGACATCATGTCCTTCATCCCGATTATTGAAGGCGCCGGCGGACGCATCACCGACTGGCAAGGCAACACGCCTATCGGCGCGACTTCCATTGTGGCGACGGCGGGTTCGATTCATGACGAGGTACTGCGAGCGCTGAATCCTTGATTGGCAAGTCCATGCGTAGTCCCACATAGCGTTCCAAGCAGCCCTCTGACGAGGGCTTTTTTATGATCCGTTCGTTCCTGTACACGGATTGAAAATGTTGCAATAAGAGAAACTCCGGCAACGATTTTGATATTGGCTTTCAGTTTTTTTTCATTATTCGGGATCGCTTGCCGATGCTAGCATCCCCTCCAGTCCAATAGCCGCAGTCCTAACGTGCAAGCAATTTGCCGCAGCAGACAGGCACAAGAACGAAAAACAGGAACGAGAGACGCATGAAAAACTGGAAAGTCGGAACACGCTTCGCCGCAGGATTTGGGGTGGTGCTGGTATTGATGGTGGTCGTCGCCGCGATGGGAATCTGGCGCTTGCAATCGGTGGCTGACGCCACCAACGCCATGATGCAAATGCCGCTCGCCAAGGAGCGTCTGATCAGCGACTGGTATTCGAACATCTCCACCTCGATTACGCGCACGACGGCGATTGCGCGCAGCACGGATCTGAGTCTGGCGACCTACTTTGAAGCTGCCGTCAACGATTCCTCCAAACGCGCAAACGACTTGCAAAGCAAAGTACAAGGCCTGCTGCGCACCCCTGAAGAACAAAAGCTGTTTGCCGACATCGATGCCAGCCGCAAAGCCTATCAGGCAGCCGGCAGCAACATTCTGGCGCTGCGCGCCGAAGGAAAGTTGTTTCAGGCGAAGAACGCATTTGAGAAGGACTATCTGCCCGGTGCGACGCGCTATCAGGCGTCCATCGACAAATTATTGCGCCTGCAAAGGCAAGGCATCAATGACGTGGCCGTCGGCATTGACGCAACCTATCGCTCCAGCCGATTGATCTTGCTAGCGCTGACGGGCGTGGCGCTGCTGTGTGGATTGCTTGCTGCAACGCTGCTGACACGCAGCCTGCTGAGGCAACTCGGAGGTGAGCCGGCGCACGCGGTGCATGTTGCCGACCGCATCGCGGCAGGAGATCTGACCGAACATATTCCTGTCGGCGCCAATGATGATTTCAGCCTGATGCATGCGATGAAAACCATGCAAGCCAATCTCGCGCGCTCGGTTGACCACATCAAACAATCAGCGGAAACCATCGGTACCGCCTCGAAGGAAATTTCCGTAGGCAACCTTAGTCTGTCGTCGCGCACCGAACGCCAGGCAGGGTCTCTGCAAGAAACCGCATCCGTCATGCAACAGCTCACGTCAGTCGTCAAGAAGAATGCGGAAAATGCACAGCATGCCAATCAGCTTGCAGCCTCCGCATCGCAGGTGGCCATCGCCGGTGGCAACGCCGTCAATCAGATGGTGGGAACAATGGCGACCATCAACGAATCTTCCCGCAAAATCGTGGACATCATTTCGGTGATCAACGGGATCGCCTTCCAGACCAATATTCTGGCACTCAACGCCGCGGTGGAAGCCGCCCGCGCCGGGGAACAAGGACGCGGTTTTGCCGTGGTGGCAACCGAGGTACGCGCCCTCGCCCAACGTTCAGCAAGTGCGGCAAAAGAAATCAAGGGATTGATCGACGACTCCGTCGGCAAGATCGTCTCCGGCAGGACGCTGGTGGAAGAGGCCGGCTCCACCATCGGCCAGGTCGTGGAAAGCATCCAGACCCTGAGCCGGTTCGTCGCCGACATCAGCAACGCCAGCGCCGAGCAGAGTACCGGCATTGAGCAAGTCAATCAGGCCATCATGCAGATGGACGACGTCACACAGCACAATGCGGCACTGGTGGAAGAAGCAACCGCCGCTGCACAGTCGTTGCTGGATCAGGCCGGCTCGCTGGTGAAGGTCGTGAATACCTTCAAACTGTCGTCATCGCGGGACGTCGTTCTGCTTGCCTGACGTCTTTATCAGAACATGCTCAGAGCATGTTCTGATCGATCCAGTCCGCCGAAAAGTCGAGGATGTAGGCAACTGCATCGTCCTCATTAGAGAACTCGGTAGTCGGCAGTTCGCGAACATAGCGCACTTCACCGCTGCCGTCATAGCCGGCCTTGATCGTGAAACAGGCGGCGTACTGGCCATTCTCCTGAAGCACAACCTGCGGAAAGATGGCGTGTCCCTTGTAGGGCAATTTGTGTTCTGAAGTCATAAAACTCTCCACTGGCTGCGTGCATGTACGGTACACGTCCACTGCCTCAATACGGCGATAAAAAAACAAAAGGGCCCGTCTTTCGACGGACCCTTCATGTTTTGGTGCGGCTGGCAGGAATCGAACCCACGACCCCTTGGTTCGTAGCCAAGTACTCTATCCAGCTGAGCTACAGCCGCGTAAGAGGCGAGATTATATAGGGATTTTCGATTGCTGCAAGTGTTTTTTGATCCGTCCCTCATCATGCCATTAAAACGGCTTGAGCACGACCATGCAGGCAATCGCCGCGACGCCAATGATTGTCAGCGATCCAGAGTGTTTCAGCAGCACGGAGGCTTCCAGATCGGGCGTATCGGCAAGGCGGCGTACATAACCGGACTGCATGCCGTGCAATGCCGACAACATCAGTACGATCACCAGCTTGACGACCAGCCACCCTGCCGCATGCCATTGTCCGAAATAGACCAAGGCCACGCCGAGTATCCAGGCCATGCCCATTGCCGGTGATGTCACTCGCTGATCCCATTGGCGGATGGCGCGCAGCAGGCGCACTTCCCCAAGGGAGCGGTCAAGCGCGGAGCGTTGCGTAATTTTCAACGCCAGCGCCATGATCAGCATGCCGCCGATCCAGGTCATGACCGACGCAATGTGAAATGCCTTGATCCATGAATACATCATCTGGCTCCCCTTTTTCGCGCGCGGCGAATCAGTAACCGATCCGTTTTATTCAAAAACAGCGAAGTCATCGCTCTATTTTTTTACCAACGCGTTCCAGATACGCACCGGCCAGGAGCACTAGATGTTCCCTTGCCCTGACGATCGCCACGGATGAACTCTCCACTTCGAGTATCGCCTGCATTGTCCCGGACATTGTTTTGCGTAGCAATAAAAGTACGGTATCGATATCGGCGCCTTCAAAGCTGTAATCCGCGCAACTGGCGAACATGCTTTTCATGGCGGCATGAAGACGCAAGCCGATGCTCCGCCCCACGACGGCGCCATCGTGTTGTTCAGAGAGGGCATATAAAGCCCTGGAGAGATCCGGCCTGGCGATTTTGACGTCCGCATAGCTGTTGATCAGGATGCTGATCATGTCGGACAGCGACTTGCCGCGACAGCGATGGCACGCTTCCTCCATCGTATCTGCCAGGTCTTCAAGGTATCTCTTCAACAGCGCTGCCATTAACGCATGCTTGTTGGGGAAATACTGATAAAGCGTGCCAACGGATACACCTGCGCGTTCGGCTACGCGGGTGGTATTCAGCGATTGAGAGCCCAATGTCAACAGAACCTGAATGGTTGCTTCAAAAATGACATCCAAGGTCGCTTCAGATCGGGCCTGAAGTGGCTTTTTGCGGGGCTTGAGAGAGGGCTTGACGGAGGCGTCCACAATGCGAATTCAAAATATGAAGGATCCTTCATATCATAACACCTGGTTAAATCATCGAACTCCAGGGAGACCACATGGCAGCCACAACAGTCGCAACAGCAGCAACAGTTGCTACAGACGCAAAACGAATCGCATTGGTCACCGGCGCAAACAAGGGTATTGGCAAAGAGACCGTAAAACAACTGGCGCAATTGGGCTATACGGTCTATCTGGGCAGCCGCGACAAACAGCGTGGACTTGATGCGCAGGAAGAACTGCGCGCAACATCAACGACGACGGATGTTCGCTGGCTATCGCTGGACGTGACGGATGAAGAATCCATTCACAACGCAGCAAAAACCATAGAGCAGGAAGTTGGTCGCCTGGATGTGCTTGTCAACAACGCCGGCATTTCGATAGAAAAACTAGCTCCCAGCAAAGCCACTGTCTCAATGATGCGGAAGACCTTTGAGTCGAACGTATTCGGCCCTGTCGCATTGACGCAGGCCCTTTTACCCTTGCTGCGTGCAAGCCGGCATCGGGCGATTGTCAATGTGTCCAGCGAGCTCGGCTCATTGACTCTTCAGGGATATCCCGATTTTCGATATGGCGGCACGAACATGATGGCGTATATGTCATCAAAAACTGCATTGAATGCTTTCACCGTATTGCTGGCAAAGGAATTGAAGGACGAAGGTTTTCGCATCAACTCGATCAATCCCGGCTTCACAGCGACCGATCTCAACGCCTTCAGAGGAACCGGAAGCGTAAGTGACGCCGCAGCCGTTGTGGTGAAATATGCGACTCTCGATCGCGACGGCCCTACCGGCGGATTTTTCATGCTCAACGGCCAGGTTCCCTGGTGACTGCCACGTAGCCGCCGACATTGCAAGCGGCTGCAAAGAACATAGGACAGGGGATAGAATTGCTTCCGTGATTTCATCCAATCCTGCATCGCATGCCCTTTCTGACTGACTTGAGCGAAAAAAAATAAAACATGCCTCATTCACTCTTTAATTCCTTCAGTTGATCAGTCAATGCCATCTATCAAGCAACACATTCAGACAGTCAGCCTCGCTCTGGAACAAGCCATTGATTTCCATGCCGGCGGCGACCCGCAACGTGCTCAGGAGATTTATAGAACGGTATTGGCGGACGATCCCTCAAACGCTGTCGCGTTGCATTACCTCGGGATTTATTTATTTCAGGCAGGTGACCACGAAAAGGGACTTGCCCATATTCGCTTATCTTGTGAACTGGAGCCTGAAAATTCCGGATGGCAAAACGATTTGGGCAATGTGTTATTTGCGCTGGAGCGCTTTGAATTGGCGATGGAAAGCTATCAGGGCGCGTTGCAGCTTTCCCCGCGCGACCCTGACATCTGGAACAATCTTGGATCGGCGCATCTGAAATTGGGAGATCAGGACACCGCGATCATCGCATTCCGGCAAGCCATCGAGATTGCTCCGGAATTTTCTCCCGCGCTGGAAAACTTGGGCGCCGTGTACGAAGCCAGAGGAAACAAGTTTGAGAGCAGCGTCTATCAATGCCGCGCTTTCGTTCTCCCTACGCACGAAGGAAAATCGAAACAGATGCTCGGCATCTGCTTTTATTTTCTTGGACGCTTGCAGGAGGCGGCGGAAATATATCAATCCTGGCTGGAGGACGAACCCAATCATCCGATTGCCACGCATATGTATGCAGCCTGCTCGCAATCCGATGTGCCCAAGCGCGCATCAAATGAATACCTGGAGGAACACTTCGACCATCTCGCAAAAAATTTTGATGTAAATCTTCTTCAAAATCTCGACTACGGCGGCCCGCTGTTGATCAGTCAGGCGATGGCGGAAATCACCAAACCGGCGAGGCAGTACAACATTCTGGATATAGGCTGCGGAACAGGACTTTGCGCCCCTCACCTTGCACCTTATGCCTGGTATCTGATCGGTGTCGATTTATCAGCAAAGATGCTGGAGCGGGCGGCAGCGCTTCATCTGTACGACGTGTTGGAAAAACAAGAAATCACGCACTATCTTGCGGTCTGCCCGGACACGTTCGATATTGTGGCGGCGTGCGATACGCTGATTTATTTCGGTGACTTGAATCAATTGTTCGATGGCGTTGCCCGTGTCTTAAAACCTGGCGGGTACTTCGTCTTCACCACAGAGTCGATTATCCGTCCAGAAGAATCGACCGGATATCAACTGCATGCCAGCGGCCGATATCGGCATGCAGAAACCTATGTTGATCGTATCCTGAGGAAATTCGGCTTCGAACTGCGATTCAGCCGCCTTGCAAAGATTCGGGATGAAGCGGGCACGCCTATAACCGGAACCGTGGTTACCGTCCAAAAAATCCAGCCGCCGCATGTGCAAGCATCTGCCTGAATCATCTGTCGCCGGATCAAATGGGAGATGATTTACTCTTCCGACCGCCTTCCGGCGGCTGCGCCTCTTCATCCATGGCGGCCATCTTCGTCGCCACCAGCTCAACAAACCGGCGGATGTTAATTGGCAAAATTCGTCCGGCCATGGTCAGCATCTGTACATTTCGCTGGCCCAATTCCGCATTCAAAAGAGGAATGCTGATCAAGCCTCCTTTTTGCAGTTCATATTGTTCCGATACTTTGCTGGTCAGTGCAATCGCATCTGAACGAAAAACAAATTGCTGCAGGGATCCGGAGTCATTGCTGGTCAACACCGGATTCAAGGTAATTCCTTCAAGCTGGCAACAAAGATCCACCAACTGCCGTTGCGTACTTCCCTCTTCCTTGAGCGCCATCGGATAAGGCTGCAAATCGTGTAGCGTCAATGATTTGCGTTTGCCGAGAGGATGCCCCCGATGCATGAGCGCGTGAATTTGCGATCTCGCCGAGTATTCGATGTGCACACCTTCGCTTGGCTTCGTGCTGAATGTAATACCGAGATCGACATCTCCATCCTTGACCATGCCGATAACGATCTTGGGGATGGCGACATTCAATGCAAACCGTGTCCTGGGATAAGACTCCCTGAATTCACTCATGACGTGCGGTAGAAAATTGCGTGCGACACCTTCCGTCGAAGCGACAGAAATCAGACTCCCGCCATCGGATGACAATTCCTGAATCTCGGCCAGAATCCGCTCCTGTTCGAGATGTTCACGCCTTGCATGGGCGGCAAGCACTTCGCCGGCTGGACTCAATACCATTCCGGTAGGCAGACGCTCGAATAACTGCGTACCGGCTTCTTCTTCCAGTTTTGCGATTTGCCTGCTGATCGCCGACGGCGCAATGTGCAGCTTTTCAGAGGCCCGGCCCAAAGAACCTGAGCGAGCAACTTCAAGGAAATAACGTAGCGCGGTGTTGCGCATGGGACGGCTCCGATGGTCTTCTAATATTTAGAATGGGTATTTCTGAATATAGCAATTTTAAAGAACGCCTGCCAGTACTAGACTCACTTCCATGAACCAAAATCCGATGATCATGGAGAGCTTGTGAATAAAGAAACAGCGATGAACAGTGCCAAAAAGCACTATGCCGACGGGTACTTGAAAGCGACCATCGACAAACGTATTTCTTACAAGACGGAAAGCCAGGCTCCGGAGCAGGCAGCAATGTTGCGCACCTATCTGAAAGACGAATTAGAGACGACACTCCTGCGTCTGGGATTCATTTGCCAGATCGTCGACAATCCCATTGAGGGAAAACCGCCTCTTCTGTTTGCAGAACGTCATGAGAGCGATGATTCGCTCACGGTGCTGACCTACGGACATGGCGACGTTGTACGCGGCTACGACGATCAGTGGAGCGACAACATCGATCCATGGAAACTGACCGTCAAAGGCGACAAGTGGTATGGCCGTGGCACGGCCGACAACAAAGGACAGCATTCGATCAATCTTGCCGCGCTGGAGATCGTCCTCAAGGCCCGCGATGGTCACCTGGGTTACAACGTCAAGTGTCTGTTCGAAACCGGGGAAGAAATCGGTTCTCCAGGATTACGAAAATACTGTGAATTGAATTCGCTTCAACTCAAGTCCGACGTATTCATTGCGTCGGATGGCCCCCGATTGAGCGCCGGGCAGCCGACAATTTTCCTGGGCTCGCGCGGCTCAGTCTTGTTTGAACTCACCGTCAATCTCAGAAGCGGCGGCCTCCACTCAGGAAACTGGGGCGGACTCAAGCGCAACCCGGCAACGATATTGGCCGGTGCTCTTGCAAGCGTCGTCAATCACGAGGGCCGCATTCTGGTGAAAGACCTGCTGCCTCCAGCGATGTCCCCGTCGGTCAAGGAAGCACTTGGAAAACTATCCATCACTGACGAATTAATGGGACTTCCGATCGACACCGAATGGGGAGAGCCTTCCTTGTCGTCTGCCGAAAAACTGCTGGGCTGGAATACGTTGGAGGTTTTGGCGTTTACTGCAGGCAATCCGGCCAATCCGGTCAATGCCATTCCGCCACACGCAAAAGCCTTTTGTCAGCTTCGTTTCGTGGTGGGCACACGCTGGCAAGAGCTGGAAAAGATCCTGAGGACACATCTGGATCAGCACGGTTTTGCTTGCGTCGATATCAAAGTGCAGCGTGGTACCGCGGCCACCAGGCTCGACCCCGACAATGCCTGGGTTAAATGGGCCGAACAGTCAATGAAATCCGCCGTCGGCCAGGATATCGCGATCATGCCCAATCTCGGCGGCACCTTACCGAACGATGTCTTTGCCGACGTGCTGGGACTGCCGACGTTGTGGATACCTCACTCTTATCCCGGTTGCGCCCAGCATGCTGCGGACGAGCACATGCTCGGCTCGATTGCCGATGAGGGAATGCAGATCATGACCAGTTTGTTCTGGGATCTGGGTGAACTTCACAGAGATCACCTGCATACGTCCTGACAAATACACCGTCATTTATTGCGGGGAAAGAGACGCCCCGCTATTTCACGATCGCAATAATTCTTCAAAAGAAGCGGAGTCATCATCATGTCAGCACAAGCCAGCAAATTTTCCTCTGCATCGGTTGCCGGAGAAAAAGGAACGTCTTTATCGAGAGCTGTCGGGGCTTCGTTGATAGGCAATACATTGGAATGGTTTGACTTGTCCGTGTATGCATATTTTGCGGTCACGATCGGCAAGGTATTTTTTCCTTCTGATGACTCGTCCTTGTCATTGCTGATGGCATTCGGCACCTTCGGCATTTCATTTCTGATCCGTCCTGTCGGTGCGATGGTGCTTGGCGGCTATGCAGATCGGGCCGGAAGAAAAAAATCGCTGACCATGTCGCTCACACTGATGCTGCTCGGCACGCTGATGATTGCGGTGATGCCCTCTTACGCCACAATCGGCGTATGGGCGCCTGCCGGGATCATGCTGGCCCGCCTGCTGCAAGGATTTTCCGCAGGTGGAGAATTCGGCAGCTCGACGGCATTCATGATGGAACATGCGCCGCAGAGAAAACGAATCTTTGTCGCCAGCCTGCAATTCGCCAGTCAAGGTTTTGGCACTGTGATTGCCTCGTTGTTCGGTTATTTTTTGACCAAGAATCTGGCTCCTGCGGCGATGCAAGATTGGGGATGGCGTGTCCCGTTTTTCTTTGGTCTGTCGATTGCTCCTGTCGGCTTATACCTGCGCAGCAAAGTCGATGAAACGCCGGAGTTCTCGAGCAAGGCAGCGAACTCGGATGCGCAAACGGTCAACAAACCGATCTCCGAATTATTTCGCGGTCAAAAATTATTGATGCTGGTCGCAACCGGTGTGCTGATCATTTCCACTGCGTCGACGTTCCTGATCAAATACATGCCGACTTATGCAGTCGAGAATCTAAAGCTCTCGCAATCCACTGGTTTTCTGGCGACCTTGCTGGCGGGACTCATACTGACATTCGTGACGCCGGTTGTTGGTCTGATGGCGGATAAAGTTGGACGCATCCGCATCATGTTGAGCGCAGCAGTTGTCTATATCGTCCTGGCTTACCCCTTCTTCCTTTGGCTCAACGCCAACCCCACCGATACCTCTTTGCTGCTGATCGTGTGCCTGATCGGATTGATCAAGGCGGTGTATTTCGCACCGTTGGCATCACTGATGTCTGACATTTTCCCCATCGAAACCCGCGTCACGGGCATGTCTCTCAGTTACAGCATCGGTGTCAGCGTGTTCGGCGGATTTGCACCAGCAATCTCCATTTTTCTCATCAAGATCACCGGCACGCCGGTCGCGACAAGTTACTACCTTGTCGCGGCTTCAGGCCTCAGCATCTGCGCGCTGATCGCGGCGGCGGTCAAACTGAAAGTGAAGTAGACACCGATTCTCGAAGATACATTCAGGTATCAGGCAAGACGACAGAAGATCGCGGCAGGATCAACGCAACAAGACAAAATTAAGCAGGGGGAAAATAATGAAGTGGTTTTATGACTTGAAAATTGCGACGAAACTGATCGCCGCTTTTCTATCGATCATCGTGCTGATTGCCGGATTGGGATTCTTTTCCATTGTCCAGCTGGACAAAGTAAATACGGCGTCGGCAGATATCGTCACGAACTGGTTGCCCGGAATTCGCGTCCTCGGAAAGATAAAATTTTTCATGGCGCGCGTCCGCAGTTTTGAATTGCAACATATCCTGGCGATTGATCCCAAAGATGGTGATGACGTCCTCAGCAAGCTCAACCGGGACATGGACGTTCTGGCCAAACAACGCAAGGAATATGAAGCGATCAATACAGATCCGCAGAGACAAGCCATTTATGCGGACATCACGAAAGCTATCAACAACTTCCTGACCGTGCACGCCAACATCATCGAACTATCGCGTCAGAATAAGAAAGCAGAAGCAATGGCGCTTTTGCAAGGAGCGTCTACCGAGTTTTATCGGCAAATGATTGCAAACGTCGACAAGCTGATTGACGTCACCAACGCCGGTGCAGATGCCTCGAGCAGTAAAGCTGACGACATTTACGCCGGTTCACGCATGCTGATCTTCGGCATATTGGGACTCAGCATTGTGGCGGCCCTCGTCTTGGCAGTATGGATTTCACGCATCATCTCGCGTCCGTTGACTGATGCCGTCAAAGTCGCTCGCCGTGTCGCCGAAGGAGATCTGACGGCAGATATACGGCAAGACAGCGCTGACGAAACAGGTCAATTGCTCGGTGCCCTGAAACTGATGAACGACAATTTATTGAACATCGTCGGCCAGGTGCGAGAAGGCACCGACACCATTGCAACGGCTTCCAATCAAATTGCCAGCGGCAACATGGATCTCTCCTCCCGCACCGAACATCAGGCCGGCTCGTTGGAGGAGACCGCATCAGCAATGGAAGAACTGACTTCCACCGTGAAGCAAAACGCTGATAATGCCCGCCAGGCAAATCAATTGGCGGTCTCAGCCTCCGAAGTGGCGATTCAGGGAGGCAATGTAGTCGCCCAGGTAGTCAATACGATGAGCTCGATCAATGCATCGTCAAAGAAGATCGTCGACATCATCAGCGTCATCGACGGCATCGCTTTTCAGACCAACATTCTTGCTTTGAACGCAGCAGTAGAAGCCGCCCGTGCCGGCGAACAGGGCCGCGGCTTTGCTGTGGTGGCGTCAGAAGTACGCAGCCTGGCCCAGCGCTCGTCAGCCGCTGCCAAGGAAATCAAAGACCTGATTGATGACTCCGTCGCCAAGGTCGAGATCGGCAGCAAACTGGTGGAGCAAGCCGGCACGACCATGCACGATGTGGTCAATAGCGTCCAGCGCGTCACCGACATCGTCGGCGAAATCAGCTCTGCCAGCCATGAGCAAAGCGTAGGGATCGACGAAATCAACCGTGCAATCACTCTGATGGATGAAGTTACCCAGCAAAATGCTGCACTTGTCGAAGAAGCCGCTGCTGCAGCGCAGTCATTGCAGGTGCAGGCGAACACGCTGTCTCAGACTGTCGGTGTTTTCAAGCTAGGCAAAAATGCCAAGGGAGTTGTTCTGATTTAATGAGTAGCCTGCCCTCACGCATTAATCGCGTTCAAACGATCCTAGGGCAACTTCTGATAGCGGAGAAAATCAGGCAACAGGAAATATCAGCGACCTGAGCCGAATGCGAGGATTGCAGGAACCCAACACATAAAGAGCGGAAAACAGTTTTCCGTGACGGAAAAGACAAAAGGGCCCATCTTGCGATGGACCCTTTATATCTGGTGCGGCTGGCAGGAATCGAACCCACGACCCCTTGGTTCGTAGCCAAGTACTCTATCCAGCTGAGCTACAGCCGCGAAAAATGAAATTATAGCACCACTTTAGATCGAAATGGAAGCCACGCACCAAAAAACTTCCCAAAATCCCCTTGGAAAATTAACTTTTCGGCATTTACCCCTCTCGAAGCCCTGTTCCGGCGTATCTACCTTATGATTTCACCTTGATTCATCGCAATGTGGAACTTGCCGACATGAGCAGCCCTACCGAACCCGTGCATCGGGTCGCCTCATCCGAAGAACGTATCAAGGAAGCCGAGCGCGAGCGTATCGCCAGAGATTTGCACGATGAACTCGGTAGCCGGCTCACCGCCATCAAGATGGCTGTGGCACAGCTGGGACAAGACGCCGCGTCACGTGATGCTAGCGCGCGCGAACAATTGCAGTTTGCCGATCAGCTCGTCGACGACGCCATCGGTGCGATGCACGACATCATCGATGATCTGCGCCCTGCCGTGTTGGATCTCGGTTTGCTGGCGGCACTGGAGTGGCTTGCCAGAACATACGCAAGACAGACCGGTATTCCGCATCGCATGCTCAGCGAAAACGATTTGCCTGATGCGTTGCTTGATCCATTTCAGATGATCAGCCTGTATCGTATTGCCCGCGAAGCCTTGCACAATGCCAGTCGGCATGCACATGCCCGCCATGTGGACATCAGTTTAGTACACGGGCCCGGACAGCTCGTCATGGAAATCATTGACGACGGTGTCGGCATCCCTGCCAGCGCCGATCCGGCAAAGCGCACCGAGTCATCGGGAATCAGAGGAATGCATCATCGCGCCGAAAGCATCGGCGCATCGTTGACACTGGAGTCCGTGGCGCAAGGTGGACTGAAACTCCGCGTTGTACTTCCTGTCCTATCGCCCACTAACCTTATAAAATAGCGCTCACATTGAGTCCGACGAGAGACGCTTCCAAAGCCCATGACGAAAAAAAACAGTGCTGCCATTAAAGTTGCCATTGCCGACGATCATGCCATCGTGCGAGAAGGACTAAAACAGATTTGCAGTAGCACCAAGGACGTCGTCGTTGTCGGCAGCGCCGAAAACGGCCTGGAAACCATCAAACTCTGTCGCCTCGGCAATTGCGATGTTCTCCTGCTCGACATCGTATTGCCCGACCGTACCGGTATTGAAGTACTCAAGCAGATCAAGAAGGAAATGCCGAAACTGCCGGTGTTGATCCTGTCTATCCATCGAGAGGATCAGTATGCGATACGCGCACTCAAAGCGGGTGCAGCAGGCTTTTTGAGCAAACAGGCTGCACCGGCAGATCTGATCAATGCAATTCGCCAGGCCGCAGCAGGCCGCAAATACATCAGTCCTTCGCTGGCGCAAGAGCTGGCCAACCAGATCGGTTTCGACCATGAGACGCCGCTGCACGAAGCCTTGTCGGACCGTGAATATCAAACCATGGTGATGATTGCTTCCGGCAAAACCGTCAGCGACATTGCGACGGAATTATTGCTGTCCGTCAAAACGATCAGCATGTACCGGTCACGCGTGCTGGCAAAGATGAAGCTGCGCCACAACGCCGAGCTGACGCACTATGCATTGAAAAACAACTTAGTTGAATAAAAGCGAATAAAGCCCCGCCCTGAGTGCACCGCCTGACGGTAAAATGCGTTAAAGGAAGGCGTCCGGATCCGGCCATCAACCCTGTTTTGTCCTGCTTATTTTTATTCTTTACGGGTGTAAAGGATGACAAAAAACCGGAGATGACTGCAGACCCCAGCCAAGCCATTCACAATCCGTTTGAATATCTGTTTGAATAAGAAGCCGCACATCAGGCATGTCCAAAAAGCCAGCTCAAAGTCCAGTCGATATCGCGCGCGAAGCCTTCCAGCAGCTCGCCACGCGACGCGTTGCTCCCACTCCTGAAGCCTACCGCGAAGCCTACGAAGAGATCGCCGGCAACAATAGCGGCGTCAAACCGGAAACTGTACTTGCCGCCTTTGCCGTCCATCTGACGCAGCAGCCCGGCGATATCGGTAAGCTGGGACAACGTCTGTCCACCTCAATCGATAGCAGTAACTGGAAAGAATATAGCGAGGAACTGGACAACTTCGTCGAGCAGTACTTTCCTTCACGCAATCTGGTGCCACATGGCGAATTGGTGCCAATCGATCTGGAACGTCAGTTCATCCGCGACAGCAAGAAGGAAAAGATGCTGCGTGAAGTGCTGGCGCGCGTGCTGATCTTCAATCTGGCGTCGTTGCTGCAAGATGCGCCTGATCTGGTGCTGGAATCAAAAACCATCGGCAACGATCTGAAGACTGCGTTCTCCGAACAGGCCATGAACGACGTCATCGGCCGCATCAAGCAGATGAGCTTTCAGATCGAGTTGAAGTCGGAAGACATCGCTCAACAGCAAGAACTGCTGATGCGCCTGTTCCAGCTGCTGCTGGAAAACATCCATGGACTACTGGAAAAGGGATCGTGGCTGAGCAGCCAGATCACCGCCGTTCAGGAATTGATCACCGGACCAATCAGCAAGACCTCGCTGGCCGACGCCACCAAAACGCTCAAGGAAGTCATTTACAAGCAAGGTTTGCTGAAGAACACGCTGTCAGAAGAAAAGGTCACGGCCAAGAATCTGATGCTGACCTTCGTCGACCGCCTGAGCGCGATGGTGTCGACGACCGACAATTATCACAAGACGATTACCGGTTTTTCGCAGCAAATCAGCCAGGCATCCGACATCAGCGACCTGAACTCGGTGCTGACCGGCATCATGAATGCCACCAAGGATGCACAGGACGAAGCCTTGCGCTCACGCGATGAGATGATCAACGCGCGCCAGGAAATGCAAAAAGCCGAAGCCCGTATTCAGGCATTGGAGTCGCAACTCGTGCATATGGGCGAGCTGGTGCGAGAAGACCAACTGACCGGCAGCCTGAACCGCCGTGGCATGGACGAATCGCTGGAACGTGAAGTCATCAATGCCGAGCGCCGTAGCACACCACTGTGCATCGCCCTGCTCGACCTCGATGATTTCAAACGCATCAATGACACCCATGGTCACGCCACCGGCGACGAAGTCCTGGTCCATTTGGTGAATGTGGTCAAGGATACGCTGCGCAAGCTGGACGTGATTGCGCGTTTCGGCGGCGAGGAGTTTTTGGTGCTGTTGCCGGAAACGGAGCCAACCGAAGCGATGCAAATCATTACCCGCGTACAGCGCGAGCTGACTAAGCGCATCTTCATGCATAACACGCAGCGCTTGCTGATCACCTTTAGCGCGGGTGTCGCCTATCGCGCAGCGGGTGAAGGTCAGGCTGATCTGATCAAGCGTGCCGACGTAGCGCTGTACAAGGCAAAGAATGCGGGCAAGAACCGCGTCGTGCTTGCTGACTGATCGCTGACTGATCCACAACCAATTCAGGTCAAAAATGACGACCGGGCGTCGTGGCCCCGATCTTAAACAGGCAGCACAGATTGAGGTTGGCGCCACGTGCGCCAACCGGCGATTGCCAGCAACACAAACAATCCATACAGCACCGCTGTCAGCGTCAGATGCTTGTAGAGATACAAGCCGACGTAGAGCACATCAACGGCGATCCAGACCAGCCAGTTTTCAATCTTCTTGCGTGATAACAAAAACTGCCCGACCAGGCTCCCGGCTGTAAGAAAGCCGTCCATGTGCGGCACGTCCGTATCGGTGAACCGATGCAGGAAAACGGACAATACGCCGAATCCCACCATCCACGCCACAGCAGACCACAACACGCCACGCGTATTCAGGCGTGAGACCTGTAACGGCTGATGCTCGGTGCCGCCACGCAGCCATTGATACCAGCCCCATACCGAGACTGCGACAAAGACGCACTGCAGACCGGCATCGCCGTAAAGGCGTGAATTGATAAAAACAAAACCGTAGAGTACCGACGACAGAATCGAGAATAGCCATGCCCAATGGTTCTGGCGAATATTGAGCGCGACGGTCATGATCGCCAGCACAAAGGAAATGAGCTCCAACGGCGTCGTGACGAAGCCCAGCAAGGGCAGACTATCGTTGAGAGACATGAAGGTTTCCTGTCCTAGCGGGAGGACGAGGAGGAAGGCGGGGAGGATACCGGTTTGGCGGAGCCGATTGAGCCTGATGCAGCAGTAGCGCCAGAAGGTAGCGCAGTTGAAGTCGATGAAACAGCTGAAGCCGGCGGTGTTCTGCTGCCGGCTGGATTGCCATCCAATACCTGGATGAACACTTCGTTCTGCTTGATCATGCCCAACTCGTAGCGAGCGCGCTCTTCCACCGAACCGGTACCCTGCTTCAGGTCTTCGACTTCGGATTCAAGCTTGGCGTTGCGCGCTTTGAGCTCGTCATTCTTCTTTTGCGCCTGCTGGACTTGCTTGTCCAGATCCCATACCCGCAACCATCCGCCTTTGCCCAACCAAAGCGGATATTGGATCAGCACCAGAAGTGCTGTGAGGCAGAGGATGATCAGGCGCATCGTAAGAATGCCGGGTGATTGTCCGGCAGACGAATGCTGCCGGACATCTTGCTTACTTCAGATTGTAGAAAGCCGAACGGCCAGGATAGCTGGCGATATCGCCGAGGTCTTCCTCGATACGCAGCAACTGGTTGTACTTGGCCATGCGATCCGAACGCGACATCGAACCTGTCTTGATTTGCAGCGCGTTGGTGCCGACAGCGATGTCAGCGATGGTCGAGTCTTCGGTTTCGCCCGAACGGTGCGAGATCACCGCGGTATAACCGGCACGCTTGGCCATTTCGATGGCGGCGAACGTTTCGGTCAAAGTACCAATCTGGTTGATCTTGATCAGGATCGAGTTGGCGATGTTCTTGTCGATGCCTTCTTTCAGGATCTTGGTGTTGGTGACGAACAGATCGTCGCCGACCAGCTGGACCTTCTTGCCCAGTGTTTCGGTCAGCAGCTTCCATCCGGCCCAATCGTTTTCAGCCATGCCGTCTTCGATGCTGATGATCGGATACTTGTCGCACCATGATGCCAGCAAGCCGGTCTTCTGGGCTGGTGTCAGCACCATGTTTTCGCCTGCCAGGTGGTAGTTGCCATCCTTGTAGTACTCGGTAGCGGCGCAATCCAGACCCAGAGCGATCTGCGTGCCTGGCTCGTAGCCGGCTTCTTCGATCGCTTGCAGAATCAACTGGATCGCTGCTTCGTGGCTGGCCACGTTCGGCGCAAAGCCGCCTTCGTCGCCGACCGAAGTCGCCAGACCCTTGGCGTGCAGGATCTTCTTCAGGGTGTGGAACACTTCTGCGCCGTAGCGAATCGCTTCGCGGAAGCTTGGTGCGCCAACCGGGATGATCATGAATTCTTGCAGATCGAGATTGTTGTCTGCATGCATGCCGCCATTGATGACATTCATCATCGGTACAGGCATTTGCATCGAACCACTACCGCCGAAATAGCGATACAGGGGCAGGCCGGCTTCTTCAGCAGCAGCCTTGGCCACAGCCATCGACACTGCCAGCGTAGCGTTGGCGCCCAGGCGTGCCTTGTTTTCGGTGCCATCGAGGTCGATCAGAGTACGGTCGAGGAAAGCCTGTTCGTTGGCGTCCAGACCCATGATCGCTTCGGAGATCTCGGTGTTGATATTTTCGCAGGCTTGCAGCACGCCCTTGCCGAAGTAACGGCTCTTGTCGCCGTCACGCAGTTCGATCGCTTCGCGCGAACCGGTCGAGGCGCCGGACGGCACAGCGGCACGACCCAGTACGCCGGATTCCAGCAGGACGTCGCATTCGACAGTAGGATTGCCGCGCGAGTCGATTATTTCACGGCCGATAATATCAACGATTGCACTCATTCAAACATCTCCATCAAGCAAGGTTTTAGCAAATTTTTATAGAGAGAAGTCCGGGTTGCGCATCTCGACGGATATACCGCAAAGACACGCTACCCGTTCAGCTTCAGGAAAAATCGTTTTCCAGGAAAACTGACTTCTTCACGATGCGATCCAGTTCGATCATCGTGCCCAGCAGCTCCTTGATACGAGCCAGTGGAACAGCGTTGGGGCCATCGGATTTGGCCTCGGCCGGGTTCGGGTGTGTTTCCATAAACACGCCGGCAATACCTGCCGCAATCGCCGCACGGGCAAGTACGGGTACGAATTCGCGCTGGCCGCCGGACGATGTGCCCTGCCCGCCCGGCAACTGCACCGAGTGGGTAGCATCGAACACGACCGGTGCACCGGTTTCGCGCATGATCGCAAGGCTGCGCATGTCCGAAACCAGATTGTTATAACCAAACGACACGCCGCGTTCGCATGCCATGAAGTTGTCTTCAGGCAGACCGGCTTCCTTGGCAGCTGCGCGCGCTTTGGCGATCACGTTGATCATGTCGTGCGGTGCCAGAAACTGGCCCTTCTTGATATTGACCGGACGACCCGACTGCGCGCAGGCGCGGATGAAGTCAGTCTGGCGGCACAAAAAGGCTGGCGTTTGCAGCACATCGACGACTTCCGAAACCGGCTTGATTTCGTCGATTTCGTGGATGTCGGTCAACACCGGCACGCCGATCTGCTTCTTGACCTTGGCCAGAATCTCCAAGCCCTTTTCCATACCCAGACCGCGGAATGACGTACCGGATGAACGGTTGGCCTTGTCGAAGGACGACTTGTAGATGAACGGGATACCCAGTTCAGTCGTGATTTCTTTCAAGGTACCGGCAGTATCCAGCGCCATCTGTTCCGATTCGATCACGCAGGTGCCTGCGATCAGGAAAAACGGCTGATCGAGGCCGATGTCAAAACCGCACAGTTTCATGCTTTTCCTTTTGCTGCAGTTGCGGCCGTCGCGTCATGGTGCGCAAGCGCAGCTTTGATGTACGAGATGAACAATGGATGACCATCGCGCGGAGTCGACTTGAACTCCGGGTGATACTGCACGCCCAGATACCAAGGGTGAGCATTTTCGCCACCGGTGCGTGGCAGTTCCATGATTTCGCACAGATCTTCGCTCGGCGTACGCGCCGAGACCACCAAGCCTGCGTCTTCAACGCGCGGCAGGTAAAAATTGTTCGCTTCGTAACGGTGGCGATGACGCTCCGTTACCTTGTTACCGTAGATTTCAGATGCCAGCGTGCCCGGCTTGACGTCACAGGTTTGCGCGCCCAGACGCATGGTGCCGCCCAGATCCGAATTGGCGTCGCGCTTTTCAACCTTGCCGTCGTGGTTTTGCCACTCGTCGATCAAAGCTACCACCGGTTGTTCCGTTTCCGGATCGAACTCGGTGGAATTGGCCTTGGTCAGACCGGCCTTGTTGCGCGCATATTCCAGCAGGGCCACTTGCATACCCAGGCAGATACCGAGGTAAGGCACTTTGTGTTCACGCGCAAATTTTGCCGCAGCAATCTTGCCTTCCACACCGCGCTTGCCGAAGCCGCCCGGCACCAGAATCGCATCGTACTTGGCCAATTCGGCGGTGCCGGTGGTTTCGATTTCTTCCGAATCCAGGTACTCGATATTGACGCGGCTACCGGTATGGATACCAGCGTGGCGCAACGCTTCAGTCAGCGATTTATACGACTCGGTCAGATCGACATACTTGCCGACCATGCCGATGGTGACTTCGTGCGAAGGATTTTCTTGCGCGTGGATCAGCTTGTCCCAGACCGACAAATCTGCCGGTTTCGGCGACAACGCCAATTTTTCGCAGATGATGTTATCCAATCCCTGGTCGTGCAACATCTGCGGAATCTTATAGATGCTATCTGCATCCCACACCGAAATCACGGCGTCCGCGACCACGTTGGAGAACAGCGAAATCTTGTCGCGCTCGTCATCAGGAATCCGGCGATCCGCACGGCACAGCAAGGCGTCCGGCGAAATACCGATTTCACGCAGCTTTTGCACGCTGTGCTGAGTCGGCTTGGTCTTGAGCTCACCCGCCGAAGCAAGGTAAGGCACCAGCGTCAGATGCACGAAGGCAGCGGCATTGCGGCCGGCGCGCAGGCTCAGCTGACGCGCTGCTTCGAGGAAAGGCAGGGATTCAATGTCGCCGACAGTACCGCCGATTTCGACCAGCGCCACGTCGAAGCCTTCGGCGCCGCGGTGAATGAAATCCTGAATTTCGTTGGTGATATGCGGGATGACCTGAACGGTCTTGCCCAGATACTCGCCACGGCGCTCCTTGCGGATCACGGACTCATAAATCTGGCCGGTGGTGAAATTGTTCACCTTCTTCATCTTGGCTGTGATGAAACGCTCGTAGTGGCCGAGATCCAGATCGGTTTCGGCGCCGTCGTCGGTAACGAAGACTTCGCCGTGCTGGAATGGGCTCATCGTTCCCGGATCAACGTTGATGTAGGGATCGAGCTTAAGAAGGGTGACTCGGAGGCCGCGCGATTCGAGGATCGCGGCTAGAGACGCGGCGGCAATTCCCTTACCCAGGGAAGACACGACGCCGCCAGTGACAAATACAAACTTGGTCATTACAAAGAAGTGCCGAACGGCACGTGCGGGAAATTCAAATTATACCCCAAACCGCCCGCTTTTGATCCTCCTGTTTTCTGGAAGCGCCAGATTTCCCGCCGGAAAACCCGTAATTTTATTTCCCGGAAAGCAAGGCCTGAATCATTTCATGCGTGGCGCCCGCTGCCGCATCGGGAGACTCCATGGGAAACAGATGCCCACCCGGGATCTGCCTGAAATGCGGTCCCACCAGCTTTTTGGTGGCAGCCAGTCCCGCCAGGCGACACTCCACTGAATTAGTCCCGCCGACAAAGCCGATCGGCACCGGATATTGACGTCGCGTCAACGCGCCAAGGTGATGCGGAATTGTCCGATAGACAGCAGTTTCGGTCTCGCGGGTAAAGCGCAGCTTGACGCCGCCGGACGGCTCCGGCTCGACGCCGGCGGTGACATAGTCGCGCAAGACGCGCTCCGGCCAGGCCGCAAACATGGCCTTGGCGGCATAGTGCTGATAAGCGGCCTCCATGTCCGGCCAGGCATTACGGCGCTTGATGGAAGCTACTGCCGGCGAGCGTTTGCTTTCGATATTGAACAGTTTGGCCAGATGCAGCGCCGAGGCCCGCCAGCCGGCCACAATCGGCGAATCCAGCATGACCACGCAACGCACCAGGTCAGGCCGCTTGCGCCCGGCCAGCAGACTCAGGATGCCACCCATGGAATGCCCGACCAGAATCACCGGCTCGTTGTAGCGCTGCGCCAGCTCTTCGCCCAGCTCCTTACCCAGTTTGCGCCAGCCGTCATCGACCGGATATTTGGGATTGTGCGCATGCATCGGCAAAGCGCGGACATCGTAGTGCTCACGCAACTGGTCGAAAAACATGCCGTAGGTTCCTGCCGGATAACTGTTGGCGTGGGCAAAGTGCAAAATCGGTTTATTCATGAGGAAAAATCTGTTGCTTGACGCCGCGTCCGACGTACATGACATGTTGTTCTTGAGACGGTATATCGTCGAAAAATACAACCGGCCTCATGGACACAATCCATTCCGGCTCGATGTAAGGAATAATCGCTTGAACGTTGTCAGTGCGCTTCTTCAACGCTTTTCGCGAAAACATCCGCCGCCAGCGCCCATCCTCCGTGGATACGGCTCCTGAGTCAATTGTCTCACCAAGAAACTCGTTCCAGAAACGATACGAGGATAGCAGAACCAATGCCGACGGGACTTCCAACTCCAACATCAGAATCCCCTGCTCTTTTTCATACTGGCTGAATAACAAGGCGGCACAATCAATAGCGTTTGAATCGCTGGCCAGCCGCTGCCAACACCATATGGGCGCTGTCACCATGGCACTTCCGCAGCGCTGCTGCCATTGACCCGCCAGCCACTGATAGGCACCGGCCCAGGCAGGCGCCACGTATTCCCACGACACCCGATACCGCTCACCACTGCGAAGCTGCGCGGCTCTGGACGCCAATTGGAAGGTCAATAATCTCATAGACGATTTTCTCCGGCCTTCCCTCACCGCCCGTACCAGTATCGCGCGTGTTCGCGGCGATACTCCTGAACCGTGACGCCCTTGTCGAAATAGACGGTAATGGCGCCCGCCTCGTCATTACGCATGCGGCGGATTCCCATCTGCGCATAGCGCTCGAATACGGCCGGTTTGGGATGATTGAACCGGTTGCGATAGCCGACCTGAAACAACGCCACTTCGGGGTTGACTGCCCGCAAAAAGGCCTCTGTCGAGGACGTCCCGCTACCGTGATGAGGCGCCAGCAGGACGGTGGCGCGTAAATTAGCCGCTGCAGGGCTATTGACCAGCTCATCCTCTTGTATTGCCTCGATGTCGCCGGGCAAAAGGATGGAATTTTTCCCCAGACTGACTTTCAGCACGCAACTGTGCGCATTCGGCTTCCATTTGTCGCTATCGTAGATGGCCTGCACAGGATAGAGCATGCTGAACTCGGCACCGTCCCAACGCCAATGCTGACCGGCCAGACAGCGCCGGTGATCCGGCGCGGCTTGCACGATCGGACTGGCGGGCGATAAGGAGGAATACACGCGGTCAACACTGATATCCTTCAGCACGGATAACGCCCCGCCAGAGTGATCATTGTCGCTATGAGAAACCACGACCACGTCCAGATGATTGATTCCACGTGATTTGAGATAGGGGACGATCACCCGACTGCCGCCATCCGACTCCCGTGAATACGCCGGGCCTGTATCGTAGAGCAGGCGATGTTCCGCCGTTTCCACCAGCAAGGCCATGCCCTGCCCGACATCGAAGGCGGTGACCTGCATCTTGCCCTCTTCCGGCCAGGTCGGCGTATTCAATAACAATGGCAGCCAGCCGAACAGCCCCAGCCAACGTGCCGGCCAGCCCCGCGGTGCCAGCAGCAACAGGGTTCCGGCCAGCGCCAGCAAAAACATCCACATTGTCGGCAGCGGTGTTTGCCAGACGGCAAACGGCTGACTGCTCATCCAGCCAAGCACGCCGACCAGCCACTCCACCATGGCGTGCGCCGACCACAATATCCAGGTCGACAAGGGTGGCGGCAAAATACTGCCAAGTAGCGACAAAGGCGCCACCAGCAGCGTAATCAGTGGAATCGCAATCGCGTTTGCCAACGGACTTACCAGCGAATACTGGCCAAACAGCAGCAAAGTCAGCGGCAACAAACCCAAGGTCACAATATATTGCGTATAAGCGCCTGCGCGTATTGCCCGCCACAGCATCACTACGCGCGACGGTTTGCGATGCCGCTCAATAGCGGTCATGACAACCGGCTCGGCAATCGCATCGCTGCCGGTACGTCCGGACGATGCAAACAGGATGATTGCTACCGCACCGAACGACAGCCAGAAACCCGGCCACAGCAAGGCCCAGGGGTCGGCCAGTAAAACCACGCCGAGCGCGAGGGAAAGTACGTAAGAGACGTGCGTCAACCGCCCCATCCAGAACGCCATGCCGACAACCGCGAGCATATACAAGGTACGCTGCGCGGGAACACCGAAACCTGCCAGCAAGACATAAATCAACGCGGCTGCCAGACCGGCCAACACAGCAACTTTAGGCGCCGGTAAGATCAGCGGCAATTGTGCGCGCGTGAAAAAAGAACGGCGCCACAAGAAGCCCACCAATGCGGCAAATAAACCCGCAATCATCGTAATATGCAGCCCCGAAATCGCGACAAGGTGGCCGACGCCGGTGCGATTGAAAATCTCCCAGTCGGACTGCTCGATAGCACGTTGATCGCCAATGACCAGCGCAACGATGACGTTGGCATATTTCTGCTTCGGCAAGGCCGCCAAAATGCGGTCACGCAACCAGCCCCGGCAATACTGGACAATATTTCCCGGTGTCTGAACGAAGGCCTGCAAACGCTGATTCTTGTATGCCAGCTGCGCATCGGAACGAACAGTACCGGTCGCGCGCACGCCTTGTTCCAGCAACCAGACTTCGTAGTCGAATCCGTTGGGATTGGCCGTGCCGTGCGGGCGTTTCAAGCGGAGAGTGAGTTGCCAGCGTTCGCCCGGTTGTACCTGAGGGACGGCCGGCGAGATCGCTTCCGTATTTTCAAATGGCCCAGCGGTGTACCAGGCCAACGACAAACGAGAGGGAATCGGCGGTGTGCCGTTGACTTGCGGAGCGATGGTTTCAACCAGAAAGTTGAAACGCACGCCGCGCTCGAACCGGTAAGGCAAGCTGTCGACCGTACCGACTACCGTAACGTCCTGACCTTCCCACGCCACCGGCAGTTCCTGATCCAGATGATATTGGGCATACAAGCCGCCCCAGGCAAAGCCGACGCAGATCCCGGCAATATTGAACACAGCGATCCGCAACACGGCGCCGATACCTGTCTTGCCTAATCGCCAGGCCATCAGCAGCAATACGGCCGCTGCCGCCAGCAAAGCCATATGCCATTCGAAAGGCAACAGTTCGGCCTGCATCTGCAATAACGCTATCCCTGCGGCGAAACCGAGAATCGCGCTACGCATCGCTTAGCAAACCTCGGCAAGACGCGGCATCGCCGCACGCGCGTTGGCAGCTGTCGCCAAGGCGACTTCTTGGATGCTCATGCCGCGCAATGCTGCCAGCACCTCACCGATACGCGGGATCTGATTCGGCGTATTGCGAGTCGGATGGAGCCAGGCTGGAGAAATATCCGGCGCGTCGGTTTCCAGCACGATGGCTTCCAGCGGCATCTCGGCAGCCAGGCGGCGGATCTGCAGCGAACGCGGAAACGTCATCGCACCGCCGAATCCCAGCTTGAAGCCCAGTTCGATAAATGTCTGCGCCTGCTGATGGCTGCCATTGAAAGCATGCGCGATGCCGCCGGGCACTTCAATGCGGCGCAGGTATTTGAGGATGATGTCTTGCGAGCGCCGCACGTGCAGCAGCACCGGCAAGGAGTATTCACGCGCCAGCTTGAGCTGTTCGCTGTAGAAGTGCTCCTGCTTGTCGCGCAAGGCGCCCTCTTTTAATTCGGGGACGAAGAAGTCGAGGCCGATTTCACCGATGGCGACAAAGCGCTTATCCGCCAAGGCCGCTTCAATCGCCTGGCGCAGGAGCGTCAAATCGCTTTCTTCAGCCTTGGGAACATAGAGCGGGTGAATCCCCAGTGCATAGACGCAATTGGTGCGCTGAGCCGCCAATTGGGCAACCGTCTGAAAATTGAATGTTGCTACCGCCGGCACAACGATCATGCCAACGCCCTGCCCGGCCGCCTCATCGGCGACAGCAAGTTCTTCGCCGGCAAATTCACCGGCATCAAGATGGCAGTGTGTGTCGATCCACATGGCAGGTCACAATATAGATCAGGGGATAGATGCGATGGCCGCGTTCAGGTTGGGATAGTTATCACTTCCCCCTCAGCGCTGTCATTCACGCAATTATCAACGAAGACGGGCCTGAAAAACAGACCCGTCATCTTTTGCATCGATTGTCAGTCCGGGCCCCGAGCTTTGTGTTTATGCTCAGGCCTCAGACTGAAGGCTTCATTCAGTGCTTAAGCCAACTGCATCGAACGACCCAGCTTGCGCAGGAATTCTTCGCAACGCTCCAGCTGTGCAATCGCGACGAACTCATTCGGCTTGTGCGCCTGGATGATATCGCCGGGGCCGCATACGATGGTCGGGATGCCAATGCGCTGGAACAAGCCTGCTTCCGTCGCATAGGCCACCTTGCGCTTTTCGTTGTCCTGCGTCAGTGCGCGCACCAGCGCCGTGATGGCTTCCTGCTCCGCTGTTTCCAGCGCCGGGCTGGCAGCGATGACGCCGATATCGATTTTAGCTTCCGGATATTCGGCTTGCATCTTCGGCAGCAAGTGATCGCGCACGTAATGCGTGATCTGTTCCTGAATCTTTTCCGGCGACATGCCGGGCAGATTGCGGAACTCGTAGGTAAATTCACACAAATTGGGAATCGTGTTGATCGCAATACCACCACGAATCTGATTCGTCGTCATAGTCGAAAACGGTACGTCATACATCGTATCGTAAGGGCCGTTGGCTTTATACGCATCGGCAAAATCGCGGATGGTGCAAATCAAGCGAGCGGCGTATTCGATGGCGTTGCAACCCTGCGGCGTCAAGGAAGAATGTGCGGACTTGCCGTGTACGCTGCACGAGTAAACATTGATACCTTTGTGCGCCACCACCACTTGCATATTGGTCGGTTCGCCGACGACACAGCCTTCCGGATGAATGCCGCGCTCCTGCAACTCGGCCAGCATCGACGGTGCACCTGCACAGCCGATTTCTTCATCGTAGGAAAACGCCAGATGCAGCGGCTTGGTGCGCGGCATGGCAAGGAATTCCGGCACCAGCGCCAGCGAAGCAGCGATATAGCCCTTCATGTCGCAGCTGCCGCGCCCGTACAGGAGGCCATCGCGTTCGGTCAGCTTGAAAGGATCGCTATCCCAATTCTGGCCGTCGACCGGCACCACGTCGGTGTGACCCGACAACACGATACCGCCTTGGGTATTGCCCGCTTCCGGGCCTTGCGTGGCCGGCAGCGTGGCGAACAGATTGGCCTTGGTGCGCTCCTTGTTATGCGCAAACCAAGGCGTAATGCCCTGCGCCTGCAAACTGTCGCGCACAGTAGTGATCAGTTCGAGATTGGAGTTGCGGCTGGTGGTGTCAAAGGCGACCAGCTTTTCTAGCCATTGTCGGGTATTCATGATGATCTCAGTACGTCAAAAGGTTAAACAGTTTTAAAACACCGCGCGAATCAACCGTTCGCTCGGCGCGGGTTATTCCGGCTTTGCTTCGGACTTCGGTTTTACGTCGTCTGTCGCTTCAGTTATTTGCTTAGTTTGCACGCTTTGGTCGATTTTTGCTGCCGGCACAGACTGCACGGTCGAACCACTGCTGTCCTGATTGACCAGCCAAGTGGCGATCTGGCGACCCAGCGACTCTGCCACGATTTCGAGAATCGAGCAGGTTCCACGCATGCCGCCAAATACGCCACCGCGCGAATGCTCACGCTTGACCACGGTCTGCACGACTTCGCCATCCTGTACCAGATCGGCGCGCACTGTGACCGCCTTGGGTCCGGTCCAGCCACCGCCACCAATACCTTGCACACTCAACACCGTCAGCTTCAGAACCTTGCCCTTTTCCATCTTGGCGGGATCCGTCACTTGCAAGGTACCCGGATATTTGTCGGCTACCTTCTGGAAAACGTGATTGCCCAGGATTCGGTCGACCGCACACTCTGCTTTAACACTCGGCTCAATCGGCGTCTGTTCGTCAAACACCGCGGGAACCTGTACCCTCAGCGTCTCCTTTGCTTGCGCGAGCGAACTAAGCAATAGCATGCTCACGATAAGAATTTTCCCAATATTTTTCTTATTCAAAACGATCTCCTATTCCCAGAGTTGCAAGCCATTTTCAGACAATCGCAACACGCGGCCGCAGCGACGCGCCAGTTCGATGTCATGCGTGACGATCACAAAAGCTGTACCCAAGGTTTGTGACAACTCAATCATCAATTCAAAAGTCTTGTCGGCAGTCGAGCGATCCAGGTTGCCGGTTGGTTCGTCAGCCAGCACGCATGCCGGCTTGGTGACCAGCGCGCGCGCCAGGGCGACACGTTGACGCTCACCGCCGGACAGTTCGCCCGGGACGTGGCGGACACGGTTTTCCAAGCCGACGCGGGCGAGAATTTCACGCGCCTGCTCCTGCGCCTGATCGCGCTTGATGCGGCGAATCATCAGCGGCATGGCGACGTTGTCCAAGGCAGAAAACTCCGGCAGCAGATGATGGAACTGGTAGACAAAACCCAGCGCCACATTACGCAGGTTGCCGCGCGCTGCTTCTCCCAGGCTGGCAAAATCCTTGCCTTGCAGGCTGACAGTACCGCCGGTCGGCGTGTCGAGGCCACCCAGCAAATGCAACAGCGTCGACTTACCGGAGCCTGAAGCACCGACGATGGCAACCTGCTCACCCGCCTTGACGTCGATATCGACACCATTGAGCACGTTGACCGAGTATTTGCCTTGGGTAAAAGTCTTGCCCAGACCGCGGCTGGACAGCACGATCTGATTATTTTCGTTGTTGGTAATGGGATTATTCATAACGCAGGGCCTCCGCCGGTTTGACGCGCGCTGCCGCCCAGCTTGGGTACAACGTCGCCAGGAAGGCCAGCACTAACGCTACGCCACCTATGGTCCACACATCCGACCAGATCAGGTCGGACGGCAATTCAGAAATCACGTAAATACTCTTGGGCAAGAACTGCACGTGCAGCAAGCGCTCAATGAATGGCACGATCACGTCGATGTTCAGCGCCACCAGCACACCGAAACCGACGCCAAGGCCGGTGCCGATCAACCCGACCAGCGCGCCCTGAATAACGAAGATCTTCATGATCGACCCAGGCGATGCGCCCAGCGTGCGAAGGATGGCGATATCGGCCTGTTTATCGGTCACTGTCATTACCAGCGTCGACACCAGATTGAATGCCGCCACCGCAATGATCAGCGTCAGGATGATGAACATCATGCGCTTCTCAGTCTTTACCGCCGCGAACCAGTTGCTGTTTTGCTGCGACCAGTCGCGCAGATACAGATTGCCGTTGAGCGTCTTCGACAGCTCATACGTCACCTGCGGTGCCTGCAGCATGTCCTTGATGCGCAGGCGCACGCCGGAAGGCGCATCAAGACGGAACAGCCGTTCCGCATCCTCGATCTGAATAAACGCCAGCGACGAATCGAACTCGTAATGCCCCGCTTCAAAGATACCGACCACGGTGAACTGCTTCAGCCGCGGCAGTACGCCGGCCGGCGTCACCTGCCCCTGCGGTGCGATCAGCGTGACCTTATCGCCAAGACCGACGCGCAGGCTGCGCGCCAGCTCGCCACCGAGCACGATATTGAATTCCCCCGGCTTGAGATCCGAAAACTTGCCTTGCTTGACCTGACCCGCGACATCCGACACCTTGGGCTCTTCCGACGGCAGCACGCCGCGAATGACGACACCACGCACATTGTCGTCACGCGTCATCATGGCTTGCGCCGCCACATACGGTGCGGCGCCGATGACTTCCTTGTTCTGAAAGGTCTGCTTGGCGACCGACTGCCAGTCCTGCATGGCGCCGGACGCATCAAACACTTCGATATGCGATAGCACCGACAGCATGCGGTCGCGCACCTCTTTCTGAAAACCGTTCATCACCGACAGCACAACGATCAGCGCAGCAACGCCAAGAGCGATGCCGGCCATGGAAATCAGGGAAATAAAGGAGATGAAACTATTGCGGCCGCTACGCTTTCCGGCTCGCGTGTAACGAATGCCGACCAGCCATTCGAAGGGTAAATTTTTAATCAGACTCAAACCTGGGCTCACTTTTCACGAAGGAGAATTGCCGGAACGGCGGCAACAACGATGCAAAACGGGGAAGTTCGCAAGAAAACCGAGGAAAACACGGTAAAAACGATGCCGAACGACAATGCGCCAGTTTGCCACACTCTCCGGTATCTTTCACTGTTGTCGTTTAGGGTCTGTACCGCGTTCCGGGTCGCCAACTCAGATCGCAAAACACGGACTTAGTTTTACCGCCGACGTTAATTCACGTTTACCTCTTGCCGCAAAGAGGCGCTTTCCCTCTGGGTATTTAGACTGGAAGAAAGGTTTTCGCCTACAATCGCGGCATGAATCATCTCGATATCCTCATCCCTTTCGGCCTGCCGCAAGCCGAGTTGGCGCGCGACCTGACGCGCCAGTGCAAAGCCCCGGCGCTCGCCATTTTGTTGGCGCGCAGCAAGAATAGTCATCCCCTGCAGCATCTCGATCCGTTTTCACGCGCTCTGCCGCATGAGCATTGGATCAGCCGCCAATTCGGCCTGACATCCGCCGAAGGCAAAGACGAGCCAAGCAACAGCCCTCCAGCTTCGGCAGCGATTTTGCGCTCGCATGGCCAGCAAGCAATGGAAGGTCATTGGTTTGTGCTGCAACCTGCCCACATTCACGTCGCCCGCGATCATCTGGTGCTGACCGACATCGGTCAGCTGGAACTGGACGAGGCGCATTCTCGCCGTCTGTTTCAATCGGCTTTTCCGCTATTTGAGGAAATCGGCCGCACCCTGATCTACGTCGACGCCGCCACCTGGATGATGCGCGCAGACGATTGGGCCGGTTTGCGGACGTCTTCACCGCAAGCGGCCAGCGGTCGCAACATCGACATCTGGATGCCGGAAGGCCCGGGCGAACTGGCCTGGCGCAAGCTGCAAAACGAAGTGCAGATGCAGTGGTTCTCCGAGTCCCTGAATGAAGAGCGCGAAATGCGCGGCAAGAAGGCCGTCAATTCCTTATGGATCTGGGGCGGTGCCGACGCAACTGCAAATTCAGCAAAACCGGCCACGTCTGTATATCAAACTGCTTTCAATCTGAACGGCTGGCCGCAGGCTTTGGCAGAAACATTGACGGTAAAAGAATCTCAACCATCCAATGTCACCGCCGAGGCCATTCTGGCCGCACCTGCCGAGCGTGGTCTGCTGATGCTGGATGATTTGCTGGAAGCCGGCCTGGCCAATGAATGGGGTGTCTGGCTACACCGCGTGGAAGCACTCGACGCAGCCTGGTTTGCGCCCCTGCTGCAAGCCTTGCGCGAGAAACGGCTGGAGAGCCTCTCGCTGATTCTGACCGGGCAGGACAAGCTGCTGCACCTGACGGCCACCGCCTCATCATTGCACAAATTCTGGGGGTTCTGGATTAAGCCCTCGTTGAGCAAACTGGCTTCGTAAAGTTAAAACATGATCCGCATCACCACCCGCTCCTACGACCAACGCCATGTCGACGATCTGATCCACAGTGGCATTCATCCCGTACTGGCCCGCGTCTACGCGGCCCGCGGCCTGCTCAACGCCAAAGATCTGTCGAGCGAACTAGGCGCTTTGATTGCGCCTTCCGGCTTGCTGCATATCGATGCTGCCGCTGTTTACCTGGCCGACGCCATCGCTGCCAACAAGAAAATGGTGATCGTCGCCGACTACGATTGCGACGGCGCGACTGCCTGCGCCGTCGGCCTGCGCGGCTTGCGCAGCCTCGGCGCGCAAGTCGATTACATCGTCCCCAACCGCTTTGAATACGGCTACGGCCTGACGCCGGAAATCGTCGAACTGACCATCCGCGAAAAATCTCCTGACATCATCGTTACCGTCGACAACGGCATCGCCAGTATCGACGGCGTTGCCGCTGCCAAGGCGCGTGGCATCGATGTCGTCGTCACAGATCACCATTTGCCCGGCGACAGCCTGCCCGACGCGCGCGTGATCGTGAACCCGAACCAGCCTGCCTGTGGCTTCCCCAGTAAAAATCTGGCGGGCGTCGGCGTGATGTTTTACGTGCTGCTGGCCTTGCGCGCGGAGATGCGCAAACGCGGCATCTTCGATGCGCAAACCCAGCCCAAACTCGATTCTTTGCTTGATCTGGTCGCATTGGGTACGGTCGCGGACGTCGTCAAGCTCGACGCCAATAATCGTATTCTCGTGGCGCAGGGATTGAAGCGCATGCGCGCCGGCCGCATGCATCCCGGCATTGCCGCCCTGTTTCGCGCCGCCGGCCGCGAAGCCCGTCGTGCCACGCCTTTTGACCTCGGCTTCGCTGTCGGCCCACGCCTGAATGCTGCCGGCCGTCTGGCCGACATGGCGCTCGGTATCGAATGTCTCACCACCGATGATGAAGGCCGTGCCTGGGCCATCGCTCAACAGCTGGACGCCATCAACCGCGAACGCCGCGACATCGAAGCCGGCATGCAGGACACGGCATTGCTGCTGCTGGATGACTTCAACCCGCAAGACCGGCGCACCATCAGCGTGTTCGACGCCTCGTGGCATCAGGGTGTGATCGGTATTGTGGCTTCGCGCCTGAAGGACAAGTTCTATCGCCCGACCATCACCTTTGCTCCCGGCGACGAAGGTTTGATCAAGGGATCCGGCCGTTCGATCGCCGGCTTCCACCTGCGCGATGCATTGGATCTGGTCTCCAAGCACGCGCCGTCCGTCATCACCAAATTCGGCGGCCATGCGATGGCGGCCGGCTTGACGATCCATGCGGAAGCCTTCGACGCTTTTTCTCATGCCTTCGAAGAAGTGGGTAAAGATTGGTTAAGCCAGAACCAGCTTGAGCGCGTAGTGGAAACCGACGGCACACTGGAAGACGCCTATTACTCCGTCAATTTCATCAGCCTGATGGACGACCAGGTCTGGGGCCAGGGCTTTGCACCACCGGTGTTCTGCGATCGCTTCCGGGTACTGAACCAGCGCATCCTGAAGGAAAAGCACCTTAAACTACTGCTGGAAAAAGACGGGCAGAAATACGATGCGATCTGGTTCGGCCACGCGGATGCCTTGCCGGATTACGCAACAGTTGCTTTTAGATTGGATGCCAACGAATATAACGGTACAACCAAGGTACAGTTGATGGTGGAACACGCTGAACCTGCTTAGCCATTCACCTGCAGGCTTGTTTGTCGTCAGCAAATTGACAGCAAGCACGCCATAGCCGGAACGGACGAGCAAGCAAAAACGGAAGCACAAACAAAACGCCCGCAGGCATGGGGCACCAACAAATAGCACTAGTAGCGCAGGCGAACCAGTAGCGATCCATGCCCAAGACACCTCTTCCGCTTCACCGCATTCAGAAGCCGCCGATGACGCCGCAGCGCCTGCGCCGGCTCATGCTGATTGCTTCGCTGGTGTTGCTGGCGGTGTGCTGGACGGTGCTGGCCATGCTCAAGCCGGCCACGCAAGGCAAAATCGTCGTGACCGCCGGCGCACCGGGCGGCATCTACTACAACTACGCCGAGCGTTACGCGCAGATCCTCAAGCGCGACGGCATTACGCTCGACATTCGCCCCTCTTCCGGTTCGGTTGAAAACTTCCAGCGCCTGCGCGAAGAAGACAACGAATTCCAAGTCGGCTTCATCCAGTCCGGCACCGGCAACAGCGAGCAAGCCCCCGGCATCCAGACCATCGCCGCCATTTCGTATGAGCCGATCTGGGTGTTCTACCAAGGCACAGCGACGTATGACCGCCTGTCGCAATTGCGCGGAAAACGCATCTCGCTGGGGCTGCCCGGCAGCGGCTTGCGCATTGTGGCCAACAACCTTCTGACGGAAAACGGCATCACCACCAACAACTCCACGCTGGAGGAATTGAACGGAAGCACGGCTTACGAACAACTGCTCAACAATAAGATCGATGCCGCCTTCTTCATCGGCCGTGCCGATAGTGAGCTGATCCATACCCTGCTCAACAGCGGCATCAAGCTGATGAGCTTTTCGCAAGCGGATGCGCTGGTGCAAAAATTTCCATCGCTGTCAAAGATCACCTATCCACGCGGCGCCACCAGCCTCATCAACGACAAACCCTCGCATGACGTCACGCTGCTGGCCGCCACTGCCATGTTGGTATCCAAAGAGAGTCTGCACCCGGCGTTAGCCTATTTGCTGCTCGACGCCGCCAACGTGATCCATAACTCGCCTGACTTTTTTACGCCGCGCAATTATTTCCCCAACCAGAACATCGAAGACTTCGCCATCTCCGACGAGACGCGCCGTTATTTCAAATCCGGGCGCCCTTTCCTGCAACGCTATCTGCCATTCTGGCTGGCCAATTTCATTGAACGCCGCTTCACGATATTGCTGCCTTTCATCGCCGTGCTGTTCGGTCTGATTCAGGCCGTGCCGCGTATCTACGAAGCCAGTATGAAAAAACGGCTGGTAGTGTGGTACAAGGAAATCCATTTGCTGGAAGAAGAGATCTGGAATACGGATGCTCCCTCAGAAGAAAAACTGACCGAATGGCACAACGAAATCGAAGAGATCGACTCCAATGCCAACCAGATCGATATCCCGCAGCGCTATTACGGCGATGTCTATGCACTCAAGCAAGCTATCCGTGTCGTCCGCGACCGTATTAGCGAAGCCGCTCATCAACGCGAAATAACAACAACATCCCCGTCACCGCAATGAACTTCAAACGCTTCGCCAATAGTCTCGTCACTCGCCTTGTGCTTTTCGGCACCCTCGTCGTCCTCGCCAGCGGCATTGCGCGCTACTACGTTCTGACGGATTTTTTGCACAACGACCTTACCGATGTTGCCGCCGAGCAGCAAAGCACAATCGCCAGCTATCTGGCGCAAGATATCAACCATCGCATCCTGGAACGCCGCCATTACCTTGAGCAACTGGCGGCATCACTGCCGCCCGACTTGATGTCGCAACCGGAAAAACTGCGCGAGTGGTTGCGCGACCGGCAAGAGTTGCAGCCGCTGTTTTCGCAAGGCCTGTTTATCGCTGACGTCGACGGCCTCATTGTGATCGACTATCCCGCCACCGTTGGACGTACCGGTGCATCCGTCAGTGGTTTTCCTGATTTCCATCTGGCCAAGGGCGGTAAATTCATCATCGGCGAACCCTTGTTCAGCGCAAGGTCGAAAGAAGCCATCATCCCGATGATGGCACCGTTGCGGGACAATACCGGCAAACTCATCGGCATTCTGGGAGGCACTGCGGGACTGGCTGCTTCGGGTTTCCTGGATCACCTGCAACAGGCCCGGCTCGGCAAATCCGGTAGCTTCATTCTGGTATCCCCTGCCCGTCGACTGATCGTCGCCTCCAACGATCCGGCCGCTGTGCTCAAACAATTGCCTCAGGTCGGCGTTGATCCTATCCTCGACAAAGCCGTCGCCGGTTATCGTGGCACTGGCATCGGCAGCAATGGCACCGTCGAAGAAATCAAGGCTATCGCAGCCGTACCGAGCACGGGCTGGTTTGTCGCTGTGGGCCTGCCGGTCTCGGCAGCCTTGCCGACGGTAGAACACGTTCAGGCCTTCATCTTGCGCGGCGGTGTGGCGCAGGCGCTGGTGATTTTCTTGCTGATCATTCTGGTGGTGGTGTGGTTCTTCCAACCGTTACGACACGCGGCCGACCAGGCGGAGCGGATGACGCGCGGCGACTTGCCACTGACGCCATTGCCGGTGGCGCGCGCAGACGAAGTCGGTCATTTGACGATGGCATTCAACCGCTTGCTGTCCCGGCTCAAAGTGCATCAGGCAGAACTACAGCATCAGGCGCATCACGACACCCTCACCGGCCTGCCCAACCGCGTCATGCTGGCCGATCGCATGCAGCAAGCAATTGCACACGCCCAGCGCCACCGCACTGGCGTAGCGTTACTGTTCCTCGATCTGGACGGATTCAAACCGATTAATGACACGCTGGGCCATAAAGCCGGTGATCAGGTATTACAGGAAATCACCCAACGGCTCTTGAACGTGGCACGCGGCAGCGACACGCTCGCACGTGTCGGCGGCGATGAGTTCGTACTGCTGGCAACGGATCTGGGGATGCCGCTGACGCATGGCGCGCGTACGCTGGCCGAGAAATGCATCAACGTCGTCGCCGAACCACTGAAACTGTCACAAGGTGACTATCAATTAGGCGTTTCCATCGGCATCGCCGTCTGTGACAGCGATTGCGACCCGGATCTGTTGTTACAGGCTGCCGACAAAGCCATGTACGACGCCAAGAGCAAAGGCCGGGGTTGCTATGTAATCGCCGGCAGCAGCGAAACCTGCGTCTGAGCGATCAAGGCAAGCGCCATGAACAAAGCCGTCATTCTCAGCATCGAAGATGAAACCGGGATGCATTGCGTCGATATTTCAAAGCATGATGACGGCATATTCACCTTCAAGACCTTCCGCAAAGATCCGGAAGACGAAGGAAAGTGGACGCTGGTGACGGACTATTCAAAGACGCGTTACGCCAGCGAACACGACGCCCGGCAAGCTGTCTACGAAAAACTGCCGTGGGTACGAGAGCAACTGCAAAACTGGTAAAAATCAACTGTACCTCTGTCGTACAAGCATGCTTCGTTGCTTCAGTCTCACGCGTCTTGCGACGCGGCCGACCATCTCCCCCAGTACCAATCAAAATCAGTGATTCAGCAAACGCGGCTAAATCACCCGCATCGATATCTCGCATTTCACCGGCAAATTAAGCCTGCATGAAAATGATGCGGAGCAATCGCACGCCCCTCTTGAAATGCACCGGCATGGAACGCAAAAAACATAAAAACCGTTTAAAACAGTGCATCGCCAATTCCCATTTATCCCAGTATTCATAAGGTTTTCCGAGGAATTCAACATATACTCCAAGGGAAGGTTTCGGTGCTTGATCTGATCATCTGCAGGTCCACATGAAACCTCTTGATGTGTCGCTGCCGTCAGCAAAAATCAAGATATTTTTTAGCTGCCCGTCATACACGTCACTTAAGCAATGTACGTCCAACACGTTTAATTGGGAGAGAAAATGAAATTCACGAAATTCCTGGCACCCTGTTCTGCCGCTGTATTGATGATCATTGCATTGACGACATCAAACGCCAACGCCGATGCCTTGGCGGATATCGCAAAGTCCGGCACGATTCGCATCGCCGTACCCCAGGACTTTCAACCTTACGGCTCGGTCAATTCGGAAATGCAGCTGCAAGGCCTGGACATTGATGTCTCCAAGCTGATTGCCAAGGGCATGGGCGTAAAAGTGGAACTGGTGCCGGTCGCGAGCGCCAATCGCATTCCTTATCTGCAGACGCACAAGGTAGAGCTGGTAATTTCGACACTGGGACGCAATGCGGAACGCGACAAGGTATTGGACTTTTCGCAACCGTATGCACCGTTCAACAATAGCGTGTTCGGTGCCGCCGAGATCAAGGTCAGCGGCCCTGCCGACCTCGCGTCGCAAGTCGTCGGCGTAGCGCGTGGCACGTTTGAAGATATCCAGCTGACCGCCTCGGTGCCGCCAAGCGCCACTATCAAGCGCTATGAAGACAACAACACGCTGATCTCGGCCTATGTTTCCGGACAGGTCAAGCTGATCGGCACCGGCGACTTCGTGGCCATTACTTTGGGTGAGAAAGATCCATCGCACAAACCGGTCTTCAAGTACGTCATCCAGGAGTCGCGCTGCGTGGTCGGGTTGAACAAGGGCGAGCCGGCTCTGCAAGCCAAGGTCAACGACATCCTGACCAAGGCGAAGAAATCCGGTGAGCTCAACGCGCTGGTCAAGAAGTGGCTCAACGTGCCGCTGCCGGACAAGCTGGCTAACGCTTACGAATAAGACTCAAGTCCCTTATTGCCATCGCAATCATGGCCGGTGATCGTCAGGCGACGGTCACCGCGAGCCACTCACCTTCTCCTCCTGCTCACCACTCTGCTAGCTGACTTGCGCGCCCGCCAACTCGCGGTGCGCCGACGGTGAATGCGCCTCGAACTTCTTCCATACGCGCCGCAATTGACGGCCCGAATGGAAGCCGGATTTTTCCGCGACACGCTCAATGTCCAGAGGGGATTGCGCCAGCAGATCGCGTGCCAGCGCAATGCGAATGCGATGAATGTAGTCGATCAGGCTATCCCCGGTGTGTTCGCGAAACAACCGTGTCAGATGGCGTTCGCTGGTGCAGGCGATGTCGGCCAGTTGCGCTACGTTCCAGTCCTGCGCCGGATCCTTGATCACTGCGTTCTGCACGCGATGTACTGCAGGGTGAATATGATTGCGTGCCGTCAGCCACGGCGACAATTGCGGATCGCTGCCGGTGCGCCGCAAGTAGACCACCAGCGAGCGCGCCACCGAGGCACTGCAAGCGTGGCCGGCGATCTGCGCAACGATGTGCAGCGCCAGGTCGATGCCGGTTGTCACGCCTGCGCTGGTGTAGATGGTGCCGTCTTCGACGAAGATGCGGTTTTCCAGCACGTCTGCCCGCGGTGCAAAACCGCGCAATTCATTGATGTGGCTGTGGTGGGTGGTGCATTTGCGCCTATCCAGAAAACCCGCATACGCCGCCAGTAACGCCCCCGTACAGATGCAGACAAGCCGGTGATGTGGACGATAATGTTGCTGCAACCAGCGCACCGCTATCTGGTCAGCGGAATTGCCGAAGTCGTCGTCCTTATCGATACAACCGCTCAGAATCAGCATGGCATCGTCGGGCAAGCTTTGCGGCAGTGTCTCAATGCCGGTCAGCGTCAGCCCAACCGAAGTTGCGACTTCTCGATGGGCACTGATGAAGTGCAGATCAAAGTACGGTGGGCAGCCGGATTTTTCAGCGAACCGATTCGCGTAACGCAACACCTCCGCCGGACCAATCAGGTCAAGCGTCAGCGCGGATTCTCGCAGCAAGAAATAAACGGGAATAGTTGCTTGTCGTACCTCTGCTTGCACCATGACGCCCTCTATGAATGAAACGCGAGGAAATCATGGTATCTCATCTCAGGCTATCCATCCACGTTCGCTGAGGACATCAACCGGACATATTCAGCCATCAAGATATGCAGAGAAATCGGCTTTCTTTCAGCTACTCAGGAAACTCAGGAATATAGCGTCGGCTCAGGCAAGACATGTTCGAGTGCGTAGCGGCCAACGTCGCGCAGCTTGTAGTCGATGGGATCATGCAAAGTGTGGGTGCGCGCATTGCGCCAGAACCGATCCAGCCCCAGTGTTGCCTTGGTCGCACGGGCGCCGCAAACATCGAATACGTCCTGCCCTACCGCAAGTGCCGTCCGATGCGCCAGCACCTTGGCTTCGGCTACCGCCAACGCCGCCCTGCCGCGCTGTTCGGCGACCAGCTCGGGGCCGATACGCCAGACCTTGTCCAGCTCTACACCCGCCTCATCCGCCAACGCTCTTGCAGCGCGAATCTGCAAATGCATCTCGGCGTAACGATGGATCACATAAGGATCGTCTGCAGCACGCTGTACGCCGGCGGCAAACCACGGCCGGCCCTGGTTGAGGGTGTAATCCCGCGCGTGCTCGAATGCACCTTCTGCCATCCCGAGGTAAAGATTCACCAGAATCAATTGCGCCACCACACCGCGCAACGTCAGGAAAGGCGTTGAAACAGCGTCCGGTCGAAACAGAACTTCACTCCATTCCAGCCGCACCTGCTCATAACTGACCGAGGTGCTATCGGTCTGGCGCTGGCCGATCGGATCCCAGTCGTCATGGACGGTGATGCCTTCGCGCGCGGTCGGCAGTACCGCAATGAGAATCTTGCCGCTGGGTTGATGCAAGGCCGTGGTGAGCAGACGATGCGAGCCGAGCGTGCCGGAGCAGAAACCCTTGATGCCTTGCAAAATCAGGCCGCCGTCCTTTTCAGTCGCCATCAGACGTGGATCGGCAGGATTGGCGGAATTGCCCCACCAGTGGTTCAGGGCGACCGTTTCACGCAGATAGAGCGCCCGCTGCTCATCGGAGCCGTACGACAACACACCTGATAATTGCAAGGTTTGAAATGCCAGCAAATGCGCCATGGCGCTGTCGACACGCGCGATGCGGCGCACGATGGCAAGTGTCTCGCTCCACGATGCACCGATGCCGCCGTATTCTTTTGGCACAACCAGCAGCAGCAAGCCGTTCTGGCGTAACAACTCCTTTTGTTCGGCAGCATGGCCGCCGGCTTTGTCACGCTCGGCAGCGGTGCGCGCCAGCTCTTGTTCAATGGCCGGCAACGCGGCGTGGATGCTATCCAGGGTCCAATGGGTCATGGCAAAGCTTTCAGCAAATTTCAGTGAGCGGAAGTGTCGAGGCTGGCAGTTAAATACGAAACAAATTTTTTCGCATATCGATATGCGTCAGATGCCTGCTGACTTGTGGTTGCCGATCAGAGACCGGCAAATCAACAGATCTGACCCGGTCAGCGTACCGGCAAGAATTGCAGGAACGATCCACCCAACAAGTTCTGTACGTAACTGATGCCGGCACGGCGATATTTTTCAGTAATGAACTCTGCCAGCAAATCCAGACGGCCGACAATCTTGCCGAACTCACGTTCAAAGCTGAGATTACGCTCGGTCGCGTTGATTTCGTCCGACAGCAGCAGAGGCTGGCCGGCGGTATTGCGACGATTGGTCAGCATCCAAACCGCGATTTCTATATTACGTGCAGCGTTGTAGAGATATTGGGCGTCGAGGCCGTCAATGAGAAAAAATTCGATCTTGCCGCCGTGGGCGGTAATGATCATATCCGCCGTGGCATAGATGAAGGCAGCAACACGATCCGCCTTGAAGTCAGGCGACAAGGCCAGCGACATGGCGGCAATGTCGTGTTTACCCTGCAGATCGGCCCAGGTCTGCCGCTTTTCGACGGCCTCGCGCACACGTTTGACAACTTCTTCGCGCGTGGCGCCGGATTTTTTCCACTCGGCCGGATTGCGCCTGTAGAGCTTGTCCATCAGCAGATAGAGACTTTCCAGATTGTCGCGCATGGCCAATGTCGCCATGCGATTGGTGTCGGACTGCCCCATTTCACGCGAGCTGGCGGAAGCGCCTTTCACTTCGCCATGGCTGGTGGGCGCCGTACTACAAGCATTCAACAGAGAAAAAATCAAAACGCTCAAAATGGCCGTGCTTAGTCTCATTTTTTTCATTCCGATAGGACTACCCGAACGCCGAATGAGTTCTGTGGTGCGTTGATCAGACACACATCCGGATATTTTTCTGCATTTGTATGACTATTTCACGGATGATTCGACCTCCGCAACTAACTCAACTTCATTTTTACTCTTTTCCCGCAGTTTTGCGATTGACTGGGATAGCTGGCTAACCTTACGTTCTCCTCTTGAACTGTTATGCCTGCCTCCCGCACCTCGGGTACGCATCCGATAGTCAACCAACTTTGACCATCACCGGCATCGCTGGCTTCAGCCGTTACCAATCGGCACCTCCGCGTGACGACAACGCATCCGCAGCAATACTGAAAGCGCCAAAGCAGCGGTCTTGTTCGGATGTCATTGCCAAGCCTCGCCCGCAATCCTCTGCAATCATAAAGGTATCCATGAAACGTAAAATACCCCCTGCTTTTTATATCCTCATCGCTATGCTGCTAGGAATTTTGACTGGCTATCTGGTCTTTTCCAACGCACAAGACAAGGCCTCAGCCAGCGTCATTGCGGGATATATCTCCATCCCGTCCGACATTTTTCTGCGGCTGATCAAAATGCTGATCGCCCCGCTGGTGTTCTCCACATTGGTCGTCGGCATTGCGCACATGGGCGACGCCAAGTCTGTCGGCCGCATCTTTGCCAAGTCGCTTCTGTGGTTTTTCACAGCGTCACTCATTTCACTTGCGCTGGGTCTGCTAATGGCCAACTTCATGCAACCCGGTGTCGGCATGTCGCTATCGCTTCCTGGCGCCGACAGTGCACTACCAGTGCTGGCAACCTCCCAACTAAGCCTCAAGGAATTCATCGCTCACCTCGTGCCGAAATCATTTGCTGAAGCAATGGCGCACAATGAGATTCTGCAAATCGTCGTGTTTTCCATGTTCTTCGGCGTAGCACTGGCTACGCTGGGCGACAAGGCCAGAACACTATTGAATTGCATCGACGAACTATCGCATGCCATGCTAAAGATTACCGGCTACGTGATGAAGATGGCGCCGGTCGCCGTTTTTGCAGCGATGGCGGCAACCGTCGCTGTGAACGGCCTGGAGATTCTCCTCAGCTTTGCCATCTTCATCCGTGATTTTTATCTGTCGCTGGCGATCTTGTGGGCGTTTCTGATCGGCGCAGGTTTCCTTTTTTTGCGTCGCCGTATTTTCAAATTGCTAGGACTGATCAAAGAGGCTTTCTTATTATCATTCGCCACCGCCAGCTCAGAAGCGGCCTATCCAAAAATCCTGGATGCACTTGATCGTTTCGGCGTGCAACGCAAGATCTCCGGCTTTGTCATGCCAATGGGATATTCATTCAATCTCGACGGCTCCATGATCTACTGCACTTTTGCAACGCTATTCATCGCGCAAGCCTATGGCATCGACATGCCGCTATCGACGCAAATCACGATGATGCTGATATTGATGCTGACTTCCAAAGGCATGGCAGGGGTGCCGCGCGCGTCGCTGGTGGTGATTGCGGCGACTTTGCAGCATTTTGGATTGCCTGAGGCCGGCCTGTTGATGATTCTCGGCATTGATACTTTTCTGGACATGGGGCGCTCGGCAACGAATGCCGTCGGAAACTCCATCGCGACGGCGGTCGTCGCAAAATGGGAAAACGGCTTGGCAAGCGAAGAAGATGCCGAACGCATTTCAGCCGCAATCGATGCTGAGGCAGCGCTCAAAATGCCCGCTTAGACCACCAACGACACGTTCGTTCAAGGCAATAAAAAAGAGAGGCTGCGCCTCTCTTTTTTGATCGGATCAAACCACCTGATCAGGACTGTACCGGCAATTGCATCCCGGTCAGATAACCAACCGTGGCGCCGAAGCGGTCTTTGTAGTTGGCGCGCACCAACGGATCCAGCGTGTCCTTGACCTTGTCGTGCAGCGGCTTTTCCCAATCGCCGGCATGCTGGAAGTTGCTCATAACATAGGTCCAGCCGTTGATTTCGTCGACGGCATGCAAGCCGGTCGATTCGGCGCCTGCAGGGCAGGACAGGATGCGTGAAAGTTGTTTGGTATCGACGTTGTAGGCCCACAGGAAGTTGTTGACGTGCATGCCGCTGTCTTCGCCGATGAAGAGCGTGCGCAGTTTTTCAGAGAACTTGATGTTGTCCGGATTGGCGATCTTGTCGGCATGCGCCAGATTGCCCAGCGCATCAGGCTGTTTCAGGTCTTCACCGATGAGGGCTGCAGGCGGCGCCATGTCGACCGGCACCCAGGCGCTATCGATGGCACTCCCGGACAGATCGTTCTGACCGCCCTTCATGTTCAGCGCATACACCGCACCAGCCTTTGGACCTTGCACCTTGATGCCGCCGGAACCGTCAAGCATGGAGGTCTGTACATAGGACATGGCCGAGTAAGCGATCTTGTCCTTGGCGTTGACGGTGGTGCCCTCCATCTTGGTAAAGCCGAGGCTGCCGCCTTTGAACGCAGCGTAGCGGTGGGTTTCGAGGAAGGCTGCGGCTTGTTCCATGCCGGGCTTGAGCTTGATCCAGTTGGTTTTGCCGTTGAATGGAATCTTGGTATAGGACGCATCCTGAGGGTCGCTGGTCTTGACATCCATGATGTCGGCAACCTTGAGCTTGTCGGCCAGCGCCTTGATCTCGTTGCTGGTGGCGTGGCCCAGCTTGACCCAGTTCAACGTACCGGCGCCGGGGCCGACACCTGAGGTTTGCGTCCACTTGGCGACGTACAGCGTACCGGCCGACAGATCGGCTTCGCGGTCGGCGATGAACATGAACAAGCCGCCGTTGGTGGCATCGTCGCCCATCAGTACGGTGCGGCGGTCCGGCATGACCTGCACCAGTTCATGCGAGATGCGACCGAGGCAGAAATGCTTGACCACGCTGCCGCTGCCGTCAGCGTGGACGGTGATTTCCGGCAGATGGCCATAGTGGTAAGGGTTGGCCTTGGCGGCATCCCCGAAGAGGTTCTTGCTGAAGGCCTGGAATTGCACGTTGCTTGCGATGGCTGCAGCATCGGGTTCGTATTCTTCGCTCGACAGATGGGTATTCCACGGCGACAGGCTGGCGCCACAGGTGATCCACAGACCGTTTACCGATGAGGTATCGACGTTGTGATATTTGACGAGGGACAATTTGCCGGTCTGCGGATCCTGATCCAGCGTCAGCACGGCGATCGGCGACGGCAGCTGGCCGTACATGGCGGCCTGCTTCTGGTCGCGCGTGGTGTACTCGAACTGAACCACCGCGAACACCGCATTGCCTTTGACGCCGGCAACTTGTGCGTTTTTCATCGTCAACAGCGACGAGCCGTCAGGGCAATCGGAAAAAAAGTGGCGCTCCTTGCCCGGAACCGAGCGATCGATGATCGGCTGATTGTTGATGTCGTAGTAGCCGCCGGCCAACATCTTGCCACCCTTGCCGTCCGGCACCATGTCGCCGGTCATGAAAAACGGCTGATAAGCCAGTTGATAGGTTTGCTTGGCGCCATTGCTGAATACGACGTCCAAGCTTGATTGCACAGTCGTGACCGCCATTGCAGCCGGATTCGCCAGCGATGGCGCCGACATGCTGCTGAAAGTCGCGGAAGCAAAACCGCTGCGGCTGGAAGCAGTAGCGCAGCCTGCCAGCAGTCCGGAGGCAGTCAAGGTCAACGGCAACAGCGGCGCGCTGGCGAAGGCTTTGAGCAAATCGCGACGCTTGGGTTGGATTTCGGAAATATTACGGACGAATTTCATGGCTTTTTTCCTTTTTGGCAACTATCTGACAACGACCTGACTGAATCGCGTGATGCTAATCGCCGAAAATGACCTCTTTGTGACACCGGAAATACCCGCTCTGGTCTTGTATAATGCGAGGTTTGGTTTGCAAAAGACATAATCATGGAAGCAGAACGCCTCAATTCCCTCCAATCCCTGTTGGACGACCTCGCGGTGCGTGCAGCTGAATTACGGAGGTATCTTTGACTTCGATGTGAAGTCAGAGAAACTCGACCAGGTCAACGGCGAATTGGAAGATCCGGAAGTCTGGAACGATCCCAAGCGCGCGCAAGATCTCGGCAAAGAAAAAAAATCGCTGGAAAACATCGTCCATACGCTGATCAAGATTGACGGCGACCTCACCGACACGCGCGACCTGTTCGCGATGGCGCGCGAGGAAAAAGACGAAGACACGCTAATCGCCATTGAAGCCGACGCAGAAACGCTGAAGGGTCTGGTCGAAGGCATGGAATTCCGCCGCATGTTCAGCAATCCGATGGATCCGAACAACTGCTTCATCGACATCCAGGCCGGCGCCGGCGGTACTGAAGCGCAAGACTGGGCGTCCATGCTGCTGCGCCAATACCTGCGCTACTGCGAACGCAAGGGCTTCAAGGCTGAAATCATGGAACAGTCCGACGGTGAAGTTGCCGGCATCAAGACTGCGACCATCAAGGTCGAGGGCGAATACGCCTACGGTTTCCTGCGCACTGAAACCGGCGTGCACCGCCTCGTGCGCAAGTCGCCATTCGACTCCGCCAACGGCCGCCATACGTCGTTCTCGAGCTTGTTCGTCTATCCGGAAGTGGATGAATCTTTCGAGATCGACATCAACCCGGCCGATGTCCGCGTGGACACCTACCGCGCGTCCGGCGCGGGTGGTCAGCACATCAACAAAACCGACTCGGCGGTGCGTCTGACACACGGCCCGAGCGGCATCGTCGTGCAATGCCAGAACGACCGCAGCCAGCACCGCAACCGTGCCGAGGCATGGGACATGCTGCGCGCCAAGCTGTTCGAACTGGAACTGCGCAAGCGCATGAGCGAACAGCAAAAACTGGAAGACTCCAAGACCGACGTCGGCTGGGGCCACCAGATCCGCTCTTACGTACTGGACCAGTCGCGCATCAAGGATTTGCGCACCAACTTTGAAATGGGCAACACCAAGGCAGTGCTGGACGGCGAGCTGGATGGATTTATCGCCGCCTCGCTGAAACAAGGCGTCTGATTCCTTAGCATCCGGCGTCCATCCATGGCTGCCGGATGCAATCATTGAAGCCGGCTTTTCAGCGCCTCCTGCTCCCACGCTTACTAACGAATTCTCGACATCATGACCACACAAAACGACAACGCCGCTCAGCCAGCGCAACAACAGCCGCCAGTAGATGAAAACACCATCATCGCCGAGCGCCGCTCCAAGCTGAATGCGATCCGCGAGCAAGGCGTCGCTTTCCCCAACGACTTCCGTCCTGAGCACAAAGCCTCTGAATTGCACGCGCAATACGGCGAGCTGGACAACGAAGCGCTGGAAGCCAATCCGGTCAAGGTCTCGATCGCCGGCCGCATGATGTTGAAGCGCGTGATGGGCAAGGCATCGTTCGCGACGCTGCAAGACTCGTCTGGCCCCCGCGCCGACGGCCGCATGCAGCTCTACATCACCAACGATGTGACCGGCCCGGAAGCGCACGGCGCGTTCAAGCATTACGATCTGGGCGACATCCTCGGCGCCGAAGGCACATTGTTCAAGACCAAGACCGGCGAATTGTCGGTCAAGGTGACGAGCCTGCGTCTGATCACCAAGTCGCTGCGCCCGTTGCCGGACAAGTTCCACGGTCTGTCGGACCAGGAAACAAAGTACCGCCAGCGTTACGTTGACCTGATCATGAGCGAAGAGACTCGCCGCACCTTCAAGGCGCGTACCGCCGCGATGTCGTCGATCCGCCGCTTCATGGAAAAGAACGATTTCATGGAAGTCGAAACGCCGATGCTGCACACCATTCCCGGCGGCGCAGCAGCCAAGCCTTTCATCACCCATCACAATGCGCTGGACATGCAGATGTTCCTGCGCATCGCGCCTGAGCTGTACCTGAAGCGTCTGGTCGTCGGCGGCTTCAACCGTGTATTTGAAGTCAACCGCAACTTCCGTAACGAAGGCGTTTCGCCGCGTCACAACCCTGAATTCACGATGATGGAATTCTATGCGGCCTATGTCGATTACCAATGGCTGATGACTTTCACTGAACAAGTGATTCGCCAGGCCGCGATCGATGCGCATGGCACGGCCACGCTGACCTATCAAGGCCGCGAACTGGATCTGGCCAAGCCATTCCAGCGCCTGACCATCACCGGCGCGATCAAGAAGTACGCACCGGAATACACCGACGAACAATTGAACGACATCGACTTCCTGCGCACCGCACTCAAGAAGTTCGGCGTCAAGACCGACCAGGCCCCTCTTGCAAAGGCAGGCATCGGCGCGCTGCAACTGGCGCTGTTTGAAGAAACAGCCGAATCGCAACTGTGGGAACCGACCTACATCATCGATTACCCGGTTGAAGTGTCGCCGCTGGCACGCGCCTCCGATACGGTTGCGGGCATCACCGAGCGTTTTGAGCTGTTCATCACCGGCCGCGAAATCGCCAATGGCTTTTCGGAACTGAACGATGCCGAAGACCAGGCCGCGCGCTTTCAGGCGCAAGTCGCCGCGAAAGATGCAGGCGATGAAGAGGCCATGTATTACGACGCCGATTACATCCGCGCGCTTGAATACGGCATGCCGCCGGCTGGTGGTTGCGGCATCGGCATCGACCGCCTGATGATGTTGATTACCGACTCGCCCAACATCCGCGACGTCATTCTCTTCCCTCACCTGCGCCGCGAAGACTAAAACCATTCAAACGGAACGCCTGGAAAACAACTGTTTCCCTGTCGCTCCAGCAAGAAATCAGCAGCCCGTAGTGGCGCACTTCACGTGCTCCTACGGGCTGTTTCCATTTGTCCTACAAAGGCATTACAAGTATTTACAACTGACACACTATTCGCATTTTTTTCCTGAACTTTGCCCCCCATAATCACCTCATATCAACACCCACAACACAACAATATAAAGAGGTCCATCATGGAAGTCGTCAAATCACCCAGCCGCATTCATCCCTTAGTCGCCACGGCAGCAGTGGCTGTCACTTTGGTTAGTCTGGTTGGCGTCGCTGCCATTACAGGCCTGCTGCCGACATCGAGCAGCAACAATGCGCCGCCACAAGCTCTGTCGGATACGGCGGCGCCGCAGTCGCAACAGGCAATGCAACAAGCACAAAATAATGTGCAGCCCGTTCCCCCATCAGCACCGAAACCAAACTACGCCGCACAACCTCAACAAAGCAGCGGCTACGGCACATCGGCGCCTGCAGCAGTTGCTCGCTGCTCCAGCTGCGGTGAAGTCCAGGCTGTACGCGCAGTCCAACACACGCCCAAGGCCAGCGGCGTCGGCATCGTCGCCGGTGCAGTGTTAGGTGGTGTTCTGGGCAATCAGATCGGTAACGGCAACGGCCGTACGCTTGCAACAGTTGCCGGCGCAGGTGCTGGCGGCTATGCAGGTAACGAAGTGGAAAAGCGTACACGCACCACAACAACCTATGTCGTTGACGTTCGAATGGAAAATGGCAGCATTCGCTCGTTCCCACAATCAGGCGAAGGCTGGCATGTCGGCGATCAGGTTCGCGTCGTGAATGGTCATCTCACAGGTCGCGGCTAAGCAAGCTTAAGTAACAATAAACACCGACGCACAGGCACTTCGCAGATAGCAGTACTGCAAACAATAAAGCCGTGATCACCTCAAGGGTGACACGGCTTTATTGCTTTTTCGCAATCCGCTACTGCGTATTTGATGCAGACAAACAACTCATTTAGCTGATTTAACTCATTTTCCCTCGAAGTATTTCCGAGTACAAACGCTATTCGCCCCCACGCGTCGGAGAGCACATCGTACGGCTTGAACATTTCTGATTCGCCCTCTAAGATCAATTGGCGATGTCGTAGATAAATGGCCTTTTGAAATGTGCTACCTCACTTCGATACTCAGATCCCTCCGCTTTCCCCTCAAGATACTTGCCTGGTGCTTGCTGACCAATCTGGCCACCTGCTCTGCCAACGCAAGCGATACACTCAAAAAAATCCAGGAGAGCAAAACAGTTGTCGTCGCCTTCATGGGCGTCGTCGATAATCTTTCTCCTTTTGTCCTCATCGAACCCGATGGCGAAGTCAGCGGCTACTCGATCGAAATTTGCCTGAAGATAGTTCAGGGTATCAAGCAGGAAATGAAACTCCCGAATCTCAAGGTTCAATTCTTCCCCGTCACGATGATGACCCGATTCAGCGCGTTACTTGATAATCGCGCCGACCTTGAATGCAGCGTCAGCACCAACAACGCAGACCGGCGCAAGAAAGTCACCTTCACCATCCCCCACTTCTTTACAGGCATCCGCATGTTGGTGCGTACAAGCTCAGGAATCAAGGAATGGGGCGATCTGCGCAACAAACGCATCGTCACGACAAAAGGGACATCGATAGTCGAGGTAATCAACAAACGTAGCAATCTGGGCGGTCTCGATCTGGCGATTTCAGAACAAGACTCAGATCAGGAATGTGTAAGGATGCTGGAGCAAGGACTTGCTGATGCCTTCGTCATGGATGAAGTCTTGCTGTACTCCGCACGTGCGGCCTCAAACAATCCGGACAAGCTGCTCATAACGGGCACCTCACAGTCAGTCGAGCCATACGCCATCATGTTACGCAAGGATGATCCTGAGTTCAAAAAGATGGTCGACAAACAAATGGCCAAGTTGGCTGCCAACGGAGAACTCCTCAAACTCTACAACCGCTGGTTCATGCAACCTGCCGGCCCCGATGGCAAATCGCTGAACATGCCGATGAGCTACATGTTGCGTGATTCGCTTCGCTATCCGACCGACAAGATTACGAATTGAACTGCCGTAACTGCAGAGTCAACGCAAAAGCATCCAAACGATAAAAACCAAAAAAGGAAAAGACTCGGACAGCAGAACGCGTCGAGTAAAAAAACTGGAAACTATTTAGAAGAAGTGGCCTGCCCTAAGGGAATCGAACCCCTAACCTATGGCTTAGAAGGCCATTGCTCTATCCGGTTGAGCTAAGGGCAGATCAAGAGGAGCCAAGTAAAAAAAGCACTACTTGAAATCGTCTTCGGAAATGAAAACGGGCTGTCTTTCGACAGCCCGTTCATGTGTGGTCGGAGTACAAGGATTCGAACCTTGGACCCCCTGGTCCCAAACCAGGTGCGCTACCGGGCTGCGCTACACTCCGAGAAGCGAGATAATATCCCGATAGGGGTATTCGGTCAACACCTTCTTCACATTTTTCTTCAAATTTTCTTCTTTTCTCCTATGAGAGGCTCTTCCTCTCATTCTCTGTCAGACATTCCCGGCGCCCCTCATTCGCTCCAACACCAATACCCATCTGCGTTGCACGCTACGTTGAATGCTGAAACATCCCTTGCAGTTTGGTTACACCTTGTTTCGTTTCCCTGATTGAAGATAAGACACGTATCCGGTCTCGTGGTCACTGTTTGATTTCTTTGCGGGTTGAGTTCTTAAATTTTTTCGCATTATTTGCGGTCTCGCGGATTTCACATTTCGTTTTTTGCACATTTGCACCGGACATCAACTGACCACATACCGGCACAACACAATCTGGAGAATCGTCGTGAACAAGAAAACCCTCGCATGGATTGCTTCAGCACTTTTTTCGCTGGCATCCGGCATATCGCTGGTCTCAGCACAAGACATGAATCGCCCTCCTGCCGTATTCACGCAGGAAGAACTGGATCAGATGCTGGCGCCGGTGGCGCTGTATCCCGACTCTCTGCTCGCACAGGTACTGATGGCGGCCACCTATCCGCTGGAAGTTGTGCAAGCCGCCCGCTTTATGGATAGCCGGCCAGGATTGCAAGGCGATGGACTGGCGCGGGCGATTGCGCCCATGCCCTGGGATCCCAGCGTGAAATCGCTGGCGCAGTTTCCGTCCGTACTGGCGATGATGAATGACAAACTGGATTGGACGCAGCGCCTTGGCGACGCCTTTCTATCACAACAAGCCAATGTGATGGATACCGTGCAAAACCTGCGCGTCAAAGCGCAGATTGCCGGCAACCTGCAATCGAGCAGCCAGCAACGCATCCTTCAGCAGGATCAGGTCATCGTGATCGAGCCTGTGAATCCGCAGGTGATCTATGTACCCTATTACAACCCGACGGTCGTCTATGGCAGTTGGTGGTGGCCGCAACGCCCACCGGTATATTGGGCACCTCCACCACGCTATCGGCCACCCAGCTACAACGTATCCATCAATGTGGGGATAGCGTTCGGTGCAGGCACGGGGATCGTGCGCTCCGTCTATAGCGACGCCCGTCCGGATTGGCACCAGCATCACGTTCTGGTGAACAACGTACGCATAAACAATACAATCAACAATACCAACGTCACCAACAATGTGACGAGGAACGTTACGGTAAACAACCGTCCTGTCGTATGGCAACACAGCCCGCGCAATGGTCAGAACAATCGACGCCCTGACGTCGGTAATGTTTCTCGTCCGAATGCGGCCCCAGCCCCGGCTTCAGCAGTAGCGAATACGCCACCCCCAGGACCGCGCCCGGAACAACGTCCGGGCCAGCCCCCTGCGTTCAATCCAACCGAGCATGGAAATCCCGGCAATCCAGGCAACCCGATCCGGAACGAGCGCGACAATCATAATGATCGGCGCGAACCGCCGAATCGCCCTCAGCAGGCAGCCGCCTTCGCAGCCCCGAATCACGCCACGGCAGCACCCCCGGCGCCACAGGCCCGTCCAGCCCCCTCTGCACCACCGGCTCCGTCAGCGCCGATGCCAGCGGCCGCACGGCCTGAGCGCCCCAACGTCGAGCATCGTCCACCACCAGCTCAGGCACAGCGCCAGGAGCGTCCGGAGCAGCACGTCCAGCGTACGCCTGAAGTACACGCACCGGCACCTCGCCCTCCTGAGCGGCATGAATCGGCGCCACGTACGGAACAAAAACCTCCGCAACGAGAAGAGCGGCCGGAGCGCCAGAATCACCGCGACGACAAGTAGCCTGCAAGCAATACCTTGCTGCAACATGCAGGCAGGCGGATGGACGAACTTGGCCGAATATGGCGCTGAATACGCTATAATCTCGGCTTCCGAGACGTGACCGGACGCTATCCAAAGGGTTGGATCTTCCAGCCCTTTTTCGTTTCTGTCACATCCATGCCGACGGCCGCGCGCTCTGTCCCTGACAGCGCAATCCGCTCATGGCTCTCATCGCTAACGCCTTACGACCCACCGACTTACGATGCAAGACATTACTTCCGATTCCGCGAACGAAGACACCGGCTCGCGCAGCAAGGTCCCGCTTGAGCTGATTGCTCGCGAGGTGGCCCGGCGCCGCACCTTCGGCATTATTTCTCACCCTGACGCGGGTAAGACGACACTGACTGAAAAGCTGCTGCTGTTCTCGGGTGCGATTCAGCTGGCCGGTACCGTCAAGGCGCGCAAGAGCGGCCGCCACGCGACCTCGGACTGGATGGAAATCGAAAAGCAGCGTGGCATCTCGGTGGCCAGCTCGGTGATGCAGTTCGAATACCGCGACCACGTCGTCAACCTGCTCGACACCCCAGGCCACCAGGACTTCTCGGAAGATACCTACCGCGTGCTGACGGCGGTCGACTCGGCGTTGATGGTGATTGACGCCGCCAAGGGTGTGGAAGAACAGACCATCAAGCTGCTCAACGTCTGCCGCATGCGCAACACACCCATCATCACCTTCATGAACAAGATGGACCGCGAAACCCGCGACCCGCTTGAGCTGCTGGACGAACTGGAATCGGTGCTGAAGATTCAATGCGCGCCGGTGACCTGGCCGATCGGCATGGGCAAGAACTTCCGCGGCGTGTATCACCTGCTGCGCGATGAGATCATGCTATTCAAGGCGGGTGAAGAACGCGCCGACGGCAACGTCGAAATCATCAAGGGCATCGACAATCCCAAGCTGGTAGAAATGTTCCCGCTGGAGATTGAACAGTTGAAAATGGAAGTTGAGCTGGTCCACGGCGCTTCGCACCCATTCAAGCTGGAAGACTTCCTTGCCGGTATCCAGACACCGGTGTTCTTCGGCTCGGCGATCAACAACTTCGGCGTACGCGAAATCCTCAACGCCCTGCTCGACTGGGCTCCAGGTCCGGGTGAACGCGATGCTACGGTTCGCAGCGTGGAACCGAACGAAGCACCGTTCTCGGGCTTCGTGTTCAAGATTCAGGCCAATATGGATCCGGCCCACCGCGACCGTATCGCCTTCCTGCGCGTGTGCTCGGGCCGCTTTGAGCGCGGCATGAAACTCAAACATCTGCGTCTGAACCGTGAAATCAAAGTGTCGTCGGTCGTGACCTTCATGGCATCAAGCCGTGAACAGGTTGAAGAAGCCTATGCAGGCGACATCATCGGTTTGCCGAATCACGGCAACATGCAGATCGGCGACAGCTTCTCTGAAGGTGAATTGCTGCAGTTCACCGGCATCCCCTACTTCGCACCGGATTTTTTCCGCGTTGCGCGCATTCGCAATCCGCTCAAGATCAAGCAATTGCACAAGGGCTTGCAGCAGCTCGGCGAAGAAGGTGCGGTGCAGGTCTTCAAACCGACCAACAATAGCGATCTGATTCTCGGCGCGGTAGGGGTGCTGCAGTTTGAAGTCGTGGCAAGCCGTCTGCTCAACGAATACGGCGTTGACGCTGTGTTTGAAGGCACCAGCATCAGCAGCGCACGCTGGGTGACCTGCGACGACAAGAAGATGCTGGCCGACTTCGAAAAATCCTCCGCCGGTTTCAATCTTGCGCACGATGCGGCAGGCAATCTGGCGTATCTGGCGACCTCAGGTGTCAACCTGCGTCTGACACAAGAACGCTGGCCGGAAGTCACCTTCCACGCAACGCGCGAACACGCTGCCAAGCTGGACTAAGCCTGTTCGGTTTGTGCACGTTGCAATAAAAAATCCCCGCCAGGTGCGGGGATTTTTTATTTCCAGTGAAACGCGAACCAGACAATCAATGCATCAGGCATTCACGCGAATCGAGAAATCGACGCCGATGCCACTCCACCACTCCTGCTCTTTTTGCATCCAGTACGATACCGTCGGGTGATCGCGCACCCAGTCGCGCTTGATTTCGAGGTCGATACGATTTTTCATCTTCAGACGAATATCGTTCCAATCCAGCGTGATGTGCGAGTGCATGAACATCACCGCCAGACGCAAGGCCAACACCGCCTTGGCAAAATCAGCATCCGACAGTACCTCACCCAATTTGCGCAGATTACCCTTTTGACCAAGGATCAAGGTACTCATCACACGCTGCTCGCGCGTGGTAAATCCCGGCAAATCTGCATTGGCGATGAGGTAGGACGAATGTTTGTGATAGCTGCTTTGCGACACGATCAAACCAGCCTCGTGCAACAAGGCGCTCCAGCTCAGATATTTGGCGTAGACCTCGTTGCCCGGCTTGAGCATCTCGAAGAATCCGAGTGCTGTCTCTGCAACCTGGCGCGCACGCAATTCGTCGATATGAAACCGGCGGCTGAAATCATCCACCGACTGTTCGCGGCGATCGCGCTGCGTGGCGCGCAATTGCAAATCCCACATCACGCCCATGCGCAGACCGGCTTCCACAGGTGTGATGACGGCAATATTCAACTCTTTCATCAAACCGATCAGCACCGCCAGGCCACCCATGATGACCAACGCACGGTCGGGCTTCATGCCGGCCAGTTCGATATTACCTGCGTGACCGAAAGCGATCAGGCGCTGCTTCAGCTCTTCGACGCTGACGGGTGTGACGCGTCCGTCTCCCATGCCGTTGCGGGCAATCGTGTCCGCAATCGCACGCATGGTGCCGGACGAGCCGTAGACCTTGCTCCGATGCTGCGCGCCGAAAGGCACGACGGCATCTTCGACATGCGAACGCGCGGACAAAATGGCACGTTCAAAGGAAGCTTCATCGATCACGCCATCAGGAAAAAATGCCTGACTTTGATTGACCGTACCGATGCCAAAGGACTCGACACGTTTGATCTCGCTGCCACGACCAAGAATGACTTCGGTGGAACCACCGCCGATATCGATCACCAGACGATCTTCGTCCGGCAGCGCCAATGCGCCGGCGACGCCCATATAAATCAGGCGACCTTCTTCTTCGCCGGAAATGATTTCCACCGGGTAGCCGATGGCACGCTCGGCATCAGGCAGGAATTCATGTGCATTCTTGGCCACGCGCAAGGTATTGGTAGCGACCACGCGCACCGCATCCAGCTGGTAATCGCGCAAGATCGTACGAAAACGCGCCAGAGATTCAACCGCGCCGGCGATGGCCTGCGGGGTCAGTTTACCGTTCTTGTCCAAGCCGGCTGCCAGGCGAATGGGGTCGCGCGCGCTCTTGATCACGCGGATCGAATCACCCTCATGCTTGCCTATGTGCATACGGAAGCTGTTGGAACCAAGATCTACTGCTGCAAACATTCAATCCCTTTCAATCGGGGGTATTGCCGGAAATTATTTAGCAAATTTTAAAAAATGCTGACGAACTGACACAATAGTTGCCTAGCATGACAGTTTCATGACATCCGCACTAATCTGGCAACACATTGCAAAAGACTTTCTCATCATCCCGAAAAGCCTGCAAATACGGGCCTTGCCTACATCAGGCAGCACAAACATGCTCGCAGTCAACGGTGAAATAAGGTCTAATAGCGCCAGCCCTTATTTTAACGATTTAAACATGCCCGGTATTCTTTATCTCGTACCCAACACCCTCGGCCCTGTCGACGCCGCGGACGGTGATGTACTTGCCACAATCCTGCCAGCCGAAGTACAGGCGCTTGCCGCGCGTCTCGACTATTTTGTCGCAGAAAACGCCAAGACCACACGCGCCTTCCTGAAACTGATCAACGCCAACTATCCGCTGGCAAAACCCTTGCAAGAAATCAAGATCGCCGAACTCAACGTCAACACCGAAGCGGCAGCCTTGCCGGCCTTGCTCGCGCCGCTACTGGCGGGACAAGATGCGGGATTGATTTCGGAAGCCGGCGTACCGGCAGTGGCAGATCCCGGCGCCAATCTGGTTCGCCTGGCGCATCAGCACGGTATCCAGGTTCGTCCGCTGGTTGGCCCTTCGTCCTTGCTGCTGGCAGTCATGAGCAGCGGTTTGAACGGCCAGAGCTTTGCTTTCAATGGCTATCTGCCGACCGACGCCGCACAACGCGCCAAACGCATCAAACAATTGGAAGATCGCTCCCGTCAGGAAAAGCAAACTCAGTTACTGATCGAAACGCCCTATCGCAACGGCGCCATGCTGGAAGCATTGGCAACGGCATGCAATGGCACGACGCTCATCAGCGTAGCGACTGATCTGACGCTGGCGAGCGAAGCGATCAAGACGCAGACCGCGACTAAATGGAAGAATGACATTGCTGCCGGCAAGACACCGGACTTTCACAAAAAACCTACTGTGTTTTTGCTGCTGGCCGATTAAGCGCCGCTGACACAAGGTCGCCGTATTGCGACCTCAGCTCAAAATCACTACTGCGGCCAACGCTGGCGGTGATCCAGTCAGCGATGCGCGTCACTACATCCTGCTCGATGCCGTTATAGCCGTGGTAAGCCCTGGCTTCGCAGGGGTCGCCCTGACTCGTTCCTCCGCGCACGCTGATCAACTCCTTTTGCGAGACCGCACTAAGCGCATCCATCAGCCGCGGGATGTCGCTGAACGCACACAGCTTGCACCCATCCTGTTCGTGATGAACCACCAGCACGGGAATACGCAACCCTTGTAGTTGCATGTCGGGTACGGCGCGACCACCTTTGTTCTCGCGCAGAATGGTGGACGTCAGCACCAGCCCGTCCGGCCCGCCTTCCGTGTGATCCAGTTGCGTCGCGATGAAGGCCGCCGATTGCGTCCCCCGGCTGGTGCCGATCAGCCATACGGAAATCGCTGGCTGCGCCACCTGTTGCTGACGCAGCCACGCCATGACGGCTTTCATGTCTTCCACATGCTGAGAAGTCTGGCGAAAGCCACCGAGAAACGGAAAAGACTGCCGATCTGACGGCGCATCCACAACGGCAACCGCAAACCCTCGCTCGACAAACAGCTGACGCGAACGCACGAGGAAGTTGCCGCCACCACCCTTGAACGCGCCCTCTGTGGAAATCTGCAAACCGCCCTGCCCGCCGGCAAACAAAATCACTGTCGCGACCGGATGCTGTGGAACCAGGTAGAGGAAACGCTGCGTCACACCGGGACGCGTCGGCACATCAACGACCTGCTGGGTAAATTGCACAGCCGTATTCGTTTGAGACCACGCCGTTGCAATGGTGAGCGATGCAAGTAACCAACCAAGGGTCAGCGCACGAAAGATACGCGTGACGGTGGAGATAGGATTTCCCGGATGTCTGAGTGTATGCATCGCCACCTCTCCTACTCAATTGTCTCCAGCGATAAAAAAGGCGACGAAGCCGCCGCCTTATTTCTTTTTTTATCGACGATCTGACTACCGCAACTGAATCGCGCCGCCCGACAGCATCGACTTGGCAACACCACTGCCAACCGCTACGCCGAACTTCTTCAGCACGCGCTCAGGCAAACCTTCGGTCTGGGTGTAATCGACCAGATCTTCCGCCTTGATCACATCACGCGCCACGCTGTCGACAGTGCCGTAACCATCGGCCAGACCCATCTCAACCGCTTTGGAACCGATCCAGAACAGGCCGGAGAAAGTTTCCGGCGTTTCTTTCAAACGCTGGCCGCGGCCTTTGCGTACAGCATCGATAAATTGCTGATGAATGTCGCTCAGCATTTGCTGGGCGTATTCCTTTTGCTTGGCGTTTTGCGGGCTGAACGGATCCATGAAGCCTTTGTTCTCACCGGCAGTGAGCAGACGGCGCTCAACGCCGACCTTGTCCATCAGACCGGTGAAGCCAAAACCATCCATCAGCACACCGATGGAACCGACGATGCTGGCCTTGTTGACGTAAATCTTGTCAGCCGCCGCAGCGATGTAATAGCCGCCGGATGCACACATTTCTTCCACCACGACATACAACGGCTTCTTCGGATATTCCTTGCGCAGACGCACGATCTCATCGTTGATCATGCCGGCTTGCACCGGGCTACCGCCGGGGCTGTTGATCTTGAGGATGACCCCCATCGAATCATCGGCGGCGAATGCCTTATCCAGCGCCGGGATAACGGCTGCGGCCGAGCCACGGCCTTCGGCTTCGATAGTGCCGTTGATTTCAACCAGAGCGGTATGCGTGCCGACCGGCTCCGCGTCCGACTTGGTGTAATTGAATGCCGACCAGATCACGAAAACGAATACAGCCAGCCCGGCAATCTTGAAGAAAATACTCCAGCGGCGGCGCGCACGTTGTTCCTTGACGGCGAACAGGGCCAGCTTTTCGAGCACGTCGCGCTCCCAGCCGCCCTTCTTTTCTTCACCTGACGCTGAGGTGCCGGTAGTTGGTGGCACTGGGGGCGCTGATGGCGGAGATTGTGGTGATTGCGGCGGTTGTGCCTGAGGATTTTCGAATTCGTTATTGCTCATATCGTCACTCTGATAAGCAGCTCGAAGAAGGCCGATATGCCGCCTTCGACTGCCTTGGTTCCCGCATGGCTCATGCCAGCGCGGGCCTTACATAATCATCGGGCGTCCAGAAAATGCCGCCGTCTTTCTCGAATACCATGATCTTGCGCAAGCGCGCGCCGGTGCATGGACCGCCTTCGCATTTGCCGCTATCCGGCGCATAGACTGCACCATGCGTTGCGCACATGAGATAGAGGCCGCTGGACTCGAAAAATTCACCCTCGGCCCAGTCAAGCTCGATCGGCACGTGCGCACAACGGTTCAGATAGCCGTACACCGTGCCGCCGTATCGCACCACGAAGCCGGTCGCATCGTCACCATGCACCGACACCGCAAAGCGCTTACCCTTGCCGCCTTCTTCGATGTCAGCCGAGTCACATACTGGAATCGCTACTTCATCCATTGCAGGTTTCCCCTGATATTGCTATGCGCTGCTATGCGTTTTCATTCAGCCACTGATGCAGAACCTTGATCGAACCAGCGCTATAGAGCGGGTTCAATGCCTGCAACTGCTCGACCGGATGCGCGCCGAATTCTACCGCAACACCGGCTGCGCCTGCATTAATGGCCATCTGCAAGTCGTGGGTGGTGTCGCCGATCATCAGCGTGCGGCCCATCTCCTGCCCCAGCTCACGTGTGAGCTCCTGCAGCATGGCAGGATGCGGCTTGGAAAAAGTTTCGTCGGCGCAACGTGTCGCATCGAACACCGACAACAGCTTGGTGGTATTGAGGGCACGATTCAGGCCGACGCGGCTCTTGCCTGTGGCGACCGCCAGAAAATAGCCTTGCTGCCCGAGGTCGTCCAGCATCTCCTTGACGCCGTCAAACAGGGTCAGATCCTTGTCCTGCCCAAGATAGTGATGCCGATAACGCTCGACGATGCGCGGGTAGTACTTGGGATCGACATCGGGGATCGCCGCCTGCATCGCATCCTGCAAACCCAGGCCGATCACATAGGAAGCAGCACTCTTGTCGGGAATCGGCAATCCCAGGTCGCGGGCCGCAGCCTGAATGCACCTGACAATAGTCGACGTGCTGTCCATCAGCGTGCCGTCCCAGTCGAATACGATTAAATCAAATTGCTTTCTTGCCATGTTTCACTTTTCAACATAATCAAAATGGGTGTAGCGGCCGGCTCACGACATTCGCAATCAGGCGTTCTCCGTCCCGGCATCGCTTGCATCCAGGCTTTTCAGGAAGCGTTGGCACTCCGGCGGCAAACCTGCCTTGAGCGTCACCGTCTTGCCGCTGTCCGGATGCGTAAAGCTGATCTGGTGCGCATGCAAAAACATGCGCTTGAAAGCGACGCGCTCGCCGTTCGCCTTCTGCAATGCCTTATTCAGCGTGAAATCGCCATATTTGTCGTCGCCGACAATGGCAAATCCGCTGGCAGACAAATGCACGCGTATTTGGTGTGTCCGACCGGTTTTCAGTTCCGCTTCGAGCAAGGCAAATTCACTGTAACGGCGAATCAGCGAAAACACCGTATGCGAAGCCTGACCGTCATCCTGCACGCGCACGCGGCGTTCGCCGTCTGCGGTGCTGTATTTGTGCAGCGGCAACTTAATGTGCTGGCGCGCGTTTTTCCAGTCGCCATGGACGAGCGTCAGATAGCGCTTGTCGGTCAGACCATCGCGAATCTGCTCATGCAGGTTGGTCAGCGCCGAACGTTTCTTCGCCAGCAACAAAATCCCCGACGTATCGCGGTCAAGCCGATGCACCAGTTCAAGAAATTTGGCATCCGGGCGCGAAGCGCGAAGTTGCTCGATGACACCATAACTGACCCCCGAACCGCCATGCACGGCGACGCCTGCAGGCTTGTCGATGATCAACAGATGATTATCTTCCAGCAATATCTTGAACTCTGCGCCAGGAGCAACGGCAGCAGATGCCTTTTCGGCAATACGGATGGGCGGCACGCGCAGGATGTCCCCGTCTTGCAGACGATAAGTCTGGTCGATACGGCCCTTGTTGACACGTACTTCGCCGGAACGCAGGACACGGTAAATATGGCTTTTGGGCACGCCCTTGCAGACGCGCAAGAGGAAATTGTCGATGCGTTGACCGGCTTCCTCTTCCGATATCGTGAGCAGCTGGACTTGCGGCGAAGCAGGTGCAGATTGGGTCGACGCGGGTGATTCAGGCTTTTCAGGCGTCTTCCCAGAAAATCTCGCTAAGTCCTTCATTTTGAATATATAATCGCTCGACGCTGGTCAGAAAACCGGTGTCAGTGTAAGAATAAAAAAGACCATTCTACACAGAGGCGTCTTCATCAGCCTCGCTAATTTGCAAATTTGATGGGGGGAACCACGAAAAATCGCAGCATGCGGCGACAGGGTCCTGTCGGCAAGCCTCGTACACCCTACGAAGACATTGCGGACGCGACATTTCTCCGCGCGGATTGGACGGTTCCTCAAAAACGTGTACGCATCATCCCTGCGCGAGTCCAGTTTGCACCGCAGTTGCAATCGGATAACGCACTTGGATGTTGAATAGATGTGCTTGGATTATCAGGATAAAGTCTGGCAAGACCTTCAGTTGAAAAACGAAGTGCTTGCCGGTTGATGCAGTTGAACCCGATTCGCCGATTTGCCAACTTTTAGAAAAATGCTTCGTTTGGCTCTTAATGACAACTTACCGTCCACAGCGACCGTGACCGCCTCATGCGGAACGGCAAGCGTGGATACGGAGTTGCTCGGCTTCCCGGTTCACCGCATCCGCGCCCCGTTGTGCTTGAGTGCCGCCGCCATCAAGGCGCACTTCACACACTAAGGCAATTCCCTCCCCCAATCACTTCGTTCTCGCGTACATCCTTGTACTTATGGCGTACTTTTAAAAAGCGCCATTACGGCCTCAGTGCCACGGAGTGAAACATGAAACGTATGTTGTTCAACGCTACGCAGCAGGAAGAATTGCGCGTAGCCATCGTTGACGGTCAAAAACTGATCGACATCGATATTGAAGCCACCGGACGCGAACAGCGTAAATCCAATATTTACAAAGGCGTCATCACCCGCATCGAACCTTCTTTGGAAGCCTGCTTCGTCAATTACGGCGAAGAACGCCACGGCTTTTTGCCGTTCAAGGAAGTTGCCCGTACCTATTTCAAGGAAGGCATCGATGTCCGCAACGCTTCCATCAAGGAAGCCCTGCGCGAAGGCCAGGAAATCATCGTCCAGGTCGAGAAGGAAGAACGCGGCAACAAGGGCGCAGCCCTGACCTCGTTCATCTCCCTGGCAGGCCGCTACCTGGTTCTGATGCCGAACAACCCGCGCGGCGGCGGCGTATCTCGTCGTGTCGAAGGTGAAGACCGCCAGGAACTGCGCGAAACCATGGACAAACTGGATCTGCCAAACGGCATGTCCGTCATCGCCCGCACTGCAGGCATCGGCCGCAACGTCGACGAACTGCAATGGGACTTGAACTACCTGATGCAACTCTGGCGCGCCATCGAAGGTGCCGGCCAGACCGGTTCCGGCGCATTCCTGATTTATCAGGAATCCTCGCTGGTGATCCGCGCGATCCGCGACTATTTCCAGCCTGATATCGGTGAAATCCTGATCGACACCGACGACATTCACGACCAGGCCCAGCAGTTCATGGCCCACGTGATGCCGGACATGGTTCACCGCGTCAAGCGCTACAACGACGATGTGCCGCTGTTCTCGCGCTTCCAGATCGAACACCAGATCGAAACCGCCTACTCGCGCACCGTACCGTTGCCATCGGGCGGCGCCATCGTGATCGATCACACCGAAGCCCTGGTGTCAGTCGACGTCAACTCGGCGCGCGCCACCCGCGGCTCCGACATCGAAACCACCGCCTTCTACACCAACCTTGAAGCCGCCGACGAAGTGGCCCGCCAGTTGCGCTTGCGCGATCTGGGCGGCCTGATCGTCATCGACTTCATCGACATGGAAAACGCCAAGAACCAGCGTGAAGTCGAATCCCGCCTGAAAGACGCTCTGCACCACGACCGTGCTCGCGTCCAGATGGGCAAGATCTCGCGCTTCGGCCTGATGGAATTGTCGCGCCAACGCCTGCGTCCGTCGCTGTCCGAAGGCAGCCACGTGACTTGCCCGCGTTGCAACGGCACCGGTCACATCCGCGATACCGAATCGTCCGCATTGCAAGTCCTGCGCATCATCCAGGAAGAAGCAATGAAGGAAAACTCTGCCGCCATCCACGTGCAGGCACCGGTCGACGTCGCCGCTTTCCTGTTGAACGAAAAGCGCGGCGAAATCCTGAAGATCGAAACACGCCACCGCGTAACGGTCATCATGATCCCGAACAAGCACTTGGAAACGCCGCACTACAAGCTCGAGCGCATCAAGCACGACGATCCGCGCCTGGACGACGCGCAAGCCAGCTACGCCATGGCCGAACAAGCAGAAACCGACATCGGTTACAGCAAGCGCCAGAAGGAAGACCTCAAGCCACGCCAGGAAGCCGTCGTCAAGGGCATCACCCCTGACCAACCTGCTCCTATCGTCGAACGCAAGGTTGCTGCACCGGTTGAAACAGTGCCAACACTGGCCCCGGAATCGGGCTTCTTCAGCAAAATCTGGAGCTTCTTCCGCGCCAAGCCGGCAGAAGCAACTCCTGTTGCCGCTCCAGCCGAAACCAAAACGCCACAAAAACGCGAACACGCTGACCGTAACGGCCGCAACCGCAATGGTCGCAACCGTAACGGCCGCAACCGCAACGAGCGCGAAGAACGTGACGGCGCTGCGCCAGAGAAAAATGCCCGCGAAGAATCCGGCAAGCAGGACGCCGAAGCCAAACCGGCACGTCAGCCACGCCCACCGCGTGAGCCGAAGGAAGCGCGCGAGCCACGTGAAGGTGCAGAAGGCCGCAACGACCGCGAAAATCGTGAGCCGCGTGAACCACGCGAACCGCGCCAGCCACGCGAAGGTCGCGAAAACCGCGAACCGCGCGAAGGTAGCGAAGCCCGTGAGCCACGCGAACCGCGTCAGCCACGCCAACCACGTCCTCCACGCGAAGAGCGCAAGGATCTGCCAAAAGCCGACGAGGCATTGCCATTGGAAGCCGCACTGGCAACCGGTGTTGCCGCCGTAGCAGTCGAAGGCGCTGAAGCCGCTCAAGTCGTCGGTAATCAAGTCGAAGGCACGACCGAAGAAGGCGAACCACGTCGTCGTCGCCGTCGCGGTGGCCGTAACCGTAATCGTCGTGATCGCGAACCAGGTGATAACGTCGGCGGTGAAAACGGTGAAGGCGAACTGGTGGATGGCGAAGAGTCGGCACCCGTTGCAGCATCCGTTGCGCCACAAGCAGCCCCCGCTGACGACGCAGCAGAACGCCCTTGGTACGAGAAAGCACCTGTAGCACCGACAACACCAGCAGTGGTGAACACGGTTGCTGAAGTGGCCGCTCCCGCCGCCGTGCCCGTTGCGACAGCACCTGCAGTCGAAGCTGTACCAGCACCGACACCTGCACCTGTTCAAGAACCAGTTGTGATCGCTGCGGAAGCGCCTGTTGCTCCTGCACCAGTCGTTGCTGCTCCGGTCGTCGCTGAACCTGCTGTTGAAGCTGCACCAGCACCAGTTGCACCTGCCCCGGCTCCTGCCGTTGCAGAAGCACCTGCAGCAGCAACAACGCCGGCAGCACCGCAACAAATCAGCCTGTTACCTGACGCTGCTGCTCCGGCAGCCGTCGAACCAGCACCGGTTGTCGCAGCCGCTCCTGCGCCAGTTACTGCTGCGGCGCCTGCCCAGGCACCGGTTCAGGCAACTGCACCAGCCGCCAACGGCAAGCAGCAATGGAATGACCTGCACGACATGCTGTCGTCGGCCGGTCTGACCCTGGCAAGCACCGATCCGGAAAAGCTGCGCGCCGCCCAGGCTGCTGCTGCTCAGATCGCACCGCCGGTACACGTACCGCGCGAACGCAAGCCATTGCCGCCACAATCGACAGAGCCACTGGTTCAGGTCGAAACCCGTCGTTGATGCATCTGCGTCGGCATGCACTGATGCCGACGTTGCAGCGCAGTGAAAAAAGGGAGCGAAAGCTCCCTTTTTTCTTGCCTGCTGTTTTAGTAATAAAACAAAGAAAAGTAAGCAAAAAAGTACTTGGACGAAGAATCAGCGCAGTCGGTCTTTTTTGCCAAAAAGAAACTAAACTCCAGTCGCGTTATACGCTGTGCCTTGTTGTGGATATGGGTTCTGTACACTGTCTAATTTCCCGCCTCGTGCTATCGTAGCGAGTATGAATAAGCGCATCATCCCCATCTTTGACGAACGCCCTGTCGGCGGCATAGCAGCCGTTCCCGCGCTGTTGGAAGCACCGACCGGCTTTCTTACCGATGCCTTGATGCGTCCGCTGCACGACCTGCGCATTTCGGTTACTGACCGCTGCAATTTCCGCTGTGTCTATTGCATGCCCAAAGAAGTATTCGACAAGGACTACAGCTTCTTGCCGCATTCCTCTTTGCTGTCTTTTGAAGAAATCACCCGCCTGGCCACGTTGTTCGTCGCCCACGGCGTCGAAAAGATCCGTCTGACCGGCGGCGAGCCGCTGCTGCGCAAGCATCTGGAACGCCTGATCGCCATGCTGCACGCGATCAAAACCCCCGATGGCCGCGAACTCGACCTGACCCTGACCACCAACGGCACCCTGCTGGCGCAAAAGGCTCAGGCATTGAAAGACGCCGGCCTCAAGCGCGTCACCGTCTCGCTGGATGCATTGGACGACGCCAACTTCAAGCGCATGAACGACGTTGACGTCTCGGTCTCGCAAATCCTGCATGGCCTGGAAGTGGCGCACAAAGTCGGTCTGGGCCCGATCAAGATCAATATGGTGGTCAAAAAAGGCGTCAACGATCACGAAATCCTGCCAATGGCGCGGCATTTCAAGAACACGCCGTTTGTCCTGCGCTTCATCGAATACATGGATGTCGGCAGTTCCAACGGCTGGCGCATGGATGAAGTCGTGCCTTCCAGCGAAGTCATTGCACGTATCAACGCCGAGATGCCGCTGGAAGCAATCGACGCCAACTATGCCGGCGAAACCGCACAACGTTGGCGCTATAAAGATGGCAGCGGTGAAGTTGGTGTGATCTCTAGCGTAACCCAAGCGTTCTGCCACGATTGCAGTCGCGCCCGCCTTTCCACCGAAGGAAAAATTTACACCTGCCTGTTCGCCAGTGAAGGCCATGATCTGCGCGGCTTGCTGCGCGGCGAACGCAGCGATGCCGAGATCTCCTCCGCCATCGCCAGCCTGTGGCGTCAACGCGGCGATCGCTATTCCGAACTGCGCAGCGAAAACAAGGACACATCCACAACATCGATGCCGCAAGTCCGCAAGGTGGAAATGTCGTATATCGGCGGGTGATGGCCGTGTCCATCGCGCCCCAACAGATTACAGGACTGATTCTTGCCGGCGGACGCGGCAGCCGCATGGGGCATGTCGACAAAGGTCTGCAGGCTTTTCGCGGTAAACCGCTGGCGGCACATGCGCTGGAACGTCTTTCGCCGCAAGTTCATTGCCTCGCCATCAATGCTAATCGTCATGAGAACGACTATGCAGCGCTTGGAGCCGAGTTTCATGCACTGGTATGGCCTGATCTGCTGTCGGACTTTCCCGGCCCCTTGGCGGGGCTGCACAGCGGTCTGACGCATTGTTCTACCGATTACCTGGCTGCCGTACCGTGCGACTCGCCTTTACTGCCCGCTGATCTGGTGGCCAGACTCGCTGAGCGAATGGAACAAAACAACGCCGATGCGGCGCTTGCCGTCACCGGTCATTACGGCCAACAGCAACGTCATCCGGTGTTCTGTCTGCTGAAAAAAACGCTGCTGCCTTTGCTGACGCAATTTTTGCAAGACGACGGCCGCAAGATGGAACGCTGGTTTGCCGGCATCCGTACTGCCGAAGTTCATTTTGATGACGAAACTGCCTTCAGCAACGTCAACACCTTGCAAGAGCTCCACGCCTTGGAATCGACCGGCAAAATCGAAAAACTGGAATCAGAATAAATGACTCAAGCCTCCCTGTCCGAGATCGTCAGCTGCGTTTCGGGTTACGACCCCAACGCCATGACCGTGCCGCAGGCACAGAAGATCATCCATGACTTCGTGCAGCCAATCGAATCGGTTGAACAAGTCGCCATCCGCAGCGCCCTTGATCGCACGCTGGCGACCGACATCGTCTCGACCATTGATGTCCCGGCCAATGACAATTCCGCTATGGATGGCTATGCCCTGCGCGGTGATGACCTGGCCGAGGGCAAGACATTGACCCTGCGCATTGTTGCCAGCGTCCATGCCGGGCAACGCTTTGACGGCGCCGTCGCCAGCGGTGAATGCGTGCGCATCATGACTGGGGCGGCCATGCCTGCCGATTGCGATACGGTGATCCCGCAAGAATTTACCGAGAATGCCGACGAGACCTCCGTGACCATTCCTGCCGGTCGCGTACGCCGCGGCGACAACCGGCGTCTACGCGGAGAAGATTTGCGCGACGGCCAGGTCGCTCTGCGTGCCGGCAAAATCCTCCGCCCGGCCGATATCGGTTTGCTGGCCTCTCTGGGCGTAGCCGAAGTCGGCGTCAAACGACGTTTGCGCGTGGCCTTCTTTTCCACCGGTGACGAATTGCGTTCCGTCGGCGAGCCGCTTGAACCGGGTTGCGTCTACGACTCCAACCGCTACACGCTTTACGGCATGCTGACGCGCCTGGGTTGCGACATCATCGACATGGGCGTGGTGAAGGATGATCCGGTTGCGATGGAAGCAGCGTTCCGCAGCGCCTGCGAACATGCCGACGCCGTCATTACTTCCGGCGGCGTCTCGGTCGGTGCCGCCGACTACACCAAACCAACCATGACCAAGCTGGGAGACATGCTGTTCTGGAAGATCGGCATGCGTCCAGGCCGTCCCATGGCCTTCGGCCGCATCGCCTCGCAAGGCCGCGGCGCCTATCTGTTCGGCTTGCCCGGCAATCCGGTAGCGGTCATGGTCAGCTTCTATTTCTTCGTGCGCGATGCCTTGCTGCGCATGTCCGGTGCCAACGCTAGCCCGTTGCCGCGCCTGAAAGTAAAATCTCTCTCCGCCATCCGCAAGAAACCCGGACGCACCGAATACCAGCGCGGCATTCTCGCGGCTGACGACGATGGCGACTGGAAAGTACGGCTGACCGGTGCACAGGGCTCCGGTATATTGCGCTCCATGTCGGACGCCAACTGCATCATCGTGCTGGACGACGCGCAAGGTGAAGTGGCTGCCGGCGACGCGGTGCAAGTCGTGCTGTTCGACGGCTTGACGTAAAGGAACACGGCGATGTCGCTCCCTCTGCGCTTTCGCCAACTGCACGACCATTCGCGTGCCGAACCGACTGTCTCATGGGAGTTGCGCCGCGACAGACTGCAGCGCCTGCGCCATCTGCTGATTCGCCACAAGCACGACATCGCGACCGCCATCAGCCAAGACTTCGGCAATCGTTCTCAGCACGAAACCCAATTCCTGGAAGTCTTCACCAGCCTGCAAGCCATCGATCATGCGCTGGCACACGGCCACATCTGGATGCAGCCGCAATCGCGCCCCACATCCATCTGGTACAAACCCGCACGTAACATCTTGCTGCCGCAACCTCTGGGCGTAGTAGGCATCATCACGCCCTGGAATTACCCGCTGCTGCTGACCATCGGCCCACTCAGCTGTGTGCTCGCGGCCGGCAATCTGGCCATGGTCAAACTCTCGGAACACACGCCGACATTCGGCACGCTGTTCGATCAGTTGATCCGGCAATCTTTTTCGGACGATGAAATTGCCATCGTCAATGGTGATAGCAGCGGTGATCGTAGCGGTGATAGCGGCGGCAATGTCGCACTGGCGCAAGAGTTTTGCGCCCTGCCCTTTGACCATCTGGTCTTCACCGGTTCGACGGCGGTCGGTCGCGAAGTCATGCGCGTCGCCAGTACCAACCTGACACCGGTGACACTGGAACTGGGCGGCAAATCGCCGGCCATCATCGGGCCGTCCGCCGACTTCCGGCATGCCGTGACGCGCATCATCAGTGGCAAGCTGCTCAACGCCGGCCAGACCTGCATTGCCCCGGACTACGTGCTGCTGCCCAAAGGACGCGAGAAGGCCTTTATCGATTGTGCTCGCGATGTGGTTGCACGGTTTTACCCGTCTCTCAATGATGAACGCCTGGCGACTGACGACTACACCAGCATCGTCAATCAGCGCCACTACGAACGCCTGGCCGCGCTGTGCAGCGATGCCCAGCAGCATGGGGCGGTATTGACGCCGCTGAGCCGGCGCGCACCACATGCATCGACGCGCCTGCTGCCGCCGCTTGCCGTGACGCAGGCCCCAGCCGATGCACGCATCATGCAGGAAGAAATCTTTGGCCCGCTGCTGCCTTTAGTCACTTATGAAAAGATCGGCGACGCCATTGCAACCGTCAACGCCGGACCGCGTCCGCTGGCGTTATATGTCTTCGACAACGACTCTCGTATCATCGACCGGGTGCTGCAACAGACAGTCTCCGGCGGTGTCACCATCAACGATACGCTGCTGCATATCGCACAGGAAGACCTGCCCTTCGGCGGCGTCGGCGCATCCGGCATCGGTGCCTATCATGGGGAGGAAGGCTTCCGGCGTTTTTCGCATATGAAGCCGGTATTCAGGCAGAGCCGCATCAATGCAATGCGGCTGTTCAGTCCGCCTTATGGCAAGGCATTTGCGCTGTTGATGAAGTTGTTGATTCGCTGAATCCTTGCAGATATCCCGGCTCTCGCCGGGATGGCAATGTCCGGCCTTAGAGCAATTCGCTCTGACCGTCGCCGTCGATTTCCGGCTCCGCCGTTCCCAGCAGTTTTTGCGCCGTGTCGCTCGGCAGTGCTTCCACCGACTTCAACTTGCGCGTCATTTGACGTGTACGCGTCTCGGCTTGCTCGATGTTTTTGGCGGCGCGTTCCAGCGTGCTCTTGGTTGCAGCCAGCACATCGCCAAACTTGGTGAACTCGGTCTTCACCGCGCCCAGCACTTGCCAGACTTCCGACGAGCGCTTCTCCAGCGCCAGTGTGCGGAAGCCCATTTGCAAGCTGTTCAGCAAAGCGGACAGCGTTGACGGGCCGGCGATGCTGACGCGATGCGTGCGCTGCAAGTCATCCGATAAACCTGGACGACGCATGACTTCGGCATACAGCCCTTCGGTCGGCAGGAACAAAATTGCGAAGTCGGTAGTGAGCGGCGGCGACAGATATTTCTCAGCGATGGTTTTGGCTTCGCCACGCACCGCGCGCTCCAACTCGCGCCCCGCTTGCGCCACGCCTTCCGCATCGGCGCGGTCAGCGGCCTCCGCCAGACGTTCGTATTGCTCTTTCGGGAACTTGGCATCAATCGGCATCCAGACCGGCGTGCCGCCATCGTCGTTGCCGGGCAGCTTGATCGCGAATTCAACCCGCTCGCCGGTGTTGGGTACGGTCTCGACGTTCTTGGCGTACTGGTCGGGAGTGAGCATTTGTTCCAGCAACATTTCCAACTGAACCTCACCCCAAGTGCCGCGCGTCTTGACGTTGGTGAGTACGCGCTTCAGATCGCCCACGCCGATGGCCAGTTGCTGCATCTCGCCCAGACCCTGATGTACCTTGTCGAGACGGTCGGACACCAGCTTGAAGGATTCGCCCAGACGCTGCTCTAATGTCGCGTGCAATTTTTCGTCAACGGTTTTACGCATTTCTTCAAGGCGATTGCCGTTGTCGAGCTGCAGATCTTTGATCTTGGCTTCCAGCGTGGCGCGCACTTCTGCCATGCGCTGCGCATTTGACTCCGTCAGTGTGGACAGCGTCTGATTGAGCGTGTCGCCAAAGCGCTTGAGCGAAGCGGCCTGTTCTTCACGACTGGCTTGCGCCTGCAAGTTCATGGTCTGGCGCATGCCGTCGAGTTGCTGGGCGTTGGTCTCGTTGAGTTTGACCAATTGCTGCGCAAAGCTATCGATCTGGTTGTTCTGCAAGGTGGCTACGCTGGTCATCTGCGCCGCCAGCGTCTGTTGCAGCTGGCCGAAATTACTGCCGAGTTCCTGGCGCGTATTCTGTGCATTGCTCTGCATCTGCTCGCGCAATTCGCGTTCGCTGCGTTCGGCCAAGTCTTGCTGGTGACGTTGCAGTTCGCTCTTCACCTGCTGCAAAGGCGTGGCGATATCAACACTACCGCGGCCACGCATCAGGATCAGCACTTGCAGCACAATGCCGACAGCAATGAGGACAATAAGGATCAGTTCAGTTTGTGTCATGTCGTCGTGTTATTGATTCATTCAGGCTTGTTGCGCATCCAGTCCGCCGTCTGGAAAAAAGATTCCATCAGCCGGGTGCGCAGTGTTTCGTCGAGGCCGGTGTCTTCCATTGCCCAGGCCATGCAGCGCAGCCATTGATCGCGCTCGGAAATACCGATTGAGAACGGCAGATGGCGCGCCCGCAGAAAAGGATGGCCGAAACGTTCGATATACAGATTGGGGCCACCGCTCCAGCCGGACAAAAACCAGTAGGTTTTGTCGCGCGATCCGTCCAGCGAGGGTGGGTGCAGCGCGCGGATGCCGGCGAACTCCGGCTCAAGGTCCATCAGATCGTAAAAGCGATCCACCATTTCGCGCAGCTTATCCGCGCCGCCGATCATGTCATAGACAGTCGGTTGATTTGGGTCTTCGATTTGCATAGACCGAGATGATAGCGCAGCTGCCGTCCGGCCGCCCGTTCAGCCCGGTCTTTGCGAGAAGATATTTATGCTTCGCGCAGCGTCTGAAGCGGCGGTCTTGCCAGAACGCTACGCAATCCGGCCCAGCCGCCAAACACGGCGCAGGCCATCCCGATCGCGCCACCCGCCACCCACAGCCAGGGGCTGAAACTCCATTCGAAGTCGAATACGTAATGCGCCAGCGCCCAGCCGATGCCAGCGGCCCCACTGGACGCCAGCAAACCGGCCACGCTACCGATCAGCATGACCTCGATACGCTGCGCCCTCGCCAACTCCTTGCGCGTTGCGCCCAGGGCTCGCAGCAAGCCCGCCTCACGCACCCGCTCGTCCTGCGTACCGACCAGTGCGGCATACAAAACCAGTACCCCGGCAGTCAGTGTGAACAAGAACAGGAATTCCACTGCGGCAATCACCTGATCGACGATGTCCTGAATCTGCTTGAGTACGCTACCGATGTCGACCACTGTCAAATTGGGATAGTCGCGCGTAAGCACGTTGCCGAGGCCAGCCTTGGCGTCCGGCAGATGGAACGCGGTGATCCAGGTCTGCGGCATGTCTTTCATCGCCGCCGGATTGATGATCACGAAGAAGTTGACGCGCAGCGAGCCCCACTCCAACTTGCGAATACTGGTGATAGGCACGGTCGCCAACTGGCCTGCGATATCGAACTGCAACTGATCACCCAGCTTCAGCTTGAGTGTCTTGGCCAGACCTTCTTCCACCGAGGCTTCCGGCTTGCTGTCGTCGTACCATTTGCCGCCGACAATCGTGTTTTGCGCCGGTAGGTCACGCATGGTGGACAGATTGAATTCGCGATCCACCAAGCGCTTGGCGCGGTCTTCCTGATAGGTGTCATTGGTCACCGACTTGCCGTTGATCTGCACCAGGCGGCCGCGAATCATCGGATACAGCTGCACCTTCTGCAATCCTTCTTGCACCAGCTTTTGCTGGACGACATCTTTCTGGTCGGGCTGGATGTTGATCACAAAGCGATTCGGCGCATCGGCCGGTGTTGACTGACGCCATGCACCGATCAGATCACCGCGAATCACCGTGAGCAGCAGCAGTGCCATCAAACCCAATCCCAATGCGACGATCTGCATGGTGGTCGCGCCAGGACGGCGCTGCAGGCCATCAATCGCAAAACGCCAGCTCTGGTTGTCGAACAAGCCGCGCAGCGATTGCACGCTCTTGAGGCAAGCCCACGCGATCAACGCGAACAAGGCAAAGCCGCCGAGAAAACCTGCCGCCGTCATGGCGCCCAGCTTGACGTCGCCCGCCTGCCAGAGCAACAAGCCGGTGAAGACGACCACGCCCAGAATATAGGTTGCGATGCTCATGGCTTTGGGTGCTGACGATTCGCGACGGATGACACGGTTGTGCGGCACGTTGCGTAGTTGCAGAAGCGGCGGCAAGGCAAAGCCCACGAGCAACAGCAGGCCAATTGCAATCCCCTGCACTGCCGGCCACCAGCTGGCGGGCGGCAAAGCCGTCGGCATGAAACGCCCCAGCCATTCCAGCAAGACGAAATGTGCGGCGAAACCGAGCAATACGCCCAGCGCGCTGCCGACCAGACCAACTAGGATGAATTCCTGCAAGTACATCAGCGTGACCTGATTTTGCGTCATGCCGAAACAACGCAACATGGCGCAAGCATCCAGATGACGCAACATGAAGCGGCGTGCCGCCATCGCCACAGCAACGGCAGCCAACAGTGCCGAAAGCAAACCGACCAGCGAGAGAAACTGCTCGGCGCGATCCAGTGTGGCCCGCATTTCAGGGCGGCCGGATTCCAGCGATTCGATACGCACGCCTTTGATGTTGCCGTCGTCGATGGTCTTCTGCAGCCATTGCTGATACGACTGCACCGACGCCGGCGCGCCAGACAACAGCAGACGATAGGTCACGCGCGATCCGTATTGCACCAGGCCAGTCGCCGCGAGATCCGGCATCGACAGCATCACGCGCGGTGCGAAGTTGACGAAAGCGCTACCGCGGTCAGGTTCAACCGCAATAGCAGCCGCAATGCGAAATGATTTGTCGCCCAACTTGAGCGTATCGCCGACCTTGACTTGCAAGGCCGAGAGAATATTCGGATCGACCCAGACGCTGCCCGCCGGCGGCACGCCATCGGCGACACGGTCAGCACCACCAGACGTGTCGGCCAACTTGAGTTGTCCACGCAAGGGGTAGGCATCCGATACGGCTTTGATTGACGAGAGGATGGAGCGCGCGGCATCGCCTTCGCCCGTAATTGCCATGCTGGGAAAAACGACGGTCTGGGCCATCTGCAGATTGAACTGCGTAGCCTTGTCCTGCCATTCCGGACGCAAGGGTTGATCGGCCCCGACCAGCAAGTCAGCGCCCAGCAGTTGATGCGCATCCCGGACCAGACCTGCACGCATGCGATCAACAAAAAAACCGACTGAGGACAAAGCCGCGACGGCGACAATCAATGCAATCAAGAGGAAACGCAACTCGCCTGCGCGCCAGTCACGGCGGGTCATACGCAACGATAAAGAGAACATGCTGATCCTGGCTGGGCGAAAATGAAGACGAAAAAAACGAAAATGGAAAATCAAGCAACAGGACGGAAAACTGCGAACAGGATAGCGCATACCGTTACACGGCGACGCTCACCTATCGTAACCACAGTGCGACACCACCCAGCACCAGCAGAACGCAGACGGCATAGAACATCTTCATCCGTGTGCGCAAGTTGTCCAGCGCCGCAACCAGCCGCGCGTTTTGCTCAGCAAGCGTATTGATCAAAGCAGAGACTTCCAACTGCTCGGACTCCAGCTGTTCTACGCGCTGTGTCAGATGGGCGAGACTGCCGACCTCCACATGCTCAGGATCATCCGAGCTGACGGCTTTGGCCTTCGACCTCTTGGTGCGCGACCACAAATCCTTCGCGCCTTGGACTACCGTCGGTGTCGCCTGCACGACGTCCGACCACGGTATCAATTTAAGCGCTGCGATCCAGTTAATAGGCATTCCTCTACTCCATCTTTGATTGAACTCAATACTATGCGGACATTCTAAGAACCTGCTGCGCCGTGCAGGTGAACAGATCATCTGTACGCCCGCACCTGCTTGCACATACTTGCACCACGCATACTTTTACATGCTGCGGTTCACGGATCACTTGCCAATGTCGCCCACCGGGTAGACACTCATCACCAGTCAAAGTTGAGGAAAGAAATGAAATTATCTTTATGGCGCATTGCCGCCCTGCTCTCCCTGTCGACACTCAGCCTCGCCGCCCACGCACTCGATTGCGACAAGGCCACCACGCAAGCCGATATGGATGAATGCGGGTCACAAGCGCTCAACAGAGCCGATGCAGAGCTTAACCAGACTTACATCGATTACCGTAATCGCCTCAACAAGGCCCAGCAAAACCAGATCCGTGACGTGCAGTTGGCGTGGATCAAGTATCGCGATCTTTCTTGCAAGTATGCCAGTTCCAGCACCGGCGGCTCCGCGCATGGTATGGCGCTGCAGTCCTGCCTGACCCAGAAGACTCAGGAACGCACCAAGGAACTCAAGGCGCTGGCGTCCTGCCCGGAAGGCGATATCACCTGCCCACGCTAGCTCCAGACGGGATGGCGCAGGATGGTGCTGTCAACGCAGGCGGTTTGGCAAACGTTCATTGGCAGGCAATACATTTCATGCTGTAATGCCTCGAAGCGCAGAACACGGTATCAGAATCGCACCAACCACGTTATCCCTTATTGGAGAAACCCATGAAAAAGCTGCTCGCCGCCATCGCCTCCGTCACCATCATCGCTCCCGTCTTCCTGTTCAGCCCCGTTGCCATGGCGCAGACGGCGCAACAGAGCAAAATGACCACCTGTAACAAGGACGCCACCGGCAAAAAAGGCGACGAACGCAAAGCCTTCATGAAAGATTGCTTGTCCAACAAGCCTGCCGCACCCGCTGCGCCAATGACGCAACAAGACAAGATGAAGAGCTGCAACAAGGATGCTACCGGCAAGAAGGGCGATGATCGCAAAGCCTTCATGAAAGAATGCCTGAAGAAAGACAAGTAATACCTCAGTACGTATTACAGCAGAACCAGCGCCCGCCAGTCGGATGCGCAGCAAAAAGCCCGTATCAGACTCTGTCTCATACGGGCTTTTTATGCGGCGGCACTTCCCGCAGCCGTCAATGTGTCAAGACTGGCTGCGCTTGAAGAAGAACAGGCCTGCGCCCACCAGCATCAATACGCCGCCGAAAAAGCGGTTCTGCACCTTGACCGCCTTCGCATCACGGAAGAAGCGTTGCATGCGACTGGCTGCAAACGCATAGCCATGCATCACCACCAGATCCACGGCTACCATGGTGATCGCCATCAGCAGCAATTGCAGCCACAGCGGCTGATCATGATTGATGAACTGCGGCAGGACCGCGACCATGAAGACAATTCCCTTGGGATTGGTAGCATTGGTCAGAAAACCGGTCATGGCGCGTTGCCACCAGGCGGTAGCCACCACTGGACGAACCGCTTTATGTTCATCGATATGCACTGGTGCGCGCCATTGCGACCAGCCGAGATAGATCAGGTAAGCAGCACCCAGAATCTTGATGGTATTGAAGGCAGCCTCCGAGGCCACTAGCAGCGAGCCAACACCGGCGCCGGCGATGACCAAGATCAGGACAAGCGCAATTTCCAGGCCGAGAATCGTGGCGCTGGTCCTGCGCACGCCATAGTTCAAACCATGACTCATTGACAAGACTGCACCCGACCCGGGAGAGATAGCAATCAGGCAAGCCGCCAGAAAAAATGCAAACCACGTTTGAAAAGCCATGCCCTACTTTCAGCAAATAATCAGACCAGCATTATAAGGACTGCCGAAACGATTTGCTGAACAGATGCTGCATCATCTGAACTCCGCCGCCAGATTGCCATCAGATGGATATCGTTGTTCCGTTTAAAAATAAATCAGAATGAATTAACAAGGAGTACGACATGAACATCCATCTTTCCTTTGGTCCTCTGGTGGCGCTGATTGCCGGTATTTTGATTTTGGTAATGCCGCGCCTGCTCAACTTCATCATTGCCATCTATCTGATCGTGATCGGCCTGGTCGGTTTATTTGGCTCGCACGGCTGGCCATTTTCTTAGGCATCAGAATCGCTGCGCGCCTGACTTTGCAGGTGCGCAGAATGTAAAAAAACGTCAGCAACAGATGCTTACAAATATGACATCTTTTGAAACACTTTGACGTCGTCGCTTCGGTGGCAGGTTCGTTAATGGAAGTAAGGCGCAACAAACAAGCTGATCAAGCAAACGCCGAGACTGAAAAACTTCTCTTTAAGGAAACTGCCATGAACTCGAAATCCATCATCGTTGCTGCTCTGTTCTCCGCTCTGACACTGCCAGTGTTCGCCCAAACCGGCGCACCTGCTGCTCCAGCCGCTGCTCCTGCTGCGACCACACCTGCGGCTGCAACAACAGCGCCGAAGGCAACTGCAAAGCACACCAAGGCAAAGCACACTGCGAAGAAGGCCAAGGCCGCTGAAACGACCGCAGCCAAGCCTGCGACAACGTCGGCAACCGAAGCAGCTCCAGCCAAGACCAAGTAAGAGCAAGTCGCGCAAGCAGTCTCAACCAAACACGCATGAGCTGAAATAACAGCTTGAGCCAAGAAACTTATTAAAGGAAAACCACCATGAAATCGACATCCATCATCGTTGCAACTCTGCTCTCCGCTTTGGCTCTGCCAGTGTTTGCCCAAACCGGTACACCTGCCGCTCCAGCGAAGCCGGCAGCTGCGACCGCCGCGCCGAAGGCTGAAACCGCTGTCAAGCACAAGAAGGTCAAGCACGTCGCGAAGAAGGAAAAGGCTGCAGAAGCACCCGCCGCCAAACCGGCAACTGACGCTGCACCTGCCAAGGCAAAGTAAGCTTGGGCAGACATCACCATGGCATGCATGCCGTGAAATAAAAGCTCAGGGAGTAAAAACAAAACGGCTTGCCACTCAACATGGCAAGCCGTTTTGTTGTCTGCAGTTGATTGTTTGCGTTGGTTTTAACAGTGCGCTTCGATGTGGCGATGTCAGCTCAGGTCCGCCTGCCATCGCAAGGCGATGCGCGTATCCCGATCGCTCTCTTCCGCTATCGTTTCGCGCTGTGCATGGCAATCCATGCCAATGCCAGCCGCATACAAGATCTGTTCACCGGCAAACACCATCGGCAAATACGATCGCTCCCATGCTGGAATATCCATCGCCTGATAGTGATACTTGACGCTCTTGGTCGGACGATTCCACGCCAGCTTGACGCGTTCGCCACCGCTGCGCAAACGCACTGACAGTTGCTGCCCACGTAGCCACGCCGCGTTGAATCCCACATCGGCGACATCGAAAAACAGGCTTCCGGCAAATTGCGGGAAATGCAGTTTCAACTCGCCGCGCCAGACGAACTCCATGGGCTCGGTATGCTCGTCGAAAGCGGGACGTCTTGGCGTTAAAAAGACGCGATCGCGATAACGCCGAATATGGCAATCCGGATGGGTGACACAAAGTTGCGCGTCGGATTTTGCTTCCAACAATTGCGTGCGTAACTCCAGCAACCATGCTGACGACGGCATACGCAAATTACGCAATGCAAACCAATGCCGCAAAAGGTTATCGATGCGATCGATGTCCAACGCACGCAGCGCGAGCACGCTCAGATATTCGCCATCCAGACACGCCGCAAGATCTTGCTGTGCCAGCGTCACCAGCAAACGTTGCGCCGACTGGGCGTGACTGGCCGAGCGCGTAAAACGCTCCTGAAAACCGGGAAACAGCTCAGCCAACGCCGGCATGATCCGGTGCCGCAGAGCGTTACGGACATAACGCGTATCGTTGTTGGACTCATCATCGACGAATGACAGCGTGTGCGCCGTGGCATATTGCTCCAAGGTCGCACGCGATGCGCTCAGGAGCGGTCGCGCCAGCAGCAGCTGATCGTTACCGAGCAAGTTGGCAGCAGCATTGGCCTGATCCATGCCGGACATGCCCGCTACGCCGGAACCGCGCAACAGCTGCAGCAAGATCGTTTCCGCCTGATCGTCCTGATGATGCGCAGTCAATAGCAAGGTGACGCCATGCACGCGGCATAGCTCACCAAGCGCATGATAGCGGCCGATGCGCGCAGCTTCTTCCACGCCACTTTTGTCGAGATCCTTGAGGGCGATATTGCGCGTGTCGAAAACAGCGCCGAGGCGTTCGCTCTCCTGTCGGCAATGCATTTGCCAGCTATCGGCGTTGTCGCTGATTCCGTGATGAATATGAAAAGCAAACAAGCGTATGCCATGCTCATGCGCAAATGTGGCCGCGAGATGCAGGAGCACGGACGAATCCAGTCCGCCGCTATACGCGATGGCGATGGCAGGAAAGGCGACGGAGAACGCCTCATCACCGCCGTGGCTGGACACCAACGCCTGCAATGCTTGCGTCAATTCTTGCTGGAGGGTGCGTTGGGCGCCGGAGGTGGCAGACATGGTGGACTTCCCTGCAAACTGAACTCAACACCGAATGCAGCGTGGTGACATACAGCAAACGGATTGAATTACGTGCTTAAAAACTGCAATGGCGGCACAAACCAGAGTTTGTGCCGCCATGCGGATTGTTGCCGTACTTACTGCGTTCTGTGCCGCCGCACTTATCGACCCGGACAATGCCAGCCCCACTTGCTGCGTTGGCTTACAGGCATTTACAGACCTTACTCCTGCGGGTTCAATTCCTTGAACTTGCCGTAGCTCATGAGCTTTTCATGACGGGCAGCCATCAGTTCCTTGGTCTTGACGCCTTGGAATTGACGCAGCGTATCGGCCAGCGCGCGCTTGAGCAACGACGCCATTTGCTTCGGATCGCGATGCGCACCACCGAGTGGTTCGTTGACGATCTTGTCAATCAGGCCCATGGCCTTCAGGCGATGCGCGGTCAGACCCAGCGCTTCGGCCGCGTCGGAAGCACGGTCGGCAGTCTTCCACAGAATCGATGCGCAGCCTTCCGGCGAGATCACCGAGTACGTTGCATATTGCAGCATCAGAACCGAGTCACCGACGGCAATCGCCAGTGCGCCGCCGGAGCCGCCTTCACCGATGATGGTGGCAATCAGCGGCACCTTCAGCTCAGCCATGACGTAGAGATTGTGACCGATCGCTTCGGATTGGCCGCGCTCTTCCGCATCGATGCCCGGAAATGCACCCGGCGTGTCGACGAAGGTAAAGATCGGCAGGTTGAATTTTTCGGCGACTTTCATCAGGCGCATGGCCTTGCGATAGCCTTCCGGTTTCGGCATGCCGAAATTGCGCATGGCGCGTTCTTTGGTATCGCGCCCCTTTTGGTGACCGATCACCATGCAAGCCTGGCCGTTAAAGCGTGCCAGACCACCAACGATCGACAAGTCGTCGGCATAAGTACGATCGCCGTGCAACTCGTGGAAGTCGGTAAAGATTTCATTCACATAGTCCATGGTGTAAGGACGTTGCGGATGACGCGCGATTTGCGACACTTGCCACGGGGTCAGCTTGGCGTAGATATCTTTGGTCAGTTGCTGGCTCTTCTTGACCAGGCGCTCGATCTCTTCCGAGATATCGACTGCCGAGTCGTCTTGCACAAAGCGCAACTCCTCGATTTTGGCGTCCAGCTCGGCGATTGCCTGCTCGAAGCCCAGAAATGTCGTTGTCGACTTGCTCATCGTATTCCTTTACGCATTTTCATGAACAGGCGGGAGTATAACAGCCCTCGCCACCTTACTCGCGTTGCCGTTCCGTCAACAGTCCGGTCACGGCACACGCTTCATTGGCTAATTCATTCGTTAATTCTTCAGGAGGCGGCCGAATCCAGGCTGCGCCACAGATACCAGGTGGCAACAGTGCGCCACGGCTCCCAATTGGCGGCGACTTCGCGCGCATCGCTGCGCGATACCGGTTCGCCGGAAAAATAACTGTTGCTGATGCCTTTGAGCAACCCCGGATCATCCAAAGGCAGGACATTCGGTCGCAACAGATTAAATATCAAAAACATCTCAGCTGTCCAGCGCCCCAGGCCGCGAATCTGCAGCATCTCGGCAATGACGTCTTCGTCTTCCATCTCCGCCCATTTATCGGGATGAACTGTCTTGGCCTTGAAGTGATTGGCGAGATCGAGAATGTACTCTGCCTTGCGCTTGGACAGGCCGCAGGCGACAAGATTCTCAGGTCCGGCCTTCAAGACCTGCAATGGCGTACATTTGGGACATTCTTCCAGAAAACGCTGCCACACCACTTGCGCAGTCTTGGTGGAAATCTGTTGACCGATGATGGAGCGCGCCAGCGTGGTAAACGCATCGCCGCGACCGGTCAGCTGCAAATCCCCAAACTGCGGAATCAGCTTGCGCATGATGCGGTCACGCTTCATCAGCTCGGCCTTGGCGTCCTCCCAGTACGCCGGTACGCTGATCGCCTGATCAGCCGGATTATTTTTTGTCATTCTTATCAGCCTCGTCGCCACTCGGTCAAACCGCCTGATTTGTCTTCCAGAATAACGCCTGCGGCAGCGAGTTCGGCACGGATGCCATCTGCTTCGGCGAAGTTCTTAGCTTTTTTGGCGGCGACACGCGCCGCGATCTTTTCTTCAATATCCGCTTCGGAAAGTCCGCCTGCATCGCTACCGATACGGGCCTTCAGAAAATCGTCCGCCGGACGCTGCAACAGTCCGATGACGCCAGCCAATGCTTTCAGTTGCCGTGCATGCGCAGGCGATTTGGTTTTGTTGACTTCATTGGCGAGATCGAACAATACCGCAATCGCGACCGGCGTATTGAAATCGTCATTCATTGCTTCGGCAAAACGCATCGCGTGCGCTTCAGTGTGATCCACCGTTACCGCACCGTCCACCACCACATCTTTCAATGCCGTGTAAAACCTGGTTAAGGCCACGCGTGCATCATCCAGATGCGCGTCTGAATAGTTCAGCGGACTGCGATAGTGGGCGCGCAGGATGAAAAAACGTACGACTTCAGGATCATACTTTTTCAGCACATCCCGGATGGTAAAGAAATTGCCGAGCGATTTCGACATTTTTTCATTGTCGACGCGCACAAATCCATTATGCATCCAGTAATTGACGAAGCCGTGCTGGTGCGCGCCTTCCGACTGGGCGATTTCGTTCTCATGATGCGGGAATTGCAAGTCCTGACCACCGCCATGGATGTCAAAATGATCACCCAGCAAGTCGTTGGCCATGGCCGAGCATTCGATATGCCAACCGGGACGGCCTTTACCCCACGGCGAATCCCATTTCACTTCGGCTGGCTCGCTTTCCTTGGAGGCTTTCCACAGTACGAAGTCCAGCGGATCGCGCTTGCCGGTGTTGACATCAACGCGCTCGCCGGCACGCAAGTCATCCAGCGATTTGCCGGACAACTTTCCGTAACCGGGGAAATCACGCACGGAATAATTGACGTCGCCATCACTGCCCTGATAGGCCAGGCCATTCTTTTGCAGCTTCTGGATCAGGTCAAGCATCTGCGGCACATAGGCAGTCGCGCGCGGCTCGTGATCCGGCCTTTGCACGCCGAGTGCAGCCGAATCTTCGTCCATGGCATCGATGAAGCGCTGGGTCAGTTGACCGATGGTTTCGCGGTTCTCGATGGCGCGATGAATGATCTTGTCATCAATGTCGGTGATGTTGCGCACATAAGTGACATCGAAGCCGCTGGCACGCAACCAGCGCTGCACCATGTCAAACACCACCATCACGCGCGCATGCCCCAGATGGCAGTAGTCGTAGACCGTCATGCCACACACGTAAAGACGGACTTTACCTGGTTCGATAGGGGAAAAGGCCTGCTTATCACGCGCCAGCGTGTTGTAGATTTTCAGATTGCTCATGGATGGGAAATGTCGGTTCCGGCTTTATTCGTAGTGTATTTCGTCGCGCTGATGAGATGACGTCGATCGCCATCCGCCAGCACGGTTCAGTGCGCCCGCGCTTGTTCTTTTATAGCGGTGTCAACATGAATACAACACGATTGCCAAAACCCTTTTTGTAGTGCTTCTTTGATAAAATGCGTCTTTTCGTTTGAGTATAGCATTGATGAAAACCATGCTTCTTGCATCTCCGCACCCATATCGCAATGCATTGCGTGGCATTTTGAGCAAGACCGTTATTCTATCCGGCTTGATCGCCGCAATCTACTCGGCCCAAGCAAGCGAAGTTTCGGACATCAGCAAACTCATGCGCACCGGGCAGTATCCGGAAGCCCTGGCAAAAACCGACGCCGTTCTGGCAAAGCACCCACGCGACGCGCAAATGCGCTTTGTGAAAGGCCTGATCTTAGCAGAACAGAACAAGTCAGCCGAAGCAATTGCGATCTTCAGCAAGCTGACCGAAGACTTCCCCGACCTGCCTGAGCCGTATAACAATCTGGCAGTGCTGTACGCCGCCAATGGTCAATATGACAAGGCCCGCGCCACGCTGGACATGGCGATTCATACCAATCCTACCTACGCAACCGCATTGGAAAACCTGGGTGACGTCTACGCCAAGCTGGCTAGCCAGGCTTACGATAAGGCTTTGCAGATCGATCCAGGCAGCAACGTACCGCAGCCGAAGCTGACGCTGGTACGCACGCTGACCGGCAACATCACCGGCGGTACCATTCCCAAGCTGGCGAGCGCCAACACCAATGGCAGCAAGTCGCCGGTTGTGACTGCGCCTGCTGCCCCTGCTACACCGGTCATTCCTGCGCCGACACCAACCCCGGCACCGGCTCCCGAAGTGAAGAAACCTGAGCCAAAGCCTGAACCTGTTGCGCCGACAAAGCCGGCACCGGCTCCTGAAAAGCCCAAGCCAGTTGAAAAACCCGTAGAGAAGCCGGTCGAGAAACCTGCTGAAAAACCGACCGACAAGACTGAGAAGCCAAGCAAAGCAGACAAGGCCGCTGAAAAGGCTGCAGAGAAAGCAGAAAAAGCCGCTGAAGCCGCACGTGCCGACAAAGACAAGACTGTCGTCCTCACTGCCGTCAACAACTGGGCAAAAGCCTGGAGCGACATGGACGTGAAGTCCTATCTGGCGGCGTACGCCGGCGATTTCCAGACGCCAAAGGGCGAATCGCGCAAGGACTGGGCTGACGAACGCCGCGCCCGCATCGAGGAAAAGGGCCATATCAGCGTCAAGGTCGATGTCCCTCAGGTCACGATCAAAAACGACACCGCCACCGTCCGCTTCCGTCAGATATATAATTCCAACCGTCTGACAGTTAACAGCCGCAAGACATTGATCCTGGTTAAACAGGGCAACAAGTGGCTGATCAAACAGGAGCGCTCGGGAGGGTAATGGTTCGTTTCGCTGCACATCAAGGTAAGGGTCATCCTTTACCATCAGCCTTTGTACGGCTGATTCTGGCTTGCCTGGCGTTGACGCCGGTTGCAGGCAGCGTTGCCTCCTCTTCGGCAATTCCGCCGCAGGCCTTGCAGTCGGAGATGCGCAAGCCCGACCCCGAAGCCTTGCTGATCGAAGTTTACAAAGACCTCGGTAACAACCGTTTGCAGGAAGCGCAAGCCAAGGCCGATGCGCTGGTCGCGGCCTATCCGCATTTCCGCCTTGGCCATCTGGTACGCGGCGACTTGCTGATGATGCACGTGCGTCCGGTGAAGAGCTTTGGCGCCATTGCCGATGCACCTGCGGACAAGCTCAAGGATTTGCGCGCCGAAGCCATGGTGCGCATCAAGTCACTGCAAGAGCGTCCCAACCCAAGTCTGATTCCCAAACCGGTTTTGCAGGTCGGCGACGACCAGAAGAACGTGTTGGTGGTGGATACTTCGCGCTCACGCATGTATGTCTATGAAAATCAGGGCGGTCAGCTCAGATTCATCACTGACTATTACATTTCACAAGGCCGCTACGGCGTCAACAAGTCGCGTGAAGGCGATCAACGCACCCCGATCGGCGTGTACTACGTCAATGCGCGCATCCCTGGCCCGAAGTTGCCTGATTTCTATGGTACCGGTGCCCTGCCGCTCAACTATCCGAACGAGTGGGACAAGCGAAATGGCCGCAGCGGCTCAGGCATCTGGCTGCACGGTACGCCATCCGACAATTTCAGCCGCCCGCCGCTGTCGTCCGACGGCTGCGTCGTGCTAGCCAACCCGGATCTGCAAAGTTTGTACGCAACCGCGGAAGTCGGCAAGACCGTGGTTGTCATCAGCGATGGCGTGCAATTTGTCGACAAGTCGGAATGGGACAAGGAACGCAGCTTTGCCAGCAAATTCATGGATCAGTGGCAGCAAGATATGGAAGCCTCTGACGGTGACAAGGTATTGGCCAATTATTCCCCGGCTTTCCGCTCCAATCTCGGCGAAAGCCTGAGCACCTGGTTCGGCCGCCAGCAAAAAAGCCTGAACGGCGCACGCCCTTCCAGTGTCAAAGTGCGTGATCTGAGCCTTTACCGTTACCCTGGCAAGGATGAAATGATCGTTAGTACCTTCATCCAGGAAACTGCCGTCGGCAAAAACAAAAATGCGGTTCGCAAGCGCCAGTATTGGCAAAAAGAAGGATCGCAGTGGAAGATTGTCTACGAAGGCACTGCCTGATCTGATCTCCGACTGACCGGCAACGCCATCGCGGATCAGCGCTGAATAAAAGCGATCCCGCCTTGACGTAAAACCGGCGTCAATTCCAATTCACTTAGCAAGGAAGCACCATGATTCAAGCCCTGATGTCCCGTCGCAAGTTGCTCCAATGCATCGCCGCCCTGTCGCTGTCCGGCGCTGCTCTGATGGCATACGCCGCTGACGCTCCACGCGTACAGCTCAAAACCAGCATGGGCGACATCGTGCTCGAACTGGATGCGGACAAGGCGCCAATCACCGTTGCCAACTTCCTGAAGTACGTCAAGAGCGGCCAATACAACGGCACCATCTTCCATCGCGTGATCGGCAGCTTCATGATCCAGGGCGGCGGCTTCGACCAAAACATGCGCGAAAAGCCGACGCAGGCGCCGATCAAGAACGAGGCCAAGAACGGTTTGAAAAACGCGGCGTATACTATCGCCATGGCGCGTACATCCGACCCGCAATCCGCTGCGGCACAATTTTTCATCAACGTCGCCAACAATAGCCCACTCGACTATCCGAGCCGTGATGGCTGGGGCTACGCAGTATTCGGCAAGGTAGTGCAAGGCACCGACGTGGTCGACAAGATCAAACAGGTTCGCACCGGCAGCAGCGGCATGTTTGACGATGTGCCTTTGACGCCGGTCGTGATTCAGTCGGCGACGGTGCTCAAGTAAGCTCGCGCAATTTAGTATTTCATTTTTATTATTTACACAAAAGGGATTCTCATGGCTGTTCTCTTCACCACTAACCACGGTAGCTTCAAGGTCGAACTCGAAGCAGAAAAAGCACCAAAAACAGTTGAAAACTTCCTCGCCTACGTTAATTCGGGCCACTACACCGGCACTATTTTCCATCGCGTGATCGATGGTTTCATGGTTCAAGGCGGCGGCTTCGAACCAGGCATGAAGCAAAAGCCAACCAACGATCCGGTTGAGAACGAAGCGAAAAACGGCCTCAAGAACGAGCCGTACACATTGGCAATGGCCCGTACTTCGGCCCCGCATTCGGCATCGGCCCAGTTCTTCATCAACGTCAAGAGCAACAGCTTCCTCGACTTCCCAGGCCAGGACGGTTGGGGTTACTGTGTGTTCGGCAAAGTTGTCGAAGGCATGGACGTCGTCGACAAGATCAAGGCCGTCAAAACTACCCGCTCCGGCATGTTCGCCGATGTGCCGGTTGAAGATGTCGTGATCGAAAAAGCAGAAGTCGTCTAAGCCGACGCCTCTTACTTTCTCCGATGACGAACACTTCATCTGTTCAAGAAGCGCAACCCCAAGCGGTTGCGCTTTTTATTTCCGACCTGCATTTGCAGGCCAGCCTGCCACGCACGACGCAGGCGTTCTACGACTTTCTGAACCAGCATGCGAGCCGGGCCGAACAGCTTTATCTGCTCGGTGACATCTTCGAATACTGGGCCGGTGACGACGATATCGACACGCCGTACAACCGCGACATCGTCAACGCACTGCGCCACATCAGCGACGGCGGCGTGACTGTCTACTGGATCGCGGGTAATCGTGACTTTTTGGTCGGCGCCGCCTTTGCGGAAGCCGCCGGACTGACGATCCTCGACGATCCACACGTCATCCATCTCGCAGGTCGCGACATCACGTTGGCGCATGGCGATGCGCAATGCACTGATGACACGGCCTACATGGCTTTTCGTGCGCAGGTACGTCAACCGGCATGGCAGCAGCAGTTTCTTGGCATGCCGTTGGCTCAGCGCAAAGCCATCATTGAAGGCGTGCGCCAGAACAGCAAGGATGCCAATAAAGAGAAGTCCTACGACATCATGGACGTCAATGCCGAAGCCATACGAACGCTCTATGACCAGACAGGCACGCAGACCCTGATCCACGGGCATACGCACCGCCCCGCCCTCCATATCGACGAATCAGTCACAGCAACACGTCTTCGCTACGTTTTGCCGGATTGGGAATATGATGTTGAGCCTGCACGCGGCGGCTGGATGAGCCTGACTGCAGACGGCGTCCTGCATCGCTTCGATGCTGCCGGTACTGAGCTGAAATAGATATCGCCGAGCAAGTCCGCCTGGTCATTACGGACAAAAAAAAGGGGAGCAAATCTGCTCCTCTTTTTTTATTCCTGCTATTCCTGCGTTCGATTTCAGACTCACTTCAACGCTAACTACTCCACCAGTTTATTCAACTGTGCAGCATCGAACTTTTCCAATTCCTTCAGCTTCTCGCAGCCAATTCCCGCAGACTTGATCGCCGCAAGAATCACCTCGATCTGATGCTCTTGCGCAGCAGCCTGATCAATCAAACCGTGCAACGCCTTCGACAAGGGATCGTCACCATTCGGGGTCACACCATATGCTGCGAACATGCGTGCAGCAGCTTGCTCGCGAGGATCCTGAGGCACCTTTTGCACCACGCGCGCCGGATTACCAATGGCTGTGGCGCCCGGAGGCACCTCTTTGACAACCACGGCGTTCGAGCCGACCTTGGCGCCGTCGCCGACGGTGAAACCGCCCAGCACTTGCGCACCGGCGCCGATGATCACGCCGCGGCCCAGCGTAGGATGGCGTTTGGCCCCCTTGTTAAGCGAAGTTCCGCCCAGCGTCACACCCTGATAAATCGTACAGTCGTCGCCGATTTCCGCCGTCTCACCGATCACCACGCCGAATCCATGATCGATGAACACACGCCGACCAATGGTCGCACCCGGGTGGATTTCGATACCAGTGAACCATCGCGCCAGCTGGGAGATAAAGCGTCCCAGCCACTTCAATCCCCTGTTCCAGCAGCTGTGCGCGATGCGGTGCAGAACGACCGCGTGCAGGCCCGGATAACAGGTCAAGACTTCCCAAGCGTTGCGCGCAGCAGGATCGCGTTCAATGATGCTGGAAATATCTTCTCGAAGTTGAGTAAACATAATGTGGCTGTCAGTGCGGAATGTGCAATCTTAATCGTTTACCGTCAGGTTTGCCGAAGGCGGGCCGGCTTTCCTGACGTCAAGAATGGGATCACACGAGGGGATATTACCCGCCGAGGATCCCGGCGGGCTGCCCAATATTACTTGGGTAGACGCTGCCGGCGCGCTTCGTACAGACAGACGCCGGACGCGACGGAGACGTTCAGGCTCTCGACCGAACCGAACATGGGGATGCTAACCAGAATATCGCAAGTTTCACGCGTCAGGCGGCGCATTCCTTCACCTTCCGAACCCATGACCAACGCGGTCGGGCCGGAGAAATCACCAGCGTACAAATCCTTGTCTGCATCATCAGCCATGCCGATCAGCCAGACGCCGCGATCCTTGAGGTCACGCATGGTGCGCGCCAGATTGGTCACGGTGATGTAAGGAACGGTTTCTGCCGCGCCGCTGGCAACTTTGGCCGCGGTCGCATTCAGGCCGACCGCGCGATCCTTCGGCGCGATCACGGCGTGTGCACCGGCGCCGTCGGCAACCCGCAGGCAAGCGCCCAGGTTGTGCGGATCGGTGATGCCATCGAGGATCAACAGCAATGGCGGGCCTTCGACGACGTCAAGCAGCTCGTCCAGATTGCGTGCCAGCGACAGCTCGCCGGCCTTGGCGACGACGCCCTGATGGCGGCGCGTGCCGACAATATTCGACAGGCGCTGATCGTCAGCCTGGATGATGCGTACGCCGGCAGCCTTGGCTGCGTGCAGCAGATCGCGCATGCGAGCGTCGTTACGCTCGGAGTCGACATACAATTCCTCAACCGACGATGCCTCGTGACGGATACGCGAGGTGACGGCGTGGAAGCCAAAAATCATTTTACTTTTCATGTGCCCTGCTTCTTCACTAAATACTGCTTCACTAAATAAGTCACTAAATAAATCCGCGCTGAGAAGACCAACCCTTACGGCTCAGCCTCCTTCAGCGCATGGTTAACGCTACTGCCGTGATGCCGAGTTAAGAAAACACGGCGCCGTCGGCGTTAGCGATTTTTCTTGCTTGGGCGGGAAAAACCCTTGGCCGGACGCTTGCGGTCCGACTCAATCCCGCCCTTCACTCGCGGCAAAGCTTTGCCGGATTTGCTTGCGGCCTTCGGTGTTTTTGCACCCTTTGCAGTTTTTGCGGCTGCTGGTGCAGGTGCCGGTGCGGCCTTGGCAGCCCCGCCGGATCGCGCTGCCGGCGCACCTTTGCCGGAGCCTGTCTTGCTGCGCGCCTGTTGCGCATTCTCGGCGCGACGCGCCTCATTCTTCAAAATCGTACGAATGCCCGGCTCGGTGACCAGACGCAGATCAATCTTGCGCGCATCCAGATCGACACGGCTGACCTGCACCGTTACACGGTCGGTCAACTGATAGCGGATCCCGGTGCGCTCACCGCGCAACTCATGACGTGCTTCATCGTACTGGAAGTAGTCCGCACCCAGTTCGGTGACGTGAACCATGCCTTCGATGTACAAGGCATCGAGCTGAACGAAGATACCGAATGTGGCCACACCGGAAATCGTACCGGTGAACTCTTCACCCAGCTTGTCGCGGATGAAGTAGCACTTGAGCCATGCCTCAACGTCGCGCGATGCCTCATCGGCACGGCGCTCATTGGCGGAACAGTGAACGCCCAGCGCTTCCCAGATGGCGACGCTGCTTTCCGGCTTCTTCTTGCCGTTGGCGCGATCCAAAGCCTGTGCCTTGCGTGCCGCGGGCGACAGCATGGTGTTCAGGACGCTGGTATCGATACCCTTCGGCTCGTAACGCTTACCCAACAGGATCGCCTTGATGGCACGATGCGTCAGCAAATCAGGATAGCGGCGGATCGGGCTGGTGAAGTGAGCATACGATTCATACGACAAACCGAAGTGACCGATGTTTTCAGGGCTGTATACCGCTTGCTGCATCGAACGCAACAGCATGGTCTGAATCAGCAAGGCATCCGGACGTACCTTGATCTTCGGCATCAGCTCGGCGTAGTCAGACGCGCTTGGGCTATCGCCACCGCCAAGACTCAGGCCGATTTGCTTCAGGAAAGTACGCAACTGGTTGAGACGTTCTTTGGTCGGCCCGGCGTGGACACGATACAGACCCGGATGCTCGTGACGCTTCAACAGATCGGCAGCGCAAACGTTGGCTGCCAGCATGCACTCTTCAATCACGCGATGCGCATCATTGCGGGTACGCGGAAGGATTTTTTCAATCTTGCCGGCGGCATTGCAAACGATGTAGGTCTCGGTTGTCTCGAAGTCGATTGCCCCACGTGCCTGGCGTGCCTGCAACAGCGCCTGGAAGACTTCATACAAATTCAGCAGATGCGGCACCAAGCCGGCGCGCTTGGCAGCTTCCGGGCCTTTTGTATTGGCGAGAACTGCTGCAACTTCGGTATACGTCAGGCGTGCTGCGGAATGAATCACCGCCGGATAAAATTGGTACGCTTTGATCTCGCCCTTGGCGGTAATCACGGCATCGCACACCAGCGTCAAACGATCAACGTCAGGATTGAGCGAGCACAAGCCGTTCGACAACTTCTCCGGCAGCATTGGAATCACCCGGCGCGGAAAATACACCGACGTGCTGCGCTCCAGCGCATCCACGTCGAGCGCGTCATTCGGTTTCACATAGTGGCTGACGTCGGCAATCGCAACGATCAGACGATAACCCTTGGCACGGCCGATCTTGATCGGTTCGCAATAGACCGCATCGTCGAAGTCGCGTGCATCTTCGCCATCAATGGTCACCAGTGGCACGTCGCGCAAATCAACGCGGTCGTTCAAATCGGCCGGTTTGACTTCGCCCGGCAGCTTTGCGGCCAACTTTTTGGCTGCTTCGGAAAATTCATGCGGCACGCCGTACTTGCGCACGGCGATTTCGATTTCCATACCCGGATCGTCGATATCGCCGAGGATTTCTGCAATCTTGCCGACAGGCTGTGTGTAACGCGAAGGCTGTTCGGTCAACTCAACACTGACCACCTGCCCTGCCTTGGCCTTGCCCGGAGAGCCGGCGAGGATCACGTCTTGCCCGATACGCTTGTCTTCAGGCGCCACTACCCAGACGCCATTCTCATTGAGCAAGCGGCCAATGACATGGGTATTGGCGCGCGAAACCACTTCAACAATCGTGCCTTCAGGACGACCGCGGCGATCGGTGCCGATAATGCGGGCCTTGACGCGGTCGCCATGCAAGACCTTCTGCATTTCTTTCTCGGGAAGGAAGATGTCGGCGCTGCCGTCTTCCGGCAAGAGGAAACCAAAACCGTCGCGGTGGCTGCTGACGCGGCCTTCAATAAAATCGGGAGAATGCGTCAGTTTGTAGTTGCCGGCGCGGTCGGGTTTGATCTGACCGTCGCGTTCCATCGCATTCAGGCGTCGCGTCAGGCCATCCATCTCTTCCGGCTTGACGCTGAGGGCAGAAGCCAGTGTCATCGCGTTTTGCGCGCCCGAAGAGGTGCGCAGGATGCCGAGAATTTCCTCGCGGCTGGGAATGGTATAGGGAAATTGGCTCAAAAGTGTAATCAGGTAAATTGTTATTCATCAGTTTCGCCACAGCGGAACCGCCTGGCGAGCTGCTGGAATACGACTACAGGGCCTTGGCCCAGGGTGCAACATGCCCTAGTGTAACGGAGGTTTCCGGTATTTACCTAACATGCAGCCCCGATAGCGCCGTCGGCGCCCGCCGCCTGAAAATAAATGGCCGGCAACGCCCCAAGTGATTGACAAGATCTAAAAATGGGCTATAATCTCGTTCTTTCGCGGTATTGCCCACGTGGCGGAATTGGTAGACGCGCATGGTTCAGGTCCATGTGCCGCAAGGTGTGGGGGTTCGAGTCCCTCCGTGGGCACCAAAAACATAAGAGGTCGGTTGATGAAAATCAACCGGCCTTTTGCGTTTTCAGGGCCATAAAAACCTCAGCGCCTTTCTTCGCAAACTCGAATGCATTTCTTCGCACATTTCCATGTATTTATCGCGCGCGGAATCACCCTGCTAATTTTGTGGACGACCTCTCCTTTTTTCGTTTTCCGCATTTCCAGAATCTCATCATGCCTCGATGAAATTCACATCGAACGAACACCCTCCCATCATGTTTCGTTTTTACGCATTATTTTGTTGACCACCAGATTCAATATCAGTATTATTCAGCCCTTCTAAGCGCTAAGCACTTTTGTGTGAAGACGTTTTAGGCCCACGTGGCGGAATTGGTAGACGCGCATGGTTCAGGTCCATGTGCCGCAAGGTGTGGGGGTTCGAGTCCCTCCGTGGGCACCAAAACATAAAAGGTCGGTTGATGAAAATCAATCGGCCTTTTGCGTTTTGGGGACTGCTTCTATCTCCCGGAAAAACTCACCTTGCTCTTCAAAGATTTTCCCTCAGGCGGCCGTACCAGCGCTCCACGCACTTCGAACTGCAACTGATCAAGCACCACGCCGTTCGTATCTTGCAAAACCAGTTTGTGCTTGCCTGGCCAAGGCATCCAGTCAAACCCCAGATCGGCAGATTTTTTACCTGCCGCTTTCAACGGCTTCCCATCAAGCAACCACACACCTTGCTTCGCCCCTTGCGCAGTGAAACGCAGACGTTGGTGCGTCGGCGGGATATCCGGATCAATCGCCACCAGCATCCCCGCTGTCGGATAGGTGATCATCGGCGCGATCTCGCCTGACTTCGCCACCTGCAACACGCGCTGACTGGTATCGGGCAAGAAGTACTCCGTGCGCGCTGCTTCCAGCTGATTTTCAAATTGCACCGGCTGAGCAATGACGAATGCTGGTTTCGCCGGTTCCTGCGAGCCGGACTGGCGGTGCAGATACTGCATCACCTCTTGCCAGACCGGCGCTGCACCAGTGACACCCGACACATCCCACATCGGCGCGCCTGACGCATTGCCGACCCATACGCCAACGGTATAGCGCGACGAAAATCCGATGCACCAGTTGTCACGCATGTCCTTTGACGTCCCGGTCTTGACTGCCGTCCAGATACGCGTCGACAAGGCATTCTCCAGGCCGAAAGTCCGTGCCCGCGCACTACGGTCGGACAAGATGTCGCCGACGATGAAAGAGGCTCCGCCATCCATCGTCTGTTGATACGTCACGCGCGGATCGTTCGTCGCGGTGCGCACGCCGCTGTAACGTCCCTGATTCGCCAGCGCGCGATAGGCATTGGTCAGCGACAGCAAGCTGATGTCGGCGCTGCCGAGCGCAAGACTGTAGCCATAGTAATCACCCGACTCGCGCAGATTAAAACCCAGCGTCTGCAAGCGCTGGAAGAAACGCTCCGGGGTCACCATCACCAGCGTACGCACGGCCGGAATATTCAACGACGAACCAAGCGCCGTGCGCAAGCTCACCAGCCCCTTGAATTGCCGATCGTAATTCTGCGGAATATAGAGACCGGCAGAGGTCGCCAGATTGACCGGCGAATCGTCGAGCAGCGATGCTGCCGTCAGCCATTTTTTCTCAATTGCCATTTCATACAGAAACGGTTTCAGCGTCGAGCCGGCCTGACGCAAAGCCTGCACACCATCGACCTGCGCTGCGCCGGATAGCGATCCGCTTGATCCCACCCAGGCAAGCACATCGCCGCTGGCGTTGTCGATCACGACTACGGCGCCATCTTCGATATTTCTATCTACCAACGCCGACAATTGACGACGCAAGGAATCGCTGGCAAAACGCTGTGTCGCTGCATCGAGGGTTGAATAAATCGGTTTCCCAGCATCCTTGAGCAGCTTGCGCCCCAGATGCGGGGCAAGTTGCGGGGCAGTTGCAGCGCCACTGATTTCGCCCTTGGCCGTTGCGCGTGCCAATACCAGTTCAGTACGGCCTTGCAAGCCATTACATTCTTGCGGCGCGCCCTGCTCTTTCAGGATGGAGCAGGCGCGCTCCGAGACTTTGGCAGGCTTGGCATTGGGCGCCCGAATCAATGCCACTGCGATGGCCGCCTCGCTCTGATTCAAGCCGCTGGGATGCTTGCCGAACAACACGCGTGACAAGGCATGAACACCAACCAGTTCACCGCGAAAACTGACCAGATTGAGATAGGCCTCCAGAATCTGATCCTTGCGCCAGTTGCGCTCCAGCGATTGCGCGATGAAGACCTGGGACACTTTCTGCGTCATCGACCGCGCCGACGACTTGCGGCGCAGATCGTCATAGATCAAACCCGCCAGCTGCATCGTGATAGTGGACGCACCGCGCGTCTTGGTGTTCCACAGATTGCCCCATGCCGATGCGGCTACGGCACTCCAGTCGACGCCGCTGTGCTGATAAAAGCGGCGGTCTTCGGAAGCGATCAGGGCATTGCGCAGCGCCGGCGACACATCCTCCAAAGCGATCCATGATAAGCGACGCTCATTGGGATTGAGCCGCAGTTGCTGGATCAATTCTCCATGCCGGTCGTACATCGCAGCGTCGGATGAACGGAAGGATTGCTGCACCTCCCCAAAACTCGGGACGGCATGCGCGACGCCCGGCGCTACCGCCAGAAGCGCCGTCGTCGCAGCAAACAATACTGCTGCAATATGCCGTCGCGCAGTCACTACCATCACGGCGCCTTGATACTCAGCCTGGCGTTCGGAATTTCACCGAACATCTCCGGCGCGTACATCGCTTCGACCCGCGTCGGCGGCAGACTGAACTCACCGGCGTTGTTCAGACGCACCGTATAGGTAATGCTGGAACGCCCCTTCGGCATGCGCTCGTAATAAGCGCGATAGCCTTCGAAGCTGCGCTCTTCATACGCCAGCCATGCACTGCTGCGCGAACGGCCATCATCTTCGCCGCTGCGCGTGATCGCCGAGTCGCGCGCCAACCCGGAACCCAGCAAGCTGGCGCCGCCGGGAATCGGATCGTTCAGCACCACCCAAGTCATGTCGGTCTGCGCATCGATATCCAGCGTCACCCGCAACACGTCGCCGCGACTGTAGACGCCCTTCTGCTTCTGCTCAACCGGAACAACCGTCTTGGTGATGCGATACCCGCTGGAGAATGGCGCCTTCAACGGCACGGCAGCCAGGCTTTGCATGGTGATCCATGGCTTGCCGCTGCCTTCCTGCGTGAACTTCAGCGTACCCGGCGCAGGCGTACCCCAAGGTATCTGTACTTTTCCGCCGGCTGCGCCTGCACCACTCCACGCATACGCGTTATTGCCGGCATCGGACACGATGCGCGTCGTGCCTGCAACTTTTTCCGCCTCGAATGTACGGCTGAATTTCTCCAGCGCCAGACTGCCCCAGACGTTGGCGGTCGTCGTGCTCCAATGGCCGCGCTGTTGACGCTGGATGGCGCCGCTGATCAGCTTGGGCATGTCTTCGCGCCAGGCCGGATTGTTCAGCATGGTCAGCACGAGACGATTGGCATTGCTGTCGCCGCTGGCCATCAGCCACCACCAGTAATCGCTCGCCTCATCCGAGAAGCCCATGCGGGTACCTTGATAGTTCAGGCGTGAGCGGATGATCTGATCAGCTTCCGCCAGACGCTTATCGCGCTCGGGAATGGTCGTCACACGCTGCAGGATGGCGATCCAGTCGAGCACTGCCGACGTCGGCCACAGATTTGGGTTGATCTGAATCGAACCGAGCATGGACGGCTGCACGCGGTGATAACGCGACAGCGCTTCCAGCGCTGCCAGTTTGCGCACGTCGAGATCTTTCTTCGGCGACCAGAAGTCACGGGTGAGCTTGCCGTCGACAAACGCTGCCAGACCATCGAGCATCTTGTCACGGCTCTGTGTCGGCAAGACATAGGCCGCCTCGTTCGAGGCTGCCAGCAGGTAAGCCGTCAGGGTATCGCTACCGCGCCGCGCATTGGATTCGCTCGGCGGGAAGTAATACGCTAGGCCATCCGCGTCGAGGTAGGTCGGCAGATCAGTCACGATCTTCTGCCACATCGCATCGTCGCGCAGACCGATGGCTTTGGAGGTGCGTTGCTCCAGACAAGAGAACGGATAGTCGACGAAATATTTGCGGATGCCTTCGCTGCCGCCGGCAAGACTCGGCTTGAGCGAAATAGTCAATCCACCGCGTCCAGGCAAGCTGTCGGCCGGTTGCGCAACGCTCATCGACAACGCCTTGTCGAGCTGGAACAAGGTCGCCTGCTGCACCGTCACCGGAATCGCCGGCACAACGCGCTGTACGAATTTGATGGCGTCCTTCGCAGCCGAGGTTGACGACACGGATTGCTCCTGCGCGCCGATTTCCCAGCTCAGTTGCGAGATATCTGCGGGCACGGTCACCGGCCACGTCACTTCACGCGCTTCACCGGCAGGAATGGCGATGTCCTTATCCTGCAAGGCAATCGTCGCGGATGGTGTCGCACCCGTGGCTTTCGCGTTCAGGCGAAGCTGCATGGCACGCGTCGTCGTGTTGCGCACAGTGACCATGGCATTGAACTGATCGCCTTCGCGCACCAACGGTGGCAAGCCGGAAATGACCTGCACATCCTGCGACGAGCGGATGCTGGCCGAGCCGGTGCCGAACAAACCGGCACCACTCTCCGCCACGGCAACAATACGGAAGGAGGTCAACGCATCGTTGAGCGGCACGTCGATCTGCGCCCTGCCGTTGGCGTCGAGCACCACGTAGGGCTTCCACACCAGCAAGGTGTCGAACAATTCACGCGTCGGCGACTTACCGCCACCGCCACCCGCCGGAGTTGCCTTCTTGCCGTAGTGGCGCTTGCCGATCACCTGCATCTGCGCAGTGGATGTTTCGATACCGTAGCTTCGCCGCTGCAGCATGGCAGAGAGCAGATTCCAACTGGTGTTGGGCTGTAGTTCCAGCAAGGCCTCATCCACCGCCGCCAACGCGATCTCGGCTCCAGCGGCAGGTTTACCGTCAGGCAGCGTGACTTGCACGCTGACCTTGGCTGTCGAACGAATCGGATAGGTTGGCTTGTCGGCAGTCACCGCAACCTTCAGCAAATGCGCAGCGCTGCCGACGGAGATTTCGGCGACGCCAAATTTGTAGGCCGGTTTGGCCAGATCGACCATGGTGCCGGGTGCCTGATATTCCTTGAATTCGTGCCACCAGTTGATCGGCTCTTTCCAACCCCAGCTGAAGAAGGAATACCACGGCACTTCACGCATGCGCCCGCGTACCGCCAGCACCGAGACGTAGACGTTAGGCGCAAAGCCGCCCTTGATCGGCAGGCTGATGGTCGGATCCTGTCCGTTCAGTTGCACAACCTGCGTTTCGATCACACCTTCACGCTCTACCGCCACCAGAGCAGTCGCATAGCGGAACGGCATGCGCACCTGGAATTTCGCGGTCTCGCCGGGTTGATAAGTCTTCTTCTCCGGCAGAATATCGATGCGATCCTGATTCTCGCCATCGAACCACAACTCGCCCTGGCGCGTCACCCATACCGAGGTCTGCGCGAACGAGGCGTTGCCGTTGCCATCCTTGGCGGTGGCGGTCAGCTCGACGTTGCCGGCTTCTGACAACGACACGTCGCAGATCAGCACACCGTGCTTGTCGGTCTTGCCGCTGCACAGGGTGCCGAGATTTTGCGATGAGCGGGTATTTTCATACGCGTAGAAACCGCCGACCATGCGCTTGCGATGCGAGTTGGTTTGCCGGCTCAGGGCCGTGATTTCGACGGGCACGTCGGCTTGCGGCTGGCCTGCCGCATTGAGTACCACCATGCTCAACGCCAGCTTCTTCTTCACCGAAACCCAGTCGCCGCCCTTGATACCGATGACCACCGCCGATGGCCATACGGTCGTGACGTTGGAGATGGTCTGGATCTCGCCGTTCGGATCGTTATAGGTCATCTCGGTCAGCAGTTCACGCGGCGTCTTGATGACAGGCATGGACTTGACTGTGGTGCGCCCTGCACCGTTTTTATCCAGCGTCACCGGCAACTTGTCGGCAACGATTTTCTGGTCATCACTGCCGGCATCGCCGTCTTCACCACCGTAACTGCCTGCACCAAAAGAATAGCCCTCATAGCTGGCAAAGCTGACAGCCTTTGCGCGCATCAGACTGCTGACGCGCACCGCTTGTCCCGAAGCGCCACCGCCGTTGATGTAGTTGAGCTGGACGTCGAGCGGCACTTCTTTCGGTGCCACCAGACCGGCGCTCTTGTTCGCGATCACTGGCGTAATGCGTCCCTGCATCAAAGGCAGGCGGAATTCTTCGACGCGGAAACTGCCGGTGCTATAGCTGCCTTGCGCAGCGCCGCCTTCTTCGGCATCACCATCGCCATCACTGCTGCTGTTATTACCGCTGTTATTACCGCTGTTATTACCGCTGTCACTGCCGTTCTTTGCTGCACCGCTGTCGAGCATGACATCGTAGCTGCCGAGCTTGGCCTCCTTCGGAATCACAAAAACGGTCTCGGCATTTTTTTGATTGCGCCATTTCAGCGGAAACTGGAACTCTTGCCCGCTACCCTGATGGATGATGCGCGCGCGTGTGGGCAACTTGTCTTTGCCCGCCAGCGCAAAGCCGGTCATGCTTTCCAGACGGAACTCATGCTTCATCGATACCGTCTCGCCGGCACGGAACAAGGTGCGGTCGAAGATCGTATGCGCACGGGCGTTGGCGCCCGAAGAGCGATCAGTCGGCAAATTGAAACGCCACGATTCAATACCGTCGCTCCATGAGGTCAGCGCAAACGCCATGTCAGCACGCCCCTTCTCGTCGGTCTTGCGCGCGCTGACAAAGAGGCCGCTGATGGCGCCGTCTTCGTTCTGGCGGCTAGCACAAGTATCTTCGATCGGTTTGGCGATCATCGCCACGCCGATCGCATTGGTCTTGCCGCGCCACAGTTCGTCACCCCGGCAATTGGAAATGCGCACGTCGGCATCCGCCACCGGCTTGGCCGTATCCAGCGTGGTCACCCATACCGCATTGTTCTCGCGACCGAGCTTGACGTGTACCGATAAATTGGTCACCAGCGTGCTGGTACGCACATACATCGGCGCCGGTTTGCCGAGCAAGGATGCGCCGAGTTTTTGCGACTCCAGTTCGACCACATAAAAGCCCGGATCCTTCAAGGGAATGCCGACCACTTCAAATGGCCGCTCACCGTCTTTGGCATCCGATAGCGCAGGCAGATTCAGTGTTTTCACACCCGGCTCTTTGGCCAGCAAACCGATGGCGCGCGTGTCGGGCGTTTTACCTGTGGTGTCGCCCCAGCGTTCATGAAAACGATTGAGCCTGGTCAGCCACGCGATCACTCCTTTGTCGCCATCGACTTTGAGATTGGCGACCTTGCCCGGCAAAGCCTTGCCATCGGTGCCACGCACCAGCAGGTTCGCTTCTACGCGGCGTAACGTCACCGGCAAGGTAGCGTCGGCATTCAATTCGATGATGCCGAATGGCGCCGCCGGAAATTTCGCCAGCGGCGGGTAGCCGGCGGTGCGCGACTTCAGCGGAAAGGCGGAAGCGTTGCTGAGCGCGCGACCGCTTTCATCCTTGAATCCGGATGGCAGGTTGATGGTGAACTCACCGTTCTCCGGAAACGGCGGTTTGAAGGTCAGGTTGTAGACCAACTCTTCCGTATTGTTCTTTTCGAAGAAAGGCTTGAGCTTGCCATTGCTGCTCTTGAGCTCCACCGCTTCGGCCAGCTTGCGTGGCACGGCGGATGAAAACGACATCGTCACCGGCAGGATAGGCGAGCATGCCGCATTAGCGTTTTCACGCTCGCAACTGAGGCTGGCAGTGAATTCTTTGCGTACCTTGAACTTGAAGGTTTGCGGGATTGTCGTCGCGATGCCGTTGAGCGTGGTGATGCCCTTGTCCCAGGTCAGTTTGACTGACGCATCGTTGGGCAGGCGCTGCTGGCATTGCACGATGGTGACTAGCGACGGATCGATTTTCTTGGCGAACTCTTTCAGCAAGTCCTTGCGCATGGCATCGGTCACAAACTTGACCGGAATGCGCTCATGAATGCCTTCGGCTTCGCAATACATATGGTCGCGCACGCTGTCCTGATTTGCGGCGCCGTTCTGGAACAGGATGAAAGCCTGCTCTTCTTCAATCTCGTTCCCTTCGGGCATATGCCGCACGACGGCCGGACCGCCGGTGTTGAACTGGAACACGCTCCTGCCGGTGATTGCCGCGCCGGACACAGCCTTGATGCCCGGCTTCAGCGTAAAGGAACAGCGCGTGCCCGGCGGCAAATCGCGCTCAAAATCGTAAACCCAGTTCTTACCGTCGGCCCAGCGCGAAGTGCCTGCTACGGCGCAATTAATGTCGAAAGGCGCAGCAGCCTTGGGATCGCCAAACTTGACCAGCGGCTCGGAAAACGTTGCGCGCACCTGACGAATCTGAGCGACGTCGCCTTGCGGTGAGAAACCGGCAACATTGGCGGCTGTCGCCAGCGACGGCGCGCTGATCAACGCTATGACAGCCGAGGCTTGCGCCAGGATCGAGATCCATTGTGAAGTCCGGGTAATCAGGGACATGCTTGCTCCGTTATCTTTTTAATCAGTTCTTCGGCAATGCTTCATGGTGACGAAGCCTTGTGACACGATCAAGACAGATGGCGACTCGGTTGGTTCTGAATCACAGATCGGACTCACAGATCGGACTTACAGCTTGCACTGCAAAAAATCAAGAAAACAACTGATGCGTCTCGATATTTGCGTATTCCGATAATACACAGCATGGATCTTCTGGCGAAATGCCGTATGCGACTTTTCCAGCACACGCACCAAGCGCCCTTCCGCCACGTCGGCATCCGACATGAAATTGGACAGGCAGGCAATACCCTGTCCATGGATCGCGAGATGACGGATCGTTTCCCCGCTGGAGGCACGGCATGAAGGCTTGATCGGATAGCGGTCGCCGTCTTCGTGTTGCAACGGCCAATGGTTCAGCCCTTCGGGTTGCGTGAAGCCGATCAGCTGGTGACTATCGAGATCCTTGACGGTCTTGGGCGTACCGTGACGTCGCAGGTATTCCGGACTGGCCAGCAGTTGCAGACGCGCGGACGTCAACGGCTTGGCGTGCAAGGTGGAATCCTGCAATTCGCCGATGCGAATCGCAATGTCGGTACGTTGCTCGACCAGATCGATGAAACGATCATTGGTCGTCAGGTCCAGCTCGATGTCGGGATAGGCTTCGCGAAAAGCAGCGACGTGCGGCACGATACAGTGCAGCATGAACGGCGCTGAGGCGTCCACGCGCAACTTGCCGACCGGCTTCTGGCTGCGGATACGGATCGACTCTTCGGCGCGCTCCATGGCGGCGATGATGTCGCGCGCCTGCGCCAGAAATACCTGCCCTTCCTCCGTCAACTCCATCCGTCGCGTGGTGCGTGTCAGCAGGCTGGTGCCGAGCTTCTCCTCCAATCGCGTCAGCGCCCGGCTGATGCCTGATGTCGTCTGCTCCAGCACTTCCGCTGCGGCGCTCAGGCTGCCGGCCTCGACAACGGCGATGAAGATGCGCATTTCATCCGATTGCATGGTCATTGTTGACTCCAATTCAAATATTCTTTGATTTTAACGGTATTTTTCTCAACAAAGATAGGCCTCACAATGCCATACATCAAACAACCATTGGGAGTGAAATCATGCCGATTGCTTTATGGGCGCTAGCCATCAGCGCATTTGCGATAGGAACCACGGAATTCGTCATCATGGGCCTGTTGCCCGAAGTTGCCGCCAATCTGGGTACGACCTTATCCTCGGCCGGCTTGCTGGTCACCGGTTATGCGCTGGGTGTGTTCGTCGGTGGCCCGCTCGTTACCGCCACCACCGGCAAACTGCCGCGTAAAACTTTGCTGGTCGGCCTGATGGTGCTGTTCGTCATCGGCAACGTGGGTTGTGCGATCGCCCCGGACTACACCACACTCATGATTTCACGCATCATCGCCTCGTTCTCGCACGGCGCATTCTTCGGTGTCGGCTCGGTGGTTGCTACCGGTCTGGTCGCGAAGGAAAAGCAAGCTTCCGCCATCGCGCTGATGTTCACCGGCCTGACCGTAGCCAACGTCCTTGGCGTGCCTTTCGGTACCTGGCTGGGCCAGGCTTACGGTTGGCGTTCTACCTTCTGGGCGGTCAGCGCCATCGGTGTTATAGCCTTGCTGGCAACGGCGTATCTGGTGCCGCGTTCGGATGCCAAGCAGGATGCCGACTTCAGCAGCGAACTGCGCGTGTTGGGCCGTCCGCAAGTGTTGCTCGGCCTGCTGATGACCGTGCTGGGCTTCGGTGGTGTGTTTGCTGCGTTCACCTACATTGCTCCTATCCTGACCGACATCACCGGCTTCCAGCCGGGCGCCGTATCGCCAATCCTGTTGCTGTTCGGTGTTGGACTGGTGGGTGGCAATCTGCTGGGCGGTAAATTCGCCGACAAGTATCTGATGCCGACACTCGTGGTGAGTCTGGTTTTGCTGGCCGGCGTATTGGTGCTGTTTTCCTTTACCAGCCATTACAAGCTGGCTGCCGTGATCACTGTTGGTCTGCTGGGCGCCGCCGCTTTCGCCACCGTGCCACCGCTGCAAATGCGCGTGCTTGAAAAAGCGACCGGCGCACCGAATCTGGCGTCATCGGTCAACATCGCGGCCTTCAACCTAGGTAACGCTCTGGGTGCATGGCTAGGTGGCGTCACCATCGATCATGGTCCTGGCCTGCATTCAGTATCGCTGGTGGCGGCATTGATCACCGCTGGCGGTCTGGTCGTAGCCCTGATCAGTTGGAAGCTGGATCGTAAAGCTGCTCCGGCCGTCTCGATGAAAGCCGCCAACGAAGTTTGCTAAGCAACGCCACGTTCAAACCTCATCCGAATATCCACCATGAATACACAAAAAGTAGCTCTGGTAGTTGGCGCCCAAGGCGTCATCGGCCGCAACCTGATCGATCATCTGCGCGGCCTGGAAGACTGGAACATCATCGGTCTGTCGCGCCGTGGCGGCAAGTCGGACGAACGTGTGCAACACATCGCCGTAGATCTGCTTGACGCTGACGATGCGCGCGTCAAATTGGGTGGACTAAGGCAAGTCACCCACATTTTCTATGCAGCTTATCAACATCGTCCGACCTGGGCCGAGCTGGTAGCGCCAAATCTGGCGATGCTGATGAATACGCTGGAAAGCGTCGAAGCCGTGGCAGACAACCTGCAACACGTCAGCCTGATGCAGGGCTACAAGGTGTACGGCGGCCATCTCGGTCCGTTCAAGACCCCGGCGCGTGAAACCGATGCGCATTTCATGCCGCCGGAATTCATGTTCGACCAGCAAACCTATCTGGAACAACGCCAGCAAGGCAAATCGTGGACCTGGTCCGGCATCCGGCCTGCGGTAGTCGGCGGTTTTGCCTTGGGTAATCCGATGAACCTGGCGCTGGCGATTGCGGTGTATGCATCGGTGTCAAAGGAACTCGACCTGCCGTTGCGCTTTCCCGGCAAGCCGGGTGCTTACGACAAGCTGATAGAGATGACCGACGCTGGCCTGTTAGCGAAGGCTACGGTGTGGGCAGCGACCGATCCGCGCTGCGACAATCAGGCTTTCAACATCGGTAACGGCGACTTGTTCCGCTGGAGCGAGATGTGGCCGAAGATCGCAAGCTATTTCGATATGGAGGTGGCGCCACCGTTGCCTTTGTCGCTGACCTCGGTCATGGCTGACAAGGCCGACTTGTGGCACGAGATGATCGAAAAACACAATCTGGCGCCGCACAGCTTCGCCGACTTGTCGTCATGGGAATTCAGCGATTTTGTCTTCTCATGGGATTACGACATGTTCGGCGACAGCTCCAAGGCGCGGCGTTTCGGGTTTCATGAATATGTTGAGACCGAAGCGATGTTCATGGCTATCTTCGACGACTTCCGTCGCCGCAAGATCATTCCTTGAGACGATGTGCTGCAATTTGCTGTAATGAGCGCAGCGCTGTCTGAACATGCTTCATCCGCAAAAAAAGCGGGCATAAAAAAAGAGCTTACGTTATTGCGTAAGCTCTTTTTCTTTGTATCGGCAGAACGAAGAATTACTTCGACTCGCCCTTCTTGATCCATGCCGCCAACTGATGCGGGCCGAGGCCGTCATAGTCTTCAAACGGCTGATGAATCCACGGATTGGTCGGCAGATAGTCGAGATGATAGTCCGGCTCGACGATAGAACACGCCTTCCACCACAGCACAGCCGATTTGATATCGGTCACGGCCGGATAGTGTTCCTTGAGGTGCATCTGAACCTTTTGCAGGGTCACGCCGGAATCAACCAGATCGTCCACCAGCAAGACGCGGCCCGACAGGCTGCCCTTGGTGATGGTGATGTACTTGGCGATGTCCAGGCTGCTGCGAATAGTGCCGGCCGCTTCGCGGTAAGAGCTGGTCGACAGAATCGCCAGCGGCACGTCGAAGATGCGCGAAAACACATCGCCGGGACGCAAGCCGCCACGCGCCAGACACAATACCTGATCGAACTGCCAGCCAGATTCATAGACTTTCAGGGCCAGTTTTTCGATGCTGCGATTGTAGTCATCCCAGGAGACCCACAGGTCTTTATCGTCGGATATTTTCATTTTTGAGTACTCGTCTTACGGAATTGCTGTTCTTGTGAGAACGGCGAACAACAGGTTGTTCGCCGTTCGTACTGAATTGCTGGATGACTGGATTACTTGAACGGATGACGCAAAACGATGGTTTCTTCACGGTCAGGACCGGTGGAAATCATGTCGATCGGCACGCCGACCAGTTCTTGAATACGATTGATGTAGGCACGTGCATTGCTCGGCAGACCATCCAGCGATTGTACGCCGACGGTGGATTCTTTCCAGCCCGGCATTTCTTCGTAGATCGGCTGGCAGGCAGCAGCTTCTTCAGCGCCGACCGGGAAGATGTCCACGGTCTTGCCGTTGAGGGTGTAACCGGTGCACAGCTTGAGCGACTCGAGGCCGTCCAGCACGTCCAGCTTGGTCAGACACATGCCGGACACGCCATTGATCTGTACCGAACGCTTCAGCAGCGCTGCATCAAACCAGCCGCAACGACGTGCGCGACCGGTGACAGTACCGAATTCGTGGCCGACGGACGCCAGATGCTTGCCGACGCCTTCGTCAGTCGGCAGTTCTGCCGGGAACGGGCCGGAACCGACACGCGTCGTGTAAGCCTTGGTGATGCCCATGATGTAATGCAGCATGTCAGGACCGACACCAGCGCCTGCAGCGGCATTGCCGGCCACGCAGTTGCTCGAGGTCACGAATGGATACGTACCGTGGTCGACGTCCAGCAAACTGCCTTGAGCCCCTTCGAACAGCAGGTTGGCACCGTTCTGGTTGGCAATGTGCAGGTCGTTGGAGACATCGGCGACCATCGGCTTCAGACGTGGCACATTGGCCAGTGCATCGTCCAGGGTCTTCTGGAAGTCGACTGGCTGGGTCTTCAGGTATTGGGTCAGGACGAAGTTATGGTAGTCCAGGTTTTCGAGCAGCTTTTCGGCAAAACGCTTTTCGTTGAGCAAGTCGGCAACGCGGATGGCGCGGCGGGCAACCTTGTCTTCGTAGGCCGGGCCGATGCCCTTGCCTGTTGTGCCGATCTTGGCGGCTCCACGAGCGGCTTCGCGCGCAACGTCCAATGCAACGTGGTAAGGCAGGATCAGCGGACAGGCTTCGGACACTTTCAGGCGCGAAGCGACTTCGACGCCAGCAGCTTCCAGCTTGTCAATTTCACGCAGCAGATCAGGTACGGACAACACCACGCCATTGCCAATATAGCAAGCCACGCCGGCACGCATGATGCCCGACGGAATCAATTGCAGTGCGGTCTTCTTGCCGCCGATAACCAGGGTATGACCTGCATTGTGACCACCTTGGAAACGCACCACGCCTTGCGCGTGATCGGTCAGCCAATCGACGATCTTACCCTTACCTTCATCGCCCCACTGGGTACCAATGACGACGACGTTCTTTGCATTGCTTTTCTGTAACATGGCTTAACCTAAGTTTTTGATAATCCAATTTCCATTGCTGAGCTCCACTGCGCGATCGCAATCAAACTCGTCCTGGTCGTTTTCGTGTCCGGGGAGACTCTGAATCACAATTTCCCCAGCCCGACGCAATTCCGTTATTTTCTCACGCAAACCGGCCTCGGTACCCCATGGCGCGCGAATTGCACGTTTTCTTTCCGCTCCCGGCATCAGACGTGCCAATTCGCGCAAATCCATTGAAAAACCGGTTGCCGGACGTGCACGTCCGAACGCTTCACCGACGTGGTCGTAACGGCCGCCGCGCACTACCGCATTGGGCAGGCCCGGCACGTAAGCGGCAAACATCACGCCGCTGTGATAGTGGTAACCGCGCAAATCTGCCAGATCGATGGTGACGTTGGCTTCGCCGGCCAGTTGCGCCAGCGCCTTCAGTTCATCCAGCGCCTGAGTGATACCCGGCAACGACGGCAAGGCCTTACGGGCGCGTTCGATGACTTCAATATCGCCATACAGACCGGGAAGCGCCAGCAACGCGTCGCGTGTAACCGGCTGATAGTCTTTGGTCAACACTTGCAAGCCGGGAATATCTTTGGACTCCAGCAAACCAAACAACTGCGCAGCTTGCTTGTTTGCCTTGTCGTCGTTGGCGATGATGGCCCGCAATACGCCGACGTGGCAGAGATCCAGACGGACTTTAGCGATGCCGGCCAGCGCCAGCGACGCCAGTGCCAATTCCTGAATCTCGGCGTCCGCCTCCAGACCCGCGTGACCGTAGATCTCAGCACCGATCTGCAACGGTTCGCGCGTCGCGTGCAGGCCGGATGGACGTGTATGCAATACGCTGCCGGCGTAGCACAGGCGGGTCACGGAATCGCGGTTGAGCAAGTGCGCATCGATGCGCGCCACCTGCGTCGTCATGTCGGCACGCACACCGAGCGTACGTCCCGACAGCTGATCGACCAGCTTGAAGGTGCGCAGATCAGTATCTTGCCCCGCGCCCGTCAACAGAGACTCAAGGTATTCGAGCAGCGGCGGCATGACCATTTCGTAGCCATACAGGCGGAAATTGTCGAGCATGCGACGGCGCAATTCCTCAATCTTGCGTGCTTCGGACGGCAAGACATCGGCGATATTTTCAGGAAGAAGCCAGTTCGGCATAAAACAAATCAATCAGAAAAATGTGTTTAACAATGCATTCAAGCAACGCCCTTCTTACACGCGGCAAGGCACACACGTCAAAAGACGTGCATGCCTTGTAAAAATCGCATTCAATCAGGGAAACAAATATGCGGGCTACAAAATGGAAAGATGCCCTCAACAAGCAGCATCAGTCCTCTCCATCCCAGCCCTACCTATTACAATCTTGCTCTCGGTCTTGCTTTATTTCTTGGTGCTGACGCCTCCCACACCCTTGAAATATTTGAAGAACTCGGAATTAGGATCCACTACCATCAAGTCATGGCGGTTCTTGAAACTGGCGCGGTACGCCTCAAGACTGCGATAGAACTTGTAAAACTCTGGATTTTGCCCGAACGCCTGAGCATAAATCTGCGAAGCCTTGGCATCGCCGGCGCCACGAATCTTTTCCGCATCACGGTAGGCTTCCGCCAGAATCACAACGCGTTGACGATCAGCATCGGCGCGAATTTTTTCCGACTCGGCAGCACCGGTCGAACGCAATTCATTAGCGACGCGGGCACGTTCAGACTTCATCCGGTCATAAACCGAATTATTGATCTGATCGACATAGTCAACGCGGCGCAAGCGCACATCAATAATCTCGGCACCGATCTGTTTGGCTTCGATCGCAACTTTACGCTGGATTGCATCCATGACCTTGCCACGCTCGCCGGAGATCACTTCACGCACAGTGCGCTTGGTGATTTCTTCATTCAGGGCAGCCTTGACGATCTGCGACAGACGATCCTGAGCGCGACGGTCGTCACCGCCGAAGCTGATGAAGTACAGGCGCGGATCGACGATACGCCATTTAACGAAGGAGTCGACCAGTACGTTTTTCTTCTCGGCCGTGATGAAACGATCAGCATCAGGCGTATCCAGAGTCTGAATGCGCTTGTCGAGATAGATCACGTTCTGAAACGGTGGCGGCAATTTGAAATGCAGACCCGGCTCGGTCACGACCTGCTTGACCTCACCGAGGGCAAACACGATTGCCGACTGCCGTTGCTCGACGACGAAGATAGTGGACGACAGCAGCCAGAGGGCAACAATGACGGCAATAACGCTGGTAATCAGGCGGCTCATTAGCGCACCTCGCGATCACGGGAATCACGTGCATCCCGATTGCGGGAATCACGCTGAACATCTACTGAGTACACTGGGTCGCTTCCTGGAAGTGTTGGCGTTGTCGCGGCTGCCGCCGGCGCGGTTGCTGGCTTCGCGGCATTTGCACCGTTGGCGCCATCGGTTTGCTGAATCAGTTTGTCCAATGGCAAATACAACAGATTATTACCGCTCTTGGCGTCCACCATGACCTTGGTGGTATTGGTGAAGATCTGCTGCATTGTTTCCAGATACATACGGTCACGCGTTACTGCAGGTGCTTTTTGGTATTCCTCCAGAACCTGCTTGAAACGTGCTCCATCGCCCTCTGCGTTGGCGACGATACGCGAACGGTAGGCTTCCGCTTCCTCCAGCAAACGAGATGCGGCACCGCTAGCCTTAGGAATCACGTCGTTGGCGTAAGCCTGACCTTCATTCTTTTGGCGCTCGCGATCCTGACCAGCTTTGACGGCATCATCAAATGCCGCCTGCACTTGCTCAGGCGGTTGCACGCCTTGCATGGTGACATTGGTGATCTGCACGCCGGACTTATAGCGATCCAGAATTTGCTGCATCAGTTGACCGACGTCGAGCGCAACCTTTTCACGGCCTTCGTAGAGGACGAAGTCCATCTTGCTGCGGCCGACGATTTCGCGAATCGCAGTTTCAGCAACCTGGCGCACAGTTTCATCCTGATCGCGATTGTTGAACAGCCATTCAGCGGCATTCTTGAGTTTGTATTGCACCGCGAACTGGATATCGATGATGTTTTCATCATCGGTCAGCATCAGTGCTTCTTTGAGTTGCTTATTCTTGGCATTGCTGCGATAGCCGATTTCCGCCGTGCGCACTTGCGAAACATTGACGATCTCATGGCTTTGCACCGGATACGGCCAGCGCCAGTTAAAACCTGGCAATGTCGTGTGGCTGTATTTGCCGAAGGTCATGACGACTGCGGTCTGGCCTTCCTGCACAATGAAGAAACCGCTCGCCAGCCACAGGAAGGCAACGATCACAGCAATGACACCTACACCGATGCCGGCGCCTTTGATGTCACCGCGATTGAAATTGCCGTCGCCGTTGTCGGAACCGCCACCACCACGCTTGCCGAACAAACGGCTTACACGCTGATTGAAGTCACGCCAGAGCTGATCGAGATCCGGAGGTCCGTCTTCCGGCTTCTTGTTGCCGTTACCACCGTTATTCTGATTTTGACGGTTATTGTCATCTTGCGAACCGCGACCCCATTGAGGGTCGTTCAGCGAGAATTTCAAACCGAGTTTTTTGAATAGAGAAACAAGCATGCGTTGCGATCCGGCTTAATTATTAAATTGAATCAAAAGGGAATGCCCGCCAACTTCGGGAACTGCTTGATCTACCTTATGCCAGCTCTGCCAGCTTCGAGATCAAGCGCAACGATCAGGCTTGCTGATCACATTCGATCAAAGTACCCGACGAACGACTGAAGCGACCTAATGCGCGTGCACATCTTGAGAATCGACAACCTGAGACTGCGCACCCCTGCGCGCCTCGATCGAAGACCTGAGTGAATCGGCAATTGCTTGCCGCAACAAATCCAGGCCTGCACCGGTTTTCGCACTAATAAAAACCCGGTGGATTCTACCATACTCGTCATACTCGACTGCCGGTTCCAGCTCGGCAGCGTCGATCTTGTTCCAGATCAGAATCTGCGGAATGTGATCCGCGCCGATCTCTTTGAGCACCAGATTGACCTGCTCAATCTGCTCCATCCGTACCGGACTTGCTGCATCGACAACATGCAACAGCAAATCGGCATGAATGGTTTCTTCCAGGGTTGCACGAAAAGCTGCGACCAATTGGTGAGGCAATTCACGGATAAAGCCGACCGTGTCGGAAATCACGACATGACCCACTTCCCCAAGGTAGACGCGGCGCGAAGTCGTATCGAGGGTCGCAAACAACTGATTTGCCGCATAAACGCCCGCTTTGGCCATGGCATTGAAGACCGTGGATTTGCCGGCATTGGTATAGCCGACCAGAGAAACTGAAAACGTATCGTTGCGACCACGCGCGCGGCGCTGCGTGGCATGTTGGCGATGTAACTTTGCCAATTGGCCGCGTAACGCCTTGACGCGATCGCCGAGCAAACGACGGTCGGTTTCGAGTTGCGTTTCACCAGGTCCACGCAAACCGATACCACCCTTTTGGCGCTCCAAGTGAGTCCAGCCGCGAATAAGGCGCGTCGCCAAATGTTGCAACTGAGCCAACTCGACCTGAACCTTGCCTTCATGGCTTTTGGCGCGTTGGGCAAAGATATCGAGAATCAGGCTGGTGCGATCAAGCACACGCGTCTTCAGCACGCGCTCCAGATTGCGCTGCTGAGCAGGAGATAAAGCGTGATTGAAGATAACAATGTCGAGTTGCAGGTCGGCGACGGCGTCGGCGACTTCTTGCGCCTTGCCGGAACCGACAAACAAGGCTGCGTCCGGACTGGCGCGCTTGCCTGTAATGGTGGTAACAGGCTCGGCGCCAGCGGACTTGGCCAGCAAAAACAGTTCATCCAGACTTGCAGCAAAATCGCTCTTGCCGAAATCCAGGCCGACTAGCGCGGCACGCATATCAGTATGCACACGGCATAGCGCCGGCTGGATAAACCATTATTCCGCTTCTGCCGAATCGAGGCTCAGATTGACAGCGCGGGCTGGTACGACTGTGGAAATGGCGTGCTTGTATACCATTTGGGTGACGGTGTTGCGCAGCAGGACGACGTACTGGTCGAACGACTCCACGTGACCTTGCAGTTTGATGCCGTTTACCAAATAAATGGAAACGGGGACGTGTTCTTTTCTTAAGGCATTAAGAAATGGGTCTTGTAACAATTGCCCTTTGTTGCTCATGGCAGCTCCACTGTGTTGTTGTGATTAGGATTTGGAGGCACCTGACAAAATTTCAAGTGCTTTACCAATCTACGCGTTATGAATGTAAACGATTTCCTACCTACCGCCAAGATTGGTGACTATTTATCTTGGCGAATGAAAGGATTCTTGCTCGAGCGGAACTCGATACGGAGTGGAGTGCCAACCAACGAGAAAGTTTCACGAAAATGTTTTTCGAGATAACGTTTATAGCTCTCATCCACGCCTTCAAGCGCGTTGCCGTGGATCACCACGACGGGCGGATTCATGCCGCCCTGATGCGCGTAGCGCAGTTTCGGACGAATGGATCCCTTGCGGCGCGGTTGCTGATGTTCGACCGCTTCAATCAGTGCACGCGTGAGTTTCGGCGTGGTCAGGTTGGACATCGCAGCGGCATAAGCCGAGTCGATGGACTTCATCACCGGGCCGATGCCGGTCGACTTCAGCGCTGAGATGAAATGGAATTTCGCGAACGACAGGAAGCTTAGCTTGCGCTCCAGATCCATCTTGATTTCGTCGCGACGATCGCTCTGCAGACCATCCCACTTGTTGACGCCAACCACCAGTGCGCGTCCCGATTCCAATACAAAACCGGCAATGTGAGCATCCTGCTCGGAGATATCCTGCTGTGCATCGAGCAACAGCAAAACGACGTTGGTTTCGGAAATCGACTGCAGCGTTTTCACGACGGAAAACTTTTCAATCGCTTCGAATACTTTGCCCCGACGACGAATACCAGCGGTATCGATCAGCGTGTATTGCTTGCCTTCGCGCTCGAAGGGAATTTCGATCGAGTCGCGCGTCGTACCCGGCATGTCGAACGCGATGACGCGTTCTTCGCCGAGCAAAGTATTGACCAGCGTCGACTTACCGACATTCGGGCGGCCGACAATAGCGATCTTGATACCGCGCGCGACGTCAACTTCTTCACCGAGATCGGGACGTTGAGCAAGCGCGATATCCAAAGCCTCATCGACGAGGTCGGCAACACCGTCACCGTGTGCTGCGGAGATCACATATGGATCGCCCATCCCCAGTTCATAGAAATCGGCGGTTACCGAGGTGTACTTCATGCCTTCGGCCTTATTGACCACGAGCATGACCGAACGCCCCGACTTACGTAGAAAATCTGTGATGGTCTTATCGTGCGGGGTCAACCCCTGGCGACCATCGACGATAAATATCACGACATCGGCCTCGACCACTGCCTGCTTGGTCTGTTTGGCCATTTCATACATGATGCCCTCTTTGGCAACCGGCTCGAAACCACCGGTATCAATCACCAAAAAGGGGCGTTCGCCGACCCGGCCTTCGCCGTAGTGACGATCCCGGGTCAGCCCGGGCAAGTCTGCGACCAGCGCATCACGTGAACGGGTGAGCCGATTAAACAATGTCGACTTACCGACATTGGGACGACCAACAAGTGCAATAACCGGCTTCATTAAATATTATTCTGCCGCCAAGGCGACCAGTGTTCCTGCTTGAGTTTGAAAAACGACGTTTTGCCCAGCGGCAATCGGCGTCACTTGAATCGGGCTGCCGTCAGTACTTGTACGGGCGACGAAAGAACCATCGTCACGCGACAAGAAATGGATGTAACCCTGATAATCGCCCACTGCGACCGCTTTGCCAACAGCAATCGGCGCGGACAGACGGCGATAAGACAATTTGGTGTTGTGCCACATGGAGGCACCGGTATCGCGAACGAATTCGGTCACGCCACCCTTGTCGTCTGCGGAGTAGACATAACGATCATCCAGCGTCACGCCGGAGTCGCTCGAAAACTCTTTGCCCCAGCGAACGTTGCCATTGCTGACATCGAAACAGCCAATACGACCTTGATATGCCACTGCACAAACATCGCGTACACCCAGAGCCGGCACACCGGACACGTCGGCGATACGTTCGAGCTCAGTGGTACCACGCGGATCGCCAACGGCAACTTCCCAGCGGGGACCACCGTTATTCAATGCCAGAGCCGACAAACGGCCACCCGGCAACGCAACGTAGGCGCTCTGCGAATCCAACACGATGCCAGGCGCGGTACGCAATGTCAGCGTCGGCAACGGACGCAGGATACTCCAGCGGCGAGTGCCGTTTTCAGCATCGAATGCAGTGATGCGGTTGTCGATACTGCGCACGACGACCAGACCATAGCCGACCGCTGGTGCGGACAATACCTCGGTCGGCGCCGATGCCTTCCACAGCGACTTGCCGCTGGCGTCGAACGCCTGAACAACACCTTTCTCACCCACAACTGCAACCGTATTGCCATCGCTACCGACACCTGCAGTCAGCGACCCAGCGCTAATACGCCATATTGCTTGACCAGTCGCAGCATTCACACGCACGACGGTGCCATCAGCTCCTGCAGCAAAAATGCTGTCAGCCGCAAAAACCGGGCTGAATTGAAAATTACCAGCCTTACCAACCGAAGTCGTCCAGACAGTTTTAGTGCGCAAAGTTTGCTTGAATTCAACCAACGCCGCCGGCGGATTGACTTCCTTTTTGCTGGAAAACAGCGAGCAACCAGACAACAGAGCAACTGCAGCCAATGCGCTCAGTTTGACAGCCAACGAACCTGCACGCATGGAAACGACTTGTGATTCGACTTGTGACTCACGACGCATATTGTTTTTCCTCTTACCGAATTTCACGATGTTGGAGTGCGGTTATAGCAATGATCAGGCGGCAGCTTTGGCTGGAGCGCCGCCGATAGCATCAAGCTTCAACTGAATCAGCTGACGACCCGGGCTGCGTTGGTCTGTTTTGTCCAGCGCCAGCTGATAGGCGGCACGTGCATCATCACGCTTATCCTGGGCGACAAGAATATCACCCTTGCGATCCGCGACCGCACCGGCAAACTGCGCAGGAAAATCACCTGCCAGCAGCTTGAGCGCATCGTCATAGGCCTTGGCGTCAAGCAGCAAACCAGCCATGCGAATCGACGCAATTGCCTTGTATTCGGCATCACGGCCGTGGTCGATCACCCATTGCAGCTGCTTCTTGGCTGTTTCAGTGTCGTTGGCATCAAAGGCCACCTTGGCAGACACCAGGGCACTCATTTGCGCATAAGCAGTACCGCTGAACTTATCTTGCATGTCGGTCGCTGCGCGCAATACCTTGGCATTGTCCTTCGCTTCGACAGCACGCTGCTGCTCGTCGTAAAGCTGCGAAGCCTGCTGGGATTGCTTGTTCTGATAAATATTCCAGCCGCTCCAGGCGGCATAAGCTGCCAGCGCGATGATCAACACCCAGGTCAGAAGATTGCCGTACTTGCTCCACCAAGCCTTGATGGAAGCCAACTGTTCTTGTTCTTCGAGATCGTATGCCATGAAATATGTCTAAAAATTAAGGGTGATAATGAACGTGGTCGTGATCATGGTCGTGGTCGCCGACGATTTGATCCACCACATAGTCAGGCACGCCATCGAATGGAATCGTGACCTGCTGGCTATTTTCGCCTTCTGCCGTGCGCAGGCTCTTGACTGTTGCCGTCGCGTTCGCGACTTCGTCTTCGCCGATGATGACCGCAAACGCGGCACCACTGGCATCGGCCTTTTTCATCTGCGACTTGAAGCTGCCACCGGCGCTCGCCGATGCGCAATGTAGCACAACATCCAGCCCGGCACTGCGCAATCTTTCTGCCATTACAAAGGATTGCAATTGCGCAGCCTCGCCCTGATGGACCAGATAGATGTCGCATTGGTTCGGCGCATATTGCTCACCGTTGGCTTTCATCAGCTCCAGCAAACGCTCAACTCCCATGGCAAAACCGCAGGCTGGCGTCGGCTTGCCGCCGAACATTTCGATCAGGGGATCGTAACGACCGCCGCCGCAAACCGTACCTTGGGAACCGAGCTGATCGGTCACCCATTCGAACACTGTACGGTTGTAATAATCCATGCCGCGCACCAGGCGCGGATTAATCGTGAACGGAATATTGTTGTGGTTCAGGATCTTTTGCACGCCTTCGAAATGCGCACGCGATTCTTCACCCAGATAGTCCAGCAACTTGGGAGCAGCATTGACCATATCTTGCATCGTTGGATTCTTGGTATCCAGAATGCGCAATGGATTCGAATGCAGACGACGCTGCGCATCCGTATCGAGCAACTCTTTGTGTTGTTCGAAGTAGGCAATCAGATCGGTGCGATGCTTGTTGCGCTCTTCTGCATTACCGATGGAGTTAAGCTCCAGGCGAATGTCTTCCAGGCCGAGATCATCCCATAGACGCTGACACATCATGATCAGTTCAGCATCGATATCCGGGCCGGTGAAACCCAGCGCTTCGGCGCCGACTTGATGGAACTGGCGATAGCGGCCACGTTGCGGACGTTCGTGACGGAACATCGGACCCGCGTACCAGAGACGCTTGGGGCCATCGTAAGTCAGGTTGTGTTCGAGTGCCGCGCGCACCACGCTGGCGGTATTTTCCGGACGCAGGGTCAGGTTGTCGCCGTTCATGGAATCGGTGAAGGAATACATTTCCTTCTCGACGATATCGGTAACTTCGCCCAAACCGCGCGAGAACAAGGCGGTCGGCTCAACGATAGGCGTACGGATTTGCTGGAAGCCGTAACTCTTCAACACCGACTGCACGGTATTCTCAAACAATTCCCACAACGGCGCATCAGCAGGAAGAATGTCATTCATTCCTTTGACGCCGACGATTTTTTCGATTTTCTTGTTTTCAGACATGCTTGTATTCAGTAAGTTATGTCGCCGACGATGCCCGGATTTTTCCAGGAGGCCGACTACCACCGCGACCTCAGGCCGCTGTTTGTTTGCTGTAATGCGATTGCACGTATTCCAATACGATGGACTGGAATTCCTCTGCGATGCGATCGCCACGCAGGGTCATACGTTTTTCGCCATCGATGAAAACAGGTGCAGCGGGAGATTCGCCTGTTCCTGGCAAACTGATACCGATGTTCGCATGCTTGGATTCACCAGGGCCGTTCACGATACACCCCATGACAGCCACGTTCATGCTCTCGACGCCGGGATAAACGCCCTTCCAAACCGGCATCTGCTCACGCAGATAGGTCTGGATCTTGTCCGCCAGATCCTGGAATACTGTCGATGTTGTGCGGCCGCAGCCAGGGCAAGCAATCACCATCGGCGTAAACTTGCGCAAGCCCATGGTTTGCAGAATTTCCTGACCGACGATGACTTCACGAGTACGGTCACCGCCCGGTTCCGGCGTGAGCGAAATGCGGATGGTGTCGCCGATACCTTCCTGCAACAACACCGACAACGCTGCCGTGGAAGCAACGATTCCTTTGCTACCCATGCCGGCTTCGGTCAAACCCAGGTGCAAAGGATAGTCGCAACGGTTCGCCAGCTCGCGATACACAGCGATCAAATCCTGCACACCCGATACCTTGCAAGACAAAATAATCTTGTTGCCATCCATGCCCAGTTCTTCGGCACGCTGGGCGTTTTCAATCGCCGATGTCACCAGCGCTTCATACATCACCGCTTGTGCGGGCCATGGTTCTTTACGCTGGGCGTTTTCATCCATGATGCGCGCCAGCAGTGCCTGATCCAGGCTACCCCAGTTGACGCCGATACGCACGGGCTTATCGTAACGACAGGCGACTTCGATCATCTGTGCAAACTGGGTGTCGCGCTTGGCGCCCTTACCCACGTTACCCGGATTGATACGGTATTTCGACAACGCCTGTGCGCAATCGGGATAGTCGTTCAACAGCGTGTGGCCGTTGTAATGAAAATCGCCGACCAGCGGCACGTCCACACCCATACGATCCAATTGTTCGCGAATCGCCGGCACAGCGGCTGCCGCTTCGGGCGAATTAACCGTAATGCGCACGACTTCAGAACCCGCACGGGCAAGATCCTTGATCTGGATCGCCGTACCGATGGCATCGGCGGTATCAGTATTGGTCATCGACTGCACCATGACTGGCGCGCCACCGCCTACGACAACTTGCCGATCACCATAACTGATGACGGCACGACGGCGTTGGCGGCGAGCCAGCGGGCCTGATGCAATCGGAAAAGATGAAGATGACATACTTTATTTCAAACTTATTTCAAACTCAGACGCGCCACATTGCTGCTGCTAGTGGTCTGCAAATCCAGTTTGGAACCACGCAAGCTGGCATCAACACCGGCAGCATTGCCGATCACCAGTGTTACGGGTTCAGTAATATCGAACGACTCGGAGGTGCCGGCCTTCAACAGACGCGAAATCATGGTCGTCTTGTCGTTGCGGCGAATTTCAACCCACGAATCCTCACGGAACGTCAATCGCAGCAAATCTTTGCTGTTGCTGATACTCAACCCGCCTGTCACAGGAGACGCCGGATTTACCGGTGCCGAGGTAACGGTTGCTGCAGGTTGCGCAGGTGGCACGGATGCGGCGGGTTTCTCTGCTGTAGCAGATTCAGGCTGAGGTGCAGGCGCCGAAACAACGCTGGCGACGCGTTCGGAAACATTCGTAATTGCAGAGCTCGTCGCGCTTGCTACCGCCGACTCAACCTTTTCCAGCTTGCTCTTATCCGAACCATCCTGAACTTCGGGCGGCAAATCCTGTGTTTCTGTAGCCTGGCCTTGCTGCGCCTGCGCTTGCGGCTCGTCTGTTGAACCTGCCTTGTTGGCGGCAGCTTTCAGCCAAGCTAATTGCGGCACGCCGCTGAGCAGATCCGTCTCATGGATGGCCACTGCTGCGCCGGCCAGGATAACCACCAAAATGCCGCCTATGATTAATCCGGGCGACATTTTGCTGCGATTCCCGAGGGGCAGCGGAGACTCCGAAAACGGTGTCGAAAGCGTACGTTGCGGCACAATTGGCTCGTTACCGACAGGACCTTCCTGCGGCAGCGATGCAACCAGAGCATTGGCATCCAGCCCAAGCAACTTGGCATAAGCGCGCACAAAACCTCGCACAATGACCAAGCCCGGTAACGCTGCGTAATTATCCGCTTCCAGAGCGATTACTTGCCGGGTTGCGAACTTCAGCTGGCTGGCAGCATGCTCCACAGACCAGCCTTTGGCCTGGCGTTGTGCGGCCAATAACGCTCCGGGTAATACGACCTGCCTTACCTCTTCTGCTCCCGACACGAACTCGGGGACCGGCGCTTCATTTCCCTGCTGATCACTCATCAAATGCTCCACGTTGATAAGCCGCGTATTCTGACGAAGACGGATAGCGGCGGCGCAACTGCACCGCCAGATCATTTTCGGCTGATTGATTGCCTAGTTTACGTTCAATCTTGATGGCAAGCCATAGTGCTTCTTCATTCAAGACATTATTCTTTGCTGCCAGACCGATATGAAAGCGAGCGCGCTCAAATTCATTCCGGCCAAAATACAGTCTGGTCAGATTCACATTCGTTGCAAAACTGGCCGACTCGTACTGAAAAGCACGTGCAAAATAGCGCTCCGCCGCCTGCGCATCCTGCAATTTGAGGCTACAAGCACCGGCATTGGCGAGTGCTTTGCCGGGCGACTGATATGCCACATTATCGATTGCGGAGTTAAAAAATGGCATCGCCTCGGCAGCACGTCCGTTATTGCACAGAAACCAACCGTAGTTATTGGCAAAATCGGGATTTCCAGGCGCCAGCTTCATCGCTTGCAAAAAATCAATCTCAGCTCGCCTTGCCTGCCCCATTTCCATGTAGGCGAGCGCTCTCACACTATAGGCATCCGCAAAATCAGGAACAGCCTGCAAGGCTCGGCCTGCTTCTTCCAGAACCACGCCAAACTGACCCTGCTGGTAGTAGCCGATTGCCAATTGCAGACGGATATCAGCCCGCGTCTGCGCGTCTGCACGCGTTGCAACACGAGGCAAACTGGGAACGGAATTATCCGGAATGAGGGCCGCAGCCTTGTCCGTTTTGGAAGAGGCACATCCGGTCAGGAGCAAAGCAGGCGCCAGCGCAGCGGCAACGACGCTTTTCTGCCAACCTCTCCTCACCCGGATATCTCCACGATGCGGCCAAAATCCTTGCCGAATTTTTGCTGATACTCGGTCATCTTCTGCATACGCTCCTGCACACGCGTACGATCTTTCACTTCGCCCGCCAATTGGCCACAGGCTGCATCGATATCGTCTCCACGCGTCTTGCGAATGGTTGTGACGATACCGGCATCCATCAAAATCTGGGCAAACGCCTTGATGCGAGGGTTATGCGAGCGCTTCAATCCTGACTCAGGGAATGGATTGAAAGGAATCAGATTGAATTTGCACGGCACGGCAGCCTTGCTGTCGCCACCACCCTGCACCAGCGCAACCAGTTCGCGCGCATGCGCGTCGCTGTCGTTGACACCATCGAGCATGCAGTATTCAAACGTGACAAAATCACGTGGCGCGAATTCCAGATAGCGCTTACAAGCAGCCATCAGCTCGTGCAGCGGATATTTCTTATTCAGGGGAATCAAACCATCACGCAGCGTATCGTTCGATGCGTGCAGCGACACAGCCAATGCCACAGGACATTCCTGCGACAGCTTATCGATCATTGGTACAACACCGCTGGTGGACAAGGTCACACGGCGACGAGACAGACCATACGCGTTATCGTCGAGCATCAACTTCAGCGCGGTAACGGTAGGTTCAAAATTCAGTAAAGGCTCGCCCATGCCCATCATCACCACATTGGTGATCTGGCGCTCGCCTTTCGGGCCGGCTTCGATGCCTTTGGTCTTGCGCAGCTCAAACTCGGCCATCCAGAGCTGACCAATGATTTCGCCGACGCTCAGATTGCGATTGAAGCCCTGCTTGCCGGTCGAACAGAAACGGCAGTTCACCGCACAGCCGGCCTGGGTCGAAATACACAGGGTGCCGCGGTTTTCTTCGGGAATGAATACGGTTTCAACGGCATTGCCATTGCCGACATCCACCAGCCATTTGCGGGTGCCATCGGTAGAAGTGTGATCACTGATGATCGCCGGCGCAGCGACGAAGGCGCGCGTGGACAGTTTTTCACGCAGTGATTTAGCGAGATCTGTCATCTCGGCAAAGTCGGCAACACCGTACTGGTGTATCCAACGTTGCAATTGTTTGGCGCGAAACGGCTTCTCACCCAACTCGCCACAGTAAGCGACGAGTTGCGCGGGATCCAGATCCAGCAGATTGGTGAGAGCTGTTGTCATGACATGTACCACTTTTCGTTAACCTTGATGCATAGATCACTAAACATCAAGGACAACTTGCTACAAATTAACGCGAATAGATGTTCAGCGCTGGGAAGAAATACGAGATTTCAACCTTGGCTGTTTCTGCTGCGTCGGAACCGTGTACTGCGTTTGCATCGATCGAATCAGCGAAATCGGCGCGGATTGTGCCTTTTTCTGCCTTCTTCGGATCGGTTGCGCCCATCAGGTCGCGGTGCTTCAGAATGGCGTTTTCGCCTTCCAGAGCTTGAACGATCACAGGACCGGAGACCATGAAGTCAACCAGATCCTTGAAAAAAGGACGCTCGCGGTGAACCGCGTAGAAACCTTCAGCTTCCGCACGCGACAAGTGAATCATGCGCGCAGCGATGATTTTCAGGCCGGCGTTTTCGAAACGGGAATAAATCTGACCGATCACGTTTTTCGCAACTGCGTCCGGTTTGATAATCGACAGGGTGCGTTCAATTGCCATGTGTAAAAACTCCAATAAAAAGAAAGGGTTAAGCCGTTAATCAATAATTCAATCAACCTTTGATTCTAGCATGAAAAGGTCATTTATCAGCCTAATTTGCTCGAAAGCATGACATTTTGACAAATACGAGAGAAAATCTCTCTTAGAACTTCACAGCCCCGAACATGTCCTACACATGACTGTCGTGCTATGCTTAGTTCGCATTTAACGCAACTGGAGGAAGAATGAGCCAATACCCACAAAACGCATTTGAATCTGTCAGCACCGGCGCCGTCGCACGCAACCGCGTGCTGCGCAACACCTACTGGCTGCTCGCATTGTCCATGATCCCTACCGTATTGGGCGCATGGCTGGGCGTGCAAATGCATTTCAGCATGTTCGCAGGCAGCCCGATGATCGGCTTCGTCGTGTTCATGGCGGTGGCGTTCGGTTTCTTTTACGCAATCGAAAAAACCAAGAATTCAGGACTGGGCGTCGCCGTTCTGCTCGGCTTTACCTTCTTCATGGGCCTGATGCTATCGCGCCTGATTGAATACACGCTGGGATATTCCAACGGCGGTACCTTGATCATGACGGCCTTCGGCGGAACAGCACTGATTTTCGGCGTCATGGCGACTGTTGCCACGGTATCCAAACGTGATTTCTCGGGCATGAGCAAGTGGCTGTTTGCCGGCTTGCTGGTTATCGTCGTCGCATCGCTGGCAAATATTTTCCTGCAACTGCCGGCCCTGCAACTGACGATTTCCGTCGTTGCCATCGCCATCTTCTCCGCTTACATCCTGTTTGATGTACAGCAAGTGATCAACGGCGGCGAGACCAATTACATCTCAGCAACACTGCGTATTTATCTGGACGTGTACAACGTGTTCGTCAACCTGCTGTCGATTCTCGGCATCTTTGGCGGAAACCGCGACTGACCGGTAATGACCAATAAAAAAGCCGACCTTCTGGTCGGCTTTTTTTACGCCTTCAGCTCAGCAAGGCAACGAGTGGCTCACTAATCCAAATCAAAAACCGCCATCGATTCCACGTGTGCCGTATGCGGGAACATGTTGACCACGCCGGCTAATTTCAGCCGATAGCCTCCACCGTTGACCAACTCACCCGAGTCACGCGCCAGCGTCGCTGGATTGCACGATACATACACGATGCGCTTGGGCTTCAGATGCGCATGCTGCTCACTCAGACCAGCAATGGCTTTGCACACTTCCAGCGCACCTTCGCGCGGCGGATCGATCAGCATCCGATCGAACTTGCCCAGCGCAATGAAATCCTCTGTCGTCGCTTCGAACAAATTGCGGCAATAGAACGACGTCTTCTCGGCGACATTGTTGACCTTGGCATTTTCAGCTGCGCGCTCCGTCAGCGCGGTGCTTCCTTCAATACCAACCACCTCTTTTACCATCGTAGCAATCGGCAAAGTGAAGTTGCCCAGACCGCAGAACAAGTCGGCCACACGATCTTCAGGCTGTGCATCCAGCAAACGCAAGGCACGCGCGACCAGGACGCGATTGATCTGATGATTGACTTGCGTGAAATCGGTCGGCTTGAAAGGCATGCGAATACCGAACTCAGGCAGCGTGTAGTGCAGATTCGACTGCGGCGGATAATATGGATAGGCGGTATCGGGGCCTTTTGGCTGCAACCACCATTCGACCTTGTACTCGTCGGCAAAAGCCTTCAACTTGACTTCGTCGTCGGCGCTGGGCGGCTCCATCACACGCAATACCATCACCGTCGTTTTCTGCCCGTCATCGCCCTCACCGATCGCCAGCTCGATTTGCGGCAGACGGTCGATAATAGTCAGGGATCCGATCAAATGGCGCAACGGCACCAACATGGCAGAAACGTTCGGCGGCAGGATTTCGCAAGTCTTCATATCGCTCACGAAGGGCGATTTTTTTTCGTGAAAGCCAACCAACACGGTGCCTTTTTTGACCACGTTCTTGACTGAAATCCGGGCGCGATAACGGTAGCCCCAGGTTGGCCCGTAAATCGGACGCAACATGGTTTCCGCCTTGAGCTTGCTGAGATGCCAGAGATTGTCTTCCAGCACGCGCTGCTTCATGGCGACTTGCGCGGAAGGCTCCAGATGCTGCATGGCGCAGCCTCCGCAAATGCCGAAATAGTCGCACTGCGGCTTGACGCGCAATGACGATTCGCGATGCAAAGCCGTCATCGTGGCGGCCTCCCACTTCGGCTTTTTGCGGTAGGAGTGGAAACTGACCTGCTCTCCCGGCAACGCACCTTCGACGAACACGACTTTGCCTTGGGTGCCATCTTCGTTCGCCAGATGGCCGACGCCGCGCCCATCCATGTCGAGGGCTTTGATATCGATAATATTTTGCTGCATAGAAACAATAAATACGGCCGCCGTCGCAGCCTTAAAAAACCAAAACCGCTATTGTCGGCGATCCGGGGATCAGAGGGAAGCTAAAACGCCACCGGCAAAGCTAGAACAGTGCATCCTTGCTGACACCGCGTGAAACCAGCGTGCGTTTGAGTTTGATCAGTGCCTCCTGCTGAACCTGGCGCACGCGCTCACGGGTAATCCCCATTTCGCTTGCCAATTGCTCCAGCGTTGATGGGTCATCATTGTCGAGGCCAAAACGGCGTGTGATGACAATACGTTGCTTGTCAGGCAAATTTTTGAGCCAATCCCGGATCAATATCGACATCTCATGCGATTCCGCCTGTGTGTCGGGATTTTCATCCCCCGAACCGGGCAACAGGTCGATCAGGCTGGCCTGAGGGTCGTTGTCCAATGGCGTGTCCAATGACGCCGCATGCTCAGAGAGCGTCAGCACGTCCTGCACGTCTTCCACCGGTCGATCAACCAGATGAGCGATATCTTCGGCAGTTGCGTCGCGGCCATCGTGCTGTTGCGCCTCCAGATGATATTTGGCGCGCAGGATTTGATTGAGTTCTCGCACCATATGCACGGGCAACCGTACCGTGCGCGCCTGATTCATAATGGCGCGCTCTATGCTCTGACGGATCCACCAGGTCGCGTACGTCGAGAAACGGAAACCGCGCTCCGGCTCGAACTTGTCGATGGCGCGCATCAAACCGAGGTTACCCTCTTCAATAAGATCCAGCAGGGCAACGCCACGGTTAATGTAATGCTTGGCGATCGACACAACCAGACGCAGGTTGTGTTCGATCATTTTTTGACGGGAAGCGAAATCGCCTTGCTTGGCCAGCGTGGCGAAGTACAACTCTTCCGGAGCGGTCAGTAACGGCCGGGTGCCGATCTGATTGAGGTAGTGCTGTGTCGTGTCAGTGGAGAGTTCTGCGGCGAGAACCTTTTTCAGCTCCTCGACACCCTCGATGGCGACAACAACTTCTGATTCGCCCTCACCGTCGGCAGGATCCCCCTCTTCAATCACTTCCAGATCGTCGGCAGCATCCATTGGCTCGACTGGATCGTCCGATCGGGACTCTTCATCTGGCAGTTGATCGTGAGGGCGTGGGCTCATACGCTAACGTGGAGGTAGGTATTTCGACGGATCGACAGGCTTGCCTTGTTGACGAATTTCGAAATGCAGCTTGACGCTGTCGCTATCCGAATTTCCCATCTCGGCAATCTTCTGTCCCTTGGTTACAGCTTGCCCTTCCTTCACTAAGATTGTCTTGTTGTGCGCATAGGCCGACAAGAGATTATTCGTGTGTTTGACGATGACCAGATTGCCATAGCCACGGATACCGCTACCCGCATACATGACCTTGCCCGCACCAGCGGCCAACACGGGCTGACCGCTCTTACCGGCAATGTCCACGCCCTTCTTGCCACCATCAAACGTCCCGACAACCTTGCCTTCTGCAGGCCACATCCAAGAGACCGCGTCATCGTCCGCCGCAGGCGCAGCAGCAGCCGTCGCCGGCTTGTCAGTTGCATGTGCAGGCTCAGTCTTTGTCGCCGCTTGCGGCGCTGCTGCCGGCGCTCCCGTTGTTGCCGGTGCCGCCGCAGCTACGCTGGTCGGTGCCGTGTCCGGTTTTTCCATTTCGGCCAGCGTACTGTCCGAATAAGCACGCTTGTCACCGCGCGGTCCGATCTTGTTGCTGCCGGCACCCGCGACCGGAGCTGCAACACCGTTGTTCGCCGCCGTCGACGCACCTAGCGGCTTGACCTCGATACCTGAACCCGATGCACCACCGACCACTACGGCGCCGGTTTGCACACCATCAGGCGGCGACACGCGCAGCACCTGATCGACCTTGATGTCGTTCGGATTGGTCAGGTTGTTCCAGGCGACGATATCGCGATAGCTCTGACCGGACTCCAGCGCGATACGGTACAAGGTATCACCCTTCTTTACGGTGTAATAACCTTTTCCTTCAGGACGCGCAGCTGCAACAGCTGCTGCGGGCTTGCTCGCGTCGACAACAGGCTTGGTGGAACTCCCCGTACGATCCACCACAGGTGCCGCGGTACGCGGCGTAGTCGAACACGCTGCAAGCAGACTGACGGTAATCCCCAACCAAACCAAACGATTTTTTTTCATGCTCATTACATTAATTTTGTACAACGATAACGTTGACCCGCGCTCTGCGCGAGAAGTTCATCGGGACAAGCAAGGCCTGATCACGCACCTTGCTGCCATTGGCTGTGCTGCTTATTCTGCTTATTCGATTTCTTGTTACACCGTGCCGGGACGCAAAGGCACGAAATGGCATTCTTCCAAGGTTTCGCTGGTCCATTCAAACTTGCTGATGCGCTCGATCAGTTGCAGCATTTGCTGACGCCCCCCAACCGGCGCCACCAGACGCCCGCCTATCGCCAACTGTTCCAGCAAGGCCTGGGGCACTTCCAGACCGGCCGCAGCAAGGATGATGCCGTCAAACGGCGCCACCTGTGGCAGACCTAGCATACCATCTCCGTAATGCAAGCGGATGTTGGCGATGCGCAGCGGGCGCAAATTGGTTTTGGCCAGTTCATGTAACGGTTTGATGCGCTCAATCGAATACACGTCTTTGGCAACCAGCGATAAGACCGCCGCCTGATAACCGCAGCCGGTGCCGATTTCCAGCACGCGGTCGAGCACTTTGCCCTTGTTGTTGTCGCGCATGATTTCAATCATGCGGGCAACGATATAGGGCTGCGAAATCGTCTGATGATGTCCGATCGGCAATGACGCGTCGATATAAGCCTGGCTCGATAGTGCCGGCTCCATGAACATGTGCCGCGGCACCGCTTCCATTGCAGCCAGCACCTTGGGATCACTCACCCCTTGCTTGGCTACACGCGCCACCATGGCTTTGCGAACGGCGTCCGACACCAGCGGAGCCTGCCGGTTGGCCGTCGGAATAGGTGTAGGCAAGGCGCTTCGCACAACTTGCTTGCCTGCAGGTTGAGCTGACTGCGCAGCCTTTGCAGCTTGTGCCTTCGCAGCCTGACGTCCCGAATCCTGAGCGGCGTTTCTGGTTGCCGTTTGCGGCGTCACGACAGTACGCGTCGGTGCAGCAAACTGCGTCGATGTCCGACCAGAAGCCGTCGTCGACGACTTGCCCTTCTTCTCGACCACTGAAGACAAGGACAAGGGGAAACGGCTCGATTTATCAGTCATGCCAATGCCTTCTTCAGATTGGCGAGTTGCGCGGTATGCGTCAGGTCAATCTGCAGCGGCGTGATCGAGACATGTCCCTGCGCCGTCGCGTGAAAATCAGTCCCCTCGCCGGCATCCTTTACAGCACCTGCTGGGCCGATCCAATAGATATCCTTGCCATGCGGATCGCGCATCTTGTAGACCGGCTCAGAGGTATGCCGCTTACCCAGCCGCGTAGCGACGCAAGGCTTGAGTTCTTCATATGGCAGATTGGGAATATTGACGTTCAGCAGATAAGGCTTGTCGAGTGCCTCGAACTGGCGCTCAACGATTTCACGTGCAATGCGCGCCGCGCTGTCGAGATGCTCCCATCCTTTGTGCAACTGAGAAAAAGCAAGCGCCGGAATGCCAAACAGGAAACCCTCGGTCGCCGCCGCCACCGTACCAGAATACAGCGTGTCGTCACCCATGTTTTGTCCCTGGTTGATCCCGGAGACGATCAGATCTGGACGCTCCGGCAACAAACCGGTCAAGGCAACGTGCACGCAGTCCGATGGCGTGCCATTCAGATAATAAAAACCGTTGTCGGCGCGCTCAACCCACAAGGGGCGATCAAGCGTCAGCGAATTGGAGCTGCCCGAACGATTGCTGTCGGGCGCGACCACGGTGATTTCGGCAATGGCAGACAACGCATCGGCCAGTGCCAGAATGCCTGGAGCCTGATAGCCGTCGTCGTTACTGATTAAAATTTTCATCCCGCCATTTTACCCGAAGCCCCCTGTCAAATTCGCAGAGAAATGCGGCGACGCATCGTAAAACATAGAGGTATTCGACCGGTAGCCGGAACACCCGCCGCAAGCAGCAAATCAGTCGGTTTCGCTGACGCTTTGATAGACAAATGCTGACAAAATGAGGCGATCCCTTGCCGACACGTCAATGAACTCCAAGCCGTACTTGGCATAGTTCGGATCGCTGTCCGCCTCCACCGTACGCAATACGATGTCCAGATCCAGGCCCCTATCTTCACCGGCAACATTGATGATGAATTTGAGACGCCCCTTGGCATCCTTGGTGCATCCGAGAAAGCTACTGACGCCGGATACACCGCCAACACTCAAATCGAGCAGATTGAGAGCAGCGGGCGATGCCGAACCAATCGTCAGAAAGGCGTCGACATCCACTTCGACGCGTGCATCCTGGCGGATGACCGTGCAGCGCACTTCGCGTGGGCAAGACAGGTGCAAATAAGGATAGGGAAGATTCTGGTACTTGAGCACGCTAGAGGCGAATGCATAAGCACGTCGCCCGGACAAGGCGCGCACCACGACGATCTGCCCGTCACGCAAATGCATGTATTTGCCATCTTTGACCGGCGCTGAAACCAGTACGCTTTTACCGGCCAGACTGCCCATCAGGCTGATGTTGTAGCGAACGTCGGGCGCTTCCTTGAGTTGCAACGATAAGGCGTCACCGATGCGCCAACGCACATCGTCCATCGTGACGATGCTTTCTTGCCCACGACTTGGCGCAGGCGGGCGCAAGCCTTTGGAGCGGCGACGTTTTTGCAGTACGTCGCGCGATTGCGGCAAGGGCACCGAGTCGGTATCGGGTTCGCTTCCCCATTTTTCGTTGCGAAACAGGCCGTGCTCCAGCAAGCCATCGAGCTGACCTTGTGTTTCCACCATGCTGCCGCGTGCCAGCAGCAAATCGCCTGCTTCGTTATAAATCGGCCACGGCGCACGCTGCCCGACAATGAGTTCGCTGGCTCGTACCGGTACCAACGCGGTGGATGCGCTTAAACTTGCCATGCCTATCCTCTGTATGGGTTGTTCACCATGCAGATCGCTTCAATGCGATCGTTGTCTCTGGATTCGATCAAGATTCGTCGGCGGCAGCTGCCAGCTCTGCGCGACGAATGAAAAATTCTTCTACCGCCGCGATGTCACGCGTACGTTTGAACGGTGGCAAACTCTGCCAGATGCGTCGGCCATATCCCTTGGAAATCAGGCGCGGATCGCAAATCATCAATACGCCTTGATCACTCTCATCTCGAATCAGACGACCGGCGCCCTGCTTCAGATTGATGATTGCAGACGGCAGCTGATGATGCATGAATCCATTCAATCCTTTTTTCTCCAACTCAGCAATCCGCGCTGCCAACACCGGATCGTCGGGAGGAGAAAACGGCAGCTTGTCGATGATCACCAAGGACAACGCATCGCCGCGCACGTCAACGCCTTCCCAGAAACTCTGGCTGCCGATCAGTACGCCGTTACCCGACGCGCGGAAACGATCCAGCAACTCAGTCCGTCCCGCTTCGCCTTGCACCATCAATGGGAAAGGCAGTCCGCGCGTTTCGAACTCTTCACGCAAACGCTCCGCCGCACGATTGACGGCACGTATCGTCGTGCACAGCAGGAAGGTACGCCCGCCCGCAGCAATAATCGCCGGTAACGCGGCGTCAATCACCGCGTCAGTGTACTCATACGAATTGGGTTGCGGCAGGTTGTTCGGAACGTAGAGCAAGCCTTGCTGCTCGTAGTCGAACGGACTCGGCCAGGATTGCGCCGGCTCGTCCCACAAACCCATCTGCGAGGTGTAATGCGTGAAATCATTCTTCACCGCCAGCGTCGCCGAGGTAAAGATCCAGGCGCGCGGCACGCCTTCGCGCTGCTTATTGAAAATCGGCGCAATCGATAGTGGCGTGCGATGCAGCTGCAGCGACGAGGTGAAGGCCTCAACCCATAGCACATAGGTCTGCCCGTCCTCGCTGGCGGCTTTATCTTGCGCACCGTTCCAGTTATCGAGCTGGCTCGATAACTCGATGGCGCGGGTGCGGCATTGCTCGATGGTTTCCGCGCGCTCGGCCTGCTTTTCCAACACGGCGATCATGTCGTCCATGTTGTCGCGTAAAGTTTCCAGCGCCGGAAAGAAGACACTCGACGGTGCGATCTGACTGACCGCCAAGCGCACGATATCTTCCGGGAAAGCCAATCGCAGATCGCGTGCGGCCTTCTCCACCGGCGACACCACTTTGGCCCAGTCGGCACCATCACGCGCGTGCGAAAGACCTTCTGCCAGCACATCGCGACACAGTTCCAGCACTTGCGACGTCGACACGGTATCGCCGAAGAACATCGTCGCAGTTTCCGGCAGTTGATGCGCTTCGTCGAAGATCACGGTATTGGCAGTCGGCAGCAACTCAGCCACGCCAGTGTCCTTGAGAGCGACATCGGCAAAGAATAGATGGTGATTCACGACGACGATATCCGCCTGTTGCGCTTCCTTGCGCGCCTTCATGACGAAACAATCCTGATAGTACTGACACTCCGCACCGAAGCAGGTATCCCGCGTTGATGTGACCAGATTCCAGATCAGCGCCGTCTCAGGCACCTTGGATAATTCGGCCTTGTCGCCGGACGATGTCGTCTTCATGAAACGCGAAATCTCACGCAGATAACCGACGTCATCTCGCGAGGTCATGCGGCCGTTTTGCAGCGTGCGTTCGAGATGAAAATGACAGACGTAGTTGGAGCGGCCCTTCAGCAAGGCAACCGATACCGGTGCACTCAAGGCTTTGCGCACTGTGGGGATGTCGCGTAAATACAGTTGATCCTGCAAGTTCTTGGTGCCGGTCGACACGATGACTTTGCCGCCCCAGAGCAAGGCTGGAACCAGATAGGCAAAAGTCTTGCCGGTGCCGGTGCCAGCCTCTGCAATCAGCGTGCGCTGACCGGCAATGGCATCGGCAATGGCCTTGGCCATTTCAGTTTGCGAATGGCGTGGGCGGTAACTACCTACCTGGCCACCCAATGGGCCACCTGCGCCAAAAAGCTGCTCAACCTCGGCATCATGGATACCATGTGGAACGGGTGCTGCGGTATCTTCGATGGAACTCACTGACTTACGCCTGTAAAGAGGTTAACCGGACAACAAGGAAAATGAATAAAAGCGCTGCCGATTCATCCCTCGGACAGCTTCCGGCAAAATTTACCGTTCAGGCGTTCTGCGGAGCGTTCGTCGACACCAGCTTTAGCGCAGCGGCAAAGCCTAAGCGATCAGCAAGCAATTGAAAATAGTCCGACTGGAATCCAATTGGGTCAGGCTGGAATATCGGGAGTTAATTGCATTTTCAGCAACACAATATGATCTTTCAATTGCAGCTTGCGCTTCTTCAAACGACGCAATTGTAATTCCTCATGACGAGTTTCATGCGAGAGCATGTCGATCACCGCATCCAGGTCACGATGTTCGACTTCCAATTCGATAATACGGCGCTGTATATCTTCGCGGTGCGTCATGGTCATGGTGGCTTCTATTGCAAAATCGACAACAACTGCAAGCAATCGCTGCCAAGGGAAAGAACTGTTGACAGTGTAATCCACCTGCCATGGGTCAACAATCGCTGCCGGCGTTGACCGGCGGCATGGATCGTTTATTTGGATGGTGTTGTTGCCGGCGAAACAGGCAAACCAGGAGTAACCGCAGGTGCAGGTGCAACGGCGGGCGTCTGCTGTTTGGCGGCGCGCTCGCGTTCCTTCTCGGCTTTCTTGGCCTCGACTTCTTTGCGGTGTACTTCCGCTTGTTTTACTTTGTCCTTGTAAGCTTGCTCATTGGCTGCGCGTTGAGGTGCTTTGGCAGCTTCTTCCGCCTGAGTCTTGCGCACTTGTGCCTCATGCGCTTTCACACGCACATCGGCCTGGCCTTCAGCCTGGGTCTCGCGTTCCACTACCTGCTTTTGCTTGGCGGCGCTCTCCTGAATCTTTCTGGCGGAGGCAGCCGATTTTTCTTTTTGATCCTGTGCGCGGCGTGCTGCGTCTTGCTCGTCCTTCGCATGCTGTTCGGCCAGCGACTTGTCGCGATCATCCGCTTTCGCTTGACGTTTGTAGGCGTTCGCTTCAACTTCAACGTCACGCACCTGTCTCACGGCGACGCGATTACGCTCCTTCGCTGCTTCCAGGCAAGAAGCTACAAAAAACTTCTTGTAGCAGGCGCGCTGCTCGTCAATGTATTGATCGTTGATGACCTGACGCTCTTTATCTGCCTCAAGGAGAATCTCATCGGCAGCATCGGTCGACTGGATAGAGCCGGTCGGGTAGCGCTGATCGAACGTCGGCTGGCCCGGCGTTCCATACGCCTGCTCTGCCGCCTGTGCCGTCGACATGGAAAACGGCAGCAAGGCCAGCAAACCGAGCGCACAGGTCACCACCCGGCGGGACGAATATTCAAAAAATAATTGCATGTAACCCTTATCCATATTCAAGCAAGCTTATCGGCGGCCAGACGGCGCTCGGAATCCATGTATTCGCGCGATTGCATTTCAATGATACGTGAAACCGTGCGGTGGAACTCATTTGACAGTGTGCCGGCGGTGTAAAGCTCTTCCGGTTCAACCTCTGCTGACATGATCAGCTTGACCTTGTGGTCGTAGAACACGTCGATCAACCAGGTGAAGCGGCGCGCCTCAGAGGACATCGCCGCCGACATGCGCGGGATACCGGACAAGATCACGGTCTGAAAACGACTGGCGATTTCCAGATAGTCGTTCTGCGAGCGGGGACCGCCGCACAGGGTTGCGAAGTCGAACCAGATCGCGCTGCCGGCGCGGCGCAGCGCCCGGATTTCGCGGGCCTCGATGTGGACGCGGGTGTCTTCGTCGGCGGTCTCCGCAACGGCGGCGAAGGCGTCGCGCAGCTCGCTGTCGGTCTTGGCATTGAGCGGCGAATGATAGATCTTGACCTGCTCCAGCGCGCGCTTACGATAGTCCACGCCGGCGTCGATGTTCATCACATCCAGTTTGTCGTTGAGCAGTTTGATGGTCGGCAGCATACGATCACGATGTAGACCATCCGGATACAACGTGTCCGGTTTGTAATTCGACGTCATGATGAACGACACACCGTTGTCGAACAAGCCGCCCAGCAAGTTGTACAAAATCATCGCGTCGGCGATATCGGAGACGTGGAACTCGTCGAAGCAAATCAGGCGGTATTTCTTCGCGATGCGGCGCGCAACTTCATCCAGTGGATTGGCGATACCCTTGAGTTCATCAAGCTGACGATGCACGTCGCGCATGAATTCATGGAAGTGCAGACGCGTCTTGCGCACCACCGGCACGACCGAATAGAAGCTGTCCATGAGAAAGGATTTCCCGCGCCCCACTCCACCCCACATGTACACGCCACGCGGCACATCAGGGCGATTGATCAGCCGCTTGAAGGTGCTGGAGCGCTGCGATTTGAACGCGACCCACTCTTCATACGCGCGCTGCAGACGATCGATCGCGCGTTGCTGTGCTTCGTCTGATGTAAAACCACGCTCGCTTAGCGCATGATCGTAGAATTGGCGGACATCCATGGTTGATCTTTATTTTTTAATTCGCGTCATCCGGAGCATCCGGGATGGCCGACTTTGTGAAAACAGCAACTACCAAAACAAAAATGGGCGAGCCAGGCTCGCCCATCGATGATGACCGGAGTTTACCAGTAAAGGTAAACCCGATTCATCAGAAGTTCAGCGCGCGCTTGTCGACTGCCAGTGCGGCTTCCTTCGTTGCTTCGGACAACGATGGGTGAGCGTGGCAGATACGTGCGATGTCTTCAGCGGATGCACGGAATTCCATCGCCACGACGGCTTCGGAAATCAGTTCCGATGCCATTGGGCCAACGATGTGCACACCGAGGATTTCGTCGGTCGTCGCATCCGCCAGGAACTTGACCATACCCGATGTATCGCCCAGTGCGCGTGCACGGCCGTTTGCCAGGAATGGGAAAGTCCCGGCCTTGTAAGCAACGCCGTCAGCCTTCAGTTGCTGCTCAGTCTTGCCGACCCAAGCGATTTCCGGTGACGTGTAGATGACCCAAGGGATGGTGTTGAAGTTGACGTGACCGTGTTGGCCGGCGATACGTTCGGCAACGGCAACGCCTTCTTCTTCCGCCTTGTGTGCCAGCATCGGGCCGCGCACAACGTCGCCCACTGCCCACACGTTCGGCAGGTTGGTCTTGCAGTCGCCGTCAACGGCGATGAAGCCACGCTCGTCCAGCTTCAGGCCAACACCTTCAGCATTCAGACCGGTGGTGTTAGGGGTACGACCGATCGAAACGATCAGCTTGTCGAATACGGCCTTTTGCGCATTGCCCTTGTCGTCGGTGTAGTCAACAGTAACGTCTTTTTTACCGGCCTTGATGTCACCGATCTTGACGCCCAGATTCACGACCAGACCTTGCTTGGCCAGCAGCTTTTGCGCTTCCTTGGCGATTTGTTCGTCGACTGCACCCAGGAATGTCGGCAGGGCTTCCAGCACGGTGACTTCTGCACCGAGACGACGCCAGACCGAACCCATTTCCAGACCAATCACGCCGGCACCGATAACGCCCAGCTTCTTTGGTACTTCAGTGATCGCCAGTGCGCCGGTATTCGACAGGATCAGCTCTTCATCAAAAGGAGAACCTGGCAATGCGCGGGCATTCGAGCCGGTTGCGACGATGACTTGCTTGGCAGTGATCGACTCTTCCGTTGCGCCGGCAACCTTGATTTCGTAGCCGTTGGCGTCGCCCTTGACGAAGCTGCCACGACCGTGGAAGAAGGTGACCTTGTTCTTCTTGAACAGGTACAGGATGCCGTCGTTGTTTTGCTTGACGACAGTGTTCTTGCGACCCAGCATTTGCGGCAGATTCAGGCTCAGACCTTTGACGTCGATACCGTGATCCTTGAACGCATGACCTGCATGCTCGTAGTGCTCGGACGATTGGAGGAGTGCCTTCGAAGGAATACAACCGACGTTGGTGCAAGTGCCACCCGGTGCAGGGCCGCCCTTTTCGTTTTTCCACTCATCGATACACGCAGTGTTGAAACCCAGTTGTGCTGCGCGAATTGCAGCGATGTAGCCACCAGGGCCGCCGCCGATGACGACCACGTCAAAATTTTTGCTCATAGTTTTATCCTAGTGCGTTTTTGAATGTGCACAGACCGATTACGATCCGGCACCAATGCAAAAGAGAAAAAAGGCGCCGAGAGAACAGAGGGGCGATGATCCGGCTTCTCTGTTTTCCCTGCGCCTTATTTCAAGTCCTGATGATTAGAGGTCCAACAGCAAGCGTGCTGGATCTTCCAGCGCTTCCTTGATCGCGACCAGGCTCAGGACGGCTTCGCGGCCGTCGATGATGCGGTGATCGTAGGACAGCGCAAAGTAGTTCATCGGACGAATCACGATCTGACCGTTTTCAACCACAGCGCGATCCTTGGTGGCGTGAATGCCCAGAATCGCCGATTGCGGTGGGTTGATGATCGGTGTCGACAGCATAGAACCGAAGGTACCGCCATTGGACACAGTGAAGGTACCGCCGGTCATTTCTTCGATCGACAGCTTGCCGTCCTTGGCTTTTTGACCGAATTCACCGATCTTCTTTTCGATGTCGGCGATCGACAATTGATCCGCGTCACGCAGAACCGGAACCACCAGACCGCGTGGCGAACCGACTGCAACGCCGACGTCGAAGTAACCGTGGTAGACGATATCGTTGCCATCAACCGAAGCGTTGACGATCGGGTACTTTTTCAGTGCATGAACCACTGCCTTGACGAAGAAGGACATGAAGCCCAGCTTGACGCCGTGTTCTTTTTCAAACTTGTCCTTGTACTTGGCGCGCAGGTCCAGCACAGGTTGCATGTTGACTTCGTTGAAAGTCGTCAGGATCGCGTTGGTTGCTTGCGATTGCAGCAGACGCTCAGCCACACGTGCGCGCAGGCGGCTCATTGGGACGCGCTCTTCAGGACGATTTTCCAGGCTTGGCTTGCCAGGAGCGGAAACTTGTTGCAGAGCAGGCTTGGCGGCGGCAGCTGCAGGAGCAGCAGCCTTCGGCGTTGCCAGGGAAGCCAGCACATCACCCTTGGTGACGCGACCGTCTTTACCTGTGCCCGACACTTGCGATGTCGACATGTTGTTGTCTGCCAGGATCTTGGCAGCGGCAGGCATGGCAACGTTGGACTTGTTGGCCAGCTCGGGAGCAGCAACCGGGGTTGGTTCGTTGGTCGATTGCGGTGCAGGAGCAGCCTTGATTTCCAGCGGGCTCACTTGCGCGGATGCGTCGGTGTCCAGAATCGCGATGATTTCACCGGCGACCACGGTCGAACCGTCGGCCTTGATGATTTGGGTGATGACGCCTGCTTCAGGTGCCGGCAATTCCAGCACGACTTTGTCAGTTTCTACGTCGATCAGGTTTTCGTCGCGTGCGACGGCTTCGCCCACTTTTTTATGCCATTGCAGCAGCGTCGCTTCTGCAACGGATTCTGATAATTGTGGGACTTTTACTTCGATTTGTGCCATGTAACTTCTCCGATTCGGGTTATTCAATAAACATCAGCGCGCATCGCCCTCGCGATGCGCGCCGTGCAAGATCTGATTACTTAGTCAGGACAAAGCCTTTGAGCTTCGAGAACGCGGTGTCGATCAGCGCCTTTTGTTGCGCATAGTGCTTGTCGTAATAACCGACCGCTGGCGATGCGCTGGCTGGACGACCTGCGTAAGCAAGCTTTTGACCGTCAGTCAGATTTTCAAAGATGTTGTGCTGGATTTGCAGCCATGCACCTTGGTTTTGAGGCTCGTCCTGAGTCCAGACCAATTCCTGGAAGTTCGGGAATTGTTTGAGCGCAGCAGCAAATGCCTTGTGCGGGAACGGATACAGTTGTTCGACACGGATGATTGCTGTGTCGGACTGTCCGCGTTCCTTGCGAGCGTTGACCAGATCGTAGTAGACCTTGCCGGAGCAAGCGATAACGCGCTTGACCTTCTTGGCGTCAATCTTGTCATCCAGTTCAGGAATAACAGTCTGGAACGAACCCTTGGCCAGATCGGACAGCGGCGAACCGGCATCCTTGTTACGCAGCAGCGACTTCGGTGTCAGGATGATCAGTGGCTTGCGGAACAAGCGGATCATCTGACGGCGCAGCAAGTGGAAAATCTGCGCAGCAGTAGTCGGCTGAACAACTTGCATGTTGTTGTCCGCGCACAGCTGGAGGTAACGCTCCAGACGAGCCGACGAGTGCTCAGGACCCTGGCCTTCGTAACCGTGCGGCAGCATTTGCACCAGACCCGATGCACGACCCCACTTCACTTCGCCGGAGCTGATGAATTGGTCCATCACGACTTGCGCGCCGTTGGCGAAGTCACCGAACTGGGCTTCCCAGATAGTCAGCGTGTTTGGCTCAGCAGTCGAGTAGCCGTATTCAAAGCCCAACACCGCTTCTTCGGACAACACGGAGTCAATCACGGTGAAGGTCGATTGATTTTCGGCGACGTTTTGCAGCGGAATATAAGTACCGGCATCCCAACGCTCACGGTTCTGATCATGCAACACTGCATGGCGGTGAACGAAGGTACCGCGACCGGCATCCTGACCTGTCAGGCGAATTGCATAACCCGAAGCAACCAGCGAAGCGTAGGCCAGATGTTCGCCCATACCCCAGTCGAGATTCAAATCACCACGACCCATTGCAGCACGATCGTTGATGACCTTCTCAACCAGTGCGTGCGCCTTGAAGCCTTCCGGGATTGTGGTGATGCGTGTTGCCAAGCGTTTCAGTTCTGCGAGCGGCACTGCGGTATCTGCAGCGTCGGTCCACTTGCGATTCAGGAACGGCAGCCAGTCGACGGCGTACTTGCTCTTGAAGTTGGTGATGACTGGATCAACAGTATGCTTGCCGGCGTCCATCGCATCGCGGAAGGCCTTGACCATGACATCACCGCCGTCGGCCGGGATGGTGCCTTGTGCAGCCAGCTTCTCGGCGTACAGCTTGCGTGTGCCTGGATGTTGCGCGATCTTCTTGTACATCAGCGGCTGTGTCAGCGCTGGCGTATCTTGCTCGTTGTGACCCAGTTTGCGGAAGCAGATGATGTCGACAACGATGTCCTTCTTGAACTGCATGCGGTAGTCGACCGCGATTTGCGTAGCGAACACGACGGCTTCAGGATCATCGCCGTTGACGTGCAGCACAGGCGCTTCGATCATCTTGACGACGTCCGAGCAGTACAGTGTCGAACGGGAGTCACGTGGATCTGAAGTAGTGAAACCGATCTGATTGTTGATCACGATATGCACGGTACCGCCAGTACCGTAACCGCGAGTCTGCGCCAGATTCAGCGTTTCCATCACAACGCCCTGACCTGCAAACGCCGCATCACCGTGAACCAGAATCGGCAGCACTTGCGAGCCGTCCTTGTCGCCGCGACGATCCATACGCGCCTTGACCGAACCTTCAACCACAGGGTTGACGATTTCCAGGTGGGACGGGTTGAACGCCAGCGACAGGTGGACCGGGCCGCCTGGGGTGCTGATGTCGGACGAGAAACCTTGGTGGTACTTGACGTCGCCGGCAGGCAGGTCGTCAGCGTGATGACCTTCAAACTCGGAGAACAGTTCTTGTGGAGTCTTGCCCAGTGTGTTGACCAGGACGTTCAGACGACCGCGGTGGGCCATACCGATAACGATTTCCTGAACGCCCTTTTCACCGGCGCGCTGGATGGTTTCATCCAGGGAGGCGATAAAGCTTTCTCCGCCTTCGAGCGAGAAACGCTTTTGACCGACGTATTTGGTGTGGAGGTAACGCTCCAGGCCTTCGGCCGCGGTCAGGCGGTCGAGGATGTGCTTTTTCTTCTCAGTCGAGAATTGCGGCAAAGCGCGTGTCGGCTCCAGACGTTCCTGGATCCAGCGCACTTCGGTCGGGTCGCTGATGTAAGTGAATTCGGCACCGATCGAACGGCAGTAGGTATCGCGCAGCGACTGCAGCAGATCGCGCAGGGATGCAGTTTCGCCACCGAAGTAGGTATTGCTGATATTGAACACGATGTCCATATCAGAATCGCTGAAGCCGTAGAAGCTTGGCTCCAGTTCTGGAATTGTCGGACGCTCCTGGCGTTGCAGCGGATCCAGATTCGCGTAACGCGAACCCATATCACGGTAGCCGGCGATCAGTTGTGTTGCAGCGACGCGCTTGCGACCCATTTCGGCATCTGCGGAAGCGACGACGGTACGGATCGGGCCTTGCTTGGCGCGTTCGGCAAATGAAGCGATGACCGGTGCGTGAGCAACGTCAGGGCGATTGGAGCCATCAACTGCAGGCACATGTTGCACCGCGTCGAAATAAGCACGCCAATTGTCTGGTACGGATCCGGGATTATTAAGGTATGCCTCGTACAGTTCTTCCAAGTACGGTGCATTTCCACCAAAAAGGTAGGAATTGAGATTGTATTGCTCGTAGAGCTGAGTCATATCTGGCTCACCTTTCTTCGCGTTTCGCGAGATTAGCGGGTTAATCTAACCTTCCGCGACACGGCCTGACCGGTTAGCGGATTGCACATCAAGTTGTGGGGAAGGACCATGTCTACCTGAACTTTTTTTGAGTTATCCAGCCAGCATAGCCCGAATTATATATCCTAATTTCCAATAAAAAAGCGAATCCTGAAGATTCGCTTTTTATTTGTGTTATTTGTTGTAACCAGCGGCACGACACAGTCGTGGCCGCCGGGCAACTAACAACGATTTGATGACAGGTCGATGACAAGCCCTTCCGGGCCTGCCACCAATGACATCAATTAACGCTTGTCGATAGCCGGAACGTCGCGCTTTTCGGAGCCGACGAACAATTGACGTGGACGACCGATCTTTTGTTCCGGATCGGAGATCATTTCGTTCCATTGAGCGATCCAGCCCACGGTACGCGCCATGGCGAAGATGCAGGTGAACATCGAAGTCGGGATGCCCAGCGCGCGCTGAACGATACCGGAGTAGAAGTCGACGTTCGGGTACAGCTTGCGGGACACGAAGTAGTCGTCTTCCAACGCGATCTTTTCCAGTTCCATGGCCAGCTTGAACAATGGATCGTCATGCAGACCCAGCTCATTCAGAACTTCGTAGCAGGTTTCACGCATCAGCTTGGCGCGTGGATCGTAGTTCTTGTAGACGCGATGACCGAAGCCCATCAGCTTGACGCCGGAGTTCTTGTCCTTGACTTGCTTGATGAACTCAGGAATCTTCTCAACCGAGCCGATGCTTTCCAGCATGGTCAGTGCAGCTTCGTTGGCGCCGCCGTGAGCAGGGCCCCACAGACAAGCGATACCAGCTGCGATACAAGCGAACGGATTCGCGCCCGACGAACCGGCCAGACGGACAGTCGATGTCGATGCATTTTGCTCGTGGTCTGCGTGCAAGATCAGGATGCGGTCGAGTGCGCGCACCAACACTTCGTTGACCTTGTACTCTTCGCATGGGTTCGCGAACATCATGCGCATGAAATTAGCGCTGTACGACAGGTCGTTACGTGGGTACACGAACGGTTGGCCGATGTTGTACTTGTATGCCATTGCGACCAGAGTCGGCAGCTTGGCGATCATGCGGATCGCGGAAACATCGCGATGCACAGGATTGCTGATGTCCAGCGAGTCATGGTAGAACGCCGACAATGCGCCGACCGAACCGGTCAACACAGCCATCGGGTGAGCATCACGACGGAAGCCGCGGAAGAAGAAGTTCATTTGCTCATGCACCATGGTGTGCTGAGTCACAGTGCCGACGAATTCTTCTTTTTGTGCTGCAGTCGGCAGTTCGCCGTGCAACAACAGATAGCATGTTTCCAGGAAGTCGCAATTGACCGCCAGTTGCTCGATCGGGTAACCGCGGTACAGCAGCTCGCCCTTGTCGCCATCGATGTAGGTGATCGACGAGTTACATGCCGCAGTCGACATGAAGCCTGGGTCGTAAGTGAACTTGCCGGTGGCGCCGTACAGTTTGCGGATGTCGATGACGTCCGGACCGATCGTGCCCTTGTAGACGGGAAAATCCAGGGATGGCGTACCGTCGGAAAACGACAGGGTCGCTTTGATATCTGAGGTGGGCATAGTTCTTCCTTCAGCTGTGATGATGAATCGTTAATCAAAAATCGCAAATCAACCGCTTTAGAGCCTGTTGCAAAATGAATTCCGCTCTGCCCGCACCCTGCTCTTCAGAATGGCAGCCAACTTCACTTTGCAACAGCCTCTAATACAACGCCGGCCGCTTTTGAACCAATATTGCCAGAACTCTGGAGAACGTTCAGGCGCTACGCAATTTCTTGAGCAGGGCATGGACTTGGGGCAAGTCCACCTCTGCTTCAGGCTCCTTGCGGACAAGGAGCAAGTCCATCAGGTCGTTGTCGCCGAGATCCATCAGGCGGGAAAACGCATCGACTTCGTCGTCGCTCATGCTCTCTTCACTCGCGTCGAGAAAACGCGTCAGAATGAGATCGTTCTCCAGCAATCCACGACGGGCGCGCCAGCGCAGGCGTGCACGTTTGGCGGGGTCGTCTTGATGGCTTTGGGACATGGATTCAATTCACTTCTAAGTAGTACAACTGGTGCAGTCAGGGCAACAACATCTCGCCGTCGATCAACACAAACTTCAGCGTTTTCGGCCAAACAAGCGGACCAGCGCGAAAACACAATTCAAAGGCGGGAGTCGCCTCCCGCCTTTTCAACAACGCACTTCTTATACTGCGCGGCGAACCATCAGTTCCTTGATCTTGCCGATCGCCTTGTTCGGGTTCAGACCCTTAGGGCAGACATCGACGCAGTTCATGATGGAACGGCAACGGAACAGACGATACGGATCTTCCAGATCATCCAAACGCTGACCGGTCGCTTCATCGCGGCTGTCCGCGATGAAACGATAAGCCTGCAGCAGACCGGCAGGACCGACAAACTTGTCCGGATTCCACCAGAACGACGGGCACGATGTCGAACAGCATGCGCACAGAATGCACTCATACACGCCATCGAGCTCTTCACGCTGTTCAGGCGATTGCAGACGCTCTTTTTCAGGAGGAATGCTGTCGTTGATCAGGTAAGGTTTGATCGAATCGTATTGCTTGAAGAAGTTGGTCATGTCGACGATCAGATCGCGGATCACCGGCAAACCTGGCAACGGCTTCAGAACGATAGGCTCCGACAATTCGTTCAGGTTGGTGGTGCAGGCCAGACCGTTCTTGCCGTTGATGTTCATCGCGTCGGAACCGCACACGCCTTCACGGCAGGAGCGGCGCAGCGCCAGCGAGTCATCCACGTCGGACTTGATACGTTGCAGAGCATCCAGCAACATCTTGTCGGTTGGCTTCAACTCGACGGTCAGATCTTGCATGTACGGCTTTTCGTCCTTGTCCGGATCGTAGCGGTAGATTTTAAATTTCAGAGTACGTGTCATGTTCTGACCTTTTAGAAAGTACGTGCTTTAGGTTTAAATGTTTCGACTGTCAACGGTTGCATGTTGACTGGTTTGTAGTCGAGACGATTCCCCTCGGAAAACCACAGTGTGTGCTTCAGCCATTCGACGTCGTCGCGCTTTTCGTAATCACGATGAGCGTGCGCGCCGCGCGATTCCTTGCGGGCAGCTGCGGAAGTGATGGTTGCCTTGGCTGTTTCAATCAGATTGTCCAGCTCCAGTGCTTCAACACGTGCCGTGTTGAAGACCTTGGACTTGTCCTTGAACGAAACATGCTTGCGGCGCTCATCCAGCTCCATGATCTTTTCACGGCCTTCGTTGAGCAACTCATCGGTGCGGAACACGCCGCAGTAGTGCTGCATTGTGGCGCGAATCGAGTTGGCGACGTCTTGGACGCGTTCGGAACCAGTGCTGCTTTCCAGACGTGCCAGACGCTCCAGCGCACGGTCGGCAGCATCTGCCGGCAGATCCTGATGACTGCGATCTTGCAACTTGCTCTCGACAATGTGATTGCCGGCAGCGCGACCAAACACCACCAGATCGAGCAGCGAGTTGGTGCCAAGACGGTTGGCGCCGTGAACCGACACGCAAGCGCATTCGCCGATGGCGTACATGCCCTGTACCACGTCTTTGTACGAACCGTTCTTTGGCACAACGACCTGACCATACACGTTGGTCGGGATACCACCCATTTGATAATGGATGGTCGGCACGACGGGAATAGGCTCCTTGGTCGCATCGACGTTGGCGAACTTGTGAGCAATTTCCAGAATCGACGGCAGACGCTTTTGAATCGTGTCGGCGCCGATATGGCGCAGATCCAGCAGCACGTGATCCTTGTTTGGACCAACGCCGCGGCCTTCCTTGATTTCCTGATCCATCGAACGCGAAACGAAATCGCGCGGCGCCAGATCCTTCAGCGTCGGCGCATAGCGCTCCATGAAACGCTCACCATTGCTGTTGATCAGGATGCCGCCTTCGCCGCGCACGCCTTCAGTAATCAGCACGCCCGCACCAGCCACACCGGTCGGGTGGAACTGCCAGAATTCCATGTCTTGCAGCGGCAGACCTGCGCGCGCCGCCATACCCATACCGTCACCGGTATTGATGAAGGCGTTGGTCGATGCTGCCCAGATACGGCCTGCACCACCTGTTGCGAACAAGGTTGTCTTGGCTTGCAACATCATGACTTCGCCGGTTTCCATTTCCAGCGCGACGACACCGAGGACGGTACCTTCTTGATCACGGATGATGTCGATCGCCATCCACTCAACGAAGAAATGAGTCTTGGCGCGCACGTTGCGCTGATACAGCGTGTGCAACAGTGCGTGACCGGTACGGTCAGCTGCCGCACAGGCGCGCTGCACCGGCTTTTCACCGAAGTTTGCAGTGTGACCGCCAAACGGACGTTGATAAATCGTGCCGTCCGGATTACGGTCGAAAGGCATACCGAAGTGTTCCAGCTCGTAGACGGCTTTAGGTGCTTCGCGGCACATGAACTCGATGGCGTCCTGGTCACCCAGATAGTCCGAACCCTTGACGGTGTCGAACATGTGCCAGTACCAGTTGTCTTCCGACATGTTACCCAGCGATGCACCGATACCGCCTTGAGCAGCGACCGTGTGCGAGCGGGTCGGAAAAACTTTGGACAACACCGCAACGTTCAGACCGGCTTCAGCCAGTTGCAACGAAGCGCGCATACCGGATCCGCCGGCGCCGACGATAACCGCATCAAAGCGGCGTGTAGGGATTGTGGATTTGATAGCGGCCACGATTACATTCTCCACAAAATCTGCGCCGCCCATCCGGCACATACGATCAGCCACAGGATAGTGGCAACTTGCAACACCAGACGCACAGCGACCGGCTTGACATAATCCATCCAGATATCACGCACGCCAATCCAGGCGTGGTAGAACAAGGCCATGAAGGCTGCGAACGTCGCCATCTTGAACCACTGATGCGAGAACATTGCCGCCCAGCCGTCGTAAGAAAAACCGCTGGAAGTCAAAAAGCAAACCAGCAGCACGACGGTGTACAAAGCCATGACAACGGCGGTAGCACGCTGAGCCAGCCAGTCGCGCATGCCGTAGTGAGCGCCCACGACGAGGCGCTTCGATCCGATATTATTGTTTGCCATTTTTAGAATGCTCCGAACAGTTTCAATGCCACGACGATCACCAGCGCGATGCTGACAACCAGAACGCCGCTCGACGACTTGCGTGCGCTGTCCTTGTCCAGACCAATATGATTATCCATGATCAGGTGGCGGATGCCGGCGCAGAAGTGGTGGAGATAAGCCCAGGACAGGGCCAGAATGATCAGCTTGACGAACCAGTTGGAAGCAAAGCCCTTGAGGTAGTCGAAGGTGCCCTCGGAGAGTAGGCTGTTATCCAGCAAATACAGGATGAACGGCAACATCAGGAACAAAAACAACCCACTGACACGGTGCATGATCGACACCAGAGCAGCCAGCGGCATACGGTAACCAGCAATTTGGGTAATGTTAATGTTACGAAATTGTGGCCGTGGTGGTTTAGCGGCTTCAGACATAACAAGGTTCTCCTCAGATTTAAAACAATCCTGCAATTTTCGCCGATTTCATGAACGTTCACCAACACTTATTCTGCTTCGCAGCAAATTAGGCTTTCTCACAGACAGCAGACGGATGCGAGCAAAGGCCAGGCCTTACCCGCTAAATTTCCGATTAATTCAGCTCACTCTGATAATGGTGATTCAACGTCAAATACAAGCCACGCCGCATTTCGACAGGCTTGTCGCCGTACGTATACGAAGCGCGATCGACACTCAACAAAGGCGTTTGGGGTGGGACCCCCAGAAATCCCGCAGACTCCGGATCCGCCCCCACGGCACGAATCTGCTCTGCAGCGCGAATCATGCGTGTCCCGAATTCCGTTTCAAACAGGCCGTACAGCGGCCCTTTATATTCCATCAGACGCTCCGCGGTCAGCCCTTTGAAAATCAGACCGGGCAACCAGATATCTTCAAGTATGGTCGGAACGCCGTTAAAGGATTTTACCCGTTTGATGAAAATGACGGAGTCACCCGACTTAATATCAAGCTGGCGCGCCACTTCAGCAGGTGCGCGCATGCGCTTGACTTCAATTATCTTGTTTTCTGCGCGTTGCGGCTCGTCCACATCTGCCGTCAAGCGCAGAAAACGGAACTGCGCATGCGTTTCATGATGCGTGGCAACAAACGTACCCTTCCCCTGCCGGCGCACGACCAGATTTTCGGCTGCCAGCTCGTCAATCGCCTTGCGCACGGTCCCCTGGCTTACCTTGAAACGGCTGCCAAGCTCAACTTCGCTGGGAATCAACTCACCCGGCTTCCACTCGCCTGATTCCAGACGCTGCGTGATCAAAGCCTTGATTTGCTGATAGAGGGGACTAAAGGTAGGAGCTGCTCCAGCAACACTGGTGCCCACGCTTTGCGCGTCGCTGTTGTTTAGATTGGGCAGGCTGGAGCTCATAACCCCAAATTTGACCACAAAACCCCCACTCCCGTCCAGCTAAAACTATTGAATAAGATGTCTTATATAAGACATAAGATAGTGATTGACACACCACTTGGGCAAGCCTACACTCGCGGGCATATTCGGCGACGAGTACACCTCGAACAAACACACGCATCAACAGATCGGCTCGCACTTGCATCGACGCGCGCAACACCGGCGCGATTTGCATTGCCCGGTCTCTGCTGAAAATCGGCAAAACAAGCTGACCACGTGCGCTTTTCGACGGTATGATTACAGTCTCTATAAGAATACGAAGTAATTGCCGGCGTCTTCCGGGATGCCGACAAGAAGTCCTGAGATGGCCGCATTAAAGAAGTTCGGCTCCATTCAAGGCTTCATAGCAGCACTAAACGCTTTCTATCACCACTTTGGAGATTCAACATGGCTAAAGCCCCCAAGCGTGTTGCCGTTACCGGCGCCGCCGGTCAAATCGGTTACTCCCTTCTCTTCCGCATTGCTAACGGCGACCTGCTGGGTAAAGACCAGCCAGTAATCCTGCAGTTGCTGGAAATCCCGGATGAAAAAGCGCAAAAGGCCCTGAAGGGCGTCATCATGGAAATCGATGACTGTGCATTCCCCTTGCTGGCCGGCGTGACCGCGCACAGCGACCCGATGACAGCATTCAAGGATGCCGATATCGCCCTGCTGGTTGGTGCCCGCCCACGCGGCCCAGGCATGGAGCGCAAGGATCTGCTGGAAGCCAACGCACAAATCTTCACCGTGCAAGGCAAGGCGCTGGATGCAGTTGCTTCGCGCGACGTCAAGGTTCTGGTCGTCGGCAACCCAGCCAACACCAATGCTTACATCGCCATGAAGTCGGCACCAAACCTGCCAGCCAAGAACTTCACCGCCATGCTGCGTCTGGATCACAACCGCGCGCTGTCGCAAGTTGCGGCCAAGATCGGCCAACCGGTTTCGGCTATCGAAAAGCTGTGCGTCTGGGGCAACCACTCGCCAACCATGTACGCCGACTACCGTTTCGCGACAGCAGACGGCAAGCCAGTCAAGGATCTGATCAACGATCAGGTCTGGAACAAGGATACTTTCCTGCCAACAGTCGGCAAGCGCGGCGCAGCGATCATCGAAGCACGCGGTCTGTCCTCGGCAGCTTCGGCAGCCAATGCAGCGATCGATCACGTGCATGACTGGATCCTGGGCACCAACGGCAAGTGGACCACCATGGGTGTTCCATCGGACGGCTCCTACGGCATCCCTGAAGGCACCATGTTCGGCTTCCCGGTCACTACCGAGAACGGCGAATACAAGATCGTCCAAGGCCTCGAAATCGACGAATTCTCCCAAGAGCGCATCAACATCACGCTCAAGGAATTGTCGGAAGAGCGCGAAGGCGTCAAACACCTGGTCGGCTAATTGACCAGCACGCGGCGGGCTCATACAGCCGCCGCGTCATTTTGCATACATTCGGAATTCAGCAGCAATGCATCCCACCCAGGTCTTGTTCCCAGGCACCCGACAACCGGTCTCGATACCGGTCTGCGATCATTACGCCGGCTCTGAAAAGCTGATGCGCAAGTCGATTGCCCTGCAACAAGAACTCGGCCCGATTTTTGATATCACGCTCGACTGCGAAGACGGCGCCAGCGCCGGCAACGAAGCCGCACACGCGCAACTGGTTGGCTCCTTGATCGCCGGCGATGACAATCGCTTTGGCCGCATCGGCGCCCGCGTGCATGACGTCACCAGCCCCTTTTTTGAACAAGATGTCGCGACGATCTGCGCCACCGCCGCCGTTGCGAATATCTCGCGACTGGCTTACCTGATGCTGCCCAAGGCGGACGGTCTGGCCGATGTTCAGCGCGCCATTGCCACTATTTCTCGTCACACCAGCGAAGCCGGCCGCCGTATGCCGCCGCTGCATGTACTGATCGAGACCCACGGCGCCCTGGAAGATGTGCACCAGATCGCCGCGCTGCCACAAGTTGAATCGCTGTCCTTTGGTGTGATGGACTTTGTATCTGCGCACTACGGTGCGATCCCGAGTACCGCGATGCGCTCGCCCGGCCAGTTCACGCACCCGCTGGTAGCGCGCGCCAAATTGGAAATTTCCGCGGCCTGCCACGCACACGGTAAAGTACCGTCGCACAACGTCACCACCGACATCAAAGATGCCGCCGTGGTTACGGGCGATGCCAGCCGCGCAGCACAAGAATTCGGCTATACCCGGATGTGGAGTATCCATCCGAATCAGATCAAAGCGATCGTGCAAACGCTCTCGCCAGCCGACGATGAAATCGGCGAAGCGGCACAAATCCTGCTTAAAGCCAGGGATGTGCAATGGGGGCCGATACAACACGACGGCACGTTGCATGATCGTGCGAGCTATCGCTATTACTGGAGCATTCTGCAGCGCGGCCACGCTGGCGGCGCTGCTTTACCCGCGGCAGTTGCACAGTGGTTTGCAGAAACCAGCACAGCAGCAACAACCGCACCGCTTTCAACCACCCTGCAACATTGAACATTAACGAAGATCAATTGACCCGCAAGATGAAAAAATACCTGACCGCCCTGACACTCGTAAGCGCCCTCTTCGCTGTCGGCATGCCACAAGCATTCGCCGAAACAGCACCGGCCACAACAAAAGCAAAAAAGACCGTCAAGAAGAAAGCGCCTGCCAAGGCAGCTGCCGCACCTGTTGAAAAAATGCCGCTTTCCTCCGACGCAGACGACGATGAAAACGAACCGGAAATCGGCGGCACCAAGTCGGCTGATTTCAATTGCGAAATGGGCAACAAGCTGACTATCTACAAGAACGACGATGACGACAAGCACATCGCCATTCGCTGGAACAAGCGCGTCAATCGCCTGACCCGCGTCGTGACCACCACCGGCGCCAACCGTTTTGAAAACCGCAAGGTCGGCCTCGTCTGGATCGGTATCCCTGCCAAGGGCATCCTGCTGGATTCCAAGAAGGGTCAGCAACTGGCCAACGAATGCAAGAACGTAGAACTGCCGACGGCTCAAGCGCCGGCAGCAGCGGCACCGAAGAGCTAAGCAGCAAACAGGTAACAAGATTCAGCACGAATTTATCAGTAGAGCAGTCCCGTATTTGCTGCGCAACTTGGCTTCACAGGTTTCGCAGCGCAAGCAAACACTTATACCATCCGTAATCTAAGGAGAAGAGGCCATGTCCCGCAACACATTGAACACCCTAAAGGAATTCAAGATTTCTGGTTCCAAGAAAGGCAAGTTCTACTCCCTGCCCGCCCTGGAAAAGAAACTCGGGATCAACATCTCCCGTCTGCCAGTGTCGATCCGTATCGTGCTGGAATCCGTCCTGCGTAACTGCGACGGTCAGAAAGTGACTGAAGAGCACGTCAAGCAATTGGCGAGCTGGGGCGCCAAAGCTGCCCGCGTTGACGAAATCCCGTTTGTGGTTGCACGCGTGGTGCTGCAAGACTTCACCGGTGTTCCACTGCTGGCCGACCTGGCCGCGATGCGTAACGTCGCCAACAAGCTGGGCAAGAACCCAAAGAACATCGAACCGCTGGTTCCAGTGGATCTGGTTGTCGATCACTCCGTGCAAATCGACCACTTCCGCGAAAAGAAAGCGCTGGACCTGAACATGAAGCTGGAATTCGAGCGCAATAACGAGCGCTACCAGTTCATGAAATGGGGCATGCAGGCATTCGACACCTTCGGCGTCGTGCCCCCAGGCTTCGGTATCGTTCACCAGGTGAACCTGGAATACCTGGCCCGCGGCGTGCACAACAAGACAGGCGTCTACTATCCGGACACCCTGGTCGGCACTGACTCGCACACCACCATGATCAATGGTATCGGCGTCGTCGGCTGGGGCGTGGGCGGCATCGAAGCGGAAGCCGGCATGCTGGGCCAACCGGTTTACTTCCTGACACCTGACGTTGTCGGCGTGCACCTGACCGGCGCGCTGCGCGAAGGTTGCACAGCAACCGATCTGGTGTTGACCATCACCGAACTGCTGCGCAAGACCAAGGTCGTGGGCAAGTTTGTCGAATTCTTCGGCGAAGGCACCAAGTCGCTGTCGCTGACCGACCGCGCCACCATCGCCAACATGGCGCCTGAATACGGCGCGACGATGGGCTTCTTCCCAGTTGATGAAGCAACTATCGACTACTTCAAGGGCACTGGCCGTACCAAGGCGGAAATCGACGCGTTCGAATCCTACTTCAAGGCACAAAACCTGTTCGGTATTCCAAAGGCAGGCGACATCGACTACACCAGCGAAGTGTCGCTGGATCTGGGCACCGTTGCACCGTCGCTGGCTGGTCCTAAGCGTCCGCAAGACCGTATCGAAATCGGCAACGTCAAGTCGACTTTCGCCGACCTGTTCGTCAAGCCGGTTGCTGAAAACGGCTTCAACAAGAAGATTGAAGATCTGCCAAAGGCATATACCAACGCCGACGGCGTCGATGTCAAGAACGGTGACGTGCTGATCGCTGCGATCACATCGTGCACCAACACATCGAACCCAAGCGTGCTGCTGGCAGCAGGCCTGCTGGCCAAGAAGGCTGTCGAAGCCGGCCTGAAGGTTGCTCCGCACATCAAGACTTCGCTGGCGCCTGGATCCCGCGTTGTGACCAAGTATCTGGAAGCAGCCGGCCTGTTGGGTTATCTGGAAAAACTGGGCTTTGGCGTAACCGCTTATGGTTGCACCACTTGCATCGGTAACGCCGGCGACCTGACACCAGCAATGAACGAAGCGATCGTCAAGAACGACATCGTAGCCTCCGCTGTGCTGTCCGGTAACCGTAACTTCGAAGCGCGTATTCACCCGAACATCCGCTCGAACTTCCTGGCGTCGCCTCCGCTGGTCGTGGCTTACGCCATCGCCGGTAACGTCAACGTCGACCTGATGACGCAACCAGTCGGCAAGGGCAAGGGCGGCAAGGAAATCTTCCTGGGTGACATCTGGCCGACTTCGCAAGAAATCGAAAAACTGTTGAAGTTTGCGATGAACGCGAAGGTCTTCAAAGAGAACTACGCTGACGTCAAGGGCGCACCAGGCAAGCTGTGGGAAGCCATCAAGGGCGTCGCCAAGGGCGAAGTCTACAACTGGCCGACATCGACTTACATCGCTGAACCACCATTCTTCGAAAACTTCACCGAAGTACCGACAGCAGCTGCAACCGGCATCTCCGGCGCACGCGCTCTGGGCGTATTCGGCGACTCGATCACTACCGACCATATCTCTCCGGCCGGTTCGATCAAGGACTCCAGCCCAGCCGGCAAGTGGCTGCAAGCCAACGGTGTGTTGAAGGCAGACTTCAACTCCTACGGCTCGCGTCGCGGTAACCACGAAATCATGATGCGCGGCACATTCGCCAACGTGCGTATCAAGAACCTGATGGTACCGGGCGTTGAAGGCGGCGTAACTGTTCACCAACCGACCGGCGAACAAATGGCGATCTATGATGCCGCCATGAAGTACGTCAACGACGGCGTGCCAACCATGGTGTTCGGCGGCGAAGAGTACGGTACAGGCTCCTCGCGTGACTGGGCTGCCAAGGGTACCCAATTGCTGGGCGTGAAGGCGGTGATCACTCGCTCCTTCGAACGTATCCACCGCTCGAACCTGGTCGGCATGGGCGTGTTGCCACTGCAATTCATCGGCAACGACAGTGTGCAGACTCTGGGCATCACAGGCGAAGAAACTTTCGACCTGAAGGGCCTGGAAGGCGAGATCAAGCCACAGCAAGAAGCCACTCTGGTGATCCATCGCAAGAATGGTGAAACCAAGGAAGTCAAACTACTGTTGCGCATCGATACACCGATCGAAGTTGACTACTACAAGCACGGCGGTATTCTGCCATTCGTGCTGCGTCAACTGCTGGCTGCTTAAGCACGCCAGTCGAAACGTCCGCACTGCGGGACGTGCAGCAAACAAAAACGCCGGTTTCGACCGGCGTTTTTTTATGGGGAAAGTGCCGTGTGAACACACGCCTTTGCGTTGATAAAAATGCATGCCTGAAGGCAATCCCCGAGGCGATGTCGAATCAACTACAATAGGTATTCCTACCATTTGATTGTCGATATTTCATCATGCGCCGCCCCGCCAAACGTTCCTCCTCCAGGTTGTCCGCTGAAAGTCAGCGCCTGGTCAATTCATCACAAGCGGTCGCCGGCTCCACCAGTCGCCTGGAAGAAAGAGCTTGGGAGCGATCCCTCGATCTGCTGCTGCACAAACAACTGAAAAGCGCGCATCAAGGCATGATCGATTCCGCGCTGGATCATCTGTTCAAATCCGATCTTGAAGCCTACGACGTGCTGGTTGAGGCCGTAGAAGCCAACAGCGAAGCGTGCGCGCTTGAATATGACGGCAAACTCTATAGCGTGCAATTGCTGGCGCTGCCGGTGTTGGCCTGGACGCGCTTCAGCATCGCCTCCGGCAACCTGCCGGCCGACGTTCGCAACGGCTTGTTCGCCCACTTGCACGCCCATGTTCTGGCAGACAACGCCCATCTGGCGCTGGCGCCGACCTTGTATGCGATCGAGCAGTTGCCACGCCATCATGCAGATGTATTTGCTCTCGCCCAACGCATGGGACAGGCAGCGCTCAAACAAAGTCAGCCGCAACTCGCTCTGGAACAAACACCGACCGCGCCCTTCCTCGCTGACACACGCTACATGATCGCTGCAGTAGCGGTACCGACTGGTGCACCGCTGTTTCGCTGGCAAATGGATGAACACGCCTCGGTCATCCACGAAAAAGAGGCTGCCCTCAAAGCGTGGACGACTCAAGCGACCCCGCTGCTGACGCGCTTCCTCCCTGGTTGCAATGTAGAGTTGCTGCTTCCACAGCCGTATTACTTTGCTTGCCGTGAGGCAGACAAGCGCATCCGCCCCGCCGCCATCCGAGCGGCCGATCATTACCTGACGCAAACGCTGGGCGTCGCCTCGTCGGAGCTGCACGCCAACATCGGTAGCTTCTGCGAGAACATCAACGGCCAAATCGATGAATATCGCATTGGATTCAATCTGGCCGACGATGACGGCATCGTCTACGGCATTGTGTGGCCGTTGTACGAGCAGGAGGACGGAGATGAAGTGCGCGACCTATCCGAGCCAGAGAGCGCCAAAACGCCGATAGAAGAGATTCTGGAGGTTTTGCGCGAGTGCGGTATTGTCCACATCAAGCTGCATGCGGAACGCTATACGATGGAGTTCTGCGATGATTGCGGCACGCCGCTATTCCCGGCGCCGGATGGCGATCTGGTGCACGCGGAAATGCCGGAAGACGTACCGGCATCGACGGAACACTTCCACTAAGCTCAATCCACGCAGACATCTGCGATCGGTTTCACCACCACGCTTCGATCGGCATACATCGTCCATGCCGGTCGAGGTCTGGGGGCAAAGAACCAGCTTCTCACGCAATGCTCATGTCATGAGCAGCTTTAGTCATGGTTACGTTATCCCACACAAAAGAAAAAAGCACACGCCGCAGAGCCATGCGGCGTGTGCCTTTGTCCGGAGCTGTATTAGCTGTTGCTTATGCTGCCAGCTTTTCGATCAGGCCCATATCGGCGCTGGACATCAGCTTGTCGATATCAACCAGGATCAGCATGCGCTCATCCAGTGTACCCAGACCGATCAGGTAGTCGGAGTCAAACGTGGTACCCATTTCAGGCGCCGGCTTGATTTGTTCTGGCGACAAGGTGATCACGTCCGAAACGCTGTCCACAACCATACCGACCACGCGACCGGAGATGTTCAGGATAATCACGACGGTGAATTGATCGTATGTCGGTTCGCCCAGCTGGAACTTGATGCGCATGTCGACGATAGGAACAATGATGCCGCGCAGATTGACGACACCCTTGATGAAGTCAGGCGAGTTCGCGATACGGGTCACGGCTTCGTAACCGCGGATTTCCTGGACTTTCAGGATATCGATACCGTACTCTTCCTTGCCCAAGGTAAAGGCGAGGAATTCATTTCCCGTGCTGTCGGCTTTTTCGCCAAAGCCGGAAATAGTTTTCGACATGTTGTCTGACATGATAAATGGCCCTTATAAAAAATCAGGAAAATACGGATTCATCGCTTAACTGCCTTGTTGATCGCAGTAAAGCGGCAACATCTATGATTAAGGCAACGCCGCCGTCACCCAGAATAGTAGCACCAGAAATCCCTGCAACCTTACGATAATTGGATTCCAGGTTCTTGACAACAATTTGCTGCTGGCCAATCAAATCATCGACGAATAATGCAGCTTTCTTGCCATCTGATTCCAAAATAACCACCAATCCCTGCGAAGGGTCGGTAAAAGTCGATTCGATATTGAAGATCTGATACAGCGGCAACAAGGGCAGATATTCACCGCGAACCTTGATAACCTTGCCCTGGCCGCTGATTTCCTTGACGTCCTGGGTTGCCGGCTGCAACGACTCAACCACGTATCCAAGCGGCAATATGTAGATTTCATGGCCGATGCGAATCGACATGCCATCCAGAATCGCCAGCGTGAGCGGCAAGGAAATGGAAATAGTCGTACCAAAACCCTTGCTGGAGCGAATATCGACTGCGCCACCCATGGCCAGAATATTACGTTTGACCACGTCCATGCCCACACCACGGCCGGATACGTCAGTCACTTGCTCGGCAGTGGAGAAACCCGGCTCAAAAATCAACTGCCAGACATCGCTATCGCTCAGATTGTCCGAGACGCCCATGCCTTGCTGCTTGGCCTTGGCCAGAATCCGCTCGCGGTTCAATCCACCGCCGTCATCAGTCACTTCGATAATGATATTGCCGCCTTGATGCTCAGCCGAAAGCGATAAAGTACCGTAATCGGTCTTGCCGGCCGCAAGGCGTGTTTCGGGAATTTCAATCCCGTGGTCAATACTATTGCGCACCAGATGGGTCAGCGGATCGACGATACGTTCAATCAGTCCCTTATCCAGCTCGGTCGCAGCGCCGTGAGTAACAAACTCAACGCGCTTGTTGAGCTTGGCAGCAAGATCACGCACCATGCGCGGAAAACGTGAGAACACGTAGTCCATCGGCATCATGCGTATCGACATGACCGACTCTTGCAGGTCACGAGTGTTACGTGTGAGTTGGCTGACGCTGTTCAGCAAATGTTCATGCAGCATCGGATCCAGACTGCCGGTACGCTGCTCGATCATCGCCTGTGTGATAACCAGCTCACCGACAAGATTGATCAGTTGATCCACCTTTTCGATGCCGACACGAATCGAAGACGATTCGTGAACCGGCGGCTTTTCTCCCTTGGCTTTCTTTTCGCCGGCATGTTCAGTCACCGCCAACGCAGGAGGTTCGTCGTGATCACCATGTGCAGCGGTTTCTGCCGCCTGCTTGGCTTGCTCGACGTCACCTTTCGGCACAAAAGGCTCGAAGAAACCATAGCCACGCTCTTTGTCAGTCGCGTTCACCGGCACGAAGGGGGCAAAGAAACCATAGCCGCGCTCTTCATCGGTAGCATCCTGCGGCACGAATGGGGCAAAGAACCCATAACCCTGCTCTTCTTCTTTCGAACGCGCAGCAACAGCCTGAGAAATCTTCAGGTCGTCGGCATTGACAAGGAAGGAGCAAATTTCATGAATGCTGTCGGCGCCTTTAATCGTATCCAGCATGAAGACACAGCGCCCTTCTTCTGCCTCGGTCTTTTCAATAGTTCCGAGAAGACCCAGCTCTTGCTGCAACGCCTCGAGCTCACGCTCGGCAAGCTGCGGCAATTCAATACGATAACGACTCAGGCCGCCAGAGCCAACGAGTGCTTGTGGCGCAGCCGTCTTTTTACTGGCGCCCGCGGACAACGATTGCAGCAGCATACGAACATCGGCAACAGCATCCAGATCGACGGTCGCACCATGGCGATGTCCATCAAGCATGGATTTCAGAATATCCTTTGCCGCCAAAAATGCATCGACATGCTGACTGGTCAATGCCATCTGCCCTTGGCGAATACGGTCCAGCAAAGATTCGAGTACGTGCGTTATTTCGGTAATGTCGGTCAGGCCAAACGTAGCTGATCCGCCCTTGATCGAATGGGCCGCACGAAAGATCGCGTTCAGATCTTCGTCGTCGGGATCCGACACATTAACGGCCAGCAGAAGCTTTTCCATTTCGGCAAGGCCTTCCTCGGCCTCGTCGAAAAACACCTGGAAAAACTGGCTCATATCAATGGTCATGATTGGGCTCCGTCATAGATGCTTTAGGTGTATTTTTTATCGTTAATTATTGACACTAGCCGATGACTTTTTTAACCACTTCTGTCAAACGCTGCGGATCGAAAGGCTTTACCAGCCAGCCATTGGCGCCGGCGGCCTTACCTTTGGCCTTCATTTCATCGCTGAACTCTGTCGTCAGCATGAGGATAGGTACGCGTTGATAGCTGGTCAGTGCGCGCAAGGAGCGAATCAGCGTCAGACCATCCATGCGCGGCATGTTCTGATCGGTCAACACCAGATCGAACGTCTGCAGCTTCGCTTTGTCCAGCGCATCTTGCCCGTCTACCGCTTCGGTAACCTGATAGCCGGCTGCCTTCAGGCTGAACACCACCATCTGGCGCAGTGAGCCCGAGTCGTCTACCGCAAGAATTGTTTTAGACATTTTTACTCCCTGTTCTTTGTTTGCGGGTCTGAGTTTGCCCAACTCATTATGCCGCATCCATTATCAAAAATTACTATCACACGTGTAAATTCAGCTTACTGCTCAGATCATCGATCAAGCTTGCTGAACATGCATATTGAGGCGGCGTTGAATTAAAACAATTCGATATCGCCGCTCTCCATCCGTGTTTGCCGTACTGTTTTCCACAAGCCGTTTTCGAGCGCTGTCAGACGCTCTTCCATCGACTCGACCGTGTTTTTCAGCAGGCCTTCCAACTCCTCAATCGACTGAGAACTGTCTGGAGTGATTTCAAAACTGTTGGCGCTCAACACGCCCAACGCATCACGCAAACCAATCACACGGCGCACGATCCGCTCCAGCAATTGGCTTGTCATATCCTGGAATTGCAGACCCGTAACTGCTGCATTGACATGCACGGTGATCTCGTCCTGCATCACCTTGAGGCGGCCGACATCGTCAGCAGACAAAGTGCCCTTGCCGGCCATGACGACTTCGAGTTCTTTTTGTTGCGCAAGTACGGCGGTATGCAATTCCATGAAGCTGGATCCCAGCTTCTCGATGGCTTCTCCGAGAAGGATGTTGGTTTGCACCAGATCCGTCTCGACTTCCGTCAATTGCCTGCTTCCGCCGCTTGCCGTATCGAGCAACAAACGCTTGAGTTCTTGCCGCATTTTAGGTGTCGACATGCAAAGCCCTCCTTTTCAATTGGGCCTGGTGTTTAAAGTCCAGTTAATTCTTGGCAGGCTGTTCGCTGAGACCATCTTTCACGTCCGAATCGGACGTTACATCCAGAGATGACGACCCACCGTTTTGCACCAACTCTTCAGCCTTCTTGTTCATGACGATGATGCTGATGCGACGGTTGATCGGATTGAAAGGATCTTCCTTATCCAAAAGCACCGCTGACGACAACCCAACCACGCGCAGTACCTTGGATTCATCCATGCCACCGGAAATCAGCTCGCGGCGCGATGCATTCGCGCGGTCGGCGGACAATTCCCAGTTGCTGTATCCCTTTTCACCGCTGGAATAGGGCGTGGCATCGGTATGCCCGGAGAGACTGATTTTGTTAGGCACGTCATTTAGCGTTTTGCCGATCTCGCGCAGGATTTCACGCGTGTACGGTTGCAATTGCGCACTGGCCAAGGCAAACATCGGACGGTTCTTTTCATCCACGATCTGGATGCGCAAACCCTCTGAGGTAATGTCGATTAGCAGTTGATTCTTGAATTGCTTCAGTGTCGGGCTGCTGTCGATGGCGGTTTCGATGCGTTTCTTCAATTCATCGAGACGCTGGCGCTCAGCTTTTTCGAGTTCGGCCTGCGCTGCGCGTACGCTTCGCTTGTTGACGACTTCATTTTCACCCTTGCGTAATTGGCCTTCCTGGCGCGTCAGATCTTTACCGCCGCCGGGCAACACCGTATTGGCGTCGCCGCTGCCGGAGCCACCGGCCATAGCTACTTTGAGAGGAGTCTTGAAATATTCGGCGATACCATTGAGGTCGCCCTTGGCGGTTGAGCCAAGCAGCCACATCAGCAGAAAGAACGCCATCATCGCCGTCACGAAGTCGGCGTAGGCGATCTTCCAGGCGCCGCCGTGATGACCGCCGCCGCCTTTCTTGATGCGTTTAACAATAATGGGACGTAGCCCTTCGTCGGCCATGCCTTACTCCTGCTGATTACGGGTCATGTCGGATTACTTGCCTTTTGCCTGTTTGACGTGCTCTTCCAACTCGAGGAAGGAAGGACGTTCTGTCGAGAACAGGACCTTACGACCGAATTCGATCGACAAGGCAGGAGCATACCCATTCAGGCTGGCGAGCAAAGTCACTTTGACGCATTGATAGATCTTGGTCGACTCATGGAGCTTTTGCTCCAGCAAGCTCGACAAGGGACCCACAAAGCCGTATGCAAGCAGAATACCGAGGAAGGTACCGACCAACGCATGCGCAATCAGCATACCCAGTTCGGATGGCGGGATACCCACCGATTCCATCGTGTGCACCACGCCCATCACCGCCGCCACGATACCGAACGCCGGCATACCGTCGCCGAGCTTGGCAATACAATGTGCGGGAATTTCGCCTTCGTGATGATGGGTCTCGATTTCGTTGTCCATCAGATTTTCGATCTGAAACGCATCCATGTTCCCCGACACCATCAACCGCAGATAGTCGGTCATGAACTCGATCAGATGATGATCTGCCAGAACGCCCGGATATTTACTGAAAATCGGACTGGCTTCCGGTTCTTCGATATCGCCTTCGATTGACATCAAGCCTTCTTTACGGGACTTGGTCAGAATTTCGAACATCAGCGACATCAGCTCCATGTACAGAGCTTTGGTGTAAGTCGACCCCTTGAAGACCGTTGGCAGCGCCTTGAGCGTTGCCTTGATGGCTTTGTTGTTGTTACCGACAAGAAAAGCACCACCCGCCGCGCCGCCGATCATCAGCAGTTCGATTGGTTGAAAGAGTGCCCCTAGATGCCCCCCGGCCATTGCAAATCCGCCGAAGACGGACGCCATGACGATCACATATCCAATTATGACTAACAAGTGCCTACTCCCGTCCCAGTGGCGTTCAGTGTTTTTTACCTGCTATCAGGTTACATGCAATCTTCTCAAGCAAATGATGGAATACATGACCGAAAGAGGGCTTTCATTTTCAATTACGACACCAAAGATAAAAACTTGATAACGTGAGTTGAATGTAACACAGCTCTTTTTTGTTTCACATATGCCAACCATATAAAACCGGGCCGTTTTGCTTCGGCTGTACGGTGATAGTCGGCTTGGCTCCCTCGATGATGAATTCATAGCTCAGCAACAACGTGCCCGAGCGCATTTCCACCCTCGCTTTATTCCATAACGCAGTCATTGCGGCAGGCGACAGATACGCAAAAATTACGTCGTAGTCTGCAAAATCCAGCAAGGTGTAGTCACCGCGGATAAAACTGCCGCGACTGCCCGTCAACAAGGCCCGTACGTGACTGACCAGCCAAGGCAAAGGCGCCAGTTCAATTCCGACAAAGCGGCTGTCATACCTGACACGGGATAAATACAATACCGCCCCACCCAAACCGCTGCCGATATCGATGACCTTGAGAGGTCGATCTGCCGGCAATAACTCAGCCACCGCATCCCACACCGGACGTCCGGACGGATAGAACGGTACCTGGCTACGAAAGGTCGACCAGAACAACAACAACAGGAACAGGAAAATAGCCAGGAAGAGCACTGGCGGCAACTGCAGTGAATTGACCAGTACCGCAGCAGGTGGAAAAAAGAAGAGAATCGGCATCCACCAGGACGCCATGCGACGGGCGTAGGCAATACCAGCCGCCAACGCACCGTGCAAAACAGCAAAAGGAATGGGAGTAACGTCAACGCCGAAGGTGTGCTCACTGACCTGCCGGATCAGCAGCGCCAACACCAAGGCTGCGCATAAAACGATTAAAGCTTGTACAGCGGGCGCCTGCAGCAGAGATCTGCGCTGCCCCGACTCCATATCGGCCTCCAAGCCCTCACATTAAAGCCGACTATTTTACGACGATAAAACCGGAATTCAGACTCAGGCGAGCGCAGCCACCATCGGCAGTGCTTCAACCATCGGAGCAGCAATCGCAATCGCGTCCTTGGCCTTCTTTGTCTTGCCTGCACGCGAAGGCATATGGCACAGCCCGCACAGATAATCCTGATGCAAATCCAGACGATGCACAACGAAATGACCGCCGCATTTGCTGCAAGGCGTTGTCGTCAGCATCTTGCTTTCAAAAAAGCGCACCAGTGTCCAGGCACGTGTCAGCGACAACACGGATTCATCGCCTTCAGCAACTTGACCAGCCTGCTCAAGATAGAGCTTATAGGCCTTCATGACTGCTTCGATACCGGAAATCTTGGCGTACCCGACAAGGTACTTATGAATATTGATGAACAACGAGGAATGAATGTTCGGCTGCCAGGTGATGAACCAGTCCGTCGAAAAAGGCAGCATCCCCTTTGGCGGCGATACACCCTTCAACTCTTTGTAGAGTTTGAGGAGACGCTCACGCGACAAGGAGGTTTCAGACTCCAGCAATTGAAGACGCGCACCAAGATTGATCAGCTCAATCGCCAATTGAATCTCTTGCGCCTCTGTTATCACGCTCTTCTTAGCCATGAACAACCCCCGATATTTTTTTCACTACAACCTGATCAACCTACTAACTCGACTTCGAACAATCAACGCCGAGCCACTCTCCCGGGTTGACCACACAACCCCAACATACCACGAAGAATGCGAATTGCGTCAGGAAATTTGTTCGACTGGCTGACAAGCCATGAGAATGGCGGCGTGAGATTGCGCCAGCCCTTTATCTTTGTTGTAGTTGGTCAGCATACCGAGGATCGCGCCGTCGTCGAAACGAAAGCGGGTCAACATCATGTTGGTGCCCGCGAGCTTGAGGATTTGAGCATTACTCAAGCCTTGGATCATATCGGCGATTTCATCGCTGATACCAAGACGGAATATGGCTGTAGCCTTGTCAGAACGAATCATTTGCTGAGCCAACATCAAATAACTCAGATTTGCATCCCGAATTTCCGCCATCATGTCATTGGTATTCATTTGCACCCCCGCTCAAAATCAATTTACAACCGGTTACTTTTTCTTACCGGTAAGGCTGATTCTGAGGGGGCGGGGAAAGGCGGGAAATTAGTGATTGTCGGTATTTTTCGTCGGTAACGACCTACGTGACAAGTAGGACTTTGTCCTACAAAAACACTGCAAAAATTTTCATAAAATCAAGAATTTTTTCCAAAGCCTATGCTGGCATTAGCTCTTAGCTTGATCGGCACCGTGACCGCAAAAAAAATTTCCGCAAAGAAATTAGAGTAAAAATTGAATTTATACTAATATTTTTTACATTTAAAAATCGGCGCGTTTTCCTACTTTGTTGTCCGCAAGCGACTACAAGAACCGCGAATAACACTCCATGTAACAGGCTTGTAACAAGAAACGCGCGAAGAATATCCGAATTTTACAATTTATTACGGATTCCTGAGGCTTCGCAGCTTTCGGTAAAGCTACAAATTGCCGACTTTTCAACCAATCGCGCTCGCACCGGCAACTTCAGATGACTACGCAGCCATCTTATTCAGGCTTTGCTCGATATCTGCAATCAGATCTTCGACGGTTTCCAGACCAACATTAAAACGAACCAGTCCCCCCTGCTCTGCCCAGGTTTTGCGCATGGTCTGCATGCGATACGGAACACATAAGCTATGCGCGCCACCCCAGCTGAAGCCGATCTTGAACAGGCGCAGGCCATCGACGAAACGGTCAATCTGCTCTTCGCTGAAGCGCGGGTCGAACGTCACAGAAAATAAGCCCCCCGCTCCAGAGAAATCTCGCAACCAGATATCGTGGCCCGGACAATCCGGCAACGCGGGATGCAAGACCTTGCTAATTTCAGGACGCTGTTTAAGCCAGCTTGCGATACGGCGCGCGGCGGCATCATGAGCATCGAAGCGTAGGCGCATCGAGGAGAGACTGCGCAAGACCATATAGACGTCATCCATACCGACGCCAAAACCGATCCGCATGTGCGCCAGCTCGATCTTGTGATTAATATCGTCATCATTCGTGATGACCGCTCCCATGAGCACGTCGGAGCCGCCCGACTGATACTTGGTCAGTGCTTGCATCACGATATCCACACCGTGCTCAAAGGCTGGGAATGCCAGACCGGCCGACCAGGTATTGTCCAACGCTACCGGCACCCCCTTGGCATGCGCGGCCTTGCAAATCGCAGGCACGTCGGAAACCTCCATGGATACTGAGCCTGGTGCTTCCGTCCAGATCAAACGAGTATTGTCTTGAATCAGATCAGTAATGCCGGCGCCGATGAGTGGATCGTAAAAACGCGCCGTCACGCCGAAGTCGCGTTCCAGCCACATCGCCTGATCCTTGTTGGGACCATAGACGTTATCCGGCAGCAGAACGTCATCGCCGGTTTTAAGGAGTGCAAAATTCACCAGTGAGATTGCCGCGAGGCCGCTCGGTGCAATCCGGCAGTGGCGACCACCTTCGATCTCAGCCAATCGCGCTTCCAGCGTGAATGTCGTTGGCGTGCCATGCAGGCCGTAGGTGTAGCCGCTTTTCTCTTTCCAGTTACGCGCGCGCATTGCGGCGACATTCGGAAAAAGTACGGTCGATGCATGATGGATACCGACCGGCAGTGCGCCAAAATTTTCGGGGGGAACGTAAGCGCTGTGCACCAGCGCTGTCTGCGGAGAGAGTTTTTCTGCCACGAATTACCTCAGTTGCCTCGGGTTGCTTTTTTTGACTGTTTTTAATTTCTTGAGATCGAACAGGGATCGTACAAGATTTATTGCACGCCGGTCTTCAGGGAAAACGGTTTGGTAACCGATCCATCCAGTGTTGACCAGGTTCCGCTCAAGACACCATTCTTGAAATTACCTTCCCATTGGCCCGAAACGTCTTTGCCGTTATGGGATTCTTCCATCATCAAATCGTTCTGATCGACTTCGCCGGCCAACAGGATCTGTGATCCCTGTCCAAAGATGAAGTACTGCCCTTCCAGTCCATCCTCATCCACCTTGGGACGCAGGCTGAGTTGAATCTTGTCGTCACCCAGGGTACCGCGCAGCACGATCGGCTTGCGGACGATATCCTCCAAGCTTCCAGGCACGACCGCCATGGTTGCGCCGCCCGACTGTTGCGCATCGGACGATGCGGTGGAAATCAGTAACACCAACGGCAACAATAACTTCAGCACACCAACCTTCATTGCGCCGCCGCCCACAAATCGTGCGCATCGGCAGCGGTCACTACCACGTCGACAAACTCGCCGACGACCAGCTTCTTGTGCGGCTCGAAGGGCGGCTTGACGTACACAACGCCATCGATTTCCGGCGCATCGGCATAAGAACGGCCAACGCCGCCATTGCGGTCAACTTCATCGATCAGCACGCGCAAAGTCTTTCCGACCTTGGCTTGCAGGCGCTTCTTGGAAATTTCTTCCTGCAATTGCATGACACGCCCGCGGCGTTCTTCGCGTACTTCTTCCGGCACCGGATTATCGAGCAAATTAGCCGTTGCGCCCTCTACTGGAGAATAGGCAAAGCAACCAAGACGATCGATTTCCGCTTCTTTCAGGAAATCGAGCAGATACTCGAATTCCTCTTCCGTTTCACCAGGGAAACCGGCGATGAAGGTCGAGCGAATCGTCAGATCCGGGCACATCTTGCGCCAGGCCTGGATGCGCTCGATATTCTTTTCGCCGCTGGCCGGGCGCTTCATGCGCTTGAGCACATCGGGATGCGCGTGCTGCAGAGGGACATCAAGATAAGGCAACACATGACCTTGAGCCATGAACGGAATGATCTGGTCAACGTGCGGATAGGGATAAACGTAGTGCAAGCGAACCCATGCGCCATATTGGCGCGCCAGTTCGCCGAGTGCCTCGACCAGCTGCGTCATGTGCGTCTTGACCGGCTTGCCGTTCCAGAAACCCATGCGGAACTTCACATCGACGCCATAAGCGCTGGTGTCTTGGGAAATGACGAGCAATTCCTTCACGCCTGCTTTGAACAGGTTTTCAGCTTCCAGCATGATGTCAGCAATCGGACGCGACACCAGATCGCCGCGCATGGACGGGATGATGCAGAAACTGCAGCGATGATTGCAGCCTTCGGAAATCTTGAGATAGGCAAAATGCTTCGGCGTCAGCTTGACGCCTTGGGCCGGAACCAGATCGATGAAAGGAGCATGCGGCTTGGGCAGATGCTTGTGTACCGCCTGCATGACTTCACCGACGGCATGAGGGCCGGTGACTTCCAGCACCTTAGGGTGAATCTTCTGGATCAGATCATCGCCATGGCCATCCTTCTTGGCGCCCAGGCAACCGGTCACGATGACCCTGCCGTTTTCGCTCAATGCTTCGCCGATGGCGTCGAGAGACTCCTGAACTGCGGCATCGATAAAGCCACAGGTATTGACGATGACCAGATCCGCGCCATCATAGGACTTGGCGGTATCGTAGCCTTCGGCACGCAATTGCGTCAGGATTTGTTCGGAGTCCACGAGGGCTTTGGGGCAGCCGAGCGAAACGAAGCCGACCTTGGGGGCAACCGGGGGTACGACGGAAGAAACATTGGACATGATAGACGGGCGTAAAAGCTGGATTCAGACGAAGCCGCTATTGTACCCTTGGATAGGCAGACCGGCCGTAAAACGGCCCGTCCACCTTGACAGAATGTCTACTTCTTGCCCGGATCAGTCGGGACAAAGGGGAATGTGCCAAACATGTTTTTAGTCTGGCTTTGCATTTGCTCCTGCATCTGGATGAACAGGCTCTTGCTCTGTTCGATGTAGTTGCTCATCATCCCTTGCATCATCGGGCCCTGCACATTCATGAACTGGGTCCACATTTCAGGGCTGAAAGGCTTGCCTTCATAAAAACCCTTGGAGTTTTCCGCCAACTTGTTCTGAATGTCGATAAAAGCCTGGATATTCTTCTCCAGATACGATCCCATCATCCCTTGCATGGCATGGCCATAGTAACGAATGATCTGGGACAGCGCGGCGCTGGAGAACATCGGCGCACCGTGCGACTCCTCTTCCAGTATGATTTGCAGCAAGATGCTGCGCGTCAGATCGTCCCCGTTCTTGGCATCAACGACCGCGAATTCTTCGTTGTCGAGAACCAATTGCTTCACGTCGGTCAAGGTAATGTAAGAACTTGTTTGAGTATCGTACAGGCGGCGATTAGGGTATTTTTTAATTAAACGCTCTGCAGAGTTTTTTGCACTTGTCATCTGAAATTCCAGTCTGTTTTCAGCTATTAAACGGGATCGTATTATTGTATTGATGTCGACCCGTCGGCGTATCGCATTATAGGCGGGAAACCACGTATGCATACAAGTACGAAGTACGCAGTTTCCCTTAAACCTGCCCACGATCTTACTGCGAGGCCATGAGCCGATGCCGGGAGGTGCTCGGAATCCTCATGTACTCAAGTACATTCCGGTTCCTGCGCTCCGACCACCGCCGGCTCATGACCTCTCGCTACAGATCGTGGACAGGTTTTGTCCCCAACAAGAACAGCGAATCAGGCGACCCGCCGTCCGGACAAACTTAACCCATGTGCAAACCGCCGTTCAGCGAAAAATCAGAACCGGTGGCGTAGCCACCTTCCTGCGATGCAATCCAGGCAACAATCGAAGCGATTTCTTCCGGCTCAGCCAGGCGTTTGACCGGAATGCCCGCCACGATTTTTTCAAGAACTTCAGGACGGATGGCTCGCACCATGTCGGTACCGACATAGCCTGGCGACACGGTATTGACCGTCACGCCCTTGGTCGCGACTTCCTGCGCCAACGCCATGGTAAAACCATGAATACCGGCTTTGGCCGTCGAATAGTTGGTCTGACCGAACTGGCCCTTTTGCCCATTGACGGAAGAAATGTTGATGATACGACCCCAACCGCGATCGACCATGCCTTCGATGACCTGCTTGGTCACGTTAAAGAGCGAGTTCAGGTTCGTGTCGATGACGGCGTCCCAGTCGGACTTGCTCATCTTGCGAAACTGGCCGTCACGCGTGATGCCGGCGTTGTTGACCAAAATGTCGACTTCACCGATTTCGGCGCGGACTTTTTCAAAAGCTGCTTTGGTCGATTCCCAATCGGCGACGTTGCCTTCCGATGCGTGGATGTCAAAACCTTGTTCACGCATGGAGGCCAGCCATTTGTCCTTGCGGGTCGAGTTGGGGCCGCAACCGGCCACCACTGTATAGCCGTCTTTGCACAGACGTGCACAAATTGGGCTACCGATACCACCCATGCCGCCTGTCACATATGCAATTCGCTTAACCATGTCCTGCCTCCTAATTTGTGTCGGGTGGATAACTTCGGAGGATGACGACATCTGCTATTTCGCGTTTTCTCTTGCTTCGCTCATGCAGCTGTCTTTATGAAACCGCATCCTCTTTATTGTTGAACTTTCAGGGTCTTTCATTCTGATCTGACTTTGACGTACCTCCCTGGAGCCGGTTCAATCACTTTGTGTTTCGCATTGCCTGCGTTTTTCGGTGCTGCAATTTGCTTGCCAGCATGCTTGGCGAGGAAGGTCGACCATTCCGTCCACCAACTTCCCGGATGTTCTTTGGCGCCGGCGAACCATGCGTCAGGATCGGCGCCGATCTTGTCGTTAGTCCAGTAGCTGCGCTTGTTCTTTGACGGTGGATTGATTACGCCGGCGATATGACCGGACGCACCCAGCACGAAACGGTTGTTGGCGGGCTTTTTTGAATTCAGGATCGCCGTCGACGCGTAAGCCGAGGCCCACGGCACAATATGATCTTCGCGCGATGCGTAAATGAACGATGGCACGTTGAGCTTGTAGAGGTCAATCTTCTCGCCGGCGATGGTCAACTTGCCCGGATCCTTGAGCGCGTTTTCCAGATACATGTGGCGCAGGTAGTAGCAGAACATCGGGCCGGGCAGATTGGTGCTGTCGGCATTCCAGTACAACAGATCGAAGGCCTGCGGCGTCTCACCTTTGAGGTAATTCGACTCGACGTAATTCCAGAGCAAATCGTTGGGACGGAGACTGGAAAAGGCCGTCGCGAAATCACGCCCGGACATCAGTCCGCTCTTCCCTATCATTTGTTCGCGCATCTGAATCTGGACGTCGTCGATATACACGTCGATCGCTCCGGTATCCAGAAAATTGAGAAATGCCGTCAGCAAAGTCAGACTTGCGACCGGCTCTTCTCCACGCGCAGCAAGCACTGCCAACGCGCAAGAAAGGATAGTGCCGCCAACGCAGAAACCCAGCGCATTGATCTGGTCTTGTCCAGAAATTTCCTGAACCACATGAATCGCGCGCACGACGGCATCGTCGACGTATTGATCCCACGTGGTCGTTTCCAGCGTGGCATCCGCATTGCGCCAGGAAACGAGAAAGACGGTGTTGCCCTGCTCCACCGCATATCGTACCAGCGAGTTTTGCGGTTGCAGATCAAGGATATAAAACTTGTTGATGCAAGGCGGTACGATCAACAGCGGACGCGCATGCACCGTTTTGGTCAGAGGCTTGTATTGGATGAGCTGAAACAGCGCATTCTCAAACACCACCGAACCTTCAGTCGTCGCCACATCCTTGCCAACTTCGAACGCGGTTTCATCCGTTTGCGAGACCCGGCCTTTTTGCAGATCGGTAAAAAGCTGCGCAATCCCGCGTGTCAGACTTTCGCCATTGGTATCAAGGATCTTTTGCTGGGCCTCCGGATTGGTCGCAAGGAAGTTCGCCGGCGACAGCGCATCGATCATTTGCTGCACTGCAAAACGAAGCTTCTGTTTGACCTTGTCCGTCGACTGCACAGCATCAACCAACGACGTCAGAAAGCGCGCGTTGAGTTGATAAGCTGCAGCCTGAAATGCGAAAAACGGATTGGATTGCCAAGCCGGCGCGGACATGCGCCGGTCAGAAATGGAAGGTACTTTAGAGCTCATCACCGTCTGCCATAACCCGGCAAACTGATCAGCATAATCCTGCTGTAAGCGAAGTACGTCGGCGGGATCAAGCGTGGCGCCCAGTTCGGTCAGCTTTGACTGGATCGACTGCGTATCGAGCGGCGCAGCTGGCATCGGCCACGACTGCCATACCTTGGAATCAGACAACTGATTTAGCCACGCTGAAAAGACGGGAGGGACATTCTGCGCATTTTGCGCGTTATGCTTATTCATGCTCGCTTCTACAATTTTCGCGTATTGTTACGGTTTGTCGCTCAGGCCAGAAACCACAATGTATATCGTCGCAATCGCTTGGTTATATGTCGTCTTCATGATGTCGATCACCGAACAGTCCGCCATTGCTGGAATCGGGACGTTTTTCCTGTACGGCGTATTTCCTTTGACAATTGTTTTATACCTGATGGGTACACCGCAACGCAAGCGGAATCGTCAAATGAAGGAAAAATTGAAAGCCTCGCAAGACGCAAGACAGGGGCCGATCGGCGAGTCGATTGCCGAAAACAAAAGCGAGTCCTGAATCGCAAAATCCCCTCTCTGGCGATGTCATCAATGGGTTGCGAGAATTACATGGCGGCGAGAAGCCGCCAATAGAAGAGTTTCGAAATTTCTGCGCAACGTTTGCTCTTGTGATTATTTGCGCTTATCAGCCTATTCACTAAGGTGTCCACTTCAGTAGCGCCCGCGTTCATCTGAGTAGTTGGGACGCTCATCTTTCTGAACAGGTTTCGAGGCAACCAAAAAACTTTGTTTGCAGTGCTTCATCTATTTTCATATGGCGCCAGGTTGGCACGATATAGATCAGCGAAATCGCCAGATAGCTTCCGCAGAATTCTGCCGCAAGCGCGCCTACTATCTGTTCACCCTTTCTGGCGTAAATCCGTATTCCCTCCTCCTGTTCTTCGATATCAAACTCCACATCATTTTGCAGGGATGCCTGCGCCATAGTCATACCCAAAGTCACAGCCAAAAATGAGATGTGAGATGCAAACCCAGAAGCAACAAACCAACAAAGAAACAGCGGCGAAACAGCACAGCCGAAATTTTCCCTCTCAGCCACTGGCCGATGAACATGCCGCCCAAGGCCGGCACCAAAGCCATCAGTGAAACTGCTGCGTCCGTCATTTGCAGCGCACCGCCTTGAGCCAGGCCCGCAGCCATGGCAATGGTCGACACGGTAAATGACAAGCCGAGCGCCTGGATCAACTCATCCTTCTCCAGATGCAATGCCTGCAGATAGGGTACTGCCGGGATGACAAAAACCGCTGTCGCCGCTGTGACCAATCCGGTTGCCAGACCGATGACTGGAGACAGCCATTTTTCCGTACTCGCAGGCACGGAAAACTTGACCGCCGCCAATCCCAATATTGCATAGACAATCAGCGCCGCACCCAAGGCGGCCGTCGCCTGTCCGCTATTGTCACCGGAAATCCAGCGCGTTCCCAGCAAAGTCCCGACGACGATACCGATGAGCATCAACCAGAGCCGGCGCAGCAACCAGACAAAGCGCCCGCCCGCCAACAACTGCCAGACATTGGTGACCAGCGACGGCACGATCAGCAACGCCGCCGCCTGTACCGGCGGCATGAACAAGCCCAGCAGGCCGACCGCAACTGTCGGAAGACCCAGACCGACGACACCTTTGACAAAGCCAGCCAATAAGAAAATGGCCGTGACTGCCGACAACAGCATGAGGTGTGCGGCATCAAAAGACAGGGTTGTTTGCATTGCGCCTCCGTTAGATAGCCGTAGTCTGCCAGCTATCGTCACCACCGAAAATCTGGAATACACTGAGTCAGCCTTCGGCTGTGCCGGAGGCTGATTGCCCTAATGATTTTTATACGGATAGCGAACCCGATGAGCACTCGCCTCGACCTGAACGATCTGCGTCTTTTTTTGCATGTCGCCGAAACCGGCAGCATCACCGCAGGCGCCGGGCGGTCACATCTTGCATTGGCGTCAGCAAGCGCCCGCGTTCGGGGGATGGAAGATGCACTCGGCGTTGCGCTTCTGACGCGTGACCGACGCGGTGTCCAATTGACCGATGCCGGCCGCGCGTTACAGCATCACGCACGTTGCGTACTCCAGCAAATGGACAAGATGCGCGATGAGCTCAGCGAATACGCGCATGGCCTCAAAGGCCACATTCGCCTTCTGGGCAACACGGCTGCCATTAGCGAATTTTTGCCCGAAACACTGGGTACCTTCCTTGCGCAAAACCCTTACATTGATATCGATCTGGAAGAGCGCCTCAGTCATGAAATCGTACAAGCGATCATTGATGGCATTGCTGATATCGGCATCGTTGCCGACTCGGTGGATACGGGGCATTTGCAAACGATGCCGTTTCGCGAAGATAACCTGATGGTTGTGATGCCGCGCAAGCATGCTCTGGCCCGCAGAAAACAACTGCCATTCGCTGAAATCGTGGAGGAAAATTTTGTCGGATTAAGCGGCGGTAGCGCCTTGCAAGAGCATCTTTCCGGACATGCGATCCGCACCGGAAAACGGTTGCAATACCGCGTACGCCTGCGCAGCTTTGATGGCATCTGCCGCATGGTAGAGCGTGAGGTCGGGATTGGCGTTCTTCCCGCCACGGCGGCATTGCGCTGTCAGAAGACGATGGCAATCAAGTGCATCCCGCTCAGCGATGCCTGGGCCAAGCGTCAATTATTGATTTGCGTCAGAAATGAAGCGGAACTGCCGGGCCACACCCGGCAATTGCTGGAACAATTGCAGCGACAAACATAAGCCTGAGCAATTATCGAAGCCAGATCAGCGAGGCCATCCGCCCCGTCACTTTGTCACGGCGATACGAATAAAACCGCGTGTCGCTAACTGTACAAAAACCACCGCCAGACACGCGTGTGACGCCTGCCTGCCCCAGTCGCAACCGGGCTAGCTGATAAATATCGGCAAGGAATTTCCCTTCACGGCCCGCAATCGCGACAAAGGCGCTGCGACTGACCGCGTCATGCGAGACAAAAGCATCAACGACGTCTTGTCCCACTTCAAATTTTTCCGGACCAATGGCCGGACCAAGCCAGGCCAGGATTTCTGCAGCGCCACGTTGACGCATAGCGCCCACCGTACGCTCCAGCACGCCTGAGGCCAAACCACGCCAGCCTGCGTGAGCAGAGCCGACGACCTTACCGGCCACATCGCAGAACAATACGGGCAAACAGTCGGCCGTCATCATCGCGCAAACGACGCCAGCCTGCGTTGCCACACAGGCATCTGCCTCCGGTGCGCCATGAACGTCGGCCGCATCGGCGACATTCACGCCATGCACTTGCGTCAGCCAAGCCGGCTCCGACGGCAAAATACTGCGCAGCAAACGGCGATTATGAGCAACACGGTCTGGGTCATCCTGAACGTGTACGCCCAGATTCAGTCCGCCACCGCCCTGCCCGTCATCATACGGCCCCAGACTTGCGCCGCCCTGGCGCAAGGTAGTCAGCGCGCCGACATTGTCAGGCCGATCGCTCCAGTCCGGAATCAGCAGCTCCATAGAATTACTCGTCCAAGGTCTTGAGGGCATCGATATCAATGCCGGCACGACCGAGCAGCTCGGTGAAATCTTCCGGCAACGTGACTTCCCACTGGCATGCCTTGCCGCTGGTCGGATGCACCAGCCCGAGTCGCCAAGCCTGCAGCGCCTGACGCGGGAAGAACGGCATCAGATGCGTCTTGCCATACAGCGCGTCGCCAACCAGAGCAAAACCCAGCGACTGCATGTGCACGCGAATCTGATGTGTACGCCCTGTTTCCAGCTGGCAATGCATCAGACTGACCGCACGGCCATCCAGTGCGCCCACGGCAACGCGTTGATAGTGGGTGATGGCCGGCTTGGCGCTCATGCTTTCCGATACGGCCATCTTGATACGATCGCGCGGGTGACGGGCCATGGCGCCATCGATGGTGCCGGATAGCTGCGGCGTGCCCCAGACCAGCGCCAGATAGCGGCGCTTGACGGTACGCGCCTGCAACTGGCGCACCAGGTCGGTCTGCGCCGCCAAAGTCTTGGCGACCACCATCAAACCGCTGGTGTCCTTGTCCAGCCGATGAACGATGCCGGCGCGCGGCACTCCGCCCAAAGCGGGAAAATGATGTAATAAACCGTTAAGAAGCGTGCCCGACCAATTGCCTGCTGCGGGATGAACCACCAGTCCGGCAGGCTTGTTGACGACCAGAATCGCCTTGTCTTCATGCACGATGTCCAAGTCCATGGCCTCCGGCTGAAAGGCTGTGTCTTCCGGTGCGGCCTGGGGTGTAATGACAACGACTTCGTCACCCAGCACGGTCATTTTGGTACGGGCAGGTTTGCCGTCCACAGTCACAAAACCGGCTTCAATCCATTGCTGGATACGGCTTCTTGAATATTGAGGCACAAGCGCCGACACGACCTTGTCGAGCCGGCTTCCGCAGTCGTCGTCGGTCAGCTTGAGGGTAATTGGTTCGTTGCCTTCTGCAACGTCGTCGACGATTTCGTCGAGCGCGTCATCTCCCACGTCTGTTTCGATAGGTTCGGTTGTAAAAGCTTTTACAACCTTAGGGGGAGTGGTACGTGACATCAGCTATAATCAGTGGATTGAAATTTCTTGTTTCTTTGCACCCGCTCAAACTGCTCATACGTCATGCAAAAAATCTTATTGAAGTTGCTTACCGTCGCATTCGTCCTGTCTTTGTCCGCATGCGGCTTGCTGCCTGAACAAAAAGACGAGACGGTTGGGTGGTCCGCGTCCAAATTATACTCGGAAGCCAAGGATGAACTGACCGCCGGCGGTTACGAGAAGTCAATCAAGTACTTCGAGAAACTCGAATCGCGCTATCCGTTCGGCACTTATGCGCAGCAAGCGCAGATGGATATTGCCTACGCTTACTACCGTCTGAATGATCAGCCGCAAGGTCTGGCAGCAGTTGACCGCTTCATCAAACTGCATCCAAATCATCCTAACGTCGACTACATGTACTACCTGCGCGGCTTGATCAACTTCAACGACCGCACCAGTATTTTCGACACCTTCACCGATCAGGACAACACCGAGCGCGACCCCAAGGCCGTGCGCGATGCGTTTGACTCGTTCAAGCTGCTGGCGGAACGCTTCCCTGACAGCACCTATACGCCTGATGCAATGGCCCGCATGAAGTATCTGGTTAATGCAATGGCGCAATATGACGTCCACGTCGCGAAGTACTACTATCGTCGCGGTGCCTACGTTTCGGCAGTCAATCGTTCCCAGTCTGCGATCAAGGATTACCCTGATTCACCTGCAGTCGAAGAAGCACTGTTCATTATGATGCGCTCCTACGAAGCAATGGGACAGAAACAACTGCGCGACGACACCGAGCGCGTGATCCAGGCGACCTATCCAAACAGCCCGTATTACACAGGCGGCCCAAAGGATGTCAAAGCCAAGCCTTGGTGGAAGATCTGGTAATCCGATTTATACGCCACGTACGATCAAGAAAAGCCTCGCCCTGCGAGGCTTTTTTGTTGGGTCTCAATATTTTCCGTCTCTCGAAAACGTCCGACGCCGTTCCCTTCCGTTGTTGCAACAATCTTATTTTTAAAACAACGTTGTATTTTAGAAAAATACGAACCGAATTCCGCTACATCTCCCTACAATACAAAGTCAAAATAAGCGATTTATGTAGTCACAAATTGCTAAAACTCTCGCATTTCTCCTGAAAAACATTGCACCCGATTTGGCTGCAATGCCTTTTCAATGTACTTCAGGAGGACTGCAACATGAGATGGTTTTACGACTTGCCAATTACCTGGAAATTATTAATTTCCTTCGCGCTCGTTCTGGTGTTGACCTCAACACTCGGCGTGTTCTCCTTGACCCAGTTGGTTCGCGTCAATCAATCCTCGGTCGACATCTCGACAAATTCGCTACCGAGTGTCAGCACGACCTTACAGCTCAAGGTCACCCTCTCTCGTATACGCGCCATTCAACTGCAACATATCCTGTCGGCGACTGAAAAAGACTTTCTCTACAACGAGAAAATGCTCAATGAACAAAACGACGCTCTAAAACAGCTATTCGTCGATTTCGGCCCGTTGGCCTTCGAAGAAATGGAAAAACAAGCACTAGCCACACTGATACAGAAATTCAACCTGATACAAGCTGCCCAAAAGAAAATCACCGCCTTGTCGCGTGCCGGTAAACAGACTGAAGCACGCGACGTGCAACTTAACGAGTTCAATCCGCTTTATTTTCAAAGCCTGGCCGAGGCAGATCGCTTGGTCTCTTCCAATATTTCAGACAGTGTTCGTGCCGGTAAAAAAGCACAAACGATCTTCGACTCCTCCCGCATCATGATCATTTCGATGCTGGCCGTCTGTATTGTGCTTGGTATCATGATGGCGCTGTGGGTATCACGCATGGTGGTGCGACCGCTACAGCAGGCAGTGAATTTCGCACGCGCGATTGCCGGGGGTGATCTGACGACCAAAATCCATTCCGGCAGCAAAGATGAAACGGGGCAATTGACGATTGCGCTTCAGTCCATGGCAGATGGCCTGATTGACATCGTCAGCCGTGTTCATAAAGGAACTGGCACCATTGCCAACGCCTCCAGTGAAATTGCAAGTGGCAACCTCGACCTCTCCACGCGCACTGAACAGCAGGCATCCTCACTGCAGCATACGGCATCCTCCATGAGCGAATTGACTGTCACGGTCAAACAAAATGCCGACAACGCACATCAAGCCAACCAGTTGGCCATGTCGGCATCGGACATCGCGGTTCGCGGCGGCAGCGTGGTGGCGCGGGTGATTGAAACCATGGAGTCCATCGACACTTCTTCCAGAAAAATTGTCGACATCATCAGTGTTATCGACGGCATTGCGTTCCAGACCAATATCCTGGCGCTCAATGCCGCAGTAGAAGCCGCCCGGGCCGGCGAACAAGGCCGCGGCTTTGCTGTCGTAGCCTCGGAAGTCCGCAGCCTGGCGCAACGCTCCGCCAATGCCGCCAAAGAGATCAAAGCCCTGATCGACGACTCAGTAAACAAAGTCGGCGTCGGGAGCGAGCTGGTCGGTCAGGCGGGCACAACCATGAGTGAAGTCGTCAGCAGTGTCAAACGCGTCACGGACATCGTTGGCGAAATTACACTCGCAAGCCGCAGCCAAAGCAGCCGTATTGAGCAAGTGAATCAAAGCATCGCTCAAATGGATGAAGTCACTCAACAGAATGCCGCCTTGGTGGAAGAAGCTGCGGCAGCAGCGCAATCTCTTCAAGACCAGGCATCGACACTTGCAAAAGTGGTCGACGTCTTTAAACTCGATCAGATACAGACTGCATCAGTCCCGCCGACGTCGCGTCCGCCGATCCGCCCTGTAATGCAAAAACCAAAGCAGACGCCGGCGAAAATATCGACAACACCAAAAAAATCGCCGGCGGCGACTTCTTCTCACAACGACAGCGATGGCAACAGCTGGGAACAGTTCTGACAGGCCTTACCCGCTCAACCTGCTCATCATCCGTTCACTACCGGTTTCCTCATGCACATTAAAAAACCGCGCTCGATGTCAGCATCGGCGCGGTCTTTCTATCGCAAAAAATCGGTTCAGACTCAGTCGGCAACGCGGCGGCGAAATACCCACGATGTTTCGCTCGACACCGACTCATCGAACGCGTAGCCATCGATGTCGAAATTCTTCAACTTCTCTGGCTGATTAATACCTTTGAGCGCTGCATAGCGCGCCATCAGACCGCGCGCACGTTTGGCATAGAAGGAAATGATCTTGTACTTGCCGCCCTTCCAGTCTTCAAAGACCGGGGAGATCACCTTGGCGTCGAGTACCTTCGGCTTGACCACTTTGAAATACTCTTCCGATGCCAGATTCACCAGCACCTTTGACTTGTGCTGCGCCAGCTCGGTATTGAGCGCCTTGGTAACGTCCTCGCCCCAAAACGCATACAAGTCCTTGCCGTGCGAATTTGGCAACTTGGTACCCATTTCCAGGCGATACGGCTGCATCAGATCAAGCGGACGCAACGCACCGTAAAGGCCTGACAAGATACGCACATGCGTTTGCACATAGTCAAGTTGCTTGACGGAAAGCGAAGCAGCATCCAGGCCTTCGTACACGTCACCGTTAAACGCCAGCACAGCCTGTTTGCTGTTTTTGATCGTGAACTTGCGCGACCAGGACGCATAGCGCTCGACGTTCAAGGCAGCCAACTGGTCGGAAATACCCATTAACGTGGAAATCTGCGCAGGCGACTTTTCTTTCAATACGTCAATCAGCTCGGCCGAGCGAGCGATGAAATCAGGCTTGGTATGCAGGTCGGTTGTTGGGGGGGTGTCGTAATCGAGGGATTTTGCGGGGGATAAAACGATAAGCATGGAAGAGATCCGTTTGAATTTTTCGTTATGATACCGAAACCGGCGCGCTCCGTCTTACTGGCCCCCAAAGAGGCATCAAAGCGGTGCAAAACAGCCGCTTTGAAGCTAAATTACAACTCAATTCCAGCTCAATTGCGCCAGCAAAAACAGGCTATAGAACGCCATCAGCCGTTATCCCTCGCTAGCAACAAGGAAGTGTTGCTAATTCACCAAAGCCAAAAGTAATTCTCCCGCCTTCCAAACTTATTCTTAGAATAGTCGTTCACGGTCATACGCGGTATGGGGCACATAATCAGAGCAATCAAGCCCAGCCGCTCCCAGATTTGCTGCACAACAAAGCATCAGGAATTGCATTGCTCCATCGAAGCAAGCCGCGACATTCACTGACAGGGAGGCTCTATGAAGTGGTTCTACGATTTGCGTATTTCCAGAAAGCTGTTGATCTCGTTCATCCTCGTCCTCGCGTTGACCACGACGCTCGGTATTTTCTCCATCATCCAGCTCGGCAAGGTCAATCAGGCATCGACTGACATCGCAACCAACTGGATGCCCAGCGTCACCACCTCTCTTGAGCTGAAAGTGCTGCTGGTGCGTATTCGCACGGTGCAGTTACAGCACGTACTATCGAGTAAGGAAGAAGATTTCGTCAGCAATGAAAAACTGCTCGACGACATGGTCCCGGCCATCAAGAAGAAGCTGGCGGACTATGAAAAACTTGTTGATACCGACGCTGAGAAAGTCGTCTTCCCGCAGTTCGTGAAGAATCTTGATGCTTTCCTCACTCTGCAGAAAAGAATCCTTGAACTGTCGCGGGCCAACAAGAACGAGGAGGCACGCGACGTTATCGTGAAAGAGGCCACACCAATTTATCTCGCCATGTTTGCCAATGCCGACAAACTGGTGTCGGTCAATCAGGAAGGCGCCAAGGGTGCTGATGACGCTGCCGAAAACACCTACCGTTCTTCGCGGATCCTGATCGTCGCCATGCTTGCCGGCTGCATCGTCATCGGCATGCTGATGGCGATTTGGGTGGCACGCATCGTTTCCACCCCGCTGCGCCAGGCCGTCGATGTCGCCCAACGCGTTGCCGATGGCGACCTCACCGCAGACATCCATCCGGCCAGCAAAGACGAAACCGGCCAGTTGATGACCTCGCTCAAAGCGATGAACGACAGCCTCTTCAAGATCGTCAGCCAGGTTCGCCAAGGCACCGACACCATTGCCACCGCCTCGAACGAAATCGCAGTCGGCAACCTTGACCTCTCCAGTCGCACCGAACAGCAAGCCAGCTCGTTGGAAGAAACCGCCTCGTCGATGGAAGAGCTCACCTCCACCGTCAAGCAAAATGCAGACAATGCGCGCCAGGCAAACCAACTTGCGGTCTCCGCTTCCGAAGTGGCGATCCAGGGCGGCAGTGTGGTCGAGCAAGTGGTCAGCACCATGGGATCCATCAACGACTCTTCCAAAAAGATCGTCGACATCATCAGCGTCATTGATGGCATCGCCTTCCAGACCAACATCCTCGCACTGAACGCCGCCGTCGAAGCCGCTCGCGCCGGCGAGCAAGGCCGCGGCTTTGCCGTGGTGGCATCGGAAGTGCGCAGCTTGGCGCAACGTTCGGCCAGCGCAGCCAAAGAAATCAAAGCCCTGATTGACGATTCGGTGGAAAAAGTCGACAACGGCAGCAAGTTGGTCGCTCAGGCCGGCTCAACCATGAGCGAGGTCGTCAGCAGCGTCAAGCGTGTTACCGATATCGTCGGCGAGATCAGTGCCGCCAGCCAGGAGCAAAGCACCGGCATCGGCGAAGTCAATCAAGCCATTACGCAGATGGACGAAGTGACCCAGCAAAATGCAGCTTTGGTGGAAGAAGCTGCTGCGGCCGCACAATCTTTACAGGACCAAGCCGCGAAACTGGCGGAAGTCGTCAGTGTCTTCAAACTCGACAGCACACACGTCAAGGCTAGCCCGTCCGCCAAACCTGCAGCAAGCAGACCCATGACACCAACAGTGAAGGCTGCCCCACCCGCCAGGCTCGCAGCAAGTGCAAATGCACCTGCTCCGCAAGCGCCGCGTCAGATCAAACAACCCACAGCGGATGACGGCGGCTCCTGGGAGCAGTTCTGATTCCAGTCCTCCGTCATTGCCGCGTTTCAGGCTGAGACACAAGACCGCATGCAATTCAGTGCGGTCTTTTTTTGCCGACCTCATTCTTGCCGTCATCCATCAATACACGATTGAAGATAGCCAATAAATAGCCGATAACCAAGATGATGCGTCTAGTTAAGCAGATGCTGCATACATAGATTAGTATTTGGCTATGGAACAATGCAGGAATCGCTTAGACAAAGCGTAAGGAAGAAAGCAACAGCACCTCGCCAGTTTGCATCACCTGTTTATCTCAACACAAACCGTTCACGACGCGTGAACCGTGTGAAAACGATAACAGGCAGCGAAGTGTGTTGACGAAAATTCCCTGCACAACCCGACACACTGGAGGAGATATGAAACGCGACAAATCATTGATGGCGGATATCCTTAAAACGCTGTCCTCATTCGGCACGTCTTATGGCGATGTTGAAAAGATCCAAAGCAATCTAGCTGCCCAAAACACCCCGCCGGAGCTGATTCTGCATCATCTGCGGCTGCTGCATGATCGCGGTCTGGTGGCGGTCGACATTCATCAATTCTGGCGCGTCAGCGATCAGGGCTACGACGTCCTCGATGCAGGCAATGACCTGAACGCCCCCGCCGGCCAGACAGATCCTACGAAAGCACGCGGTTTTGACAATTAGTACAGAAACAAGCAGCACATCTTCGGGCGGCACAGCTCCCCTGACCTCTGCCTCTGCTTTTACCTCCCTTGCCAACGCAGATGTAGATGCAGGCAAGACGCCTCGCATCGTCCTCGACACCAATGTTTGTCTGGATCTCTTCGTTTTTCGCGATCCTCGCTGGACGGCCTTGCTGCAGGCGATGGAAAACAAGGAAGTCCATGCCGTCACCCGCGAAGACTGCCGCATGGAATGGCTGGTGGTGCTCAACTACCCTCACCTGCCGCTCACGGAGGACGACAAGCCGGGCATTCGCGCCGAGTTTGACCGGCTGATTACCTGCCTGCCGAACGCAGCCGTCAACACCTTCGGCCTGCCGATCTGCACCGACCCCGATGATCAGAAATTCCTGGAGTTGTCACTGCAGGCCGAGGCCAATGTGCTCATTACCAAGGACAAGGCCCTGCTCAAACTGGCGAAAAAGACTGCCCGCAAGAACATGTTCGCCATCATGACGCCGCAAACCTGGCACGCCACCCTCGCAACCGGCAGTATGCAAGCGGCATCGCCATAAGCGGCGGTACAAAAGCGGGATCGTAGAACAACCGTACCGGCAAGCCATGCACCAAGTCGGAACAGCGCCCCAAATCCGGCTAAAATGCCATCTCTGTCTGTTCGCCATCCCATTCGCTTCGCCATTTTTTATCTATTTCACAGATTTCCGCAATGAGCCAGCCTGTCAATATCGTTTCCAAACTGCCCAATGTCGGCACTACCATCTTCACCGTCATGTCGGCGCTCGCCAGTGAAAAAGGCGCGGTCAATCTCGGCCAGGGCTTCCCTGACTTCGATTGCGACCCCGCGCTGGTCGATGCCGTCACGCATGCCATGAAGACCGGCCTGAACCAGTATCCGCCGATGGCAGGCGTACCGGTACTGCGCGAAGCGATTGCGAAAAAGATCCAGGCACTGCACGGCCACACCTACAACCCGATCAGTGAAATCACCGTCACTGCCGGTGCCACGCAAGGCATCCTGACGTCCATCCTGTGTGCAGTCCATGCAGGCGACGAAGTGATCGTGATTGAGCCTGCTTACGACTGCTACGTACCGGCGATCGAACTCGCAGGCGGCATTCCCGTCTTCGTCCAGATGACCGTCAGCAGCGAAGGCTATAGCGTGCCATGGGACAAAGTCGCTGCGGCCGTCACCAGCAAGACGCGCCTTATCATGGTCAACACGCCGCACAATCCGACCGGCTCCATCCTGAAGAAAGCAGACATCAACGCGCTGGCCGACATCGTGCGCAATACCGGCATCCTGATTCTGGCCGACGAGGTATACGAACACATGGTCTACGACGGCCAGAGCCATGAGTCGCTCTGCCGCCATCCTGAACTGGCGCCGCGCACCTTCATCAATTCCAGCTTCGGCAAGACCTATCACGTCACCGGCTGGAAAGTCGGCTTTGTTGCCGCACCTGCCGCCATGAGTGCAGAATTCCGCAAGGTGCATCAATTCAACGTCTTCACCGTCAACACCCCGGTGCAATACGGTCTGACGGAATACATGAAGAATCCGGCGCCCTACGTCGAGCTGCCGGCCTTCTACCAGCACAAACGCGACCTGTTCCGTGAGGGACTGAAGAACACGCGCTTCAAGCTGCTGCCATCGGAAGGCACCTACTTCCAATGCGTGGAATACGGTGCGATTTCGGATTTGCCGGAAGCGGAATTTTCCAAATGGCTGACCACGGAAATCGGCGTTGCTGCGATTCCGGTTTCGGCCTTCTACAACACGCCTAAAGAATCGGGGATCGTACGCTTCTGCTTCGCCAAGAAAGACGAAACCTTGCGCCTGGCGCTGGACCGGTTGGCAAAACTGTAAGCCGTCATCCGTCTAAAACTAACGACAACAACAAAGCCAAAGAAAAGCGCGACTCCATGACCGCAGAACTCAAAGCAAGCCGCCACGACGCCACACTGGTTCTCACATTTGCCAATCCAGGGCAGCAAAACGCATTCGACGGCAGCGTCCTCGCCTCCGCCATCGAAACCCTGTCGAAGGCCGAACGCGATGATTCCGTCCGCGCCATTGTGCTCACCGGCGCCGACCAATGCTTTTGCAGCGGCGTGGAAGCCAGCAAGGATTTGGAAACACAAGTTGTCGTTTTGGAAAATCTGCAAAATCTGATCGAGACCATGCGCAGCTTTCCCAAGCCGATCATCGCCGCGGTGGAAGGTGTTGCGATCGATGCCGGTTTTTCGCTGGCGCTGGCCAGCGACCTGATCGTGGCAGGCCAGAACGCCAGCTTCGGTATTTCGCCTGCGCAAATCGGCACCTGGGCCGTGGGCGGCGCATCGTGGTTCCTGCCTCAGCGCCTGCCTCAGCAATGGGTTTCAGAAATTTTGCTCGATGCCAAACCGCTTGGTGCAGCACGCCTGCATGCAGCCGGACTGCTCAACAAACTCAGCGCGGACGGTACCGCGCTGGACAAAGCGCTGGCCTGGGCCGAGCAGTTGTCAACATCTCTGGCGTCTGCGCCGACGGCATTTGAACAATTCAAAACCTTGCTGGGTGCAGCTTCCAGTACTACACTAACTGAGTCTTTCTCCTCTGAAAGACACCGATTGCTCACAAAACGCCCCGGAACAGCGTAATTCCGTTTTGGGCCTCGCCTGCACCAGAGGCTGACTTCTCTATTGTTCTCCACCTTCTTTCACGATGGCGGCACTGTCTACAATGAGTCAGAAGAATGCGCAAGACACTGGCAAAGAGCGCTACGTCGCGATGGCGGATATGCCCGCATTATCCGCTTCGCCTGCCTTGCCTGACGTCGGCGAGCTGCATCTGGCGCTTATCCACGACCCGGCAGACCTGGTCGCACTAACGCCGGAATGGGATGCATTGAGCGACACGCTGCCCTTTCAGGTGCCGTTCACGACCGCGTCGTGGAACATTCTCTGGTGGCAGCATCTGCGCGCCACGCGCATGCTGATTCGCGATTGCCTGCATGTCTTTGTACTACGCGACCGGCAAGGCACGCTCATTGCCATTGCACCGATGATCATCAGCGTCAGACCCGGTATCGCTGCGTGCGGCGTGAAAGTCCTGCAATTCTTCGGCGCCGACCCCAACATTACCGAAATCCGCGGCATGATCTGCCACCCGGATCATGCCGGCGCGACCATTACCGTGCTGCAGAGATATCTGCAAGAACACCGCCATCTATGGGACTGGATTGAATGGCAAGGCTTGTCGCCGTCTCAGGCGGAGCTGCTTTCTGCCCCTGGAGCACCGCAACCAAAAGCGCGCGTGATGTGCTATCTGCCGCTACCACGGCAATGGGAAGAGCTCAAAAGCGGTTTATCGCGCAACATGAAAGAAGCCATTCGCAAATGCTTCAACTCCCTCAAACGCGATGGGCATCAGCATGCCTTCACGGTGGTGGAACAGACGGCAGAAGTCGCTCCCGCGTTGATGACATTCTTGCGTCTGCACAAGCTACGCGCCAGAAATCCGGAAGGCGTTCTCCATGCCAATGTTTTCCGTGATCGTAAAAGCCGTCATTTTTTGTCCGCCTACGCAGGCGCATCCTCGGCGCAAGGACGGCTACGGGTATTCCAGCTCAGCGTCAATGGAGCTGTTGTTGCCAGCCGCATTGGTTTTCTCAGCAAGCGGCAGCTCTATCTTTACTATTCCGGCTACGACGCTGCCTGGGGAAAATATAGCGTCATGACGACGCTGATGATTCACATCATGCAATGGGCGATTGCCAACGACATCGATTGCGTCAATCTGTCGACCGGCAGAGATCCATCCAAGCTGCGTTGGCAGCCGCTAGAGACGATTCAACACAACGCCATCCAGATCTCGCCGCGTCTGCGCGCCAGCGTTCTGTTCAAGACTTACGTGCACTTGCGCAGCTATCCTTTCATGCATCGTCTATCGCGCAAGAAATAGAAATCGCCGGTCCAAAATCTGCTTCCAAAAAACGGCGCTGCTCTGCGCGTTTCAATCCCTTCAGCTACACTTAGCCGGGCATAGTTAAACCCTCGCATGCACGCCTGTTCTACACAGCCATCAGTGCAGTAATCCGAACACCTATCTGACAGACAAAGGAAGACCATGATTGACGTTTATAGCTGGGCCACGCCCAACGGCCACAAGGTTCACATCATGCTGGAAGAATGCGTCTTGGACTATCGCGCCCACGCCATCGATATCGGTGCGGGTGACCAGTTCACCGAAGATTTCCTGAAGATTTCGCCGAATAATAAAATCCCCGCCATCGTTGATTCTGACGGCCCGGATGGCCAGCCGATTTCCATGTTCGAATCGGGCGCAATCCTGATTTATCTGGCGGGGAAAACCGGTAAATTTCTCGGCACCACCGACCGTGAAAAATTCAACGTCCTGCAATGGGTGATGTTCCAGATGGGCGGCCTCGGCCCGATGCTCGGCCAGGCGCATCATTTCCGCATCTATGCGCCGGAAAAAATCGAATATGCCGTCAATCGTTACAGCAACGAAGCCAAGCGTTTATATGGTGTGCTCGACAAGCAATTGTCCAAGACCCCTTACCTCGCCGGCGACGAATACACCATCGCCGACATCGCCTGCTTTCCATGGACGCGTTCATGGAAAAACCAGGGCATTGAACTGAGTGATTTTCCCAACGTCCAGCGCTGGTTTGACGCCATCAATGCACGCCCCGCAGTGCAACGCGGCGTCACCGTGCTCGCCGACAAGCGCAAGGCGCTGACCGACGACAAGGCGAAGGACATCCTGTTCGGCAATACGCAATACCAGAAGCGCTGATACATTCGTATTGGCCGCTTTGGCGGACAGCCGGTTGCGCTGTCCGCCCTCTTCTTCTGCTTCGCTCTCACTCCTCACCACCTTCAATCATGGCATAGTCATTTAGCGTGTTTTTGGCTCTTTTTTAGAACCATTCGCCGTCTTAGACTGAACGCTCCAATGACGAGGAAACACGATGAGCGAAAAAATATTTTTGGCCGGCGCAACCGGCGCTATCGGTACAACGCTGATTCCGCTGCTGGTGAATGCGGGTTATGTGGTGTACGGCAGCACACGCCGGCAGGCGCGTACCGAGAGACTGAAAGCACTGGGCGCAATCCCGGTCGTGGTCGACGTCTTCGATGCGCAAGCACTCACAACAGAATTGATCCGGATTGGTCCGGCAGTGGTAATCCATCAGCTTACCGATCTGCCTCAACAGCTTGACCCGCAAGCCATGGCTGAAGCCGGATCACGCAATGCACACCTACGCAGCGCCGGCACTCGCAATCTGATTAATGCAGCCCTTGCGGCAGGGACCAAACGCATGATCGCGCAAAGCATCGCCTGGGCTTACGCAAGCGGCAACCAACCCTATGCGGAAGAAAGTGCATTGGACATCAATGCGGAAGGCGCTCGTCGGGTCAGTATCGACGGCGTTGTCGCCTTGGAGACGCAAGTGCTGCAAACGTCCGGCTTGGCGGGTACGGTGCTGCGCTATGGTCAGTTATACGGCCCCGGCACATGGAACGTCGAAGCAAAAGGTGTCAGTCCGGTGCATGTAGATGCGGCAGCGCATGCCGCCTTGCTCGCGCTGCAAAAAGAAGCTGTCGGCGTATTCAACATCACGGAAGACAATCCGGAAGTCAGCAATGCCAAGGCCCGCAAACAGCTCGCCTGGAATCCTGCTTTTCGTGCCAGAAACGGTGCCAAATCGTGAATCTGTCCGTGTCTGCTTTGTCAGCGCGCCGCCATGGCTATCGCTGGCTCTTACTGAGCCTGGCAGGCGGCTTTCTGTTGGCGCAATCAGGGGGGCAACACGTCGTTACCCGCTGGATCAAGGACATTTGCAGCACCAGCAATGCGGCGGATTTGCCCTTCTCCAGTCCGGCACCGATGGCGACAGCATCGTCACCATCGGTGCCATCGTCGACGGTCGTACGGCTGGCGACCTCGGTCAAGGTGATCTCTTGCGAGCCCTTGCCCAACGTCCCCGGAAAGTCCATCACGACGACGATGGTGGACTTCCCGCCGTTGGCTTATTCAGCACCGCATCGTCACCCCGGATCGGTCACGGCCATCGTATTGCAAGGGACAGTGCGCTCACAGATGGAAGGCGGCCCGGTCGTCAACTACCAGCAAGGCGAAACCTGGATGGAGGCGCCACGTGCCCTGCACGTGCTTGCCGAGAATCCTGACCACGTCAAACCTGCACAGCTGCTTGCCATCTTTGTAGCCGACGCCAATTGCGGGCCGCTGGTGATTCCGGAGCCGGAATTGCCGGCGACGGCGCAATAAGATAAATAGAAGTCTGATCAGTAGCGGCGCACGATGAACTCAGCCACGCACACCGGCTTCTCGCTGTCTTCGCGTTCCATGGTGATTTCCCACACCACTTGTGCACCTCCGGGAATCTCTTCGACAGACTGCAAAGTGATACGACCGCGCACCTGACTGCCGACCGGTAGCGGCGACGGAAAGCGTACGCGATTGAGGCCGTAGTTGAGCAGCATCTTGACGTTGCCCATAGAGATACTTTGTCCCATGATTTTCGGCAGCAGCGCCAGCGTCAGGAAACCGTGTGCCACCGTACCGCCGAATGGTAATTCACGCTTGCTGCGCTCGACGTCGACGTGAATCCATTGATGATCGCCGGTGGCGTCGGCGAACAGGTTGACCTGGTCTTGCGTGACTTCGATCCAGTCGCTGACGGCGACTTCTTGTCCGACCAACTCAGTGAGTGCTTCGATGCTTGCGATTTCGCGCATGGGTTTCCTTGTGTGGTTCTGAAAAAATCATAAAAAAAGCGCCGGCTGATTCTTCAGCCGACGCCATTGTCATTGCTCACTGCGACATCTATACCGCGCTCACGTCCAATGTGGCTTCGGTATTGGCAACGACCTCTTCCTTGGTCACGCCGGTCGCCAGCTCAATCAGCTTCAGCCCGGTCGGCGTCACGTCGATCACACCGAGATCGGTGATGATGCGATTGACCACGCCCACACCCGTCAGCGGCAGATTGCATTGCTTCAAGATCTTTTGCGAAATGCTGCCATCCTTGCCTTTGGCAACGTGCTCCATCAGCACCACCACGCGGCCGACACCGGCCACCAGATCCATCGCGCCGCCCATGCCCTTGACCATCTTGCCCGGAATCATCCAGTTGGCCAGATCGCCTTGCTGGGACACTTGCATCGCGCCGAGGATGGCGATGTTGATCTTGCCACCGCGGATCATGCCGAACGAGTCTGCCGAGCTGAAGAAGGACGAACCTGGGATCGTCGTCACGGTTTGCTTGCCGGCGTTGATCAGGTCGGCGTCGACCTTGTCTTCGGTCGGGAAAGGGCCAATGCCGAGCAGGCCGTTTTCCGATTGCAGCCAGACTTCAATGTTGTTGGGAACGTGATTCGCCACCAGGGTCGGCAAGCCGATGCCGAGGTTGACGTAAAAGCCGTCTTGCAATTCCTTGGCTGCGCGCGCAGCCATTTCGTCTCTGGTCCATGCCATGATTATTTCTCCTTATTTCGACACGGTACGTTGTTCGATGCGCTTTTCCGGCGTGGCGTTGACCACGATGCGGTGCACGAAGATACCGGCGGTGTGGATCTGATCCGGGTCGAGCTGGCCGACTTCGACCAGTTCTTCGACTTCGACGATGGTGATCTTGCCGGCCATGGCGACGTTGGGGTTGAAGTTGCGCGCGGTCTTGTTGAAGATCAGGTTGCCGGCACGGTCGGCCTTCTGTGCCTTGACCAGCGAGATGTCGGCCACCAACGAGCGTTCCATGACGTAGTTGACGCCGTCGAAGTCGCGGATTTCCTTGCCTTCGGCGACCAGCGTGCCGACGCCGGTTTTGGTGAAGAAGGCCGGGATGCCGGCGCCGCCTGCACGCAGTTTTTCAGCCAGCGTGCCTTGCGGGGTGAATTCCAGTTCCAGTTCGCCGGCCAGGTATTGGCGTTCGAACTCTTTGTTTTCGCCAACGTAGGACGCGATCATCTTCTTGATCTGGCGTGTGGTCAGCAATTGACCGAGGCCGAAACCATCGACACCGGCGTTGTTGGAGATGGCTGTCAGATTCTGTACGCCGGAGTCGCGCAAGGCGGCGATCAGCGCTTCAGGAATGCCGCACAGGCCGAAACCGCCGACAGCAATCGTCTGGCCGTCCTTGACGATACCGGATAACGCGCTGGACGCGTCGGGATAGACTTTGTTCATTCTGTCGCCTCTTTTCTTTCAAGTGTGCTGAAAACCTGCCGGGACATTCTAATCCAACTATGTGACAAGAACGTGCAAGCGCTATTACACGGGCATGGCTTTATTGTCGTTCAGATCCAGCCAGCCCTTGATGATGCGGTAAGCCTTCCAGATCCACGCCAGTGACCAGATCAATACCGCCAGCGGAATACCGATAATCGTCATCCAGATCACACCACCGGCAAACATCCAGAACAGATACCACCAGAACGAGCGGATCTGCCAGCGATGATGGCTGTAGACAAAGGTGTCGGCGGCATCGCCGCGCTTGATGTAGTTGACGATCAGCGGCAGCCACGACAGCATGCCCAGCGACAACACCAGACTCAGGCCGTGGAAGATATACAGCCACCACGCCAGATCTTTGATTGACTTCAGGTCTGCATCCAAAACGATATCCTGATTCATGCTCATACGCCTCTCCTTCGGGTTAAGCCACTATATTCAAGATGCCGTCGAGCCCCACAAAGTTCAATGCCACGCTCGCTTGTGCGCGTACCACCGGCTTGGCGCGGAACGCTACCGACAAGCCGCTTACCCCCATCATCTTGAGATCATTGGCGCCGTCGCCCATGACGATAGCCTGCGATGTTGGTACGCCGAGTTCGGCGCAAACGCGTTCGACGGTCAAGCGTTTTTCTTCTGCATTGACGATGCCGCCGACCACTTTGCCGGTGAGTTTTCCGTCGATGATTTCGAGTTGGTTCGAATGGGTGTAATCAAGATTGAGGCGCGTCTTCATGCGGTCGGTGAAGAAGGTAAAACCGCCGGACACCAGCAAAGTTTTCAGACCGGCAGCCTGGATCGCATTCAACATCTTTTCCGCACCCAACGACAGTTGCAGACGCTCGTCATAGACGCGTTGCAAGGCACCGGCATCCAACCCCTTGAGCAAGGCGACGCGGCGTGTGAGGCTTTCGTTGAATTCGATTTCACCACGCATGGCGGCTTCGGTGATTTCAGACACCTGCGGCTTGAGGCCTTGCATGTCGGCGATCTCATCGATGCATTCGATGGTGATCAACGTGGAATCCATATCCATCGCAACCAGCTTGAAATCAGCCAGCGACCGACCGGCTTCGATGAAGGCGTAGTCGACTTGTTGCGCCAGGGAGGCGGCATCAATCTGCGCCTTGAGTGCATCGCTGTAGGTCACGCCTTCGCAACGCCAAGCGTGGGCATTGATGTCGACCACGTGCGCAGGCTGCGCCAGTTGAATGATGGCCTCAACGGCGGCGCGGTCGGTATGGAGTCCTTGAAGAATCAGGTTCATGTTCAATCTTGTTTTAATGTCGTAAATCGTTAGCTAAAAATCGCCCTGCTGTGACGCTTGTCGTTACACCTTGTCATCCTACCAGCGAGCGCATGGTCGCCTTGATCTGGGTTACGCGCGCATTGAGGTCGGGCATGTTGGCGGTGATGCGCAGCTTGTCCTGTCCATTGAGCTTGATGTGACGATTCTTCTGGATCAGCTCAATGATGCGCATGGCGTCAACCGGCGGATTCGGCACAAATTGCAGCAGTGCCGATTCAGCATGCGCGTCGATCTTGATGATGCCCAAGGGCTTGGCGGCGATGCGCAAGCGATGTGTTTCGACCAGCGCCTTGGCGACTTCAGGCAACTTGCCGAAGCGATCGATCAGTTCTTCCTGCAAACCGTCGATGGTTTCCTGCGAGGTGCAATTGGCGAAACGTTTGTACAGCGACAGACGTTCGTGCACGTCACCGCAGTAGTCGCTCGGGAGCAATGCCGGCACATGCAAGTTGATTTCCGTTGTGCTGGCCAATGGTGCGGCGAGATCCGGTTCCTTGCCGTTCTTGAGCGAACGCACGGCTTCGTTGAGCATGTCGGAATACATCTGAAAACCGATCTCGTGCATCTCGCCCGATTGGTTGTCGCCCAGCACTTCGCCGGCACCGCGGATTTCCAGATCATGCATGGCGAGGTAGAAACCGCTGCCCAGCTCTTCCATCTGCTGGATCGCTTCAAGACGGCGCTGCGCCTGCTTGGTCAGGCCCTTGACGTCGTTGACCAGCAGATAAGCATAGGCCTGGTGATGCGAGCGGCCGACGCGGCCTCGCAATTGATGCAGTTGCGCCAGACCGAATTTATCGGCGCGATGCATGATGATGGTATTGGCAGTCGGCACGTCGATACCGGTCTCGATAATCGTCGTGCACAGCAGAATGTTGGAGCGCTGCGCGACGAAATCGCGCATGACCTTTTCCAGATCGCGCTCATGCATCTGACCGTGGGCAATAACCACGCGTGCTTCGGGCAGCAAGGCCTCCAGCATGGCCTTGCGGTTTTCGATGGTATCGACTTCGTTGTGCAGGAAATAGACTTGTCCGCCACGTTTCAACTCGCGCAGACAGGCCTCACGTATCGTCGATTCGCCTTCGGCGCGTACGAAGGTTTTGATGGCCAGACGCTTTTGCGGCGCAGTGGCGATGATGGAAAAATCGCGCAAGCCTTCCAGCGCCATACCCAGCGTACGCGGGATCGGTGTGGCGGTCAGCGTGAGCACGTCGACCTCGGCGCGCAAAGCTTTCAGCGCTTCTTTCTGACGCACGCCGAAGCGGTGTTCTTCATCGATGATGACCAGGCCGAGACGTGAGAACTTGATGTCGTCGGACAGCAATTTGTGCGTGCCGATAACAATATCGAGCGTGCCGTCGCCCATGCCCTTGATCGCTTGCGCGATCTCCTTGCCGCTGCGGAAACGCGACAACTCGGCGATGCGTACCGGCCAGTTGGCAAAGCGATCGGCGAAGGTCTGCGCATGCTGTTCAGCCAGCAAAGTCGTCGGTGCGAGAATCGCGACCTGCTTGCCGCCCATGACGGCGACAAAGGCGGCGCGCAAGGCGACTTCCGTCTTGCCGAAACCGACGTCGCCGCAAATCAGGCGATCCATCGGCTTACCGCTGGTCATGTCGCCGATGACGGCGTTGATGGCTGCGGCCTGATCGGGAGTTTCTTCAAAGCCGAAACTCTCGGCGAAAGTTTCGTAATCGCGAGCCGAATACTGGAAGGCATGACCTTGGCGCAAGGCACGGCGGGCATACAGATTCAGCAATTCAGCGGCGGTATCGCGCACCTGCTGCGCCGCCTTGCGCTTGGCTTTTTCCCATTGTCCCGAGCCCAGCGAATGCAGTGGCGCATCGTCCGGCGACGCACCGGAGTAGCGCGCAATCACGTGCAGTTGCGATACGGGTACGTAGAGTTTGGTTTCCTTGGCGTATTCCAGATGCAGGAACTCGGTCTCGCCCTCACCCAGGTCCATGCTGAGCAAACCCATGTAACGGCCGATGCCGTGATTGGCATGCACGACCGGATCGCCGATCTTCAACTCCGACAGATCGCGCACCATGTGCTCGACCTGTGTGACGGCCTCTTGCTTCTTGCGGCCAACACGTCGGCCTGATCCGGCGTACAGCTCGGTCTCGGTGATAAAGCTCACTTCCGCGTCGACCAGCTCGAAGCCGGCATGCAGCGGCGCTACACCCAGCATCAAGGGCTCATTATTGGCGATGAAGCTTTCATAGCCATCGCACAGCGCCGGATGCAGATCGTATTCTTTGAAATATTGCTGCAGAGTTTCGCGGCGGCCATTCGATTCGGCGCAGAGCATGACGCGCTTACCGGTTTTGAGCAGATAGGCGCGCAGATTGATCAGCGGATCTTCGCTACGACGATTGACGGCGATATTCGGTATCGGTGCCGACAAATCCGAGGGTGCATCATCCGTTTGCAGCGCCAGGCGGCCATACGGTTTGACCAGTATGAAGAAATCTTCGTCGGTCAGAAAAACCTGTTCGGGCGGCAGCACCGGACGTTCGCGGTCAGCCTTGAGAAAATTGTGGCGCGAGCGTGTGTCACTCCAGAAACGCTTGATGGCCTGATCGATATCGCCGACGGTGGCGAACAACGTGGTGTCAGGCAGATAGCGGAACAGCGTCGCAGTCTCGTCGAAGAACAGCGGCAGGTAGTACTCGATACCAGCCGAGGCGATGCCGTTGCCGATGTCCTTGTAGATGGCAGAGCGCGACGGATCACCCTCGAAGACTTCACGCCAGCGGCTGCGGAAGGCCGTGCGCGACGTCTCGTCCATCGGGAATTCGCGGCCCGGCAACAAACGCACCTCGCGCACGGGATACAACGAGCGCTGGGTATCGGCGTCAAAGGTACGGATGGTTTCGATGGTGTCGCCGAACAGATCGAGGCGATACGGCAAGGCGGAACCCATCGGGAAGATGTCGATCAAGCCGCCGCGCACCGAATATTCACCCGGCGACATGACTTGCGTGACGTGGGTGTAGCCGGCCAGCGTAAGCTGGGTTTTCAGGCGGGCTTCATCGAGCTTCTCGCCTTGCTTGAAGAAGAAGGTGTACGCCGCCAGAAAACCCGGCGGCGCCATACGCAATAAGGCTGTCGTCGCAGGTACGATCAGGACGTCGCACTGTCCGTTTTGCACTTCATACAAAGTGGCCAGACGCTCGGAAACCAGATCCTGGTGCGGCGAAAAAGCGTCGTAAGGCAGGGTTTCCCAGTCGGGCAACAAATGGCAACGCAATTTGTTCTCTGTATTGCCGTCTCCGGCATCACGTTGAAACCACGGTATTTCTGACAGCAAACGCTGTGCGTCCGTGGCATTGGCGACGACCACGGTGAGCATGCGCTTGTCGGCCTTCAGCGCAATGGCGGCCTGCGCCAGCAAATAGGCGTCGGCGGAGCCATGCACGGCAGGAGGAACGAAACGCACGCCCGGCTTGGGAAGAATTTTTTTCAGGTCAAAAGACATTGGCTGGAGTGGGAGGCGCACCGAAGCGCGCAAAATACGACAACATGCAGCTGGATAAGACAAGGCCCGCTTAACAATGATTTGTTATCAGGCCCCGGATTTAGCTTTAGAATTCAGCCTCACATTATAAACGAAGCCCTCTGCAGACAAGGCCGCGCCCTTACCGACCTCGGGCGTGTCCGGCAGGCATTTCCTGCTTTCTGGCTGTCATGGCGCATCTCGCATGAGCGCTCCAATTTCACAGAACACCGCCAGGCATTTTGCGCTGATCCCCGCTGCGGGTGTCGGCGCGCGTCTGGGCGGCGCGATTCCCAAGCAATACATGCCGCTGGCGGGGAAGCCGATGCTGCAATACGCGCTCGATACCTTTGCCGGCAATGCAGCCATTGCACATACGTTTATCGTCGTCAGCGCGGCGGATGGTTATATCGGCGACTTCCTCGCAACGCAACCGCAATTGGCCGACAAAGTGACGGTCGTACGTCACGGCGGTGAGACGCGCCAGGAAAGTGTGCGCAACGGCCTGCTGGCAATCCGCGCTCACATCGCCGACAACGACTGGGTGCTGGTGCATGACGCGGCCCGTCCCGGCCTGAATGACGCCCTCCTCGACAGACTGATCGCGGCCTTGCACGACGACGATGTCGGTGGCTTGCTGGCCTTGCCGATCGTCGATACGCTCAAGCGCAGCAATGCATCGCGCGTGCTGGAAACGGTGCCGCGCAATGGCTTGTGGGCCGCGCAGACACCGCAGATGTTCCGCTATGCACTGCTGCAACGTGCGCTGGATGCCGCACAACTGCAAGGACGCGTGGGTGATATCACCGATGACGCCAGCGCCGTCGAGATGCTGGGACTGCAACCGAAACTGGTGGAAGGCAGCCCACGCAATTTCAAGGTCACGCTGGCGCATGACGTCGCGCTGGCTGAATTATTTCTACAAGGACAAGAATGACTTTCCCCTTCCGCATTGGCCAGGGCTACGATTGCCACGCGCTCGTCACCGGCCGCAAACTGATTATCGGTGGCGTCGATATCCCGCATAAAACCGGCCTGCTCGGCCATTCGGACGCCGACGTGCTGTTGCATGCGATCACTGATGCGCTGTTCGGCTCGGCAGGATTGGGCGATATCGGCCGGCATTTTCCGGATACGGCGGCCGAATTCAAAGGCGCCGATTCACGCGTATTGCTGCGCGAAGCCGTCAAGCGGCTGGCAGCAGAGGGTTACGCAATTGGCAATGTTGACGCGACGATTATCGCGCAGGCACCAAAAATGGCACCCCACATACCGCAGATGACGGCACATATTGCCGCCGATCTCGGCATTGCCGTCGAGCAAGTCAATATCAAGGCAAAAACCAACGAAAAGCTGGGTTATCTGGGCCGTGAGGAAGGAATCGCTGCCGAAGCGGTGGTTTTGGTATACAAACCGGCTGCAAATTAAATTGTTCCCCGCGAGTGAAAACCACTTGCATTGGCAATTTAATCGGTATAATTAAATGGTCGTTAAGATTCGAGCTGGTAGTGCGGTATTAGTCTGTCATTCCTCTCTAGGTTTAAACGATAATAACGGGCAAAGCCCACATTAACTTATTTAGGAATTAACATGGCAACTGGTATCGTAAAGTGGTTCAACGACTCGAAGGGCTTCGGCTTCATTACTCCTGACGAAGGCGGCGAAGATCTGTTCGCTCACTTCTCGGCTATTCAATCGAATGGCTTCAAGTCGCTGAAAGAAAACCAACGCGTTTCTTTCGAAGTGACTACTGGTCCTAAGGGCAAGCAAGCTTCGAACATCCAAGCAATCTAAGCATCGCTTAGCAAGCTGGATGAAGAAAAAATCCCCGACATGTCGGGGATTTTTTTCGTCTGTACGTTTCGTGATTTTCTCGTGAGCGATTCCTGCCGGCTGTAATCGACGCCCATCAGTGCAGAAGAAATCGACGCAACCATAGTTACACGGCAACCTAACTTACAAGTTAAGTACAGTATCAATAAGAAATGCCCGCAAGCAGCGGGCATTTCTTATTTCTGAAGTGAGGGTCGCAGCGACGATTCATCATGTCGACGCGAGCCCCTGCTTACATCAGATTTCTTCGTACAGCGGCAATGTCAGGAATTCGGCAAAGGTTTCCGAAGTCGACATTTCTTCAAAGATCTTCGCAGCGCGATCATAAGTCGGACCGTTGCCGGCGACTTCCTTGACCTTGGCCAGCTCTTCCGGAATCATCGCGCGCACCATGTCGGCGGTGACTTTACGGCCATCTTCCAGATTACCCTTGCTGCTGCGAATCCATTGCCAGACTTGCGCACGGCTGATTTCGGCAGTCGCAGCATCTTCCATCAGGTTATGAATAGGCACGCAACCGTTACCTGCCAGCCAGGCACCCAGATAGTGAATACCGACGTTGATGTTGTAACGCAAACCGGCTTCGGTGATTGGCGTTTCTGGTTGGAAGTCGAGCAGATTTTCTGCCTTGACGTCGACGTCAGGACGTTGCTTCTCGAACTGGTTAGGCTTGTCGCCCAACACGGCAACGAATTCCTTCATCGATGCTTCGACCAGACCTGGGTGAGCAACCCAGCCGCCGTCGTAACCGTCGGTGGCATCGCGACGCTTGTCGTTGATGATGCCTTGCATGGCGATGGCGTTCTTTTCCGGATCGTTCTTGATCGGAATCAAGGCACTCATGCCGCCGATGGCAGGCGCACCGCGCTTGTGACAGGTCTTCAGCAGCAGCAGCGCGTAGGAGCGCATGAACGGTGCTGTCATCGTGACCTTGGCGCGATCGGCCAGGCAGAAGTTCTTGTCGTTCTTGAATTTCTTGATGCAGGAGAAGATGTAATCCCAGCGACCGGCGTTGAGGCCCGAGCTGTGCTCGCGCAGCTCATACAGGATTTCGTCCATTTCGAAAGCGGCGGTGATCGTTTCGATCAGCACGGTCGCCTTGATAGTGCCTTGCGGCAGGCCGATTTCGTTTTGCGCCATCACGAAAATGTCGTTCCACAGACGCGCTTCCAGATGCGATTCCATCTTCGGCAGATAGAAGTACGGACCGGCGCCGCGCGCCAGTTGTTCTTTGGCGTTATGGAACAGGAACAGCGCGAAGTCGAAGATACCGCCGGAGATGCGCTTGCCGTCGATGGTGACGTGCTTCTCGTCCAGATGCCAGCCGCGTGGACGCACCACCAGCGTAGCGATCTTGTCGTTGAGCTTGTAGCTCTTGCCGTTCGATTCCAGCGAAATGGTGCGGCGGATCGCGTCGAACAGATTGATCTGGCCGGTGACCTGATTGTCCCAGACCGGCGAGTTGGAATCTTCGAAATCGGTCATGTAGCTGTCAGCGCCGGAGTTGAAGGCGTTGATGACCATCTTGCGCTCGACCGGGCCGGTGATTTCCACACGGCGGCATTTCAGCGCTTCAGGGATCGGAGCGATCTTCCAGTCGCCGCTGCGGATGTTCGCAGTTTCAGGCAGGAAGTCTGGACGCTCGCCGGCGTCCAGACGCTTCACGCGCTCGACGCGGGCGGCCAGCAATTCCTGGCGGCGCGACTCGAAAGCGCGGCTTAATTTTGCTACCAGCGCCAGCGCGTCGGGCGTCAGGATCTGTTCATAACCAGGCTTGATTTCACCAGAAATCTGCATCCCGGCCGGCAGTGTCAATTGCGTCATGCTGTGCTCCTAATAGTAAAGAATTCAGGTAAGAAAATTCGTTGTCAGATTGTATTTTTGTGCACTTAGTATATTTAAACTAAATGGCTATGAGTAAAACGTTTTATCACTTTATCTTTGCGTTTTAGTCACAAGTGACCCGATAATGACCACCTCAGCCCAAGAGCGTTCGAGAGTACCCCTATGGACCAGTTCAAGCAAATCTCCACCTTCGTCGATGTCGCCGCCAAAGGCAGCCTGTCAGCGGCCGCCCGCGCCGAGGGCATCGCGCCCGCCATGATCGGCCGCCGTCTTGATGCGCTGGAAGAGCGGCTTGGCGTCAAGTTGCTTCAGCGCACCACGCGCAAGATCGTGCTGACCAATGAAGGCACGGCCTTCCTGGAAGACTGCCAACGCATCCTGACTGACCTGGAAGACGCGGAGTCTTCGGTGTCGGAGCGCAGCGCCAAGGCCAGCGGAAGCTTGCTGATCTCCGCGCCGGCCGGCTTTGGCCGCCAGCACGTGGCGCCGCTGGTGCCCTCCTTCCTGGCGGAACATCGAGACGTCACGCTCACCCTCAACCTGAATGACCGCATCGTTGATCTGATCGGCGAAGGCATTGACGTCGCCATACGCATCGCCGATCTGACCGATTCCAACCTGATTAGCGTCAAACTGGCTGACAACGACCGCGTCATCGTCGCTGCGCCCGCGTATCTGCGCCGCCACGGCACGCCGCAAACGCCGGACGAGCTGAGCCGCCACAACTGTCTGGCGATCAGCAGCGAAGGCAGCCAGCGCGGCTGGACGCTCAAGCAGCATGGCAAAGTCAGTGTGTACAAAGTCGGCGGCAACATGGTCTGCAACGACGGTGAGGTGCTGCATAACTGGGCGCTCAACGGTAAAGGCCTCGCCTGGCGCTCCATGTGGGAGGTCGGCGCAGCGATCGAATCGGGCGAGCTGGTGACTGTCCTGGATAAGTTCATCGCGCCGGCACCGGCGATTTATGCCGTCTTTGCTCAGCGCAGACATCTGCCATTACGCATCCGCGCCTTCGTGGATTTCCTACGGCATGCTTATGCGCAGCCGAGTTACTGGCGCAGGTAAGCGAAGATATTTGCGTTGCAGAAATGAAAACGCCGCTGTGTCACGATTTTCATCAAGACACAGCGGCGTACGGTATAGCAGGAGACTAATTACAGGCCGGTATGCCCGGCAACGAAAGTCTTCACCTTCGCCGCATCCGCCGGCATCACTTCAAAACGCTGCGGCAGCGCTTCAATGTTTTCAAAACCGGCTGGGCGTTCGGCATCGCGGCCCAGCGCCTCACGGATGGTTTCGTTGAACTTGGCCGGCAGTGCGGTTTCCAGCACGATCATGGTGACGCCTTCGGCCAGATTCTCACGTGCGACCTTGATGCCGTCTGCGGTATGTGTATCGACGGTGATGCCGTAGGTCTTTTCTGCAAAACGAATGGTATCCAGACGATCGGCGTGGGTCGATTTACCCGAGGCAAAACCATAACGGATCACGCTGGCGAACTCGTTGCCATCGCTGCCGGCAGCCCCGGTCAGGTCGAATCCGCCTGCTGTCTCGACCTTGTGGAACAAGGCTTTGACGCGCGCGCTGTCGCGGCCGAGCAGATCGTAGATGAAACGTTCGAAGTTGGACGCCTTGCTGATGTCCATGCTTGGGCTGCTGGTGTGGTAAGTCTCAGCCGACTTGCGCACGCGGTAAATACCGGTACGGAAGAATTCATCGAGCACGTCGTTCTCGTTGGTGGCGACCACCAGTTTGTCGATCGGCAGGCCCATCATGCGGGCGATATGCCCGGCGCAGATGTTGCCGAAATTTCCCGACGGGACGGTGAAGGACACCTTCTGTTCGTTGCTGGTCGTGGCGGAAAGATAACCACGGAAGTAGTACACCACCTGCGCAACCACACGCGCCCAGTTGATCGAATTGACGGTACCGATCTTTTGTGTGACTTTGTAATCGAGGTCGTTGGATATCGCCTTGACGATGTCCTGGCAATCGTCGAACACGCCCTCCACCGCCAGGTTGAAAATATTCGGATCCTGCAGGCTGAACATCTGCGCAGTCTGGAAAGCACTCATCTTCTTGTGCGGCGACAGCATGAAGACGCGAATGCCCTTCTTGCCGCGCATGGCGTATTCGGCCGCACTGCCAGTGTCACCCGACGTGGCGCCGACGATGTTGAGCTCGGCGTTCTTCTTCGCCAGCGCATATTCGAACAGATTGCCCAGCAACTGCATGGCCATGTCCTTGAACGCCAGCGTCGGACCGTTTGACAAACCTTGCAGCACCAGCTTCTTGCCGTCCTTGTCTTCCAACGTGCGCAAGGGAGTGATCTGCGATGCGTCTTCGCCTGCGCGCGTGTTGCGATAGACGTCCGCCGTATAGGTCTTGTGCGTCAGCGCTTTGAGATCGGCATCGGGAATGTCGGTGGCAAACTTTTTCAGGACTTCGTACGCCAGATCGGCATACGACAGCTTGCGCCATTGATCCAACTCGGTGCCGGTCACTTGCGGATAGTCAGCCGGCAGATACAGACCGCCGTCCGGTGCGAGGCCGCCCAGCAGGATTTCGGAAAAAGATGGTGTAGCAGAGTGACCGCGAGTGGAAACGTATTGCATAGCGTATAGGAGATAAGTCTTGCAGCAGGTTGCACGAAGAGCGTCATTATAGCTGGCTCGTCGCCGGGGGCCAGGATTTTCGGGCATGTGCAGACTGACGCAGCACCGATTTGACGAAGTGAAATAAAACGTTACCGGGGTTGTAAGCAACCGCCCGGCACGCTATGCTGACTGCCCTGAAGCGTATGCAGATGCGGCTTTCTCTGCATATTCACTCACGGACGCCGGCGGCAATGCCATGCACGCGCTCCAATCTGAACAGAAATGGATACATGATGAAAAAATGGATTTTGATGTTGTGCCTGATCAGCGCCGGTGCCGCGCACGCGGAAAACTGGCAAAGCCTGGGTGGTTCCGATCAGGCGGAGCTTTCAATTGATGTGGATTCCATCAAGGAAACCAAGGGCATTCGCGAAGCATGGGCGATATGGAACTTCAAGGAAGCTCGCCCCAACAATGAAAGCGGCTTTCCGACGTTGAAGTCCTACAAGGACATGCATCAATACAACTGCAAAGATCAGACACTGAAACTGACGAAAGAAATCATCTACGCCGAAAACGACGGCAAAGGCGACAGCCGCGATCATACCGACGCGCTGAAAAACATGCAGTTCGTCAAACCCAAGGCGCTTTCCGTTGCCGAAGCTATGGTGCAAGCCGTCTGTGACTATAAGATTCCTGAAGCGAAAAAATAAACCTTCGGCTGATGCCGGGTTGAAACAAAACGGGTGCCGATGGCACCCGTTTTTATTTGGTGCACTTGACTCAGGAAAAATTGATCGCAATCAACCCGCCAAGGTCAAAATAGAAGGCGATAAAAAAGGGAGTCCTAAGACTCCCTTTCTTTTCTTCCTGCAGCGACCGGATCAGCCCAACTCTTCCAGACGAATCTTCATCACTGTGCCAACAACTGTCGACAAGGCTTCGATCTTGGCGATGGCGGCCTCGATGTTGCGCTCTTGTGTCTGGTGCGTGAGCATGATGATATCGGTTTGAGTCTCGCCTTCCGACGGTTCCTTTTGCAGCATGGCATCGATGGAAATCGACGAGTCCGCCAGGATGCGTGTGACGTCCGCCAGTACGCCCGGCTTGTCGGCCACATGCATGCGCAAGTAGTAGCTGGTGGTGACATCCTGGATCGGGAGCACCGGCGTACTTGCCATGGCGTGCGGTTGGAATGCCAGGTAAGGTACGCGATGTTCCGGATCAGCGGTCGCCAGACGGGTGATATCGACCAGATCGGCAATCACGGCCGAAGCGGTCGGCTCGGAGCCTGCGCCCTTGCCGTAGTACAGCGTCTCACCGACAGCATCGCCACGCACCATCACGGCGTTCATCGCGCCTTCGACATTAGCAATCAGGCGGCCCGATGGAATCAGCGTCGGATGCACGCGCAACTCAATACCATTGGCGGTCTGACGTGTGATACCCAACAGCTTGATACGATAGCCGAGTTGTTCCGCATAGCGGATATCAGTTGCCTGCAACTTGGTGATGCCTTCGACGTGCGCCTTGTCGAACTGCACAGGAATACCAAAAGCGATCGAGGCCATGATGGTCAGCTTATGCGCAGCGTCGACACCTTCGATGTCGAAGGTTGGATCGGCTTCTGCATAGCCCAGACGTTGCGCTTCTTTCAGCACGACGTCGAAATCCAGACCCTTGTCACGCATTTCGGACAGGATGAAGTTGGTGGTGCCGTTGATGATGCCGGCGATCCATTGGATGCGGTTGGCGGTCAGGCCTTCACGCAATGCCTTGATGATCGGAATACCGCCGGCCACCGCCGCTTCAAACGCGACCATGACGCCTTTTTCCTGCGCTGCCTTGAAGATCTCATTGCCGTGTGTGGCAATCAGCGCCTTGTTGGCCGTCACCACGTGCTTACCGTTGGCGATCGCCTTCAGAACCAGATCCTTGGCGAGGCCGTAGCCGCCGATCAGTTCGATGACGATATCGATGTCCGGATCGTTGACGACCAGATTGGCGTCGTTAACCACCTTGACTTCTCCATTGGTCAGCTCGGTGGCGCGCTCTGTGTTCAGATCGGCCACCATGGTAATTTCAATGCCGCGCCCTGCGCGCCGCGCAATTTCTTCCTGATTGCGCTTCAATACATTGAAAGTACCGGAACCCACGGTGCCGATGCCGAGCAAACCTACTTTGATGGATTTCATAATGTCTTCGTGGTTAATAAACATGCTAAAAATGCCGTCATGACGATTCCATGACGGGTACTGCGGTAAAACTGGAACTGCCGGCCTTCCCCGCCACGCCGCGGAGAAACCGGCTTGAATACTTCACGTTACTGTGCGGCTAAATTACGCTGCCGGATTCAGGCCGTGCCGTGACGGCGGCGATAACCTTCGAGGAAGTGCGCAATGCGTCCCATCGATTCGGTCAGATCGTCCGTGTTGGGCAGGAACACCACCCGGAAGTGATCCGGCGTCGGGCAATTGAAACCGGTGCCCTGCACGATCAACACCTTCTCTTCAGCCAACAGCTCATAGGCGAATTCCTGATCGTCCTTGATCGGATAAACCGCCGGATCAAGGCGCGGGAACATGTACAGCGCCGACTTCGGCTTGACGCAAGTCACGCCGGGAATATCCGTCAGCAGCTTGTGTGCGAGATCGCGCTGCTTGGTCAGGCGACCTGTCGGGCCGACCAGATCATTGATGCTTTGATAGCCGCCCAATGCGGTCTGGATTGCGTATTGCCCCGGCGCATTCGCGCACAGACGCATGGAGGCCAGCATGTTGAGGCCTTCGATGTAGTCCTTGGCGTGCTTCTTTTCGCCCGACACCACCATCCAGCCGGCGCGATAGCCGCAAGAGCGATAGTTCTTGGACAAACCGTTGAACGTGATGAACAGCACATCGTCCGCCAGCGATGCCAGCGAGGTATGCGTGTGACCATCGTACAAGACCTTGTCGTAGATTTCGTCGGCCAGGATGATCAGTTGATGCTGGCGCGCGACTTCGACGATTTCCTTGAGTACGTCAGTGCTGTAGAGCGCGCCGGTCGGATTGTTTGGGTTGATGACGACGATGGCCTTGGTGTTGGGCGTGATCTTTTTCTTGATGTCGTCAATGTCCGGCTGCCAGCCTGCCTGCTCGTCGCAAACATAGTGCACCGGCGTGCCGCCCGAGAGGCTGACCGCCGCAGTCCACAGCGGATAGTCAGGCGACGGCACCAACACTTCGTCGCCGGTATTGAGCAAGGCGTTGACGCTCATGACGATCAGCTCGGATGCACCGTTGCCGAGGTAGATGTCATCAATGGTGACGCCCTGGATATTCTTTTGCTGGGTGTAATGCATGACCGATTTGCGCGGCGCAAACAACCCCTTGGAATCGGTGTAGCCGGAGGCATTACCCATGTTGCGGATCATGTCCTGCACGATTTCGTCCGGCGCATCGAAACCGAAGGCGGCCAGGTTGCCGATGTTCAGTTTGATGATCTTGTGGCCTTCTTCTTCCATCTGGCGCGCTTTTTCCAGCACGGGTCCACGGATGTCGTAACAGACATCAGCCAGTTTTTTCGATTTTTGAATCGGTCGCACAGTACAAATCCTTTGAATGAGCCAATCAGGCCAGCCCGGCCGAGCCGCCGGAACCGGCCATTTTGCCGAAAGCCCTCTATTTTATCAATGAATAAAACAGAGTCCGGAACAGGAAAACGCTACAATGCAGCACTTTAAGACCTTATTGCCGATATTTGCCTGACCGCTCTGCCGCGAACGGCGATTCGACACTGCGCGCCATGAAGCTCCATTCCACAGAAACCCAGCAATACCAGACCGTCACCTCCTATGACGACAGCGGCGTCGAAATCAATGCCGCCCGTTTCGACCATAGTTTGCTTGTCTTGCCGGAAACACCCCCGGTAGCCTGGCCAGTGCCGGCGTTCGACCAATTGACCGCGGCGCATTTCGAGCAGATCGATGCGACCCAGCCGGACGTAGTCATTCTCGGCACCGGGAAGCGCCAACGTTTCGTGCATCCCAAGCTGACGACCTCCCTGACTGCACGCCGTATCGGCGTGGAATGCATGGACAATCAGGCCGCTTGCCGGACCTATAACATCCTGATGGCGGAAGGCCGAAAAGTAGCGCTGGCGCTCATTATTGAACACTGAACCCAGCACGAAAGAACTCGCGCGCCGATCGGCTTCGCTGATCCGAATCATCGCTTTTACCGTTTCATCACCTGCTTTTTGCACCGCTTTTACTAAGGATCTCGCCTGATGCGCGAACTGTATAAATCCAAGCCGTTCGTCTGGACGCTACTCATCCTCTTCCTGCTGGTCTGGTTCTACATGCTGGGCGCCCGCACTCTGGTGCCGACCGACGAAGGCCGTTACGCCGAAATGGCGCGCGAAATGGTAGCAACCCAGGATTGGATCACGACACGCCTGAACGGCATCAAGTACTTCGAAAAGCCGCCGCTGCAAACCTGGATGAATGCGATTACCTTCGAGTTGTTCGGCCTCGGTGAATGGCAGGCGCGGCTGTGGACCGGTCTGTGCGGCCTGTTCGGCATCGGCATGGTGGCTTATACCGGTCGCCGCATGTTCAACGACCGCGTTGGCTTCTATGCGCCGCTGGTGCTGGCATCGAGCTTCTTCTGGGCCGGCATGGGTCACATCAACACGCTGGACATGGGTCTGGCCGCAATGATGACGCTGAGCGTCTGCGCCCTGCTGCTGGCACAGCGCAATGACGCCAATCGCGACGAACAGCGCAACTGGATGTTGCTGTGCTGGGTCGGCATGGCATTGGCAGTCTTGTCCAAGGGATTGATCGGTATCGTCTTGCCGGGCGCCGTGCTGGTGCTGTACACGCTGTTTTCGCGCGACTGGGCCATCTGGAAACGGCTGCATCTGATCAAGGGCCTGATCCTGTTTTTCGCCATCTGTACGCCATGGTTTGTGCTGGTGTCGATGAAGAATCCTGAGTTTCCGCAATTCTTCTTCATCCACGAGCATTTTCAGCGCTTCACAACCAAAATTCATAGCCGCACCGGGCCTTGGTACTACTTCGTTCCTATCCTGCTGCTGGGCATCATCCCGTGGCTCGGCGTCTTTGTGCAAAGCCTGCTGACGGGTACACGCGAGGAGCACAGCGGGAGCAGCTTCAGCAGCTTGTCGAGCGGCAAATTCCAGCCGCGCAAGATGCTGCTGATCTGGTCGGTCTTCATCTTTGTGTTCTTCAGCATTTCGAGTTCGAAGCTGCCGTCTTACATCTTGCCTATCTTCCCGACGCTGGCGCTGCTGATTGCCTGCTATCTGGAACGTGCCACTTTCAAAGCCATCGTGCTGTCGGCATCGATTGTGGCGGTTCCCTGCGCGATTGCCATGGCCTTCATTCCTCGTGTCCCGGCGCTGGCCAAGGATGCTTACTCGCTGCCGCTGGTGACGGCACACGTGCCGTGGATTTACGCTGCAACAATCGTCGCCTTTATCGGAGCGGTGCTGGCGATCCGGTTCGCACGCAGCCAAAAGGATGTGGCCATGGTTTGTCTCGCAGCAGGCGCCTTCATCAGCGGTCAGTTGCTGATGCTGGGCCATGACCCGCAAGGCCGCTATTCGGCAGGTATCGACTACGTGCCGGCACTGCAGGCAGAGCTGACACCGGAAACGCCCATGTATCTGGTCGGTCGCTACGAGCAGGCACTGCCCTTTTATCTGCAACGTACGATGACACTGGTGCGCCATGCCGACGAGATGGAATTTGGCCTGAAACAAGAGCCTCAGTTGTGGCTACCAACCGTCGATGCCTTCGTCGCACAGTGGGTCGCTGACCATACCGCCGGCAAGAAGGACATCGCGATCATGGATCCATCCATTTACGCCGACCTGAAGCAGCGCGGCATTCCGATGCGCCTGATCGGGCAAGATCCGCGTCGCGTGATCGTCGCCAACAATCCTGACGGCCCGGGCAGCGCCACGGCCGGTACAGGCCAAAACAAATAATAAGAAAGCAACTTCATGAATCTCGCTACTTTCGGCTTCATTTTTGTCGGCATCTGCCTGAACGCCGTCGCCCAGCTGTTGCTGAAGGCCGGCACCAACGCCGTCGGCGCCATCCACCTGACGGCGGAAAACTGGTTCTCGACGGGCATCAAGCTGGCAACGCAATTGCCGATCATCGGTGGCCTGACCTGCTACGTTATCTCAGTCGGCGTGTGGATCATCGGCTTGTCGCGCGTCGATGTGACCGTCGCCTATCCTTTGCTGTCGCTGGGCTATATCATCAATGCCATCGGTGCCTGGTATTTCCTTGGCGAGGCCGTGTCGGCACAGCGCTTGCTGGCGATCGGTGTCATCATTGTCGGCGTCGTCCTGCTGACCCGAAGCTAATTTGCTGACCAGCATGAATTGACTGATTTACAATACGCGTCGAACATATGTCGATACGCGCCGGTATGTAGGCGCCTGATGCCGCTTTAAGCCGCAACATTGGCAGCATTTCATTTTCAGACCCGGATACGAATCTTTTCCGACTTTTATCCGATTCATTGTGAGCATTCCATGACCCAGTCGTTTTTACCATTTTCCAAACCGACCATCGATGAAGCTACGATCGCCGCTGTCGGCGACGTGCTACGCTCCGGCTGGATCACCAGCGGGCCCAAGGTGCAGGCTTTCGAAAAGGCCTTGTCCGATTATCTGGACGGCCGCATTGTGCGCACCTTCAATTCCGGCACCTGCACCATGGAAATTGCCTTGCGCATCGCCGGTATCGGCGCGGGCGACGAGGTCATCACGACACCAATCTCGTGGGTAGCAACTGCCAACGTGATCATCGAAACCGGCGCCACACCCGTGTTCGCGGATATCGATCCGATTACGCGCAACATCGATCTCGACAAGCTTGAAGCCGCCATCACGCCACGCACCAAGGCGGTTATCCCGGTCTATCTGTCCGGTCTGCCGGTCGACATGGACCGCCTGTATGCCATCGCCAAAAAGCACAATCTGCGCGTCATTGAAGATGCTGCCCAGGCGCTGGGCTCGACCTGGAAAGGCAAGCGCATCGGCGCATTCGGCGATTTCGTCTCGTTCAGCTTTCAGGCCAACAAAAACGTCACCAGCTCCGAAGGCGGTTGCCTGGTCGTCAACAACGCTGATGAAGCGCGCCTGGCTGAAAAATATCGCCTGCAAGGCGTGACCCGCAGCGGTTTCGATGGGCTGGAAGTCGACGTGCTGGGTGGCAAATTCAACATGACCGACATCGCAGCCGCCATCGGTCTTGGCCAGTTCGCACACATCGATGCCATTACCGAGAAGCGCCGCGGCCTGGCAAAACACTACTTCGAGGTGTTCGGCCCGGATTTCGAAGCCCAGACTGGTGCGCAATTGCCGGTGGCGGACTTCGAGAACAGCAACTGGCACATGTTCCAATTGGTGCTGCCGGAGCGCATCACGCGCGCAGTCTTCATGGAAAAAATGATGGAGCGCCAGATCGGCATCGGCTACCACTACCCGCCTATCCATCTGCTCAAACTCTATCGCGACCGTGGCTTCAAGGAAGGCATGTTCCCGATCGCCGAACGCGTTGGCCGCCTGATCGTGTCGCTGCCGATGTTTACTGCAATGAGTAAAGAAGATGTCGAGCGTGCGGTCGGCGCGGTAAAATCCGTGCTCGCATAATTTGACGGCCCGCATGGCGTCGTGAGCGTGTCCGGATGGCAATATTCCGGGCTGCTCGCCGCCACAAACTGCCGCTTGATCGGTGGTACGCGGCTTGCATGTATTACATTATCGCTTTCAGTACAGCAATTTTTCATTATCAGGCTTTGATGAAACCAGAACTTTCCGTCGTCATCCCCGTATATAACGAGGAATCCGGCCTTGCCAAGCTGTTCGCCCGCCTCTATCCGGCGCTCGACGCGCTCGGTATCGCGTATGAAGTCATCTATGTCAACGACGGCAGCCGTGACAAATCAGCCGCCATGTTGGCCGACCAATATCGCGCCCGCCCGGACGTGACTCGCGTTGTGCTGTTCAACGGCAATTACGGCCAGCACATGGCTATCCTGGCTGGCTTTGAGGCGACGCGCGGCGACATCGTCGTCACGCTCGATGCCGACTTGCAAAACCCGCCGGAAGAAATCGGCAACCTGGTTGCCAAAATGCGCGAAGGCTACGACTACGTCGGCTCAATTCGCCGCCAGCGCCAGGATTCGGCATGGCGCACCTGGGCCTCCAAGGCCATGAATCATCTGCGCGAAAAGATCACGCGCATCAAGATGACCGACCAGGGCAACATGCTGCGCGCCTACGGCCGCAATGTGATCGACCTCGTCAACCAGTGCAGCGAAGTAAATACTTTTGTACCTGCACTGGCTTACACATTTGCACGCAAGCCGACAGAAATCATCGTCGAACACGAAGAGCGCTCGGCCGGCGAATCGAAGTATTCCCTGTACAGCCTGATCCGCCTCAATTTCGACCTGGTGACGGGTTTCTCACTGGTGCCGCTGCAGTTCTTTTCGCTGCTGGGTATCGGTCTCTCATTCGCCTCAGCCGCGCTGTTCATCCTGATGGTGATTCGCCGCTTCATTCTCGGCGCGGAAGTACAAGGTGTGTTTACGCTGTTCGCTATCACCTTCTTCCTGATCGGCGTGATCCTGTTCGGCATCGGCCTCCTCGGCGAATACATTGGCCGCATTTACCTGCAAGTACGCGCGCGTCCTCGCTATGTGGTGCAAGCGATTCTTGAGCAATCCTCCGGTGAGGATAAGCAAAGCTCATGAACGCCGTCGTCTTTGCCTATCACGATGTCGGCGTCCGCTGCCTGAAAGTATTGCTGGCGCGCGGTGTACGCGTGTCGCTGGTGGTCACGCATGAAGACAGCCCGACGGAAAATATCTGGTTCAGCTCGGTGGCGAGCGTCTGCCGTGAATACGGCATTCCCTACATCACGCCGGAAGATCCGAAATCACCGCAGTTGCTGACGCAAGTCCAGGCTGCACAGCCGGACTTCATCTTCAGCTTCTACTATCGCCACATGCTGCCGGTGAACCTGCTGGCGCTGGCCAAGCACGGCGCCTACAACATGCATGGTTCGCTGCTGCCCAAATACCGCGGTCGCGTACCGATCAACTGGGCGGTGCTGCACGGCGAAACCGAAACCGGCGCCACGCTGCATGAAATGGCGGCCAAGCCGGATGCCGGCGCAATCGTCGCGCAGACCGCCGTGCCTATCTTGCCCGACGATACCGCTTTCGAGGTCTTCGGCAAGGTGGTCGTTGCCGCTGAGCAAACCTTGTGGCGTGTTCTGCCACTGATGCTGGCCGGGCGTACTCCCAAGCTGCCGAACGATCTGACTAAGGGCAGTTACTTCGGTGGCCGTAAGCCGGAAGATGGCCGTATCGACTGGAAAAAGCCTGCACAACACGTGCATAATCTGGTCAGAACCGTCGCACCTCCTTATCCCGGCGCCTTTGAAGAAATCTCAGGTGATAAAATCACGCTGGTGAGAACGCGAATGGTCCCAGCCTCTGCCCGTCCGACACTGGAAAGGTCGCACGGCGCACAAGACAAGTTCTTTGAAGGCGGCCGCCTCTACGCACGCTGCGGTGACGGCAACTATTTGCAAATCCTGGGCATCCAGATCAACGATCAGGATGTCTCTCTTAACAATTATCTGAAATACATGGCTGTCTAAGCCGCCCACTTATTATGAAAAAAGTCCTCATCCTCGGCGTCAACGGCTTCATCGGCCACCACTTGTCCAAGCGCATTCTGGAAACCACAGACTGGCACGTCTATGGCATGGACATGATGACCGACCGTATCACCGACATTCTGGAAAACGAGGCGTACAAGTCGCGTATGCACTTCTTCGAAGGCGACATCACGATCAACAAGGAATGGGTTGAGTACCACGTCAAGAAGTGCGACGTCATCCTGCCGCTGGTCGCCATCGCGACACCGTCGACCTACGTCAACAAGCCGCTGCGCGTGTTCGAACTGGACTTCGAAGCCAACCTGCCAATCGTGCGTGCAGCCGCCAAGTACGGCAAGCATCTGGTGTTCCCGTCGACTTCGGAAGTTTATGGTATGTGCCATGACGACGAATTCGATTCCGAAGAGTCCGAACTGATCTGCGGCCCGATCAACAAGCCGCGCTGGATCTACTCCTGCTCCAAACAGCTCATGGATCGCGTGATCTGGGGCTACGGCATGGAAGACAACCTGAACTTCACCCTGTTCCGTCCGTTCAACTGGATCGGCGCCGGCCTGGATTCGATCCACACACCGAAAGAAGGCAGCTCGCGCGTCGTGACACAATTCTTCGGTCACATCGTCCGCGGCGAGAACATTTCGCTGGTTGACGGTGGCCAGCAAAAGCGCGCCTTTACTTACATCGATGACGGTATCGATGCGCTGATGAAGATCATCGCCAACGAAGGCGGCATCGCTACCGGCAAGATCTACAACATCGGCAACCCGACCAACAACTATTCGATCAAAGATCTGGCCGACATGATGTTGAAGCTGGCTACCGAATATCCTGAATACGCCGATTCCGCCAAGCAGGTGAAACTGGTGGAAACCACTTCCACTGCCTACTACGGCAAGGGTTATCAGGACGTGCAAAATCGCGTGCCAAAGATCACCAATACTTGCGAAGAATTGAACTGGAAGCCGACCTTCACCATGGCCGACACCCTGCGCAATATTTTCGACGCTTACCGCGGTCAAGTGGCCGAAGCGCGCGCACTGGTCGACTAAGCATTTCGATGGTCTGACAAAAAGGGATTCGCTCATTCAAGCGGATCCTTTTTTCATTTCTGCGCCTATTCTCCCTTCGCGAAGCAGTTCCACTTTTTCGCGCTATCCTCTTCTCGCTTTCCTCACAGCTTGAGCAAATACGAATGAATCCTCAAAATGGGTTTATTCGCTGCGCCTTTCGTGCCACAATTTAGGCATCCGGCAATCGGATCTGCCCTTCGTTCTTCTTCACGGCAGGCTGCAATCATTTTCCCCATCAAGAAAGCAAGACGCCTTGCCTCAGATCACTCTCAAAATTGACGCCGATACCTATCGCGGCACACGCGAAGGCGTTCCCAATCTGGTTCAGCAACTGCTGCGTCATGGCGCCAACGCGACCTTCCTGTTTTCGCTTGGCCCCGACCATACCGGATGGGCGTTAAAACAAGTATTCCGCCCCGGCTTCTTCAGCAAGGTATCGCGCACCTCCGTGGTCGAACATTACGGTATCAAGACGCTGATGTATGGCACCCTGCTGCCGGCACCGGATATCGGCAAGACCTGCGGCAACTACATGCGTGCGGTACGTGACGCAGGCTTCGAATGTGGCATTCACACCTGGGACCACCGCGTCTGGCAAGACAATGTCCGCATCCGCGATGCGGCGTGGACGCAGGAAGTCATGCAGCGCTCGTATGCACGTTTCCATGACATCTTCGGCCACACACCTGGTACGCATGGCGCCGCCGGCTGGCAGATGAACGACTACGCGTTCGCACAACTGGACGAATTCGGTATCGCCTACTCGTCCGACGGACGCGCCGTGTTGAAGGAAGACGGTTCGCTGGAAGATACCTCTGCCGGCCCGCATCGCTTGTCCGTGCAAGGCAAGACCTCGTCCTGCGTGCAGTTGCCAACCACCTTGCCAACGCTGGACGAACTGCTCGGTCGCACCATTAACGGCGTTGTCATGGATACGTCAAATGTCGCAGCTATGCTGTTGCGACTGACCGAACGGCAAATGCGAGACCATGTCTTTACGCTGCATGCAGAACTTGAAGGACAGAAACTTGCCCCCATCTTCGAGCAATTGCTGCTTGGCTGGCGCGCGCAAGGTTACGATCTGGTCTCCATGGGTGACTATTACCAGACCGTCAAAGACGATGTCTTGCCGATTCTTCCCATTGCCTGGGGCGAATTGCCGGGACGCTCCGGAGACATGATCCTGCAGGCGGCATGATTGCCATCACTCTCGACAACACAATACGAACACTTACCTCGGGGCGCTACTTTGACTGACGACACACCATCCATACTGAACAAAACCGTGCCTGACTTTTCCGCAGCGATGACCAGCGGCAAGACCTTCTCGCTGTCGGACTACAAGGGCAAGAATCTGGTGCTGTACTTTTATCCAAAAGACAACACGCCAGGCTGTACCACAGAGGGCCTCGAATTCCGCGACAAGTACCCGGAATTCCAGAAGCACAATACGGAAATCTTCGGCATCAGCCGTGACAGCCTGAAATCGCACGAAGGCTTCAAAGCCAAGCTGGACATGCCATTTGAGCTGATCTCCGACCCTGATGAAACGATGTGCATCATGTTCGACGTCATGAAAATGAAGAACATGTACGGCAAAAAAGTTCGCGGCGTCGAACGTACTACGTTTGTGATTGACGGCGCGGGCACATTGGTGAAAGAATGGCGTGGAGTGAAGGTGCCATCGCATGTCGACGAGGTGCTGGATTTTGTGAAGACAATTGCTTAAGAAACGTTTCCTCACGACAGACGACGTTTCCCGGAGCGGTGGCAAAATCGATCTGAAGAGTCATTTTGCCGCAGCGAGCCGAAAGATGCGGTTATTTTAGATAAGCCTTTGAATTCAAATAGAAAACCGTTTTTTAGAAGCCGTTTTTGGATCAGGTCGCGCACCTGCCAAAACGGCTTTTTTACTTTGCAATTTAGCGCTGCCAGCCCGACGCCGATGGCAGCGCCGCATCACTCCACTGACGGTGTCTTGTTCAACGCCCTTAGTTCTCCCACTAATCAAGCCCTCCTTCCTCTTTTCCTGCATCCGTCGGCGATGCATGCCTGTACCAAGAAGGGTTTTATTAGCGGCAGTCGTACTTCGTTGTTTGTTCCTCCTGCAATACCTGTTCGCTCTGACAAAGCGGCATTTTTTCTCCATTCACTACCGAGGTTCTGATGCCCCTGCCCAAACTGCCGAGTAAACCAGCTGCTTTATTAGCACCCAAAGACTATCCCAAGGCCGAACGCGGTAAACCTGTCAAACCACATATCGCATTAGTAGAACCTGTCGCACCTGCTGCCCTTCCTGCTGTCGCCAAGGCGATTCCGCAGGCGCCACAAGCCAAGATCACCGGCAAGAGCCCGGTCGAAAAACCACGCGCAGCGCCGAAGGCCGTTGAATCGCGTGCAAAATCGACCACCAGCCGCACCGCCGACAAGCTCGGCATGTCAAAACTGTTCGTGCTGGACACCAACGTGCTGATGCATGATCCGACTTCGCTGTTCCGCTTTGAGGAACACGACATCTATCTGCCGATGATCACGCTGGAAGAGCTGGACAACCACAAGAAGGGCATGTCGGAAGTCGCTCGCAATGCCCGCCAGATTTCCCGCTCGCTCGACGCGCTGGTCAGTGACATCGCTGAAGATGCCATCGACCTGGGTATCCCACTGTCAAAACTGGGGAATAAGGATGCCAAGGGCCGCCTGTTCTTCCAGACCAAACTGCAGAACGCCAAGCTGCCTGACGGCCTGCCGGAAGGCAAAGCCGACAATCAGATTCTCGGCGTGGTACGCGCCCTGGATCAACAGTATCCCGAGCGCCCTGTCGTGCTGGTGTCGAAAGACATCAACATGCGCATCAAAGCACGTGCCATCGGCTTGCCGGCAGAAGATTACTTCAACGATCACGTGCTGGAAGATACCGATCTGCTGTACTCGGGTATCCAGCAATTGCCGGACGACTTCTGGACCAAGCATGGCAAAGGAATGGAGTCCTGGCAGGAAAACAAGCACGGCACCAGCTGCACCTTCTATCGTGTGACCGGCCCTCACGTGCCATCGATGTTGATGAACCAGTTTGTCTTCATCGAGCCGAAGAACGGCGAGCCGGCCTTCTACGGTCAGGTCACGCAGATCAACGGCAAGACTGCCGTTCTGCAAACGCTGCGCGATTACGGCCACACCAAGAACAGCGTCTGGGGCATCACGGCACGTAACCGTGAGCAAAACTTCGCGCTGAACCTGCTGATGAATCCGGAATGTGATTTCGTCACCCTGCTCGGCCAGGCTGGTACCGGCAAAACCTTGCTGGCGTTGGCGGCAGGCCTGGCGCAAGTACTGGAAACCAAGAACTACAATGAAATCATCGTCACCCGCGTCACGGTACCGGTGGGCGAAGACATTGGCTTCTTACCTGGTACGGAAGAAGAAAAGATGGGGCCGTGGATGGGCGCCTTCGACGACAATCTGGAAGTATTGAACAAGTCCGACGGCGACGCCGGCGAATGGGGGCGCGCGGCGACGCAAGACCTGATCCGCTCGCGCATCAAGATCAAGTCGCTGAACTTCATGCGTGGCCGTACCTTCGTCAACAAGTTCCTGATCATCGACGAAGCGCAAAACCTGACGCCAAAGCAGATGAAGACGCTGGTCACCCGTGCAGGTCCGGGCACCAAGATCGTCTGTCTGGGCAACATCGCGCAGATCGATACACCTTATCTGACCGAAGGTTCCAGCGGTCTGACCTATGTAGTTGATCGCTTCAAGGGCTGGTCGCATAGCGGCCATGTCACCTTGGCGCGCGGCGAACGCTCACGTCTGGCAGATCACGCCAGCGACGTCTTGTAAGGCAGTATCGCAGCAAGAAGCATGCAGCAAATAAAAAAGCCACCGCAAGGTGGCTTTTTTATTGTCCGTTGAGATTATCTGCTTACAGGATATGCATACCGATCCACCAGGCGATCGCGGCGACGAAAGCCGATGCCGGAATCGTGAATATCCAGGCCCACACAATATTGCCTGCCACACCCCAGCGCACCGCCGACATCTTATGCGATGCCCCGACACCGACGATCGCGCCGGTGATGGTGTGTGTGGTCGAGACCGGCACGCCCATTGCGGTGGCGATGAACAAGGTAATGGCGCCGCCGGTTTCCGCACAGAAGCCGCCTACCGGCTTGAGCTTGGTAATCTTCTGGCCCATGGTCTTGACGATGCGCCAGCCGCCGAACAAGGTGCCAAGGCTGATGGCGCAATAGCAGCTGATGATGACCCACATCGGTGGATTGTCTGTGCCGGAATAACCTGATGCAATCAGCAACATCCATATGATGCCGATGGTCTTCTGCGCGTCATTGCCGCCGTGCCCCAGGCTATACATCGAAGCAGACAGCAACTGTGCGCGGCGGAACCAGCCGTCAACCTTTCGTGGCGTCGAGCGCACGAAGATCCATGACACCAGCAACATCATGATGGAACCCAGGATAAAGCCCAGCAACGGCGACAGCACGATGAAGATAACGATCTTGATCAGGCCGGATGCCACCAGCGAACCCGTACCAGCTTTGGCGACTGCGGCACCTACCAGACCACCGATAAGCGCATGCGAGGACGACGAAGGAATACCGTAGTACCAGGTCACAAGATTCCAAAAAATCGCACCGACCAGCGCCCCGAACACCACGACATGATCGACCACAGCCGGATCAATTGTCCCCTTGCCGACAGAAGCCGCAACGTGAAGCTGGTGAAAGACGAAGACTGCGGCCAAGTTGAAGAATGCCGCCATTGCCACCGCCGTCTGCGGGCGCAATACGCCGGTGGAAACCACCGTCGCGATCGCATTCGCCGCATCATGAAAACCGTTCATGAAATCGAACAGCAGCGCCAGGACAATCAACAACGCGAGGATGTGAAAACTAATTTGAACTGTATGCATGAATGAACCGTTATCTTGAGAGGCATCGGCAACATCGGATTGCGCGGGCATTGAAACCCGCGCAATCAATGGCGCTCAATGATGAAAATCAGGCATTTTCAACGATGATGCCTTCGATGATGTTGGCGACGTCTTCGCAACGATCGGTAACGGTTTCCAGAATTTCGTAGATCGCCTTGAGCTTGATCAGATTGCGTACGTCCGGCTCATCGCGGAACAATTTAGACATCGCGGCGCGCATGACGTGATCGGCATCCGATTCGAAACGGTCGATTTCTTCGCAGATGGCGAGGATCTGACGCGAGTTGTCCATGTTGTGCAGCAAGCCGACAGCCGCTTTGACCTTCTCCGCACAGGCCAGACAGAGTTCCGCCAAGCGCTTGGCTTCAGGCGTAATGGCCTTGATGTCGTAAAGCGAAATGGTCTGCGCGCCGTCTTCCAGCAAGTCGAGGATGTCATCCATGCGCGTAATCAGCTGATGAATGTCGTCGCGATCAAGCGGTGTAATGAAGGTCTTGTGCAGCAACTCAATCGTGTTGTGAGTGACTTTATCGGCCTGCTTTTCCAGGGTCTCGATCGCATGCACGCGAATTTCCAGATCGTCGAAATTGGTCATCAATGCGACCATTTCCTTGGCACATTTCACACCCAATTCAGCGTGCTGGTTGAAGAGATCAAAAAATTTGCCCTCGGTGGGCATCAGGCGTCCAAACATGTTCCACTCTCTTATGATTAATTAGTGCTGCACTTACACAATAAGGATCGCTTTTTAGGCGACCTTCATTGCCTGCATTTGTCCACCCGGGTAACCCCGACGATGAACCCAAGCGTCAGAATATCAGTCGCCGCCGTATGGCGAGGCCAGACTACCGACGTAGTTGTCGTACTTGGTAAATTGCCCCAGGAAGGCAAGGCGAATACTGCCGATCGGGCCGTTACGTTGCTTACCGATGATAATTTCGGCGGTGCCTTTGTCTGGCGAATCCGGATTGTAAACTTCATCCCGGTAAATGAACAAAATAACGTCAGCATCCTGCTCGATAGCGCCAGATTCACGCAAGTCGGACATCACGGGACGTTTGTTCGGGCGTTGTTCGAGCGCACGGTTCAACTGGGACAAAGCGATCACCGGACAATTCAGCTCTTTGGCGAGACCCTTCAGGCTTCGCGAAATTTCGGAAATTTCGGAGGCGCGGTTTTCACCACTGTTGCTGCCGCCGTTACCGGACATCAGTTGCAAGTAGTCGATGATGATAAGGCCGAGCTTACCGCATTGGCGCGCCAGACGACGCGAGCGTGCACGCAACTCAATCGGGCTCAATGCTGGGGTCTCATCGATGTAGAACTGCGCATCGTTCATCTTCTGGATGGCGTGCGTCAGGCGTGGCCAGTCTTCATCAATCAGACGGCCGGTACGCAGACGATGCTGGTCAAGACGGCCTACCGAGCCCAACATACGCATCGCGAGCTGAGCGCCGCCCATTTCCATGGAGAACACAGCAACCGGCAACCCGCTGTCGATGGCAACGTTTTCACCGATGTTAATGGAAAACGCGGTTTTACCCATCGAAGGACGGCCTGCGACGATGATCAGATCGCCTGGCTGCAAGCCGGAAGTCATCTTGTCGAGATCGATGAAGCCTGTTGGCACACCGGTAATATCACTGGTGCTGTCGCGGTTGTACAGTTCATCGATGCGTTCGACCACTTGGGTCAGCAAGGGCTGAATCGCCAGGAAGCCCTGCGCGCCGCGCGAGCCTTCTTCGGCAATGGCAAAAATCTTGGATTCCGCTTCGTCGAGCATTTGCTTGACGTTCTTGCCTTGCGGATTAAAGGCATCGCCGGAGATTTCGTCGGAGACGGTAATCAGTTTGCGGAGCACACCGCGGTCGCGAACGATTTCAGCGTAACGGCGGATATTGGCTGCAGACGGTGTGTTTTGCGCCAGCGCATTAAGATAACTCAAGCCACCAACCTCTTCGGCCTTGCCGCTGGTCGACATCGCCTCGTAGACGGTAATGACGTCCGCAGGCTTGCTTTCGTTGATCAGCTTGACGATGTGCTGAAAGATAATGCGGTGATCGTAACGATAAAAATCGTCCGCACTGACAAAGTCAGCGATACGGTCCCACGCAGCGTTGTCCAGCATCAAACCACCCAGGACGGATTGTTCGGCTTCGATGGAGTGCGGTGGGACACGCAGGGATTCTATTTGCGGATCGGAAGATGCGTTCATGGCGCGCATTATACCTGCTAAGAGTGGTCGCTTCAGGAGCGGCGGCGAATTTAGCCGGTTTTGACAATCGAAATACAGTAAAGCTTTTTGCCGGTTTGCCCTCAGGGTAAGGAGCCAAATCCGACACAATAAAAAAGCCAGGCGAACCCGGCTTCTTTATTCAGTACATGAAACGAATTCAGCGTAAATTACGCGTGCTCGCCCACGACAGCAACAGTCACGTCAACAACGACGTCGGTATGCAAAGCAACCGAAACAGCGTGCTCACCAACGGTCTTGAACGGACCTTGTGGCAGGCGGACTTGCGACTTTTCAACAGGGAAACCTTGCTTTGCCAGCGCGTCAGCGATGTCAAAGTTGGTAACCGAACCGAACAAACGACCGTCAACACCAGACTTTTGCGAGATTTGAACAGTCAGGCCGCTCAGCTTTTCGCCTTGAGCTTGTGCTGCCGCCAGCTTTTCAGCGGCTGCTTTTTCCAGCTCAGCGCGCTTCGCTTCGAATTCAGCGATCGCTGTTGCTGTAGCACGGCGAGCCATGCGTTGCGGGATCAGGAAGTTACGTGCATAACCGTCTTTGACGCGGACAACTTCACCCAGGCCACCGAGATTAACGACTTTTTCCAACAGAATAACTTGCATATTTTTCTCCTATATCTCGTCGTCAATTAGGCGTTGTGCAGATCAGTGTACGGCAGCAACGCGAGGTAGCGTGCACGTTTGATCGCTGTGTCAACTTGACGCTGATAGTGTGCTTTGGTGCCGGTCAGACGTGCTGGCATGATCTTGCCGTTTTCTTGCACGAAATCCTTCAGAGTGTCGACATCTTTGTAATCGACTTGCTCAACACCTGCTGCTGTGAAACGGCAGAATTTTTTGCGCTTGAACAGCGGGTTTTGCTGTTGGCGTTTTTGCTTCAACTTGCTTTTATCGAACTTTTTACCGAATGCCATGTGAGGCTCCTGATATCTAAAATTGAGTGGTTCTAAACTACAGATTCAAAATCAACGATGTGAAACACGAGGCTTTTGCTGTTGCGATTTCTACGTGCCATGAAGCCGGTGAATTTAAGCATCTCGCCGAGACCGGCCCGATTAAGCCGGCCTGAAATTTCGCCTGCAGCGAATGCAGTAATTTCAAACTCGACCAACCTTTTGATGCCTGCTTCCGCTTGTTCCGACTGGTGCTGCAGTTTTGCAGTCACTACCGGTATGCCCGCCGGGGTGTAACGTATAACGTCACGTTCGGCGATGATGGCAACAAACTGAAACTGGTTCACTCTCCCTGGTACTTTTCTATCGCAGCGTCAGCAATTAGGCTGCTGGTGCTTCTGCGCGATTGCTCTTTGCTGCATCTTCCTTTTGAACAGCCTTCAGGATTGGCGAAGGACCGGTTTCGGCCTTCTTCATCTTGACTGTCAGGTGACGCAACACAGCATCGTTGAACTTGAAGCCGGTTTCGATTTCGGCCAGAGTTTCGCCGTCAACTTCGATATTCAGGCAAACGTAGTGCGCTTTTGCCAGTTTTTGGATTTGGTACGCCAATTGACGACGGCCCCAATCTTCGACACGGTGAATCTTGCCGCCGCGTGCAGTAACGATGCCCTTGTAACGCTCGATCATCGCTGGAACTTGCTCGCTTTGGTCCGGATGGACGATAAATACGATTTCATAATGACGCATGTAGACTCCTTTATGGACTGATTAACAAATCGCCCACCTCGGCGTCAAGACGAGTGTGGGAACAGGAAAGCCCGCAATCATACAACACTAAGCCAAAAACCTCAATACATTCAGGCATTTGCTGTTGGATTACCGCCCGCAACATACCTTTTGACCGATGACATGATTTCAATATTGCAGATTGACACTGCCTTATAACTGTATAAAAATACAGACTGTTTATGCAACCAGCATAACTTCCCGAAAGCCCACATGCTCAAACTGACCGCTCGCCAGGAACAGATCCTGAATCTGATCAAAGACGCCATCGAAAATACGGGTTTTCCCCCGACGCGCGCAGAGATAGCAACAGAGCTAGGCTTTCGGTCCGCCAACGCGGCTGAAGAACATCTGCAGGCGCTGGCGCGAAAAGGGGCTATCGAAATCTCCCCCGGGACATCACGCGGCATTCGCCTGCGGGACAACTCTTTGTCGTCACTGACAAGCAGCGGTCGCCAGATGGCGCTACCCCATCCTGCCCTGATGCAACTGTCACTTCCGCTGGTCGGCCGGGTCGCCGCCGGCTCACCGATCCTGGCGCAAGAACATATAGAGAGCAACTACAACGTTGACCCAGCCCTGTTCTCAGCCAAACCAGATTACTTGCTGAAGGTGCGCGGCATGTCGATGCGTGACGCCGGCATCCTTGATGGAGATCTGCTGGCCGTTAAAAAGACCGACCAGGCTCGCAACGGCCAGATCGTGGTCGCCCGATTGGGTGATGATGTCACGGTCAAACGTTATCGCAAGACCGGCTCACTGATTGAGCTGCTACCGGAAAATCCCGATTTCAACATCATCAAAGTCTCGGCAGAAGAGGACAACTTCGCGCTGGAAGGCCTTGCGGTCGGCTTGATGCGCAGCTGGAACTGATAGCGCGCATCTCTCTTAAAATGTGTACAGCCCGCAAATTGCGGGCTTTTTTACGTCTGTTTGCACAATCAAATGAGAAATTGCATCATATGATATGCACTGATTAATTGCGCCGTCGCAATGGCATCCCCCCCCTCCTGCAACGCATGGAATGCGGACGATCGCCTGAGACGTCATCATCTGCCAAGGATTTCCAATGTCAACGCGTAGCAGCAACAAGCCAGTCAAAAACACTTCTCACAACCTCAAAGATTTGCTTGCCGTTCGTGAATGCCTTAGCTTGCTGGACGATCACAAAGTCGCCGACGCCAAAGCCCTCTGCGCTCAAATATTGAAGCGTGCCCCCAACCTCGTATTCGCCAATCACGCATGGGGGCTGATCGCAATTCACGAGAATAGCTATGTAGAAGCAGAAAAAGCGTTCCGCAAAGCACTGCAAGCCGACCCCAAAAATGCCGAATACCTGACCAATCTGGGTGGTGCACTCCTCAATCAAGACCGCGTCGATGAGGCCATTGCCATCTACGAAGAAGCCATCCAGATCGATACTGAGAACAAACAAGCCCGTACCGGGCTGGCGAATGCACTGCATGAAAAGAATGATGCAGATGCGTCCATTGCGTATTTTGAGGAAGCTGCGAGGCGTGCACCCGATGCACCGGGCCCGCTATCTCATCTCGGAAAAGCCCTGATTGACGCAAAAAGGTACCAGGAAGCCGTAGGCATCTTGCTGAAGGCAATGGAGCTTCAAATAAATTTTGCCCCGGCACATACCAATCTTGGCATTGCATTTCAAGAAATGAATATGCTCAACGACGCCCTGGAGTGCCATAAAACGTCGCTACTATTGGACCCTACCGATATCTACGCACAATACAAAATTGCAGACACTTATATAAAGCTGAAGGACTTTGACAAAGCGAACGAGCACTACGCACGCGTCATCGAGCTCGCCCCAAAAGACCCGAATAGCTATACCAAGCTGGCATCAAGCTATTTTTCAAACCAGGATCGCTACGAAGAGGCCATGGAGCTATTCCATCGCGCCTTGGCAATTGACCCAAAGCATCCGGTGACACTGAATAATATCGGCGCCACCATGTACGACCATGGAGAAACAAAGACGTCCCTTCCGTACTTTATCGAGGCCCTTGCCCTCAAACCCAACTACATGACCGCGCAACACAATCTTGCACTTGGACAACTATTGGCAGGCGACCTGAAGGAGGGCTGGGCCAACCACGAGAGTCGACTGACCGTTAAGGAACGCCGCTATGTCTACAAACTGATCCACAAGTTATTCGACATCATCCCAAAATGGGATGGCAAATCCTCACTGGAGGGCAAATACATTCTGCTGATGCATGAGCAAGGCTTCGGTGACAGCATTCAGTTTGTGCGCTATGTCCACACGCTACTGGCAAAGGGTGCGCGCGTGGCATTGCACGTCAAAGATCCGCTCGCCCGCCTATTCCGCAGCGTTTCGAACCAAATCACGCTAGTCAGAGAAAACGACCCGCTGCCGAAGTGTGACTGCGCCTATGTATTAATGAGCTTGCCACATGCCCTTGGAACTGATCATGTTGAAGATATTCCCTCATACCCATTCTATCTATCAGCTGATCCAGCCGACATCACAAAATGGGCCGACAAGATAGACGCCCTGTCAGGCAGTAAAACTGATTTGCGCGTCGGCTTTGTCTGGGCCGGCAATCCGGAACACGGCAATGACCGCAAGCGTTCGATCCCGTTGGACACATTTGCGCCCATATTAAATGTCCCCGGCGTCAAATTCTTTTCAATCCAGAAGGGCCATGCGACCCCGGAACTGGGCAAACTGCCAAAGGAATTGCCAATTTTCAATATTGGCGACGACTTTAATGATTTCGCCGATACAGCCGCTGCCATGGCCAATCTCGATCTGATTATCAGCGTCGACACTTCGGTGGTCCATCTTGCCGGGGCACTCGGCAGACCAATATGGACATTGCTACCGCATACACCGGACTGGCGCTGGCTAACCGATCGCGAAGATTCCCCTTGGTATCCAAGCATGCGTCTTTTCCGTCAGCCGGCGCGCGGGGACTGGCCCTCCGTGATTGCCAAAGTATCATCAGAACTTGCCGCATTCAGAGATAAAAAGAGACAAAATCTCAGCCAATCAAAGACTTAGCCTCTCTCTATTGCATTGCGCCAATATTTAGTCATGGCGCAATGCACCTACGGCTCCGAACATTTCGGGAACTTTTACAAAAATACCCACTAAAGTTTTCCTAAATAGCGTCGAAATAAGATCTGCTTGACGTATAGAAGCACGCAGTTTTAGGTCGGACAGCATTGGAAAAAAATTTTTGCGATAAACATTAAACTTTTTCCGATACCGTCCGATATAGCTAACAACAGCGGTTTGAACGCCTGAGGCTTTAGGTAAAAACCAAAGTTAAGCACTGAAACTCGGATTTATCGGCCTCAAATCTTAGGAGAATTAACATGGCATCAGTCATTAATACCAATATTGCGTCGCTTAACACGCAACGCAATTTGAATATGTCGCAATCGTCGTTGAATACTTCGATTCAACGTTTGTCTTCCGGCTTGCGCGTCAACAGCGCCAAGGACGATGCTGCAGGCTTGGCAATTGCCGACCGCATGAATGCTCAGGTCAAAGGCCTGGCAGTTGCGCAACGTAACGCCAACGATGGTATCTCCCTGGCTCAAACCGCTGAAGGCGCACTGAGCACAGTCACCGACAACCTGCAACGTATGCGTGAACTGGCAGTTCAAGCAGCTAACGGCTCGAACAGCGCACAAGATCGTAAAACGCTGAACGACGAATACAAGCAACTGTCGGACGAAACTTTCCGCGTTCTGAACGGCACAAGCTTCAACGGCCAAAACCTGTTCACAGGTATCGGTTCCGGCGCCAGCGCAGGTACAGGTTCGGACAACGCTAACGTTTCGGCTTCCTTGACACTGACTTTCCAAGTCGGCGCCAACGTTACCGACAACAAGCTGAACGACCAAATCAGCATCTCCCTTTCCGACTTGTCCAACGACAAGACCATGGCCAAGGTTATCGGCACAAGCGCTTCCGGCCTGATCGGTCTGGGCACAACAACTTCGGTTGACGCTGCTCAAGTGACTTACACTTCGGCTAAAGCTGCTCTGGATAGCCTGTTCGCAACTGGTTCGACAATGACTTCGTCGGCACTGGCGGCATCGGCTGTGACTCTGCAAGCAGCAATCGACACAGCTAAACTGTCCCTGGATAAGGCAATTGCTGATCCATCGGCACAAAGCGATGCACAAAAGGCGATCAAGAACCTGGACAACGCGATCAACCTGATCTCGTCCAAGCGCGCAGAATTCGGCGCAGTTCAAAACCGCTTCAGCGCCGTCATCAGCAACTTGCAGATTTCGAGCGAAAACATCACTGCATCGCGCAGCCGTATCATGGATACAGACTACGCGTCAGAAACTGCGAACCTCACACGTGCGCAAATTCTGCAACAAGCAGGTACGGCGATGCTGTCGCAGGCGAACTCTGCACCGCAAAGCGTCCTGTCGCTGTTGAAATAGTCTTAAGAGCTATGTAGGATGAAAGTGCGGGGAATATGTATGCGTACGTATTCTCCGCACGTTTCCTTTAAGGGAGTAACACCATGTCGATTTCCCCACTTAATATTACTGCAGCTGGTGATTCTGGCTCTTACACGCCAACCCAGACTTCAACTACAAAACCAGATCCGGTGGTATCGACTGTTGCACCTGCGGCAACACCGCAGTCGCAACGCTCCAGCGAGGCTGATGTAGCAAACGCTGTAGAAAAATTGAATGACTTCGCAAGCAAGAATGCATCGGCAATCACTTTTTCAAAAGATCAAGATAGCGGCAAGACAGTTATCAAGGTCATTGATACGGCAGACAATACTGTTCTTCGCCAGATTCCAAGCCAGGAAGCAATTGAAATCGCGAAGTCGATCGACAAACTGCAAGGCTTGTTGATCAATCACAAAGTTTGAGTCTGGTACGAACTGCTGGGGCACTAGAGATATTCATGCGTAAATAGAATTTTTACGCATGTTATATTTCGCATCGGCAATTCATAGCGGATTTATATCAACTCGTATGTGTTGAGTAGTACCGGAAGCCATTCGCGGATAAGTCAAGAGTCATACCGAAGTACACCCGGTTAAGCGTTCGTCGCCTGGGCTTCTGTCATCAGCACATCGCATTTGCATTTAGAAATCAGGAGATCTCATGGCCACTTCCACCGGAACAATCACCACTTCGGCCGGCCCCCTAGACGTTGCTACGCTTGTTTCAAAGTTGATGAGTGCGGAAAGTACCGTTCTCGATCCTTTGACAAAACAGGCCAGCAGCTACAACAGTCTTATCTCTGCCTACGGCAGCCTCAAAAGCACGATCTCCTCATATCAAAGTGCACTGAACGGCCTCACGGCGGCAAGTTTCAGCTCGCAAAAGTCTTCTGTATCCAACAGTGGAACGGGCACAACCCTTACTACTGACCCGTTCACCGCCGACGTCAATACCGACGATTCGACAAAGTTACTCGCGCAAAAAATTCAATCGGCAGGCTTCACCAGCTCACAGGTCTTCAATGCGGGCGACTCCATTGCGATCAAGGTCGGTACCAATCCACCTACGTTTGTCACATTACAAGCCAACGCGACAATTTCCGGTGTGCGCGATGCGATCAACGCAGCGAAAACCGGCGTTACCGCCAGCATTACGACCGACGGCACCGGCGACCATCTGGTACTGGAGTCAAATACTGCCGGTACCGCAAACACGATCAAGGTTCAAGCGAACAACAGCTTGTCCGCACTGGCTTATGATCCAAGCAGCGCCACGCCAAGCACCGTAACGCAGATCCAGGCACCTCGCGATGCGACGGTAGCGGCCTCAGGCAACTATACGATCTCCGTCTCTCAGCTGGCGCAAGCGCAAAAAATTACCTCAACCGGTTTTTCGTCCAGCGCGACATTTAGCTCCGGTATTCTGGCGATCAAGACCGGCAATGGCTCTACTGCGATCATCAAGCCGACCACAAATACTCTTGCCGGCGTGCGCGACGCCATCAATGCGAGTGATGCAGGCGTTAGCGCAACCATCGTTAGCGATGGCACTAGCGCTCACTTGGTGATTGCAGCCAAAGACAGCGGCTCAGCCAACTCGATACGCGTTACCGGAACAGGTGATTATTCCGCACTGTCTTTTGACCCGAGCGGAAAATACACCTCGCCAAACGTCGCGACCGGCCAGACTTTCGACGCAACAGCAGGCGGCCTGACGCTGAATGTCGGCAGCACAACTACCACCATTCCGTTAAGCGGCGCCGGCAAGACTTTACAAAACGTCCGCGACGCCATCAATACGGCAAATGCAGGTGTTACGGCGACCATCACCAATGATGGCACCAATGATCATCTGGTTCTTACACCTTCCGGCACTGGCGCAACCAGCCCGGTATCGCTGACTGGCACAGGTGACTTTGCGACGTTGACCGGGAGCACCATGGGTCAGTTGCAGGCAGCACAAGACGCCAAACTCAGCATTGACGGCGTGAGCGTTACCAGCCCGACCAACAAGGTAACCGATGCGATTTCCGGTGTGACGCTGAACCTCACCAAAGTAACTACTGCGTCGGACAACTTTACGCTCAACATCAGCAACGACACCAGCGGCATTGCCAGCACCGCAAACACTTTTGTCTCGGCTTACAATGCCTTGGCCAAAGCGATTACCGGACTGACACAACAAACGCCGTCGACAACGCCAGGCCAGGCGGGTACTTCGTCGCCCTTGGCGAGCGAGTCATCCGTCCAGAGCATGCTGAGCCAGTTGCGCAGTGCTCTGCTCGGAAGCGTCGCTGGCGGCAATGGCATCAGTTCGCTGACCGATATTGGCATCGGCTTCCAAAAAGACGGTACGCTGGCACTTGATGCTGCGAAACTGACAACCGCAACGACCAATAACTTCGCTGGCATTGCCAATTTGTTCACTTCTACCGCCGGCACCAATGCCGACGGAACGGCAAATACAACAGGTACTAACGGTGTGCTGACCAATTTGCAAACCTTAGTAAATGGTTTTCTCGCAGATGGCGGTATCATTGATACTAAGACCAAGGGTTTGCAAGCCAGCCTGAAGATCAATACGGATCGCCAGACTGTGATCAACACACGCTTGAGCAACATGCAAGACCAGTACACGACCCAGTTCAATGCGCTGAACGTCACACTGGCCAGCATGGCGGCGACACAAAGCTACCTGACACAACAGTTGGCAAATCTGCCAAAGGCTAGCTAATTGTTATATTGAACGCGGGAGAAGATAATGTTCGGAACCATGCAACGTGGCGCAAATGCTTACGCAAATATTGGCGTAGAGACTGGTGTCGTCGCAGCGAGTCCGCATAAGCTGATCACCATGCTGTTCGATGGCGCCTTGGTAGCGATTGCCATGGGCCAAAAATACATGAGTGCCGGCGATATCAAGAAAAAAGGGGAATCGATCACCCAGGCGATCCTGATCATCGAAAGCGGTCTGCGCGCCAGCCTGAATAAAAACGTCGGCGGCGAAATCGCTCTGAATCTGGACGCACTCTACGAATACATGGGCCGCCGCCTGTTTGCCGCCAATGTCGAGAACTCCCAAGAAATCCTGGACGAAGTTCACGGCCTGCTGGATGGCCTGAGAGATGCCTGGGAGACCATCGGCCCCAACGGCACCAATCAGGCACAGGTTGCAGCTTAAGCTGCCGCCTTACGACAATTCGCAACAAATACTCGCGAAAGCACAATAATGGACGGAGCAGAAGTCATCTCCCTTTACGAAGCGGTTGCAGAACTGACCGATCAGATGCTTGCCGCGGCACGCCGGGAAGAATGGGATTTGCTGTCAAAGCTTGAGGCGGATTGCGCCCACGTTGTCAACATCCTCAAAAAACACGAAGCGACCGTTACGCTGACCGATGACAGACGGGAGCGCAAAATCGAAATCCTGAAAAAAATACTCGAAGACGATCGGGATATCCGCAACCTGACGGATCCGGGCCTGAAAAAGCTCGCCACGCTCATCCAAAGCACCAGCACAGAACGCAAACTGGTTAAGGCCTACGGTAGCACCAACCGAGGCTAAAGATGATACCTCGGGCCGACATCACCAACACGGTCCAGCCCGTAGCTGCCGTTGTAGCGCCGACGTCGATCGTTTCGGTCGCAGATGCAAGAGAAGAAGCCTTTAGCAGGCTTGCTCAGATTGCCATCGGACAACAGCTGCAAGGCAAAGTACTGTCGACCTATAACGACGGCTCATATCTGGTCAGAATCGCCAATACAGCTGCCCGCATGGTATTGCCGACGGCGACCAAAACCGGTGATTCCCTGTTGCTGACAATGGTCAGCAAAGATCCGCGCCCAACCTTCCTGCTGACCGAAACCAGCTCGGACACCGAAGAAGACTCCTCTGTCTCGCTCAGTGTCGCAGGCAAGGCGATGGAAAAGGACCTGCAGTCGCTCAAAACGACACCGCAAGGCCTTCCTACAATTGTCGGACGCAACGGCTTACTCAGTGACGAAGACGCCAAACAGGCAACCCCAAATTCACCTGCCGCCCCGGAAAGCACTAAAACCTCGCTCAGCCCGGCCGGCAAGCTGGTTGACGCCCTGCTGCACGCGTCAGAAGAAAGCGACCTGCCCACGGCCATCAAACCCAATGCCCCGCTCGTGAGCAATCCGACAAATACCTCTCAACTGGCTGGCGCCCTGCACGACTCGATCGCATTGAGTGGTACCTTCTATGAATCCCATGTCGCTGCGTGGGCAGAAGGTCGCCGACCGCTCTCAGAGCTGCAAAAAGAACCCCAAGCGCAACTTGCCCAGCAAGTGCAAAGCAGCAGTACTTCGGATTTACTCAACAGCGCGGATCCCGCTCATACGCAGCTCGGCCAGATCATCAATCTGCAACTCAATGCCCTGGAGCAACAGCGCCTCGCCTGGCATGGTGAAGTCTGGCCCGGCCAGCACATGGAATGGGAAGTCAATCGAGACACGTCCGAATCACCGCAGCAAAATGAGCCGGACAGCGGCCCGACGCCCAGTTGGCATAGCGTTGTTCGCTTCAATTTTGCCAATCTGGGCAGCGTTTCTGCCTCGATACATCTGATCGGACAGCAAATCCACATGCAAGTCCGCACTGACAGCGATGTCACCGCTGCCGCATTACGCGCCAACGGCAGCATGCTATCTGACGCCATGGCGGCGGCAGGCTCTTCTCTTGACTCATTGATTGTGAAGCGGGATGGAAAAACCTAATCTCCCACTCCAGAACGCGGTCGCGCTAGCCTACAACACCAACCAGGCAGCGCCCCGGGTAGTGGCCAAAGGCAGCGGTCTGGTTGCCGAGGCCATCATTGCGCGCGCCAAGGAAAGCGGTGTTTATATTCACGAATCAAAGGAACTGGTTTCATTGCTGATGCAGGTCGACCTGGACCAGCAAATTCCTCCCGCGCTTTATCGCGCCGTTGCGGAACTTTTGGCTTGGTTGTATCGCATTGAAAATATGCAATTGGATCACAGTGATGTATGATTAGGGGTTAGATTAGCAACACACCCCTTTGGGATGGAAACTCATCCTTCCATCCTTTGATTTGAGACGCATAGACGCACAGATGGCAAATAACGACGAGATCAAAGACGACAGCCCGTTTCGAGTACATTCCCGACGGGAGATTGTGTCATTGCTGACCAGCATGATGGAACGCAATCAACTCCTGAGCCTGCTCATCAAGGGCGGCTCGGAATCCATCATCACGTCGATTCTGGATATTGACGACGACGACGACAGCGTTGTGATCGATGCCGCACCGAGCACCATGCTCAACGAAAGTATCTTGCAAAGCAATCGCATCGGCTTCGAAGCTGTCTACAACAACATCCGCATTACGTTCAACGTCGACAAAGCCCAGAAGTGCCTGTATCAGGAACGTCCTGCGCTCAAGATCACCATTCCGACCAGCTTGGTTCGCCTGCAACGCCGTGAGTATTTCCGCATTGCGACCCCGATTGCCAAGCCATTGCGTTGCACTTTCCGCGTGACACGCGAAGACGGCTCGTTTACCACCATCGTCACATTGCTTAACAACATCAGCGCCGGTGGCATCGGCATCACCGATGAAAAGAAGCTGCTCGATCCGACTCTGGGCCGTATTTACGAAGACTGCTCACTGGAAATGACCGACAACACTGTTGTCACCGTCAAACTGCAGATCCGCGACTGCAAGGAAGTCAAACTGGCCTCCGGCAAAACAGTTAATCGTTTCGGCTGCGAATTCGTCGACATTCCACGCGCTGTTTTGGCGGCGATTCAGCGCTTCATTACGAAGCTGGAGCGCGAGCAAAATGCCAAGGCGTCCGGCATGATGTAATAGCCTCGCGAGCAGCTTATCCGCTTCTCGCTTGAGCCCCCGCCGCCGCCCTCACCAATACTCATTAACGAATTGTTGGTGAAAAAATAAAAAAGCTGCCATTGGCAGCTTTTTTATTACAGCGATGCAAGATCAGCGCGTGAAAAGCGGGGATATAAACCCTTCCCGCCCTCAATACGCGACCACTACACCTGCATAGTCATGATGTCGCGATAAGCGGAAACCAGCTTGTTGCGCACTTGAACACTTGTCTGAAAGGAAATGCTTGCCTTTTGCATGGCAATCATGACATCGGAAAGATTGATGTTGTCATCGCCCATGGAAAAGCTTTGGGACATTTTCCCCGCCTTTTCCTGCGAAGAATTCACTTCATCGAGGGAATTCTTCAACACGGCAGCAAAATCGACGCGCGTCGCCGGTTTTTCGGCTCCGGCGATGCTTTCAATCGGAGCAACGTTGCCTTGCGCACGCGCAGCGGCAGCTTTCAGCTGCGCCACCATTGCTTCAATTCTGCTAGTATCAATCATGCTGACGGCCAATTTGCACCTCTTCGAATTCAATTCCACGACAGATGATTGCATACCGCAATCACACTTCCCGCTTCTACAACGGCAGATTACCACGCGATCCTTCGCGACTCGCAACAATAAGCGGGGAAATAGCCATTCTGTTCCATAGATCAAATTTTGGCTCTGGCAGGACAATCCACACTAAGCAAAAAACCTATATGGGTAGGGAAGCAGTGAAGCAAATCATACAAAGCCACAAGCTCGGCGGCACACGCAAGGGGAAATCATGGCGGTAGCAGCCGATGGCACGATGACCAACGACGGCAACACCTCCGCCACTGAAGGCGCGGTTTCTGGCGACACATCGTCACAGGAAGCGCGACGCAGCGGTGTCGCAGGCTATGCGCAGTCGCCACAAGGACGTCGCGTTTTGCTGATGGTCGCAGCTGCGGCCGTCATTGCACTCATGATCGGTATCTGGATGTGGAGCCAGAAGACCGAATATCGCGTTTTGTTCTCCAACTTCTCTGACCGTGACGGCGGCGCCATTGTTGCCTCGTTGCAGCAGATGAACGTCCCTTACAAGTATTCCGAAGGCGGCAGCGCGATCCTGGTTCCGGAAACCATGGTGCACGATGCTAGACTGAAACTGGCGGCACAAGGTCTGCCCAAGGGCGGCAATGTCGGCTTCGAACTGATGGAAAACCAGAAGCTCGGGGTTTCCCAGTTCTTGGAGCAAGTCAACTTCCAGCGCGCTCTCGAAGGTGAACTGGCACGCTCGATACAATCCCTTTCTGCCGTACAGGCGGCCCGTATCCATCTGGCCCTGCCAAAAGCCTCTGTTTTCGTCCGCGATCAACAAAAGCCGACCGCATCAGTCATTCTGAGCCTCTACCCAGGCCGCATGCTGGATCCTCAGCAAGTCAGCGCCATTGTGCATCTGGTCGCCAGCAGCGTCCCCGAACTATCACCCAAAGCAGTCACCATTGTTGACCAGAACGGCAACCTGCTCTCCGACACGACGACCAAGCAACCCGGCAACAGCCTCGATCCGACCCAGCTGAAATACGTCCAAGATCTGCAGCAAGACATCGTCAAGCGCGTCGAGTCGATCATCGCCCCTATCGTCGGCAACGGCAACGTGCGCGCTGAAGCAACGGCAGATGTCGATTTCTCGCGCAGCGAACAAGCAGCTGAAACCTTCAAGCCAAACCAGACTGCAGATACCGCCGCAGTGCGCAGCAAGCAAAGCAGCGAATCGCAGAATGGCAGCTCGAGCACTTCCGGCGTTCCTGGCGCACTGACCAATCAGCCTCCAGCTCCTGCCACCGCGCCGATCACCAATCCACCGGTCGCCGGCGCAGCAGCGGGTGCTGCTGGAGCGGCAGCCGCCACCCCAGCCACCACCAATGGCACGTCGCACAAAGACGCTACGATCAACTACGAAGTCGACAAAACTGTACGTTACGTGCAGCAGCCGATGGGTGGCGTGAAACGCCTGACAGTTGCAGTGGTAGTCAATTACAAGCGCACAGTTGACCAAACCGGCAAGGTCGTGATGAAGCCGTTGACCGAAGCCGAACGTGGCCAAATCGCTGACTTGGTAAAAGAGGCAATGGGCTACAACAAGGATCGCGGCGACTCGCTCAATGTTGTCAATACGCAATTCAACAGCGATGCCGAGCCTGAACTGCCGTTGTGGAAGCAGCCGGACATGATCCAGCTGGCCAAGGAGATCGGCAAATACGTCTTGCTGGCCGCAGTATTGCTCTACCTCTACTTCGGTGTTCTGCGTCCGATCATCTGGAAGATCACCGGCAAGGAAGAGAAAGAAGCCCAGGCTCGCGCCGAAGCAGAAGCCGCCGAAGCCGCTGCCAATGCCGCCGCCATGTACGATCCGGACAATCCGGACGCCGTGGTCAACCTCTCCGGCGAAGGTGGAGAGATCGATGAACGTGCCGCTTACAAGGCCAATCTTGAGACTGCCAAGCAATGGGCCAAGAATGATCCTAAACTGGTGGCAAGCATCATTAAGACATGGGTGAACAATGAGTAACGAAGGCGTTGAAAAAGGTGCCATCCTGATGCTCGCTCTGGGCGAGGACGAGGCCGCCGAAGTCATGAAATACCTCGGGCCGCGTGAAGTGCAAAAGCTTGGCGCCGCCATGTCGGCCATGAAAAACATCAGCTTCGAGGACATCAATGAAGTACTGATCGAATTCGTTGGCGAAACCGGTCAGGCGTCTTCGCTCGGCCTGGATTCCGACGAATACATCCGCAGCGTGCTGACCAAGGCGCTGGGCGACGACAAAGCTACATCCCTGCTCAACAGGATCCTCGGCGGCCGCGACGCCAGCGGTATTGAGAGCCTGAAGTGGATGGACGCGCAATCAGTTGCCGAACTGATCCGCAACGAACACCCGCAGATCATTGCGACCATTCTGGTCCACCTTGAGCGCTACCATGCCTGCGACATTCTGAACAACTTCACGGAGCGCCTGCGTAATGACGTTGTGCTTCGTATTGCCACCCTCGACGGCGTGCAGCCGGCTGCGTTGCGAGAATTGAATGACGTTCTGACAAAACTGCTGACCGGCAACGAAAGCCTGAAGAAACAGCAAATGGGTGGTATCCGCACTGCTGCGGAAATCCTCAACTTCTTGTCGGGCGAGAACGAAACATCCGTCATGAACAATCTGCGGGCCTACGACGAAGACATGGCACAAAAGATCATGGACGAAATGTTCGTGTTCGAAAACATTATCGACATCGACGGCCGCGGCATCCAGCTGTTGCTGCGCGAAGTCCAGTCCGAATCGCTTATCGTCGCGCTCAAGGGTGCTTCGCAGGGTCTGCGCGACAAGATCTTCGGCAACATGTCGCAGCGTGCCGCAGAAATGATGCGCGAAGATCTGGAATCCAAAGGCCCTGTGCGCCTGTCGGAAGTCGATGCGCAACAAAAGGCCATTCTGCAAATTGTTCGTCGTCTGGCCGACGAAGGTCAGATCGTGCTCGGCGCCAAGGGCGAAGATGCGTTCATTTAAGGTTGCCACGACCGATGCGTGCGCCCTACCCGGACGCATCGCATCAGTCGTGACCACCCAGCTTTACCGGATCTGAAATGGCATCACGAAACAACATCATTCCCAAAGAACAGATGACGCCGTATCAGCGTTGGGAACTGGCGTCCTTTGATGAAGCAGAGGAATTGCCTCCGCCGACGGAAGAGGAGCTTCTCGACGAACCACCTCCACCACCGGCACTCACGGCGGAACAACTCGACGCCATCCGTGAACAGGCACGCCAGGAAGGCTATGCCGAAGGCCAGCAACAAGGATTGCAAGCAGGTCGCCAGGAAGGCTACATGGCGGGTTTGCAGCAAGGTCAACAAGAAGTCAACGAAACCATCCAGCATTTGCGTCAGATTGCTGTCTCGTTCGGTACTGAAGTAGCGCAATGCAGTGAAAGCATGGCGCCGGAGCTGCTCAACCTCGGCCTGGACTTGTCCAAAGCCATGTTCAAGACCGCTCTGAAGGTCAAGCCGGAACTGATTCTGCCGACCATCAGCGCGGCCATCCATTCGCTGCCCAGTCTGCAATTGCCGGCGTTGCTGTACCTGCACCCCGCCGACGCCGCGTTAGCGCGCGAAAGCATGGAAGACGACCTCAGCCAGCACGGCTGGCGCATCGTTGAAGATCCTGAAATTGAGCGCGGCGGTTGCCGCATCGAAACTGGCACCAACCAGGTCGACGCCACCATGCAGACACGCTGGCGCCGTATCGCAGAATCGCTCAGCAAGCAACTCGACTGGCTGGAGTAGCAGCATGATCGCACCCGGCAACCCTCATTCAAAGGTGCAACGATGAACTCGCCGATGCCCTCCCACTTCAGCCGCTGGCAAGCTTATCTGCACAATTGCAGCGGCCTGGTGGGAATGACTGAGCCAACTCAAATTTCAGGCCGCGTGACACGCGTGGCAGGCCTCGTCATGGAAGCTGTCGGCCTCAAATTGCCGGTCGGCAGCCCTTGTACCGTCCCGCTGCCGAATGGCAACCTGATCGAAGCAGAAGTCGTCGGATTCCAGGATGATCGACTCTTTTTGATGCCGCAGAGCGATGTTGAAGGCATCGTTCCAGGCACCCGTGTCTATCCGGTGGAACCGGTCAAACCGCCACCGCGCACAGGCCCGATCGCTTACGTTCGCCGCCTTGATGAACACAGCCGTCGCCTCCCGGTCGGCGATGAACTGCTGGGCCGCGTACTCGACGGCGCCGGTCGCCCGCTCGACAATCTGGGGCCGCTGCATACCGAAAATTCCGCGCCGCTCAATGTACGCGCCGCCAACCCGCTGGGACGCGCCCCGATTGTCGATATCCTCGATACCGGCGTGCGCGCCATCAACAGCATGCTGACCGTCGGACGTGGCCAACGCATGGGCTTGTTTGCAGGGTCAGGCGTCGGCAAAAGCGTGTTGCTCGGCATGATGGCCCGCTATACCAGTGCGGACGTTATCGTGGTCGGCCTGATCGGCGAACGGGGACGTGAAGTCAAGGAATTCATCGAGCACATCCTGGGTACTGAAGGACTGGCACGCTCTGTAGTTGTCGCTGCGCCAGCAGATACTCCACCGCTGATGCGCCTGCAAGGTGCCGCCTATGCGACCGCGATTGCCGAATACTTCCGCGATCAAGGAAAAAACGTCCTGCTGATCATGGATTCGCTGACACGCTACGCGATGGCGCAACGTGAAATCGCACTGGCCATCGGCGAACCCCCGGCAACCAAAGGTTATCCGCCATCAGTCTTTGCCAAGTTGCCGGCACTCGTCGAACGTGCAGGTAACGGCGATGTTGGCGGCGGCTCGATTACCGCGTTCTATACCGTCCTCACGGAAGGTGACGATCAACAGGATCCGATCGCCGATGCGGCGCGCGCGATTCTCGACGGCCACATCGTACTCAACCGGGTGTTGGCCGAAGCCGGCCACTATCCGGCTATCGATATCGAACAGTCAATCAGCCGGGCCATGCACAGCATTACTTCCATGGAACATCAGCGCGATACGCGCCGGCTGAAACAGTTGTATTCCCGTTATCAACGTAATCGAGACCTCATCAGCGTGGGTGCCTACGCAGCCGGAAGCGATCCGATTTTGGATCAGGCAATCCAGCTTTTGCCACAAATTGAAGCGTTCTTGCAGCAGGGAATTCCGGAAAGAGCGGGTGTTACCGAGAGCTTGGGGCAACTTACCGCTCTATTCCAGTGATTGAGCACTTGGCCCGGAAAATATAATCAAAGCTACCATGGCTACGACCTCTGCCCTCGAGACGCTGATTGAATTGGCGACCAAAGAAACCGATGAAGCGACAAAGCGCTTGGGACGGGCTGTACGCACGAGTGAAGAAGCACAGCAGAAACTTGTTATTTTGGAACAATATCGTGATGATTATGCTTTGCGCTTTCAGGAAAGCTTATCATCTGGTTTGACGGCAATGAGCTATCGCAATTTTCAATTGTTTATTGAAAAAATCGACGGCGCCATTTCGGGACAGCAAGACGTAGTACGCAATGCGCAACAACGTGTCGCCGACGCTCGGGCGGCATGGCAGGCATGCGAACGCAAGCGGATGTCGTATGGCACGCTGGCGACACGCGCCAAACAAACTGCGCAGTTGCGCGAAAGTCGACGTGATCAGAAGCAGACGGACGAGCATGCTTCACGTATCACGTTTTACAAACGGTAATAACCGGTAAGAACGGTAAGCAAGGACTGGCGGAAACGATGAACACACAATTGCCGATATTGAATGTCGCGAGCTTGCAGAATTCTGCACGCCCGGCAACGCAAGCCGATTCTTTCTCGGCCGACGCCGTCCCCTTCAACCAAGTGTTGAACAAGGAAGTCAGCAACCGCAATACCGAAAACCAAAGCAAACCGAACAACGCGACTACGCAGGACAATACGGCTGATGCAGCCAAGCCTGCTGCGCCGACACCTCCGGCAAGCACTACATCCAGCTCGGACAGCAGCACCAAGACGTCTTCCTCAGACGAAAAAACAGACGAAGATCAGGCTGCCGACGATCAGAGCACCACCGATGCAGCGTCGGCGCAGATGCTGGCGCTGGTCGCCAATCTGGGTCAACTCGCGGTTCAGCCGGTCGCCAAGAAAACAACTGATGTCGACATGGATGCTCTCGCCAACCAAAAAGGTGGCAAAAAGAGCATCTCCGTCATCAACGCCAAAGATCAAAAAGACTTGGCCGACCTGCAAAAACAGGATGACGGCAAAGGTGGCAAGCTTGACGTGTCAAGCCTGTCGGACAGCAAAGACGTCACCGACAGCAAGGACAAGCCTGTCTTCCAGGCTCGCTCTGCCGCAGATAAGCCACAAACCGAATCGCCGGTCAGTACCAAAGCTGTTCAAGCCGATCTGCAAGACGCCGCAAACGCTGCACGCGCAGTGAAGGTAGCGCCTGAAGCCGTCGTTAAGCCTGTGGATACAGCGCCTACCGCCGCTACCGTCGTCCCTGCATTGCAACAAACCCTGACTTTGAGCCAGCAAGCTGCGATCGCCGGCCAGGCCGTGGATCGCCTTTCCCCAACGGTAGGCGGCAAAGGCTGGGATCAAGCCGTGGGACAAAAGGTGTTGTGGATGGCCACTAACGGCACGCAAACTGCATCGCTGACTCTCAATCCACCGGATCTGGGCCCGTTGCAAGTCGTCCTGCACGTAACAAATCAGCACGCCGACGCTACCTTTATCACCGCACAACCGGAAGTAAAGCAGGCGCTCGAAAACGCCATGCCGAAGCTGCGCGAAATGATGGATCAGGCGGGCATCCAGCTTGGCCAGGCAACCGTCAATTCCGGCAATCCGAATCAACAGCAAGGCGGCAATCAGCAACAAGCCCGCAGCAACGGCACATCGCACTTCGGCGCAGATGAAGCCGACGTCAATGTCGCTGTCGTGCCCCGCCCTGTCGCGACCGGAGGTCAAGGTCTCGTGGATACATTTGCATAAGCGGAAGAACGCGCAGCAACACGCAAAAACATATAGATAACGCGACGAATAATCGGGTTAACCAGAATTTAAAAAAAGAAGCAGGTGTCCGGACAGCAGCATTCAATATCAGCAGATTCTTGCCGATAGTAATTTGATGTGTACCGCAGGCGCCTACGAAAGGGAAAAATAGATGGCAACAAAAGCAGCAAAACCGGCAGCCAAGGGGGCTGAAGCAGAAGCGCCGGCACCAAAATCGAAAAAAATGCTCTTCATCATTCTGGGCGTCGTTCTGTTGCTGGTGATCGGCGGCGGTGCAGCTGCCTTCATGATGATGGGTAGCAAAGCCAAGAAAGGCGCGGAAGATCATCCCAAAGAAGAGGCTGCCTCCAAGGTACCGGTCTTTGTCGTGATCGAACCTTTCGTGGTCAACCTGCAGCAAGAAACCGGCGATCAGTTCCTGCAAGTCGCGCTCACACTGCAAGTACCGAATGCGGAAACTGCAGAAACACTTAAAGTCTTCATGCCACAAGTTCGTAGCCGTTTGCTGATGGTGTTGTCCAGCAAAAAAGCATCCGAATTGATGACCAATGAAGGCAAACGCAACCTGACCGACGAGATCATCGATCAACTGGGTGAACCATTTGCCGGCGGCGGCAAAGGTCCGACAATTACCGACGTGTTTTATACCTCTTTCGTGATTCAACAGCAGTAGCATCATGGCCGAACACTTTCTATCCCAGGAAGAAGTCGATGCACTCCTAAGAGGAGTGACGGGGGACGAAGACGAAGAAAAAGTCGTCGAAGAAGCCCCCGGGACGGTACGCAACTACAATCTTGCGACGCAAGAACGTATTGTGCGCGGCCGTATGCCGACGCTCGAAATCATCAACGAGCGTTTCGCACGGCTCTTCCGTATCGGCCTGTTCAACTTCATTCACCGTACGGCTGAAATCTCGGTCGGTCCGGTGAAAGTCGCCAAGTACAGCGAATTCATCCGTAATCTGGTCGTGCCGACCAACCTGAACCTGGTTCATATCAAGCCATTTCGCGGTATTGGCCTGGTGGTGTTCGATCCGCAGTTCGTCTTTTTGCTGGTCGACAACATGTTCGGTGGCGATGGCCGTTTCCACACCCGCATTGAAGGTCGTGAATTTACACCGACCGAGCAACGTATCATCATGCGCGTGCTGGAAATCTGTTTCGAAAACTATGCAAAGTCATGGGAGCCGATTTACCCGATCGAATTCGAGTACATCCGCTCCGAGCTGAATACCCAGTTCGCAAATATCGCCACCCCGAACGAAGTCGTGGTCTCGACCACCTTCACTGTCGAACTGGGTCCGGTCAGTGGCGAGATTCACATCTGCACACCGTACTCGATGATCGAGCCGGTTCGCGACAAGCTCACCAGCAGCATGCAAGGTGAAGCGCTGGAAGTCGACAAGCGCTGGATCCGCCTGATGAAGCAACAGATTCAGACTGCCGAAGTTGAGCTCATTGCCAACTTCGGCACCGCCCGCGTCACCTTTACCGACTTGCTGAACATGCAGGTCGGCGATGTCATCCCGCTGCAAACCGTCACGCCGGTTACTGCGCAGGTTGATGGCGTCCCCGTGATGGAATGCAGCTATGGCAAATTAAACGGTCAATACGCATTACGCGTCGAAAAACTGCTATCCATCACACAAAACGAAACACCGGAAAGTATTCAAGGAGAGCAGAATGGCTGAAGATAACGTTGACCAAACAGCGGCGGAAGACGATCCGTGGGGTGCCGCGTTGGCCGAACAAACGCAGGCTGAAGAATCACAGAAAAAGGTTCCAGAAGAAGAAGGCCTCGCCGCCAAGCCGGCTGAAGCAACTATTTTCAAAGACCTCAGTGCTGCCGACCTGCAAACCAATACACCGAACGATATCGACTTCATCCTCGATATCCCGGTACAACTGACTGTCGAACTGGGCCGCACCAAGATCGCCATCAAGAACCTGCTGCAATTGGCACAAGGTTCCGTGGTGGAACTGGACGGCATGGCCGGTGAACCGATGGATGTGCTCGTCAACGGCTGCCTGATTGCACAAGGCGAAGTCGTGGTGGTGAACGACAAGTTCGGTATCCGCCTGACTGACATCATTACGCCCGCAGAACGCATTCGCAAGCTGAATAGATGAGCCGTCCAAGTCGCCTCGGCCTTACTGCGGCTTGCAGGTTTTACAGCCGCAGCTTCTACAGCCTCATTGCAGTTATACCGGCAGCACTCGCTGCCGGTGCGGTTCAGGCGGCCGAGCAACAACCGGCCGCCGCACTCCCCTCTACGACCGGCAGCATTTTCACCATGCTATTGGGCCTGATCGCCGTGCTGGCGCTCATGGTCGGTATCGCATGGCTGTTCAAACGCAGCGGTCTGGCACCGAGTACCAACGGCAATGCTGTTGCAAAAATCATCGGCGGCGTCAGCGTCGGCACGCGTGAACGCGTTATGGTCATTGAAGTCGCTGATCAGTGGATCGTGGTCGGCGTCGCTCCAGGACGCGTCAACACTTTGGCCACCATGCCGCGTCAGGAGCATGTCGCAGCACCGGCCACAGCCTCTGCCAACTTCGCCTCCTGGCTCAAACAAACTATCGATAAGCGTAATGGCAGCAGTTAGAACATTCCTGGCGCGCTCACCTTCGTGGCTGCGCCTCTTACCAGCCCTGTTGCTTTGCCTGCCGCTTGCGGCTTCAGCACAAGGATTGCCGGCCTTTACCAGTACGCCGTCGGCCGGCGGCGGTCAGACCTACAACCTCAGCATCCAGACGATGCTGTTCCTCACATCGCTGTCGTTCATTCCTGCGGCGCTGCTGATGATGACCTGTTTTACCCGCATCGTCATCGTCCTGTCGCTGCTGCGCCAGGCACTGGGTACACAGTCGACGCCGCCGACACAGGTGCTGGTCGGCCTGTCGCTGTTCCTTACGCTGTTTGTCATGGGACCGGTGTTTGACAAGATTTACGTCGACGCCTATCAGCCGTTTTCGGAAAACAAGATTTCCATGATTGATGCCATGGAAAAAGGCTCCGGCCCGCTCAAAGAGTTCATGCTGAAGCAAACGCGCCAGTCGGACCTCGCCCTGTACGTCAAGCTGTCGCACAGCCCGGATCTGCAGGGTCCTGAAGACGTGCCGCTGCGATTGTTGATCCCGGCGTTTATCACCAGCGAACTCAAGACCGCATTTCAGATCAGTTTTGCCATCTTCATCCCCTTTCTGATCATCGACATGGTGGTCGCCAGTATCCTGATGTCCATGGGGATGATGATGATGTCGCCCGCCATTGTTTCACTGCCGTTCAAACTGATGCTGTTTGTGCTTGTCGACGGTTGGCAGTTGCTGATCGGCTCGCTGGCGGAAAGTTTTTACTAAGGTTCGATCATGACTCCAGAAAGCGTAATGTCCCTTGGCCGCCATGCCATGGAAATCACCCTGATGATCGCCGCGCCGATGTTGCTGACCGCGTTGGTGATTGGCCTCGTCGTCAGTATTTTCCAGGCCGCGACGCAAATCAATGAAGCCACGCTGTCGTTTATTCCCAAACTGGTTGGCGTGTTTTTGGCACTCATCATTGCAGGCCCCTGGATGATCAGCGTCATGCTTGACTACATGCGCCTGATGTTCTCCGGCATTCCCGCGATGGTGCAGTAGCACCGGCGAAGATTGCGTGTAATCACAGCAATCCGACAAACACATGATCAACTTCACCAGCGATCAGCTTGCAATCTGGATCGCCTCCTTCATCTGGCCGCTGACCCGTATCCTCGGGTTGTTGTCGATCGCACCACCATTCGGTAGCGCCAGTGTGCCGATGCTGGTCAAGATCCTGCTGGGCGTCATGATCTCGCTGGTGATCGCTCCCGATGTTCCGATACCGCCTGCGCTTGACCCGGCCTCGATCACCGGACTGATGATCCTGCTGCAGCAATTGCTGATCGGCCTGGCCATGGGATTTGCAGTGCGCCTGGTATTTGCCGCCATCGAAATGGCAGGCGAACTGACCAGTACCACCATGGGCCTGGGCTTTGCGGTGTTCTTCGATCCCCAATCGCAAGGCCGCACTTCTGCAATCAGTCAGTTATTTTCACTGCTGGGCACGCTGGTGTTCCTCAGCATCAACGGCCATCTGGTTCTTGTCGCCGTGATGGCAGACAGCTTCCACACACTGCCGATTACAACAGCGCCGATCACGGCAGAAGGATTTCACTACCTCGCCCTGTCTGGCGCACGTATCTTCAGCATGGGACTGCAATTGTCTCTCCCGATGCTGGTTGCCCTATTGATCACCAACGTTGCGCTGGGCATTCTTACTCGCGCTGCTCCGCAGTTGAATCTTTTTGGTATCGGCTTCCCGATCACGATGGTGGCCGGCTTCGTGCTCATTGCCGTATGTTTGCCCTACATGCTCACTCCGATGCAACACTTCCTCAATGACGCGGTAGAAACCGTGCGCATGCTAGGCGGTATGGCGACAATCCCGCCCATGCCTAAGCGCTGACACGCTCCCGGATCACGCTGACCAGCTTTTACAGCCGCATTACATCTACTTTACGCATCTTTACAGTTGAAGGCCGCGATCGGAGGCACACTTACTCCTCGCTGCAATACGCCGCAACACGCTGCAACACCGGGACCGCCTGCCGCCATTTTCCTGGTATTTATCAACTGTCATGACGCATGAATATCCGACAAAAGAAAATCCTCCGCTACCCCCTCATTGCTGCTCTTGCTCTGGTACTTCTGGCCTTTGCCAAACTGGCTTTTTTCCCGTCGACCGTGGCGCCCAATTATCTGACGGCCACTGCTGAGCGACGCGATATTCAAGACACCGTCCTTGCTAGCGGCACCATCAAAGCATTCAAGCAAGTCAGCGTCGGCGCTCAGGCCTCGGGCCAGATCAAGTCGCTCAAGGTCGCTCTCGGTGATCAGGTCAAGAAAGGCCAGCTAGTCGCCGAAATCGATTCGCTTACGCAAGAGAACGCGCTGAAAACCGCCGAAGCCGAACTGGAAGATACCCGCGCGCAATTGCGCGCCAAAGAGGCGACGCTGAAACAATCTGAACTCGCCTACCAACGTCAGCAGCAAATGCTGGCACAGGACGCCAGCTCGCGCGAGAATTACGAGACTGCCGAAGCTACGCTCAATACCACCAGAGCGGACATCGCCGCCCTCAAGGCGCAAATCGACAAGGGCAAGATCTCGGTCGATACCGCGCGCGTGACGCTCGGCTACACCAAGATCACTGCGCCGATTGACGGCACTGTTGTGGCCATCGTTGCGCAGGAAGGCCAGACCGTCAACGCCAATCAAAGTACGCCGACCATCATCAAGGTCGCGCGCATGGACACGGTCACCATCAAAGCACAAATCTCGGAAGCCGACGTCACTCGCGTCTACACCGGGCAACAGGTGTACTTCACCATTCTCGGCGAGCCCGATAAACGCTACACCACCACCTTGCGCTCCATCGAACCGGCACCTGATTCGATCTTGCAGGACGACACCTCGACAACATCCACCACATCGACCACCAGCAGCAGCACGTCGACGGCGATCTATTACAACGGTTTGCTGGACGTGCCCAACCCTGACGGCAAGCTGCGTATCTCCATGACCACCCAGGTATATATCGTGCTGGCTGAAGCGCACAATGCCGTCGTCGTTCCATCCACAGCACTGGGCGAACGCGATGCCGACGGCCGCTACACCGTGCGCGTAATCAATGCGCAAGGTAAAGGCATTGCTACCGCACGCAAGGTGCGTATCGGCATCAACACCAACGCCAACGTGCAAATCACGGAAGGCCTGAACGCCGGAGAGCGTGTCGTCATCGGCAACAGCAATGGTGTTGATACTGCTGCCACCAACACGCGCCGCGGTCCGCCGCCAATGATGTAAGTGGGTGTCGACATGAATACACCCTTACTTGAACTACGGAATCTGTATCGCGAGTTTCCAGCGGGCGAGCAGACGATCACCGTTCTCAATGACGTCAATCTTCGTATCAATGCCGGTGAAATGCTGGCCATCGTCGGCGCGTCCGGTTCGGGAAAATCAACCCTGATGAACATCCTCGGCTGTCTCGATAAGCCGACACGTGGGAGCTACGTCGTCGCAGGCCGGGAAACCGGTCAGCTCACTCCGGATGAACTGGCGCAGCTACGCCGGGAGCATTTCGGCTTCATCTTCCAACGCTACCATCTGTTGTCGGATCTGACTGCACTCGGCAACGTCGAGATTCCCGCCATCTATGCCGGCAAAGAACGTAGCAGCCGTCACGCCCGTGCTACGGAGTTGCTGCGACGCCTCGGACTAGCCGACCGCATGCAGCACAAGCCTGGTCAACTCTCGGGCGGGCAGCAGCAACGCGTGAGCATTGCGCGTGCCCTGATGAATGGCGGCCAGGTCATTCTCGCCGACGAACCCACCGGCGCGCTCGACAGCCACAGCGGGCAGGAAGTCATCAGCATCCTCAAGGAATTGCACGCCGAAGGCCACACCGTCATCATCGTCACACATGACATGCAGGTCGCGGAACATGCCCAGCGCATCATTGAAATCAGCGATGGCGTGATCATCAATGACCGCCGCAAGGAGTCGGTGGAGATAGCCGAAAAGCCACCCTCACCTGCCCCAAAAACGGCACCTGTCGTGAACATGTGGCGCGCCGGTCTGGATCGATTGTCCGAAGCCTTCCACATGTCGCTGCTGGCGATGAATGCGCATCGCCTGCGCACCTTCCTGACGATGCTGGGCATCATCATCGGTATTGCCTCAGTGGTGTCGGTGGTAGCGCTAGGTGCCGGATCGCGCGAGCGTATTCTCAAAGATATCAGCGCCATGGGAACCAACACCATCGACGTCTTTCCCGGCAGTGATTTCGGCGACATGAAAGCCTCGTCGATACGCACGCTGGTACCCGTAGATGCCGATGCACTAGCGCAGCAAGCGTATGTCGACAGCGTCACGCCAAGTGTGGCGACAACATCGTCAGTGCGATATCGCAATGTGTCGGTCAGCGCGCAGATCAGCGGCGTGGGCGAACAATATTTCCGGGTGCGCGGACTCGCCATGACGGACGGACAAAGCTTCGACCGCAGCAGCGTGGAACGGCGCGCTCAAGAAGTCGTCATCGATGCCAATACACGACAAAAATTGTTTGCCGATGGCGTCAATCCGCTCGGTGAAGTAATCCTTCTCGGCAGTGTTCCCTGCCGGATCATTGGCGTGACCAAAAAGCAGGAAAGTGGTTTCGGCAATAACGATAGTTTGAATGTCTGGGTGCCGTACACCACCGCCATGAGTCGCCTGTTGGGGCAAAACTATCTGAAGGGCATCACGGTGCGCGTCAGTGATAGTGTCTCGTCCGCCGCCGCCGAGCAAGGCATCGTGAAGCTGATGACCTTGCGTCATCGCACCAAAGACTTCTATGTTTTCAACACGGACAGCATTCGCCAGACGATCGAAAAAACGACTGCCACACTGACCTTGCTGGTGTCGATGATCGCCGTGATTTCACTGATCGTCGGTGGCATCGGCGTGATGAACATCATGCTGGTATCGGTCACCGAACGCACGCGCGAAATCGGCGTACGCATGGCTGTCGGTGCGCGTCAAAGCGACATCATGCAGCAGTTTCTGATCGAAGCAGTGCTGGTATGCCTGTCGGGCGGCTTGCTCGGCGTCTTGCTGGCGCTGTCATTCGGAGCCTTGTTCGCCAGCTTCAGCAAAAACTTCGCGATGGTGTATTCGACGACCTCGATCATCTCTGCCTTCGTCTGCTCCACCCTGATCGGCGTCGTGTTCGGCTTCCTTCCTGCGCGTAATGCGGCGCAACTTGATCCGGTCGATGCACTGTCGAGAGAATAATGAAGAAACATCCTACATTTCGTCCTGCAGCTTTGGCAGCAATCATGTTGTCCACTGGCTTGCTGAGCGCCTGTGGCTCACTGGTGCAAACACCTTATGTCGCGCCCAGTACTGCTATCCCCGCGACCTGGACTCACGGCGATGGCCGTGCTGAACTCGATGGCGGCAAATGGTGGCAACATTTTGGCGACGCCAATCTGGATCGCCTGATCGATGAGGCACTGCGCCGCAATAATGATCTCGCGGCAGCCACCATCAAGGTGCGCCGCGCACAGCTTCAGGCCGGCATCGCCGCGGACGAACGCCTGCCTGCATTGAGTTCCAGCACATCGACTACTTACAACCGTTATCTGCGCAATGAGCGCAGCAGCTACAAGACAAGTTCTACAGCGGTGACGCTGAGTTATGAGGCCGATCTCTGGGGTAAGCTGGGTAGCCAATACGACGCCAAGAAATGGGAAGCTCTGGCCACTGAACAGGATAGAGAAAGCACCGCCCTCAGCCTGATCGGCACGACCGCCAATCTGTACTGGCAAACCGCCTATCTGAATCAACGTATCGCACTAAGTCTGGAAAGCATTGCCTACGCCGAGAAGACGCTCGCGCTGGTGCATACGCAATATCAGGCCGGCGCCGTGTCCTCATTGGAGGTATTGGAAGCGGAGCAGAATCTCTCGACCCAACAGTCGACGCATACCGAGCTTCTGCAACAACAGGTTGAGGCGGCCAATTCGCTCGCCCTGCTCTTCGACGGCCCGCCGGGGAAAAGCTATCCGTCGCCGCAACGTTTGCCTGAGCAAGCATTACCGCAACTTCAGGCCGGGCTGCCTGCGGATCTTCTTGGACGCCGTCCGGATCTGCGTGCGGCGGAATTGCGCCTGCGTGAATCGCTCGCCACCGTTGACTACACCCGCGCCAGCTACTATCCCAGCCTGACACTCACAGCAGCAGCAGGCGGCAGTAGCCAGGATCTTCGCAATGTCTTGCTCAATCCTATCGGAACGCTCGGGGCCGGACTGATGCTGCCGTTTTTGCAATGGAACCAGATGCAGCTGAACATCAAGTCCTCGCAAGCGGATTACGAGAGCGCCGTAGTGAGCTTTCGCCAGACGCTCTACACCGCGCTTGCCGATGTCGAAAACGCGCTGTCGGCGCACGAGCAATACGCTAACCAGGGAGCTTTGCTAGAGAAGAATCTGAAAGCCGCACAGACAACGGAACGTCTCTATGAGCTACGTTACCGTACAGGCTATGTTGCATTGAAAGACTGGCTGGATGCGCAGGAAAAGCGCCGCACAGCGGAAGTGTCGCTGGCGCAGAACCGCCTCAACCGATTAAATAACCAGATGACGCTGTATCAGGCGCTAGGAGGTGATATGCAAGGCGAGGACAAGCTGGCTGCAGCAGAAGCGCCGACAGCAATACCACCATCAAGCAAACAATAGAATAAGTGACAGGAACAAGATACCGGATGAGCACAGGCTCACCCGGTAGAGAGAATTACTTGAGGTAGTTCAACAGCGACAGGCTGCTAGTCGTTACGAACGACTTCTGCGCAGCTTGCAGATAGGTTGATTGCAGCGACAACGCACTGATGCTGTCAGCCAGATCGGATGGATTACGTCCCAAAAGATCATTGGCGGTTTGGGTATAAGACTCGTTTTTGACCAAGCCGGCAGCGTCCAGATTGTCCAATTCTTTTTGACGTGCACCAACCGACGCCGTCACCGAACCGACGTTATTGATTTCCTTGTCGATAGTGGCACCGAGCTTGTTCAGACCACGTGTGAGCGCTTCCTGGCTACCGGTTACTGGTGTACGTGCAGCATTGGCAGCATCAGAAGTCAATTTTGCGGCGGCCGCGGTCGACAACAAGGTCGCGTAGTTGGGGTCAGTCGGTTGAGCGGCATCCAGCGCCGCTTGTGCGTTCTTGTACGCCAAAATCGGCGTCTGTCCCGAACCGGCAGGATAGACATACGCATTCGCTGCGTCGGCGTCGGCCTTATTAGCAGCTTCCGTAACAGGAACTGCCAACAAGGCGATCATGCTTTGCATGGTCTGGAAAATATCCTGACCACCACCTTGAAAAATCGACGTGCCCGAAGCACTGATTTCCATCTGGCGCGAAGAATCCACTTGCAGACTCAAGGCACCTTGGTCGCCGTTATAGACGATGTTGCCCGTAGTCGGATCAGCGGAAAAAGGTTGAGTCGTACTCTTGAAGCCGGCAAACAAATAATTCCCCTGGCCATCTGTACTGTTCGCAAAACCCAGCATTTCTTTCAGATTGCCTTGCAACTCCGATGCCAGATTGCTGCGTTCGGCATTGGTGTACGTAGCGTTGCCGGCGGCGATGCCGTTCGACTTGAGCTTGGTCAACATGTCGGTAACACTACCCAACACGCCATTCACCTGATCCAGCGAGCTGTTGGCGTTTTGCCGATTGGTGGCGTACTGCGCATTCAATGCCTGCGTCTGTGACAAATCCAGTGCGCGTGCGGAAGCCACCGCATCGTCCGACGGATTCAAGACTTTCTGGTTGGCTGTTACTTGTTGATTCAGCTTCAATATCGAGGACTGCATGCTGGTCAACTCGGTATTGCTCAACTGATAGAGCATGCTTGTGCTAATGCGCATTTTGATCTTCCTTAAAACTAACCACCAAGGGTAAACAAGACATTCAACATATCACTGGCAGCCTGAATGATTTTGGCGGCAGCCTGATAGGCAGTCTGATTCTTGATCATGTTCGCCAGTTCTTCATCCTGGTTCACACCCGATTCTGATTGTTGCTCGGTCTGGATTGCTGTCAGACGCGCTTTTTCCGCATTGTTAGTTACATCGATTTCATTGGTCTTGTTACCGATGAAGCTGACCATCTGCGAATACGAACCTTGAATTGAAGTATTGCCGATCGTATTAGCGGTTTGCAGTGCGTTCAACGCCAGTGCATTGCGGTTGTCGTTCACGCCATTGGTGTTGGGCTTGACTGCAAACACGTCACCATCTGAAGGCGTACCGGTGATCTGGAAGCTGAAGCCGCCAGTGGCAATTTTGTCGCCGGCGGCGAAAGGAATCGATGTCACACCGGCGCCATAAGGCGTCGTCGTACCGTCGGCATGTGTCACTACCACCGCCGACAACGTCGCCGGGGCAGTGGCGCTACGCACCAAGGCCTTATTCTGACCATCATAGGTATAGTTCAATGCAGAGCCGGCCGGCAATTGGGTAAAGCTCGATGTTGCAGGAGGCCCGGGCAGATCCAGCTCCACCTTACCTGCACTGATGGTCGCTGTACTGACGTTTGGCGAAGTCAGTACAAAACTGTCGCCGTTTGCCGGTGTACCGCTCAATACAAAACTCACGCCGCCACTGGAAATCGTCGCGCCCGCAGTATAAGGAATCGGTACACCCGACGCATAATTGACTGTCACACCGCCACTTGTTACGGACGATGCCGCCGCCGGCGTCAAGGACAGATTGCCGCCGTTAAATGTATAGGTCTGCGTCGTTCCCGGCGTCGCCGAGTTCTGGTTCACAGCAATCGCGGAAACTGCACCGCTACCGGTATTCGTTGCGCCAAGCGACGATTGCGCCGTAAGCTGTGTCTGTCTGGTCACGCTGGTCACGATCGGCGCAGCGGTTGCAATACTCTGAGTACTCGTGAGCGCAACGCTGATTGTGCCGGCGCCAGCGACCGTCGGTTTAATCAGGAAGCTGTCACCAGCGACCATTGTTGGGGCAGCGTACTGCACGCCATCGACGATGACCGGAAACGTTGTCCCGGGTGGCGTAATGGTTGTTACGTTATTGTCAGAAAGACGAGTAATCGTGTAGTTGGTACCGTTGTAGCCCAGGCTATAGTCACTAGTAGTGAGCTTGGACGCATCAACAATGGTCGCCGTCAATGCAGCAGTTGCAGAGTTACCGGTGGTGCTATTAACGACTGGTGTTCCAACATTAAAAAAATTGGTCCCCATCACACCGTTCTGGTCCTGCCCCAGTTTTTGCTGTGTATTGATGGCAGACGCCATCGCTATAGCAACACGACCCAGCGTATTCTGCGCGACATCAAGCGTCTCAGTACGATATGACAAAACGCCACCGAGACTACCACCGCTGAACGCACTGTCCGGAATCAGAATGGTGTTGCCATTGCTCTTGAAAGAAAGTTGCAGACGGGTAGGATCGTTAGCCGCCGGCGTCGCCACCAGAGTTGACACCTGGTCGCCCAGAACCAGAGGCTGACCATTGCCAATGAAAACGCTCAAGGAGCCGTTATCCTGCGGCAAGGTTGTAACTTTAACAATTTTATTCAAGTCTGCGACTGCCTGATCACGTTGATCCAGCAAATCGTTTGGCGCCACGCCGCTGGCACCTGAGGCTTTTAGAATAGCCATATTCAGCGCCTGAATCTGCGTGGCATAGGAGTTAATACTATCGACGCTGGAAGTAATCTGACTGTTGACGCTGGTGCGACTCTGCGCCATCTGGTCGTTCAGACTTTGGAAACGTGCAGCCAACGTTTGGCCTGCAGACAACGCCGCCTGACGGGCAGCGTCGTTATTCGGTGTCGATGCCAGGTTTTGCGTGGCCTTGAAGAAATCTTGCAAGGCTGGCGACAAACCTGCGGAAGTGTCTGCCACCAGATTATCGAGCTGGCTGATCTGCGAGTAATAGGAATCCAGTGAGCTGGCCGTCGTCTGCGACGCCATCACCTGTTTGTTCAGGAAGTCGTTATAAACGCGCTTGATTTCAGCGACTTGGGTTCCTTGCCCTACAAAACCATAGCCGTAGTTAATACCGCCAGCCGTGCTTTGTACGACCACCTGACGGTTGTAGCCTGGTGTTGTCGCATTGGAAATATTGTGGCTGGTCGTTGCCTGCGCTGCCTGAGCCGCGGCGAGTGCACTCTGCCCGATACTGAAGATGCTGGTAGCCATACGATATTTTCTTTAACGGAATATGTCCTAGTCAACGGCAGTTGGCTGAGAAACTTTAGGAGCCGTTACCAATGAATTTGAGAGTCCAGGAAGCTGGCAGCGTTCCCTGAGATGAGCGAATTCACGCACATTCCAACTTGATAGAGGCCAAGCCAATACCTGATCAGGCTGAAAGCGATTGCCGAATAATGCGCGATAGCTTTTCCGCATAATGCGGGTCAGTTGCATAGCCTGCGCGTTGCAGGCCATAGGCAAAACCGTGAGCGTCTTGCGCGTTCGCCAACACTTTTTCGTAGCGAGGATTGCTACGCAGCAGCTTGGCGTAATCCTGGAAGGCTTCCGAGTAGGAGTCGTAAGCGCGGAATTTTTCAACCTTGCGTTGTGCCACGCCATTGACGTACTCAACCGTGGTCGCCTCAACCACCTTGCCGGTCCAGTTGCCTGTGGCCTTGATGCCGAACAGATTGTGCGCCGAGCTACCGTCGCGGGCGCGAATTTCCTTCTTGCCCCAACCGGTTTCCAATGCCGCTTGTGCCAACATGAACTTGGCTGGAATTCCGGTAACCTGGCTGGCGGCTTCCGCATCGGCCTGCAAACGGCTCTGGAATGCTTCGACATGCGCCGGGCGTTGCTGACCACCCTTGTTACGTTTGCCACCGCCTTGCGATGCATCATCGGTGCTGTTGGCGATACCTTGTACCAGACGCGCCTTGTCGAGGTCACTCAGGCTATTGGCCAGCGGGATATCCAGCGGCAACGAAGACGAGGATGCGTCATCGTCGGTCGGCAATTGCTTATTGAGGCTATGTGAAAGCTGACGCACCAGCATATCAGCCAGGCCAACGCCTCGCTGCGCCATGTTCTGGCTCAACTGCTGATCCAGCATGCTGGTAAACATCTTGGTCTGCTGATTGTCGAACAAGCCGTCTTGCGGCGTCGCGTCGCGCATGCTCTTCATCATCATGTTCAGGAACAAGGCCTCGAACTGTTTGGCCGCGCCCTTGAGCGACTCCGGCGACTGCGCAGCTGCCGACGACTTCAGGCTGTTCAGACTGTTGGCATCGACGGCAAGGCTTTCAGTCGGATTGACCGGCTTGATGTTGTTGATCATGAGCTTGCCTTGATTAGATGATTTCCAACTCGGCGCGCAGCGAACCAGCTGCCTTCATCGCTTGCAAAATTGCCAGCAAATCCTGAGGTGTTGCTCCGATGGCGTTGAGCGCCTTGACCACATCGGCCAAAGAAGCACCGCCCTTCAGATACATGACTTTGCCGGGAGTCGAGTTGATCGAAATCTGGGCATTCTGATTGGCCGCCGTCTGGCCACCAGACAAGGCGCCTGGTTGACTAATGCTGTTTTCAGCATTGATCACCACGGACAGATTACCGTGCGAAACGGCGCAGGTATCGAGACTCACCGACTGGTTCATCACGACGGAGCCGGTACGGGCATTCAGAATCACCTTCGCACTGACACGCGCAGGGATAACGTCAATATTTTCAAGTGCGCCGAGGAAAGCGACACGCTCACCGCTACCGACCGGGGCACGGATACGAATCACGCGGCCATCCTGAGCTACTGCAGTATCAAAACCGAAGCGCTTGTTCACAGCTTCCACCACACGGCTAGCGGTGGAGAAATCGTTGTCGTTCAATTCAAGATTGATGGCGTCGCCCTGGCCCAGTGCCGAAGGAACCGCGCGTTCAACTGTGGCGCCAGCAGAAATACGGCCTACGCTCAATTGATTGATGGTGGTGCTGCTACCAGCTGCCGAGGCGCCAGCGCCGCCGACCACGATGTTGCCTTGGGCGATTGCATAAATCTGACCGTCTGCACCTTTGAGCGGTGCCATCAACAGGGTGCCGCCGCGGATACTTTTCGCGTTACCGATGGATGACACGGTGACGTCCAGCGTCTGGCCCGGTTGTGAGAATGCAGGCAAGGATGTCGTCACCATCACGGCCGCAACGTTCTTCAACTGCATGTTGCTGGTTGACGTGCTGGGAAGATTCACACCCAGCTGCTGAAGCATACTGACAACGCTTTGCACTGTGAACGGCGTTTGCGTGGTTTGGTCACCGCTGCCGTCGAGACCGACTGCGAGGCCGTAACCGACCAATTGATTCTGACGTACGCCCTGAATGCTGGCGAGATCCTTAAGACGCTCGGCGTGCGCGACACCGGCACTGAGCAAAGTAATGGAAGCGAGCAGAACCGACACCAGCCGGCTGGTCTGCTGCGCCAAGAATAAACGTTGAATCATCATGCGACTCCCTGATCAGAACGGTGAGACGCTGAAGAAAAAGCGCGACAACGAAGACATAAACTCGGCCATATCGACACGTGTATTGGTGCGATATTCCACTTTGGCGTCGGCCACAGCAGTCGACGAAACAGTATTACCGGTAGCGATCTTGTCGGGGCTGACGGTACCCGAGAAGCGTACATATTCAACACCCTTGTCGAGCGCGACCTGCTTCTCTCCGCTAACAATAAGGTTACCGTTCGGCAGCACTTCGATCACTGTCACACCGATGGTGCCGGTGAAGTTGTTACTGGACGAAATAGCGCCCTTCTCGTCGTATTTGTTGGTGCTGCCGCCGCTGCCCGACAACTCTTTGATGGAGGTGCCGAACAAGGTGGGTGCAATGGCAGACGCACTGCCCGTCTTGCTGGACGAGCTGCCAGCCGATTTGGCAGCGGTTGTGTTTTCATTGATGACAATGGTCAGCGTATCGCCAACCAGACGCGCACGACGATCTTCCAGCAACGGACGATATGCCGCGGACTGGAAAATCGCGCCGTTGGTCGGTGGCGCATACGAAGCCGGTTCGGGCCGGGCCGACTTCGGCCCGGTGACGATCGACTCCGGCACGGTAGTACATCCAGCGATGGCGAACATCCCGATGATGGCAGCAAATTTCAACAGGCTATTCATGTTTGCCTCATCCCATTTCATCAAAACAAAGTAGTACAAATACGCAATACAACAGCCATTACATTTGCGACAGTTTTGCCAGCATCTGGTCAGATGTGGTGATTGCTTTACTGTTGATTTCGTAAGCGCGCTGGGTCTGGATCATGTTGACCATTTCCTCGACGACGTTGACGTTCGACGTTTCAACGTAGCCCTGCCACAGTGCGCCTGCGCCGTTGGTGCCCGGGGTATTTGGTGCAGGTGTACCCGACGCGGCAGTTTCTGCGTACAGGTTCTCGCCCTTGCTTTCCAGACCGGCCGGATTGATGAAGGTAGCGACCTGCAGCGTACCGATCTGTGTTGACGTCGCCGAACCAGCCTGCATGATCGAGACCGTGCCGTCACGACCGACTGACAGCTTGGTGGTGTTGGCTGGAATTGTGATCGGTGGTTGCACCGTGTAGCCGCTGGAAGTCACCAATTGGCCTTGGCTATCAGTCTGGAACGAGCCGTCGCGCGTATATTGCGTCGTGCCGTCCGGCATGAGCACCTGGAAGAAACCAGCGCCTTGAATGGCGATGTCCTTGTCGTTGTCTGTCTGGTTCACGTTACCTTGCGTATGAATACGCTCGGTTGCGACAGGACGCACACCGGTACCGATTTGCAGGCCCGATGGCAATTGCGTCTGCTGCGACGACTGGGCGCCTGGCTGGCGAATTGTCTGGTACATCAGGTCTTCAAACACCGCGCGCGAACGCTTGAAACCGTTGGTGCTGACGTTAGCCAGGTTATTGGAAATCACGTCCAGCTGCGTTTGTTGCGCATCCAGACCAGTTTTGGAAATCCACAAGGAACGAATCATTTTTTCTCCAGTACCTGGTTATTAACTCACCGACAGAATTTGGTTTGCTTTATCTGCATCACTTTGGGCGGTTGTAATCACCTTCATGTTCAGATCGAATTGGCGTGCGAGATTGATCATGCTGACCATCGACTCGACAACGTTGACGTTACTGCCTTCCAATGCACCGCCGGCGAGGCGGACATTTGCGTCCGGCGGCGCCTGCGTGCCTGTGGTCATACGGAACAATCCGTCGTCTCCACGCTTCAATGCTTTTTCATCCGGATTGACCAGCTTGATCCGTCCCAGAATATTCACCGCATTCGGTGTCCCGGTGGTCGGAATCGACGACACCGTGCCGTCGGAAGCAATCGCAATGGTGACATCAGGAGGAATGCTGATCGGGCCGCCGTCGCCCATCACGTTCAGGCCGCTCTGTGTTTGCAGAATGCCGTTTTCGCTCAGCTTGAAGCTACCGTTGCGGGTATACGCTTCACCACCGTCGGAACTCTGCACGCCGATCCAGCCCGGACCTTGAATGGCGACATCGAGCGCGCGACCGGTATCTTGAATCGGACCTGCACTGAAATTGGTGCCTGCGGTCGAATCGACCACAAACGTGCGCGTCGCCAAACCCTCGCCAACAACAGGTACTGCGCGAAACGTGTTGAGCTGTTCGCGAAAACCGGTGGTCGTTGCATTGGCCAAGTTGTTGCTGGTATTGGCCTGCTGCTCCAGTGTGTGCTTGGCGCCGGACATGGCGGTGTAGATCACACGATCCATAGTTACCCCTCAATTTGCGTACGGCAGTGTTGCCGTACGCTTCCCCGCTTAAATCAGATAAGTCACATTGTTCAGACTCGGTACTGCTCTTGATACGGCTATTAACGCAAGCTGACCAGAGTTTGCAGAACGGTATCCTGCACCTTGATGGTTTGCGAATTGGCCTGATAAACGCGTTGCGCCACAATCATGTTGACCAGTTCCGTGGTCAGGTCGACGTTGGAGTCTTCCACCGCACGGGCTTGCAACACACCGAACTGACCTGTGGTCGGCGTACCGATCAATGGCTGGCCGGCATCGGAAGTTGCCGTGTACAGGTTGCTGCCCAGCGGCTGCAGACCGTTCGGGTTGGCAAAGTTCACCAGCAACACCTGACCCAGAGTCTTGGTATCGCCGTTGGAGTAGCTACCTTGGATCAAACCGTCCTTGCCGATCGAGAAGCTCGACAGCACGCCTGGCGCTTTACCGTCCTGAGTTTGTGCGACCGGCGCGAATGCCTGACCAGTCTGCGTTGTCCCGGTATAGTCAACCGCGATATTGGAAGGAAAGGTCGCCCCTGGCTTGACGAAGCCAGGCACGGCAGCATTCAGAACGGCTGCGCTAAAGGCTGTGGCGGTAACTGCGCCTGTGCTCAATACGCCGGTATTGGTAAACGCCAGAGTGGTAATCGGAGCTGGCGCGGCATTGGACGGATACGCCACGCCATTGATGGTCGCATAAACAGACCAGTCGGTATTGCCGGCAACTGCTGGAGTTGTTTTCTTCACATAGTACGTCTGTACATTATATGAATTGCCCAAGCTATCGTACATCGTGACGCCAGTGGTGCTGTTATAGCTATTGGAATTTGCCGGGTCAAACGTGGCAACGGTAGGCACCGTAAGACGGGAATCCAGATTCAGGCTCGTGGAAATCTTAGTTGTCGCCGTCGCTGGAATATTCGAGGTATCGATTTTGAGCGGTACCGGATCGCCACCAGTCACCGTGCCCAACCAACCAGTCAGATAGGCGCCTTTTTCACTTGGATTGATGATGTAGCCATTCTTATCCAACTGAAACTGGCCATTACGACCATACATTGGCGACGAGTCGGTCAAACTGCCCTGCATGCGGAAGAAACCGTCGCCGTTGATGGCGATGTCCAGCGGGTTGTTGGTCGTGGTGACGTTACCCTGAGTAAATGCTTGCTGCACGTTCGCCACAGCTACACCGATACCGACGGGTGAGTTACCGGAACGATTCATCGAATTGGCATACATGTCGGCGAATTGCGCCTGTGCCGATTTGAAACCCACTGTGCTGGCGTTGGCAACGTTATTGCCGATGACGTCGAGGCTCTTCGATGCTCCTGCCAAACCGCTCAGGCCTTGTTGAAAACTCATTTGATTCTCCTTGTGCTGGAAGCGGTCAGTCGATTAAAGAATTTGAACTACGTCGGTGGACTTGATAGTCCCGATGTTCGATACGTTCAGCTTGACGCCGTCGGTGCCGGTGCTGACGCTGGCAACAGTACCGAATGCCAGTGCGGTTGCGCCCACGGAGGCACCGGCGCTAGTCGCGGTGACGTCAAAGGTATAAGTGCCGTCTTGAGCCTGGGTACCGGCATCCGTTGCGCCGTTCCAGATGATCGGCACGGTGCCAGCAGCTTGCGAACCCAGATCCAGCGAGTGAACGACATTGCCTGCAGAATCACGGATGGTGATCTTGACGCTGTCTGCTGCGCTGGCCAACTGCACGCCGAAGACCGCTTTTTGCGTTGTAACGTCGTTGCCGCTGGCATCCTTGGACGTATCCGATGTCAGCGTGACGTTGTTGCCCGGTGCCAGGACGCTGTGACCGATCATGTTGGCTGCCTGCAGCGACTGGGACGTACCCAGATTGCTCATCAAAGCTGCCAGCGTTGTGTTCAGTTGGCTGATGCCCGACACGGTCGACAGCTGAGCCAGCTGAGTAGTCAACTGGGAGTTATCCATCGGATTGGTCGGATCCTGATTTTGCATCTGCACCGTCAGCAGCTTCAGAAAACGTTGCTGGATCGCTTCAGGGCTGTTGTCATTCAGGCTGGAAGTAGTGCTGGTCGAAGACGAGGAGCCATTGACGGCCGCCAGCAGATCAGAGGAAACAGTAGTCATGATTAAGGTCTTCCTTAAGAGCCGATAGTGAGGGTTTTCATCAACATATTCTTGGCGGTGTTCATCGTCTCGACGTTGGTCTGATACGAGCGTGAAGCGGAGATCATGTTGACCATCTCCTCGACCGGATTAACGTTTGGCATGGCGACATAGCCATTTGCATCGGCGAGCGGATGCTTGGGGTCGTATGTCAGCTTCGGGGGAGCCTGATCTTCAACGATCTGGTCGACCTTGACGCCGCTGTCAGAAATATTGCCAAAAGGAACCGCCTTGAACACGACCTGCTTGGCCTTGTATGGCTGGCCGTTCGGGCTGGTTGCGCTGTCGGCGTTGGCGATGTTGCTGGCGACCGTATTGAGACGCTGCGATTGCGCGCTCATGGCCGAACCGGCAACATTGAAAATATTAGAAAGAGACATGATGATCAGCCCGGTTGGATGGCGGCGAGCAGCGTCTTGATCTGCCCGTTGACTGCCGTGACGCCTGCTTCATAGCGCACAGCGTTGTCAGTAAATTGGTTACGCTCGACGTCCATGTCGACGGTGTTGCCGTCTACACTGCCCTGCGTAACGGTGCGGTAAAGTAGCGGAGAACCGCCGATACCGCTGTCGCCCGCTGGCTTGCCAGCGATGTGACCCGCCGATGTACGCGCCAGCTCGACCGGCGGAACCTTGGTCGTCTTGCCGTCCATCGCACCTTGCAAGGTCTTGGCGAAGTCGATGTCCCGCGCCTTATAATTAGGCGTGTCAGCATTGGCAATGTTGGATGCCAGCAATTGCTGACGCTGGGCGCGCAAATTCAGCGCCGTCTCGTTGAACCTCAGATAATCATCCAGTTTTGCGACCATCGATTTCTCCTGAATGCGCCCTTCAAAAAGTACGCATTACGCCGATAATGGGATTTAGATACCATTGGATCATACGACCCCACCCAAAACTCGATTGCCCGATAAAGAGATAAAACTATGCCTTGTTCAGCCTTTTGATGAAGGCTGCCGCCATTAGTATTGCTGACACGATGGCCACTCCTTCGGCCACTAAGGTGTTAAAGTTGTTGTTATGAAATTATTCCTCAAAGCGCTGGTGCTGCTTCTGTCTGTCATCGGGTTTTCCGCACTTGCACAAACAGCAACTTCCGAAGCGCCAAATTCACCTCCGCGGCAGAATCTGGCCGCCCTGCAGCAAGTCGCCGAACAGTTCATCAAGATTCAGACCACCGGCCTGTCGGGCACGGTGAACGCAACGGTTGAACCCGTCGACAGCCGCCTCACACTGGCAGCCTGCCCGTCGCCCCAAGCCTTCCTGCCTAACGGTGGGCGCCTGTGGGGCAAGACCACGATCGGCATCAAATGCACCGCACCCTCCCCATGGACGATCTACGTGCGCGCCACGGTGCAAGTCGTTGCAGAATATATTGTCGCTGCCACACCGTTGGCGCAAGGACAAACCATCGGCCCGAACGACATCAGCAAAGTCAAAGGCGACCTGTCAAACTTGCCAAACGGCATCATTACCGATGCATCGCAAGCCATTGGACGCACCGCGAGCATCTCGCTGGCAGCAGGCGCACCACTTCGCCAGGAAACTTTACGCGCAAATCGTGTCGTACAACAAGGACAGTCTGTTCGCATCGTTTCCACCGGTCCTGGATTCCAGATTGCAACTGAAGGACGCGCGTTGAATAACGCCAGCGAAGGCCAGATTGCGCAAGCCCGTACACCCACAGGACAAGTGGTCAGCGGCGTTGCCAGAGCTGGCGGTATCGTCGAAATCAATTACTGATGAGCAACAAGGTTTTGCCGGAGAAAAAGTATTAAAGTTTGCGGAAAAATGTCCGATAATCTATGCAACAGGCGGGCCACAGAGCCCTAACCACTCAAGGATGATGCCGTGAACGTTAATGACGCACTCAAAACTGGCCCGGGCCTACCGGAGATCGCGCAGCCTCAGGCGCGTACCTCCGCTACCACCGGCGCCAAGACTGATACAGTAGGCGCAGACTCTGCCAATGTACAGCTGTCCGCTCAGTACCAGTCACTGGGCGCGAAGGCAGCCGGTCCGACAAGCGGCAGTTTCGACGCTAAAAAAGTTGCAGAAATCAAAGCAGCAATTGCCAACGGCACTTTCCAGGTTGATCCTGAAAAAGTTGCCAGTGGCCTGTTGGATACGGTGAAAAACCTCATCAGTACTCGCAACAAAGCTTAATAAAATGACAAGTACGACTTCGCAATTGCCTTCACAACATCTTGCTCAAGAGAAGCAGGTGACCTCGCGCCTGGTTGCAGCTCTGCAACAGGAACAGATGCTCCTGAGCGGCAATGGCGATGCGGATGAAATTCCGAACGTTATCGGTGAAAAAGCAAAAATCGTCGCTGAAATGGCTGCACTTGCAGATCACCGCCACAAACTGCTGGCCGCTCTCGGATTTTTCGCCAGCGAAAATGGCATGCAAAACTGGCTGGATCAACATGGTACAGATGCCGACAAAAAGCTTTGGGATGAATTGTTCGAAATCGCGCAATCTGCTCGAGAAATTAATCGTGTAAACGGTTTGCTGGTCGGCAAACAGATGGCCATCAATCAAAATGCACTGAAAATTCTGCAAGGCAGAAGTGGCGGCGGCTCACTCTATGGCCCCGACGGCTCGTCCAGTGTACGCACAACCGGTCGTCCGCTCGGCGTAGGTTAAGCTGCCAGCGCAAATGCAAGAGCAGTTAAGTAAAAATAGACCGCTGATGCGGTCTTTTTTATTGCCTGCCTTATATCCGCTCAATGCTCATCCAACCTTCGTCAAACTTCCCTTAACGTGATTCACACATTTGCTAGGGCTTGATCCTCGGAGCACCCTCCGCAATCGGCACCTCCGTCACCTGCTCTGCCAGGCGAGACAAAATCATGACATCCACACGCCGGTTTCTTAAACGCCCTTCCGGCGTGTCATTCGATGCTACCGGCTGATTCGATCCATGTCCCACCGCGGTCAAACGCAGCTCCGCAATCCCTTGATTGCTGAACAGGCGGGCAACAGTGCTCGCCCGCACCGCCGACAATTCCCAGTTTGAGGGAAACACCGAAGTGCTGATCTGGGTATTGTCCGTATGACCTTCGATCTGGATGGCATGGTCATCGTTCTTCAGCACTCTTGCGATGGCAATCAGCGTGTCTTCAGACTCCTTGCTGACTTTGGCGTCACCGGGTGCAAACAGGACATTCGCATTGATTTCGACATTGACGCCGACACTGGTCTGTGTGACCCGCACCTTTCCTTCCTGCACAAGCGGTGCAAGCACTTGCATGATGTCGCGCGCCATGTCGGTCATGCGCTCTTTTTCACGCCGCAAGGCTTCATTGTTGCGTGGCTTTGGGAGGGGAGGAATTTTCGGCGTGGCAGCTTGTTGCGCCCCTTGCCCGCCGGCCTGCACTATTACCGGTGCCGTTGATATCGGCTCTTTGCCGAAAGCATTGATCAGCGAGTCGGCGAGGATTTTGTATTTACCTTCATTGACTTGCGAGATCGCATACATGACCACAAAGAAAGCGAACAGCAAGGTAATGAAGTCGGCGTAGGAAACCAGCCAGCGCTCATGATTCTCATGCTCTTCTTCATGTTTTTTGCGTGCCATGGACCCCGCCGTTTTTTACGCGTTTATACGTTGCTGCGTTGATGCGCTTATGCGTTCTCAAAGTAGGACTCGGCCCGCTCCTGAATAACGCGCGGATTGTCGCCGCTGGCGATGCCGAACAAACTGTCGGCCACCATCTCTCGTTTGAGAACTTCCGCCGCCAACAGTTCTTTCAGTTTATTGCCAACCGGCAAAAAGAACAAATTGGCGAGGCCTACGCCGTAAATCGTGGCAACGAACGCCACTGCAATCCCGCCGCCCAGACGTGCTGGATCAGCCAGGTTCTCCATGACATGGATCAGCCCCAGTACAGCACCAAGAATACCGATGGTCGGCGAATACCCGCCGGCGGCTTCCCAGATCTTCAACGCCTGGCGCTGCCGGGTTTCGTATGTGGAAATATCGATTTCGAGAATTTCCAGCAGCTTGGCCGGTGTGATGCCATCGATCAGCAGACGAAGCCCTTTCTTGATGAAAGGATCATCCGTGTCATTCATATGCTCTTCCAGATGCAGCAAACCCTCGCGACGCGAGATGGTGCTCCAGAACGAGATATTGTCGATCAGTTTGCGGAAGTCGTGAACAGGGGGAGAAAATACCGACCCGAGCAATTTCACGCCACGCACGAAATTGTCGAGTTTGGTTTGCAAGAGGACAGCACCGACAGTACCGGCAAAAACAATCAAAAATGCAGTCGGCTGCAATAGGGAACTGAGGTGACCGCCTTCTAACACTTGCCCCAGGAAGATGCCTCCCAGAGCCAACGCTAAACCGCCTATGCTACTCCAGTCCACGCTTGCTCCCTCAAGGTCGAGCGCATGCGAGCAATCGCCTGACTATGCAACTGGCATACGCGCGACTCAGACACGCCCATGACGGCGCCGATTTCTTTCAGGTTCATTTCCTGCTCGTAGTACAGGCCCATCAGGATCTTTTCACGCTCAGGGAGAGCTTTGATCGAATCGATCACGGCTTCACGGAAACCGCCGTTGATCAGATTTTGCAGAGGGTCGTCGTTCTGGCTGGTCTGATAGCGATCGAGGAAATGTTCATGACCGCCTTCAGCATCATGAAAGTCTTCGTAATAGATCAATTGATGGCCGCCGCATTCGGTGAGCATCTCCTGATATTCGTTCAGACTCATCTTGAGCTGTTTGGCGACTTCCGTTTCTTGTGGCGGTCGTCCCAACTGCTGCATCAGAACATGAATTGCATCTTCGATCTTGCGTGTGCTTTGACGAATGCTGCGCGGCAGCCAATCGCTGCTGCGCAACTCGTCCAACATCGCGCCACGGATACGCTGTACGGCATAGGTTTCAAACTGCGCGCCATGCGTTTCTTCATAGCGATTGACGGCATCAAGCAGACCTATCATGCCTGCCTGAATCAAGTCGTCCACTTCCACACTTGGAGGAAGCTTTGCCTTCATCTGATGCGCCAGCTTCTTTACCAGCGGCGCATGCAGCTGCAGCAATTGATTCTTGTCCGTCTTGCCATTGACGTTATACATAACACGTCATACTCCGAGACTTGCACCATCGGTTGCCATACCGTACGTGCCTTTGGTGAGATTGGAAAGCGAGAACTGATTCGCCAAACGCTTGAACGCTACTGTTGCGCCGGTCAGAGGGAACGCCTCCAACACGGTACGGCCCTGCCCCGAAGCGCGACGAATATGTTCGTCGGCCGGGATCGAACCCAGGAAATTCAATTGTGCAGCCAAATAACGGTTAGCCGCCTGCGCCATGTTTGCAAACACCATCTGCGCTTCCGCATCAGAACCACCCGTCACCAACAGGTTAAACGGACGACGGCCGAGGCGATCACTCAGACTCTTGATCAGGACGTAAGCTGCCTTGATGGAATTGGGGCCAGTCGACATGTGCACGACGATCTCGCCCATCTCCATTGCCGGTACCGGCAATACGTCATCGTCATTCAACTCGCCATTGACGAGTGTAATGTCCGACTCGGCAGTCAGCGCATCGAAAATTTCAGCCAGGCGCGAAGCTTGCGGATGCGTTGCGGCAGAGACATTCTTACGCGACAGACGCGCCAACGCAAAACCCTCCGGTACCAGTCGCACTGCCTCGTCGAGATGACGTTCCTGACGTGCGACATCCAGCAGGCTGGCTACCGTCATTCCGCCAAAACGGGACAAGATGCTCGATGGCGTCATGCATGCATCGACCAGCAAGGCGTTGCAGTCATTCGCGGCAAGAGAAGCCGCCAGATTGATCAGCATCGCGCCTTTTTCGTCGTCGGGAAGCACCGAGAAAAAACTGAATACGCGCGGCGTCGGACGCTCCAGCATCCGGCGCAGTCCTTCCGCTTGATCAACATCATAGCTAGCCAAGGATCACCTCCCGCAGGCTTTTGTCATTCATGGCCGTTGCTGTCGGTCCGACAACAACCGGCAACTCAGCATCCTGAAACTCGAACGGCGCGGTTTCACGTTTCAGTTTAAAGGCTCGGTCAGCCAGATACAACTTGTTGGCGACATGCAAGTCTTCTGGAACGCGCTGACCGTTGGCAACGTAATACAGATTCAACTTTTGACGGATGACAACATCGAGCACGTTGCCGATGGTCGCTGCTTCATCGAGCTTGGTGATGATGCAGCCTGCCAGGCCATCGCCGGAGTACGCACTAACAACTTCGTTGAGCGTGCCACCGGTTGCTGTTGCATTGAGGCAAAGCAGACGTTTGATCTCGGTACCCGCACCGGACAACATGGCTGCTTGTTCTGCCACCATCTGATCGCGCTGGCCCATGCCCGCTGTATCGATTAGGACAGTATGTTTGCCGCGCAGTTCGTCCAAAGCAATACGTAAATCAGCTTCATCTTTCACCGAATGCACCATGACACCGAGAATCTTGCCGTAAATGCGCAATTGCTCGTAGCCGCCGATACGATAGCCGTCGGTCGTAATCAAGGCCAATTTGCCGGGACCGTGACGCATTACACAGCGCGCAGCCAGTTTGGCCGTCGTGGTCGTTTTACCAACACCGGTTGGACCGACCAGCGCGTAGACGCCACCTTCCTCCAACAACTCGTTCTCGTTGGCCATAGTCATCAGATTCTTGGCCAGTACCGACTTCACCCAGAACATCGCATCTTGCGACTTTGGATTCTGCGGCAGGTTTTCCGTGATCAGACGCGACAGGCTGGCGCTGAAACCGGCGGCCAGCATTTCACGCATGATGGCGGCCTTGGCCGGTTCACGCTTTTGCGTGCCGCCCCAGGAGATTTCTGCCAGCTGGGTTTCCAGCACGCCACGCATGGAACGGATTTCCGTCATCACATCGGACAGAATTTCGTCGTAATCCTTGCCATCAAATTCAGCCATGATGGGCGACTGCTTGGGACGCTGTGGAGACGCCGTAGGTGCCGATGACGCTTGTGCAGGACGCTGTTGTTGCGCAGCCTCTTGCTGCTCCTTGGCACTGGCGCGGGCAGCATTGCGGGTGCGCCATACGCGCGCTTCAGCCTGTGCAGCACTGTGTTCGATGGCGCTCGATTCGACACCAAGTCCCTGATGCTCGACACGGCGTGGCGCGGCAGCTTGTGGCTGCGCCGGCTGCGCGGGAGGTCGTCGCACGGCCGGTCGCGGCATCGCGTCCTTGGCCATGGCTGGCACGACCAGCGAAGACATGTCTTCGTTCGCCATTGCCAGAATCTCGACACCGTCGTCGATATTGCGATTGGAGAGGATGACCGCATCCGGACCAAGCGCTTCGCGAACCTGGCGCCATGCATCGCGCGACGAACCTGCAATAAATTTTTTAACGTTCATGCTTGCCCTCCAACTAGGCTAGTAACTTTAATCGTTTTCGAATCAGGAACTTCAGCGTGCGAAAGCACCCGGAGCTGCGGCATGGCACGTCGCAGGAAGCGCGACAGCAATGCCCGTAATGGTGCGGGAACCAACAATACCGGGGTTAAACCCAACTGCTCTTGATGACGTGCTGCATTCTCTGTTTGTGTAATCAACGCATCGGCCAGACCCGGCTCGATACCGGCGCCTTCCGGACCACTGGCTTGCATCGCCTGCATCAGCAAGCGTTCGAGCTTGCCGTCGAGCGCCATCACGGACAATTCGGCTTCGGTCGGGAAAATCTGCTGAATGATCGCGCGGCCCAAGGCAATGCGCACGATGGCAGTAAGTTCGTTCGGTTCCTGCACCCGCGCCGCATTCTCGGCCAGGGTTTCGATAATAGTCCGCATATCCCGAATATGCACGCCTTCGATGAGGAGGTTTTGCAACACTTTCTGTACCGTACCCAAAGGCAACAGCTTGGGCACCAGATCTTCGACCAGCTTCGGCGCATCTTTGGCGATATGGTCGAGCAGTTGCTGGACTTCCTGACGACCGAGCAATTCGGCGGCATGCAAGGTAATGAGGTGATTCAGGTGAGTGGCGATCACGGTGCCGGTATCGACTACGGTGTAGCCCATGGTTTGCGCCATTTCGCGCATGCTGCTTTCAATCCAGACGGCCGGCAGACCAAACGCAGGATCGCTGGTCATCAGACCAGGCAATGGGCCGGTCACCATGCCCGGGTTGATCGCGAGGAACTGGCCGAAGGTAGCTTCACCCTTACCGATTTCCACACCTTTCAAAGCGATCCGATATGCCGATGGCTTCAACTCCAGATTGTCGCGAATGTGTACTGGAGGCGAGAGGAAACCGACTTCCTGTGCGAATTTTTTACGGATTCCTTTGATGCGGCGCAAGAGTTCGCCACCCTGCCCTTTATCTACCAGCGGAATCAGGCGGTAGCCGACTTCCAGACCCAGTGTGTCGACAGGCAGAATATCTTGCCAGGTCGCTTCTTCAATTTCAGGCGCAACAGCAGTCGGTGCGGGCATTTCGGTCTGGACGGTTGCTTCCTGGATCCGCTTGTTTACCATGTAAGCAGTGCCTGCCAGTATGCCCGCCAGCAAGATGAACGCAATATGCGGCATGCCCGGAATCATGCCCATGCCGCCGATGATGATGGCGGTCAGGTACAGCACTTCCGGTTTGGCAAACAACTGATTGATCAGCTGACCGCCGACGTCCTGATCGTTGGCCACGCGAGACACCACCACACCGGCTGCAGTAGAGATGATCAGCGAAGGAATCTGCGCAACCAGACCGTCACCGATCGCCAGCAAGGTGTAATTCTTGAGCGCCATGTCGAATGCCAGATCATGCTGGATCATACCGACGACCAGGCCACCCACGATGTTGACCACGGTAACGATAATGCCGGCGACGGCATCACCGCGTACGTACTTACTGGCACCGTCCATGGCCCCGTAAAATTCTGCTTCCTGAGCGACTTCCTTACGACGCGCACGCGCTTCAGGCTCACCAATCATACCGGCGTTCAAGTCAGCATCGATCGCCATCTGCTTACCCGGCATCGCATCCAACGTAAAGCGTGCGCCCACTTCTGCGATACGGCCAGCACCCTTGGTGACGACGGTGAAGTTAATGATCGTCAGGATGATAAACACCACGATACCGACGGTATAGTTACCGCCGATCAGGAAGTGGCCGAAAGCTTCGATCACCTTACCTGCGGCGTCCGGACCAGTGTGACCTTCGGTCAACACGATGCGCGTGGAAGCGACGTTAAGCGACAGACGCAGCATCGTACTGACCAGCAGCACGGCCGGGAAAGCCACGAAGTCCAGCGGTTTGACGGTGTACAGAGCAGTCAACAGAACGATGACCGACAGCGAGATATTGAAGCTGAACAGAATATCGAGTGCGAACGCCGGCAGCGGCAGCACCATCATCGCCAGCATCATGACGATCAGGATAGGTGCCGCGAGTGCCTTGGTATGCTTCACCGGCACCCAGGCCGGCAGTTTCATGCTGCTGAGATTATTTAGATTCATCGTGCTGCCCTAGCTCGAATGGCAGCAATTGCAGCCTTGCGTTTGTACAAAGGATCGTCCATTTCTTTCGGCACATCCAGATCATGCGGCTCTTCCGGACGGACACCACCGCCTGCACCATAGGTGCGCAGCTGGAAGATGTAGGCCAGTACTTCAGCCACTGCGGTATAGAGCGCTTCAGGGATTTCGTCACCGATTTCAGTGTGGTAATGCAAGGCACGTGCCAATGGCGGCGCCTCAAGAATCGGCACTTTGTGTTCGCGCGCGAGTTCGCGAATCTTCGCGGCAACAGCTTCGGTGCCTTTGGCGACCACGGTCGGTGCAGACATCGAACCTTCGCTGTACTTAAGCGCCACGGCAAAGTGCGTCGGGTTGGTCACGACAACGTCGGCAGTCGGCACATTGGACATCATGCGGCGGCGTGCGGCGGCACGTTGCAGAGCACGGATCTTGCCCTTGATCTGCGGATTACCGTCGGATTCCTTGTGCTCGTCCTTGACTTCCTGACGAGTCATCTTCAGCTTGCGGTTGTAGTTCCACAACTGATAAGGCACATCGATCACGGCAATCACGATCAAGGCGCACACCATCATCATGAAGCTGGACCACAGCAGATGGGGCATGTGACTGCTGCTGCTCTGAAGCGATTCGACGCTGAGGTTCAGCACTGCATCGATATGGCTTTTCATCGCAAGCCAGGCAACAGTCCCTACCAGGACGGTCTTGAGAATGCCTTTGCCCAGCTCGACCAGCGAATTGATGGAAAACATGTTCATGAATCCCGAGATCGGGTTCATGCGGCTGAATTTGGGAACCAGCGAGCTGCCGTTAAACAACCAACCGCCAAGAATTAAAGGGGATGCGACTGCTGCCAGCGTCATCATGAAGGCGACTGGAATCATCGCAACTGCGATTTCCATGAAGTGCCCACTAAGGTGATTGAACAACAATACCGGGTCGTAGGCCATCTCGCGCTCTAAGGTCATGCTGGACACCATGATGCGGTTCAGACTAGTGACTAGCGGGCCCGTGAACATCCAGATCGTACTGCCGCCGATCAACAATGTGACGCACGTAGCCATCTCGCGCGAGCGCGGCACGTCGCCTTGCTCACGCGCTTTTTCAACACGTTTGCTCGTGGGCTGTTCGGTCCGTTCCTGATCGCTATCTTCGGCCACTGCCGCTCCCCTGTATTGCTTCTTTCCGCTTGTAAGGACGGAATTTTGAGACTATCAGGGAGGATTATTGGCGAGGGCGACCTCAAATCATCGCGAGAACAAGGGGCGAAACGCCCCGTATTTCGGGAGAGGAAAAGCACGCCAAGTCTGCCTTCAGAGGGAGAATGGCAGAAATATCGGAGGAGAAAACCTGCACCGGGCTGAAATTTACATCTTGCCCGGTGAGGCTTACAGCAGAATTAACTAATAAACAACAAAACGACAAGTTCAACCCGAGTCGGATTAAGCCGACTCAGAAACCCAGGCTTTCCAACAAGTCATCAACCTGGCTTTGATTGGCAATGACATTTGTACCGGTCGGGTTGATCTGCGGCCCGTTGAGCAAGCCATTATCTTCACGCTTCGCTTCCGGCGGCGAATAATCGACCAACAGCTGCACCAACTGACTCTCGATGTCGTGCGCAAGCGCCGTAACGCGCTTGATCACCTGCCCTGTCAGATCCTGGAAATCCTGCGCCATCATGATGTCCAGCAATTGCTGCTTGGTCAGCGTGACATTTTCGCGCGTGGAATCGAGGTACAGCTGAGTCTTTTCCGCCATTGCACGGTACGCCGCTTCCGAAAAACCAGCGTCAGTGACAGCCTTCCACTCCGCAGCAAGGGTGCCGGCACCGTCGCCGATCGCATCCTGCATCGGGCCAGCGGTTTCGGTAGCTGTGAGCACGCGCTGCGCTGCCTTTTCGGTCATCATCGCCACATACTCAAGGCGATCACGCGCGTCGGGCATATCACTCGCGGCTTTTTCCAGCAAACGGTCAAATCCCAAGCCGCGCAAATTATCATGCAAGCTGCGCGTCATGTGGCCTATTCGGACCAGGAACTGATCTTGCTGATCCGCACCCGGAGGTGCCGCTTCCGCTCCCGGAGGAACTGCTCCTTGGGACGCAGTATCCACGTTAGCCTCCGGCATCCATCTTTTCGAAAATCTTGCCGAGCTTTTCGTCCAAGGTAGCGGCCGTGAATGGCTTGACCACATATCCATTGGCACCGGCTTGCGCAGCGGCAACAATATTTTCTTTCTTGGCTTCTGCCGTCACCATCAAGACTGGCAGCTTCGACAGCGCCGGATCTTTACGGATTTCCTGCAACATGGTCAGACCGTCCATGTTAGGCATGTTCCAATCGGAAACCACGAAGTCGAATTGATCGCTGCGCAGCTTGTGCAATGCCTGCACGCCGTCTTCGGCTTCATCCACGTTGGTGTAACCCAGCTCTTTGAGCAGGTTCCGGACGATGCGGCGCATCGTGGAGAAATCGTCTACAACGAGAAACTTGGTATTTGGGCCTGCCATGACTATTACTCCATTGAATCAAAACAATTGTTGACGATAACGACACTAATACAGCGAAACTTGAGGCCCTGTCCTACAAAATCTACGCATTTTCCACTGCGCTACTACTGAGCATCTTATTCTGCGATGGGCTGCATGGTACTCGAACTACACCCGCAATGCACGGCTGCCGTGTTCGGCAAGATAGCTCATCACCCGGCCTGGCATGGCCTGCAGAGACAATACCTCATGCGCACCACCGACGGCAATCGCTTCACGCGGCATGCCAAAGACAACGCAGGACGCCTCATCCTGCGCAAAATTGTAGGCACCGGCATTGCGCATTTCCAGCATGCCAAGCGCGCCGTCCTTACCCATGCCGGTCAAAATCACACCCAAGGCGTTCTTGCCGGCGCAAGCTGCCGCCGAATTGAACAGCACATCGACCGACGGCCGGTGACGATTGACTGGCGGCCCCTGATCAAGCTGAGTCATGTAATTGGCACCACTGCGCACAAGCTTCAGATGCGAATGCCCCGGTGCGATGTAGGCATGGCCCGGCAAGATACGCTCGTTGCCGGCAGCTTCCTTGACCGAAATCTTGCACAGATTGTCCAGACGCTGCGCGAACGAGCGGGTAAAACCTTCCGGCATATGCTGCGTGATCAAAATACCCGGACAATCTGATGGCATCTTGATCAAAAATTCCTTGATCGCCTCGGTTCCGCCGGTGGAGGCGCCGATGATGATCAGTTTTTCGCTCGATAGTAGTGGATTGCGCATCTGTGGCAGCGGCTCGCCGCCTCCGGTCTTGTGCGCATCCGGATGGGGAATCGCGCGCGGACGAATACTTGCCTTCGACGCCGCACGAATCTTGTCGGCGATCATGTCAGTGTATTCCTGCATGCCACTCTGAATCGAAATCTTTGGTTTGGTAACGAAATCGACTGCGCCCAATTCCAGCGCGCGCAAGGTGATTTCCGAGCCGCGCTCGGTCAGCGACGAGACCATCACCACTGGCATCGGCCGCAAACGCATCAGTTTTTCGAGGAAGTCGAGACCGTCCATGCGCGGCATTTCAACATCCAGCGTTAACACATCAGGGTTGGTCTGCTTGATCAAATCACGCGCGATGATAGGGTCAGGGGCCACGCCCACGACTTCCATATCTGGTTGGCTGCCGATGATCTCTTTCATGACGCTACGGATCAATGCCGAATCGTCAACGATCAATACTTTTATTTTCATACGATCAGTACTTTCCAGAAACTTGCTTCTGCGCGCAGGCGCAAAAGCCTATATACCATTGTACAACTCGCCCTGCAGGGAGCAAGCCCGACTTTAAAACAAGTCGACCGCGCCGCCAATCGGTTTCGTAACCAGCTTGCTGGCGTAGTCCTGTTCGCGGTTGACCAGCGTATTGTTGTGCAGTTGTTTGAGTTTTTTAACCAGCACTTTGCCGGTCCGCGGAAAAAAATACACCTTGCGCGGCCAGATGTCATTGAGATCTTCGGCCACGACGCGAATATTTTCCGCCTTCAGATAATCCCGGACAAACTGTGCATTGCGCTCGCCAACGTTGATGGCGATGAAGCCGCGCAATACATTGCCGCCGCCAAACACTTTCGCCTCCAGGTTTTCACGCCGCGCGCCTGCCTTGAGCACATCGTTGATCAGAATTTCCATCGCATAGGTGCCATAACGCATCGATGCCGAAATCGGGCTGTCGCCATCGCCGCTGTCGGGCAACATGAAATGATTCATCCCACCGATGCCGGTGACGCGGTCGCGGATGCACGCCGACACACACGACCCCAGTACGGTGACGATCATCATGTCTTTATGCGTGAAATAATACTCGCCAGGCAGTATCTTCGCCGCGTCGCAGTCGAAGGTACGGTCGTAATAGACGTTGGATGCGAATTGATCCTGGCCTTGGGGGCTCATGATTTATTTCCCCACTTTGCGTTGAGACGCAGCATTGAGTTCGTAGACAGTCTTGCCCTTCAACTTCAGCGCGTCGGACACGTACAAGAAATTCTCCGAATGGCCGGCAAACAACAAGGCGTGCGGCTTCATCAAAGGAACAAAGCGAGACAGAATCTTGCTCTGTGTCGGCTTATCGAAATAGATCATCACGTTACGGCAAAAAATCACGTCAAATTGTCCTTGCACCGGCCAACTGTCGCCCAGCAGATTCAGTTGTTTGAAGGTGACCATCTTGCGCAGCTCCGGACGTACGCGGACGTACCCTTCCTGATTACCCTTGCCGCGAAGGAAGAATTTTTTCACTCGCTCGGGCGACAGCTTGTCGATGCGTTCCATCGGATACACCCCGTTTGCCCCTGTCGCCAGCACGTTGGTGTCGATATCAGTGGCAATGATCTGTGCCGGCGGTGTGAGGCTGCCGTAGGCCTCACACAGTGTCATGGCAATGGTGTATGGCTCTTCGCCTGTCGATGCGGCGGAACACCAGACCGTAACCGGCTCCTTCAGGGTTTTGACGAAATCGGCAAGGATGGGGAAATGATGCGATTCGCGGAAAAACGACGTAAGATTGGTGGTTAGCGCATTCGTAAAAGCTTCCCATTCATCTGCATCGCCGCCTCGCTCCAACAAATCCAGATACTGCACGAACGAGCCGATACCGGTCGCGCGCAGGCGCCGAGCCAGCCGGCTGTAGACCATTTCCTGTTTGCTTTCTGCAAGGGCGATGCCGGCGCGCTTGTATATCAGGTCGCGGACCCGGTCAAAATCACGATTGGTAAAATCGAACTCTTTGACAGAATCAAGCTTATTCTGTGGCGCAGGTTTCAAGTTGATTTTCCTTTTCTAGTCGGCCTGCCCGATTCTTAGACAGATACCCCCGTTGTCGAATAGTCTATCAACCTGCCCTGCACGGTCAAGCTGTTCAAGCCGAGATCTGGCGCACCAATCCCTTGCTGTTCTCGATCTTGCTCGCAGTAGTTAGCTGCTTAGGCAGCTTTCCAGACGGTTTTCCTGATGACGTTCTGACGTTTTGCGGCACTAAAGCCGTACTCGCTGTCGCTACCGGCACGCCTGCCTCTGCCTGACTCGACCGGTAACCGACGCGAAAACCGCCCCAGTGCTTGCCGTTAACGTAAATGGGCACCGACAGGTCATGCATGACCTCACCAGTGTCGCGTTTATAGGTTTGCAAGAGGAATGGCTTTGTATTCGCGCCGCAACGCTTTCCGGTGCGATCGCTAAATATGCGCTTGGTGCGGTTGTTCACCAGATCGGTATCGTAGTCGCCGGTCAAGGGCTTGGAAAACTTCTTATTGTGCGTGGGAAAGTAACCGTTGTTATCGACAGCGCCCGCATAAGCCAGTTGCGTCATTCCTTCCAGCAATCCCTCCTGGACATCCGGCAGCACACGATCAGTAAAAGCATCGAACTGCGTGGTGTGCTTGGGTGGATTCGTGTTGGGAATCGGTTTGTAAGTACGATCAAACAACGCCGCCTCGGTGATACGCCCCGCCGCAATCGCCTCTTCGAACAATTTTCCGATCCGTTTGGCGGTGGACGCAGCTGCTTTCTGGATGTCGTCGTGCTGCGTCTTCGCATTGCTTTCTGCGATCGCGTCGTACACCAGTTCGGCACGCTCCGACAACGCCATGGCCGACGCAGCAACCCGCGGCAATTCGATATCGGTTGCCAGCATCCCGTCACGGATCTTCAGGATCGCCTCGGCAATCCGGTGCGTGGTTTCCACGTGCTCGCGAGACGCGCGGGCGATCTGCTGAATCTCCTCTTCCGAGATCCCCGCCGATCGCTCGATGTTGCCGAGAAAACCATGTACCCGCTCAACATTTTGTGACGCTTCCTGCACTTTGACGCTTAGCGCCTGCATACCACCGGCGGCGCGCTCCGCCTCTTCCGTGATGGACCGCACCATCGCACCAATGTCATCGGTTGCCTCTTTCGTGCGTTGCGCCAGTTGGCGCACTTCACCAGCCACCACAGCAAACCCACGGCCATGCTCGCCCGCGCGCGCCGCTTCGATCGCAGCATTCAACGCCAGCAAATTGGTGCGCGCCGCGATTTCACTGATTACTTCGGTGATGCCATGGATGCGCTTGGATTTTTCCTGCAACGCCGACATCATGGCTGATGCATTTTGCGCATCGTGGCGCGCCTTGCTGATCTGCGCCAATCCTAAATCGACTTCAGCACGACCGGCCACACTTTCCGTACGTACGTCGGCAGCAACCTTGGAGGCACGCTCGGCATTGGCCGCAATCTGTTCGGTGGTGCTGGCGTTCTGCTCGGAACCTGCGACGATGCCGTTTGCTGCTTGCACGTCCTGGCCGATTTTGTTCTTGATGGAATCGACAAAATAAGAAGTCTCTGCCGCGCCGATCATGATGTGATCGATTTCGCTACCGATCTTGTCGACGAAACTGATGCCTTGATCCGCGTTGCCGCGCCTGCTCGCAAGAGTGGACAAGATCACTGCCACCGCCGTCGCAGCCACGACTTGCCACAATACTGAGAGCGGCAATCCTGATGCGCCCAGCCCGGCAAACACACCGCCGCCGATGGCAACCGGAATCACCACAGCCAGCAACATATCAAGCGCCCGCGACAGCACCCAGCTTTTCCCTTGGAACATACGGCAGTCTCCTCACAGTATTTCCGTCTCGCCGTTTTGCTATTGATTTGCTGTTGATATGGCAAGTACGGATGTCGTCCAAACAACTTTGAAAGGAGATCTGGATACGCCGGGCCGGTTTGCCATCGATTTCTATTTATGCAATCCGGCGCGCAGTCTCCTCCTATTTTGAGGGCAGCTTACAAGGCATAACTTACGTGTAGCTTATGCGGGGGCGGTCGATGCCGAATCCTTGAGGCAAGTGGTTCACGACTTGGCGCACCTCATCACGCATTTCATCTTTATATACCGGTTGCGCCATACCTGCCGGTAGGCAACTTCATAAAAATGAACTGAGGGCGACCGCCTGCGAGGAAAAGAGCAGAAAAGAAAGGACGCAAAAAAGAAAAAGGGTCACAAGCAAAAGCTTGTAACCCTTGGATTTCTTTGGTCGGGACGGAGTGATTCGAACACTCGACCCCTTGCACCCCATGCAAGTACGCTACCAGGCTGCGCTACGCCCCGACTAGCCGGCAAGTATAGCAGAGCAGGATTTGTTTTGTCTCTACCAACATTCACTGCGGAAGATGGGAATGATGAAACTGCGAGGCAAAATGCTGTGGAAATGCGTGCGATCAGATCTTGATAGCCTCTTGCAATGCATCTTTCATCAGGCCTGGCTCATGCAGCCCCAGATTCTTGGAGCGCAACTTGTCGCGGATCAGACGGAACGCATCGACGTCCAGCATCGGCGACAAGCCGCTATTTTTCGACTTTTTCCTGAGCGCCGATTGTGATTGCAGCTCCGGCTGCAGACGTTCCGGCACGGGCATTGCCGCAACGGCAGCCGCCAGGTCTGAAAGTTCGCTTGCCAACCTCCTTGCGGCATCCGAAAGCGACAGCGTCACCGTATCAGTCGGCATGCGTGTCTTGCTGTCATTGACGGCGATATCTTTGCCCACCACCGAATTCGCTGAATTCTCCGGAGTCGTTTCGTAGACAGTACTTTGCGTATTGCTATCCGCATCAATTTTCATGTCGCATCCATTCTGCACTCGTATCCTGCACTCGCGTCTTCAATTAACGGACATTGCCGTCCAATCTTTAACTCAGCTGCGACACAGCCATCCGCAAACTCACCTATACTCTTTTCCCCGCTATCGCGGGTGCGGCGAATAGATGTAGTAACAGCAATTGCGTCAAAAGCTTGTCCGCGTCACAATACTTGCCATGTTGTCGGCGCACTATTGCGCCCTTGCAGCCAGGTTTTTCAATCATCGGCGCTGATTTTCGCCTGATCGACCATTTGAAGGAACAAGCCAGATGACAGGTGACGAACTCCCAGACGACGCCGAACTGACGGATGCGCAGCGCTTTCAGCTGGCTGTGTCGTCCATTCGCGACTACGCGATTTACATGCTGGACATCAACGGCAACGTCACCACCTGGAACAATGGCGCAGAGCGCTTCAAAGGCTATACCGAGGAAGAAATTCTCGGCACCCACTTCTCACGTTTTTATACTGAGGAAGATCGACAGGCTGGGATCCCCGCACGCGCACTGCGCATTGCCCTCACCGAAGGAAAATTCGAAGACGAAGGCTGGCGGGTACGCAAAGACGGTTCGCGCTTCTGGGCCAGCGTTGTCATCGATCCGATCACGAAGAAAAATGGCGAGCTGATCGGCTTCGCCAAGATCACGCGCGACGTCACGGAGAAGCAGCAAGCCGCGACCGCTCTGGCGCAAGCCAACGCCGCCTTGTTTCAATCACAAAAAATGGAAGCGTTGGGAAAACTCACCGGCGGCGTCGCACATGACTTCAACAACCTGCTGGCGGTTGCGTCAAGCGGCATGGATGTCTTGCTGGCGCAGCACCCGGAATTGCAGGGTTCGCGCACGCTTGACAGCATGCGTCGCGCCATCTCACGCGGCGCCAGCCTGACACAGCAATTGCTGTCATTCGCGCGGCAGCAGCCATTGCAATCGGAAGAGCATGACCTGAACGCGCTGATCAACGATTTTGAATCTGTGCTGCGACGCGCGGGAAACTCCTCGATTCAGTTCAAGATCCAGATCGACTCCAACACGCTCCCGGTCAATATTGATGCCGCACGGTTTGAAACCGCCCTGCTCAATCTCGTCGTCAACGCCTGCCAGGCCATGCCTGAAGGTGGTCACCTGGCGATCAGCACCAACCGGATTCGCCTGAAAGAAAAGGCGGTCAACAATCTGCCCGCCGGACTGTATGCGGAGGTTCGCGTGTCGGATACCGGTATCGGCATGACACCCGATGTGGCGGCGCGCGCCTTTGAACCATTCTTCACCACCAAGGCACCGGGTGATGGCACGGGCTTGGGCTTGAGTCAGGTCTACGGTTTCATCACCCAATCAGGCGGCGAAGTCGTCATTGTCAGCGAAGCAGGAATCGGATCAAGCTTTTCGGTTTATTTGCCAGCAGTGGAAAGTAACGCAGCGCGCGAGCGCAACGAGGGACGTCTCGATATCGAGACTGTGCTGATCGTCGATGATCAACTGGACTTGCTGGAGGTGACGGCAGAACTCTTCCGCACACTAGGCTACGAAGCCCTGACCGCCACCAGCGGTGCGGAAGCGCTGGCGGTGCTGGAACGCACACCGATCGACATCCTCTTCAGCGACGTCGTCATGCCCAACAGTATCAGCGGCGTAGAACTGGCGCGACTGACGCGCGAACAATATCCTGACACCAAAATCATCCTGGCATCGGGATACCCGCTCCCCGGATTGAGTGCGACTCAGGGCGGCGTGGCCGGCTTTTCTTTCCTCAACAAGCCCTATCAGCTATCTGACCTGGCAAAGACGCTGCGCAGCAAGGCCTGAAGCCGGTCATCGGTAACCGGCGATTCTGCCCGCCACGAGACAATCTCAGCCTGCGTCCTGCACGCTGATGGCATCAACGCGATCAGGATAAAAAGCCACGTGTCCCTTGATCGCCGCAACGGCAGGATAGGGTTCTTCATAACTCCAGACCGCATTGACCGAGCGCCCTCCGCCGACGGGAATGCTGTAGTAAGAGCACTCTCCCTTATACGGACAGTAGGTATTGTGATCGGTGCGTTCCAGCAGCGCCATGTCCACGTCCTTACGCGGAATGTAGTACACCGGCGGATATGCCGCCTCGCGCAGTACCAATACCGAGGTGGAATCGGCGACGGCATGCCCGCCCAGCGTTACAACAATACGTACGGCGGTCGGTTCAATACTGATCGGATGATCGGGGCCGGGGGTTTTGATTACTCTTGCATTCATCGCTTTTCTCCTGCGCTATCGTGAATAGAGACACTAGGGCCTAAGATAGTAGAAATAAAAAAAGCTTGCAGCGTTTGATCTGCAAGCCTTTTATTTGCTCAATTACTTGTGAAGGGTATCAGCAAGATTCTTGTTGTTTATCCCGAAGCTGGCAATCGCCACCAGCCCCAGCAATCCCAGCGCGCTGCCCAGCCACATGGTGGAAGGAATACCGACTGCATCCACCACCACGCCGCCGACAAACGAGCCGACCGCAATGGCGACCTGTACGATACTGACGAACAGCGCCGAACCGGCTTCCGGCAGATCAGGCGACGACAGTTGCAGCCAGATGCTCAGGCACAGCGGAATCGCACCGAAGGCGATGCCCCAGGCAATCACCATCGCCGTCACACCAAAGCTGGAAGCATGCACCAGCGGCAGACACAGCAACGCGATCATCAGAATGACCACCATGCCGAAGAGCGATGCCTGCAGATGACGTGTCACTACTGCCGAGATCGCCAGATTGGAGACAAAGCCCACAAAGCCGAACGCCAGCAGTACGGTCGTGATTGCCGACAGGCTGAAACCGTTCTGACCGAGGAAAGGTGCGACATAGGTGTACGACGAAAAGTGCGCGCCGAATACCAGTGCCACCATCAGCAGACTCTTGCGCGGATTCGCACGGCTAACCAGCGTGGTCAGATCACGGAAGCGGATCGCCGCCTTGGAAGGCAACGACGGCAACAACAAGGTCTGAGCCGCCAGCGCCAACGCCGCCAGAATACCGGTAGCGATGAACGAAGCGCGCCATGAGGACATACCGCTGATGAACGTACCCAAAGGCACACCGATCACCGTGGCAAAAGTCACGCCGCTCAAAATCATGGCGGTTGCTTTCGCCGCATGCTCCTGCTTGACCAGACGTCCGGCAGTGGCCAGCGCCAAGGTCCAGAAACCACCCAGCGCAGCACCCAATAACGCACGGCCCAGCAACATCACGCCGAAGGAAGGTGCAAACGCCGACACCAGATTCGATGCCAGCAACAATACCGACAACATCAGCAAAATGAAACGACGATTGATGCGCCCCGCCCCCAACATCAGACCTGGGGCCGAAATGGCCGCGACCACACCAGGCGTCGTCACCATCAGTCCGGCAGTGCCTGGCGACACGCCGAGGTCGTGTGCAATTTGCGGCAACAAGCCGACTGGCAAGAACTCAGTTGTCACGAACGCAAACGCGCCGATCGCCACCGATACCACCGACAGCCACGAGCGCAACGGCGACGCCGCGTTTTCGGCCGCACTCAGCGGATCGTGCGTAACGTCGTCCTGCACGCCGCCTACCGCGATATTCTTTTCCATGTAAAACTCCTGAACTCTGTTTGCCCTTGCGCCGCCCCAGCGCCGAGCTGATTAATCTTGATCAAATGCTGCTCCGGCAAACGGCTTGTGCCGGCTGCACTGACTGCATTCGCTTACTTCCTTGTTTCGTCGCCTGTGATGCCGAAGAAATACCATCGGCAGCACTTGATTATTTAAACTGTCTTATTTTTAATGACAGTTATGAGGTAAAAATTAGGACCTCAGAGGATCCTTCTTTTCATGTGCAGCTTGTCTCGTTATATGCGAAGTCTAAGATTCGACTTCGTCTGAAATTTTGTTCACAAGCTCGGACAGTTTTCTGCCCTTCAATATTTTCAGCATCGCGCCTTCAACCTCGGTAATGACCGGCTCCAGCGCCATGTCCATACCGCAGCTGACGGGGCAACACAAATCCTTGGGACGCGTATTGTGCTTCAGTACCGGCTCTTCTTCCACCGCCTGATAAATCTCTGCCAGACTGATTTGCGAAGCCGGCCGCGCCAACTGCGCACCACCGCCCCGACCTTCTTTTGTTACCACCAAATGTGCTTTCGACAGCTTGCACAGCAATTCGCGCACGAACACAGGGTTGGTATTGACGCTGGTCGCAATGGCAGACGAGGGAAGAAACTCTTTCCCCTCCCGGGTCGCGTGCTCGACGCTGACCAATATGTGTGCCGCCACGGCAAATCGACTCGACTTCATACTGTAGTTATATTCGATACAGATAACGAAGTCAACTAACTTCACTGAATATGCTTATGCGACTTTCATGCCAGGCACAATTCCGACCGGAAAAAGCAAAAGCCCCGCACGAATGCGAGGCTTTCAAATTTTGTGGCTCCCCGACCTGGACTCGAACCAGGGACCTGCGGATTAACAGTCCGTCGCTCTACCAACTGAGCTATCAGGGAACAGCTGAGGGCGCGATTATGAACTAAATTTTCTTTCCCCGCCAGATCTTTGCGGAAGAAATTTACAACTCAGTTTTACATCGTGCCGCCACACTTTCACTCAAGGTGTGACATCAAAAAAAAGCATTCCAAAGAAGACAGTTTCACTTCTATTGAAATTGAAAAAGCCCCGCACGGATGCGAGGCTTTTCGAATTTTTTGGCTCCCCGACCTGGACTCGAACCAGGGACCTGCGGATTAACAGTCCGTCGCTCTACCAACTGAGCTATCAGGGAACAGCTGAGAAAAAGATTATGACCGGAATTTTACTTACTGTCAAAACCTTTTTGCATCCCGACCATTTTTCAGGCCGGAATGCGCTTCCCTATTTAGAGGACTTTAGCGATGGCGTCGACGACGGCATCGATGTTCTTCGTGTTCAGCGCAGCGACGCAGATACGACCTGTGTCGACGGCGTAGATCGAGAACTCGGTACGCAGACGTTCGACTTGCGCCTTGGTCAGACCCGAGTACGAGAACATGCCGCGTTGCTTGATGACGAAATCGAAATCATGCGACGGTGCTTTTTCTTTCAGCTTGGCCACCAGCAGTTGGCGCATTTCACGAATGCGCACGCGCATCTCGGCCAGTTCGCTTTCCCACAGTGCGCGCAGTTCCGGCGATGCCAGCGCAGTCGCGACAACCTGACCACCGTGGATTGGCGGGTTGGAATAGTTGGTGCGGACGACGCGCTTCAATTGCGACAGCACGCGGCTGGCTTCTTCGTTGGTGGCGGCGACGATGCTCAATGCACCAACGCGTTCGCCATACAGCGAGAACGACTTCGAGAACGAGTTCGACACGAACAGCGGACCACCGGCTTCTGCGAAACGGCGCACCACTTTGCCGTCTTCTTCGATGCCGTCGCCAAACCCCTGATAAGCCATGTCGAGGAAAGGAATCAGGCCACGCGAAGTCACGACTTCGATCACTTGCGTCCATTGATCGGCAGTCAGATCAGCGCCGGTCGGGTTGTGGCAGCATGCGTGCAGCAACACGACCGAACCTGCGGCCATGGTCTTCAGCGCATCCAGCATGCCCGCGAAATTCACACCGCGGGTAGCCGCGTCGTAGTACGGATAGTTGTTGACGGTGAAGCCCGCCATTTCAAACAGGGCACGGTGGTTTTCCCAGCTTGGATCGCTGATCCAGACTTGGGTGCCTGCCGGCGAGAAATGCTTCAGGAAGTCGGCACCCAGCTTCAGTGCACCAGTACCGCCCAGAGCTTGCACAGTGAGTGCACGCTTCTCTTGAACAACCGCGCTGTCGGCACCAAATACCAGTTCTTGGACTGCCTTGTCGTACGTTGCCAGACCATCAATCGGCAAATAAGTACGCGGAGCCAGCTTGGCAGCCAGTTCAGCTTCCGCCTTTTTCACGCACTCCAGCAGCGGCACTTTGCCGTTATCGTCGTAATAGACGCCAACACCAAGGTTGGTCTTGCCTGGATTCTTGTCGGCATTGAAACCTTCCGTGATGCCGAGAATAGGGTCGCGTGGCGCCATTTCGATGGCGGTGAAAAGGGAGGAGGCTGAGAGAGGTGCGTTCATCGTGATAACATAAAAAGTTAGCTGCAAATGTGGATTGCAGTCGGGATGGATGCAGGGCAAAGCCGCGAGCCGAGCACCGTTTTGCAACGCATAATTTTACCAAAGGTCGAATGACAATGGCTGATTTATCCCCCTTAAGTACCGTTGCCCCTACTCTCGACGAGGGTAAGTTCCTGACTTTCCCGGGTTCGCCGTACCGCCTGTACCAGCCCTTCCCGCCTGCCGGCGATCAACCTGCAGCGATCGACAAGCTGGTCGAAGGCGTCAACGACGGCCTGTTCTTCCAGACCTTGCTGGGCGTCACCGGTTCGGGCAAGACCTATACGATGGCCAACACCATCGCCCGCCTCGGCCGGCCTGCGATCATCTTCGCGCCGAACAAAACGCTGGCGGCGCAGCTATATAGCGAATTTCGTGAGTTCTTTCCGCAGAACGCGGTCGAATATTTCGTCAGCTACTACGATTATTACCAGCCGGAAGCCTACGTGCCGCAGCGCGACTTGTTCATCGAGAAAGATTCCTCGATCAACGAGCATATTGAACAGATGCGCCTGTCCTGCACCAAATCGCTCATGGAACGCCGCGACGTTGTGATTGTGGCAACTGTTTCCGCAATCTACGGTATCGGTAACCCGAATGAATACCATCAGATGATCCTGACCTTGCGCGCCAAGGACAAGGTCAGCCAGCGCGACGTCATCGCGCGCCTGATCCAGATGCAATACTCGCGCAATGAAGTCGACTTCGGCCGCGGTACCTTCCGCGTGCGCGGCGACACCATCGACGTGTTCCCGGCGGAACATGCCGAACTGGCGGTGCGTATCGAAATGTTTGACGACGAAATCGACAGCCTGCAATTGTTCGACCCGCTGACCGGCCGTGTGCGCCAGAAGATTCCGCGCTTCACCGTCTATCCGGGGTCGCACTATGTCACGCCGCGCGCCACGGTGCTGCGCGCCATTGAGACCATCAAGGACGAACTGCGCGAACGACTGGAATTTTTCCGCAAGGAAAACAAGCTCATTGAAGAGCAGCGTCTGGAACAGCGCACCCGCTTCGACATCGAGATGATGACCGAGATCGGCTTCACCAAAGGCATCGAAAACTATTCTCGCCATCTGTCGGGCGCCAAGGCCGGTGACCCGCCGCCGACGCTGGTTGATTACCTGCCGCAAGACGCGATCATGTTCCTCGATGAGTCGCACGTGCTGATCGGCCAGTTGAACGGCATGTACAACGGCGACCGTGCGCGCAAGACCAACCTGGTCGACTACGGCTTCCGCCTGCCGTCGGCGCTGGACAACCGTCCGCTGAAGTTCGATGAATTCCAGAGCAAGTTGCGCCAGACCGTGTTCGTCTCAGCCACGCCAGCGGATTTTGAAAACACCCACGCCGATCAGGTGGTCGAGCAAGTGGTGCGTCCGACCGGCCTGGTCGATCCGCTCATCGAGGTACGCCCCGCCACCACGCAGGTCGACGATCTGATGCAGGAAATCACCATCCGCGTCAAAAAGAACGAGCGCGTTCTGGTGACCACACTGACCAAGCGCATGGCCGAACAGCTGACGGAATTCCTGAGCGACAACGGCATCAAGGTGCGTTATCTGCACAGCGATATCGACACCGTCGAACGCGTGGAAATCATCCGCGACCTGCGTCTCGGCACCTTCGACGTACTGGTCGGCATCAACTTGCTGCGCGAAGGTCTGGACATCCCCGAAGTGTCGCTGGTAGCGATCCTCGACGCCGACAAGGAAGGCTTCCTGCGTTCCGAACGCAGTCTGATTCAGACCATCGGCCGCGCTGCACGTAACCTCAATGGTATGGCGATCCTGTACGGCGACAAGGTCACCGACTCGATGCACCGCGCCATCGGCGAGACCGAACGCCGCCGGGCCAAGCAGGTTGCCTTCAACACAGCCAACGGCATCACGCCGATGGGCATCAAGAAGGAAATCCGCGAGCTCATCGACGGCGTCTACAGCCCGCAGGAAGCGCGTGTCGAACTGATGGTTGCGCAAGAGCAGGCCAACTACGAAGCCATGAGCGAGAAGCAAGTCAGCAAGGAAATCAAGCGCCTCGAAAAACTCATGCTGGATCATGCAAAGAACCTGGAGTTCGAAAAGGCCGCGAAGGTGCGCGATCAGTTGCATCAACTCAAGCAGCAATTGTTTGGCGCTGCGGGTGACGATAACGTGGCGGTAGCCTGACGGGTTTCATTCAGTTCCACTCAAACAGAACGAAGCATCCGAAGCTGCCCGTATTGATTTCGCATTGGCGTATCATGCGGGCAGCTTTTTATTTACCGACTCCATTCACAAGACATCTCTCATGCCGGCTACCGTCCCTTCCGCCCTGCTCGATCTTTGCGGCTCTGCCGATCCTTCCTGGCAAGCCATCCTGAAAACCGGTCTGCAAGCCATCGCCGACAAAGATCCGGCCTATCTGCCGGCATTGGTGGAAGACGCCACTTATCTGCCAACGGAAGGTCGCCTCTTTGCCGCCTTCCTGCAGCCGATCGACAAGGTGCGTTACGTATTGGTCGGTGAAGGCCCCTACCCGCGCGCGGCCAGCGCCACCGGCGTGTGCTTCATGGACGGCGCGGTCGGCTCGCTATGGTCGGACAAGGGCCTGTCCAAGCAAGTCAATCGCGCCACTTCGTTGCGCAACTTCATGAAGATGCTGCTGGTCGCCGACGGTCAGGTCTCCGTCGATAAAACCAGCGGCGACGCCCTGCTCGATATCGCCGCCAAGGCGCAGGTCGACACCGCCGGCACGATCCAGACGCTGTCCGACCTGCAAGACAACCTGACTGCGCAAGGCTTCCTGCTGCTCAACGCCAGCCTGGTGTTCCGCACGCACGTCGCGCCGGTCAAGGATGCAAAAGCCTGGAAGCCATTCTTTGAAACCGTATTGAAAGGTTTGGCGGAACACGCCGATGCCGGCAAAAAGACGCTACCGACATTGGTCTTGTGGGGAAAGATCGCAGAACAGCTCGATGGCTTGCCGGTGGTGGAGCGCTTCCCGCGCGCCGTCGCGGAGCATCCCTACAACCTGACCTTCATCGCCCACAGCGGCATGCAAAAACTGTTCGGCGACATGCACTTGTTGAAGAAGCAGGCGTAGAAGCATTTTCCGTTACGCGCATAAAAAAACGGCGTCGCTACTTTCGCGACGCAGTTTTTATTTTTACTTGCTGTGCTTAAAACTCTTCCCAGGATCCGTTCTCGTCGCTGCCGGCTTTCATCGCCTTGCTCTCGCTGGCGGGCTTGGCGGCAGCGATCTTTACGACCTCTTTCTTGACCGCAGGCTTGGCTTTGATCGTCGGTGCCGATGGCGTGATATCGACAGTGCGCTTGGTCGTGCGACCGACTGGCGCAACGGCCCTGTCTTCCAGCTTGAACTCGGCCACCACCTCGGCCAGATGTGCAGCCTGATCCTGCAAGGATTGTGCAGCGGCGGCGGCTTGCTCCACCAGTGCAGCATTCTGTTGTGTGGCCTCATCCATCTGCGTGATGGCGCGACCGATCTCGGCGATGCCCGAACTCTGCTCCTGGCTGGCCGCGCTGATTTCTCCGACGATGTCAGTCACACGACGCACGCTGGAGACCACCTCGGTCATGGTGTTGCCGGCCTGCTCGACCAATTGACTGCCGGCGTCGACTTCGTGCACCGAAGCGTCAATCAACGACTTGATCTCTTTCGCCGCGGTAGCGCTGCGTTGCGCGAGGCTGCGTACCTCCGACGCCACCACCGCAAAGCCGCGGCCCTGCTCGCCGGCGCGTGCAGCTTCTACCGCGGCATTAAGGGCCAGGATATTGGTCTGGAAAGCGATACCGTCAATCACGCTGATGATATCGACGATCTTGCGCGCCGAAGCATTGATCGATCCCATGGTATCGACCACTTGCGCCACCACCGCTCCGCCTTGCACTGCGACTTCGGATGCGGAGACAGCCAGTTGGTTGGCCTGCCGTGCATTGTCTGCGTTCTGCTTGACGGTAGAGGTAAGTTCTTCCATCGCCGAAGCGGTTTCTTCCAGTGAACCGGCTTGCTGCTCGGTGCGGCCGGACAGATCGAGATTGCCGCTGGCGATTTCACTCGACGAGGTTTTGACGGACTCACTCGCGTGACGGATTTCCAGCAATGTCGCAGCGATCTTTCCAGTGAAGCGATTGAAGGCGCCGGCAATCTGAGACAACTCGTCACGTCCTTCCGCATTCAGGCGACAAGTCAGATCGCCTTCGCCGGAAGCGATATCTTCCAACGCATCACGCACCAGTCCAAGCCGTTTCAGCAAACTGGTAATCGTCCAGGTCAGCAACACCGCGGCGGCAGCAATCGCAAGAATCGCGGCGATCGCCGACGTGACAATCAGAGAGCGAATCGAATGCGTTGCTTCGGCATAGTTCAGCGCCACGACCAGCGACCAGTCCGTTCCTTCGATCGTGCGTACGTAGAGCAATACCCGGACGCCGTTAATCCTCGCCTCGCCGCCCTGCTGCCCCATTGCCGCCAATGCTTGCGGCGTCAGCGATTGATCCAGCGCAGAGATCGGCTTCAACGCCAGCTCCTTGTTCGGGTGCGTAATGATCACTCCGTCCTTGCCGACGATGAAGGCAAAGCTGCCCGGCGTCGGTTTGATGCCCGCGACATTGCGAACAACATTGTCGAGCTGCACGTCGGAGCCGACCACCGCTTTGAGATCGCTCTTGCCGCCAACGGCTTCCGCGAAGGTCACCACCAGCTTGCCGGTTGTCGCATCGACATAGGGCGCCGTCAGCACCGGCGCGCCGGCATTGACCGCCTGCACATACCAGGGTCGCCCGGTCGGGTCATAGCCCGGCGGCATATCGTGCAAGGCCAGCATGCGCTTGTCCGGATAGCCGATATAGGCGTCGTCAAAAGCCCCCGCCTCTTTGGCCGCGGCAATGATAGGCACCACGTCACTCTGCTTGAGCGCCTGCTTCATCGATCCAGTGATGGTGCGTTTGCTGCGAACCCAGTCGGCAATGTTTGCAGCATGACTATCCGCCAGCTGCTCCATCTCGGTATTCAGGGTTTCCAGAGTGTCGCGCCGCACACCGTAGATATTGGCAGCGCTTAAGGCAATCATGGCGAACGCCACGATCAGAACGCAAATAACGATAAGGCGGGTCCGAAGTGAGGACAGCATGATATTTCCCCTGAGTGATGCAGCAGATGCAATGGATACAACGAATGCAAATGCGCAAATGTGCGTCGCCCCAGCAATGCCAGAAAGCATTATTGAGTTACGACAACTTTATATCGACAACAACCGCGAACGGCCAAAAGCTGCGACAAAAGAAACCCTCACCTTGTCATCCAATATAGCAGGCATTTATGTCAATTTCATTTCGCGAAAATCCGGTGCATCGAGGCAAAACCTTTGAACTCCAGCGAGTTGCCCGACGGATTCTGGAAGAACATCGTCGATCTACAGCATGCCGATCAGCATCTTGGTACCGACGGCAATCAGCATGAGCGCAAACAGTTTTTTCAGCTTCGTCACCGGCAAGGCATGCGCCATCCGCGCCCCCAATGGCGCGGTAAATACGCTCGCCACGGCAATGCCGATCAGCGCCGGCAGATAGACAAAACCGACACTCGGGGAAGGCAGATTTTCGATGCGCAAACCGTTGACGACAAAGCCAATCGTGCCCGCCAATGCAATGGGAAAACCGAGTGCCGCTGACGTACCGATCACCGTGTGCAACTGTACGTTGCACCAGGTCATGAACGGTACCGACAAGGTGCCGCCACCAATGCCGACGAAGCTCGAAAACACGCCGATGGCGCCGCCCGCGCTCAGCAAACCCGGCGTCTGCGGCAACTGCCGGCTGGCCTTTGGCTTCAGATTGAGCAGCATCTGCGCCGCGACGAAATAGGCGAAACCGATGAAGATCATCTTCAGCAACTGGCTCGACATCTGCGCCGCCAGCCAGGCGCCGAGCAAAGTCCCCAGCATAATGCCGGGCGTGATGCGCCGAACGATGGCCCAGTCCACTGCACCGCGCGCATGGTGCGCACGCAGGCTGGAGATCGAGGTGAACAGGATCGATGCCATCGAGGTCGCCAGCGCCATGTGCTGCACGTATTCGGTTGGAAAGCCATGCGCGGCAAAGATGAACACCAGCGCCGGCACGATCACGGTGCCACCGCCGACGCCAAGCAATCCCGCGAGGATGCCGGTGCCTGCACCGAGGAGAAGATAGGAAATCAGTTCAGGAAGAAATTGCATGATCAATCATCGGAATCAGAAAATCAAAGAAGCTGGCACGCCTGCTCAAACGACAGACGCGGACTGCGCGGAAACAACTTGCTGCTATCGCCGTGGCCGAGATTGCAAAGGAAATTGACGCGATAGCGGCCGTCGGCGAAGAAGATCGCATTGAGCTTGTCCGCATCGAAACCCGACATCGGCCCGACGTCGAGCCCGATGCTGCGCGCCGCCAGCATCAGGTAAGCGCCCTGCAGGCTGCTGTTGCGGAATGCGGTTGCTTCAGCCAGAACCGGTTTGGAGGTAAACAGATCACGCATGCCCGGATTGTGCGGAAACAACTGCGGCAGCAAGTCATAGAATTGCGTGTCGTAAGCAACCACCGCCACCACCGGCGCGGTCATCACCTTGTCGACGTTGCCGGGATTGAGTGCAGGCCGCAGCCGCTCTTTTGCCTCCTCGCTACGCAAAAATAAAATACGCGCCGGCGAACAATTGGCGCTGGTCGGGGCCAGCTTCATCAACGCATAGATCTGCTGCAGCTCATCGTCGCTGACAGCCGTCGGCAACCAACCGTTCTGCGTACGCGCCTGGCGAAACAGGCGATCAAGCGCCTGATCGGAAATCACATCGTTCATCTTGTTCACTTGAGTGGTTTGTAAGCGGTTGCTGTCAACTCGACCAGCATGTTCGGATGCGGCAGTTGATGCACTGCCACGGTCGTGCGCGTCGGCCCCTGCTCGCTGAAATATTCCCCATAGACGCCGTTGTAGCCATCGAAGTCACGCATGTTCACCAGATAACTGGTGATGGCGACACAATCGGCGAGATCGGCATCGAGCGTCTGCAAGGCATCACGGATCTTGCCGATGACGATACACGTCTGTTCGCGTACGTCACCGGGAACACTGCCGTCAGCCAGCCTGGCGCTCATGCCGGAGACGAAGAGATAATCGCCGGCACGTTTGACGTGGGGGTATTTCCCCAGCGGTTTGGCTTGCCGGGCTTGCGTTGCAGTAGTACTCATCAGCCCGCCAATCCCGGCATGCCGAAACCGATCTGCTTCAGCTCATCCAGCAATTGCAACTTGTGCTGCGCATTCAGGCCGCTCAGCGGCGGACGAACGTTTTCCCATACCGGATTGTCGCTGTAATGCGCCGTAGCGAACTTGAGTGCAGCGATCATCGGATATTTCTGGAAGGTCTGGCGCACGGCGTCGGCCTGCTGCTGCAATTGCGCGCCGTTGTCCTTGTCCCAATCGGCGCACAGCTTGCTGATGCCGGCCGGATTGATATTGGCGGTCGCCGAAATGCAACCGGCAGCGCCCAGCGGACGTGCGCGCGACAGGAAGGATTCGGACGCCGGGAAAATCGCAAAGCCGGGAAACGCTTTCAGCATCGCGGCGACGTTGTCCCAATCGCCGGAACTGTCCTTGATACCAACCACGGTTTCGGGGAAATCCCTGATCAGACGTTCGATCAAGGTCAGCGTGATCGGCACGCCGGTGAAGGCCGGGATGTGATACAGGTAAAGTTTGAGCTTGGGTGAATCGACGCGCGCGATGACTTCGGCGTAATACTTGTACAGGCCATCGTCGGAGACGCCCTTGTAGTAAAACGGCGGCAACATCAGCACGCCGGCGCAACCGGCATCGACGGCATGGCGCGTCAGTGCAACGGTATCGTCGAGGGCGCAGCAGCCGGTGCCCGGCAACATGCGCGCGGGAGCCAGCCCTTCACTGATGAGGCGGTCGAGCAGTTGCTTGCGCTCGGCGACCGTCAGCGAATTAGCTTCGCTATTGGTGCCGAAGATCGCCAGCCCTGCGCCCTGACTCAGCAGCCAGCGACTGTGACGGACGAACAAGTCGGCGTCGACGCTGAGGTCGGACTTGAACGGTGTGACGACAGGCGCAAATACGCCGGATAGTGCGGAAGATGATTTGCTCATAAAGGTTCTCTCAGAATGAAATGTTCACTACCAGATCACCACCGCTCAGGCGGCTTCGATGAAATCCAGAATCTGCCGACCCAGCACGTCGTCGTCGGTATCCATGTGGGCGACGATAGAGGTGTGGTTGTGATGCCGCACCTGCACGAAACGTGGTGCACGACCTCGCGCCTGGCCAACGCGCCAGAACAGTTCGGCGGCATACACATCGAGATAGGGATTCTCATGCTCGGCGATGGCGATCATGAGCGGCACATCGATATTGGCCGCGTAAGTCACCGGTGAGACTTGCTCGTACAACTCAGCATCCTCACCCCAGTAAGCCCTGACGCCGCCAGCGTTAGGATTGTCTGCATGCACATCAGCACGCAGACGTGCGCTGATCAGCACCAGCTTGGCCACGCCATGCCCTGTCGCCGGACGTACGCGCGGATCGGCGATGTAACTGGCAGCATGTGCACCGCCGGCGGAGTGACCGATCAGGATGATCTGATCAGGATCGCCGCCGTATTCATGCGCGTGCGCTCTGGCCCAGGCGACTGCGGCGGCAACGTCGTCAGAACCGGCCGGATAAGGGGCTTCCGGTGCGAGGCGATATTCGACGTTGATGCCGACCATGCCCTGACGCGCAAAGTAGTACAGCACGTTGCCGTAAATTTGCTCGTTGGAATTCATATTGCCGCGCAGGAAAGCCCCGCCATGTATAAACATGATCACCGGCTTGAGCTGCGGCGCGGAAGCGCCGCGCGGCAGATAGACATCAAGCTTCTGACGCGCGTGTTCGCCATAAGCGATATCGCGCGTGACGATGATGCCGTCCTTGCCGACGGCACTGAGCAACGGCGTATAGATGTCGACCACGGCCTGGCGATGGCGATTGATGTCATTGCGCCAGACCGGCCCCAGCGCCAGCAAGTCACCAGCGCTTTGGTCCGACAGACCGGGAAAAACCTTGTCCCGCATCAGTACACTCCCATGATCTTGCTGATCTCGGCGATGTACTGGCCGTAGCGCGGATTGCCCTTGATGTTTTCCGGCAGGCGCGGACGCGGCAGGTCGATCTTGATGTCATGCAGGATGCGGCCGGGACGCCCCGACATCACCAGCACGCGATCCGACAGAAAGACCGCTTCCTGGATGCTGTGCGTGATCAGCATCACGGTCTGCATGCGCTCTTGCCAGATGCGCAGCAGCTCGACGTTGAGCAAGTCACGCGTCAGGGCGTCGAGCGCACCGAAGGGTTCGTCCATCAGCAGGATGCCAGGATCGAGTGCGAGGATCTGACCGATCGAAGCGCGCTGGCGCATGCCACCCGAGAGCTGGTGCGGATGGTTCTGTTCAAACCCGGACAGGCCGAGCATCTTGATCAGATCGCGCACTTTCGCTGCGGTCTGCTCTGCCGGCAACTTGCGTAGTTGCGCACCGAGCATCATGTTTTTTTCTACCGTCAGCCACGGCAGCATGTTGCTGCTCTGAAAAACCACGCCGATCTCCGACGACGGCCCTTTGACCGGCTTGTTGTTGACCAGCACTTCGCCTTCGTTGTGCGGCACCAGACCGGCGACGATGCGCAGCAAGGTGCTCTTGCCGCAACCGCTGGGGCCGAGGATGGACACGAATTCACGTTCGCGGATCGTCAGCGAGACGTCTTCGAGCGCGTTGACGGCATGCTTGCCGGGATAGCGTTTCAGTACATTGCGTACGCAGATGGCGCCGGCTTCGTTCATGGATTCTTCCGCAGGTACGGCTTTCAGGTTTCTGAGCGTCATTGTCTGTCCCATCGTTACACCGCCTTCCCGCGCCACCACACCAGGCGCGAAACCACTTCCACAATCCAGTACAGGAAAGTCGCCAGCACCGTGATCACCAGAATCGCGGCAAACATCAGATCAGTCTTGGCGTTGGCGGTCGCCAGCGTGATCAGATGGCCGAGGCCTTCTTCCGAACCGATGAACTCGCCGACAATGGCGCCGATCACCGCCAGCGGCATGGAGATCTTGATACCGTCGATGAAACTCGGCAGCGCTGCCGGCACATGCAGACGCCAGAAGGTGTCCCAGCGCGAGGCGCCGAGTGCGCGGAAATGTTCATCCAGATTGGCCGCAATGCCGGACAAGCCGCCCAACGTCGCAATCACCACTGGGAAGAAAGCAAACAAGAAAGTCGCCGCGATCTTGGAGGCGAAGCCGTAGCCGAACCACACGATCATCAACGGCGCCAGTGCGATCTTCGGCATGCTTTGCAGCGCGGCGATGAAGGGATACAAGGTGCGCCGCGTAAAGTCGCTGAAATGAATCAGCATGCCCAGCAGCACGCCACCGGCCACTGCCGCGACGAAGCCGACCAGCACTTCGGTGAGTGTCACCCAGGTATCGCTGACGACCATGTCGCGCGCATCCCAGCCGGCCAGCACCACCGCACTTAACGGCGGCAGCAGATAACGCCGCACGCCGAGCGCGGCAACGCCGTACTCCCACAACAGCGCAAACGCGCCCCAGAAAACGATGGCCTCTATCCAGCGTTTCATTTGTCTCCTCCTGCTTTCGGTTTTTACAATCGTTGGCGCGCACGCTCCCATGCCGGCTGCGTTGCAGCAGTCGGCTGAAGAATCCGCATACTTTTATTGGTTTATTTTTTGTTGGTCTTGGCGGCGATCACGGCCTGCGGCGGCGGCACTACAAAATGCTTGAAGTGGTACTGATCGAAGGAGTCGATATTGCGCTCCCACACCTTGGGTTCGTATTTGGTCTCCGGCGTGATCTGTGTCATCTCGCAGTAGATCTCGACGTTGTTGCCGTCCGGATCCTTGAAGACCAGGAACAGGTTTTCACCCGGTCCGTGCTTGCCGATACCGCGCACGATTTCAACGCCCTTCTCTTGCAGGAACTCCGCCGCGCGATCCATCTCGGCGCGATCTTCCACCAGATAGGAAAAATGTTCCATGCCGGGACGGCTGTAGCGCGGCAGGTCGTCGATATCCGGCGAATCCTTCGGAATCTGCGACAGGGCCAGATCGTGGTGATCGGTACCGGCACGTAGAAAGACCATCTGATCACTGATCCAGTCGGACACTTGCAAGCCCAGAATTTCGGTATAGAACTTGACCGATGCCTGGATGTCGCGCACGGCCAGCACCAGATGGCCGAGGCGTTTGGGGCGTATTGTTTCCCGCATTGCTTCCCGCTTTGTTTCCATTGCATTTCCTCCTTGATTTGCTCAGTAGCGCCTACTCGACGAACTTGTTGGTATAGATGTCGCTCGGTTTAATAGGCGCTTGCAGATTGAATGCCTTCTTCACAAAATCGACGGTAGCCTGCATGCGGTCTGCGCGCATCCAGCCCAGTTTTTTATTGTCGGCTTCAGGGTCGTCGATGATCTGATTGGTTTCGGTAATTTGCTGCAACAGGATGCCTTTGTCCATCAGCTTTTGTTGCGAGGCGATGGCGTCGGCGGCTTCCTTGGCGTGGGTGCGTTGATACTCGAATCCGCGATACGTCGCCTGCACGAAGCGCTTGACCAGGTCGGGGTTGCTCGCTACCAGCTTCTCGGTGGTCACGATGCCGTTACCGTAGAGATTGAGATTGAAATCGCGGTAACGCATCCAGCCCAGTTTTTTGCCATCCTTTTGCAACAGCGCTTCGAGGATGGGCTTGTTGGCGCCTTCCCAGCATTCGGCCAGATCAATGCGGCCTTCAAGGAAGGATGAATTGATCACCGACGGATCGAGGCGCAACAGCTTGACGTGATCGGCTGGCAGCTTGTTGGTTTGCAGCCAGCTCGGCACGATGTTTTGCAAAGGCGATGCCGCGCCGCCACCGAGGGACAGGCCTTTGAGGTCAGCCGGCTTTTGCAGCTTGCGCTCCGGTTTGTCGATGTAGCACAGCGCTGCAGGCCAGCGTGTGTTAATGGTGCCGACCATCACTGTCTTGCCGCCTTGAGCGCGATTCAACATGACGCTGATCGGATCGCCGTAACCGAATTCGAACAGGCCCTGATCGATTTCATTGACGGTACGCTGACCGCCGTATCCGCGGACCGCACTGACGTCGAGACCGGCTTCGGCATAGAAGCCTTTGGCGATCGCCACCAAAATACCGCCGGTGCTGCCTTGCGGCAGCCATGCCAGATTGAATTTCACCTTGTCCGCTGCAACCGCAGGCGCAGCACAGCACGAACCGATCACTACAGAAACCAGAAACTTCTTGATGCACTTGCTGATGACCATCACATTCTCCGTTGAATGCTGCGTGTACCGCTTAAGCGAGCTTCTTTACTTCGTTATCAAAGTGCGGCGGCGACTACCTTGTTGCGGATGCTGCCGATGCGCTCGATGGAGGCAATCATTTCGTCGCCCGGCTTGAGATAGACACCGCGCCCCATACCAACACCATCCGGCGTGCCGGTGGCGATCAGGTCGCCGGGCTGCAGAGTGAGAATGCCGGACAGGTAGGCGATCTGCTCGGCGATATTGAAGATCATGCCTTCGGCGGTGTCGTCCTGCATCATTTCGCCATTGACCTGCAACTGCATGCGCAGCTTCTGCGGATCGGCAATGCAGTCGCGCGGTACGATCCACGGCCCCATCGGACCGAAGGTGTCGAAACTCTTGCCGCGGAACCAGTCGTGCTTGAACGGATAGTCGGTGCGGCGATTGAGGTCGCGCGCGCTGATGTCGTTGAAGACGGTGTAGCCGGCGATAACGTCATAGGCTTCGGCAACCGAGACGTTCTTGCAGCGGCGGCCGATGATGACGCCGAGTTCCACTTCCCAATCGAGCTTTTCGGTATTGCCCGGCATGACGACGTTGGTCTCGGTGGCGGTGACGCTGGTTTCCGCTTTCATGAAGCAATAAGGCGAACTCTCGGCACGCGGCGCCAGCTCGGTGCCCATCTCGGCGGCGTGATCGTAATAATTGGACGCGGTGGCGAAGATACGGCCCGGCACGAACGGCGCAGCCAGCTTGTACGCCGACTTGTCGAGCGGCTTCACCGCACCGGCGGCGGCCAGACTCGGCAGCAGCTCTGCCAGATTCTTCAACTGTGCGTTCTGCACATCCCAGGCGCCGATCAGCGCCGACACGCTGCTGACTTCACTCGCCGCCAGACCGCTGTTGCGGCTGGCCTTGATGACTTCTGCCAGATCGAACAGAACCTCGTCCAGCACTTCCAGCACCAACGCCGGACGCGCCTGCCCGCCCTCGTTTTGCACATACGTTGCAATCGCATACCAAGCCAAGATCGCTTCCCCTCAAAAAATTTAAGCATTTCAGAACAATCAATATGAATACATTAAAACTTATACGTATACATTGCAATACAAATATGTAAAAATTTTTATACATAAGAATCGCTATGTATTCATATGGCTTTTCTATTTTTGCCAACCTTGATGAGAATGCCGATGCCCTCTTCCCCTGAATTGCTGATCCTGATTCCGCTGGCCGACGCTCTGGTGGCGCAGTTACGCGATAACCCGACGCTGCCTACCGTGCGCTACGCGCCGAAGGGAGTCAATTGGACGAATGATGAGACGCACTCAGTCAGCATCGTCCTGACCAACGGTTCAACCGGCCTGACCCGCGCGCAAATGCAGGCGATGCCGCAACTGAAACTGGTCAGCGCCTTTGGCGCGGGAGTTGAAAACGTCGATCTGACTGCCGCCAAAGAACTGGGCATCGCCGTCACGCACGCGCCCGGTGCCAACAACGCCACCGTCGCTGATCACGCCATGGCGCTGATGCTGGCGGTATCGCGCGGGCTGCATCTGCTTGATGCCGCCGTCAAAAGCGGCGGCTGGGAAAGCAATCGCGCAGCGCTTCCGACCATCAACGGCAAGCGACTCGGCATTGTCGGATTGGGAAATATCGGCGAGCAGATCGCGCGCCGGGCGGCGGCCTTCGATATGGAAGTGGCGTATCACACGCGTAATGTGCGCGAGCATGTGCCTTATCTATATTGCGCCACACCGCTGGAGCTGGCCGCGCGCAGCGACTACCTGATCCTGGCCTGCCCGGGCGGACCGGCGACGCGGCATCTGGTCAATCGGTATTTGCTGCAAGCCCTGGGGCCGCAGGCTTTTCTGATCAATATCGCGCGCGGCAGTGTGGTCGATACAGCGGCGTTGATTGAAGCATTGGCGAGCAAGCGTATTGCCGGTGCGGCACTGGATGTGGTCGATGGCGAGCCGGCGATACCGGAGGCGTTTCGCACGCTCGACAACCTGCTGCTGACGCCGCATATCTCGGGGCGTTCGCCGGAGGCGTTGCAGGCGCAATTGAAGATGTTTGAAGAAAACGTCATGGGGCTGCAGTCAGGTCATCCACTTCAACACATCGTGACAAGCTGATCGCGCACCGTGCGGTACAAACAAATACGCCCAGCCGATAAACGGGCCGGGCGCAATGAATTGAAATCAGAAATTACAGACCGCTGCGATCCGCTTTCAGATCAGGATGACGAAAGGCCGGACCATCACCCTTGGCGCTCGCCGCCGGGCCGTCCTTGGAAGCACCGCCCCAACCGTGATCGGTCAGGTCGCAGATGACGCCGTCCGGATCCTTGTATTTGACTTCGTAGAAGATGTTGCCTTTGACCGGCACCTCGCCCATGTAATACTCGCCGCCGGCTTGCTCGACATCCTTGCGTGCATCGACGATGTTGTCGACCCAGACGCCGATGTGGTGCAGGCCGACGAACTCGCGGCCACGGTCGCCGGCGGCTTCGTCGGTCTTGTAGTTGAGCAGCGCTAGCGACATCGTGCCGTCGCTCAGGTAGACGCCGCGCGCCAAGGAAGAATCGGTCTCGCCGACCTTCTTGAAGCCGAAAGCCTGCTGATAAAACTCGGCCGTTTTCCAGGGATCGGGAACGGAGATAGCGATGTGACGCAGTTTGTTAGCCATGGTGCAGCCTCCTCTTTATATGAGTAGATGAAAGCAAAATACTGGATATACACAACGGCTGATTCTACTCAGGGATTTTTTATATGTATACTTTAATTTTTAAATGTATTCATTAAAATATAATTAGATACTTTTGATCTTATACAGCTACAGGTATAGATTTTTGCTATAGTGCAAGCGATGTAAAATATACCCATCTGCATCACAAACTGAATCATCTGCAGTCGCCCTATAAAAACTGAAACCGGCCATCCAAGAAAACCGAGAACGCAAGAATGGAAACCATCTCTCTTCGCATCTATCGCACCCTGACCGATGAAATCATCAGCGGCGTGCTGCCACCCGGCTCCGCGCTGGAAGAAATCGCCCTATCCGAACGCTTTAAAGTATCCCGCACCCCGATTCGCCAGGCGCTGCGCGAGCTGGCTGCGCGCGGCATGATTGAGTTGAAGCCGCGCAAAGGCGGCATCGTCACCAGCATCGGCGTCGACGAACTGGCCGACATGCTGGAAGCCATGTGCGAGCTGGAAGCCCTGTGCTGCCGCATCTGCGCCGAGCGCATGAGCGCGGTACAAAAGAAACAGCTGGAACTGGTCCATCTGCAAAGCCAGGAATGCGTGGCTGCCGGCGACGACGCCGGCTATCTGGCGCTGAACAAGAAATTCCACAACCTGATCTGTGCCGGCGCGCACAACAAGAGCCTGGCCGACACGATTGAAAATCTGCGCGACCGCCTGGCGATGTTCCGCGCCGCACAGGCTGGCGTCGACAAGCGCCTGACGGTGTCGCACGAAGAACACGATGCGATCATCGCGGCGATTCTTGCGTCCGATCCGGAGAAGGCTTATCTGGCGATGCGCAATCACACCACACGCCTGAGCATCCATGTGCTGGAGATGATCAAGGAACATCAGGCCTAAGCCGTCGCTTCTGTTCCTGCCAAAGGCGCCCGTCTTCTGACCGGCGCCTTTTTCTTTTGCCCCTCCCTGATCAACGCGTTTGCCGGGCCGACGGCAGTGTTATTACGCTCGTCCTTTTAATTGATTCCCATAAAATCAAATAAATTCAAATTTAATTTATACGTATACATATAAATTCATATGAATTATTATTTTCTCCAAACAAGAAAAACATCGACAACAACTCTATGGAGGAGATTCAGGAATGAAACAGGCAATCAATCAGACGATGAAGGGCTTGATCACGGCGGGACTGACTTCAGTCGCGGCCTCAGCGGCAGCGCAGAGCGATACCGTGACGATGTACGGTTTTTTGAAAGTGGATGCGGAAAGCGTCTGGGCCGGCGGTGCCAATAGCGGCATCGGGCGCATGGGACGCATATCGAACAACTTGTCGGTGCTCGGTTTCAAGGGGGTGGAAGATCTGGGCGGCGGCTTGCAGGCATTTTTCCAGATTGAATCGAACGTCGGCGTCGATACCGGCAGCGGTTCGTTCGCCGATCGCAATGACAACGTCGGCTTGCGCGGCAGCCTGGGGGAGATTTTCGCCGGGCAGTACGAGTCGCCCTATCGCTTCGTGTCGGTGTACGCGATCGATCCTTTTACGGCGGGCATCTTTGCCTCCAACTCCATCATGGGCAATGGCTTCACCACGGCGGCCAATGCACAGTCGCCGGCATCTTTCGATCGTCGCCAGAAGAACCTGGTGCAATATTCAACGCCGAATTTCAACGGCCTGATCGGCCGCATCGCTTATGCAGCACGCGAAGAACAGACGGCCACGACCAATCCGGGCCTGATCTCCGGCTTGCTGACTTACGAGAACGGCCCGCTGTATCTGGCCTACGGCTATGAGCAGCACAAGGATTATTTTGCAGCCGGCACGCTGGATACCGGCCACAAGATCGGCGCCGCCTACTCCTTTGGCAACACGCGCGTGCGTTTCGCATGGGAACGCTTGCGTTACGAACCGACGGCGAGCACCAACCTGCGCAGAGATGCGTATCAACTGGCGCTGACACACAATATCGGCAGCGGCCAGTTCCGCGCGTCATATGTCCGGGCGGCACGCTCAAAGGGCAATGCGACAGCCGGCATCGGCGGCATCGGCAAGCCGGGCACGGCGTCCGGGGCGCAGCAGTTCTCCATCGGCTATGGTTACAGCTTGTCGAAGCGCACCGAACTGTGGGGCGCCTTCACCAAGCTCAACAATGAGCAGACGGCGAGCTACAACTTGTCGGCAAATGCGATCCCCGGCCTCTCCGCTGGGCAAAGCCCGGCAGGCCTGGGAATCGGCATCACGCACAAATTCTGACCGCGAGTTCTGACCGCGAGCTATAACTGCACTCATCGCTATCCCGCGGGATATTCGGTGGATATTCGGTGGAAACAAGGGCGCCCTTTGCGGGCGCCTTTTTGCTGGATGAAAGCGACGCATCATCATGATTCTTCATGCGCGTCGCTTCGATATCGTCTTCCCGCAGAGGGACATCCTGGGGGCGACATCTGTTTGCTGTGAACCGGTACGGCAAGATTGCTTCCGGCTCGTTCTCCTGTCGCTTCAAACCCGATCGTTAGTGTCAGATCGAGATGCGCGCAGCATTTTTTAACATCTCTGGCATCACGCCAATATCATTCAGTCTTTACGACTGTCTTGCATCCGCTGTATTGCTGCGATTTATCTATCAGATTTGCGATTGCAGTTGCGACAAAGCCAGCAGGTGGCTGCGATCGAGTTCGCGCAGACGGCGTTCCATGTCGGCATGGTTGATTGCGCCTTCCAGGTACGGTGCGTCATTGAGGTCGAACAAAGGGCCGTTCATGGCTGGCTTGGACGACGAAAAAGCGCGCTCAACAAAGAACTGGAAAGCTTCCAGCAAACTCTGTAAATTATTAGAAAAACCGGCAGATTGATAAGTAGACATTTCTTTCTTTCACATAAATAACGTTGCAGTGATAGTGAGAATAGGGATTACCTCCTACTTTAAAAAGCAATATTTTCCGACATCACTATAAGAAAAACTAACACCATGAGTATTTCCTTACCGCCGCTGAAGGCCCTGAAAGTGTTCGAAGCGGCAGCGCGGACGCGGAGTTTGACGATCGCTGCGCATGAATTGCATATCACGCATAGTGCGGTGAGTCAGCAAATAAAATTGTTGGAAGAACATTTCGGCCAACCGTTGTTTATTCGTCTTCCGCGTGGCGTGGAAGCAACGGAAGCAGCGCAAGTGTTTTATACGGAAGTGCGCGCTGCCCTCGATCGCATCGCCATGGCGGCGGAGCAACTGACGCTGACCGGCAAGAATCGTATCGTGCGCGTGATCACGGCACCCTCGGTGGCGATGCGCTGGCTGATTCCGCGCCTGTCGCAGTTTCAGATCGACAACCCGCGTATTGAGGTACGCGTCACGACCACGGTGTCGGAACACTTTGAAGACGTCAAAGACCCCTTTGATGTGGTGCTGTGGCGTAGTCCGTTGGAACGCAGCGGCTTTGAATGCGTGCGCTTTCTGGATGACGTCTCGGCGCCGCTGGCGTCACCGCATTATCTGGAATTACATCCGATCAACAAGCCTGCGGACTTGCTGCAGGCGTCATTGATCCATCTGAGCGTGCGTGCGGATGCATGGCAGCAATGGCTGATCAAGGCGGGTGTGCCGGTGAAGAAGAAGTTGCCGGGAACCAGCTACGAGCATTTTTTCCTGAGCTTGCAGGCGGCGTCGACGGATCTGGGGATTGCGATGGGATCGCTGGCGCTGGTCGACGATGACTTGTCGCACGGCCGCTTGCGCCAGCTGTTTCCGGAGGTGGTGTTACACGGCCAGGGCTTTCACATGCTGCATAGAATTGCCGATGGCGGTAACGCCAACACCGGTAATGCCCTGAAAACCTTTATCTCCTGGCTGATGCAGATGGGACAGGCATCAGCCTACGATCCAAGCAAGATTTACTCGGCCGATTCCAGCACGTGAACGGCACGCGCCGCGATGAGGTCTTTGGACTTTTCGCGGTAGTCGAGCATGTGCGGTTGGGTGAAGTGGACTTTGAGGGCTTCGGCGCTTTCCCATTTCTCGATGAAGGCGAAGGTATCGGGGCCGAGTTCTGCCTGTGAGCCGCCGAAGCCAGGTACGTCAATCACCGGACCGTAGTCGATGCAGCCTTGTTCGGCGCGTACGGCAGCCAGATTGGCGTGCACCAGTTTCAACAGTTCTTCGCGCTTGCCGGGCTTGGCGGTAATGATTGCAACTACGTGGACCATGTTGTCGTCTCCTCTGTGGGGTGATAAAGAAAACGACAGCATACGCGAAGTCCCAATTTCATGAAGGGACAGGCTTGATCCCTGCCCCGCGCCTTCATCCCATTCATGAAATCAATTCACTCAGTTCAGTCTCAGTTCAATTTCATCTGCGCCAACAGTTGCTCGATGTTGTAGCGCATCAGCTTCAGATACGTCGGCGCCGGGCCGTCCGCTTGCGACAGCGCGTCGGCATACAGCTTGCCTCCCAGCGCGACTCCGGCTTCCTTGCTGATCTGCTGCAGCAGCTTGGGGCTGCTCATGTTTTCGATGAAGACGGCACGGATCTTTTCCTTGCGGATCTGACGGATCAGATTGGCGACTTCTTTTGCGCTCGGCTCGCTGTCGGTCGACACGCCCTGCGGCGCCAGGAACTTGACCTGATAGTGCGCGCCAAAATATTCAAACGCGTCATGCGACGTAATCACCTTGCGCTTGGCGTCGGGGAACTGCGCAAACTGCTGCGTGGCCCAGCGATCCAGCTCATTGAGCTTGGCGATGTAGGTGTCGCCATTCTTCTGATACACCGACGCACCGGCAGGATCGAGCTTGCTCAGTGCGGCGACGATGTTGCGGGTGTAGACGACGATGTTGGCCGGATTTTGCCATGCGTGCGGATCGTTTTTGCCGTGGTGATGGTCATGGTCATGCCCATCATTTGCATCATGTTCGTCGCTGACGCGATCACGCACGGCGATGCCGTTCGATGCGACAACGATGTCGCCGCGATAGTTGGCCGATTGCACGACGCGTTCCATCCAGCCTTCAAAACCAAGGCCGTTGATGACGACCAGCTTGGCGCGGGCAACCGACTTGATATGGTCAGGTGCAGGTTGAAACACGTGCGCGTCCTGATCGGGACCGACCAGCGTGGTCACGGCGATGCGATCACCGCCGACGTTGGCGACGATGTCGCCGAGAATACTGAAGCTGGCGACAACCGGCAATTTGACGTCTGCTGCGGATGCAGAAGATACCTGGGCAAGCAGCACGGCTGCGCCCAACATGATGTGGCGGAACAATTTCACGACGACTCCTGATAAGAAATTATGCGCGCAGATGCGGCCGGCGCAACATGCGAGGCAACCAGCCGCGCGGGGCAAAAATGAGAGACAAGAAATAGAAACCGCCGGCGCACACGATGATCACCGGGCCGGACGGCACCGATGCGTAGTACGACAGCATCAGTCCGGCATAACCGGCGGCGGCGGCCTGCACGGTGCTGTTGACCAGTTGGGCCGGTAGCGTGTCATGCCACAGCCGTGCCGAGACTGCCGGTAACATCATGAGACCGACCGCCATCAGCGTGCCGAGCGTCTGAAACGACGCCACCAGATTGAGCACCACCAGCATCAGGAACAACTGCTGATAAATCGTGTTGCGACCGCCGCTGGCGGCAAGGTAAGACGGGTCGAAGCTCTCCAGCAACAAGCCGCGATACAAACCCGCCATCAGCAGGACGCTCAGGCTGGACACGCCTGCGACCAGTAGCAAGCCTTCGGTATCGACGCCGAGCACATTGCCGAACAAGATGTGCAGCAGATCGAGCTGAGTGCCGTGACCGGAAATCATGATCACGCCGAGCGCCAGCGCCACGACGTAGACGGCGGCGAGACTGGCGTCTTCCTTGAGTTCGGTGTGGCGGCTGATCCAGCCGGCCAGCGCAACCACAATCACACCGGCGAGGAAACCGCCGATGCTCAACGCCGGCAACGACAAACCGAAGAAGATGAAACCTGCGGCCACACCCGGCAACACGGCATGGCTCAGGGCTTCACCGAAAAGGCTCATGCGGCGCAAGGTCAGCATCACGCCCAGCGGCGCACTGCTGAGCGCCAACGCCAGAGTCGCCACCAGCGCACGGCGCATGAAGGCGAATTCCTGAAATGGCGCAATCGCGAATTGATAGAAATCGTGCAGCAGCATCATCGCGGCGCTCCTTCACCATGTGCATGGGCGACATCCACAACGTCCACAACGTCCGCGGCATCCACAGCACACAGCGGTGCATGCTCATCTACAGCTTCGGCCATGGAGCGCGCGCGATGCAGGTTTTCGTGGCAGAGCACGGCCTCCGTCTCGCCCCAGGCGACGACATTGCGGGCCAGCAGCAAGGATTGCGGAAATGCCCGGCGCACCTGATCGTAATCGTGCAGCACGGCGATCACCGTGCGCTGCTCGGCATGCCAGGATTTGATGATGTGCAGCAGGTCGTTGGTGGTTTTAGTGTCGATGGCACTGAAGGGCTCGTCCAGCAAAATCAGTTCGGCATCCTGCAACAGAATGCGTGCAAACAAGACGCGTTGAAACTGCCCTACCGACAAACTGGCGATCGAGCGTTGTGCAAAACCATCAAGGCCGACGGCAGCCAACGCGTCTTCTGCGCGGCGCACCATGTCGCGGCTCATGCGACGGAACAGCCCTGCTTTCGACCAGTAACCGAGCAGCACGCAATCCAGTACGGAAATGGGGAAGCTGCGATCAATCTCGGCCTGCTGCGGCAAATAAGCGATACGGCTGGCGGCGGCATGCTTGACCACGCGGCCGCTGTTGCAGCGAACCAGGCCCATGATGCTTTTGAGCAGCGTGCTCTTGCCGGCGCCGTTGGGGCCGACGATGGCCGTGAGCGAACCTTGTGCGAAATGACCGCTGACGTGATGCAGGGCCGGATGCCGGCGGTAGGTGACGGTCAGGTTTTCCAGAGAGATGGCGACGGACATGTTCACTCGCCTCCCAATGCCCACATGACACCAAGCCACAGGATCAGGCACACCGGCGCGACCAGCAACACCCGTTGCCACCAGGGCAGCGCGAGGACGCTGGTTTGTTGAAAGAAGCGGGAAAGCATAGTTGTGGCGATATTGTTGTTAGTTGACTTGCTACGGTAACGCGCATTCAGGACGCTACGGCAAATGGTCGGATGGAACCAAAATCACCGTTACAAATTTGTTTGCAACCGAGTTGCGAAACCGCAATTATAATGCAACATTGTTGCAAGATGTGACAAGCCTCGAAGAAATCCGACAATCCAGTCAAAATGCTGCCCGAGCCTTTCCTTTCGGAAATTCTGGCGGCTCACCTGAAGAAAGATCGCGTCCATGAATTCTCGCACTCCAACGTTCGGTAAGCTCAGCAAGTTAGCTGCCGTGCTCAGCTCTGCCCTCCTGCTTTCCGTAGTCACACTGGCGACCGCGCATGAAGCCCACGTCCACGGCGTCGGCAAACTCGACGTCGCACTCGACGGCAAGACACTGTCGCTGCACCTGGACTCGCCGCTGGTCAACCTGATCGGCTTTGAACATGCGGCCAAGAGCGCCAAGGACAAGCAAGCTGCGCAAGACATGGCCAAGACGCTGCGTAATGCGGCAACCGTGTTCGTCACTACCCCGTCAGCAGAATGCAAGCTCAGTGGAGTCCAATTGGTGTCCGCTGCGATCGAACCCGCCTTGCTGGGCGAAGCTGCAGCGAAAAAACCGGCCGGCCACGAAGATCATGACGGCCATGCAGACATGGATGCCGATTTCAGCTTTCAATGCGCATACCCGGAACGGCTGCAGCGTATCGACGTGAAACTGTTCGACGCCTTCAAGGGATTCAACAGCATTGACGTGCAGCTGGTGACACCCAAGCGTCAGGGTGCGGCCAAGCTGACGCCGACGGCGGCGAGCATCACCATTCAATAACTGAGTCTTTGATCAAGCAATCAATATGAGCGACGCAGCCATCGCCTTGCGCGATATTTCTTTCACCTGGCCCGGCCAGAAGACGCCGACGCTGGCGCTGGATCAGTTCGATGTGCAGGCGCATGAACAGGTCTTCGTCAGCGGCCCCAGCGGCAGCGGCAAGAGTACGCTGCTGGCGCTGATCGGCGGCATCGCCAGTCCGCAAAGCGGCAGCGTCGCCATTCTCGGACAAGCACTGGATGGCTTGCCGGCGTCAAAGCGCGATCGGTTTCGCGTCGATCATATTGGCTTCATTTTTCAACAATTCAATCTGATCCCTTATCTGTCGATTCTGGATAACGTGCTGCTGCCTTGCCAGTTCTCGGCGTATCGCCGTGAACGCGCGCTGGCGCAGGGGCAGGATTTGCATGCGGCGGCGCATTCGCTGTTGCGCAGTCTGGATCTGGCGCCAAACCTGTGGACACGCGCCGTGACGCAATTGTCCATCGGCCAGCAGCAGCGCGTCGCAGCAGCGCGCGCCCTGATCGGCCGGCCTGAAATCGTGGTCGCCGACGAGCCGACTTCGGCACTCGACAGCGACCGTCAACAAGCTTTTCTTGATCTCATTCAGCATGAGTGCGAACAAGCCGGCGCCAGTCTGGTATTCGTCAGCCATGATCAACGCCTGGCCGAGCGCTTCCATCGCCGCATTGCACTCAACGACATCAATCGTTGTGCCGGCGTGGAGGAATCGGCATGAGTTTCCTCTTTCGACTTGCCGCGCGCAGCGCCTGGAATCGCCGCTTCACGCTGGGCCTGATGCTGCTGGCGATTGCCTTGTCGAGCGCCATGCTGCTGGGCATCGAACGCGTGCGTCACGAAGTGCGCGATGGTTTCTCGCAATCGGTGTCCGGTACCGATCTCGTGGTGGGTGCGCGCACCAGCCCGGTTCAGTTGATGCTGTATGCGATCTTCCGCATTGGCGGCGCAACCAACAACATGGGTTGGGACAGCGCGCAGAAGCTGGCGAAAAATCCTGCGGTGAAATGGACGATTCCGCTGTCGCTGGGAGATTCGCATCGCGGCTTTCCGGTGCTGGCCACCAACGGCAATTATTTTGAACACTTCCACTATGGCGACGGACAGGCATTGAGCCTGAGCGAAGGCCGCCCCTTCGGCAGCGTGTTCGAAACAGTGATCGGCGCTGAAGTTGCACAACGTCTGCACTACAAACTCGGCGACCGCATCGTGCTCAGCCACGGTATGGGCAGCCTGCATCTGACCGATCACGCCGACAAACCGTTCACGGTGGTCGGCATCCTGGCGCGCACCGGCACGCCGGTGGATCGCACCGTGCACATCGGCCTCGATGCGATGGAAGCCATTCATCTGGATTGGGAAGGCGGCGCGCCGATGCCCGGCCTGACCATTGCACCTGCACTGGTGAAGAAATTCGACCTGACGCCGAAGACCGTCACTGCGGTGCTGGTCGGGCTGAAGAATCGCGCGGCTGTATTTGGCGTACAGCGCGATATCGCCGACGACAACAGCGAACCCTTGATGGCAGTGCTGCCCGGCGTGGCGCTGGATGAATTGTGGCAAGTCGTCGGCGTCGGCGAAAACGCGTTGCTGGTGGTATCCGGCATGGTGGTGATCGTCGGCCTGGCGGGACTGGTGTCGGCGATTCTCGCCAGCCTGGGAGAGCGCCGTCGCGAGCTGGCAGTGCTGCGCTCAGTCGGTGCGCGCCCCGGCGATATTTTCCTGCTGCTGGCACTGGAAGGACTGGCAGTAATGTTGGCCGGCGTCATACTGGGCGTGGTTTTGCTGACGCTGGCCTTGTTTGCGCTGGGGCCCTTCCTCAGTGCGCAATTTGGCGTAACATTGCATCCGGCCCTGCCTGCTTCCGGTGAATTGCAGTTGTTGTTATGGACCATTGTTGCCGGCTTTGTCGCCAGCCTGTTGCCGGGTTTGCGCGCATACCGCCTCAGTCTGGCAGATGGTTTGACACCCCGAATTTAAGGTCACGCATTGAACGCGTGAAAATGAAATCATGAAAAGTATTACCTGGATAGGCGGCATCATTGCCGCAGGATTGCTGGTCGGTTACGGCGTCCACCTTGCTGCGACGCCGAAGGCCTCGGCTGCGGCGGCAGCTGCAACTGTTGCTGCGGCAGTCAACGCCGGTGCGCCGATTGCCTCAGCCTCGTCTTCTGCTGCGGTAGCGGCTGCTCCGACAGGCACCGCACCGTATTCCGACAACGCCCAATACAAGGTCGGCGATCATTTGCAGCAAAGTCCCGATCTGTCTAACAATCCCTACAAGCCGTCCGGCAAAAACGACGGCGCCTTCCGCGAAATCGCCTGGGAATCCCTGATGCCGAAAAACTGGGATGCCATGGCGCCGTTCAAGGGATTGAAACTGGACAAGATGGAAGACGGCGACCCGCGCGCCATGGAAGCACTGTGGAAAGCCAAGAAGTACTGGAAAAATGCGCCCATCGATCCAAGCATGGATGGCGTATCGATCCGCATCCCCGGCTTTGTGGTGTCACTGGAACGTGAAGGCGAAGCGCTGAAGGAATTCTTGCTGGTGCCCTACTTCGGCGCCTGCATCCACGTACCGCCGCCACCTGCCAACCAGATCATTCACGTCCACAGTAGCAAACCGGTCAAGAATATACGCACCATGGACGCGGTGTGGATCAACGGCGTGCTGAAGGTGGAGCATTCGGACACGATGATGGGCACGGCAGGCTACAGCCTGGCCTCGGTCAAGGTCGAACCGTACACGGATCAGGCGCCTGCGCAGTAGGTAGTTTCAGTTCCGAACGGTGGATTTGCAGGCAAAGTTATCCCCACATTTTGGGAGCAAGCCTGTGGATAAGCGCTGGAGAAGTCGCTTAAGTGTTTGATAACAATCGGAATTTCAATTCGTTGTCATTCTTGAGCAATCGTGGAAAAGATGCCGACAAAATACAGGTAATTACGCACCCCGCGCCACCGGCTGACGAATCAGCAGGGAGGATGGCAGCTTCCAAAACGTGTGCGTACAGCCGGGTTACAACGCCACTATCCGGCATTGGCGACTACTCAAGCCAATTCTCGCGGATCTCTGCTACAAAATCGTTGAGGAAAAAAAACCTGCGATACTTTCGTATCGCAGGTGAATCTAAAGCAAGTTTAGAGGAGACAAGCGAGAGTGTATCGACGACGTATGACGGCTTCGTGACACTCTGAAACTGTTTCGCGCATTTTCGAATCGGCGGCAACCATAATGGGATAGTTGCTACTGTCATCAACAAGTCACAAAGCCAGATTATCCTGTCTACTCTTTCGCGATACATGCAACCGATATGCATGATTGCTGGGTGTGCCGGGCCAACCGTCCGGCGCACCATTTCCGCTTTTCATCGATTCTCATCGCTTCACTCCCCTACCCCTGCTTTCCCCAAGAGTACCTCTTACTGCGCTACCGACTGCCTCAACAACTGCTGCAACGGCGACTTCCACTTCCCTATTCGTTTTGTTTACCAGGCGCCTGTGATCTGCAGACGGCTGAGTTTGATCTTTGTACCTTCGCCTTCCGCGCCTTGCATGACCAGATCGGTACTAAGTTCTTTCGGCGGCTTTTGATACCACTCCATGCAAACCTGCGACAAATTGTTCAATGCAGGCTTGGCCATGAACTGCTGCAATAATTCCTTCGTCAGTGCCAGATTCGGCTCCAGATAAAAGTCACCAGGTGCCGTCAGAGCATTCGGCGACGCAACCATACGCGCCAGATCCTTCTGAAACATTTGCCGCGGCACTGCCATCGGATGACCGGCCGACTCCAGCAACTCCTGAAATACCGGCGCCATCAGATCCAATACGTAACCATCGCACTGCACCCAGCAATGAAATGCATCGCTGTTGCTATCAATCTTGTCGCCATCCAGCGTGCCGAATGACAAGGCACCGCTGCTGTCTTCACTGATCAGGTAGAAAGCCGCACCGGCAACCGGAAAGGCATTCTTTTTATAAAACTTCTTCAATATCTGCGCCGCAGTCACGCTGAAGAAAAAACTTGCGGCCGGGATATTGGCGTCGACACTATCCAGCACGGAGTGAATGACACGAAAAATACGTTGATAATCCGCAAGCGGGATGAGGGGGCGAATGTTAGGTGATTTCATCCGCGTATTTTCTCATACCGTCTATCCGTTCATACCGTACACATCTGCATTCGTGTGGCGATTGCCGATTGCGGGCACGGCGTCATCGTGATCAGGAGCGACTTTATGCTGCTTCCGAACGGTGGCGTCCGTCGTTCTTGCCATGCAGGAAGCAAGAGCAATTCACGTCGTGATGTACCGAGCAGGCTGTCAGCTCACGCAGACGTTCCGTCTTGCCGTGATCTACAGAAAGCAGGCGCAGACGTTCGCGAGAGAGTTTGAGTTCACGCTTGTTCCATTCGCAATCGGCGCGGATGAAGAGGTACATGAGCACCAGACAAAAGCCGAGATATGTCATAAACATCAGGGCGATATCGTTGGGTACAGTGTCGACTATGAATTGCATGATGACCTCCGTTAGTTCAGTTTGCGATCAGACTTGCGGCCGGGCTGTTGCTTCGTCGCTGGCTTTGCAAACCGTCGTTCCATGGAGATCATCTTAGTCATGCAGGCGTGCACAATCTATCGGGGAATTCCCTATGTCTGTGCGGCACTGCCGCTCTATGGAAAAAGCAGGTGAAATTCGGGGAGAAGAAAGAGGTGCAAAGCGGCAGATTTTAATGCAGCCGCGTTAGCAGGAAAGCGACCGGAAAGTGCCGCGCAGATCCGATGGAATGGAATAAATCGGAGGGATTGAACTCATCCTATCGAGGCAATAAATTGCGTCGATTGTATTAATTGTGCCGATTGCGTCGTCTGAAAAGCATGTGACAACGCACATGCCTTTCAGCGAAAAATAGAGAAGAAGAGAAAAAGATGAAAATCAGCGCGATTGCGACTGCGCGTCAATATCTGCCAGCGATTCGCGGCCACGCTGAGTGATCTCGAATTCCTTGCTGCCCTCTTTTTCCACGATGTGCCCTTTGCGGCCAAGGAAAATCGCTACATCAGCGTCGACATGTGCATTCGGATCAAGGCTGAGTCCGCGCAACGCCTCGATGCAGCGATAGATGAACAAGGTCTGTTTGCCCTTTTCGGTCAACCCCAGGTGTCCGTCGCGGCTGTATTCCAGAAACTTGAGACCGGTCAGGCGCTTGGTATTGCGAGCGACGCAAGCGCTTGGACGGCCACGGTGCTCCTTTCGGCTGACTTGGCCCAGGGCATCAAATTCGTCTTTCGTCAGATCGTCGCTCATTGCATTCTCCGTGTTGATTCAGGCAGATAGACAGTTTGCCAGAATGTCCGGGCCGCTATGTTAAGCGCACGTGCCGCTACAGGCAATGATAATCGGGCCGGAACACCCTGCAATGGCAGTGAATCTGTCTCTAGTTACCCACAATGCCTGTGAATAGATCTGTGGATAAGCTGTGGGGGAGCTTCTCAATGCCTTTCTGGTGGCGGCCCGACAACAGATTGATTATTTAATAAGCGTTTAATGAGCGCCACTTGCCGGAAAAAAGGCAAAAAAAACCCGCCGAGCCAATGCCGGGCGGGTTCAATCTCAAAAAACATCTTCCAGGAGGTTTGTTGAGGAGACGTTTTCACTGTATCGCAGAAAATCCGCTGCGAAAACGATCAATATGTCATTCGCTTATGCGTGTCCAGCATAAGGAAGCGTATATCGGCTCGTATTCAGCTCCCCTCTCCGTTCTCCGTTCTGATCACATCGGCGGTTTGACGCCATCCTTCTCAACGATGACGCGGGCGGCATTCCAGTCGTCGCCGGCATGCGTCGCAACGACGAACACCGTCAGACCTGGTTTAACGTCCTGTAAAACCGCCGGGACGATGGTCACGACAGGCACATCTTTCGGCACGGTGATTTTGATGCTTTTACCTTGATAAACCAGTTCCAGATCGCGTCCGGTATTACCTGAAACGACTGCAGAGACCGTCGCATTGGTCATGCTGCTACCCGGCAGCAAATCCCAATCGTAATGGCCCTCGCCGCTACCGCGCGCCTCTTCTGGGAAAACCACGACCTCCAATGCCTGGATACTGCCGTTGGCGCCCGGCTTGCCGGCGGCACCAATGAAACTGCCCTGTTTGATTGCCGACAAATCCAGCGGCTTGACTGACGAGTAGCGCGTCGCATCGCTCAAATGCAACTTGAGGCTTTTACCTTCCCGCGTTGTTACATCAATCTCCGATCCGTTGACGGCGGCAACAGTGCCCCGGATCCGGCTGGGAGCGGCATTCTGCGCTTGCGACAACAAAGGCAACGCCAGCAACGCGAAAGTAAACAGCGACAACAACCTGGAGCGACTCGACATGGCAATTCCTTGGGTGAACAAAAAATCAGTCTAGCACCGGGCTGAAAATTCCGCTCATAGGTGATTAAGCCCAAATTGGTTGCCAATATGCATCCCGCTAACAACAAAAACCGGGCAACAGCGTCGTCCCGGTGAAGAGACGACCGATCAATAGATGATTTTTCGCGATCATCAAAAACAATCTATCTATTTTCAGTAATCGACAAACATCACGGAAAAATGTCCGGATAAGAACGTTCTAAATTATTTTGAGAGTTAAAAAAGATCGATGCGATTTTCAGTGGATACAAATGCTTGAAATATCTCGAATTAATTCGATGTTATTTGCCTGATGTTTTTGCAAGAATGGAATCAAGTCACTCGCATCCTCATCGGTTCTGAGTTACCTGATGCCTCTCCTTCGTCAGGTACTCAATGTCCATCGCAGAGAACGCGACTCTGCCTCGCAGGTTTTCGGGGGAGTGACGAGCTTGCCCGGTGCCGGTTTTCTGGTACCGGGCTTTTTTATTGTGCGCTCAACACCTTGGCCGCAAAGTAATCACAGAATGAAAAAAAGCAGCATCCGTTTCAAATCGGATACTGCTTTTTAATCTTCTAAAGGCTAGGTTGACCGCCTGCGCCTACCTTATCCGAGGCGCCAATTGGATCGATGGCGATAGCGGGATTTCACAATATGCATGTCGTCGTTGGCGGCTTGCTCCTGCGCTGTACGACGGAAGACGTTTCTGCCTGCATTGGTGAGATTGAAAGCGCCGCCCAGATTAGGAATGCCCAAGCCTTTGCTGATAACGCTTTGCACCACACGACGCGGAATCACGCGAAAGTCTCCTTTGAATACGCTATACATCCAGCGCAGTTCTTCGCCGGTTAATTCGACATTTTTATCAACAGTTTTCATGATTTCCTCACGGCAAGTCGCTTCATAGTAGCACAAACCGGGGAATAGTGTAGAAGCCTGAAATCCTTTACCAGCAAGGGATGCAAGACTTTCAACATGTCGTTTTCACATGTTTTCAAGATGATGTAAATGGCGGATTTGAGGTATTTGAGCTACCGGCAGACGTGTCTGTCGGGAAATACGCATGAAAGATGAGAATAAAGCTGAACGATGAAGTCAGGCATCAGAGCCGACGAATCAAGCTGCGCTGCCCTTGACGATGCCTTTGCCTGCATAGCCACGTTGGATGACATACGCTGCGGCACGCTCTTCTGCTGTCAAGTCCAGCATGTCCTGATAAACCAGTTGCAAAACCTGGGACGCTCCCAGGGCTGGATGAGCTTGCGTTTTTTCTTTTATCAGGCGCTCTGCCTGCTGCTGATTACCGTCGCAGACGTCAACGATGAACTGTTGCTGCCGTTGCTCCTGCGTCTGCCGGATCGCGCCGGACGAGGCGTATTTGGTGAACAGATATACGAAACCGCATAAAACCGCAAAAGCCCAGAGGAAACTGTTCATGAATGAACCCACAATTGGTTGAACGTCGAATGTTCAACATTGTGATTTTTTACGGCGAGCGTTTATATAGGAAAACTCTCAAACACATGCAGAGTTTAGGCCGGCTGCGTGCTGTCGCTCTTCAACTGAAACTGAACGGCATGCGCACAATAGTGGGGATTTACCCGAAGAACTCGCGCAGCAGGAAAGCCTGCAACCCAGCCGTGTCGGCCTGACGCGCAGAAAGAGGGACGACGCGGCCGAGCTTCGCCGACTCCCAGTTGAAATCGCCGGAGTAGTATTTGCGGATCAGCGCGATCATGCTGTCGACGATCGCCTTTTCCACGTCACCGTTGGGACCGGCATCCACAGTAATGGTCTGCCGCTGGCTGTTGCGAATATCGCTCGTCCAGCCGCGGAATACGTATTGCGCCACGCGCGGCCCCTTGCTGACAATCTCAAACACGCCATTGGTGCCGCCGCTGGCTTTGCGCGCCTGGAAGGCGATGTTGGCACGCGCAATCTCGTTGGCTGACGGCCCCTGCTCTGCGGCGCGCGCCTCAGCGTTCTCGCGGCTGGCGGAGTCTTCTGCGGCACGGCGACGTTCACGCGCAGCGTTGAGCATTGTGGACATATCCATTTCCGGCGGCGCCTGCGTAATAGCTGTCGGTGATGGCGGTGGCGCTTCGCGTGCCGGCACCCGTGCCGGGCTTGGACTTGGCTTGGCGCGTGCGATCTGTTTGGGCTGAGGCGAGGACTTCTTGACGGGCTTGGTCTTTTCCGGCGGCGTCGGTTGCTTGATAGCTGCCGGCGGCGGAGTGCTACGGACGAAAGTCACCTCAAGCGGTTCGTGTGAGGAATTCGCCTGTACATTGATTTTTTGCAGGCTGGGCCGCAAAACAACGAACAGCAATACGTGAACCAGTATCGAAAGGCTGACGCCGACGATCGTCCTGTTACGCGTACGTGTTCTGGGAGATGAGTGAGAAAGTGTCGTAAAAATCGTCATACCATGCAACAACAACGGACAGCATCCAATTTTTAGCGCCCATGATACCCGATACAAAAGTCACAGGGCATCGGTTCTGGATCGATGATCCGCAATGCTACTGGCTTGGAAGGAAGAATGCAAACCTGCCGCCGCCCTCAATATTGTTCTCAAGCATGATTTTTTAGGTGCTAATCGTTCTTAATGCCGCCAACGGCCACCGCCGCCTCGCCAACCGCCCCAATAGCCACCACCGTAACCATAGTAGACGCTGGCTGACGGCACCACGTAAACAGGCCCTGGCGAAGCATAATAAGGATAAGGATCGTAAGGTACTGCAACGCAGCCGCCCAGCATCAGCGCAGGAATGATCCACAATAAACGTTTCATAATGCCCTCGCAGCCGGAATTATTCTTTTTGCATGATGCGATTCTATTTGCATCTTTTCCAGTGCACTTACCTTTTGTTACCTTGCCCGCCATACCGATACATTGATAATGCCCATGCGCTGCCACTATCGTGCCGCCAGACAGATGCTTATATAATCAGCGCTCCATAAAAAATATTCCATCACCCGGAGACACCCGATCGCGAAAGGGCTGCGCCCGACGCGGTTGCGCTGCCCGCTTCCCCATCGACACTTATCCATGACTACTGCTTCCGCCCCTGTTGTTGTCATCGCCCCCGATTCATTCAAAGGTTCTCTGAGCGCCGAGCAAGTCGCGGAAGCGATCGGCGAAGGTGTCCTGGCCGCCGCGCCGGATGCCGTGATCCGCTTGTGCCCGATTGCCGATGGTGGTGAAGGCACACTCGACGCGCTGCTCCACGCCGGTGGCGAGGTGCACCGCCTGCAAGTGCGGGGCGCTGCAGGCACCGTGCGCGAAGCGGCAACCGGTATCCTGAGCGACCGCAGCGCTGTCATCGAATCAGCGGAAATTGTTGGCCTGACCGATACGACCGGCACAGCAGTGGCCGTAGAAGACCGCTCTACGCTCGGCATCGGCGACGCTTTGCTGGCGCTCTTGGATAGCGGCGCACGGCGCTTTTTGATCGCTTTGGGTGGCAGCAGCACCAATGACGGCGGTATCGGCATGCTGGTCGCGCTGGGCCTGAAATTGCTGGATGCGGAAGGCAAACAGCTTGACCCTGTACCTGCGCAACTGGACAAACTGGCGCGTGTCGATGTCAGCGGCCTTGATCCGCGACTGAAAGATATCCACATCGTCGCCATGTCCGATGTCGACAATCCGCTCTGCGGTGACCATGGCGCGACCGCTATTTTCGGCCCGCAAAAAGGCGTCAAGCCGGAACAGGTCAAACCGCTGGATGCTCTGCTCGGCCATTTTGCTACGCTCTTCGAGCAGGCCAGCGGCCGCAGCGAGGCCAATTCGCCCGGTGCGGGTGCGGCAGGTGGACTGGGTTATGCCTTACTGATGCTGGGCGCAGAATTTCAGTCCGGCGCACAAACCGTGGCCGACTATATCGGGCTTGATGCCGCGCTGAAGGATGCCGACTGGCTCATTACCGGTGAAGGCCGCAGCGACGTCCAGACTTTGCATGGCAAAGCGCCCTTCATCGCGGCACAACGTGCGCGTCTGGCTGGCGTACAAACCTCGCTGTTGTCGGGCGGTATCGACCGCACGTCATTACCGCAATTGCAAACCAGCTTCTCGGGATGTTTTTCGATCGTGTTCGGCCCGACGACACTGAATGACGCTATCGGCAACGCGGCAGCACTGTTGAAGGACAGCGCAGAGCAAATGACGCGGCTGTGGCTGTCAGGGCGCGACAAATCCTGAACGGCGGGTACCAAAGAACCCGCACTTTTCCACAGGCAAAAGTTACCCACAAAAACTGGGGGTAACTTTGTGGATAAAGTTGAGGAGTTCTCGCTATCCCTTTGATTTAAAAGAAATTTATCGACCTGATAAAAGTGGATGCATTTGCGTGCACCCGCTTATTCAAGTGGATACCGACACTAAATCTGCTCAGAAAAGTCCGAACTCCTGCGCGATCAATTCATAGGATCGCTTGCGCGCCGCGTGCTCATGAATGATCGTGACAATCATGACCTCATCCGCGCCGTACGCTGCGGCCAACACTTCGATTTGTTCTTTTACCTTGGCCGGAGAGCCCACTACAGCGCGTCTTCCGGACGGCAGGGTCGACGGCGGCAGATTGTATTCCTCGAAAAATTTCAGCGCGGTTTCCACTGACGGGATCTTGTCCAGACGCCGTCCGCTATGCATATGGATCAGGCGCATGCCGTAACTGGTCGCCAAGAGACGGGCTTCTTCGTCGGTATCGGCGCAGATGACCTGCAAGGCCACACCCTGCCGCGGCGACGGAAAACGTGGTGACGGCACGAAGTCACGGCGGTAGCGTTCTGCGACCGGCTCGCCGGCGGCGTGGATGAAATCCGCAAACATGTATGGCAAACCCAGCTCGGCCGCCCAGATACCGCTTTGTGCCGAGGAACCCAGCATCCAGGGCTGTATCAGTTCCGGACTCCCGGGCAGGGACGACAAGCGTGCAAACGGATGATCCTCGGGCAACTCGTCCCACAAGTAGCCCAGCAGCTCATTCAACTGCTCGGGAAAATCATCTTGCGGACGCTGCCGCCGGTCGCGCTGCAAGGCAGACGCAGTCAGCGAATCACTTCCCGGAGCGCGTCCCACTCCCAGGTCAATGCGGCCCGGATACAAGCCGCTGAGCATGCTGAACGATTCCGCGACCTTTAACGGGCTGTAATGCGGCAGCATGACCCCGCCACTGCCCAAGCGCAGGCGCGATGTCGCAGCGGCGATAGGGCCGATGAGTACTTCAGGGCTGGCGCATGCCAGAGAGGTGGTGCCGTGATGTTCTGCCACCCAATAGCGGTAATAACCGAGACGATCCGCCAGCGTCGCCAGATCGACGGCGTTTTTCAGGGCCTGAGCGCCGGACATTCCCTCCGACACCGGTGCCTGATCGAGAACACTGAGGCGAAAAGAGCCCGGGGTGGACGCGAAATTAAATGAATCAGCTGAGTCAGCTGACTTGCTAGTAGAAACGGACATGGCGATATTGAGCAGCGATTAATCCGGCAAGGATAGACGAATTCGCCAAAGCCGTTTTTTCATGACCGATTTTGCAGTGACGCCACACAGTCGCCGACGTCGGAGCCGACTTAAAGGTCCGGCGTAATCTTCATGCAACATTGAATTGATATCGTGCAATTTATATGCTTAACTGGCTGCACAGTCGATGCTTATGCCGTTCCCCGGCGCAGTTCAACGAACTAATATGCGCAGACAAGATCCATCGGCTGATAATAAAAACAGGTAAAATTTCCCAAGCGGAAACATTTATCAATATCGTGACTCAAACTGTAAAGATTTGTAGCCTGATTAGAATTACTTCAAAACGTGCGTATTTTCGATTAAGATGCACGGATTAAGTTGTCATATTTACAAAACTTTGCCTCACTGATTCACGTTTGCTGCTCCGGTAGCACTCCGTACAACGCAAATGGCAGATCGCAGGTTGCAGCAGGTCGCAGATCGTTTTGTAATCAGTCTTGGGAGTCAAGTTTGCGTCGATTAGTCCGTTCTCTTTTTGCAGTCATCGCTATCCTGATGTGTATTTCTGCGTTCGCACAGATACCTACGGATCCGACCAAAACCGGTGAAGTGATGTCGGCACCGCCCGGCACGCTGTCTACGCTGGCACTCCCCTCTTCTGTAGTAACCAATACGCGCGTCGGTTCGGGCGATGTTCTGCGCGTGACGGTATTTGGTCAACCCGACCTGTCGGCGGAAGTCGGCGTCAACGACAAAGGCATCCTGACCTTGCCGCTGATCGGCGGCGTCGACGTGACCGGCCTGACGACCAGCGAAATTTCGGCGCGTGTAGCCGACGCACTTCGCAAGGGACAATATCTGCGCAACCCGGAAGTGTCGGTGGAAGTCGTCCAGCTGCGCAGCCAGATGGTGTCGGTACTCGGCGAAGTCAGCCGTCCTGGCCGCTACCCGATCCCCGGTCATCTGAGCGTGCTGGAGTTGCTGGCGACCGCCGGCGGTCTGACGGCACAAGCGGATCAGACCGTCACACTGCTGCGCCGCAAAGCGGATAACAGCAGCACCAGCGAAACAAGCGGCACAGAAAGCGACGTCCGCATCCCCATCCTGCTGGGCGAAACCAAGGCTACCGAACGCAGCGCCCTGGACGTTGAGCTCAACAGCGGCGACGTCGTCTACGTCAACAAAAAGAAACTCTTTTACATCCATGGCGAAGTCAATCGCCCCGGCTCCTATCCGATGGAACAGGACATGAACGTCATGCGCGCCATCTCCCTCGGCGGCGGTATGACGCAGCGTGCATCGCAACGCCGCATCTATATCAATAGGGAAATGCCTGACAAGACAGTACAGGAAATCAAGGCAAAATTGACCGACCCGATCTTGCCCGGCGACGTTGTGTATATCAACGAAAGTCTATTCTGAACAAACATCAAGGTTATAACGTGAATTTGCAGGCTCCAGAAACCGGTTTATCGTCCAAACAGCTGGCGTCGATGATCTCGGCGCGCCGCAGCACGATATTCAAGACACTCGTGGCGACAATGGCGGTGACGATCATCGTCACCTTGCTGCTGCCAAAGACATATACGGCCTCGTCCGACGTCTTCCTCGACTACAAGGGCAACGATCCGATCAACGGACGTCTGTTCTCGCCGATGATGGACGAGAGCTACATGCAAACCCAGCTCGACATGATCAAGAGCCAGGCGGTTGCGGAAAAAGTCATCGATGCACTCGATCTGGAACGCACCGCGGCCTATCACGAAGCCGTGGAACGCAGTGGCGAAGCACGCGCCCACTCGCAACTGGTCAAACGCATCAACGACAACACAATGGTCGTGACACGCCGCTCCAGCCGCGTGATCGAAGTCGAATATGCGGCGGGCACTGCCGAGCAATCGCGCGATCTCGCCAATGCTGTCGTACGCGCCTATATCGATCTGAACCAGCAGATTTCTTCTGCATCGGCACGTGCACGCCGCGAGCAGTACAACGCGCAACTGGAACATCTGCGCAAGGAAGCCGATTCCATTCAACAGAAGCTGACCCAATATCAGCAAGAAGTCGGCATTCTCGATCCGAACGAACGCAATGACTTGCAATCGCGCCAACTGGGCGATCTGATGACCTCGCTGATCACGGTGCAGAACCAGCAGCAGGAAGCACAGGCCCGCAAGAACGCCACCGATAGTCTGGTGCGTGGCGGCATGCGCATCGACGAATTGCCGGAAGTTGCTCAGCGCCCCAACATCAACGACCTGAAGTCCAAGCTCAGCGACGTCAACAAACGCCTGTCCGACGTGCAGGACGTGCTGGGCCCACGTCACCCGAAGACACTGGCGCTGATCAGCGAGCGTGAGGATATTTCGGCACGCATTGCCCGTGAAGCGCGCAGCTCGTTGGACGCGCAGCAAATCGATACACGCCGTCTGGCCCTGCAAGAACAAGCGCTTCAAAAAGAGGTCGATACCCAACGCGCCAAACTGCTTGAACAGAAACAGCATCGCGACATCATCACTTCCTACCAGCGCCAGCTCGACAGCGTTGAACGCGTCTACAACACCGCCTTGGCGAAGTACGATGAAATCCTCATGGCGAGCAACATCAACACCTTCGACCTGACAGTCCTGCGCGTAGCGGAGGTGCCGAGTACGCATTCCAAGCCGCTGCTGATGCAAAACATCGCGGCCAGCATTCTGGTTGGTCTGGCGCTCGGGTTCTGCCTCGCGCTGCTGTATGAACTCAGCCAACGCCGCGTGCGCTGCGAAGACGATCTGGTGCGCGGCATCCACCTCCCGTTAATCGGCAACATTGGTATCCGCTAAGACTGCAATGACCATGGCAACAGAAACTACATCGACCAGCGCCGGGACTGCCGACAAGATGGGATCCCGCTTCGTGGAAGCGGGCCTGCTGACAGAAGCTCAGGTCGCGCGCGTCGTCGAGCTGCAAAACTCGGCCCATATCCGTTTTGGCGAAGCCGCCGTAAAACTCGGTCTGCTGACCGAACAAAACGTACAGGCCGTGTTGTCCGATCAGTTTAACTATGCGACCGCGCTGGTATCGACCGAAGGCCTGGACAAGTCCTTGGACATCGCGCTAGCACCATTCGGCATGGAAGCCGAGGCTATCCGCCAGATCCGTGCCGAGCTGTCGATTCGCCTGAGCGCTCAGGAAAAAATTTCGCTGGCCATAGTCAGCACCGCCGAAGGCGAAGGCAAATCGTATCTGGCCGCCAGCCTCGCCCTGGCCTTTTCGCAAATGGGCAAGCGCACGCTGCTGATCGACGCGGATATGCGCTCGCCAAAACAACATCTCTTGTTCGGCGTGGAAAACAAAACCGGCTTGTCGACCATGCTGGCCGGCCGCACCGAAATCTCCGCCGGCGGCCTGGCAGAAGGTTTTCCGCACCTCCACATTCTCAACGCCGGCCCGAAGCCGCCGAATCCGCTGGAAATCCTGCTGCAACCGGCACTCAGCAATCTGATGCTGCAACTGGCCAATGACTTCGATGTCTTCATCGTCGACACGCCGGCGGCGCAGACCTCTTCCGATGCGCAAACAATCTCGCAGCAGGTTGGCATGTGCCTGCTGGTGGCGCGACAGCACCACTCCCGCCTTGACGACCTGCGTCAGACAGAAGCGCAAATGAAGACCGCAGGGGCGCAAATCATCGGCACGGTCTACAACCAGTTCGCCGAAGAAGACAAGTTCGATCAGCTCGAAGGCAAGGGCAAGAAACTATGGCATCGTCTGCGCAAATGGCTGAGCAGCCCTCTCAACCGGTAGGCGGCGTCAGCAGCAAGAAGCTGCTCACGCATTCGCTGGCATCGCTGATCGACCAGGCTCTGCTGAGCGGGCTCAATTTTGCGCTGGGGCTGGTGCTGATCCGTCTGGCCACCAAGGAATCCTATGGTGTCTATTCGCAGATGTATGTCGCCGGCATCTTTGCCTCCACCGTCATCGAAGCGCTGATCACCGGACCGCTGACCACCATCGCACCCGGCAAATCGGTTGCAGAACGCGCGCGTCTGACGACGCTGCTGCTGCGTTTTCAGTGGCAGCTCAGCATTGGACTCGCGATCTTGTTCGGCGTCGGCAGCGGCGTCGTGGCTAGCATCACCAACATCGACACCCATCCTGTCTGGCTCGGTGCAGCCTTCGCCATCTATATTCTGGCCAACGCCCAACGCGAATACCATCGCAGCATCAGTTTCATCGAAGCCCGTCCTCGCCGCGTGCTGCATACCGATATCGCCTATGTACTCGGCGTGGTGGTCGGCGTCGGTGTTCTGCTGCTGGTTGGTTACCTGACCGTGCCGGCGATCCTGCTGGTGCTTGGTCTGGCGAACATCGTCGGCATGTGGCGCAGCACTGAACATGGGTTGGCATCGCCACCCCGGAACGTCATCCCTGCCGAAGACAAAACAGAATACCGTGCTGCCGTCAGCGAAGTCATGCAGCGCGGACGCTGGGCCTTGCCGGGTGCGCTGGTGGCCTGGGCCACCAATTACAGCTACCTGTATCTGGCCGCCGCCGTACTTGGCGTCGCCGCTTCTGCCGATCTGAATGCTTCGCGCCTGCTGCTGATGCCGATCTCGTTGTCGGTACTGGCGTGGTCACGGGTAGCGCGGCCGATGGTCAGCCGACTGTTTGCGGCACGCGACTGGAAACATCTGGATCGCCTCGCCTGGGCCTCGGTTGCCGGTATCGAAATCGTCACCATCGTCTACGTCATCGCGCTGTGGCTGACCCTGCCCTGGTTGCAAGCCCATGTACTGGGCGCCAAATATCACGGACTGGAACCGATGGTGCTGGCCTGGGGCGGCTACTTCGCCATCAATGCCGCACGCTGGATCGGTTCGTCCTGGCTGACCAGCAATGACCAATACAAACTGCTGCTGTTAAGCGGTATCGCTTGTCTGGTCATCATGCTGATTTCCGCAGCCGTATTCATCCCCTTGTATGGCACCTGGGGCGCAATCCTTTCGCTGATCATTGTGGAAGGTTTCGACCTGTTGCTGATCTGGGTCGTCTTCCTCCCCATGTTAAGGCGCCGGCAAACATGAGCGCCCCTATCGATATCAGCATCTGCATCTGCACCTTCCGGCGTCCCGAACTGCTGGATCAGTTGCTGGCTGCGTTGACGGAACAGTCCTGCGATGCCTTGCGCATCGAGGTGGTGGTGGTGGACAACGACCCGGCCGGTTCGGCGGCATCTGTCCTGCGCGACTGGCAGGCCCACTTCCCCATGCCGCTGCACGCTCGGCATGAAAACACGCCCAACATTGCCAAGGCACGTAACGCGGCCGTGCATACGGCGCAGGGAGAATGGGTGCTGTTCATCGATGACGACGAAGCGCCGGATCCGGACTGGATCCGCCACATGGTCGCCACGCAACGCCACTACGACGCTGATGCGGTGTTCGCGCCGGTATTGCCGCGTTATCACGACGACACGCCGGCATGGATACGCAACGGCGATTTCTTCAATCGCCGCCGCTTCGCCACCGGCACTGTCATCACAACCAAAGACGCCCGCACAGGCAACGTCTTGATCCGACGCAGCAAGTTGATGGCGGTTCCTGGGCCTTTTGACGCTGCCTTCGGCCGCACAGGTGCGGAAGACACCATGCTGTTTCGCGACATGCTTACGCATGGGGCCAAGTTCGTCTGGTGCGACGAAGCCACCGTCAGCGAAGAAGTCCCGGCCCAACGCGCCAACCTGAACTGGCTGCTGCGCCGCTCTTACCGGCTCGGACAAACTTACGTTTTATCGGAAATCGCCCGTCTGCACGGCATGCAACGCCTTGCGCGCGCCACCCAGCTGGGCTTGCGAGCGCTAGTGCAGTTGCTGATTGCCGCGGGCGTGACGCTGGCGACATTTCCTTTTTCCCGGCTCATGTCGATCCGCTGGCTGCGTACTACGCTGGCACAGTGCGGCAAATTAAGCGCCCTCGCGGGCCATCGTTATCATGAATACGGCAACTGACAAATTGGACGCAGCGCGTTCAACACAGGGAACACAAGGGACGCTGGAACCCCATGAACAATCGTCGATTGCCGGCAAGATCGATCCGTTTCTGGTGCGCCTGCTGATCGTCATGAGCATGACCTTCTCGCTGCTGCCGCCCGGCTTCAACTGGGGCAATACCGATCCGCAAGGCAGTTATGCCGAAGGCTCGCTGATTTTTCAGATGGAGTTCGGCTCGGTGTTCCTGATCGGCGCCTGGCTGGCGTGGCGCAATCGCGGCTGGAGCCTGCGCCATGTGCTGCATCTCAACCCGCTGCTGATCGCTATCATCCTGTACTGTCTGATAACGATTTTGTGGTCGCCCTATCCTGTGGTCACACTCAAACGTAGCGTCCAGCTCATCGGTCTGACACTGGTCGGCATTGCCATCTCACCGCCCATCGGCGGCAAGCATCAACTGATTCGCACCATGCTCGGCACGCTGATGACCTTGATGGCCTTTTCGTTTGTGGTGTCACTGGTGCTGCCGCGCATCGGCGTGGACTACGAACTGGGTGGCGCCTGGCGTGGCATCCTGACGCAAAAAAATACGCTGGGGGCAATCTCCGGCCTGTGCGTGGTGTTGTGGATCAAGGAAAGCCTGGGCACCACGTTTCCGCGCTCGATCTGTTACTTCGGCATCCTGTTCAGCCTGTTCATGCTGGTGATGGCCAAGAGCAGCACGGCAATTCTGGTGGCGACACTGGGTACCGGTATTTATCTGCTGATCCGCCGCCGTTATCTGACCGGTGAATTCGACGGCCGCAAGCTGACGATCAGCCTAGCAGTCATCATCCTGCTCAGCTTCCACATCTTCTACGTCTTCAACGGTCGCCTGCCTGAATGGAACGAGCTGTTCGCGCCCTTCGGTGCACTGTTCAACAAGAGCACCGACCTCACCGGCCGCACCGACATCTGGCGTCTGGTGTTGCTGGAGGTGCAGCGTCATCCGGTGTTCGGTATCGGCTACGGCGCGTTCTGGCTGGGTGAAGGCAGCCCGTCGCAGATGATCATCACCGCGCTGCACTGGATTCCGCTGCAAGCGCATAACGGTTATCTCGATATTCTCAACGAGCTCGGTATCGTGGGTCTGGTCATCATGGCCGGCGTCTTCGTCTTCCACATTCTTAACCTGATCAAGCTCACACGCATCGACCGCGAAGAAGCTGCCATCCACTGGGCCATGCTCATTCTGATCCTGATCAGCAACCTCTCGGAAAGCGAAGTGTTTCGCGGCGTGCTGTTCCAGAATATTTTCTTCATCTATTCATCGACGGCGATTTCTGCGCGTCTGACCGTCCATCGCATGGAGCAAGCCGAGAGAAGAAAACAAGCCGAACAGGATCCGTCACCCGACAGCGTGCCACGTGGAGCCGTCCCATGAGCAAGTCAATGCATCTGCGCACACTCATGCTGGCGGCGGGTTATTTGTCGTTGTCGGCGCTGTCCATGTTGTCGTTACCGGTCGCTGCACAAACGACCCCGACTGCCTTCACCCTCGGCGATAATGGCATCGCGTATTTCAATTTCGCCATCGATGAAGACAAATTAAGCGGCGCTCCCGATCGCTCCGCCATGAACCAGCCGCTGGACGCCGGATCACGCATCTTCGTGCGCAACGGCCACTTCTACCGCGTCGGCGCCGACAATCGACCGAACACCGCCGACGACACGCGCGTGCGCCTGTACGGCATCAATCTGAGCTTTGCCACCAATTTCCCTAACGATGCGGATGCGGTGCGTCTGGCGCAACGCCTGCGCAAGCTGGGCATCAATGCCGTACGCCTGCATCACATGGACAGCAGTCCCGGCACGCAGGACAATCCACCACGCAGCCTGCTGACACCAGGCCCTTATCCGACATTCAATCCGGTGGCGGTGAGCCGCCTGCGCAACTTCATCAATGCGCTGAAGCAGCAAGGTATTTACGTCAACCTCAACCTGCATGTCGGTTATCGGTTCCGTCCCGCCATCGACCAATTGCCGCCGCTTGACGGCAAGGCCGAAGCGACACAGCTGGGCGCGCCGATTCACGTCTATTACCCGCGCATGGTGGCGCTGCAGGAAGAATACGCACGCCAGTTGATTCGTGCGCTAGGCCTACGCAACAATGCCGCGCTGGCGATGGTGGAAATCAACAACGAATCCTCGCTGCTGGCCGCCTGGCAACGTCGCGAATGGAGCGACGCCGTTCCCAAGGCCTATGAAGCTGAACTGCGCAAGCAGTGGCAAGAGTGGCTGATCAAGCGCTATGGTTCTACCGCCAAAGCTTGCGGGACGTGGAATACCTGCGTCTCCGCCAACTCTGTCGTGCCGCTGCTGACGCCGACCGACGCCTCGCAAATCGGCCAATGGCGCGACCGTCTCGACGGCAAGTTCAAATCGCTGACTGAAAAGGTATTGGGCCCGGCCGATCCCGGCACACCCAATACTTCCGGCGAAGCGCTGCGCGTACGCGACTTCTTGCTTTTCCTCGCGGATACCGACCGCGCCTACTTCAATCGCCTGCGCCAGGTCGTGCAAAGTGAAACCGATACGCTGGTGCCGGTTACGGGTACGCAAATGGGATACGGCGGCGTGCTCAATTTCGACTCGCAGGCCCAGATGGATTACATCGATGAACACTTTTACATCGACCATCCTGACTTCCCCGGCCCCGCCTGGGATCGTAACGATTGGCGTATCCACAACAGCTCGGCCAGCGATGGCGAGTTGAGCCGATTGCTGGCCCTGTCCTTGCGCCGCGATATCCGCAAACCCTTCGTCGTCAGCGAATACAATCAGCCCTTCCCCAACAAGCAAAGCAGCGAGATTCAGCCGCTGATGGCCGCCATCGGTGCCGCACAGGATTGGGATGGCTTGTTCTTTTTTGATTATCTTGACGGCGACAATTGGGCTATCACGCCATCCGCCTTTACGCTTAGCGGCGACTGGGGCAAATATGCCGCCACGGGGCAAAGCGCCATGCTGTTCCGCAACGGACTGGTCGCGACGCTGCCGAAACAGACAGCGATTCCTTTTAGTGCAGACGCGCGTGCGGCAGTCGCCGCCGTGCGGGATCCAGGCGCCTTCGAGACACATCTGTCAGTACGCTATGGCGTCACACCGGAACTGGCGACACAAACCCGTCTTGGCATGGATCTGACCGGCGCCGGCAAGCTCGACAAGCAAACACCGCCGGCAACGCCGCTGCGTGCGGCCAATGGAGAATTCGAATTTGAAGCGCAACAGCGCACTATCCAGCTACGCACGCCACAGGCACGCGGCTTCTTCGGTTTTCTGATGAAGCGCCGTGTCGGCGATGACAATGCGGCCATCGAGTTGCTAGGCAAGAGTCGCGGCTTTACCGGTGTGCTGCTGACGGCACTGGACAATCGACCTCTGGCCTCGTCGCGGCAGATTCTGATCTCGGCCTCAAGCGCGGTCACCGGCAACCAGCCCGGCTCCATGCCGCCGCGCCCCAAAGAATTAATCCGCTACAAGAGCGACGCCAAATGGTGGGCGCTGGAGCAAGATGCCGGCATGAACAACAAACCATCCGGCCCGCGCGATGTGGAAGGCCCCGTATGGATGGAACGCAATGAGGCGCGCATCAGCCTGCGCACGCAAGCAAGGCGCATCAGCGTCTATCCGCTGGACGGCAACGGCAAACGCCTGGCGGCGCTCGACGGCAACCGCGCCAGCCTGAACAACGGCGTGGCCACTATCCATATCCAGGCCGATATTGCGCAGGCCAGCCCTTGGTATGAGGTAGTCGCCGATGAATAACATCACGCAATCCGCGCTGACACGCTTCGGCATGACAGCTTGTGCGGTACTCGGTATGTCACTGTCGCTGATGTCTGCACCGGCGCATGCCACAGCCGAATACGCCCTGCAAAGCGGCGTGAGCTGGTATCGCATCGATAACCCATTCATGTTTCCCAGCAATAGCGACAACAAGCTGAAGACCTCGGACTCGGCCTGGTCGACGGATATTCGCGGTGCGCTGTTCTTGCCGCTGCCGACGGAACGGACCAATCTGCAGCTGACTGCGTCGGTATCGCAAATGCACTATGGCAACACGTTCGGCAACTACAACGAGCAAATCAATAGCGGTGGGCCGTACAGTCTGAACAAGACTAAGAAGCAGTTTGAGGGCATCTACAACTGGGAATTCAGCGATCTGCTGCGCGGACGTATTCGCCATCGTACCGATGATCGCCTGTACAACTATTTTGGCGGCGAAATTGTTCGCAATCCTGATCCAAATGGGGCACCGCCACGTAACATCTCCAACGTCGAGCCGGAGTTTCCGCATATCCGCGAAGACAATATCGAGCTTGCCTATCGCGTCACCAACCGCTTCGACGTACCATTGACTTGGACGCAGCAAACCCTGAGCTACATGATTCCGGGCCGGGTCGAGATGTACAACATGAACAGCAACGCCATTCAAGCAGCGATCCGCTACACGGCGGGCACTAAGTCGACGCTGTCGGCGGGCGTACGCCGCAACCGGGTCGGGTTTCCCAACCGGACAGCGCAGGACATCGCCGACTTCGACTCAGGCTATACGGATACCGAATTCTTTACCGATGCGGCCTGGCGCTATACCGAGAACACTGTCTTCATCGCCCATATCGGCTCGATCGCACGGCACTTCAACACACTCCCCAATCGCGACAGCCGTCTGGTCTCCGGCGAGCTGGGAATCGACTGGCACTATTCGGCCAAGACAACTTTCTACGGCCGCATCTGGGATCGCCCGCAAGCCAACGATGAAGCCGACAGCCGTCTTTATGTGATTACCAGAGGCATCCAGGGCCGCGCGGTATGGCAGGCCACACCAAAGACACGCGTATCGCTGCTGGCCTCGCTGGAATCGCAAAAGTCACAAAACTTTGCGACATCTCAAATCAGCACGCCAACCAGCGGTGACGATCAGTTGTTGCGCCTGGGCTTCCGCTACGATTACGACATCACGCGCCGGCTGGCCCTGCGCGTCGATGCCATGCGCGAACAAACCACGTCCAAATCGGGCGGCAACATCGACTATCGCCGCAGCACCGTACAAGTCAGTCTGAACTACACTTTCGACAATGTCACCGGGCCGTTCAACTTTGACAACCAGCAGGGCTACAACCGCGCGCGTCAACAAATTGAGGATCTGCGGTGAGCGCGACTATAGAAACAAGCATAAACACGAACCCGACGGCGAGCGCGCGGCCATCATTCGACTACATTCCCGGCCTCGACGGCCTGCGAGCCTGCGCAGTGCTACTGGTGCTGGTGGCGCATATGGGTTTCAGCACTGCCATCCCCGGCGGCTTTGGCGTGACCGTGTTTTTCTTCATCAGCGGATTGCTGATCACCCGATTGCTGCTGGCCGAACATGCGCAAAACGGTCGCATTGCCGTCGGACGGTTCTACGTCCGGCGCCTGTTCCGCTTATACCCTGCGCTCGTGGTCGCAGTCGCGCTGGCGGCATTGGTATTCAGTGCAGCAGGCGGCGTCATGGGTTGGGGCAAGGTGTTGTCCGCCTTGTTCTATTACGCCAATTACTACGGCATATTCGTGCACTTCGGGCAGGGCCGCGATGGCTTTGATCCCTTCAGCATCCTGTGGTCGCTGGCGGTGGAGGAGCAATACTATCTGGTCTTCCCCTTCATCTGCGTCGCGCTGCTGGCGGGCACCGCCAATCTGCGCCGCTTCTCGTGGGTGCTGGCGGGCAGCGTCGTGCTGGTGCTGGTGTGGCGCGTGATTGTGCATCGCCACGGCGGCAGCAGCGATTACATCTACATGGCCACCGATACGCGCATCGATTCGATTCTGTATGGTGCTTGGCTGGCACTGATTCTGGCCAACGATACGCAAAAAAACTGGCGGCGTTTTTCAGCCAGCCGCTTGGTACAACTGGTTTGCCTGATCCTGCTGCTGGCATGTTTTGTGGTGCGGCATCCGGGCTTTCGCGACACGCTGCGCTACTCCCTGCAAGGCCTGGCATTGATGCCGCTGATGACGGCAATCTGCTTTACGAAGTCGGTGCCGCCTTTGACCAGGCTACTGGAAACCAAACCCCTGCGCCGTGTCGGCGGCTGGTCGTATTCACTGTACCTGTATCACCCGATTGCCATCGTGCTGGCCGAGATATGGTGGGGCCCGGGCAGCATCGGGCCGCAGCGCATCGGCTGGCAAACCTTCCCGTTTTTTGCGCTGACGGCGGTGCTGCTATCATTTGTGTTCGCCATAGCTTCTTATAATTTTGTGGAGAAGCCGTTCTTGCGTTGGCGCCGCCGTTTTGGCGCGCACGTGGTCGACAACTGATTGACGCGTTGACATCATCGCCGTCGCTGCCGGAAAACACTCATGTCCGATTCTGCCTCCAAACTTGCCTTGCGTATCAGTCGCCGACTGTCACAGCACGCCTTCCGCAATCTGTTGCCGTTGGAAGCGGAAGCCGGTGTAGTCAGCTTTACCTTTGACGACGCCCCAGCCTCGGCATGTGAAGCCGGTGCACACGCGCTCGAACACAATGGCGTACGCGGCACGTTCTACGTTGCCGGTGGCCTGACCGGCGGCATGGAAGAAGGCAAACCCTGCCATAGCCGGGAACATCTGCAGACCTTGCTGGCCAACGGCCACGAACTTGGCTGCCACAGCTACTCGCACATCCGTTGCGACAACCTCAGCGCCGACGCGCTGGAAGCAGAACTGGATCGCAATGCCGCCTTCCTCGCTGAATTGGGTGTCGATATCGCAGCATTGAATTTCGCCTATCCATTCGGCGCCTACGCCTACAACGCCAAGCGCATTTGCAGCAGGCGTTTCCGTTCCAGCCGCGTCACCGGCGGCGGTATGCATGAACATGTCGCCGACCTGAACGCGCTCAAGACGCATCGCCTCTACGACCTGCCGGTGGATGCAGAAAATTACGAAACACTGCTGGAACGCACCGCCCGCAGCAAAGGCTGGCTGATCGTCAACACGCACGATGTGGAAACTCCGCCGAGCCGTTTTGGCTACACGCCAGATCGTCTGGAACATGCCATCGCTGCCGCGCTAGCTGCGGGCTGCAAGGTATTGCCGGTGAATGCGGCTATTGATTATTGGGAGTCGAATTCGAAGTTGAGTTCGAAGCGGAATTAGAGACAGAACCGGAGCGCTGCCCGCGCAGACGCCTGATCAGGTTACGCAGACGTTCATTATTGCGCGCCCGCGCGCGCAATTGCTGATAAGCCTCGCTAAGTGCCACCACGATCTTGCCGCGCAAGCTATGGCCCTGCTGCCCTGCATATAACGGCAACATATGATCAGCCCATTGCATCTTGTAGCCCTCATCACCCACCGTGAGATCAAACACCGCCAGTCCTTCGGTGATGCAATGCTGAACCACGGCATCGAGCAAGATACGCCCTACCGAGTAGCGCGCCCACTCCCCATCCTGATAACCCGGCATCAGCCAATAAAAACGCTGGCCGTAACGCATGCCCCAATGAGTGGCAACAAGATTGTCGTCAACGTAGAGCGCCGACACCACGATCTCGCCACCGAATAAGCCTTGCGCCGCAAGCTGCTGATAGAAGTCCAGATAACCCGGTTCGGCAAACAGGTCGCGGCTACCGGTTTCGTGCCAACGCCGGGCCTTTTGTTGCGCCATGCCGGTGGTGACGGCGGCACGTTGTTCCGGCGGCGCATCGATCAGCAATTTCACCGCCCCGAGTTCATTGAGACGCCGCAATTGGCGACGCGTATCGGCGAACATCTTGGCGCTGCGTGCCTTTTGGAACTCGGTATAGGTCGAGGTCAACGTCGCCGCATGTGCCTGCTCGGTGTGGCGCATGCCATGCAGTGCCACCAAGGGATTGGCGACGCCCTCGACATGTTGAGGCATGCGCCGGGCGCGAAAGACATCAACACCGCCCATCAGGCGCATGATGACCGGCCACAATGCAGAAAAAGCCGAGGCATCGAAATCAGGATGCAGCAACGGCGCGTGATAATCCGTGATCTCACCGCCGAGAAAACCTGCGAAGCGAATCCCGTTTTTACGCTGACGCCCCAGAGGCAACAGCATCAGCGTGTGGTCATCGGCGTCGCTCAGTTCAACAATGCAAACTTCCCAGCCTTGCCTGGCACCTAATTCCCGTTGCCAGGTCGCCAACCAGTCATAGGCCTGGAAACCGTATGCTGCACATACCGCCTGCGCCGCGCGCCAACGCATTTCAGCGTGCTCGAAAGAAGCATGAACGCGCACCGCCGTTCCTGCAGCAAAGCGGCCGGCGATATCCGGCGCCAGTTCACTCAGCAGATGTCGGGCGACTTCATGCAGCATGGTAGATAGGGGAAATAGGCGATGCGGTGGTAGTGTCAATATGCATTGCGGTCTTTTAACACCACCAGCACGGTGCGCAGAATGATCTTGAAATCCAGTGCCAGCGACCAGTTGCGGATGTAGTAGAGATCGTACTCAATACGGCGCTGCATCTTGTCGAGCGTATCGGTTTCGCCGCGCAAACCGTTTACCTGCGCCCAACCGGTGATGCCTGGTTTGACTTTGTGCCGCAGCATGTAACCCTTGACCTGCTTGCGATACAGCTCGTTATGCTGAACCGCGTGCGGACGCGGACCGACGATGCTCATTGAGCCTTCGAGTACATTGAAAAACTGCGGTAACTCATCCAGCGAAGTCTTGCGCAAGAAGCGACCGAACGGCGTCACACGTGCGTCGCCGACGGTGGCCTGCTTGACCTCGCCGTTTTCCTGCGGCAGTGGATCATTGCGCATGGAGCGGAATTTGGATACGACGATACGCTGGCCACCGACGCCGTAACGCATCTGGCGAAACACGATCGGGCCCGGCGACGATAGCTTCACGCCCATCGCGATGATAAACAACACCGGACTGAGCAACAGCAAAATGATTAAGGACAGGATCACATCCACAAAGCGCTTGAGCAATCGCGTCACGCCGATGAACGGCGTTTCGTAAGCCACCAGCACCGGGGTGCCGGCGATTTCGCCATAGTGCATATGGCCAAGGCCGAACATTTTGGATTCAGGGACAAAATAGACCGACGATACGGAGTCATGCAAGGCATCCACCACCGGCGCAATATCGCTGTAACGGGCATGCACCAGCCCGACGAAGACGACGTCGACCGGATTGTGTTCGATCCAAGTGATGGCATCCATCAGGCTGCCCAGGCGTGGCAGTTCGGAGCCGACGCGTTGCGTTCCCTGCCTGTTGTCAAAGAAACCCAAAGGGGTGATGCCAAGCATTTTCGACGTCTGAAACGACTCCGACAAGCGTTGCGCATCTTCACTGAAACCGACGAAGACAGCCGTGCGCCGCTCCCCTTTGGCGCTGTACAGGCGCAACGCCCAGCGACGGCACAGGAATGAGGTAAACGCCAAAGTGAAAGGCGTGGCCACCAGCCACATCGTCATCACCACACGAGAGAAATCTTCGCCGGACTTGGTCAGATATAACGATAGGACAACGACAAAGAACGTGCCGATCCACAGCCGTACGATAGTGCCGAAGTAATGCACCATCATCGACGAGTTGTCGACTGCATAACGACGCGGGTCGCTGAAAACGACAAAGCCGACCGCACCTGCGATCGCCGCTACAAAATTGAATGTAGAAAATGCCGCCCACTGATAGATGGCGATGCAGATTTCCAGCGTCAGAATAATCGTAAAGGCATAGGCTGCGCCGACGGCAAGCCCGAGCAAGGTCGTGTGATGGTTGCGTTTGTCAGCGTAAAAGCTCAATGGCCGCTCCCTGTCTTCTTGTTGAGTTTGATTGTACGTTGCGCCTTCCGTTCTCGGCGCAGCAAACCGGCGAATTTCGAACCTTGCACGATGTATCTGCGCCACAGGCGGCGCGGCTCGGAGGCGAGCCGCCAAAACCATTCGAGACCGGCCTTCTGCATCCACAGCGGCGCACGCGACTTGAACCCGAGCGCAAACTCCATGGCGGCGCCGACGCACATCACCACGCCCGCCTGCATCTTGTCCTGATGGGCGAACGACCAACGCTCCTGCTTGGGCATGCCGAGGCAGACGAACACCAGGCCTGGTTTGCAGGCATTGACACGACGCAGCGCTTCCAGCCCTTCTGCACCGGTGGGGTCGAATTTCATCGACGGACAATATAGTTCGACCTGCAAACCCGGATAGACGCGTGCAAAGGCTTCCGTAAGCATCTCTTCCTGCCCCGGCATGCCGCCGATGACAAATACCGGCAGTTGCTGCTTCGCCGCCGAGCGTGCCAGTTCGACAAACAGATCGGAGCCGGTCACGCGTTCCGGTAGCGGCGTCTCGCTCATGCGGCTGGCCCAGACCAAGGGCATGCCGTCGGCAAAGATATAGTCAGCCTGTACGTAGAGGGCGCGAAACTGGGCGTCGGCATCGAGCCGGACGACGTGATCAACGTTCGGCGTGACGATGATCGCAGGCGGCCCGTCGCGTCGCTCAGCGAGCGCCATCAACTGATGCGCGGCCTGATTGAAACTCGCGGCGCAGATATCGAGTCCGAATAGATGGGACGTGGGGAATACGGTCTGTTTTGGCATCCGTTCCAGCGTAAAAATTAGATAAAAGTCAATTTAATCGAATCACGTTCGCCATTAATTTGATATCATTTTAACAATATTATTGAGCGAACACTCATTGTTTGACAGGAGTTTTCTGATTAATTCTTGATTTGACCGCGGGGATCGGACAGCATAGGCAAATCTGACCGTGATCTCAATCCAATTTACATCTCACAAGATAAGCATAAGGAAGGCGTCATGCAAGGAGATCAGCAACAGCCGCTGGAACCGGTGGAAGCACCACCTGCGGTTAATCCGCGTATCGTTCCGTTGGTGATTATTTCGCCCGTGCGCGATGAGTCCAAGTATCTGCGCCTGACCATGGATTCCATAGTGGCCCAAACCTGCCGTCCGGTCGAGTGGATTCTTGTCGACGACGGCTCGGCCGACACCACGCCGGACATCGTGCGTGAATATGCAGAAAAATATCCATTCATTCGCCTGGTGCCGCGCCAGAACCGCGGCTTCCGCAAATTGGGTGGCGGCGTCATCGCCGCATTCAATTTTGGCGTCGAACATATTGAGAACAAGGACTATCAGTACATCGCCAAGCTCGATGGCGATATGTCCTTTGGCCCGCTCTACCTGGAGCACATGTTCCAGAAACTCGACGAAGATCCGAAGCTGGCCGCCGTGTCGGGCAAGGTATATCGTCACGAAGACGGTCAGTACATCGAAGAAAGCCACATCGACGAACAGGTCGCGGGTCAGTTCAAACTCTACAAACGCACTGCCTTTGAAGACATCGGCGGCTTCGTCCAGCATTTGTCGTGGGACGGCATCGACGTCCACACGGCCTGGATGAAAGGCTGGAAGACCTTTTGCTACTACGATCCAAAGGCATGGCTGTGGCATCACCGCATCATGGGTTCGTCGGACAAGCATATTTACGAAGGCCGTCTGCGCTGGGGCCGCGGCAACTGGTACATGGGATATCACCCGCTGTATGCGATTGCCACCGGCATCAACCGCATGCGTGAAAAGCCGGTCGTCATCGGTGGCCTGCTGATGATTTTCAGTTACTTCTGGTCGGCGCTGCGCCGGCTGCCTCGCTACGAGAATCTGGAGTTCCGGCGTTATCTGCGCCAATGGCAGATGGCGCGGTTGAAAAATTTCATTCTCGGCAAAAAATAAGAAACACTTACTTACGCTCAGGGATTCTATGGTGATGCTGACGGCCTTGCAGGCCGATCAAATCGTCGACATTTGCATTGTCGGCACCGGGCCGGTAGGACTGGCGCTTGCGCTGGAGGCAGAGGCACGCGGGCTGCAAGTGCTGATGCTGGAATCCGGCGGCGCCGAACACAATCCCGCGACGCAGGAATGGTCGCGCGCAGCGGTGCTCGACGAAAAAGCCCATTCGCCCATGGAACTGGCATCCAACCGCGCCTTGGGTGGCAGCTCCTGGTTATGGGGAGGTCGCTGCGTCCCATTTGAAGCGATCGATTTTGAAGCACGCAATTACGTCCCGCATTCCGGCTGGCCGTTTGCGCTGGAAGACATTGCACCGTGGTACGCCAAGGCAGCCGACTATCTCGATTGCGGCAAAGCCGAATTCCGCAAGCAGCCTGAACGCTGGCCGGACATGGATGACATCGAGCTGTCGCAACTCGAACGCTGGGCCAGACAACCCAAGCTGGTATCGCGACTGGGCCCGCGTGTCATGGCGTCGCCGAACATCCACGTCCTCTTCGACGCGACCGTTACCGGTCTCAGGCTTGATGACAGAGAACAGCAAATCAGTGCGCTGCAAGTCCATCACAAGATGATGCCCATCGACGTTCGTGCGCGACGCTACGTGCTGGCCGGCGGCGGCCTGGAAACCACGCGCCTGCTGCTTGCGACGCAGCAGAGGCATCCTTCGCTATTCGGTGGCATTGGCGGCCCGTTGGGGCGGTATTACATGGGACACATCTTCGGCAGCATCGCCAGCATCGCGCTGAATCAGCCCGACGATTTTTCTGATCTCGATTTTTCCGAAGATGAAACCGGCACCTATGTGCGCCGGCGCTTCACCTTGTCTGAAGAAGCCCAACGCCGGCATCACCTGCTCAATACCTCGTTCTTCGCCGACAATCCGCCGTTTTATGACGAACGCCATCGCAACCCGACCTTGTCGATGGTGTTTCTCGGCCTGTCGATTCCTGCGGTCGGACGACGCATGATTTCGGAGGCGATCCGCCTGCGCCATGTCGGCCCGCCGCCCTACCGCTACGGCGCACATGTGCTGAACATTCTGCGCAGGCCATGGCAAGCGGCAACCGACATCATCACCATCCTGCGTCTGCGCTATCTGTCGCCGGTGCGCAAGCCCGGCTTCGTGCTGCGTAATCAAGGCGGTACCTATGCCCTCAATTACCATGCCGAGCAGATACCGAATCCAGAAAGCCGCGTTGTCCTGAATCAAGAGCGAGATGCCCACGGCATGCCACGCCTGACGATCGATTTCCGCTACCTGCACGACGACGCCGAATCGGTGCTGAAAGCACACGCGATTCTGGATGCCCGGTTACGCGCCTCCAACAAAGGCCGAGTTGATTATCATCGCCCCGAAAGCCTGCGCATCGGCCACGTCATGGAACAAGCCACCGATGGCTTCCATCAGGTCGGCACCACGCGCATGCATGACGATCCGCAAATGGGCGTGGTGGATCGCGATTGCCGGGTACACGGCATGGCGAATCTGTATGTAGCGTCCAGCAGCGTTTTCCCGACCACCGGGGAAGCCAATCCCACCTTCCTTGCGGTCGCGTTGGCCGCACGCCTGGCGTCGCATCTGGCTGATGAACTTGCCGCGACGAGTAAAGACTCCTTAGCCGGGCAGGCAGTTCCGCCATTACTCCCCTCATCCCGCCCTTTCACGACTTCTCCAACAGGATCCACACGCATGCAGTCCATCCGCATTCCAGGCACGACGATTGACGTCACTCGCCTGTCTTTTGGCACCGCCAGCCTGCATCATCTGTTCAAGAGTCAGCAGCGTCAGGCTTTGCTCACGACAGCGCTGGATGCCGGCTTCACCCATTTCGACACCTCGCCCTACTACGGCTTTGGTCTGGCGGAAAAATCGCTGGGAGAACTTCCCTCCACGGAACTGCAGCGCATCACCATCGCCAGCAAGGTCGGCCTGTATGGGCCGAACGGTGCCGGGGCTAGCGTGCCGGAAATCCTGCTGCGCAAGATTGCTGGCAAGGGATTGCCGGCGCTGAACCAACCCGTAGTCGACTGGAGCCTTGCGCATGCGCAGAAGAGTCTGGAAGACAGCTTGCGCCGGCTGCGTCGCGGCTGGCTGGATATCCTGTTCTTGCACGAGCCGGTACCAGCCTTGATTCAGACGGATGAATGGCAACGCTGGCTGGAGTCACTCGTGCAGTCAGGAAAAATCCGTCAGTTCGGCATTGCAGGAGAAGCGCCGCTGATTGCTGCCATGCTTGAGGCGAGCCCGACCTTGACGAACATCGTGCAAGTACGCGACAGCCTCGCCAAGCATCAGGCAGACGTGCTCTTGCAGCATCAACGCGCATTGCAATTCACGTATGGCTATATGGCGGGCGGTACGCCGCAAGGAACGGATGGTGCGGCCGTGCTGCGAGAAGCACTGCAACGCAATGCGACCGGCTCCATCCTTGTGTCGACACGCCGTGTGGACCGTGTGGCGGCACTGGCTCGGGCAGCGCAGTAAGTGACTACTGGCTGATTTATTGGTGACCCGGCGGATCAACCTCGCCCATCAAACCGTGTCGACGATGTTCAACACCAGATACTGCGCGGCGTGGTCGTAGCTGCCGATTTTCTTCAATAACGCAGCATCGGCCTTGAGGTAATCCGAAAAGCCGCGCCGCCGCCAATAGGCGGCCGAATCATTCACCGCCACCAGTGCCGCATGACCGATCCCGATGGTCATGGCATGCCGCTTGATCAACTCCACCAGTTTCCCGCCCAAACCGTACTGCCGCACGGCGTCAGTGAGCGCTATGTCGTGCAGATAAAGGCAATCGGCTTGCGACGGTAAAGCATGCAACAAGGAATTCAACGCAGGCGGTTGTCCCAACAGAGCGGGATGGGTGATGGCGTAACCATGCACGCCGCCATCACCGTCGACGGCAACCCGGCATCCATCGGCAAATAACCGCAGGCGTTCTGCAAACACCTCCGGCGATTCGGGATAATCGGGATGTACCTGTTCTGCGATGGCGACGACGGCGGACAGGTCGCGCTCATGCATGCCGCGCCAGAACATGACCAGATCGTTCGCCGCTTTGTTTTCCATCAACAATCGCCTCCATTCAGTTCACTATATGTCTTTAGCCATGTACGCATCCAGCCGCGCCATGCGCCGCCAGTCCTCTGCTCAGACCGAGATCCCGGCTGCAGACTTGACTGCAATCTTGAGCGTAAACGTAAATAAGCTGCCGACGGCAGCTTATTGATGGTGATGCAGTGCCGATGCCTGGGATCGACCGACCGGCATCAGCTCATGCACGCGGTCTGAGTAACTCCAGAATGCCGGTGAGTTCGGTGCGCATGGCTTCGATCTCTTCGGCACCCATCGATATTTCGATCTCTTCGATGACTTCCGATTGGTCTTGGTTTAGATGACCGTCCAGCTTGTTGCGCGCGCCACTGATCGTGAAACCTTGTTCGTACAGCAGCTCGCGGATGCGGCGAATCAGCAGCACTTCATGATGCTGGTAGTAGCGACGATTGCCACGGCGCTTGACTGGTTTGAGCTGGGTGAACTCTTGCTCCCAGTAGCGCAGTACGTGCGGCTTCACGCCACACAATTCGCTGACTTCACCGATGGTGAAATAGCGCTTGGCGGGAATCGGCGGCAGGACGATCACCGCAGGTTTATTGACGCGTTCGTTCATGGCAAGGTTACGAGGGGCTTACATTACACAACGAGAGCGAGCGGCTGGATGGTGGAATCCTCAACCATTTCCTTGAGCTTCTGACTGGCGTGAAAAGTGACGACACGGCGTGCAGTAATAGGAATTTCTTCGCCGGTTTTAGGATTGCGGCCAGGACGCTGCGGCTTGTCACGCAATTGAAAATTGCCGAAGCCGGAAAGTTTGACGGCCTCACCGCGCTCCAGGGCATTGCGAATTTCGTCGAAGAAAGTTTCAACCATGTCTTTTGCTTCACGCTTGTTAAGACCGACCTGCTCGAACAAAAGTTCGGCAAGCTCGGCCTTGGTCAGCGTCGGGAGATTTTTTTCCGCTTGCGAACGTACCTGGGATTCCAGTACGGCACGTTGCAAGTCGGCATCCAGCACAGATTGAAATTCACTTGAATTCACGTTGTTCATGACGGGTGGTTGGCCTATTCTCTACCGGTTCTTTATTAATTTGCTTTGTCTATTCTCAAGCACGCAATTTGGCGGCAAGTTTCCCCGTCGCAGCGGCTACGATAGCGGCCATTGCAGCGTCAACAGTGTCGTCCTGGAGTGTGTTTTGAGTATCTTGCAAGGTGAATCGGAAAGCAAGGCTTTTTTCGTCATTTTCCAGCCCCTTTCCTTGATATTCATCAAATAAAACAATGGCTTGGATGATCGAGCATGCTGCGTTGCCTTGCTTTTCAGCGGCAAAAATATCGCGCAATTCCTGAACCTGAACAGCCTGTTTGACGACCAGTGCAAGGTCGCGTGTAACAGCCGGGAATTTGGAAATTTCGACATAGGCAGGCACGTCGCGTTGCTGCAGCGCTGTGGCGTCAACTTCAAACACGACCGGCGCCAGCGGCAGGTCGTATTTTTGTTGCAGACGTGGATGCAGTTCACCGATCAGGCCGATGTTCTTGCCGTCCAGTTCAACCTGAGCGGAGCGTCCCGGGTGCAGCGCAGGATGTTCAACGCGCGCAAAACGCAGCACGCGTGGGGCAAACAAGGCTTCCAGATCCGCTTTGACATCGAAGAAATCGACATTGCGGGAGTCCTGTCCCCACTGCTCTTCAGCGACCGGGCCATAGGCCAGGCCGGCGACGCGCTTCGGTTGGTGATAGCCGGCGACTTCCAGCGGACCATCCTGCACTTGCGCATCACGATGGAACACGGCGCCGATTTCAAACACGCGCACGCGGTTGGCCTTGCGGTTGATGTTGTAACGCACGTTCGCGACCAGGCTGGCGATCAGCGAAGAGCGCATCACGTTCATCTGGCTGGCGATAGGGTTGAGCAGCTTGATCGGTGCCTTGTTACCGGCAAAGTCGGCTTCCCATGCGCTTTCGACGAAGCTGAAATTGACCACTTCCTGATAGTCGAGATCGGCCAGCAGATGGCGCACGTCGAACAGCGAGCGGATATTTTCCGGCGCGATCTTCATGGCGCTGGCAGCAACCGGCGGCAACGCCGGGATGTTTTCAAAGCCGTAGACGCGCGCGATTTCTTCGATCAGATCTTCTTCGATTTCGATGTCGAAACGGAAAGACGGCGGCGTCACCGCGAACAAGCCCGGCTCTTGCGTAAACTGCAGGCCGAGGCGCGTGAAGATGTTGGCGATCATGTCGTCGGTGATAGCCACACCGATGACCTTGGTGGCGCGAGCAGTACGCACTTTGACCGGGTCACGCTTGGGCAGGTTGACGATCTGGTCGTCGACCGGACCGACCTTGGTGTCGGCTGTACCGCAGATTTCGATCAGCAAGGCGGTGATGCGCTCGATATGCTCCACCACGGTCGCGAAGTCGACGCCACGTTCGAAACGATGCGCGGCATCAGTCGAGAAGTTGTAGCGGCGTGCACGGCCCTGGATCGCTTGGGGGAACCAGAATGCGGCTTCCAGATAGATGTTGGTGGTCTCAAGCGATACCGACGTGGCGTCGCCGCCCATGATGCCGGCCAGCGATTCGAGTTCTTTATCGTCAGCGATCACGCCGACCCATTCGTCGACTTCAACGGTATTGCCGTTGAGGAGCTTGATCTGCTCGCCCTTCTTCCCCCAGCGCACATCGAGGCTGCCGTGGATCTTGTCCAGATCGAACACGTGCGACGGACGACCCAGTTCCAGCATGACGTAGTTGGAGATATCCACCAGCGCCGAAATCGGACGCTGACCGCTGCGTTCGAGGCGCTGCTTCATCCATTGCGGTGTTGCCGCCTTGGCATTCAGGCCACGGATGACGCGACCGGCAAAGCGGCCGCACAGATCCGGAGCGGAAATCTTGACCGGCAATTTCTCGTCGAGTCCGACGGCGACGTTCTGGAAAGTCGGCTGTTTCAGCGGTGTGTCGGTCAATGCCGACACTTCACGCGCCACACCCAGCACGGACAGGCAGTCTGCTTTGTTCGGCGTCAGCTTGATCGTGAACTTGAGGTCATTCAGCAGGAAGTAATCACGGAAATTCTGACCGACCGGCGCATCGTCCGGCAGTTCCAGCAGACCGCCATGATCTTCCGATAGCTTGAGTTCGCGTGCAGAGCACAGCATGCCCTGCGACTCGACGCCACGCAGCTGGCCGACCTTGATCTCGAAGGGCTTGCCATCGGCGCCCGGCGGCAGCACGGCGCCAGCCATGGCGCAAGGCACCTTCATGCCGACGCGCACGTTCGGCGCGCCGCAGACGATGTTGAGAATGGTGCCGGTCTTGACGTCCACCTGGCAGACATTCAGACGATCAGCGTTCGGGTGCTTGGCGATTTCCAGCACTTCACCGACCACCACGTTGGAGAACGGCGGCGCGACCGCTTCGACTTCTTCCACTTCCAGGCCCGACATTGTCAGCAAGTGCGACAACTCATCCGAAGTCATCTTCGGATTGACCATGGTACGCAACCAGTTTTCAGAGAATTGCATGATTCAAACCTTCAGCTATGGTCCGGAAATCCGGACAGTCCATACAGTTCGCAAGGCAGCGCAGAGGATATTCGCGCCGGCCCGGCATCACATTGTTCAATTGAATTGCGTCAGTTAAATTGCTTCAAGAAGCGCAAATCACCTTCGTAGAACAGACGCAGGTCGTTGATGCCATAGCGCAGCATGGTCAGGCGCTCGAGGCCGGAGCCGAACGCGAAACCAATGTATTGCTCTGGATCGAGGCCCATGTTGCGCACCACGGTCGGATGCACCTGGCCTGCGCCGGATACTTCCAGCCAGCGGCCTTTCAATGGGCCGCTGCCGAAGGCGATGTCGATTTCCGCCGATGGTTCGGTGAACGGGAAATACGATGGACGGAAGCGCACTTGCAGGTCGTCGGTTTCAAAGAAAGCTTTGACGAAGTTGAGGTACACGCCCTTGAGGTCGGCGAAGCTGATGTCTTCAGCGATCCACAGGCCTTCGACCTGATGGAACATCGGTGAGTGCGTCGCGTCGCTGTCGACGCGATAAGTACGGCCCGGCGCGATGACTTTGATCGGTGGTTTGTTCATGCGCGCATAGCGCACCTGCATCGGGCTGGTATGCGTGCGCAGCAGCAGCGGCTTGCCTTGCGTGTCGTTGCCTTCGATGTAGAAAGTGTCCTGCATCGAACGCGCAGGATGGTTTTCCGGGCTGTTCAGTGCAGAGAAATTGGTCCAGTCGGTTTCGATTTCCGGGCCGTCGGCAACGTCGAAGCCGATCGAGCGGAAGATTTCTTCAACGCGCTGCCACGAACGCATGACCGGATGGATACCGCCCTTGCCACGGCCACGGCCCGGCAAAGTAACGTCGATCGCTTCGGCGTTCAGGCGCTCTTGCATTTGTGCGTTGGCCAGTGCGTCACGGCGCGCAGTGAGCGCGTTCTCGATCTGCTCTTTGGCGGCGTTGATGACGGCGCCTTGCACCTTGCGTTCTTCAGGAGCCAGCTTGCCAAGGCCCTTCATTTGCTCAGTGATCTGACCGGTTTTGCCAAGGTATTTGGCTTTGGCGTTTTCCAGGGCTGCAGCGTCGGGTGCGCCGGCAAAGTCGGCCTGGGCCTGTGCAACGAGTTGTTCTAGGGAATTCATGCGGTAAGTCTCGCTCCATTCAGACAGATATCTGAGTAATCTAAGAACCGATCCGGCTCTGAGAACCTGTTCAACATCTCACCACGATCTCACTGCGAGGCCATGATCTGACCTTTGCTGCCGTTGGCTGCAGATCTTGAACAAGTTCTAACGACGAAGTCGAAAAAACAAATTGAAATACGGAGATTCAAAACGACTACGGGGCACAGGTATTTCACCTCTGCCCCGCAAGATTTGCAGTGCCGTCCGAAACCGGACGACGACTGCAACATAGCTAATTACTTAGCGATGTTGGCTTTCACCTGATTGACAATCGCAGCGAACGCTGGCTTGTCAGTCACAGCCATATCGGCCAGAACCTTGCGGTCCAGCTCGATCGAAGCACGCTTCAGGCCGTTCATGAATACGCTGTATGTCACGCCATGCTCACGAGCAGCAGCGTTGATACGGGCGATCCACAATGCACGGAATACGCGCTTCTTGTTGCGGCGGTCACGGTATGCGTATTGACCAGCGCGCATAACTGCTTGCTTGGCGATACGATAGACGGTGCTGCGGCGACCACGGTAACCCTTGGCTTGCGCCAGGACTTTTTTATGACGGGCACGTGCTGTTACCCCACGTTTAACTCTAGGCATAGTAGCTCCTTAGTGATGGTGAGGTTAAGCGTTCGGCATCATGCGCATGACTGATACGACGTCTGCAGCATTGACATTGGTAATACCGCGCAACTGGCGTTTAACTTTGGTGGTTTTCTTGGTCAAGATGTGGCGCTTGAAAGCGTGACCACATTTGATTGTTCCACCTGGACGTACACGAAAGCGCTTTTTGGCGCTGCTTTTCGTCTTCATTTTTGGCATGACACTATCTGTCCTTTTTGGACAGCTCCATTTTTTGATGATTGCAGGTGGCAGCAATGCGCTGCTCTTTGATGCCTGCTCTCACTTATTAGCAGCAATCTTCATTGCTGCTTTTGCGAGAAACAAAACGACTGCTTCCCGACAAAATCTTCGGTTTCGCTACAGCTCACGCTTGCTGGACCGGAATACGCATCGCAAAGACCTACCCTACGATGCGCGAAGAAGCATGGCTGCTTCTTCTTGCTTAACTTGCTCAAGCTACAGAATCAAGCTTACTTAAGTTCAGCTTATTTCTTCTTTTTAGGCGCCAGGACCATGATCATCTGGCGTCCTTCCATCTTTGGAAACTGCTCGACCTGGCCATATGGCTCCAGATCCACCTTCAAGCGCTCCAACACGCGCATGCCGATCTCCTGATGAGCCATTTCACGACCGCGAAAACGCAGTGTAATCTTGGTCTTGTCACCCTCTTCCAGGAACTTGGTCAGATTACGCACCTTGATGTTGTAATCGCCGTCATCCGTGCCAGGGCGGAATTTGACTTCCTTGACCTGAATGACTTTCTGCTTCAGCTTGGCTTCATGAGCTTTCTTCTGCTCCTGATATTTAAACTTGCCATAGTCCATCAGGCGCGCAACAGGAGGCTGTGCGGTCGGTGCGATTTCCACCAGATCCACGTTAGCCTCTTCAGCCAGACGGAAAGCTTCAGCCAAATTGACGATACCAAGCGGTTCGTTATTGACTCCGGATAAACGCAATTCCGGTGCTGTAATTTCACCGTTGATGCGATGCGACTTGTCAGTAGCTATTGCAGTTTCCTTTTAACGTCCAATAAATTAAGCCGTGCTCTTGCGCAGGAAGGAGCTTTGCTCCTTTAGGCTTTGGCTTCCACCTCAGTTTTGAGGCGCTCCACCAAGACATCGATAGGCATGACACCCAGATCGACATTGCCTCGCGCACGCACGGCCACTGTATTTGTATCGCGCTCTTTATCGCCGACCACCAAAATATAGGGCGGCTTCTGTAAAGAATGCTGCCGTATTTTATAGGTAATCTTCTCGTTACGCAAATCAGTAACGACTCTAAACCCTTGTTTTTTCAGCGTTTGCGCAACGTTTTTGACGTATTCGGCTTGCGCATCGGAAATATTCAAGATCACAACTTGCTCAGGAGCAAGCCACAACGGCATCGCACCGGCGTGATTTTCGATCAGAATCGCGATAAAACGCTCCAGCGAGCCGACAATCGCACGGTGCAGCATGACCGGCACTTTGCGGTCGTTGTCTTCGGTGACATATTCCGCGCCCAGACGCGCCGGCATCGAGAAATCGACCTGCATGGTACCGCACTGCCAAGAGCGGCCGATCGAGTCTTTCAGATGGTATTCGATCTTCGGACCGTAGAAAGCACCCTCGCCCGGCAATTCTTCCCATTCAGTGCCTGAGGCGCGGATGGCTTCGCGCAAGGCGTTTTCAGCCTTGTCCCAGACAGCTTCTTCGCCGATGCGTTTTTCCGGACGCAGCGCCAGCTTCACGGCGACATCGGTAAAGCCGAAGTTGTCATAGACTTCGCGCACCACCTTGTTGAAGGCCGCAACTTCGTCCTGGATCTGATCTTCAGTACAGAAGATGTGACCATCATCCTGCGTAAAGCCGCGCACGCGCATCATGCCGTGCAGCGCGCCGGACGGCTCGTTGCGGTGGCATTGGCCGAACTCGCCGTAGCGCAGCGGCAGATCGCGATAGCTGTGCAGGCCGGAATTGTAGATCTGAATATGGCCAGGGCAGTTCATCGGCTTCAACGCGTAGGCGCGATTTTCCGATTCAGTCGTGAACATGTTTTCACGATAGTTTTCCCAGTGGCCGGTTTTTTCCCACAGCGAACGGTCCAGAATCTGCGGCGCCTTAACCTCTTGATAACCACTATCCTGATAGACGCGGCGCATATATTGCTCAACTTGCTGCCAGATCGACCAGCCCTTCGGATGCCAGAAAATCAAACCCGGCGCTTCGTCCTGAAAGTGGAAGAAATCGAGTGCGCGGCCCAGCTTGCGGTGATCGCGCTTCTCTGCCTCTTCCAGCATATGCAGATAGCTTTCCTGGTCTTCCTTCTTCGCCCAGGCAGTACCGTAGACACGCTGCAGCATCTCGTTGTTGGAATCGCCGCGCCAGTAAGCGCCGGCCAGCTTCATCAGCTTGAACACTTTCAGCTTGCCGGTGGACGGCACGTGCGGACCACGGCACAAGTCGGTGAAGCTGCCTTCTGTATAGAGCGACACATCCTGGTCTTGCGGGATGGATTCGATGATTTCGGCCTTATAGGCTTCGCCGATGGACTTGAAGTAAGCCACTGCCTCGTCGCGCGGCAACACCTTGCGGGTAACCGGCTCATCCTTCTTGGCCAGCTCGGCCATTTTCTTTTCAATCGCGGCCAGATCTTCGGGTGTAAACGGGCGCTTGTAAGCGAAGTCGTAATAGAAGCCGTTGTCGATCACCGGACCGATAGTCACTTGCGCGTCAGGGAACAACTCCTTCACGGCATACGCCAGCAAGTGGGCGGTCGAGTGACGAATCACTTCCAGACCATCCGCGTCCTTGTCGGTCACGATCGCCAGATCGGAATCTTTTTCAATCAGGAAAGAAGTATCGACCAGCTTGCCGTCGACCTTGCCGGCCAACGCCGCCTTGGCCAGACCCGCGCCGATATTGGCAGCGACTTGCGCCACGGTAACGGGCGCATCGAATTGACGTTGCGAACCATCGGGGAGACGAACTGAAACCATTTTGAACTCCATCCCGGCAAATTTTGCCGAAGCTTGATTTATAAAATACGGAAGAATGCGGAAAATAAGGACGAAAAAAAAACGCGGACCAGCCGCGCTTTTTCATAAGACGAAAAAGAACCCGACTAGCGTCGCGTAGAGACCTTGGTGGTAGTTCGCGGTGTCATAACCGGTTTGCCTTTCTCGCTCTTACAGATGTTGGGGTAGTGCTGAATATGACTGAATGGCTGAAACAACCATGAAGCAGATAAGGATTATAGCAACAATAGAAAAATGTCGCATCCCATGCGTGGAAATACCGATACAAGAGCAGACTCCCGAAGTCCAGTCCTATCTGGAAAGTGACCTCGAGGTATGAACCCACTCTTGTATCGGTACGATGAAGCGAATACTCCGGACGGTGCCGATACAAGAGGAGATTCACGCCACCCAGTTCTATCTGAAAAGTGGTAGCGCGAAAGGTGAATCTGCTCTGGTATCGACACAGAAAACTACAACGACCGGCCAGGAGTACCGATACAAGAGAAGATTCACGCCACCCAGTCCTATCTGGAAAGTGGTAGCGCGAAAGGTGAATCTGCTCTGGTATCGACACAGAAAACTGCAACGAGCTGCCTGGAGTGCCGATACAAGAGAAGATTCACGCCACCCTGCCCTATCTGGAAAGTGGTAGCGCGAAAGGTGAATCTGCTCTGGTATCGGCACAGCAACTCGCAACAACGCCGGCACGCACAAACGATGCGGATACAAGAGGAGATTCCCGTCGCCCAGTCCTATCTGGAAAGTGGCAACGACGAAAGGTGAATCTGCTCTGATATCGGCACGAATGCCAAAAACTGAACATGCGGACCATGACGACCGTATGCAAACGCGTTTAAAACTTGTGTATTGAGGAAGACTTACAGATGAATTGCTGCTACAGACATGGCCTGACAAGACCAAAAATGAAGAAGTAATGCGGAGTAACCTTCACCAGCGAGCCGGGCATTTTTATAGCTATTTCGGCTTGCCTCCCGGCATTGAGCCGAGGAACAGCAAACAATATAACCACAAAAACAACCCCTGTCAACCCCCATTAACACAAATAAGCAAAGCGCCAACGGGAGTCTCCAACAAAAGTCCGACTAATTAACTAGCGCTGCCGCCAAAACACGGGCCACATGGACGGCTTCACGCCCGGCACCATCATGGATCTGATGACGGCAACTGGTGCCGTCGGCCACCACGATCGCGTCCGCCCCAGCTTTGCGCACCGCCGGCAACAGCGACAACTCCGCCATTGCCATCGACGCCTCGTAGTGCTCCTCTTCATAGCCGAAACTTCCCGCCATGCCGCAGCAGGATGATTCCACCACGGACACTTCCGCCTGCGGAATCCACTGCAACACGGCCGGTACCGGACGGAAGGCGTCGAAGGCCTTTTGATGGCAGTGACCGTGCAACACGATCTTGTTGGATGAGAGCGGTTTGAGGTCGAGCTTCAACTTGCCGCCCTTGTGCTCCTTCACCAAAAACTCTTCAAACAAGAAGGCCGACTTCGCCAGCTGCTGTGCTTCTTCACCGTAACCGTAGTTCAAAAACTCATCGCGCAAGGACAACAGACAGGACGGCTCCAACCCGACCACGGCCACGCCTCGGCGTACGTAAGGCATCAGCGCATCCAGCGTGCGACGGGCTTCGGCCTTGGCCTGATCGACCAGACCCGCCGCCAGATAAGTGCGGCCGCAGCACAGCGGACGCTGTTCAGGCAGCGTATTGAAATGCACCTTGTAACCGGCAGCTTCCAGCACCTGCTGTGCGGCACGGGCGTTTTCCGGCTCCATGTTGTTGTTGAAGGTATCGACGAACAACAGGACTTCCTTGTCGGCACTTGTCGCCGCTGCACTCTGCGCATTACTCAAAAACGATTTGCGGAAACGCGGCAATGATCGTTGCGGTGCCAGTCCCAGCAAACCCTTCACCCAGCCTGAAATCACCGGGATCTTCTCTGCCAACGCCAGCGCACCGCCGACGCTGCCGGCATAGGATGCATACGCCGGCATATAGGCGATCAGCTTGTCGCGCAGGCTGATACCGTTCTTGCCGGCCCAGGCCGCGCGCGCTTCGATCTTGATCTTGGCCATGTCGACGCCGGTCGGACAATCGCGCTTGCAGCCCTTGCAGGAGACGCACAGATCCAGCACTTCCTTGACTTCGGGACTCGCCATGCCCTCGCTACCCAGCTGCCCCGACAAGGCCAGCCGCACCGTATTGGCACGACCGCGCGTGACGTGCTTCTCGTCACGCGTGACCCGATAGCTGGGGCACATGGTGCCGGCGTCGAACTTGCGGCAATGACCGTTGTTGTTGCACATCTCAACCAGCTTGGCCAGACCGTCGCTGCGGTCGCCGCCACTGCCTGGCGCGCTTTCCTTGCCGGTCAGCGGATCACGCTTGACGTTCCATGGCGACCAGTCCAGCGCCGGGGCATAAGGCAGCTCGCGATAGCCGGGTGCGAAGCGGAAGTTGCCGGCGTCATCCATCTTCGGCGGACGCACGATCTTGTCCGGATTGAAGCGGTTGTCGGGATCGAACAAATCCTTGATCTCGCTGAAGGCGGCGTTGAGTTTTGGCCCGTACTGCCATGCCACCCACTCGCCCCGGCACAGACCATCGCCATGCTCGCCGGAATACGCGCCCTTGTATTTGCGTACCAGTACGGCAGCAGCTTCGGCGATCTCGCGCATGTCCTTGGCGCCGCCGCGGCGCATATCGAGGATCGGCCGCACATGCAAGGTGCCGACGCTGGCATGGGCGTACCAGGTGCCTTCGGTGCCGTACTTATGGAACACTTCAGTCAGCTGGCGCGTGTACTCCGCCAGATGTTCCAGTGGCACGGCACAGTCTTCGATGAAGGACACCGGCTTGCCGTCGCCCTTCATGCTCATCATGATGTTGAGGCCGGCCTTGCGTACATCCCACAAAGCTTTTTGTTCGTTAGCGTTCGGCATATCAACCACCGAGCCGGGCAAGCCGAGGTCGCCCATCAGTTCGCCTAGGCGCTTGAGCTGCTCCAGTTGCCGGTCGAGATTTTCTCCGGAGAACTCCACCAGCAGAATTGCTTCAGGATGACCGACCAGCGCCTTCTCGATCACGGGCTTGAACGCCGGATTACTCATCGCCAGATCGATCATGGTGCGATCGACCAGCTCGACCGCCGTCGGCCCCAGCTTGACGATGTGCTGCGTCATGTCCATCGATTGATAGAAGGTCGGAAAGTTGACCACACCCAGCACCTTATGCGTCGGCAGCGGCATCAGCGCCAGCGTGATCTGACGGCTATAGGCCAGCGTACCTTCCGAACCGATCAGGATATGCGCAAGATTGGCGACGCCGTCATCAGTATAGGCGCGCGGATTCTGGCAATCGAAGATGTCGATGTTGTAACCGGCCACGCGGCGCAATACCTTGGGAACACGTTCGGCGATCTCGCCACGTTCACGTTGCGCAATGGTTTGCAAGCCGCGCACGATGTCGCCGATGCGACCGCTGCCGGGCAAAGTGTTCATATCGGGCAAACGGCCGAAGCGGCCTTCGGCACCATCAGCCAGCACGGCGTCAATCGCCAGCACGTTGTGCACCATGTTGCCGTATTCGATCGAGCGCGAGCCGCAGGAGTTGTTGCCCGACATGCCGCCGATGGTGCATTGCGCCGCCGTCGACACATCCACCGGAAACCACAAACCATGCGGCTTGAGCCAGGCGTTGAGATGATCAAGCACCATGCCCGGCTCGACCGTGATCGTGCGCGCCACCGGATCGAAGTCGATCACTTGATTGAGATATTTGCTGTTGTCGACGATCAGTGCCTCGCCGACGGTCTGGCCGCACTGGCTGGTGCCTGCGCCGCGTGCCAACACGGGCATACGGTGCTGGCGTGCGACATCCAACGCAATCTTCAGATCGGCCTGGTCGCGCGGCACGACCACGCCCAGCGGCATGATCTGATAGATGGAAGCATCGGTGGCATAGCGGCCACGATCCGCTTTGCCGAACATGACTTCGCCCCGCATCTCGCGCTGCAATTGCATGGCGAATGGCGTAGCGGGTGCAGTGCTCCGCCCGCTCGGGGGAACAAGATGGATGGGCTTGACCAGCATGAAGTAGTCCTGTCAAAAAACGAGAAACAAAGTGGATGAAATTCAGCTCAACGCATTCAACTCACTTCAACTCAATTCGAAATGAATCGGCGGCAATCCGGCGATCTGTCCGATCACCATGCCCGGCGCTTTCGGAAAAAACAGTCCCGTGTAAGAACCGGTCGTGATCACAGTGCCGCCGGGAATAGCGATGCCGCGCTCGCTGCAATGATTAACCAGCCAGCTCAGCAACCGGCGCGGATCACCGGCGGGATTGACGCCCTGCCCTTTGAACACGTCCTCGCCGTTGAAGGTCAGGTGCGCCTCAGGCCGCCGGAAGTTGAAGCCGTCGCGGTAATCGCATAGTTCTCCGATCACCAGCGCGCCGTGATTCTGCAGGTCGGCCAATTGGCTCAGCTTGGGCACCTCGGGCCATCCGGCGATGCGGCTGGAAACGATTTCGATGGATGCGCCCATGGCGCTGATGCTGTCCATGATCTCCGCCTCGGCAATCGGCGCCGGCCTCGGTGTGAAATCGCAGTCAAAGCAAAACATGATTTCCAGCTCGATACCGAGCACCGGAAAAGCGCTGCGCCGCAGAGAAGATGACGCTGGATGAATCCCGCTCAGCGGTAACGGCGCGCCCTGCACCGGCCCGGCTTCGGTCTTGGAACCGATCTTCCAGCCGCCGATCGCGGCGTGGCTGCGACGCAGGAAAGCCTGTTGCGCCAGATAGGCGTCTTCGATGCTCGCCGGTTCCAACTCATCCGGCACGATGGCCAGTGTCGCCTGGCGCGAATACGCGTCGCTCAACAGATGGCCGAGTTCTTCAGCCGCAGAAAGTAAAGTCGTCATGGCTATCTTAGGTCGATGGTCTGTGCTCAGTGAGGCCAAGGAATACCGTCAGCGACGGCATTCCTTGCCGGAAGTACTGCTTGAGTACCGTCTGAAATCAGGCGCGCGCCTTGACCACATGACCGCCCGCATCCGGTGTCGGGCTCTCGAACTTGCTATCCGGCTGCATGCGGAAAGCCAGCAACACGCCAAAGCCCATCAACACCATGCTGCCGAGGAAAGGCAGTTCCCAGTTGCCGGTCTTGTCGATCAGGTAGCCCGACAGCACCGGCGAGATGATCGCGGCCAGTGCCGAACCGGTATTCATCATGCCGCTGGCGGTGCCCGAATATTCCGGCGCGATATCCATCGGAATCGCCCACATCGGACCGATCGTCATTTCAGCGAAGAAGAAGCCGGCGCCCAGACTCAGGATCGAGATGTAGACGTTGTGCGTAAACATCAGCGGCAGCAGCGATAGCAAGGTCAGCAACATGCACACCGACACCATGTAGCTGCGGGCACGCTTGAGATTGCCGGTATTTTTCAGAATCTTGTCGCTGACGATGCCCCCCAGGGTGTCACCCACCACACCGGCAAAAAACACGCTGGAAGCAAACAGCGCCGACTTCTTGATGTCGAGGTCATAGCTGTGCAGGAAGTATTGCGGGATCCAGCTCAGGAACAACCAGAGCGTCCAGCCGTAGCAGAAGTAGACGATGGTGACCGGCATCATGCGCTTGAACAGCGGCCCCCATGGAATCTGTGGGCTCTTCTTTTTACCGGCAGGCAGGATGGACAGTTCTTCCGAAGTGATGCGTGGATGTTTGGCCGGATCTTCGGTAAACACAAAGGCCCAGACGATCACCCACACCAGGCTGAAGACGCCGAAGATGTAGAACGATTCGCGCCAGCCATGCTCCGCCATGATCCACACCACCGCTGCCGGCGCCACCGCATTACCGATACGAGCGAAGGCGTGGGTGATACCTTGTGCGAAACCGCGTTTGTCTTTCGACACCCAACGCGACATCGCCGTCGTCGCCGCCGGGAAAGTGGCGCCTTCACCGAGGCCGAGTAGCAGACGCGCCAGCAGCAAGGACACCAGACCGCCCGCGAAACCCGTCAACACGGTCGCCAACGCCCACAGCAAGCCGCAATAAATCAGCGTGCGGCGCGCGCCGAATTTGTCGCTGACCCAGCCGCCGATAATCTGAAACACTAAATAGGGATAAGCGAAGGCCGAAAAGACCAGACCGATTTCCGTCTTCGAGAGGTTGAATTCCTTGCCAAAACCAGCCGCGGCGGTGCTGACGTTGACACGATCCAGGTAGGTGATGAAATACATCATGCATAACATCAATAGCACGACCGTGGTCGCGCGCAAACGCAGGTGTCTCATTGCATTGTCTCCAGTATTGGTACACCGGCACGCCGTGAAGCCGCTCTCTCGGGCGGCTTCGATTCCTCTGCGGGATATTGCTTCGCCGGGTTTTCGTTATTGATCCACGTAACCGGCGCAGCGCTTCTTCATGAAGGCGTGCTGCCCGGCGTTCTTTCCTCCGTTATTGCTTTTTTCTTTGCCGTGCTGTCTTGCGCTCCTTACAGCGCAAGACAGCACGGATACCACTGATACGACTGATACGATCTAGCGGATTCAGGCGACCTTCAACACTGGCTTGCTTTTCTTGGCGGTCAGGTTGTCCATCGCCGCCTGCACACCGCTGCCGGCCAGCTTCACGCCCGCCAGCTTCAGGCCCATTTCGCAACCGGACAGTGTCGCCATCAAGGTCAGATCGTTGGCTTCGCCCAGATGGCCGATGCGGAACATTCCGCCCTTCATCTTGCCCAGACCGGTTCCCAGCGACATGTCAAAGTTTTCGTAAATCACCTTGCGGATCGCATCGGCGTCAAAACCTGCCGGCGTCATCACACCGGTCAGCACCGGCGAATACACGGCCGGATCGGCGCACTGAATCTCCAGGCCCCAGGCCGTGACCGCCTGACGGCAGGCTTCGGCCAGACGCTCGTGACGTGCGAAAACGTTGTCCAGACCTTCGCCGAGGATCATGTCCAGCGCTTCATGCAAGCCATAGAGCAAATTGGTGTTCGGGGTGTACGGCCAGTAACCGGTGGCGTTCATCTCGATGATTTCAGTCCAGCCCCAGAAAGCCTTCGGCAGCTTGGAAGTCTTGCTGGCCTCGATAGCCTTCTTCGAGACCGCATTGAAGCTGATACCCGGCGGCAGCATCAGACCCTTTTGCGAACCCGAGACGGTAACGTCAACGCCCCACTCGTCATGGCGATAGTCTGCCGACGCCAGGCCGGAGATCGTATCCACCAGCAGCAGCGCCGGATGGCCGGCGGCATCGATGGCCTTGCGTACCGACGCGATGTCGGATGTCACACCGGTGGAAGTTTCGTTGTGCACCACGCAGACGGCCTTGATCTGATGGCCGCTGTCCTTGCGCAGACGTTCTTCAATCAGATCAGCCTGCACGCCGCGACGCCAGCCTTCAACACCCGGCAAGCCGAGGAATTCCGGTTTCAGGCCCAGCGCTTCCGCCATCTTCTTCCACAGCGTGGCGAAATGGCCGGTCTCATACATCAGCACGGTATCGCCAGGGCTCAGGGTATTGGTCAGCGCCGCCTCCCATGCACCGGTGCCGGATGCCGGATAGATCACCACCGGTTGCTCGGTCTTGAAAATCTTCTTGATACCCGCCAGCACATGCAAGCCCAGCGCGCCGAATTCCGGACCGCGATGGTCGATGGTCGGATAGCTCATGGCGCGCAAGATGCGATCAGGCACAGGGCTAGGACCAGGGATTTGCAAGAAATGGCGGCCGGCTGGATGAAAGTCTAGTTTTAACATTTACTCCTCCTTTGAAATCTTCACTTTGTTGAATTTTGTATTTTGAATGCAAAATACTTTATCAGCGAGATTCGGCCAGGTAAAGGTTTTTTTGATCCTGACAGCCCTTACCCCAGGTATCGAGTCGGCCCATGTTTTTGGTAAAAACTGCTTAAATAGATATACTTAGGATCACCAATGGGCGTTTCAGGCCAATATTTTTCATCTATACAACAGCGTAAAGCTGGTATTTTTGGCAATGAAACGAACACTGTTAAAATACGCCTCAGTAGGACATTAAGGATTTTGAATGCAAAATTCAGCAATTGGACTCGATATCAACGAGCCCCTGAACAAACCTGAAAACACCCCCGCCGCCCTGCCAAAACTGGAGCGCCAGCGTCTGCACGACACCGTCGTCGAGCACCTGCGCAATCTGATTGTTGAAGCAGTGCTGGTTCCCGGTACCAAACTGAACGAGCGCGAGCTGTGCGAAACGCTCGGCATTTCACGCACGCCCCTGCGTGAAGCATTGAAGGTATTGGCAGCCGAAGGCCTGATCGAAATTTCACCCAACCGCGGCGCGTCGGTATCCAAGATGTCCGAAACCGAGATCTGGGAAACCTTCGAACTCATGAGCGGCCTGGAAGCGATGTCCGGCGAGCTGGCCTGCGAGCGCATCACGCCGGTGGAAGTCGCCGAGATCAAGGCGCTGCACTACGCCATGCTGGCCTGCAAAGCGCAGAACGACCTGCCCGGCTACTACAGCCGCAACCAGACCATCCACAACAAGATCAACGAAGCCGCGCGCAACTCGGTGCTGCATCAGACCTACCTCGGCCTGAACCGCCGTCTACAGGCGCTGCGCTTCAAATCCAACTTCCGCCCCGAAAAATGGGACAGCGCCGCGCACGATCACGACGAGATGGTCAAAGCGCTGGAAGCACGCGACGGCAAGCGCCTGGCGGCAGTCCTGCGCCAGCATTTGCTGGACAAGCGCGATGCGGTGTTGAACGTGCCGGTGCCGGTCGCCGCTGCAGATACGCCCGCAGGCAAAACCAATAATCAATAAAAACAGTTGTGATTTGTCACTGGAAGCCATCGCTTGCGATGGCTTTTTTTATGGCTGCGCTGCATAGACTGCGTCTTACACGCACCTCTTGCCAGTTTCCATAGCGCGCAACAGACGAGCGAAATAAAGCCGCAGATCAAATCAAAGCCTTGACTCTGCGAGCACAGCAAAAGCAGAAAGGGTAATGGGGAGAAAAAGGGAGAGACAACAAATGCGGAAGATAAAAAGCAAAAATGGAAGCCGGGACTGCGCTTCCAATCTTTAACTTTGCTTTTGATGCTGTTTTTACGAAGGCACGATTGGACTTGAACCAACGACCCCGCGATGTAAAAAACCTTACGGATTTACGCTTCGTAATGGTAGCGGCACGAGGCCACCTCAATATCTGTTTCGGTTACCCGATAAACCAGTCGATTTGTATCATCAATGCGTCGCGACCAAAATCCGCTTAAATTCTCTTTCAACGGCTCCGGTTTTCCGATTCCATCAAACGGGTCTCGCATTGTTGCCTCCAACAGCTTGTTAATTCTCTTCAGCGTTTTTTTGTCCTGAGAGTGCCAATATTCATAGCTCCCCCATCCTTCCGGACTGAACTTCAGATTCCTCATGGGCGTCACTTCCTACATCAATCAGATTATGACGCTCAGCTTGACCAGCATTCAGCTGTGCGATGGATCGAGCCAAATGAGCTGCATTCGCGGGCGACTTCAGCAGATGAACCGTCTCCAAAAGACTACTGTAATATTCAAACGACATAACAACAGCGTCCGGCGCATCGCGACGAGCGATCACAGTGACATCTGCGTCATCAACGGCTTGATCTATCACGGCTTTCAAGCTATTTCGAGCGTCAGAGAAATTAATAATGCGCATTTCTATGTTTCTTCCTACCACAATTGGTATTAACACCTTTTAGGTGACCAATCCTCATGATGCAAACCGAGTCTTGGTTGACGATTCTCGCTAGTTTTGCTGTGTCATATTGTTTGTGTAACTAAATAGGTTATTCGGACCTTGTTAGCTCTTCTTGTTATGGGGTTGCCGCATGAAATTGCGCGCTTTATATCGGACTACATGTACAAGTAGTTGAACAAGTATAGGTGATTTAAGCTACATGTCAACGTTTTTTATGGCTGCGCTGCGTGAACGAGGCTTTATGCCTCCCCTCACCAACATCCATCGCGCACAATGGACAGACGAAATAACACCGCATGGCAAACGCTGCAAGCACAGCAAAATCAGAAAGGAAAATGGAAGAAAAAGGAAGGACAACAAATGCGGAAGACAAAAAGCAAAAATGGAAGCCGGGACTGCGCTTCCATTATTTCATTTTGCTTTTGATGCTGTTTTTACGAAGCCTCAGTTGCATGAACTTTCTGCTTCGATACCAATATTCAACAACATCAAGAATATTGGTAGGCACGATTGGACTCGAACCAACGACCCCTACCATGTCAAGGTAGTGCTCTAACCAGCTGAGCTACGCGCCTAGTGAAGAAGCGAGATTATAGGGGCATTTTTTATTTTTGGCTAGTCTTCGCGAAAAGTTTTTTAAAAAATCTTGTTCGCCGCTTCTTTCTCGATCTTTCAACGACCAGCCAACCCGCCGCAAAGCCTATTGCCTTCTGGCTTCCAGCACGCCCTTCACTTCGCGGATCACGGCCAGCGCCTTGATCAGTTGCGCAGTCGAGCCGATCTCGGCAGTGAATCCCATGCGCGCCTGCCCCTTCACGCTTTGCGTGCTGACGCCGATGACGTTGATCTTTTCGCGCAAGAAAATTTCTGAAATATCGCGCAGCAGGCCCTGACGGTCGCCGGCCAGCACGAAGATATCAACCGGATAAACCGTGTCCTTGCCCGAGTTGCCCCATTCGGTCTGGATGACGCGTTCGGGCGCCTTGCTGCTCATCTCGGCGAAGTTCTTGCACGTCAGCCGATGGATGGATACGCCCTTGCCGCGCGTGACGAAGCCGACGATGCTGTCCGGCGGCGCCGGTTTGCAGCAGCGTGCCAGTTGCGTCATCAGGCCTTCGGTGCCGACCACCAGCACGCCGGATTTGGCGCCCTGCACCACGCTCGATGCGCGGCTCTTGCGGGTGATGGAGGCTTCGTCGGTTTCGGTGTGCTTGCTTTCCTTGCCCTCTTCGCCTTCATGCAGCATCTGTTCGATCTGGCGCGGGCTGAATTCGTCCTTGCCCAGCGACAGGCAGAGGTCGTCGACCTTGCCGAAGCCGAGCTTGTGCGCGAGTTCTTCCAGGTTGACGGCAGTTTTGCCTTCGCGCTGCAGCGTTTTTTCCAGCACGGTGCGGCCGTGGGCCAGCGTCTCTTCCTGTTCGATGGCGTTGAACCAGGCGCGCACCTTGGAACGCGTGCGCGAACTGGCGGCGTAACCCGGACTCAGCCAGTCACGCGACGGGCCGACGCCGGGGCCGCTCTTGACGGTGATGATGTCGACGGTCTGGCCGTTTTTCAGCGGCGTGTTCAGCGGCACCATGACGCCGTCGACGCGTGCGCCGCGGCAGCGATGGCCGACGTCGCTGTGCAAGTGATACGCGAAGTCGATCGGCGTGGCGCCGTTGGGCAACTCGATCACGCGTGCTTGTGGCGTCAGTACGTAGATGCGCTCATCGAGCGTAGTCGACTTGAGCTTCTCGACCCAGTCGCGGCGCACTTCTTCCTGCTCGACCACGGCGTCGGAGACTTCGCTCTTCCACGCCAGCAGCTGACGCAGCCAGGCGATCTTTTCATCGTACTTTTGCGCCGCGAAATTGGAGCCGCCGCTTTCCTTGTAGCGCCAGTGCGCCGCCACACCGTATTCGGCGAAGTGATGCATCTCGTGCGTGCGGATCTGCACTTCCAGCGGGCGGCCGTCTTCGGCGATCACGACCGTATGCAGCGACTGATAGCCGTTCTGCTTGGGACGCGAAATGTAATCGTCAAACTCTTTGGGAATCGGCACCCAGATGTTGTGGATGATGCCGAGTACCGTGTAGCAGGTCTTGATGTCGTCCACGATGACGCGGAAGGCGCGCACGTCGTACAGTTCGGAGAAATCGATGGCCTTGCCGCGCATCTTGTTCCAGATGCTGTAGATGTGCTTGGGACGGCCGGAGACTTCCGCCTTGATATCGGCGGCGGTCAGCTCGGTACGCAAGCGGTCGATGGCGGTAGCGACAAACTCCGCGCGCTCGATGCGCTTTTCTTCCAGCATCTTGGCGATGCGCTTGTAGGTGACAGGCTCGATGAAGCGGAAAGACAAATCCTCCAGCTCCCACTTGAGCTGCCAGATGCCGAGGCGATTAGCCAGCGGCGCGTAGAGATCGAAGGTCTCGCGCGCATATTGCGCGGTGGTCTCGTTCTCCAGCTTGTTTTCGGCGAAATAACGCAAGGTCGTCACGCGCGACGCCAGACGCACCAGCACCACGCGCATATCGCTGGCCATCGCCAGCAACATCTTGCGCAAGGTTTCGACCTGCGCCGCAGCCTGTTGCGCCGCGTTTTTGCCGCGCAAGACTTCTTGCGGATGGTGGAAGGTCAGGCTGTGGAAACGCATCAGCTGGCGCACACCCGCGACCAGATCGCCGATGTCCTTGCCGAACTGATCTTCAATCGTCGCTGCAGCATCCAGATTGAGCGCATGCAGCTCGAACAGCAGACCGGCGATGCGTGTTTCGGCATCGACGTTCAGCGCGGTCAGCACGCTGACTACGCCCTGCACAAACTGCAAGGCATCCTGCCCCGATGGGATCGGCTTGCCGGCATACAGAGGCGCGACAAACGCCAGCGCGCTCAATACGCGCGCGGCGTCATCCGGACTCAATCCGGCGACGATGGGGGCGGTGCCCTCTTGCGGAACTGCGACGACTGAAACCATGAAACCTTGCTTGGATTATTTTTGAGCAGCGACGATGATGATCTCGACCAGCAATTCAGGACGGGCCAGCTTGGCCTCGACGGTAGCGCGCGGCGGCGTGTTGCCTGCAGGCACCCAGCTATCCCAGACCGAATTCATGCCTTCAAAATCCTTCACGTCGGCGATATAGATCTGGCACGACAGGATGTTTTCCTTGCTGCTGCCGGCTTCCGCCAGCAGACGGTCGATGTGGCCCAGCACTTCACGTGTCTGGCCTTCGATGTTTTGCGTGGTGTCTTCGGCGATCTGGCCGGCCAGATAGACGGTACCGTTATGAATCGCGGCTTCGGAGAGACGCTTGCCGACGTGGAGACGTTGTACTGTCATGATGTTTCCTCTGTAAGTGTGTGGGTTGATGTCCGGTGCTGCCGGCGCTATTGCCCTATCGCCGTTGCAGCCCGTTTTTGATGTTGGACGGTTCAACCTGTTAGTAATTCCATCGTTTCAGTCGATTTCATCGACTGAAACTGTTCAAACTGTTCAGCCGAGCAAAAAGTCTTTAGCCACCTGGATCTGCTCGGCATGCATAAATGTCGGCGCATGGCCGACACCATCAAACTCCACCAGCTTGGCCTTGGGACCGCGTTGCGTCATCGCCTGCGCCACCTCCGGCAACAGCAGGTCAGATTGCTTGCCGCGCACCAGCAGCGTCGGGCAGCGGATCGCATCATAGGCAGCCCACAACATCGCCTCGCCCATGCTCGCCGCTTCCGGTGTCATGGTCTTGAACGGCTCAGACAACCGCAGATCATAGTGGCGCGTCCACTTGCCGTCCTTGTCCTGGCGCAAAACATCCGCAGCCAGCTTGTGCCACTCCTCATCCGTATGCGGCCCAAAACTTGCCGAAATGGTGCGAATATATTGCGCCGCCTCATCAAAGGTAGTGAAGCGGACGTCCTGCCCGATGTACTCACCGATACGCGCCAATGCCGACGCGTTGATCGAAGGACCGATATCGTTGAGCACCAGACGGCGAATCGGATTCTCCGGCATCGATGCAAGACCCATGCCGATCAGCCCGCCCATTGACGTGCCGAACCAGTCCACCGACTCCGCATCCAGACGCGCCAGCAAGGTCACCATGTCGCTCACATACTGCGGAATCACGTAATACTGCGGCGCCTGCAAGCGCCCCGACCGGCCGCGCCCGACCACATCCGGGCACACCACCCGATACGTCTCGGACAACTCGCGCGCCATCACATCAAAATCGTCCCCCACGCGGGTCACGCCATGCACGCACACCAGCACATTGGGATTATGAGGATTGCCCCACTCCTTGTAAGCCATCGAATGCAAACCGGCAGGCGAAATACATTGAACTGTCTTCAATACAGCTTGTGTCATGGTCTCGACCAAGTCAGGTTGGAATACTCGATATTTTACTCCCTGACACGCCTGTTGTAGACCGGAAAGAGAAATGGAGACCAAGGCCAGACCAGAGACCGGCCCATGCCTGCTTACGGGCAACGCGGGCGTTAAAACGGCAGGAAACAGGAAGTCGTCATCACAATAGGCTGATTTCGGACGGAGTCGCTGCTATAATGCGTTCCTTTTCCGCGATACGACATCGCGAAAAACAGCTGCCTGAGTGGTGAAATTGGTAGACACAGCGGACTTAAAATCCGCCGCTTACCTGGAAAGGGGCGTACCGGTTCAAGTCCGGTCTCAGGTACCAAGAAGCTGTTTCAAAGCAAGTCCAAAGAAATTCAAAAGCCCGCACGCCGTATGGCCTTGCGGGCTTTTTTCTGGTGTTTTTTGATCCGGCCTTCACCGGCGAGCAAATGCTCACGACACGGTCGTACGCCTACATGTGCCAACTCACAAAAAAGCTACATCATTCGGTTTCGGAAGGGCCGCTATTCTTAAGCTCTGCAAACTTACCAGCCATCGTCGGATTGCCTCGCGTCAGTTTCTTAATTGTCACGTCCTGCGCTTTGTCGTTGGCAAGACGAAGATTCCGGTCAGTGCCGAGCAGGGCCTCCTTCGTCTTCTGCAGATGGTCAATAGACTTGTCGATTTCATCAATCGCCGTTTGGAAACGCTTAGAAGCGAGTTCGTAGTTCTTTCCAAATGCGGTCTTAAATGTCTCAAGCTCTGTTTCAAAGTTCGTGACATCCACGTTTTGCGCCTTGACCAGCGCAAGCTCTGATTTGTACTTGAGCGAGTTCATCGCTGCATTGCGCAGTAGCGTGATCATAGGGAGAAAAAACTGCGGCCGGACGATGTACATCTTGGGGTAGCGATGGAATACATCAACAATCCCGGTATTGTAGAGCTCACTTTCGGGTTCGAGCAGAGAGACCAGCACCGCATACTCGCACCCTTTCTCGGTTCTATCCTTATCGAGTTCCTTCAGGAAGTCTTCGTTCTTGTTCTTCGTGGCGGTACGATCACCTTCATTCTTCATTTCAAACATGATCGAGACAATTTCAGTGCCTGCCTCATCTGAGTCGCGAAAGATATAGTCTCCCTTACTGCCAGTCCGCGCGTCGTTGTCTTTCTCGAAATATGCCCTCGGAAATGCAGTCGCTCGAATACGATTGAACTCCGTCTCGCAGTGCTGTTCAAGGGTTTCTCCAACCATCTTGGTCGATAGGCGCGCCTTCATGTCTCGAAGACGCTCGATAGCATCATCGCGATCCTTAATCTGGGTCTCGTATTTATCTTTTAACGACTTTTCCGCAAGTTGCTTCTCAAGCTCTGCTCTTGCAACGCTCCCCTTCAGGTCGTCACGCTCTTTTTCTACTGCACCGACTGCTTCAGTAATCGCAAGCTTTTGTGAAACTTCGATGGCGTCGAGTTTGGCCTTAAGAGCCTGAATCTCCGCATCCTTAGTCGTAGCGGTTCTTTGCAGTTCATTTGCTAGCTTCGCCTCGGCTAGCTGAGAAGCGGTTTTTTTGTCATTCTTCGCCTGTTCAAGTTCGTTCGAAAGCGCATCGCGATCTTTCTCCACAACGCTAAGAGCCTCTGCCACTGCTAGTTTCCGAGCCATTTCTTCACCAGCGAGTTTGGATCTTAATTCCTGAATCTCCGCATCCTTCGTGTTGGAAGTCCTTTGGAGTTCGTTTGCAAGCCTCACTTCGGCTAACTGAGAGGCTGTTTGCTTTTCATTCTTCGCCTGCTCAAGTTCGTTTGAAAGTGCATCGCGATCTTTCTCCACTGCGCTAAGAGCTTCAGCCACTGCGAGTTTTCGAGCGATCTCTTCACCATCGAGTTTGGTTTTCAGTTCCTGAATCTCAACATCTTTAATTGTGGCAGCCCTCTGCATCTCGCTAGCAATTTTTGCTTGAGCCAACTCAATGGCATTCCGTTTGTCTTGCTCCGCCAGCTCAAGGCGCTCGTGCAACTGCTGCTCAAACTCGCTATCGTGCACCTGCTTTAGGATGTTTGCGTATCCAGCCTCGTCGATCTTGAATGCTTTCGCGCAGTGGGGACAGATTATCTCGTGCATGTTTACTTTCCTTCCGCTTTCGCCAAAATTTTTGTGAGCATTTCTGGCACGACTCCTTGAGTCTTCAACGTGGCCATCCGATACGCAAGTTGATTCTTGGAGAGACTAATTCCAGCAGCAGCTTCAACGTCGTTGCAGGCGCTGATCCATTCAGCCCAATTGGTAGCCAAGAACGCTTCAAGTTGATCGTCAAAAATCGCAACCTCGTCAGCAACAATGGCAGAAGGAAAGTCTTCTTCATTTCGACCGAAGTACTTTAATATCTTGCGATTCGCGGCTACATGCCCCTTTCGCTCCTCATCAATCTTGTCTTGCGACTTCCCGTTAGCCTTTGCTCTCGCTTCAAAGTCGCTATCCGCATCAAAGAGCGCGTAAGCCGGAATGCCAATCAAGGTTAAGATCGCGTGCGCAAGAGGAATCGATGTTTTCCCGCCTACAGGGACAATAGAAATTCCAGCGGCCTCAAGGGCTCCGAGAGATGCCTTATCGCCAATACCATAAAACACTGACGATTCCGTGGTGCCTTCCACGACAAAAGCTCGATTGGCAAAGAGCGCCACAGCAAGCTGATTCGTCACGACGTTATCAAGCTGACGATCAACTACATCGGCACTCATAACACCGTTCAACTTGTTTTTCACGTCGATGATCGTAGTGAAGTGAACAGTAACCACCGGAGTTTCGTCAGACGATCTTGTAAGCCTGCGGACCTGATCGAAATGCCTAGCCTCAAGAAAGAAGGGGCTGTGCGTAGCATAAGTCACTTGGATACGCTTGCTCTCGTCTTCAGCAAGCGATCTCAGCACCTTAGCAAAGGTTTGTGCCTGAATTGGGTGCTGAAACAGCTCCGGCTCTTCAATTGCCAAGCAAATGACACCTGCTGCTGACGCAGCACCTGATTGCGCCAAAAGCTGAAGTGCTGAAATTAGAAGCGTGCGCTGAAAACCGTGTCCCTGCCGCTCTACAGACGTCTCAGTTATACCATCGCGCACAGCCACCTCAAAAGTTGTACGAGGAGCCTTCAGTTCTACGTCCGCAGGCACAACCGAGACTGCTCGTCCAGGCGAGTAGGAAGTGAGAACTTCGTTGAGTTGTGCGGTCATGGTCTCGAGTTGCGTCTTAAATTTTTCCTCGTAAACTTTTTGCTGCTTCGTGCGGGACTCTTCGACAATCTTCGCGATCTCTTCGTCAGCAGCTGTACGATCTATTGAGCGCTCAAGAATTCGACCAATTATGCTCGACTTGCCATCAGTCGACTCCTCGCTTGCACGAAGATCCGCAGTGATCAACACAAAATCGAAGAGACCGCTCATTTTTCCACCGCTATTGAAACCAAAGAAATTGGTCTGCAGCGCCTCAGGAGCATCAACAAGGTGTTCGGTATTGGAGGACTCCCAAGCTGTCATCGCCTGCTCAACGGCTGTACCTGTAGTGGCGGATGGTAGCCCCAGATCCGAACGGATTCTACGGAGTTCCGCGTACAGCTCTTTCTTTGCTGTTACACCGGCCGCTGCTTTGATTACATTGAATTCAGGAAAACCCTTTGCGTTTGCAGACAGCACCTCCGTGCCGTCAGGCGATTGTCGCTTCCAAGCAGTGAACGTGGTAACCCCCTCTGGCGTGTACTTACCAAGCGCTTCGCGATCTTTCTCGGTGAGATCACAGAACGTGACCTGAACTTCAATATTCTCCCCATTAGCTCCGAAGGAACAGTCTCTTTCCGTTAGTGAGCTGGGCTTTCCGTTGAAATACCAGTCAAGCGCACGAAGCACTGTTGACTTACCAGCTCCATTTGGCCCGATGAAAGTCGTGACGGAATCGAATGGAATCGTTATATCTTTTAGCGTACGAAAGTTTTTTATACGAATGGATTGGATTTTCATTGTGGGTTCCAGATTATCGTGCGAGCTCACTCACGTATTGGCATTACTTCGTACCCGGCTTACCAGTATCTGGATTGACATTTCCTTTTGTCGACCAATTGTTCGTCTTCGTCTGATCTTTGGTAGATCGGTTATGACTATCAACGTGCTTACCCGTATGCGTGGAGTAGCTGCTGACATGTGTTTTCGATGTGCTGGAGCCGGTGCCTGTTGCAGCTCTATACGAATGACCAGAGCTCGAATGCCCACTGCCACCTTTTGCGTAAGCGGATGTCCCCATCGCAAGCAATATTGCGATGACACCTATCTTGATGCATTGATTCATATGCCCCTCCCCTTGATTTATCGTTATTTAGTACTTATCGATCGGCCACTTCTTGAAAGCAAATACCCAGATCACAATCCAGTTGACGACAGGAATAATTAAAAGAATTGCCCAGAGAGGACTATGGCCGGTGCGGGAAAGTATCTTCCCGAAAGGGACAAAAACCGTCAGGACAAGGATCAATAGAACAAGCCAGTGCCAGATGCTAAAAGAACCCATTTTTCACCTTTATTTTTTGATTTTTTCATTCGACTATACGAGCGGCGTGTGAGACCAACGTCCAGATTCAGGACGTAGACAGGTGTCATGCTTGGCAGTTAGACCTCAGCGAGAATAGCCACGCGCTTATCGTTGTACTCTTGCTCCGTAATCAAATTCGACTCTTTGAGCTTGGCGAGCTTTTTAAGACGCTCTTCAATCGAATCAGAAACGACCTCCGCGAACGAAGACTTAAAAGTGGCAGCACCGGCGCAAGCGGCATTGATGTCATTCATCAATGCAACCTCGTCGAACATCGTGACTCCTTTTTTATTTCTCGTTAGATTGGAGTAATGACGGCCTTTAGCCAGAGTGGCTTGCCTGAGTTCGGGATTTGCTGGATGTTGCTTCAGCTCCTCAAGGCTGTTGATGTAGCTGACTTTTGCGGCTTCTAGTTCTCGTTGTTTTTTTATTGCATTCCAAATCACTGCGGCAATGCCAAGAACAACCACTATCCAAAAGACTTCCATGCTTCCCCCGGTTATTGTTTGTTATTCGTTTGTTTTCGAGTAATTGATAGTCAAGCTTGCAGATTACTTGGATATCAAACTGGTACGCAATAGGATGACGATACTTTATTCCGCATATATTCGAATTTAAAGAACGTACATCTGAGTATGTTTTAATTTGCGAAATAAAATTGCCACGGTGCATCATAGAAAGCTGTGACTCTATGATTTATATCCAACGTGCACGCAGAGACATGCCAATTTTCGAATTTGATTTTGGGAAAATTTTAGGAGGAGACAATGAAGAAACAAGAGACGACCGCAACCCAATCCGCATCAGACCTCATCACCCAAAAAATCTCCAGCCTCGCAGACTGGCGTAGCGTAACCCTCGCCAGAATGCGCGAGCTGATCCTGCAAGAAGATCCGGAAGTCATCGAAGAAATGAAATGGGGCGATGTGCCCGTGTGGTCGCACGATGGCATCATCTGCACCGGCGAGTCTTATAAAAAGGTGGTCAAGCTGACCTTTGCCAAGGGGGCATCGCTGCAGGATCCGGCGTCACTGTTCAACTCAAGCCTTGATGGCAAGGTGCGGCGCGCGATTGATATTCATGAAGGGGTGGAGATTGATGCGGCGGCGTTCAGGGCCTTGATTCGTGAGGCGATCACCTTGAATAGTGCCGGCAAGTTGGCTGCAAAATCGAAGTCGGTGAAGAAGGCGAAGGTTTAGATTTACTGCAGATATGGCAGTCGTCGATGCTGCCGACGATGATACAACTATTCAGTCAGAGGCGGTCTTTGAGAGAGGGACATCCAAGGCGCTTTCGCTTCAGAACAACTCCACTCCTCCGCCTCCACGCATTCATCCCCGCTCTCTGCATTCAGTACTGACAAGCAAGACTTGCAACAAGGTTTAAGCGTCCCGTTCTACGCGATTGCGGCCGCCGTGTTTGGCTTTGTACAAGGCGGCATCGGCACGTGCGTAAGCGTCTTCAAAATCTGCGCCGACGTCGCTCCAGGAGATGCCGAAGCTGGATGTCACCGGACGTGACGGCAGGCAGGGAAAGGCTTCTTGCACGATGGCGAGGCGGATTTCTTCTGCGATGACTACCGCTGCGTCGAGCGACACGCCGGGCAGCAGGATGGTGAATTCTTCGCCGCCGACACGGCCGACTTCACCTTCGCCGTTGAGGGTGTGACGCAGGCGGTTGACCAGTTCGCGGATGACGGCGTCGCCGGTTGGGTGGCCGAATTCGTCGTTGATGCGTTTGAAGAAATCGATGTCGAGGACGACGAGGGATAGCGAGGTTGTCTTGAGGAAGTGATGCGCGCGCTCGAAGATGGCGCCGCGGTTGAGCGCGCCGGTGAGGTTGTCGTGCCGGGCTTTGTAGTCCAGCTCGTCGGTGAGTTGTTGCAGTTTGGAGTTGAGCTGATTGAGTTCGCGCTCGGTGCGGTCGCTGCGGGCGATCAGGCGGCGGCTTTCGCGCATGAGGCGGCCGTAGCTTTTTACCAGTTCTTCCAGGGCTTGCCGATATTGCTCGGGCTCGTCAGCGCCGCTGGCCACGACTTGCGTGGCGCGGGTGAGAACTGCGGTCTCGGCTTCAAAGAGGTCAACGTCGCTCATTCGCTTTTTACTGCCTGATCGTGGAAAACAAGATTGGGAAAGTCTTCACTCAGCTCTTGCCCGAACTCGAAGATGGTGTCGTCTTCTTCGTCGTGGTACCAGTTGAGGATGACTTCGGTGCCGGACTTGGCTTTTTCGTTCAGCGTGCCGAACAGCGAGAACAGCATCTTGGTGCTGGAGCTGTTGAAGTAGGCCAGCGCGACGTTGACCGTGATGCTTGTGCCGTCAGTTTCCTGCTCCAGAAACTGGCGCAGCACGGCGATGATGTCGCCCCAGAACTGCGCGGCGTTTTCTGGATAGGACTCCCCTTTCAGCGAGAGCTTGCGCTCGTCGAAGCGAAAATCGACTTCAGGGGAACTGGCACTGGCCGCGATAAATAAGTTATCCATATTTACATTCTTTATTCAAACAAACCACGAGGAACATCTCTTCCGCCATCACGCTGCCACATTCGACAACGCACGGCATGGCGGGTCAGATCGTCGCTCTTAAATAAAACATTGAGGTGCCGTCGGCTGCCGGCGGCGAGAATTCAAACTCCAGCGGCTCGCTGGCGTCGCGCGCCATCGTCAGGAAACCGAGGCCTGCGCCTTTGCTGTCGGGCGGCGTCTCGGAGCGCAGCATCTCCTTATACTCCAATTTGATTTCGTCGATGGTGAGCGAGCGCAGATGCTCCAGCTTCTCGCGCAGCTTTTCGGCGACGACGGCATTGACCGGATTGGAGCAATGCAGGTAGTAGCGCTCGTTGGTCAGCGAGATGAAGACTGCGCCGTGACGCATGCCTGCTTCTGCGATGCCGTCCTTGTCATACGAATCGGCCGAGTAATGCACGATGTTTTGTGTCATCTCGATAAAGGACGAAAACAACTTGCGGCGTGTGACGGCGACCGCGCCGGTGTGCTCCGCGCGCAGTTTGACGGCATCGGCCATGGCGGCAATGATCGTTTGCGAAAAATACCCGACGTAATAAAAGATGACGTCGCGCCGCTCGACGCATCGGTGAAAATCATCCCACTGCTGTTGAATCCCGTTCATAGCTGTCTGCACTCAAATCTACTTGCTGTTAATCGATCCGCGCAGGCGGAAACTGAAAAAGGTCAGGTCGTCGCGGCGACGTTGCTGGCCCTGGTAGTTCTTTTGTTCTTCCATGATCTTCTTGCCGAATTCGGCCATGGGCAGATCACGGTTGGCGAGCATGGCGTTGCGCAGCCGTTGCTTGCCGAAGGCGATGTTCTTGGGGCCGCCGATCTGGTCGATGATGCCGTCGGTGGCGGTCATGACGACCGCGCCTTCACTCAGTTGCACGCTACGGTTGCTCCACTTCATGTCGTCGGGCGTGTCGATATAGCCGAGGCCGGTGCGCGCACCGTCGAAGGTCTGCACTTCTTCTGCGCCGGGCAGGAGCACCAGCAAGGGCATCTTGGCGCTGGCGTAGGTCAGGCTGTCGGTGGCGGCTTCAAACCAGAAGAAGCAGGCGTCCATGCCGTCGTCGGATTCGGAACGCTGCTCTGCCGTGGCGTGCTGGCCGAGGACGGTCTTCATGCTGCGATTGACCTCGCCCATGACGCGTGCGGGATCGTGCGGGCCGTGCTGTTCCAACGCTTGCTTGAGCGATGAGGACGCGATTAGCGTGAGGAAGGCGCCGGGTACGCCGTGCCCGGTGCAATCGGCCACGGCGGCAAACCAGCCGTCGGCATAGCGCTCGAAATGATAGAAGTCGCCGCCGACGACGTCGCGCGGCTCCCAGATCAGGCAGGCGTCGGCCAGCGCTTGCGACATCGCCGTGCGCGAGGCGCTCAGCATGGCGCGCTGGATGACGCTGGCGTAGTCGATGCTTTGCATGACCTGGCGATTTTTTTCTGCTTGCAGTGCGACCATCATGCGCATCAGATCCAGGCCGGAACCGAGGCCGGTGAACTTGCCCTGGTTGACGATCATGAAGCCGTCTGCCAGCGTCTTGTCGCCGGATTCCACCGCCAGCGCACCGAGCGTCTCGATGGAGGTGTCGACTTCGACGATGAGCGGGTCTTTGTCCATGAAGGCGATACAGCTCTTCTTTTCGTAGAGCTCGCGATGGTAAGGCTTGGACATCTGCGACATGAAGATATTGCGGCTGATGAGTCCGATCGGGTGGCCGTTCTCCAGCACCGGCAGGCTGATCAGCTCGCGATGGCGTCCGAATACCTCCAGCACCTTGGCGTTGTTCTCTTCGAAGGTGACTGCGGGTACGCTCACCGCCAGCGCGCTGGCTGTCGGTTGTTGCATATGACGCCCTGCCATCGGCGCAAGGCTAAAATCGGTGTCCACGTGATCCCTGTCCCTGTTAACTGCAAAACGGCAAATTGTTGTTTAACCAGCAATTTTAGTTAACTAGTGTGACAGCGATATGACGCTCTTAACATCCAGGCGGGACGGGCGATACAGGCGGCCTGCGGCCTGATTCCCTTCAAAACAGACTACTTCCTCACGCTCAGCCGGTATGCCGTAGTCTGGCGGTAGACCTGGCCCGGCCGCAGGATGACGGCTTCGCGCTCGGGCGTGTTGACCTGATCCGGATAGGCTTGCGCTTCCAGACAAAAGCCATCGTGGATGGCATAGGCTTGCGTCGCGCGCCCCTGCACGCCTTTGAGAAAATTGCCGCTGTAGAACTGCAGGCCGTTCTCGGTGGTCGAGACGGTCAGCTCACGCCCTGAACCCGGATCGTAGACCGTCGCCACGTCGCGCAGCGGCTGGGCCTTGCGTCCCGGCTCATCAACATCATCGTTGGCCCGGCGCAGGCAATAGCAGTGGTCGAAGCCACCGGCCACGCTGAGCTGTTCGTCGGGCCATGCCAGACGCGGGCCGATGGGCGCAGGCTGGCGGAAGTCGAAGGCGCTGCCGGCGACATTGGCGACTTTTTCAGGAATCAGTCTGCGGTCAACTTGCAGGTACGCGTCGGCATCGATGGAGAGGATGTGGTCGCAGATGTCGCCGGTACCGCCGTTGAGGTTGAAGTAGCCGTGCGAGGTCAAGTTAATCGGCGTGGGTGCATCGGTCGTTGCGGTGTAGTCGATGCGCAGCTGGCCGTCGTCATCCAGCCGGTACAGCACCGAGGCCAGCACGTTGCCGGGAAACCCCGCCGCGCCGTCCGGCGACGCCAGCGTCATCCTCAGCCCTTCCGGATCGGCCTGCACCTGCCATGGCATCAGGTGAAATCCCCCCTTCCCGCCGTGCAGATGATTGTCGCCTTCGTTGCGGTCGATCTGATAATCGACGCCGTCCAGGGTGAACCGGCCATTGGCAATGCGATTGCCCCAGCGTCCGATCACTCCGCCGAAGAAGGCAGGATTGGCGAGGTAAGCATCGCAGTCTGGATAACCGAGCAGGACGTCGGCTTCGCGGCCGTAGCGATCAGGTGCCCACCATGAAATCAGCGTGGCGCCGCGGTCGCTGATGACGACGCGCATGTCGTGGGCATTGCGCAAGGTATAGAGGGTGATGCCATGGTCGGCGGGAGCGCTGGTGATTGTGAAATGTGTCATCGTCTGAAAAATTGGCGATGGATTGAATGCGTCAATCCATTCGTTTGATTGCTTATGCGTTCGTCTATGCGTTTGTCTACGTGTTCCTAAGTGCTCGTACTTTGCTTACACGTTGTGTTCTCTCAATATCGATGCAGCAGCGGGAGATTTCTTCCTTGGGAGTGCAACCGGTGGCGGCGCATCGGCGGCCATCTGCTCCTGATATTCCCGTGGCGTGCATCCGAGTTCGCGCTTGAACACGGCGTGCATGTATTGCACTGAGGTGAAGCCGCAACTGACGGCGATGTCGGCAACGTTGCTGTCGGCCTGTTGCAGCAAGCGCTTGGCGGCATCCAGTTTGAAACGCAGGATCTCGTCATGCACGCTGCGACCCAGTTCGCGGCGGAAGTACCACTCCAGCGAAGAGCGCGAGATGCCGACATAGTCGGCCACCTGTTCGGTCTTGATGCCCTGGCAGGCGTACTGGCGAATGAAATGCATGGCCTGCATCACGTGGGGATGATTGCGTGCCTCGTGCCGGCTCGACGCCAGCACGTTGATGCCGGCCGGCGGCACCAGGATGCGCGTGTCGGCAAAGCGTGCGCCGTGCAGCATCTGGTGCAGCAGGTGCGCTGCCGTGCGCCCCATCTCGACCGTTCCCTGAATCACCGAACTCAATGGCACCCGCGTCAGGATGCGCGCCAGCGGATCGTTGTCGATACCGATCAGCGCAACTTGCTCGGGCACCGCAATGCCTGCGCACAGGCAAGCCTGCAACAACTGGCGGGCGCGCGCATCAGTCACGGCAATGATGCCGATCGGCTTGGGCAGGCTGCGCACCCAGGCGATCTGCTGCTCGACGGCGGTATCCCAGGATGGCGCGCTGGTGCCGACGCCGCGATAGATGTGTCCCTGAATACCGTCGCGCTGCATCAGCGCTTCGAAGGCTTTTTCGCGCTCTTGCGCCCAGCGATTGACGTCGGCCTTGGGCAGGCTGAAGCAGGCAAAATTTTGCAGCCCGGCTTCGATCAGATGATCGTAGGCGAGTTTCACCAGTTTGAAATTGTCGGTCGCAACGTAGGGAATAGCTTGCGGGTAGTCGGCAGCGTCGGCATAGGAGCCGCCAACGGCCACCACCGGCAGGTGCACTCCCGCGAGGGCTTCGCACGTGGCGGGGTCATCGAAGTCGGCGATGATGCCGTGACCTTGCCAGCGCTCGATGCCTTGCAGGCGGCAGCGAAAGTCTTCCTCCAGGTACAAGTCCCACGAGGCGCGCGTGCTGGTGAGGTATTCGCCGATGCCGGCGATGATGTCGCGATCGAATATCTTGTTACCGTTGAACAGTAGCGCGATGCGATGCACGGTCGGTACTCTTGTCACTTCATAGTCTCCTGATGCCCCAACTGCCTTGCCTCACCGACCAACAGGACGGTGACGGCTTCCTCCAACGATCAGCATTTTTTGATTGACGTTTTGATTAACAAAATGCCATCTATTTTTTATGACTTGCTTTGGGTTGCTGTTCTTATTCAGCGCCATCAATTGTAACGACGCGTCAGGCCGGCGTCAGTCCAAATACCGCTTTGTGCAACTGCAATAGAAAGAATCGCTATCCCGGTTGGTGAATTTCGTAATTGTAGACGCCTGTCGCTGGTTGCTAGTATGGCCCCACATCAAAACCAGCAGGGATCTTCTGCAAGGAAATGATGGCAGAGCAGCAAATGAAAGCAAATGAGCAGCAGATGAGCGGAGCGCCTTCCCACCTGAGTTTGCAGGGCGGGACAGCGAACCGCTTCATCCTCCCGGCAGGGCGGCGAACCACAAATCAAACCACGAAAAGTCGCCGGTAAAAAAATGGAACGCAAGTTTGACGCCGACCATGCACGGGAGCATTCCCCTTAAAAATCATAATGAAACTGGAGACCAGGCAATGAACGCAATCCTGAAAAAAAGTGTTTTGGCATTGATGGCGGTGACCACGATCTCGCTGGTCAGCACAAGCGCCATGGCGGATGCCAAAAATCCGAAAATCGGTTTTTCCATCGATGACCTGCGCGTTGAGCGCTGGGCGCGCGATCGCGATTTCTTTACCGCCGCCGCAGAAAAGCTGGGCGCCAAGGTCTTCGTCCAGTCGGCTGACGCCAGCGAATCACGCCAGATTTCGCAGATCGAAAACCTGATCTCGCGCGGCGTTGACGTGATCGTGATCGTGCCCTTCAACGCGACCGTGCTGACCAACACCATCAAGGAAGCCAAGAAGGCCGGTATCAAGGTGCTGTCGTATGACCGCCTGATCCTCAACGCGGACGTCGATGCCTACATCTCCTTCGACAATGAAAAGGTCGGTGAAATGCAAGCCGAAGGCGTGGTCAAGGCGCAATCGAAGGGCAACTTCTATCTGCTGGGCGGCTCGCCGACCGACAACAACGCCAAGATGCTGCGCGAAGGTCAGATGAAGGTGCTCAAGCCTTACATCGACAAGGGCGACATCAAGATCGTCGGCCAACAATGGGTGAAGGATTGGAATCCGACGGAAGCCTTGTCCATCGTTGAAAACGCGCTGACCGCCAATAACAACAAGATCGATGCCATTGTTGCCTCCAACGACGGCACGGCAGGTGGCGCCATCCAGGCGCTGGCGGCGCAAAAACTGGCCGGCAAGGTGCCGGTCTCGGGACAAGATGCCGACCTGGCCGCGGTCAAACGCGTGGTCGCAGGTACCCAGACCATGACGGTGTACAAACCCCTCAAGCTGATCGCCACGGAAGCCGCCAATCTGTCGGTGCATCTGGCCCGCAACGAGAAGCCGGCTTACAACTCGCAATACGACAACGGCCTCAAGAAAGTCGATACGGTGCTGCTCAAGCCGATTCCTCTGACCAAGGCCAACGTCAATGTGCTGGTGGATGACGGCTTCTACACACAAGCGCAAATCAGCGGCAAATAACAAAAACAAGAAGCAATCCGGGCAGGCCGCAAGCCTGTCCGGCATTGCCGTTTTTTTTGCCTGATTGCAGTTAGCGGTTACGCGTGAATTGTGGCGACCCGGCCACGGCTATTGCGCAGTTTTTACTCCACGAGAGCATGCATGTCTGAGTACTTGTTAGAAATGAAGGACATCGTCAAGAAGTTTGGCGGCGTCCGCGCGCTGGATGGCATCGACATCAAGATCAAGGCCGGTGAATGCGTCGGCCTGTGCGGCGAGAATGGCGCCGGCAAATCGACACTGATGAAAATCCTCTCCGGCGTCTATCCGCACGGCACCTGGGATGGCGAGATCCTGTGGGACGGCAAGCCGCTGGTGGCGCACTCGGTGCGCGACACGGAAGCGGCCGGCATCGTCATCATCCATCAGGAACTGATGCTGGTGCCCGAGCTGTCGGTGGCGGAAAATATTTTCATGGGCCATGAGCTGACACTGCCCGGCGGCCGCATGAATTATCCGGCCATGTATCACCGCGCCGAAGAACTCATGCGCGAGCTGAACATGCCCGACATCAACGTCGCCCTGCCGGTCATGCAATACGGCGGCGGCCATCAGCAACTGGTGGAAATCGCCAAGGCGCTCAACAAGAAGGCGCGCTTGCTGATCCTCGATGAGCCTTCGTCGTCGCTGACCTCATCGGAAATTGCGGTCCTGCTCAAGATCATCAAAGACCTCAAGGCCAAGGGCGTGGCCTGCGTTTATATCTCGCACAAGCTCGATGAAGTGGCCGAGGTGTGCGACACCATCTCCGTGATCCGTGATGGCAAGCACATCGCCACCACGCCGATGCAAGCGCTGGATGTAGACCAGATCATCATGCAGATGGTCGGCCGTGAAATCACCACCATGTATCCGACGCGCGACCACGAGATCGGTGAAGTGATTTTTGAAGCGCGCCATGTCACCTGCTTCGACGTCGACAATCCCAAACGCAAGCGCGTCGACGATGTGTCCTTTTCGGTGCGTCGCGGTGAAATTCTCGGTATCGCCGGACTGGTCGGCGCAGGCCGTACAGAACTGGTGTCGGCCTTGTTCGGCGCCTATCCCGGACGCCATGAAGGCGAAGTGTTCATGCATGGCGCCAAGGTCGATACCGCGACGCCGCTCAAGTCGATTCGCCTGGGCCTGTGCATGGTGCCGGAAGATCGCAAGCAGCACGGTATCGTGCCGGACCTCAGCGTCGGCCAGAACATCACGCTGACGGTGCTCAAGGACTTTTCTCGCCACACCCGCATCGATGCCGAATCCGAACTGAAGACGGTGCAGGACGAGATCGGACGCATGCAGCTGAAGACCTCCAGCCCTTTCCTGCCGATCACGGGACTGTCGGGCGGCAATCAGCAAAAGGCCGTGCTGGCCAAGATGCTGCTGGCGCGGCCGAAGGTGCTGATCCTCGACGAGCCGACACGCGGTGTCGACGTCGGCGCCAAGGCGGAGATCTACCGGCTCATTTCAGAACTGGCCAGACAAGGCGTGGCCGTGATCATGGTGTCGTCCGAACTGGCGGAAGTGCTGGGCGTGTCCGATCGCGTACTGGTCATCGGCGAAGGCAAGCTGCGCGGTGATTTCGTCAATCAGGATCTGACGCAGGAGATGGTGCTGGCGGCGGCCATCAACCAATCGCCGCAGCACCGCACATTGCAAGCCACAGCATAAGTAAAACAACCTGGAATCAATCCGTATGAACTCGATTAACTCACTTAGCTCGATCAGCTCGACCAACATCAAGCAGCTTTTCAGCCGCTACAAAATCATGGCGCTGCTCATCGCCATCGCCATCATCTGGGCCTTCTTCAGCTGGAAGACCGAAGGCGGATTCGTGACGCCGCGCAACCTCTCTAATCTGCTGCGCCAGATGTCGGTGACCGGCATTCTCGCCTGCGGCATGGTGCTGGTGATCATCGCCGGTGAGATTGATCTCTCGGTCGGGTCCCTGCTGGGCCTGCTTGGCGGCATCGCGGCGATCATGGATGTCACCTATCATCTTCCGCTGCCGATCAATCTGGCGCTGGTCTTGCTGTGCGGCCTCGCGCTGGGCTTGTTCAACGGCTACCTGACGGCGTACATGCGCATCCCCTCTTTCATCGTTGGTCTCGGCGGCATGCTGGCGTTTCGCGGTGTACTGCTGGGTGTCACGGGCGGTCTGACGATTGCGCCGGTGTCCAGCGAGCTGGTCTATCTGGGACAAGGCTATCTGCCACAACAACTGGGCGTGGCGCTGGTGATCGTGCTGTTCGTCCTGGCGCTGGTGTTGACCTGGCGTCAGCGCGTCAACCGAGTGCGTCACTCACTGCCGGTGCATGCGCTGTGGCGCGACGCGGTGAAGGTGCTGATCATCGGCGGCGTGCTGCTGGCTTTTGTGCGCACGCTCAACAGCTATGACGGCATCCCGGTGCCGGTCTTGCTGCTGCTGGCCTTGCTCGGTCTGTTCAGCTACATCACGACGCAGACGGTGTTCGGCCGCCGTATCTATTCGGTCGGCAGCAATATGGAAGCGACGCGGCTATCGGGCGTCAACGTGCAGTCGGTGAAGCTGTGGGTGTTCGGGATCATGGGCGTGATGTGCGCGCTCGCCGGTCTGATCAATACGGCGCGTCTGGCGGCGGGTTCGCCATCGTCGGGCAGCATGGGTGAGCTGGACGCCATTGCGGCCTGCTTCATCGGCGGCACCTCCATGCGCGGCGGATCGGGAACCATCTACGGCGCACTGATCGGCGCACTGGTGATGGCGAGTCTGGACAACGGCATGTCGATGCTCGATGTCGGCACCTACTGGCAGATGATCGTCAAGGGCAGCATTCTGATGCTGGCAGTGTGGGTGGACGTCAGCACCCGTTCAGGACGCTAAGCGCACTCAGCGTAAAGACCGCGCTGAAATCAATACGACTATTTACACAGGGAAGTGCTATGCAATCTACGATGCCATCTATTCAGGCACAAGCGGTTTTACCGGCGGATTTGTCCGATGCCTTGCTGGTCGGACGCGTCTGGCGAAACAGCAAAATCAATGGCCCCTGCGTCGTCGTGGTTCGCCGTGGCGAGGTGTTCGACATCACTGCCACCGCACCGACCTCAGCAGACTTGCTGGACGCCGATGACCTGTTGGCGCTGGCGCGCCACGCACCGGGCGAGTCACTGGGCAGCGTAGCGGATCTGGTTCGCGATGCGCTTGATCCATTTTCAGACAAACGCTTGCCACGATTGCTGGCGCCTTGCGACGTGCAACCGATCAAGGCCTGCGGCGTGACCTTTGCGGTCAGCATGCTGGAGCGCGTGATCGAAGAAAAAGCCGCAGGCGATGCCAGCCGCGCGGAGTCGCTGCGCAAGGAGCTGCAAGCGAGTATCGGCTCCGACCTGTCGGCGATCCGGCCGGGTTCGGAAGCGGCGATGAAGCTGAAGCAGGAATTGCTCAAGCGCGACGCCTGGTCGCAATACATGGAAGTCGGCATCGGCGCCGATGCGGAGGTGTTCTCCAAATCGCAGGCCATGTCGGCGGTCGGACTGGGTGCCGAAGTCGGCCTGCATCCCGAATCGCAATGGAACAATCCCGAGCCGGAAATCGTACTGGCCGTGAACAGCCGCGGAGAAGCGGTCGGCGCCACATTGGGCAACGACGTCAACCTGCGCGACATCGAAGGCCGCAGCGCCCTGCTGCTGGGCAAGGCCAAGGACAACAACGGTTCGTGCGCCATCGGCCCTTTCATCCGCTTGTTCGATGAGCGCTTCACCATCGATACCGTGCGTCAGGCGGAAGTCACCTTGCTGATCGAAGGCGAGGATGATGGATTCCGTCTGAACGGCGCCAGCTTCATGCGCGAGATCAGCCGCGATCCGCTCGATCTGGTGGCGCAGACCTGCGGCACACATCATCAGTATCCGGACGGCTTCCTGCTGTTTCTCGGCACCATGTTCTCGCCGATCAAGGATCGCGACGCAGCCGGTTCCGGCTTTACCCATCATCTGGGCGACCGCGTCACTATCGCCAGTCCGGCGCTGGGTGCACTGGTCAATCGCGTGCAGCGCTGCGACGCCATCGCACCGTGGACCTTCGGCATTCGCGCCCTCTATCACCATCTTGCCGGGCGTGGCCTGGCGGGAACCTCACCCTCTTCCAGGAGTGCTTCAGAATGACCGTATCAGTTCAAACCGTGCCGGCCCCATCCACTCCCGTGGAACACGCCATTTATCGTAGTCTGGCCGGCAAGCGCGTCGTCATCACCGGCGGCGGCACCGGCATCGGTGCAGCGCTGGTGGAGGCCTTTGCCGGACAAGGGGCGCAGGTATTCTTCCTCGATATCGCGCTGGAAGAATCGCGTGCGCTGGAAGAATCGCTGAAACATTCTGCGCTGCCGCCGACCTTCCTGCATTGCGACCTGCTCGATCTGGATGCGCTGGCGGCGACCTTCATCGGCATCGAAAAAATGGCCGGCACCGTCGATATCCTGATCAACAACGCCGCCAACGATGACCGCCACAAGATCGCTGATGTCAGCCCGGCATATTGGGATCAGCGCATGGCGGTCAACCTGCGCCATCAGTTCTTTTGTGCGCAGGCGGTGACGCCCGGCATGCGCGAGCAAGGCCGTGGCGTGATTCTCAACTTCGGTTCGATTTCCTGGCATCTGGCTTTGCCGAGCCTGACGCTGTACATGACGGCCAAGGCGGCGATCGAAGGCCTCACGCGTGGTCTGGCGCGCGACCTCGGCCCGCATGGCATCCGGGTCAACTGCATCATCCCCGGCGCAGTGCGCACACCGCGCCAGATGCGTCTGTGGCACAGCCCGGAAGAGGAAGCCAAGATCCTCGCAGCGCAATGTCTGTACGAACGCGTGGAGCCACATGACGTCGCCGCGCTGGCGTTGTTTCTGGCGTCCGACAGCGCGGCCAAATGTTCCGGCCGCGATTACTTCGTCGACGCCGGCTGGTACGGCGCATGACTGCCTCGGTGCCCGGTTGTGTCTGGCCGGTCGGCGCCGAACTGGGCGAGGGCCCGATCTGGCACGCGCAGGACAAAGCGGTCTATTTCGTCGATATCAAGGGCAAGGCGATCCATCGCTGCGCCGCCGATGGTAGTGAGCGTCAAAGCTGGCCGACACCGCATGCGCCGGGATTCATTGCGCCCTGTGACGACGGCAGTTTTATCTGCGGACTGCAGGGCGGTCTCTACCGGTTCAACCGGGACAGCAAGGACTTCTCGCTGATTCAGCCGGTTGAGCAACACTTGCCCGGCAACCGCGTCAACGATGGCTTTGTCGACGGCCAGGGGCGGCTCTGGTTCGGCACGATGGACAATGAAGAGAGCCGCCCGAGCGGCGTGCTGTATCGATGGGAGCGGTCACGCGGGATGCAGGCGCAGGATCGCGGCTACGTCATCACCAACGGTCCGGCCATGAGTCCGGACGGCAAAACGCTCTATCACACGGACACATTGCAGCGAACGGTATATGCTTTCGATGTCGACGCTGCAGGAACACTATCACGCAAGCGTCCGTTCGTACAAATCGAAGGCACCGGTTATCCCGATGGTATGGCTGTCGATGCTGAGGGTTTTCTGTGGGTCGCCTTGTTCGGCGGATGGCGCATAGAGCGCTTTTCGCCATCGGGCGAGCTGGCGGGAGTCATTCCCTTCCCTTGCGCCAATGTGACCAAGCTGGTCTTCGGCGGAAACGATTTGCGGACGGTTCATGTCACAACAGCATGGAAAGGTCTGTCGTCTGAAGAGCGGGCAAGGCAACCGCTCGCAGGCGGACTGTTTTCCTTCATCGCCGACACGCCGGGCCTGGCTCAACATCACCTATCAACTGAGGTAAAGAAGTGAAGAATCAACAGACACCCCGCCGGTTCCGCTCCCAGGACTGGTTCGACAATCCCGATCATATCGACATGACCGCGCTGTATCTCGAGCGCTTCATGAACTACGGCATCACCGCCGAAGAATTGCGTTCCGGCCGCCCGATCATCGGTATCGCGCAGAGCGGCAGCGACATCAGCCCATGCAATCGCATCCACCTCGAACTGGCGCGCCGCGTGCGCGACGGCATTCGCGATGCGGGTGGGATTCCGATGGAGTTTCCGCTGCATCCGATTTTTGAAAACTGCCGCCGTCCGACCGCGGCGATTGACCGCAATCTGTCTTACCTCGGCCTGGTGGAAATCCTGCACGGCTATCCGATCGATGCCGTGGTGCTGACCACCGGCTGCGACAAGACCACGCCCGCGCAGATCATGGCGGCGTCCACGGTGGACATCCCCGCCATCGTCTTGTCAGGCGGGCCGATGCTTGACGGCTGGATGGACGGCGAACTGGTCGGCTCCGGCGCGGCGATCTGGAAGGGCCGCCGCCAGTTGTCGGCGGGCGTGATCGACAACGACAAATTTCTGGAAATCGCGGCAGCGTCAGCGCCCTCTTCCGGTCACTGCAATACGATGGGCACCGCGTCGACCATGAACGCCATGGCGGAAGCACTGGGCATGTCACTCACGGGTTGCTCGGCTATTCCGGCGCCGTATCGTGAACGCGGCCAGATGGCTTATGAGACCGGCCGCCGCATCGTCGCCATGGCGCATGAAGATCTGCGTCCGTCCGCGATCCTCACGCGCGAAGCCTTCCTCGATGCGATCGTGGTCAACGCAGCTATCGGCGGCTCGACCAACGCCCAGCCGCACATCATGGCGATGGCGCGCCATGCGGGTGTCGAACTGAAGTCGGAAGACTGGATGGAATACGGCTATGACGTACCACTGCTGCTCAACATGCAGCCGGCAGGCAAATATCTGGGTGAACGCTTCCACCGCGCCGGCGGCGTGCCGGCCATCATGTGGGAGCTGCAACAGGCGGGCAAACTGCGCTCCGATCGTCTTACCGCTACCGGCAAGACGATGGTGCAAAACCTGGAAGGCCGCGAGAGCCACGACCGTGAAGTTGTCTTCCGCTTTGACGCGCCGCTGCGCGAGCGTGCGGGCTTCCTGGTGTTGAAGGGGAATCTGTTCGACTTCGCGATCATGAAGACCAGCGTCATTTCGGAGACCTTCCGCGAGCGCTATCTGAACACACCGGGCAGTGAAGGCATCTTCGAATGCAAGGCGGCGGTGTTTGATGGCTCTGACGACTACCATGCGCGTATCAATGATCCTGCGCTGGGCATCGATGAAAACACGATCCTGGTGATTCGCGGTGCAGGCCCGGTCGGCTGGCCGGGATCCGCCGAGGTGGTGAATATGCAACCGCCTGATGCGCTGTTGCGCCGTGGTATCACCACGCTGCCGACACTGGGCGACGGTCGCCAGTCAGGCACCTCGGACAGCCCGTCCATCCTCAACGCGTCGCCGGAAAGCGCCGTGGGTGGTGGTCTGGCTTACCTGCGCGATGGCGACAAGGTACGCATCGATCTCAATACCGGCCGTTGCGACATGCTGATCAGCGACGAAGAGCTGGCCAAGCGCAAGGCGGAAGGTATTCCGGAAGTGCCGCCGAGCCAGACCCCATGGCAAGAGATTTATCGCAGCACTGTCGGCCAATTGGAAACCGGCGCTTGTATGGAATTGGCAGTCAAGTATCAAGGCGTGGCGAAGGTCTTGCCGCGTCATAACCACTAAGAAGCCGCTGCCGGTCCGGATGATGATCACCGGGCCGGCATGTTCTCTGCCTTAGATTGACTTCAAATCAGAATCGCTGTGCGCTGAACGGCGCCAGATCGATTTCCGGTTTCTGCCCAGCCAATAACTGAGCAACCAGACGCCCGGTTCTCGCCGATGTGCCGAGTCCGATATGGCCATGCCCGAAGGCATGGATCACATCTGCGCTGCGTGTTGACGGGCCGATGCAGGGCAAGCCGTCCGGCATGCTGGGACGCCGTCCCAGCCAGTAGCGCACGCGGCTGGCCGGCAGATCGCGTGGTAGTGCAGGGAAAAGTTGCAGCGCGAGGTCGCGCATGATTTCTGCACGACGCCAGTCCGGCTCAGCCTCGAAGGAGGCAATCTCAACCTGCCCCGCCACGCGCAAGCCAAGCTCGGTCTGCGTGGCGATGACCTTGCGATCCATGATCATCATTGGTGTGCGTGGATGGCCTTCCGGATGTTCCACCATGGCGTGATAACCGCGCTCGGTTTCCAGCGGCACGTTGTCGCCCGCTTGTGCCGCCAGCATCTTTGCTTGCGCGCCGGCGGCGATGACGGCGGCATCGCAGACGATCTCGCCCTCTTCGGTTTGCACCGCAGCCAGACGATCACCGGCAAAACGGAATCCGGTGGCCTTGACGGCGCGCAGACTTGCGCCGCGATCGCAGGCGTGCTGAATCAGTCCTGCGATATAGGCACCCGGGTTGCGGCAATGACCGGCTTCATTGATGAACACGCCGAATCCATAACCGGGATCCAGATCAGGCTCTCGCTGATGCAATTCTTCAGCTTCAATCTCTTGCCATCCAATGCCCAATTCACGACGGATACGCCAGCCTCTGGCGTCGCCTTCAAAATGCTGCCGCGAACGATAGACGTGCAGCAGACCGCTGAGCTCAATCAGTTGACCGACACCCGCCTTCTCGGCGATCTGTTGATGCAAAGGGGCGGCACCGGCAAGCAGGGTTCGCAATGCTTTAGCCGTCTCGGTGATCCGCGCCTCGGTCGAGCCGGCAATCAGATAGCGCAGCAGCCACGGCAAGGTGCGCGGCAGGTAGCGCCAGCGAATCGACAATGGCCCCAAGGGGTCGAGCAGAAAACCCGGCACCTTCTTCCAGACGCCCGGCTCGGATGGCGGGAGAATGGAGTGCGACGATAGCCAGCCTGCATTGCCATAGCTGGAGGCATGTTCGCCGCCAGGCGTACCCGGATCGACGATAGTGACCTGCATACCCTGATCAATCGCGTGCAGTGCGCTCATTGCGCCGATAGCGCCAGCGCCGATGATGACCACTTGACGTGATATGGAAGATGGCGACGATGGCGATGACGAAGCTGAACTAGCGGAAGAAGATGACGAGGGGGAAGACATGGAGGACATAAAATTCGGTGGTTTTCCTGAGCTGCCGGGAGATGTAGGCGTGTTGCATGCAGGCATACATCTTACCGCGATACCCGGCAACCAGTGAGATCCGTGGGAATCGATGTAGATATGCTGATCCCTGAGCAGATCCGTTAGGGATTGCTGCAGCTCGGTGGACGCATCCTCTCCGAATGCAGGCGCGCAAATATCTGCTGTACGCGCAGCGCGCGAACAAACCCCGGGCGAGGAAAAAACTCAGCTATTGAAAGGATAGATAGGCTCTGTTGCGGCAAGCAGCAACAACATTCCGGTCACCATGACCAGACTGATGCCTGTAGCGACGATGTATGCGATTTTCTGAAAATACTTCATGATTCCCCTGCCTAAAAAATGACGCCTGAATTTGGCACTGACGCTTGGCGTTGTGCCCTGCCGCTCCGGATCCCACGAACGTCTATCTGGGCAAATCCTGGTTTGCCACAACCCACAGAATTGCAGCCAGTAGTCCTGCCGCCAATACGGCCAGCACATGCAAGAGCCAATCGAAAGTCATCATGCTCTTCCTCGCGTCTGATCAGCACGGCCTCATCGCATCGACAGACGCGATCACCCATGCATGGATGCCAGTATAAAAAGAGGCACCTCAGAAGTTCGTCAACGCGGCGTAAAACCTCGCAAATTTGTGCAAAGAGTCGCGCGCCGCACGTGCTACCGGGGCATGCTTTCACAGGTTGAACTGGAGTGGGTTCCGGGGTGATTTTTGTTGTGACTCAGTGGCGATTCAGCGCCAACGCAGTGGCAACTCAATGGCAACTGATGCGCGGATCACGTGCTGAAAGATGTGTCTGTGCAGATGAAAACTTTGCACTTCTGCTTTTGATGCGGGGTCGGCATGATCATGAGGGGCAGTTCACGCGTGCGTGGTGCGTGATATCAGCACGTGATTGCAATGACAATGAAATGTGCAGGTTCGACTGTATAACTGCACATTTTTTGCCGAAGCTATTAGTGACACGACAATGAAATAGAAATATTTCACCTAAGTTGCACATGTGAGAACGCGCCCGACACCTGCTTCGTGCTACGATTTTGCTCTATTCAAGGGAGATTTACAGAATGCCTGACGGTCACGATTGCGTTGAACTACCGACCATCATCAACAATGTTGAGTATTTGCTTCAGAGCCGCACGGTCGCGACAGCAGATGGTGCACGACACAGTGAATATCGCGTGCTGCTGGATGGCGTGGTTGTCAAATCATGGACGCCTGGCGACATCCGCGCTTACTTCGCCATCCCCGGCTAACACCTGCTTTTTGCAGGCTGCCGGTCTCGGGTTAAGCGATCACGATAAGACTTAGCTTGGCTATCAGCCAGCCGCCATACTTGCGCGTCTTGCCAAAATCTTCTCGATTTTTTCTTTCAATGTAGCTGCGTTGAACGGCTTGACGATATAGCCGTCTGCGCCGGCTTGCGCTGCTTCAACGATATTTTCCTTCTTCGCTTCCGCGGTGATCATCAGCACCGGCAAATGCGCCAGCGAGGGCGTTGCGCGAATCTTCTTGAGCAAGGCCAGACCGTCCATCACGGGCATGTTCCAGTCGGTCAGAACGAACGTGATCGCAGCCGCACCGCCCTCCAGTATCTTCATGGCCGCGGAGCCGTCTTCAGCTTCAGCCATCTTGGTGAAGTCAAGCTCTTTGAGCAAACCGGTAACGATGCGCCTCATCGTGGAAAAATCGTCCACTACCAGGAAATATTGATCATCTGCCATTTTGGGTAATTGGTATCTTGCAAGGTTGAAAGTGAGAGCGAATACTTAATTTTTCGAATATTTTCGATTTATTGCCAGTGTAAAACATTTCCGATCATTTCCATACTTTGCGGCATGCAAACAAAAATTCAATTATGAATATTTAAAAGAAATGCCGTCAAATACCGGAAAAATCACGCTAATAAATATAAAGACATCGCAAGGCCATCTGATGTTCAATAAATTGCATTCCCGGTCGCCATCGTATTTCTACGCGGAAACAAGAAAATCGTCCTGGATACCAGGACAAATGAAGAGTGGATCGTAGGGGAGTTATTTCTTCAGAAGCTCGATCGCGTCTTCGGCAACACTGCGCAAATTGGTGATCGTTGCGTTCAGATCGGCCAGCTCCCGCGCGGTCGGAGGCTCGTCCATGCCCCCCTTTACCAAAGACGCCTTGATAATCGTTGCCGCCATATGCCAGGCCGCACGATTATGCGCATTGATCAATTCTCTGCGGATCCGCTCCAATTCCGCTTTCTTTATTTTGTCCATCGCTATCTTTTTAGCTCGTCGGTTGTTCGAATCTGGCTGCTACCCCTACATCCAAAATATTTCCAAGGGGAAATATAACATGCAGGACCAAGGTCATACTATGCATGAATTCTTTCAAGCTTGTGACTCGCGTTCAGCACAGTATATTGATATACCGCAATAAACCTTACACGTTATCTTTCAGCTGAAATGAATAATTTTGAAGCTTGAGTAGAATTTCTTACATGAAGCTGATCTTCGTCAATTTATTCTCCTCTTACCGGACGTCGAGCAGCGTTTCCCAGGCAACGCTGCTGCACCTTGACCAAATCCAGTATCAAATCCAGCGCTTTACCAGCCTGCAGCCAACTCGCGCGTAAGTTCGGCGGCGGGAATCTCTTTGCAGCCGCGCGCATTCTGCCCCGACCACAATGGAGAAAAATCTCCGCTGCCCAAGCTCTCTGCCTTGCTGCGCAACGGCGCAATCGCAGAAGTCGCCAAGGGAAAAGCTGGCGCAGCAGGACTCAGCGAACCGAGTTCGCGCATGAGGCGATTTACCACGCCACGAGCAGGACCGCCGGTAAACAAGTTGGTCAACGCGGTGTGCTCAACGGCATCGCTCTTCAGCACGGCGCGATGAATGGCGCTGGTGGTTGCCTCGGGCGTGAGCATGTAGGCTGTACCGATCTGCACGCCTGCCGCACCTAACAATTTGGCGGCAGCAACGCCTTTGGCATCGACGATGCCGCCTGCGGCGATGACGGGGATGTTCACGGCCCGGACGATTTGCGGCAGCAAGGCGAAGGTACCGAGTTGCGTGGAAATGTCGTGCGACAGGAAAAAGCCGCGATGCCCTCCGGCTTCCAGGCCTTGCGCGATGATGGCGTCGACGCCCTGCTCTTCAAGCCAGCGCGCTTCGGCAACGGTGGTCGCGGAAGATAGCACTTTGGCGCCCCAGCTGCGTACACGAGCGATCAATGCGGCGCTTGGCAGACCGAAATGGAAACTGACCACAGGAGGCCTGAATTCGCTCAACAGTTCGGCGGCTTCGGCTGTGAAAGGTGCACGACCGGGGCCTGTGGGGATGGTGTCGGCATCGATGCCGAATTCACGATAGTACGGTGCCAGTGCGGTACGCCATGCGGCTTCGCGCGTTGCATCGGGTTCGGGTGGCGTATGCGCAAAAAAATTGACGTTGTAGGGCTTGTCGGTGCCGGCACGAATGTGCTCCAGCTCTTTGCGCAGCACTTCAGGCGTGAGCATGGCGCAAGGTAAAGAACCCAGGCCGCCGGCATTGCAGACTGCCGTTACCAGCGCATGTCCCTGTACGCCCGCCATCGGTGCTTGAATGATCGGCAGGTCGATTCCCAGCAGCTTTTGCAACGATTCCATGTGTTCTCCGGTCTATTCGTGACATTGCTCATGGTACTGCGCATGGTTATTGGCAAAAGATGACAACAAAAATGAAGAACGTTACGGCGCACTTTGCAGCGCTGATCGCACGTTTTCAGGTGATCCAATCAAATAACCAGCAATAACTATTCGAATGACAAGTATATCGGGGAGTCGATATTGATGCTGCCGGCCGCCAACTTGTTACCGATCCTTACGTTCTGCTTCGACTTGTGACCTTGCCGATAATTTACAATTGCAGCATTGACCTATCATCAGGAGATTCCAGGCATGCGCCGCTTGCTTCCTTCGTTATCCGTTTATGCCCTGCTGATCACCGGCGTTGCCGGCCTGGCAGGCTGCTCGACGTCAAAGCCGTCGTTCTATCATCAGGAAGATTTCAGCGAGACCGACACCTATTCACGCAGCTTCGGTGCCAGCGATAATGCGGTCTGCGAGGCAGCACGCCGCGCATTGCTGGGTCAGGGTTACATCATCAGCAAAGCCCAGGCCAATATCGTCGACGGCACCAAGAGCTTTCAACCGGAAGCCGATCAGCACGTGGAGATTGCTTTTCATATCGTCTGCGCGCCCAACGGCAAGGCAGACCACAATGCTTCGTTATTTGTGAGTGCAACGCAGGATCGCTACGCGCTGAAGAAGACCAACAACTCTGCCAGCCTGGGCGTCGGCGTGCTGGGCTCGGTATCGATGCCGTTCGGCTCCAGTGACGATTCGCTGGTGCGCGTCGCTAGCGAGACTATCCGCTCCGGTCATTTTTATGACCGTTTCTTTGGCGCGGTAGAACGCTATCTGGATCCGGCAGAAGACGATGCCGCCAAAGCTGCCAAGACACAACTGGATGGCCCGGTCGCACAGCCAGAAAAAAAGGAGTCCAAATAGGACTCCTTCTTCAAGACTTATTCAATGCGTCTTTAACATTTCTTCAATGTTGTCACCAACTGCCTTATTTTGAGGCGGGACAACTAAGTTCTTCGGAATCAAACACTTAGCAGTTTCCCCCAGACTTGCTCACAAACTTATCCACCGTTTTTGTGGGTAAGTGTGGGTAACTCAGTGTGGGTAACTCAGGCAACTGAGGTCAGGCATATCGGCCACTATCAGTGATTACCAACGGCGGTCGTGATAACCGTGGTGACGGTAGCCATGGCGATAATAGCCGGGGCCATAGCCACGGTGGTAGTAACCGCCTCGCTCAACGTAAATTGGCGCAGGGGCGACATAAACCGGGGCTGGGCGCACATACACCGGAGGTGGCGGCGCATAGACCGGGGCCGGAGCGTAATACACTGGTGGTGGCGGTGCGTACACCGGCACACCGATATTGATACCAACGCCGACATGCGCGGCCATCGCCGGTGCCGCAAACAGACTTGCGGCGAGCACGCCAACCGATACGACTGTCACGGAGAGAAGAGATTTTTTCACGATGGCTCCTTGGGTGCATCTGAAGATGCGTATGCGTTATGTGCTTGAGATTCGAGCTTGAACTTCGCGCTGAAAAGAAGGTACTACGCGGCTAAGAACTCGTTTAACTATTGACTCTATTAAAATCCAATTCGATCCCGATAACCAGTCAGTACCCGGTAAGCCTTGTAACAAGATGCTACAAATTCCTGACCGGATTTCACATCCGCCCTCTTTCTCTTTACTCCTCAGACCTCACAGTCGGACATAAAAAAACGGACACTGCTTTCGCAATGTCCGTCTTCTGTCTTGACCAGTTACCCGGCCAACCCGCAAAAACCAATCAGGCCGCGTTCAGCACCGGTGCCACGCTTTGCCCTGCGTTGAGACGCGCGATCTTGCCGACCGTGTCGGCGCAAGCGCGCGCGGCTTCCTGGCCCTTGACCACGAAATGCGCGTGGTAGAACTCCTGATGCTCGCTGTGCGAATGGAAATGATGCGGTGTCAGCACGGCGGAGAAAACCGGCACTTCGGTTTCCAGCTGTACGTTCATCAGGGAGTTGATCACTGCTGTAGCGACGAAATCGTGACGGTAAATACCGCCATCGACAACCAGGCCGGAGGCGACGATACCCGCATACTTGCCGGTCTTGGCCAACAACTTGGCGTGCAGAGGGATTTCAAACGCGCCCGGGACTTCAAAGAAATCAATGCTGGATTCCGGGAAGCCCAACTTAGCGATTTCGGCGGTGAAGGAAATGCGGCATTGATCGACGATCTCTTTGTGCCAGCAAGCCTGGATAAAAGCGATGCGATTTTTGGCGGGAGAAGTATTGGTATTGTTTGCTGCGTGTTGCATTTGTTCAGGACTCCTGTTTGGTGACTAAAACAGGGCGCATGGAAACGAGCAGGCGCATGCAAGCGTGCATGCGCGCGGCAGATTTCCGTTCTCTTTCATCCGGACTATGACCGTCGGCCCTGGGATCTCACCAGGTCTGCTGACCTTGACGGACGGGCGTCCACCAAGCGCTCGCGGGCTCGCTGCAATCACATCGCAACATTACCGCCGGTGGGGATTTTCACCCCGCCCCGAGAACATCGTGTGCAGAAAATTCAAACTATTTCGAAATTTTCGCCACACAGAAATTTATCACGATTGTACAAATGCTGCAGAGCACACAGCGTTTTCTATGCGATCAGGCGCGTGCACGATTCTGCAAGGAAGCGATGCGCGACTCAATCGACGGATGGCTGGAGAACAAACCCATCCACGACTCACGCCCCGCAATGCCGGAGGCTTGCAGATTTTGCGGCAAACCATCGGCTTCCATTCCTCCCAGGCGACGCAGCGCGCCGATCATCGGTGTCGATGATCCCATCAGCGATGCTGCGCCCGCGTCGGCACGGTATTCGCGCTGGCGTGAGAAGTACATGACGATCACGCTGGCTAGAATACCGAAGACGATTTCGCAGACAACTACGGTCACCATGTAGCCGATGCCGGGGCCCGACGACTGCTCGTTGTTGCGGCGCAAAGCCGAGTCGACGAAGTAGCCGACGATACGCGCGAAGAACATGACGAAGGTATTCACCACGCCCTGGATCAGCGTCAGCGTGACCATGTCGCCGTTGGCGATATGCGCGACTTCATGCGCCAGGACGGCTTCCACCTCTTCCTTGGTCATGCCTTGCAGCAGACCGGTCGATACCGCCACCAGCGAGCTGCTCTTGCTGGCGCCGGTGGCGAAGGCGTTTGGCGGGCCGTCATAGACGGCGACTTCGGGCATGCTCAAACCCGCGCGCGTAGCCAAACGGTTGACGGTATCGACCAGCCACATCTCCGTGGAGTTTTGCGGATGCGCGATGACGCGCGCGCCGGTGGACCATTTGGCGATGGTCTTCGACATCAACAGGGAAATGAACGAGCCGCCGAAGCCCATCAGCGCACAGAACATCAGCAGCATGCCGAAGTTGAGGCCGTTGGCCGTCATGTAGCGATTGATGCCGAGAACGCTGGCGGTCACGCTCAGGACCAGCATCACGGCAAGATTGGTGACGAGAAAAAGAATGACGCGTTTCATGGTGCTTCCTAAATAAAAAATACGAGAAGTTGCAGCAGCGATGCCGCCGCCGCAGGGCAATAGCGATGAAAACCGGTGAAAAATAGAGAGATGCGCGCAACAGCCGATCTCGGTGCCGCAGTTGATCGAAAACGATCAGCTGCACCGTGTCGGAGAGCGCGCGGTCAGGCTAGCGGTGGAGGACGCTGCAGATCAATGAACGCGGAGGTGCCGTCGTTCACGAGGGGATAAAAATGAGGGAAAGGATGCCAATCCAGTGGCAAGGTGGCCAAAGGAACCGGTAAGGTCTGGTCTTCCAGATCGCCTTGCGCCGTCAGTTTTTTACTGTCGGGCTGGTCACTCATCTCTCCGGCCATGATGTCAACAATATCGTGAGCCGTTTCGCATGCGGATTGTTGCGCGCCATCTTGTGAGTGCGCTTGAGCAGCCAGCACGATCGCAGGTGTCTCACTCAGTTGCTTTGCCATAGGCTCAAGCGTCCCTGCAAATAACTGCAAGGGAAACAGGAATGCCAGCAACAAAAAACAGAATCGGCGCATGAGCGAGGCGGTAAAGACAGCAAAAAGCATCAAGGAGCGCATTATACGCAAGATATCCACAAGATCGACGAGCGGGCGAATGCAGCCATATCGACAAGTTGGCGCGCACCAAAGTTACCCACAGAAAATGTGGTCAACCCTGTTGATAACTTGTTTATGACAATGCGCAAGCCGCGTCCGTTCAGCTTTTGCGAGGATTGTTCCGCTTCCGTTCAAAAACAGGCAGAACCGCGCTTAAACGCCGCTGACGACCTGATTGCGTCCCTGCTTCTTTGCCCGGTATAGCGCTTCGTCGGCGCTGTCGAGCAAAGCCGTACCGTCGCTGCTGACATCAGGTGTCATGGTGCAGACGCCGACGCTGATGGTCATGTGCGCGCCGGACTGGGATTTCTCATGCGGAATGCCTAGATCGCTGACGCTGACGCGCAGACCTTCGGCAAATTTCTCCGCCTGGACGTCGGTAAAGCCCGGGATCAGCATGATGAACTCTTCGCCGCCGTAACGCGCACAGACGTCGTTGGGGCGGCGCATTTGCGCGCGCAGGACGTTGGCGACCAGTTTCAGTGCCCTGTCGCCTTCGCCATGACCGTAATGATCGTTGTATTGCTTGAAGTAATCGATGTCGATCATGAGCACCGACAGGCTGGTGTGGTTGCGCTTGGCGTCGCGCAGCGCCAGCGCATAGCTCTCGTCAAAGAAACGGCGATTGTAGATACCTGTCAGGCTGTCGGTAATCGCCTCTCGCTTGAGCGCATCGGAATGCGACATCAGCATTTTTTCACGCTTGACCGAGGTGCTGGAGTCGCTGATCTGGATCAGGCATGTTGGCTGCCCGTCGTCGGATCGCAGCGGCGTCATGATGATGGATTGATGCATGCGCACCGGCACATCGCTTTTATCCTGTTCGACAAAAAGCGGCAACGGCGAACGATGGAATGCGCTGGACAAGATTGCCGGCAAGCCGTAGCCGATGGCGTTGTTCAGTGCCCGCAGGAAGCCCGGTGTAAGTTGTTCGCCGAACAGCGCGATGATGTTTTGCCTGAGCGCCTGCTCGCGGCCGATGCGGCTGTGACGGCTCATCCAGTCATTCCACAGCAGGATCTGCAAGTCGCGATCGACCACGACGAGTCCCAGGTTGACGTTGTTGACAACCTCATCTGCTGAAAAACCAAGTGGAACCGGACTGCTCATGGACATACCGTTTAGAGAATATTGTTCAGATACTGCTGAATATGTGAAATCAGCTTGCTCAGCGATGTAGAGCTCAGCAGGAAAATCAGATGACCTTCGGTATGGTGTTTTTCCAACACCAGATCAATGTGGAGAACCAGGATGTAGCTGTCGTCGCGACCCTGCTCGGCCAGGCGCGCAGTGATTTCCTCTGGTGACGACATGGTATAGCTCGGCAGCGAACTGCTGAGACTGATCTTGAGCATGTCGGCCATGGCCGACAAACAGGCATTGAGGATGATGTTGCCGAGCTCGCACATGGCTTCTTGTTCGAACTCCGCCAGATCCTCGATGCTCATCTGCGAGCCCATCATGTCGCGCACGATTTCCAGCGCATAGTTCTTCGTGAACAGGAGCACGGCTTCGGCGTCGAAAGGACCAGTGAACAACTGGCTGACGGTGGCAAACTTGTTGTCCTTGAGCGTCAACACGCGGTCATTGACCTCGTCGGCCTTGAGTATCTCGATCGATGGCACCGACAGCAAGACTTCCTCGCCGACGATTTCGCTCAGGCTCAACGCGGCGCGGCCTGCACCAACGTTGAACACTTCGGTGAGCGCATCAAGTTCGATCTCTGACAGGACTGTCACACGGCCCCCGTCAGTCCGGCGGCACCTGTGGCACCGGTGAAATAGCCGATTGCCTGCGCAATGGATTTTTCCGTCACCGGTTTGGCGACAAACAGAGCACCAAGCTGCTGCGCGCGCGATTGCGCGGCTTCCTGGATGTTTGCTGAAAAGATCACGATACGCACACCGGGATATTTGCCGAGAATGATCTCGGCGGCGTCCGTGCCAAGCATGCCCGGCATATTGATATCCATGGTGCAGTAATCGGGCTGATCCTTCTCAATCATGGCGACAGCCTCATCGCCGGTCGTGGCTTCTTGCACGACCCAGTCAGCATGAACGGCGAGGATGTGCGCCTTGATCACCATGCGCGAGACTTTGCTGTCGTCGACGATCAGAATTTTTTTGAGAGAAATGTCAGACATGAGCTCTAGCTTGTCGATTTATAAATATTGTCTTTTTTTCTACATTTTACTATTTTAGCCACCCAGCTTTTTCTAGTGTTGCAGAAAAAAAGCCAAAATCAACAGCCATTTTTTTGAAGAAATCTTGCATTAAAACAATGACTTGAAGCGACTTTATTGAAAGTGCCCCCGGGCGCCACGCCCATGCCCACTTTGCTTTGCGTGCGGCCATGAAAAAAGGAAGCGCAAAGGCTTCCTTTTGAACAACTATGCCGATTTTGATGTGGATGATGAACAACACCATTTTCACCAGGCTTTCGATGAGGCCCTTTGAGCCTTCCTGGGTCTGCCCGGGCCTGCTTTGGCCTCAGAGCTGCAAAGTCAGCACTTCCCCAAAAGCAATGGCATGGGCATTGATTGCAGCATGCTCCGCCATCTTGGGTACGGACAAATTCAAGGCCCGTGCTTGCAGCATTCGAATGGTGCCGGCGTGGCAAACAATAATCGCCTGACCATGGCCGCGCGACAGCAGATCGGTGCAAAACGCGTCGATACGCTGCGCCACGTGCAGCACGTTCTCGCCGCCACCCGGACGGTAGCCGACGACGTCAGCCGCCCACTGGTCAATCTCCGCACGCGGCAAATCGTCCCAGGCACATTGCTCCCAGGTGCCGAAGTGCATTTCCATCAAACGAGGGTCGTAACGCACGGGACCGGCGCTGAGTGCTGTCGCCAAAGGCTCGGCTAGGAAGACACAACGTTGCAGCGGGCTGGAATATAAAGGCGCATGCGGCGGCAGGACCGGGCTGACCTGATCAAGCACCTTGCGGCAGTCTTCTTCAGTCACGGCAAGATCACTGCTGCCATAACAGAGGCCCTTGCCGATGACAGGCTGAGGATGACGAATTAGATGCAGCAACATGATGGACCTTTCTGTCTATAAGGACGATGCCGGCGACACCACAGCCAGCAGGCCCAGGTAAATCGCGATTTCGCTAAGTTGTTGTACAGCGCCGAGGCAATCGCCGGTGTAGCCGCCGATGCGGCGCTGAAATTTATACGCAAGGAAAACCGTGGCGGTAAAACCCAGCAGCAGCGCCAACAGCAATCCTTGCCATGCAAACCATCCCATCGCCGCACACAGCACGACCGGCAGAAAAGCGGTAAATGCAGCGACGGCAAATTCAAACGTGCTCATTTGTTGCGCCAGAGGTTTGACCTTACCCTCTTCCCGTACATAATCCATGCGCCAGATCAGGCCCGCCGCCAGGCAGCGCGAGACCGGATGCGCCAGCAGCAACGCCGGCATGACCTGGCTCGACGGCAGGCTGGCAAGTGCAGCGAGCTTCAGTCCGACCAGCATCACAACACCGATCACACCATACGCGCCAACACGCGAATCGCGCATGATCTCCAGAATACGCGCCGGCTGCATACCGCCGCCGAAACCGTCGCAAACATCGGCGAAACCATCTTCATGAAAAGCACCGGTCAGATAAATCCCAGCAGCCGTCGACAATAATACCGCCACGACTTGCGGCAATACGAGCGCAGCCAGCCCATACACAATCGCACATGCCATCCCGACCAGAATACCGACCGCCGGAAAATAACGCGTGGCATGCTGCAGCCACGCCGCATCAAACCCTACCCAGCGCGGTACCGGCAAGCGGGTGAAAAACTGCAGCGCCGTAAAGAACAGCCGCAGTTGATAGCGCAAGCCGGAGCCGGCGTTGGGAACGACCGACATGTCAGGCGCTTTTCTCACTGACTTGCGCCGAGGAGAATGTCGCCATCTGCGCCAGGAAATTTACCGCCGCATGCAACAATGGCAGGGCCAACGCACTACCGGTTCCCTCGCCCAAACGCAGATCGAGCTGCATCAACGGACGTCCCTTCAGATAGTCCAGCATACGCCGATGTCCATGCTCGTCCGAGCAATGCGAAAAGACGCAGTAGTCGAGAATCGCGGGCTGCAGCTTTGCCGCCACCAGCAAGGCCGATGTCACGATGAATCCGTCGATCAGCAGCACGCAACGCTGCTCTGCCGCTTTGAGCATGGCGCCGACCATCATGGCGATTTCAAAACCGCCAAAGGTCTGCAAGATTTCCATCGGTGCCTCGATACCCGCATGGTGCGCCACCGCCTGCTCAATGACCTGCTGCTTGTGGCGAATGCCCTCTGCCGCCAGACCGGTGCCGGCCCCCACGCATTCGGCCGCGGCAATACCGGTAATCTTGTGCATGAGCGCGGCCGCAGTTGTGGTGTTGCCAATGCCCATTTCACCGAAGCCGATGACGTCAACCGGCATCGCCGCCACCAGATCCATGCCGTGCTGAATCGCTTGCTGGCATTGCTCAGCGGTCATCGCAGGTTCTTTTGCGAAATTGCGCGTGCCGGGCCCGACTTTTCTGTCGATCAGTTCAACGCGCTTGCCAAAGTCGTGATTCACGCCGGCATCGACGATATGCAAGGCACAGTCGTTCTGACGCGCAAACACATTGATGGCGGCACCTTGTTGCAAAAAATTTTCCACCATTTGCCAGGTCACGCTTTGCGGATAAGCCGAAATATTCTCAGCGACGATACCGTGATCCGCAGCGAAGACGACAATCGCCGTGCGATCGATACGCGGGCTGGAGGTCTGCTGGATCAGGCCTATGCGGTGCGCGATGAACTCCAGCACGCCCAGACTTCCCTGCGGCTTGGTTTTGTCGTCAATCAGGCTCTGTAAAGCCGATGACAGCGCGGCATCTTGGGTAGACGATAGTTGTGGAATAAGCATAGCTGGATCAGACTCCGTTGGCCGTGATTTGAAAACAGTCGACGGATACAGAATTAACGAAAGGACGTCAGTATAAGAGATAGTCGGGCGTTGCAACCGAACGCATCGTGCCGTCTGGTCGTTCTTTACATTCTTGCGCAGCCAATCGTTGCGGACTTGGACGAACTGCATTGCGGCAAATATTGCGTGGCCTGGATTACCCAGTTCTTCCAGAATGAAAAAATGCCGTTTGTCATTGCAAGAAATGACAAGCGGCATTTTACGTATTTATTTGACGATCGCCTGACGATGCGCTGACGGAAACTATTTTCCTCCCAGCGCCTTACTGATAGCTGCAGTCAGGTCTTCAATCACAAACTTGGCCACATAGCCGTCAGCACCGATGTTCTTGACGTGCTCTTCGTTGGCAGAGCCGGACAACGAAGAGTGAATCACCACTGGAATCGCCTTCAATGCATCGTCGCGTTTGATGTTGCGTGTGAGCGTGAATCCATCCATTTCCGGCATTTCCAAATCGGTCAGCACCATCGCTACACGATCCGTGATGGGTACCCCTTGCGCCTTGATTTCACCACGAATTTCCAATAGTGCTTCCCAAGCCTCTTTGCCCGTTTTATACATGCGAAATGGTAATCCCAGTGCCTTCAGACCACTCTCGACAAGAGACCGCGCTACTTTGGAATCGTCCGCAGCGATGATGATTGAGCCAGGCTTGAGCTTGATGTGCTCTATACCTACGAACTCCATGTCGCGCTCGGTTGGCATGATCTCGTGCAAGATCTGCTCAACGTCAAGCACCTGCGCTAACCGGCTGCTGTTGAGATCATCGTCAAGTCGCGCGATGCTGGTGACAAAATTACCGCCGGCCTTGGATTCTGCCGACAAGACCTGACTCCATTCGAGACGCACGATTTCATCAACCGACTCGACTGCAAATGCCTGCGTGCTGCGAGCATATTCGGTAACCAGCAAGATATTCAGGCCGGATTTAGGCGTACAGCCAACTACCGCGGGTAAATCGATCACGGAGATGATCTGACCACGGATATTGACCATGCCCAGAAGCGGAGAACGTGTGCCGGCAGCCTTGGTAATTTCGGGCATCGGAACAATTTCACGGATCTTGAAAACATTAATACCGAATAATTCCGAACGTACGCCATGCGGATCCGAGCCAAGACGGAAAAGCAGCAACTCAAACTTGTTTGAGCTGGTCAGGTTGGTTCTCTCGTCGATCTCTTTTTGAAATGCATCCATATTTACACCCCCGTGTTATACGCCATTGCGATTAATGAACCGCGATTGAACGACATGCCAATGTAGAGTGTAATTGCATAAAAAACAATTACATCCGACAAAATACGACACAAATTCAATATTTAGCGCACTGCGCTGGTGCAGGCAGGAAACAAGCCGGGAGGAAGCCGAAGTGAGGGTGAAAATGGAAGCGAAAGTTGGAGCAGAAAAGAAAAAAGGAAGCTCATTGCTGAGCTTCCTTTTTAATATGGAGCGGGAGAAGAGGCTCGAACTCTCGACCTATACCTTGGCAAGGTATCGCTCTACCAACTGAGCTACTCCCGCATGGAGCATTTGGAGGCGGGGGTCGGGATCGAACCGGCGTAAACGGCTTTGCAGGCCGCTGCATAACCACTTTGCTACCCCGCCAGGGGACACTGATATTACTGTCTATTCGTTGCTTATTGCGACTGTTTTTTCTCAACCGACTTCAACAGATTTTCTACTGAAATTCCATGAAGCTTTTTCGATTGATGCGAACTCTCACAATGAAAAAAGGAAGCGTTTTGCGCTTCCTTTAGTAATTCTGGAGCGGGAGAAGAGGCTCGAACTCTCGACCTATACCTTGGCAAGGTATCGCTCTACCAACTGAGCTACTCCCGCATCAACAACAGAGCGCTATTATAGAGCTTCCATAGAGGAAGTCAAGCGCCACTTTTACTTTCTTGCACTTTTTTTATCAATGGCCATGCCTTCTGCAAGTAGTAAAACATCGACCATACTGTGAGCACAGCGGCGATCAACAACAACCACTTGCCCAGCACCTGCGTATTGATGAACCCGAACAGATCGCCGTAGAACAGCAGCATCGGAATGGCGATCATCTGTGCAGTGGTTTTAATTTTTCCGAGCGAGCTGACTGCCACTGATTTGGAGGCGCCGATTTGCGCCATCCATTCGCGCAGCGCCGAAATCGCGATCTCGCGACCGATGATGATGAAGGCAGTAATCGGATGCACACGATCCAAATGTACCAGCACCAGCAAAGCGCCGGTCACCATCAGCTTGTCTGCGACAGGATCAAGGAAAGCGCCGAATGCAGAGGTCTGATCCCAGCGACGGGCGAGGAAACCGTCGAACCAATCGGTCGCGGCGGCAACGACGAAGATGATCGTCGATGCAATACCTTGCTCGTAGCGCGACAACCCGATTTCCGGCACATAAAACACACCGACTACCAGTGGAATCAGGGCGACACGCAACCAGGTAAGCAAAATGGGAATATTGAATGGCATACGTTTATTTATTATCGTGAACTTCTGCGCGGAGTGAAATTTACCGAGATAGTATCAGAGCCGCCTCTTAAAACCTGTTACCGGAAGAAATCAGTACGAAAATCAGTGCTGCGGCTGAAAGGCTTCAGGCGTTTCCTGCCAGGTCTCCAGCTACATGCAGGCATTGAGGTGGAATTCAATGGCAGGCAAGCACCCGCCGCTGAATCAATGGAATTCAATGCAATTGACGGTAGATTTCTTCCGCCAGTGTGTGTGAAATCCCCTCCACCGATGCCAGCTCATCGATGCTGGCATCAGCGACGCCGCGCAAGCCGCCGAAGCGCGCCAGCAGCTTCTGGCGGCGTTTGGCGCCGATGCCTTCGATCTCTTCCAGCCGTGAAGTCTGCCTGGCCTTGGCGCGTTTGGCGCGCATGCCGGTGATCGCAAAGCGGTGCGCTTCGTCGCGGATCTGCGCGATCAGCATCAATGCCGCCGATTCCTTACCCAGCTCTTGTGGCGCGCGGCCATCGACGAAGACCAGCGTCTCCAGACCGACCTTGCGCCCTTCTCCCTTGGCGACACCGACGATCAGGCTGATGTCGAGTCCCAGCTCGGTGAACACCTGACGCGCCATTTCAACCTGCCCTTTGCCGCCGTCAATCAAGACGATGTCGGGCATGGTGCCTTCGCCATTGGCGACTTTTTCATAGCGGCGCATGAGCACTTGGCGCATCGCGGCGTAATCGTCGCCCGGCGTGATGTCGTTGATGTTGTAACGACGGTATTCGCCGTTCTGCATGGCGTGATGATGGAATACCACGCACGAGGCCTGCGTCGCCTCGCCTTGCGTATGACTGATATCGAAGCATTCCACGCGCAGGGTTTCGACATCTTCGACTTCGCTGCCCAGCGCCTCGACCAGCGCGCGCGTACGTGCCTGTTGCGAGCCTTGCTCGGACAGCAGGCGTGCCAGCGCGATCTCTGCGCCTTTGTGCGCCATCTCCAGCCATTGGCGACGCTGGCCTTGCGGCTGCAACGTCAGCGTGATGCGATGACCGCACTGCTCCATGAGCGCCAGCATCAGCGCGGGATCGTCGAATTCGGTATTAAGGATGAGGTTGCCGGGAATGAATTTATCGATGTAATGCTGGGCCAAAAAGGCCTTCATGACTTCGGCTTCCAGCGACTCTTCGCCGTCCGGGATGGCGCCATCAACATGCGTAGGGAAATAGGCCCGATCGCCCAGATGACGGCCGCCACGCACCATCGCCAGATTTACACATGCGCGACCGCCTTGCACGATGACGGCGATGATGTCGATGTCGGCGTCGCTACCAGTTTCCATCGTTTGCTGATGCAATACACTGGAGAGCGAGGTGATCTGGTTACGCACCGCCGCGGCCTGCTCGAACTTGAGTTCGCCGGCGTAGGCGTGCATTTTTTGCTCAAGTGTATTAAGCACTTCGGTCTGGCGTCCGCGCAAAAATTTGGACGCATTCTCGACATCGAGGGCGTAGTCTTCCTGCGTCACCAGATTGACGCACGGGCCGCTGCAGCGATGGATCTGATGCAGGAGGCAGGGTCGCGTCCGGTTGGCGTAGACTGTATCTTCGCAGGTGCGCAGCAGGAACACCTTCTGCAGAATCTGAATCGATTCCTTGACCGCCCAGGCATTCGGGAAAGGCCCGAAATACTGGCTCTTCTTATCCACGGCACCACGGTAGTAGGCCATGCGCGGAAAGGCGTGGCCGGTGATCTTCAGATAAGGATAGGACTTGTCATCGCGAAACAGGATGTTGAAGCGCGGCCGCAGCGTCTTGATGAGATTGTTTTCCAGCAGCAGCGCTTCGGCTTCGCTGCGGGTAACGGTTGTCTCCAGGCGCGCGATCCGATCGACCATCATGGCGATGCGCGGACTACTCAGGTTCTTCTGAAAATAGCTCGATACACGCTTCTTAAGATCACGCGCTTTGCCGACGTAGAGGACATTGTCTTCCGCATCGAAATAGCGATACACGCCCGGAAGATGCGGTAGCTTGGCTACCGTCTCAAGGACGATATCCCGCGGGTTCGGAAGATTCGAAGAGTCCGAAGAATCCGGCAGATCAATGGGATCGGTTGGCAAAGTATCGGACATGCTGGCTCGGGCAATTCGTCTCGTGGACAGCTATTGATATCGTTTTGGCGTAGTAACGCAAGGGCGTGCTGAAGCGACTCAGATCAGCGTCAACACCAGTTTTTTAGCAACAAAGTAACGTTCGTCCTTTTGCAGGCTGTCCCAATCCGGGGCGTCACTTTGCGGCACCAGCGCCGCGATGCGCGCCGCCGATGCGGCAGAAACCTTGGTCTTCAGGCCTGCCAGCAACTGATCCGCCTTGTCTGGCGAGTTACAGATCAGCACCATGTCGCAACCTGCTGACAGCGCTGCTTGCGCCCCCTCAAGGGCGCTCCCGGCGACGCTGGCGCCCTGCATGCTGAGGTCGTCGCTGAAGATCACACCTTGGAACCCGATATCCTTGCGCAGGATACCCAGCCATTTCTTGGAAAATCCCGCCGGGTGCTTGTCCACTTTAGGATAGATCACGTGCGCCGGCATCACCGCCGTCAGGCTCATGCCGAGCCAGTCGTAGGGCATGGCGTCGTCGCCAATGATGTCCTGATAGGCGCGGTCATCGACCGGCGTGTCGATGTGCGAATCTGCCTGTACGTAGCCATGGCCGGGAAAATGCTTGCCGCAATTGGCCATGCCGGCCAGCGCCAGTCCATGATTGAGGCTCTTTGCCAACAGTGTCACAACACGCGGGTCGCGATGGAAAGAGCGGGTGCCGATCACCGTCGACACGCCGAAGTCCAGATCCAGCACCGGCGTGAACGACAAATCGACGCCGCAGGCGCGCAGTTCAGATGCCAGCACATAACCGACGGCGGTCGCCAGGCGGGTCGCTTCCAGTACGTCGTGATCCCACAGTTCGCCCAGTACGCGCATGGCGGGGAGATGTGTGAAGCCGTCCGTCTTGAAGCGCTGCACACGGCCACCTTCATGATCGACCGCAATCAAGACTCCCGGACGCGCCGCGTGGATCGCTTGCGCCAACGCCGTGATCTGTTTGCGGTTCTCGTAGTTGCGCGCAAACAGGATGACGCCGCCGGTCAGCGGATGCTGAATGCGGCGAATGTCTTCCGCCGTCAAGGTGGTGCCGATCACATCGAGCATGACCGGGCCCAAAGCTTGTTTCGCTTTTTTTGCTTGTTTCGACGGTGTTGTCAGACCTGCTGCCTTCATGTTTTCTCCGCTATGACAAATGCGACCGCGTACTCCACCTCATCGGTGATCGAGACTTGCGCGGTCAGGCCCTGCTCTTCCATCCATGCTTTCAGTTTGCCGCTACACACGACGATCGGTTTTCCGCTGGGCGCATTGAGCGTCTGCATCGAGCGCCACGTCATCGGCATGCGCATGCCCAGACCAATCGCCTTGGAAAATGCCTCTTTCGCAGCAAAGCGCGTCGCCAGGAAACTGATGCCGCGCGCTTCGACCTTGGCTTTACGGCTGAGGTATTTGACCATCTCTTCGGGCCCTAGAATCTTTTCCGCAAAGCGGTCGCCACGCCGCTCAAGCGTGGCCTTGAGACGCGAAATCTGGAGAATGTCGGTACCGATGCCGTAGATCATGATCAGACCCTGCCAGTAGCGTCCAGGCGTGCCTTGAGCATGATGGCCTTCATGTCGCTGACTGCTTTTTGCCAGCCGACGAACACCGCTTGCGCGACGATGGCATGGCCGATGTTGAGTTCAGCAATATTCGGAATGGCGGCAATCGCCTGCACGTTGGTGTAATGCAAACCGTGACCGGCATTGACTTTGAGTCCGCGGCGAATGCCTTCCAGCACGCTGGCCTTGACGCGTTCCAGTTCTTTTTCCTGCTCGGCCTGATCATGCGCTTCAGCGTAGCGGCCGGTGTGCAACTCAATCACCGGCGCGCCGGTTTCGGCGGCCGCCTTGATTTGTTCGTCGTCAGGATCGATGAAGAGGCTGACGCGAATGCCTTCGGCCTGCAACTGCCTCACCGCTGCTTGTACTTGCGCAAAGTGCGTCACGACGTCGAGACCGCCTTCAGTCGTAATTTCGGTGCGCTTTTCCGGCACAAGGCAGGAATCCTGCGGCTTGATACGACAAGAAAAATCGATCATCTCGCTGGTGACGGCGGCTTCCAGATTCATCCTCGTGCGCAGCAGCGGACGGATCGCTTCGACGTCGGCGTCGCGGATGTGGCGGCGGTCTTCGCGCAGATGCAAGGTGATGGCATCGGCGCCCGCCTCTTCGGCCTGCAATGCAGCCTGGATAGGATCGGGATAGCTCGTGCCACGCGCATTGCGCAGGGTCGCGACGTGATCGATATTGATGCCCAGCTCGATGGCCGGACCGACAGGGTTCAAGAAACTCATGACAATTTTCGCTGTGCGCTGTGAGGTGATTGTGAAGACGAGGCTGGAATTTTATCGTGCATTGCTTCCGGCGTCGCTTGTGTAAAGGGATTTGAGGACGGCGTACTTTTCCATTGCCAGTTGAACACCAGCATGGCGAGACCGCCTGCGACCAGTCCCCAGAATGCAGTGCCGATACCGAATAGAGAAACGCCCGATGCTGTGACCAGAAAAGTGATCAACGCGGCCTCGCGCTGTTTTTCATTGGACATGGCGACAGTGAGGCCGTTGGCGATGGTGCCGAACAGGGCCAATCCGGCAATCGCCATGATCAGCGCCTTGGGAAACGCGGAGAACAGCGCCACGACCGTCGCACCGAAGATGCCGGCCACCAGGTAAAAGACGCCGGCGGCCACGCTTGCCATGTAGCGCTTGGTGGCATCCTCATGCGCTTCCTTGCCCATGCAGATGGCGGCAGTAATCGCCGCCAGACAAATCGAGAAGCAGCCGAAAGGCGCCAGCACAAGGGTTGTCAGGCCCGTCCAGGTCATCAATGGCGATACCGGTGTGTTGTAGCCGGAGGCGCGCATGATCGCCACGCCGGGAGCATTCTGCGAAGCCATGGTCACGACAAAAAGCGGAATGCCGACGCCGAGCAGGCTGGTCCAGGCAAATTCAGGCATGACGAACTCCGGCGTGGCAAGGGCCACGTGGAAGGTCTCGAACTTCAACAGTCCCCGCGTGCTCGCAAAGACGGTGCCAAGGATCAGCACGATGATGATGGCGTAACGCGGCAAGAGGCGCTTGGCGATCAGATACACCGCAAACATGAGCAGCACCAGCGCAAACTCCAGCTTCATGGCGACGAAGACGTCCATACCGAAGCGCGCCAGAATACCGGCCAGCATCGCTGCCGCGATTGAGATCGGAATGCGGTTCATGGCGCGTGCGAACAAGCCGGTGATGCCGCAAATGGTGACCAGCACCGCCGAAAACATGAACACGCCGATTGCCTGCGGCATCGAGAGGCCTGCCAGCCCGGTGATCAGCAAGGCGGCTCCGGGTGTGGACCAGGCCGTGACGACAGGTGTACGGTAGTAGAGGGAAAGTCCGATGCAAGTCACGCCCATGCCCAGACCGAGCGCAAAGATCCACGAACTGATCTGGGTTGGAGTTGCACCCGCAGCGGCGGCTGCCTGGAAGATGATCGCGGCGGAACTGGTGAAACCGATGAGCACAGCGACAAAACCTGCCGCCATACCCGACCAGGAAAAATCTTTAAACACGTTGTTCCCGGGGGCTCAGAGTTGCGTCAGATCGATCAGAATCTGTCGCGTATTCAATTGCGCGCCGCCGAGATGATGCGACAACAGCGAGCGCATCAGGAATTTGCTCTGCGTCTGCGTGTTGAGGTCGCTGTAGTCTTCCTTCTCCATATCGAGCAAGGTCTTGCCGGAGACTTTGGGCCAGGCATCAGACAAGCGCGGGAAGCGCACGCCCTGCTCCGGATCGACGACATATGTCTCTTCCGGCTCAACCGTTTTACCGTTGGTGACACACCTGGTCCAGTCGCCGGCAACGCCGGTTTCCTTGAGCAAGGCACGCTCAAATTTGCGTAGCACGATGGGAGCGGACTCGCCATGTGCGAGCTGATTCAGCGTCGATACGTAATGATCGAACAGTGCCGGATGCGCATCATCACGCGCGAGCAATTTGACGAGTAATTCATTGAGATAGAAGCCGCACAGCAAGGCGGATTTTTCCAGCGGCAGCATGCCGCCGACCCATTCAGCGATGGTCAGGGTACGTACTTCGGACTTGCCGGCCCAGCTGACCGACAAAGGTTGAAAGGTCTGCAACACGCCACGCAATGCGGAATGCGGGCGCTTGGCGCCTTTCGCGACCAGTGCAACTCGACCGTGATCGCGCGAAAACACGTCGACGATCAGGCTGGTTTCTTTGTAGGGGTAGCTGTGCAGCACAAATCCCGGCTGAGCCTGGATGCGGGTTTCTTTTTCCGGCACCTTGGCACGGCGCGGCGTTGCCGATGCGCGCGTGCTGCGTCTGGGTGCGGCTGTATTCTTGGCGTTGTCCAGCGCAGACTGCGTCGCCGCAGCGCTCAGTGCTTCTGCATCGAGTGTCTGACCAACTGCAGTATCGGCGATGATCTCAGCCATAAAATGTATAAGTTCTATTCGTAGCCGTAAGCACGTAACCCGGCTTCATTATCAGCCCAGCCGGATTTGACCTTGACCCAGATTTCGAGATAAACCGGACCGCCGAACAGGCGTTCCATGTCCAGACGCGCCTGCGTCGAGATTTCTTTCAGGCGCGCGCCCTTGTTGCCGATCACCATGGCTTTGTGCCCGTCGCGCTCCACCAGAATGGCGGCGAAGACGCGGCGAAGATCACCTTCCTGCTCAAACTTTTCGATCAGAACGGTGCTGGTGTATGGCAGTTCTTCACCGACAAAACGGAAGACTTTTTCGCGGACGATTTCCGAAGCCAGGAATTTCTCGCTGCGGTCGGTGATGTCGTCTTCGCCAAACATCGGCGGATTATTCGGCAGCAGCTTGCGGATCTCTTCCTGCAAGTGATCCAGCTGGAAACGTTGCTTCGCCGAGACCGGAACGACCGCTACAAAATTGTGCTGTGAAGCGACTTCTTGTGCGAACGGCATCAGCACCGATTTGTCCTTGCTGCGGTCGGACTTGTTCATCACCAGAATGCACGGCACGTTGGCCGGCAGCAGCGCCATCACCTGCTTGTCGGCCGGGCCGAAGGTACCGGCTTCGATCACATACAAAATCACATCAACCGCGGTCAGCGTTGTCGTAACAGTGCGGTTGAGTGTCTTGTTCAGGGCATTGCTGTGGCGTGTCTGGAAACCCGGCGTGTCGATATAGACATACTGAGTGTTTTCGATCGTCTGGATGCCGGTGATGCGATGGCGCGTGGTTTGCGCCTTGCGTGAAGTGATGCTGACTTTGGCGCCAACCAGCACATTCATCAATGTCGATTTGCCGACGTTCGGGCGACCGACAATGGCGATGTATCCGCATCGGTAATCGTTCGATGCGTCGGAAGGAGCTGTAGTGTCTGTCATGCGGTTTTACTTTGTGTAACGGGTGGTGCAGAGGCCACGGCCTCGCTTCGGTTTTCGTTCAAATCGGTGGCAGTCAGTTGCGCTTTGTTGTCGCTCCTGCTGTCACCCTTGTCGTTCTTTGTTTCTGCTTTGCTGTCGGCTTTGTTATCAACTTTGTTGTCCGCTTTGGCGTCGCCTTTTGCGGCGTCGGACTTGGCCGCTTTGATGGAGACAGGCTTTTCCACCTTATTTTCCACTTTAGTCGCAACCTGCTCCGCCAGCAATGGCAGCTCCTCGTTCGGAGCATCAGGCTGTATCGTCGCAATACCTGCCAATTTAAGCTGTGTCGTCCGTGTACGCGGCTTGCGTGCCGACGCAGGCGCCTTAACCATTGCGGCTTGCACCGCTTCCAATGCCAGTTTGGCTGCGGCCTGCTCGCCTGCGCGACGGCTACCACCAGTGCCGAAAACCTGAATCTCCAGCTTGGGCACCAGGCATTCGATTTCGAATTCCTGATTATGCGCCGCACCGTGCGTGGCAACCACGTTGTATTGCGGCAAGGGGATCTTCTTCCCTTGCAGATATTCTTGCAGCAAGGTCTTCGCGTCTTTGCCCAGTGTCTTGGGATCAACCGTATCGAGAATCGGGATATACAGCGAGCGAATCACGTCGCGCGCAGCATTGAATCCAGCATCCAGAAAAATGGCGCCGAACAGGGCTTCCAGCGTGTCCGCCAGAATGGACGGGCGACGGAACCCGCCGGACTTCAACTCACCTTCGCCGAGTCGCAGGAACTGCGACAAATCAAGGCGCTGGGCGATTTCGTAAAGGGATTGCTGTTTGACCAGATTGGCGCGCAGGCGCGACAAATCGCCTTCGTCGATCTTGCTGTAGCGGTCAAACAAAAGAGAGGCGACGACACAGTTAAGAATCGAGTCGCCAAGGAATTCCAGGCGTTCGTTATGCAAGCTGCTATGGCTACGATGTGTCAAGGCCTGCTGCAATAACGTAGCGTCCTTGAAAGTGTGCCCCAGCCGATTTTGCAATACTAATGGATCCATTTATTCATCCGTCGCTTAGAAGTCCAAACCCGGATGCGCCCGGCTGTTTGCCCGCAACGCATTCGATCGACCTCTCAGGCCACCCGGCCCGTTATCTGCAACCAACCACGGTATCGTTACCAGACGCCATGGTCGGCTGACAGTAGGATTTTCCTGGACTGAAAAAATACCTGAAAAAGGTTTTTTCTCCCCTGCTCCAAAAAGATGATGCCTGACAGAAACTTAATGAAAACTGCCAATACGCTTCAAATTACCCAGATTCATCCAGACAAAGAATGCTTTTCCGACAATGTTTTCATCCGGGACAAAGCCCCAATAGCGGCTGTCCAGGCTGTTGTCGCGGTTGTCGCCCATCATGAAGTACTGACCGGTCGGTACCGTGCAGGCAAAGCCTTCGGCGTTGTAAGAGCACAGGTCTCTCATTGGATACTGATGCGGATCAGGCACAAAATTCGGAGCCCGCTCGTCGGTCAGTATGTTGTGCTCAACGCCAGTCAGCGTTTCTTGCCATTGCTTATAGTACGTCAGATTCCCATCATCCAGATAATCTGGCAATGGCTTGTAAGAAACTTCTTTACCATTTACCGTTAGGCGCTTGTTTTTATAGACTATTTTATCACCTGGCACGCCTACAACACGCTTGATGTAGTCAACTGACGTATCTTCAGGATACTTAAAGACCATGACGTCGCCGCGCTGCGGATTATTCACATTGATGATTTTTTTGTTAATGATCGGCAGGCGAATACCGTAGGTATATTTGTTCACCAGAATCAGATCACCGACCTGCAGCGTCGGCACCATCGAGCTCGATGGAATCTTGAACGGCTCATACAGAAACGAGCGCAGGAAAAACACCAGCGCGATGACCGGAAAAAAGCTTCCCGAGTATTCAATCCAGATCGGCTGACGCAACAAGCTTGCTTCAAGCGCCGCACGCCCATTGGTATCGCTCTTTATGCCCTCACCGCTCAGCTTGGCGATACGCGCATCGAACTCTGCCAATGCTGCGTCTGCTTTGGCGCGACGCTGCTTGGACCAGAAGAACACATCAAGAAACCAGATCACTCCGGTCACGATCATCAGCACAAACAGAATCAGCGCGAAGTTACCTAAGAGGGACTGCAAGTTCATTTTTCATCCACTTGTAAAATTGCCAGGAACGCTTCCTGCGGAATCTCCACCGAGCCGACTTGCTTCATGCGCTTCTTGCCGGCTTTTTGCTTTTCGAGCAGCTTGCGCTTACGGCTGATGTCGCCGCCGTAGCACTTGGCCAGCACGTTCTTACGCAAGGCCTTGACGTTTTCACGCGAGATGATCGTGGCGCCGATGGCGGCCTGAATCGCCACGTCGAACATCTGACGCGGGATCAGTTCACGCATCTTGGCGGCCACTGCACGGCCGCGGAATTGGCTGTTGGCGCGGTGGACAATAATCGCCAGCGCATCGACCTTTTCGCTGTTGATCAGCATGTCGACCTTGACCACATCTGCCGATCGGTATTCCTTGAATTCGTAGTCCATCGACGCATAACCGCGCGAGGTCGACTTCAGACGATCGAAGAAGTCGAGCACGATTTCAGCCATCGGCATTTCGTAGGTCAGTTGCACCTGTTTGCCGTGATAACTCATGTTGATCTGCACGCCACGCTTTTGTGTACACAGCGTGATGACCGAGCCGACGTATTCCTGCGGCATGTACAGATTGACGGTGACGATAGGCTCGCGCACTTCTTCAATCCGCGACGGCTCCGGCATCTTCGACGGATTGTCGACCATCAGGATGGTGCCTTCGCCATCGCGCATCACGACTTCATACACCACGGTCGGCGCAGTCGTGATCAGGTCCATGTCGAATTCGCGCTCAAGACGTTCCTGCACGATTTCCATGTGCAGCAAACCGAGGAAGCCGCAGCGGAAGCCGAAGCCCAGCGCTTGCGAAACTTCAGGTTCGTATTGCAGCGCTGCATCGTTGAGCTTGAGTTTTTCAAGCGAGTCACGCAAGGCGTCGTATTGATTCGCTTCCACCGGGAACAGGCCGGCAAACACCTGCGGCTGGACTTCCTTGAATCCCGGCAGCGGTTCGGCAGCCTTGTTCGCCGCCAGCGTGACGGTGTCACCAACCTTGGCTGCTTTCAATTCCTTGATGCCGGCAATGATGAAACCGACCTGCCCTGCGGAAAGCGTCTCGCGCGATTGCGACTTGGGCGTAAAGACGCCGATGCTTTCAGTCAGGTGGGTAGACTCTGTCGCCATTAGGAAAATCTTTTCCTTCGGACGCAAGGTGCCGTTGACGATACGCACCAGCATGACCACACCGACGTAGTTATCGAACCAGGAGTCGATGATCAGCGCCTGCAGCGGTGCATTGGGGTCACCTTTTGGAGACGGCACCTTGGCAATCAAGGCCTCGATGACGTCTTGCACGCCCAAGCCGGTTTTGGCCGAGCATGGCGTCGCGTCGGAGGCGTCGATACCGATGACTTCTTCAATCTCGCTCTTGGCGTTGTCAGGATCAGCGGACGGCAAGTCGATCTTGTTCAGAACCGGCACAACCTCAACACCCAACTCCAGCGCGGTGTAGCAATTGGCGACCGTCTGCGCTTCCACCCCTTGGGATGCGTCCACAACCAGCAACGCGCCTTCGCAGGCGGACAGCGAGCGGCTGACTTCATAGCTGAAGTCGACGTGGCCCGGCGTATCAATCAGATTGAGATTGTAGATATTGCCGTCAAGCGCCTTGTACTGCAACGCAGCGGTTTGCGCTTTGATCGTGATGCCACGTTCGCGTTCGATGTCCATCGAGTCAAGCACCTGAGCTTCCATCTCACGATTGGAGAGGCCGCCGCAGAGCTGAATGATGCGATCAGCAAGCGTGGATTTGCCGTGGTCAATGTGGGCAATGATCGAGAAATTACGGATATTGTTCATTAAATTGCGGAAAACGATGAAAAAAGGCGCCCCAGAATGGGAGCGTCCCCCAAGTGAGCGCCTTTACAACAGCTTTTGTACAACCCAGCATTCTACCGGATTTCAGGGGCTAAAACCCGAATCACCATTGACGAACCGTCATCAGCGCAGATTCTTTCCGTCATTAGGGCTTTGAAGAAGGTGTTTGCCGGGAATAGCCGATTTACAACCCAAAACGCCCGATGAATATGCTGCTTGCCCAAGTGGTGCCAAATTCAACAAACGATTAATTTCCATCGAGCAAGAACTGTTTTACTGCCGACACATCAAGAAAGTAATGACATAGCTGCACAGGCGGCTGCCCCTCCTTCTTCCCGACCAATACCGGAACCAACTCATCATAAAGCGCGACCAGCGCCTCATCCGCGTCGACATCAATCATTTCGACGTTGAAGTCACAATCAGGGCGCAATGCCTCCAGAGCATTCGCCATGTCTTCGCACAGATGACAATACGACCGGGAATAAACGATGAAGTGAGTGGCTGACATCAAACGCCTCAATCTGCGACAGATAAAAGGCTGCATGCCGTGAAGCATGCAGCCTTTACCAAAATCAAATTACCAGACCAGCCTGAATGAGGCCTGTCCTAGATTGCCCTAACTATCCTTAATTGCCGCTAGTGCTGGGGCGCAATGGAACAAACTGCGACGAATCACCGCGGCGCACCAGCACAGCTGCGCGCTTCTTCGGATCCAGCTTGGCAACCAAACCATTGAATTGCTTGGCATCCTTGATATCGATATCGTTCAGCCGCTGCACGACGTCACCTGCACGCAGACCGGCTGCAGCAGCCACGCCGACAGCAGATTCGACCAGTACGCCGTTTTCGATCTTCAGCTCTTTCTTTTGCGCATCGCTCAAATCACTGACGATCAGGCCCAGGGAATTAGGGACAGCCTCTTGCTTTGGCTTCTTCTCTTCGACCTTGGCAGGCTTGTCCGCCTCAAGTTCCACGACAGTCAGGCTGACGTCACGTGCGCTACCTTTACGCCAGACGTTGACGGTCGCACGCGAACCCGGCTTGATGTTTCCGACCATGCGCGGCAGATCGCTTGGCTTTTCAATTGTGGCGCCGTTGAATTTGAGAATGATATCTCCGGCTTCCAGACCGCCCTTATCAGCAGGACCGCCCGGCTCGACGCGTTGCACCATCGCACCTTGCGCCTTGGCCAAGCCCAGCGACTCAGCGACATCTTTAGTCACTTCGCCAATTTGCACGCCAATGCGACCGCGCGTCACGCGTCCGCTCGCCTTCAACTGATCGGAAACCCGCAGCGCCTCGTCAATCGGCACTGCGAAGGAGATTCCCATGAATCCGCCGGAACGACTATAGATCTGCGAGTTGATACCGATGACCTCCCCCTTGAGATTGATCAACGGACCACCGGAATTGCCGGGATTCACAGCGACGTCGGTTTGAATCAATGGCAGATAGTCGCCGGTGTCACGCGCCTTGGCAGAAATAATCCCTGCTGTCACGGTGTTTTCCAAACCAAACGGAGAACCGATCGCCAACACCCATTCGCCTGCGCGGATTTTGTCCGAATCGCCAATTACCAGACGCGGAAGGTTGGAACCATCAATCTTGAGCAACGCCACATCTGTACGCGTATCAGAGCCAATGATCTTGGCCTTGAACTCGCGCTTGTCGGTCAAGGTGACATACACATCGCTTGCCCCCTCAACCACGTGCGCGTTAGTCATGATGTAACCATCAGCCGAAATGATGAAGCCGGATCCGACACCACGCGGCACTTCTTCTTGCTGCACATTGCCGCCCTTACCCTTATTTCGCGGCGTATTCGGGGTGTTTGGTGTATTGGGTGTATTAGGCTGCTGACGAGGCATTGGCACGCCGAAGAAGCGGCGGAAAAATTCCTGCATTTCTTCGTCATCAGCGCCCGCTTGAGGCTGACCTGTTTTGACGCGCTCCGTGGTGCGAATATTAACGACACCCGGGCCGGTACGATCAACGATGTCTGCAAAATCCGGCAAGCCTGCAACGGCCGGTGCGGCAACTACAGCGCTCAAGCCAAATAGCGAAGGCGACAACGCAAGAACCGACGCACTCAGAAGCGACGACAACAGGACTTTCTTTGCGGGAATCATCATGTGGATTTTTGTATTATTTGGATTTGAACTCTATTGAGTTTGACACTTGTCGAATCGCTGCACCGGGCACTTCACCAACAACGGTGAGCCAATAGTCGCCTTGACGGCGACCAACAATATTCATGGCACCCTGTTGCATGGAACCTTCAGTACGGCTTTGCGAGCCAGGCTCGATGAATACCGAAATCGCAGCAAGACCATCCGAAAATACGATCTGAGAGACTTCACGCTGCGTCGTCACCCCATGCTGAGTTGCAGAAGTACCTGTATTTTGCGTATCGGAGATCAGGCGCTTTACTTCTTGAATCTTCTTGAATCCCGGTGGCGGCGTCACCGCCCAGCCAGAGAGGTTGACCTGACTCATGACGGAGTTCTCAATATGCCAGCCACTGGTATTGGTGAAGGTCGGCTTCACGCGGTTGTGATCGATGTTGCCGATTTCGATTTGCGTGAAGGAGATTTGCTCCACCACCTCATTCTTTCCATCAAAAGTCTGCGCGCGCAATAGCAGCCCGGTAGCCTTGTCCGCCCAGAGCTTGTAGCCATAGCGCAGCTTGTCTTTTGGTTCGAGGATCACTGCCTGGCAGTCATGACCGGCAACGCGCCCGGTTTCACCCATTTTGACGCTGTAGTAATCAACCAGATCGGTGGGATTGGCTGCCAGAATCGCCGGAAATACGTCTCGGGTAATGCGTTTTTCGATCAGAACCGTCTTCGCTTCCGGCACATAACAAGCGACATCATCATTGTTGCGAATGTATTCGCGTGGCTTGCCGTCGAGGACTTCCAGCTTTTCGATTTCATTCTTGCCGGACAGAATGTGCGTGATACGCGACGTACGGATCTGGTTGGACTGCTGATAAACGAAGGTACCGGAATAATTTAACCGCTGAGCAGCGGATTGGATTTTTTTAAGTAAGACCTGCGCGTCCTGATTGTTGCTCACTTTTGCCGGCAGTGCATTCTCCGCCCGAGCGGAGAATGCCATGAATGCCGAAAGGAAAAGAACGACCCGGAGCAAACCTTGTGTCTGCCGCATATTATTTATCTGAGTCAATTGCAAAAGCCGCCGAACGGGCATATTGGACCGAACTGTACATGGAAGGCGAGAAACGCTGGTGGGCCAGCAAATAATCGTCAATACGAGGATCGCGAGCGACCTCGCCCTGTTGCGCCAGGCTGCTGACTTGCGCAGCACTTTGAGGCGCTGAAGTCGCAGCAACTGTCGTAATGCCAGACGGCGCCACGATTGCCGATGCTGCAGTGCCAGTGGCACCACCGTTATTGGCCATCGTCGTAGGCTGCTGCGGAGAGGCCACAAAAACAACCGCCACAACTGCTGCCGCAACCGCCGCACCCGGCATTGCAAAACGTCGCACGAAGCGTCTGCGCATCGAACCACCGTTTGCGGCAGCGGCAGGAACAATGATCTGCTCCGCCGCGACCGTATTCAACTGTGGGGCAATGTGCGGAGCAATAATTACCGGCTCGGCATCCAGAAGTGCGTGCATTTTCGCAGTGAATCCTTCACTGAGTGAAAATGCCATTTCATCGGAGCGCAGAACGTCGCCAATCTGATGATACAGATCCCATGTGATCTGCTCCTCAGGCTGACGCAACACGGCTAATGCTACGTTGACGTGTGCGTCAACAAGCTCACCGTCGGCCAATGCCGAAATCTGTTCTCTGCTAATTTCTTTGGTATCCATAAGTAGTCACCCGGCCACAAAATTCAGTTCCATCACCCACTCTTATTTTTATGTCGCTTACCTACAAAACTCGATACTGCGCATAACCCACTACACCTGCCTTTTGCATACAGCCATCGACGTTACCAGCGCTTGTCGATTGCAGTACCCAACAGCGGCCTCAGTTTCTCCGCGATCGCCTCGCGTGCCCGGAAAATCCGGCTACGCACGGTGCCAATCGGACATCCCATGGCATCAGCGATTTCGTCGTAACTCAAACCTTCAATTTCCCGCAGAGTGATTGCTGTTCGCAATTCCTCCGGCAACGCCTCCATTGCTACGTTGACGGTCTGGGCAATTTGCTTGGTTGCCAGCATTGACTCAGGGGTGTTGATGTCCCTTAGGTGCTCGCCATCGTCAAAAGTTTCAGCTTCTTCGGCATCAGCCTCGGTGGATGTCGGCGCCCGGCGCCCCATTGTCACCAGATAGTTTTTTGCCGTATTGATACCAATACGATACAACCAGGTGTAGAACGCGGAATCACCGCGAAACTGAGGCAGCGCACGATAGGCTTTGATGAACGCCTCTTGCACGACATCCTCAGCTTCAGCCTGATCGCGTACTAAACGCGAAACGAGCCGCATCAGTTTCCGTTGATATTTGGCAACTAATAGCTCGAACGCCTTCTTATCGCCACGCTGTACACGCTCGACAAGCAGTTGATCAATTTCGCGTTCCGTCGTCAAATCCAGGTTCCTTGTTTTTTTATCATTTCTGCACAACCCGAGTCATTGACCAGTTGTGACGCAATAAATTCAGCAAGCGTACTATCTTTTTTGTTTTTAAGTGAATCGCATGCCTAGCGGGCGTCGTTATTATGACTTGCAACCCAGCGGCAAGCCACTTGCAGCGCACGGAAAGTTTCCTTCGAGACAGAGTCCGGCAAGACAGGTATGGTGCGCACTTTGCCGTTTTCAAGTCTCAGACGCAGCAAAAGCAGATTTGGCCACACCGTTGAGCCGGCCAGCAACTGCGCCAAACCACCGCTCATGACGCGCGAACCCGTCTTGGCCCGGACAGCCGCATGGTGCTCTACCAGCCGGATCTGCCCGGTCCCGGAAATATGCAGCCAAACAGCTTTACGATTTTGCAGCACCAGCCAAAATGCCAGCAACGCCGCCACAATACAGACGGCAGCCAGCGACATTCTGACCAGGAAAGACAATTGCCCCACCAGAGCAAAAGCAAAGATAACGCCGATGAGAGCGACGACGATAGCTGCAGCAGCCATCATGAGCAATAGCATACGGGAAGGCTTGATATCCGCGGAGACTGCTATCGACATATAAATTGGAGTGGAGAAACGAACTCGGCTTTCAATTGAAAGCCGAGTTAGGGTATTTACACCTTACCGAACACCAGAGTGCCGTTAGTGCCACCGAATCCAAATGAATTCTTGACGGCAATATCAATCTTCATATCGCGCGCCTGATTGGCACAGTAATCAAGGTCACATTCCGGATCCTGATTAAAGATGTTCATCGTCGGAGGAGAGATCTGATTATGCAACGCCAACACGGTGAACACCGATTCCAGCCCGCCTGCACCGCCCAGTAAATGGCCAGTCATGGACTTGGTGGAATTGACGACCATCTTGTAAGCATGATCACCGAATGCCGCCTTGATCGCATCGGTTTCATTCTTGTCACCAAGCGGAGTAGATGTACCGTGCGCATTCAGGTACTGAACTTCATCCGGATTGACGCCAGCATCGCGCAGGGCCGAAACCACACAACGACGCGGACCATCCAGATTCGGCGCGGTCATGTGATAAGCGTCACCGCTCATCCCGAAACCGAGCACTTCAGCATAGATCTTGGCGCCACGCGCCTTGGCATGCTCATACTCTTCCAGCACCATCACGCCGGCACCTTCGCCGAGCACGAAGCCGTCGCGATCCTTATCCCATGGACGGGATGCAGTCGCCGGATCGTCATTGCGTGTCGACAGTGCACGCGCAGAAGCGAAACCACCGATACCCAAAGGCGAAACACTGGACTCCGCACCACCGGCAATCATCACATCGGCATCGCCGTACTGAATCATGCGGCTGGCCGAGCCGATGCAATGCAGACCTGTTGTACAAGCAGTCACGATGGCCAGATTAGGACCCTTCAGACCGTACTTGATCGACAAGTTGCCGGAAATCATATTGATGATCGACGCTGGAATGAAGAACGGGCTGATGCGACGCGGGCCGCGATTGGTCAGCTCTTCATGCGTTTGCTCGATCAAAGGCAAACCACCAATGCCGGAACCGATAATGACGCCGATACGATCAGCGTTCTCGTCGGTAACGACCAGGCCACTATCCTGCATGGCCTGCATCCCTGCCGCCATGCCGAAATGGATAAAGGTATCCATGTGGCGAGCTTCTTTGGCGGGGATGTAGTCTTCGATATTGAAGCCCTTCACTTCACCCGCAAAATGCGTGGTGAAAGGAGTGGCATCAAACTTCGTGATGGTAGCAATGCCCGACTTACCTTCTTTGACTGCACCCCATGCGTCGGCAATATTATTGCCAACGGGTGAAATGCATCCCAGACCGGTAATGACTACGCGACGTTCACGTGAGCGGCTCAAGCAATTCTCCTGGAGTCGTTCAAAACCAACTTAGGCCTTGACGTGTGCCTTGGCGTAATCGATCGCCTGTTGCACGGTTGTAATTTTTTCAGCTTGTTCGTCTGGGATTTCCATTTCGAACTCATCTTCCAGTGCCATGACCAGCTCGACGGTGTCGAGGGAGTCAGCGCCCAGATCGTCCACGAACGACGATTCAGTCTTGATGTCAGCTTCAGCGACGCCCAGTTGCTCAGCGACGATCTTTTTAACGCGTTGTTCGATATCGGACATAAGTGCCTCCAGTGGATAGGTTACAAAAGTGCGCGCATTTTATCAGGTTTGCACGCCAAAAATTTACTTTTAAGTACTCCCGACAAGAATACTTAATTTGCTGCCAACTGCGCCCAAAGACGCCTAATTCATATACATGCCGCCATTGACATGCAAGGTCGTTCCAGTGATATAGCCTGCCTGTGGTGAAGCGAGGAAGGAAACCGCAGCAGCGATGTCCTCCGGAGCACCAAGACGACCCAGTGGAATTTGCTGCAACAACGCCGCAGTTTGCTGCTCGCCCAATACTTTTGTCATATCGGTATCGATAAAACCCGGTGCAATGCAATTAACCGTAATGTTGCGGCTGCCGATTTCGCGCGCCAGCGCGCGGCTCATGCCGGCAACGCCCGCTTTGGCGGCAGCATAGTTCATCTGCCCCGCATTACCGGCCGAACCGACCACGGAAGTGATGTTGATGATACGGCCATGCCTGGCTTTCATCATGCCGCGCAACACGGCGCGCGACAGACGCCCCACGGCAGTCAGATTCGTGGAAATGACATTATCCCACTCCTCTTCCTTCATGCGCATGGCAAGCTGATCTTGGGTAATGCCGGCGTTATTCACCAGAATCGAAAGACCGCCGAATTCTTTTTGAATCGTGTCAATGACAGCATTACAGGCCGCGACGTCCGTCACATTGAGAACTAGGCCCTTGCCGCAACCCGGCTGCAGTTGCTCCAGATAGTCACTGATGGCGGCAGCGCCTGCCTCAGAGGTTGCCGTACCGATCACCTTGGCGCCCTGACGAACCAGCTCCTGAGCGATGGCGCGACCGATACCGCGGGATGCGCCGGTGACTAGCGCAACTTGATTTTGCAAATTTTGCGTACTTTGCGAATTTTGATCACTCACTTCAATAACTCCAATACTTTGTCCAGAGAAGCCTGATCGACGATTGCTTCGCCAGTCAGATCGCCGTTGATACGCTTGGTCAAACCAGCCAGCACTTTGCCAGGACCGCATTCGACGACATGCGTGATGCCTTCGGCCGACATTTTTTGCACGGTCTCAACCCAACGCACGGCGCTGGCAGCCTGACGCACCAACGCATCTTTAATTGCGGCGGGGTCATTGACGATGGCAACATCGACGTTGTTGATCAACGGCAGTTGTGGCGCAGAGAACGGCACATTTGCCAGATACGCCTGCAAACGGTCCGACGCCGGCTTGAGCAACGAGGAATGGAATGGTGCAGAAACCGGCAACACCAGCGCGCGCTTGGCGCCCTTGGCTTTGGCGATTTCACAGGCACGCTCAACTGCCGCTTTACCGCCGGCGATCACCACTTGGGCCGGCGAATTGTAATTGACAGCCTCAACCACCTCGCCTTGCGCAGCCTCAGCGCATGCAGCACGCACGTCGTCGTCCGACAAACCGAGAATCGCCGCCATGCCGCCCTGACCAACAGGTACAGCTTCCTGCATGGCTTGCGCACGGAAACGCACCAGCGGCACCGCATCCTTGAATGCAATCACGCCGGCAGCCACCAGTGCGGAATATTCACCCAGACTATGACCAGCGACCAGCGCAGGCGCCTTGCCACCCGCCGCCAGCCATGCGCGATAAAAAGCCACGGCAGCAGTCAACATGACCGGCTGAGTATTCGTGGTCAGATCCAGATCTTCCTTCGGGCCTTCGGCAATCAGCTTGCCAAGATCGAATTGCAGTGCATCGGAAGCTTCCGCAACAGTCGCCTTGACGACTTCGTTATCGGCAAATCCGTTCAACATTCCGATGGCTTGTGAACCCTGACCCGGAAAAACAAAAGCAAATTTTGTCATGCTCTATTTTGTCGTTAATAAATCAATTCGTATCAGCGCGGAAAGCGCGGCCGCTACATCCTGACCAGCACGGCACCCCAGGTGAATCCGCCGCCAACGCCTTCCATCATGACGTTGTGACCCGGCTTGACGCGACCGTCGCGCACTGCCTGATCCAAGGCCAGCGGAATCGATGCGGCCGACGTATTGCCGTGCTCATCGACCGTCACCACCATTTTTTCCAGCGGCAGGCCGAGTTTTTTGGCCGTGCCTTGCATGATGCGGATATTGGCCTGATGCGGGATCAGCCAGTCGATTTCCTTGGCATCAACCTGTGCAATGGTCAGCACTTCACGCGCGACCTTGTCCAGTACGGAAACAGCCAGCTTGAATACTGCCGGGCCGTCCATGTAGAGGTACGCATTGCCGGCAACTGCGCCGTCATTGACATTGCCGGGTACGCACAGAATGTGACCATGACTGCCGTCAGCATGCAATTTCGAGGCGAGAATGCCGGGTTCTTTTGACGCTGTCATGACAATGGCGCCGGCGCCGTCGCCAAACAGTACGCAGGTAGTGCGATCTTCAAAATTCAAAATGCGCGAAAACACTTCCGCGCCGATCACCAGCACATTCTTGTGCGCGCCCGATTTGATGAAGCTGTCCGCCACCGACATCGCGTAGACGAAGCCGCTGCAGACCGCCTGCACGTCCATCGCCGCAGCGCCGTTGGTGATGCCCAGCTTGCGCTGAACCACACAGGCCGTGCTTGGGAAACCGCCCAGATGATCGGGCGTCGATGTCGCCATGATGATGAGATCAATATCATTCGGCTGCAGCTTTGCCATCTCAAGCGCGCGTTGCGACGCCGCTACGGCAAGGTCGCTCGACAGCACGTCCGGCTCGGCATAGTGGCGCGCGGAGATCCCGCTGCGCGAGAAGATCCACTCGTCGGAAGTCTCGATGCCTTTTACTGCCAGTTGCTTTGCCAACGCATCATTGGTCACACGCTTGGGCGGCAGATAGCTGCCGGTGCCGACAATTTTGCTATAGAGAGTCATACCGTTTTCTGTTCTGTTAGTTCGGTTGATGTGGCGGCGCGCTCAGCGACATGCAAGGCCTCCACCTGCGGAATCAATTCCGCCATCGTTGTCGTGATGCGCGACAACACATCATATTTGGCCGCATCGTAAGCGCGACGGATCGCCCATTCGAACGCGTACACATCAGCGCCGCCGTGGCTTTTAAAGACCAGGCCGCGCAAGCCCAGCAAGCTGGCGCCATTGTAACGGGAAGGATTCAGCCGACGCGACAAGGCCTTGATGGCGCCGTAAGCAATCAGGGCACCCAGCTTGTTGAAGAAGCCTTTTTTGAATTCCGTGGTGAGAACGATCTTGACGAAGCGCCCCAATCCCTCCGAAGCCTTCAGCGTCACATTGCCGACAAAACCGTCGCACACCACGATATCCGTAGTGCCTTCGAAAATATCGTTGCCTTCGACATTGCCGTAAAAATTAAGTATGCCCTTTTCATGGTCGGCGTGCAGCAACTCGGCGGTCTGCTTGACCACTTCATTGCCTTTAATTTCTTCTTCGCCAACATTGAGCAGACCGATTGACGGCTTGGGCTTGCCTTCCATGGCAGAAACCATGGCAGAACCCATCAATGCAAATTGATGTAAATGCTGCGGCTCGCAATCCACATTGGCGCCCAGATCGAGCATGTAGGTCGGACCGTCTTTTTGATTCGGGAGAATAGTGCAGATAGCCGGGCGATCAACGCCAGGTATCGTTTTGAGTACATAGCGGGAAACCGCCATGAGCGCGCCGGTGTTGCCGGCCGAAACCGCCGCATTCGCCTGGCCGTCCTTAACCAGATTCACGGCAACGCGCATGGACGAGTCTTTTTTGCGCCGCAGAGCAACTTCAATCGGATCGTCCATAGTGACGACCTCAGAGGCGTGCCGGACATGGATCCGAGCGATATCTGCCTGCTTTTGCTTGCGCAAAACTGCGCGCAACAATTCTTCCTGACCGACCAAGATCAACTCGGCGTCGGGTTCGCGCTGCAGAAAAGAAATGGCGGCTGGGATAGTAACTGACGGGCCGTGATCGCCGCCCATACAGTCAATGGAAATTTTGATGGTCATTGTTTTGATTCAGAGCCTTGCCAACCCGCATTATGGGGCAGATTTGGCGCGATTCAAAATGACGCGCTACGCTGATTCAGCATAATAAAAAGCGGCGCCAATTAAAAAATCATTGCGCCGCGTTCCGCCTTAACAGCAATCCCGATTACTCGTCGTTCTTAGTCTTCAGAACTTTACGACCACGGTAGAAACCGTTCGGGCTGATGTGGTGACGCAGGTGTGTTTCACCAGTTGTCGGCTCGACTGCCAGCGGTGGCGCTGTCAGAAAATCGTGTGCACGATGCATACCGCGCTTCGATGGGGTCTTTTTGTTTTGCTGAACAGCCATGATAACTCCTAAACCTTAAGTTCTAAAATTTTAACATATCCGGCTAGCAAATTGACTGACCAACCGAGAATCCGTACTTTGACAAACCCGAAAGCTTGCCTCCAACAATTACTGCTTTAAATTCTTCAATACCGAAAACGGAGAAACTTTCTCTGCCGCAACCACTTCAGCAGGAACATGACCTGGACACACATCGTGCTTGGGCGCCACCGGCAGAGCCAGCAAAGCCTCATCCTCGACCAGAACGCCAACATCCAAGGCTGCGTCACCAACAATGACATCAACCTCTTCATCATCGAGCAATTCTTCGATGGCGTCCGCGGCATCCTCATCCTTGGCCAACACCAGCTTTGAGTCAGACGACACCTGAAACGGCATCGACGTCAAACAACGCTGACAGACCAGATTAACCTGACCAGAAATAGAGAGACTCAATTGCGGATGTCCGAGCTTGTCGACACCGCCGCTCAACGACCACTTAATGGTGCCGGAGCGATCAACCGTTTCACTGGCAAGACGCGCCAGATCGGCTACCGATAACTCGCCTTCGGCTTGCTCTTTGAGCCGACTAAAGTCAAATGCGTCGATCACAAAAGTGCTCATGGCGAAAGCAGAATCCGGAAAACCTGCGATAATACCAGCGTTTTCCCTTATTCGTCAAAGTGTTAGCGCATTTTTCGCAAACACTTCCACCCTGTTGTCGCATAATGCACAATCCAGCACCTCTTCCCCGCCTGATTCTCGCCTCCAGCTCCACCTACCGGAAAGAGCTGCTATCCAGGCTGCAACTGCCTTTCGAGGCGATTTCACCCGATATCGACGAGACGCCCGCGGCAGGGGAAAGCCCCGAAGCCACCGCCCTGCGCCTGGCCCGGCAAAAAGGCGAGGCCATCGCAAAGACCAACCCGAACTCGCTTATCATCGGCTCCGACCAGGTCGCCACGCTTGATGGCGAACAAATCGGAAAACCTGGCACTCACGACAATGCCCTGAAACAACTGATCCGCATGCGCGGTCGACGCGTGACATTCCATACAGCATTATGCCTGTTGAACAACCGCAATCCCGGCGAGCCATTCATACAAATCGAGAATGTCCAGACCTTCGTCACCTTCCGCGATCTGCCCAATGCCGAGCTCGACGCCTATTTGCGCATTGAACAACCTTACGACTGCGCCGGCAGCGCCAAAAACGAAGGCTTGGGGATCGCCATCCTTGAAAAAATCGAGAGCACGGACCCTACCGCTCTGACCGGCCTGCCCATGATTGCCCTGACCGGCATGCTGCGCAAGGCAGGCATGCCGTTTTTTGGCATCGACAATACCACTCACGCCTGATCAGCAGTAAAGACAAGGCGCGCAATGCAATAAGGGGCAAAAGCCCCTTATTGCCCACGCCGGCTCAGAGATAAAATCTCTGAAACCTATCAGTGCTTACTTGAATGTAATCAGATCGCCGCGGCTGAGGGTAACCTTCTTGTCGGCCAACGGCGTATTGGCGGCATTGATAAAACCGGGTTGGTTCAGCACTTGATAACGCGCCACCTGCGTACTGATCGCGGCGGGACTGGAGATGCCGTCGTCCGCCACCACCACGGTAAATCCGCGGGTATTGGCATGAAAGGACGTGTACATCACCGCGCCATTGGCCGCACTGCCGACGATCACCAGCGTCTCTGCCTTGAGCTGCTTCAGGAGCTCCTCCAGATTGGTGCCGGTGAATTTGTTAGCACGTGTCGAAACCACAGGCTCGCCCGGCTGCGGCGCAACCGCCGACAACATTGGCGGTGGACCCGAAGGGCTGACGGTAGTGGAATACAAAACAGGAACCTTGGCTGCACGCGCCTTGCTGATGAGCGACACGATCGCCGGCACGGTCGCCAGGCAAGCAGGATTAGGCTGACACACGGCCGAATTGATATCCAGTACCAGCAATGCAGTCGTGCCAGCAGCCAGCGTCACCGGCGCGGGCGCAGGAATCTCGGGCAGCGTATTGACGCCTACTGTTGCGGGCGCACTAGTCGGGACAGCACTACAGGCAGCCAACGCGACGAGCATGAGCGCCGAAGCGGCTTGATAGGCAAAGCGTTTTTGCATCATGTTTGCAACTCCTTAAGTGGAACGTACTTCATCATCAATGACATTGACATGCAGGCGAGCAGCTTATTTCTGGCGACGCGGATAACCCTCGATGGTAATGCGCTTCCAAACCACATCTTTCTCCTCCTCGGTCATGAATACCCAGTGCGCCACTTCAGACACGGTGCGACCGCAGCCGCGACAAACATCATCAAAAGTTGTTGAGCAGACTGCAACACAAGGAGTATCTGGGCGTTCCGGAGGAGTTTGGGGCATGAATATCTTTAGAGGACTACGTGATAACTGGCCGACATCTTACCAAGAAGCAGAGCCGCAGTCTTTTGAGCTAATTTTTGGACAAAAAAAAGCCCGCGAACCAGAGGTTGCGGGCTGAATCCAATTTCTTAAGGAGGAAAATTGGAGGAGACAGGTGCAACTATAGCGATCACCTTCATCCTCGTCTGCTTTATTGTTCCAATAGCAGATATTCACAAATCCAATAACTTATATGCCAAGTCCTAGCCTGCACGCGCTGCAACGGTCACCAGCGATACGGTCGGCTTCGGTGGCTCACCTTTACGCTGGCATGCTGTCGTCAGAAAAGCGGCGAGAATGATTGAAATCAGAGCAGCTTGGCGCATGGCATCCTCCTTGAACGATTCAGATATTTGCGTTGCAGGTTCTCTCTATTTTAGACGCCATCAGATCAAATCGTTCGATGCAGGCAGCAAACCACTCAGGAAGCTACCGCACGCAACCCCGCTGAAGCCCGCGCCAGATTATTCACGTACAACGCTGCGACCATGTCCGCCTGCGTCACCATGCCCGCCAAGCGCTTTTCATCATCAATCACCGGAATCTGATGCACGCCTTCGTCAGCCATCAGCGGCACCAATTGCACGATGGGAAGGCGCACCGATGCAGTCCTTACCTTAGCACTCATGATCTGTCCGACAACTTCCGGCTTGATGGAATGCGTATGCGGCGTGCGTTGCAAGAAGGCGCGCAATTTGTCGCCGAGACCCAAATAGTCATGCGGGCCGGCGTGATGCAGAAAATCCGTCTTGGTAACAATACCGATCACCCGGCGCGCCCTGTCGATTACCGGCAAAGCCTGCAAGCGATGCTCTCGCATCAAACGCCAGGCTTCAGCCAACTCAGTCGAGAATTCGACGGCAACGACATCGCTCGACATGATGTCCGCGCAGACCGTTTCGCCAAAGCGGCGACGATAGGCCTCCATCTCCGTTTGCAAAAAGATCTCTTCCAGATCGTCGCGACTGATATCCAGCACCTGGTTATAACGCCGCAGCACAGCATCCAGATCATCATGCGAGAAACCCAATCGCGCTGTCGGTGCAGCATCAGCCGTACCGTGCGTATTGTTGCGATGCTCGTTTTGCTGAGCATGGGGATAGCGGCGTCGTGTCGCATTGTTGAAAAACAAAGCCATCGCCAGCAACAAAAAAGAATTGAGCAGCACCGGCGTTACGACGAATCCATATCCCATCGCATGCACGGTCGGGCCGCCAAGCACAGCGGTCAATGCGACCGCACCGCTGGGTGGATGAATACAGCGCAGTGCAAACATGCAGGCGATGGCCAACGCTATCGCCAGAGCCGCTGCCAATGCAGGCTCAGCGACCAGCTTCGCGCATGACACGCCTACCAACGCCGACACCAGATTGCCACCGATGATCGACCACGGCTGCGCCAGCGGACTGGCCGGCACGGCGAACAGCAATACCGCCGACGCTCCCATCGGAGCAATCAACCATACCGTTGCCGCCTCATGCGGCAGAATCGACACGCTCAGCAGTCCCGTGAGCAAAATCCCGAACAAGGCGCCCACGCAGGCGCGCATGCGCTCAAAGCGATCTACCACCGATCGTTGCGGAACAAAACTCCTCAGCCATTGCAGGATAGAATCGCGCATGCCCCAACCCATTCTTGAATGTAATCAAAAAGCCATAAACCGCAATTACATCACAAGATGATATATTTTGCTGCAACAAGGCATTACTATGCTGAATTGCCGGGACACCAGCCCCACCCATCCGCCCCACCACACCAATAATGAAAACACCCTCACGCCTGCAAAAAGACGATTTCGAAGCCCTGTCGGAATTTCGCTATCAATTGCGCCGCTTCATCCGCTTCAGCGAAGACGCGGCACAAAGCGAAGGACTCACACCGCTGCAATATCTGCTGATGCTGCATATCAAGGGATTTCCGGGACGCGATTGGGCCAGTATCAGCGAACTGGCCGAGCGCTTGCAGTCACAGCATCACGGCGTGGTGGCATTGGTGACGCGATGCGAAAAGGCGGGATTGGTGACGCGCACGCAAGACGACAAAGACAAACGCCTGGTACAGGTGAGACTGACGGACATCGGAGAACAGTATTTGCATCGGCTGGCTGAGCTGCATCGCAACGAACTGCACTCATTGTCCAGCGTCTTTCAGGTATCGAACATCTCGGCCTTCAACGACCGCGACTAAACTCCACCAACCACTCCTCAGCAATCAAGTCGGTATCGGCGCAAACCTAGCTCGCGCGCACAACCTGATTGCGTCCGTTATTTTTTGCGACGTAAAGTGCTTCGTCAGCCAGACGAATCATGTGGTCAAGATTTGCTGTGCCGACAAGCGCACTGACGCCAAAGCTGGCAGTAATGGAGATTGGCGACCCATCTTCAGCGGCAATGGTATGGGACGCCAATGTCGCGCGCAACTTTTCGGCCACCACAAGCGCCTGCTCCAGATCAGCCTCCGGCAGCAGAATGATGAACTCCTCCCCACCATAGCGCGCGAGAATATCCACCTTGCGCAGCAGCTGCGCGATCAGTTGTACGGCATTGCGTAAAATACTGTCACCGGCAAGATGACCATAGCTGTCGTTGATGCGTTTGAAGTGATCGATATCCAGAAGAACAAGTGCAAGATTGCGCTTATAACGCTGCGCCACCGCCAACTGCTGCTCACTGTGAGCGAAGAACGCGCGGCGGTTGAGCACCCCCGTTAAAAAGTCCGTATTCGACGACACCTGCAATTGCTGAATCAGCATCTCGCGCTCGCCGGCCAGGCTGATACGCTCCAGACTTCTCGCCTTCAACACCTGCAACGCACGCAGCATGTCGCCGATTTCATCCTGATAGCGCGCCTGAGGAATTTCCACCTCATGATTATCAACCGCCAGCCCGGTCACCAGCGTCGTTGCCCGCAAAATCGGCGCCAACACGCGCTGACGCACCAGATACATCAGCACGAAGAAAAAGATCACCGCCACCGTCGCCATGACCACCGTCGCAATCAGATAGTTGCGCGCGTGGCGATTGCGAATTTCCGCGTCGCGAATCAGATCGGCCAGAATGACATCCCGCAAACGCAAAATAGAGGCCATCGGTGGGACATAACGCGCAGCCAATTCGGCCGTCGTCAATTCATAGCCGCCGGAGATCAGCCCCACCTGCAACAACTGACCTAAAATCGGCAAACCCTTGCCGAAGTATTGCGCATCAAGATCGGACAACGCCGCGTTATACGCCGGGTTATTCCTGTAAGCACGCATCTGGATGTTGAGCAAGGAGCGTAATTGCTCGATTCGGCCATAAAGCTTGCCGATCTCGATGACTTCATCCTTGGTCAACGGACGCTGGGTAACAATGGGCGCAGTGAATTTCGAGCCGACCTGTCCTGCATATTCGCGCAGGCTCGACGCCACGCGCATGCCGGTCAAGCCATCCAGCAACTCAGGATCGGATTGGATCGCGATGCTCGTCAAATCGGCAACTGCCGTCACAAAAGGGGGGATCAGATCAATCATTCCACTCACGGCCACCGAGACTTCATCCGAAGAGCGCTGAGAACGCGGCACCTCAACCTGACGATCCACATTGGAACGGGCCGGCTCCAGTGCAGCCTTGACGTATTCGATATTCCGGATAGCCGGCGCGTAGCGCACGTCAGCATCTGCGCGCAAGGCGTTGAGCAAGATAGCAATGGACTGATCTGTTTGCGCGCGCGCAGCCTGAAGTTTTTGGGACAACTGCGGCAGGTCGGCGATTTCTCCACCCATCAGCGCATTGGAAGGACCCCGTTCGATGGAGGTCTTTTCCATGGCGATCATGATGAGTTGCACCACCCGCACGGTCTCGACGCTGCGAGCGCCACGGCGATACTCGCCCCACTCGCTGGAGACAATCCTTGCAGTCAGTGCAAGCAAAATCAACATGAGTGCAACCGAGATTAACCAGAACAAGCGATTCAGCGACATCTTATTACCTTCGAAATACCTGGAGAATGATGAAAGTTGCATATTAGGCAACTTTCAGCGGATGCCATTATAGGGCAGCACTTCGCGATTACTCATTCTTCAGGCACAAAGCAACAAACCTGACCTCTGGAGCCAGCCATGACCCAGGCGCGATCAACAACAAGAAGCGATTTTTCTGGAAGCAGCAGAGGCAGCAACAAATGCGATAGACCCGCACCAAGTCCGCAATAGATTGGTAGTAACCGCACACTGCGACTCTGGATAGCAAAACGCCCGCATAAAGCGGGCGTTTTACTTGTATCTGGCGGAGAGGGTGGGATTCGAACCCACGGTACGATTTAACGTACGCCTGATTTCGAGTCAGGTACATTCGACCACTCTGCCACCTCTCCGGTTAACCTAGTCGAAATTACTGCCCGAAGGCAGCAAAGCAAAAGATTATAGCAGAATCATTTTAGAGATGGAAATAGGTCTAAGATGTTTTTCTATAAATTTAATTCTCGGTGGCTGTCGAAAACGCGCCGAAAATAATTTACGTATCATCATCTTGTCATAAATCTCCACTAGGATCAGATGTTGCCCGCCGTTCGGATGGGGCATTCATACTTACTGATGGTTGGACCCAGTGGACCTGACAATGGCACCTTTTGCCGCACATGATTTCGAAAGCAGCCTTCCGCCCTTTCCGCCCGCGCATGCAGGCGAGGCAGACGGTCTCAGCCATGCTCGCCAAACAGAAGAACAGCAAGATTCGCAACTGCTGTCTCATCTTCACGAAATCATTGCGCAACGCAGCCTGACGGCCCTGTTCCAGCCGATCATTCGCATGCGCAGCGGCGAAATCGTCGGCTACGAAGGCTTGATTCGCGGCCCCTCCAATAGCCCTCTGCATTCGCCGCTGAATCTATTCAAAGTCGCGCGCGCCAACAAGCTGTCGGTGCAGGTCGAACATCTGTGCCGCCATATCGTCATGGCGCAGTTCGCGCAATCGGGGTTGCCGGGCAATCTGTTTCTCAATGTCAGTCCGGGCGCCCTGGTGCAACCGGAAGCCATTCAGGGCGAAACGCTGCGTCATCTGGAAAAACTCGGTATCAATCCGCAACGCATCATCATCGAGCTGACTGAAAACGAACCGACCTACGACTACCAGTTGCTGCGCAATGCCGCCATGCATTACCGCGACATGGGATTTCAGATTGCCATCGACGATCTTGGCGAAGGTTTCTCCAGCCTGCGCCTGTGGTCGGAATTGCAACCGGAATACGTCAAAGTCGACATGCACTTCATCCAGGGCATCAACAACGACCCGATGAAACTGCAGTTCGTGCGCTCCATTCAGGAAATCGCCGAAAAGTCCGGCTCCATCGTCATCGCCGAAGGCATTGAAACACAAGCTGAATTGCTGACCATTCGCGACCTCGGCATCGCCTGCGGCCAGGGTTATCACATCGCACGGCCGCACGCCAATCCAAAGACCGTGGTCGGCGACGACATCAGCAAGATCCTGCGCCGCGACAAGGTGCCGCTGGTCACACAAAAGCATGGCCCGACCAAAAAGAGCGCTACCGTCTTCAAGCTGCTGCGCGAAACACGCTATGTCTCCCCTGTCGTCCCTAACGATGAGGTGTACGACCTGTTCGTCAACGACCCGCAGTTGCAGGCATTACCGGTTGTCAGCAACGGCATTCCGGTTGGCCTGATCAATCGTTACAGCATGGTGGAACGTTTCGCACGCTTGTACGGCCGCGAACTGTACGGCAAGAAGTCCTGCACCTTCTTCATGGATCCGAATCCACTGCTGACCGAGCAAGACACCAGCCTGCAAGACCTCAGCCACATGCTTGTTCAAGCCGAATCACATCACTTGTCGAACGGCTTCATCATCGTCGACCAAGGGCAATATGTCGGCATGGGCACCGGTCACGATCTGCTGCGTGAAATCACGCAGATGCAGATCGAAGCGGCACGCTATGCTAACCCACTGACGCAATTGCCCGGCAACGTGCCGATCAACGAACATATTGAGTTCCTGCTGCAGAGTGGCGTGGAGTTCTGCATCTGCTACTGCGATCTGGACAACTTCAAACCTTTCAATGACGTCTATGGTTATCGCAAGGGCGACGACATGATCCAGCTGACCGGTCGTACATTGAGCCAGTATTGCGACCAACAACTCGACTTCATCGGCCACATCGGCGGCGACGACTTCCTGATCATGTTCCAGAGCGAAGATTGGGAGCACCGGTGCCAGGCAATGCTGGACGCTTTCAGCACGGCCTCACAGAGCTTCTACTATATGGAAGACAAAGAACGCGGCGGCTACTACAGCGAGGACCGTCAGGGCAATCGGGTACTGCATCCACTGGTCAGCCTGTCGCTGGGCGCGGTCAAGATCGAACCTTCGCAATATTCTTCGCCGCATCAGATCGCCTCAGCCGCCACCAAAGCCAAGAAGCAAGCAAAGAAAACACCCGGCAACAGCCTGTTCATTGAGCGGCGCGTTCCGGCAACTTTCTCGTGGGCAATGTAAACGATCACAAATCCCTTCGCAGTTCGATGCGCGCGACAAAAAAATGGCTGATGCCCCTGCGGACATCAGCCATTTTTTCATCACCGGGCCAGGATTACGGCGCCAGCTTTTCCAATCCGCCCATGTAAGGACGCAGCACTTCCGGAATCACCACACTGCCGTCGGCTTGCTGGCCGTTTTCCAGTACTGCGACCAGCGTACGGCCGACCGCCAGGCCTGAGCCGTTGAGCGTATGCACCAACTCAGGCTTGCCTTGGGCGTTACGGAAACGCGCTTGCATGCGGCGCGCCTGGAAGGCTTCGCAATTCGATACCGACGAAATCTCACGGTAGGTATTTTGCGCCGGCAGCCAGACTTCAATATCGTAAGTCTTGGCTGCGCCGAAACCCATGTCGCCGGTGCACAGCGTGATCACGCGGTAAGGCAGGCCGAGCTTCTTGAGGATATTTTCGGCGTGGCCGAGCATTTCTTCCAGCGCTTCGTAGGATTTCTCCGGATGCACGATCTGAACCATTTCGACCTTGTCGAACTGATGCTGGCGAATCATGCCGCGCGTGTCGCGGCCGTAGCTGCCCGCTTCAGAACGGAAGCATGGGGAATGCGCCGTCATCTTCAGCGGCAGTGTGTCACCGGCAACGATCTCGTCGCGTACCAGATTGGTCAGTGGCACTTCGGCTGTCGGGATCAGATACAAGGCCGTGTTGTCGCTGGTATCGCCTTCCTGACCACCCTTCTTTGCTGCAAACAGATCGGCTTCAAACTTCGGCAACTGACCGGTACCGCGCAGCGAATCGGCGTTGACGATGTAAGGCGTATAGCACTCGGTGTAGCCGTGTTCCAGCGTATGCGTATCGAGCATGAACTGCGCCAGCGCGCGATGCAGACGAGCGATACCGCCCTTCATGACGGCAAAGCGCGAACCGGTCAGCTTGGTGGCGACATCAAAATCCAGACCGAGCGCAGCACCGACGTCGACGTGATCCTTGACTTCAAAGTCGAACACTGGCGGCGTGCCGACCTTGCGTACTTCGACGTTACCGCTTTCGTCAGCACCGGCAGGCACCGATTCGTGCGGCAGATTCGGTACGGTCAGCAGGAAATCGCTCAGTTGCGTCTGCACTTCTTCCAGACGGGTAGCCGATGCCTTCAGCTCATCGACGATGCCGGACACTTCTGACATCACTGCCGATGCGTCTTCGCCCTTGCCTTTGAGCATGCCGACTTGCTTGGACAGGCTGTTGCGCTTGCCCTGCAATTCCTCGGTACGGGTCTGAATCTGCTTGCGCTCGCCCTCGAGCGCATTGAAAGCGGCGACATCGAGCTGAAATTTGCGCGCGGCCAGACGGGCGGCGACATTGTCGATGTCTTTACGAAGAAGTTGGATGTCGATCATGGAATGCCAATGTAGAAAATGCGGTAAAAACGAGATTGTACCAAGGACATTGCCTGTCCTCGCCGTCAGGCGGCTTATTGGCGGAAATAATGCGGTAAAAATAGCATCAACCGTGATCAACGACGCTCCAGCCTGCGTTACCATTGCCGCCAATCGCTTCATTACACCGCAAGAACATCACAGGAACGCGCCATGTCCGACACGCCTTTGCAGCCGCCGTTATTCGCCTACATTATCGGTTTCGCCCTTGCCGCCTGCTGCGCCATCTGGGCAGGTTCGCAATTCGCGCTGACCGGCTCCAGCATTGGCTACGGCGTATTGACCGGCCTCAGTTTCGGCGCCATGTTCGCCTTCGGCCAACGCGTCAAGAATCGCCTGTTCCCGACACCGGAATCGACCAAATGGAAGATCAATGCCGGGCCGACCGCTGCTGACCTGCGCCCTGCACGCCGTGCCGCCGCGCGTGCCAAACCGATGACAGTCGCATTCGATGCGGAGTTCATCAAGACCTCGCGCGCCGGGGCCGAGCTGGAAAGCATCGCCTGGCAAGATATCAACCGCATCATCATCACCATCGGCGACGATTTCCTGCCGATGCCTTACTGGATGATTGCCACTACCAAGGGCGGCATCCGCCTGCCCAATGACACGCCGGGATTGGAAGCTCTGATGGAAGAGTTCAAGGTGAAGCTGCCGGGCTATGACAACGATGCGACCTACAACGCGGTGATCAGCGCCATGGGTGCGATGGAAGGCACGTTCGAGGTTTGGAAGAAGGCAACCCCGGCAGCGTGATCACCGAAGAGCCGCCAGGCGCTTACTTATTATTCTTTTTATATTCCCGATCAAGATCACGCAGATGCGCCATCTTGTCGCCGATCTTGGCTTCCAGGCCGCGCGGCACCGGCTGATACCAATGCGGATCGGAAATGCCATCCGGCAGATAGGTTTCACCGGCGGCATAGCCTTCGGGCTCGTCATGGGCGTAGCGATACAGCTTGCCGTAACCCAGTTCCTTCATCAGCTTGGTCGGCGCATTGCGCAGATGTTCGGGTACGCCGCGCGACTTGTCTTTGGCGACAAACGCGCGCGCCTGGTTGTACGCCATGTAGCCGGCATTGCTCTTGGCTGCAATCGCGAGATAAATCACCGCCTGCGCCAAGGCCAGCTCACCTTCGGGCGAGCCGAGACGTTCGTAAGTGGCGGCAGCGTCATTGGCGATGGTCATGGCGCGCGGATCGGCCAGGCCGATATCTTCCCACGCCATACGCACGATACGACGCGCCAGATAGCGCGGATCGGTGCCGCCATCGAGCATGCGTGTCAACCAATACAAAGCGCCGTCAGGGCTGGAGCCGCGCACCGATTTATGCAACGCGGAAATCTGGTCATAGAAAGCGTCGCCGCCTTTGTCGAAACGGCGCAGAGCATCCCCCAGGCATTCCGCCAACACTTCGGGACCGACGATACCAAGATTTTTTGCCTGCGCTGCACGCGCCACGATTTCGAGATTGTTGAGCAGCTTGCGGCCATCGCCATCGGCGCTGGCGATCAGCATTTCTTTTGCTTCCGGCTCGAACTGCAAACCGTCCAATTCTTCGCGACAGGCGCGATCGATCAGTGCGCCGAGATCGTCTTCCGTCAACGATTTGAGCACGTAGACAGCTGCGCGCGACAACAACGCACCGTTGACTTCGAAGGATGGATTTTCGGTTGTCGCGCCAATGAAAGTGAACAAGCCACTCTCCACATGCGGCAGGAAGGCATCCTGCTGACTCTTGTTGAAGCGATGCACTTCATCGACAAACAGGATCGTGCGGCGGCCGGAATTGGCGCGTGTGACCTGCGCACGCTCCACGGCTTCGCGGATGTCCTTGACGCCCGACAGCACCGCCGACAAGGCGATGAATTCGGCATTGAAACTGTCCGCCATGATGCGCGCCAGCGTAGTCTTGCCGACACCCGGCGGCCCCCACAGAATCATCGAATGCGGCTCGCCCGATTCGAACGCCACGCGCAGCGGCTTGCCCGCGCCAAGCAGATGCTGCTGGCCGATGACATCGTCAAAGGAATGCGGGCGGAGACGTTCAGCTAACGGCGCGGAATTCATGCGGTTGTAAAAATGGAGAGTTAAGATCGGACGGCTTGCAGGATCGCTAGTCTAACCGATCCGACAGCAGTACATCGGCTCAGATGCTAGAATCCTGCCGGGTTCGCCGGTATGGGACGGTTTTAAACCGGTTCAATACAGCAATACAGCGGACTTGCCATTCTGCTTACATCACTTCACGCCTCAGGGCGTTTCTGCTCATGCCTTTTGTTGTCACTGATTCCTGCATCGCCTGCAAATACACCGACTGCGTCAGCGTCTGCCCCATGGATTGTTTTGTCGAAGGACCCAACTTCCTGGCGATCGATCCGGACGGCTGCATCGATTGCTCGATGTGCGTACCGGAATGCCCGGTCGGCGCGATCTATAACGAAACCGACCTGCCCGACGCCTTGAAGCATTTCACCGACCTGAATGCAAAGCTGGCCAAGCATCCGGGCTGGAAGCCGATTACCCAGGCACAGGCGCCGATGCCGGATCACGAGCAATGGCGCGATGTGGAAGGCAAGATCGACATGCTCAAGATGTCGACCTGAGATAAAAAACTGATCAGTTGTTGAATGATCAGTTATTGAACACGTCGGCGCCCTTGGGCACGACGAAGGTGAAGCTGGTGGCCTTGAGCGGCGGGTTCTTTTCAAAGTTCGTGAACGACAGCAGCGAAGTCTGACCGAACGAATCGCGCAGCTCCATTGCCTGCGGCACGCCGTCCTTCAAACCGATGCCGATACGATCGAAGGTTGTATCCTTGCTCTTGGGCGTGGCTTCCAGCCATTCCATGCCATCCTTGGCACCGCCCTCTTTCAGTGTGAAATTCTTTTCCAGATCGTTGCTGCCGAACAGAATCGCTGCAGGCGACGAACCGAGCGCGTTGCCCAGCTTTTTGGTGGTGACCTGATTCAAGTCCTTGTCGTAGATGAACAGCTTGTCGCCATCGGCTTGCAAGACTTGCTCATACGGCTTCTGATAGGTCCAGATGAATTTGCCCGGACGCGAGAACACGAAAGTGCCGCTTGAGGTATTGGAGACCTTGACGGTGCCGCTGTCGGTCTTCACAAGACGCTGTACGAACTGGCCTTTGGCCGATTGCGTCGACGAGACGAATTGCTTGAATTGCTCCAACGCGCTTGCTGAAGCCTGCGCGGAAAACAGCGCTGCGCTCAAACCCGCCACCGCAGCAGCGAGTTGCCATTTTTTCATGCGAGGTAATGCCGATTTCGTGTTCTGCGTTGCTTCTTGTCTTGTTGTTTGCATAGATTATTCCGAGGTATTTCCTGCCGGCACGAGGATTTCGCGATTGCCGTTCGATTGCATGGTCGATACCAGACCGCTTTGCTCCATCTGCTCCAGCAGACGCGCCGCGCGGTTGTAACCGATGCGCAAATGACGTTGCACCAGAGAAATCGATGCCCGGCGGTTTTTCAGCACGACAGCAACGGCCTGATCGTAGAGTTCATCGCCTTCACTGCCGCCCGCAGCGCCACCGCCGATTGCCCCTTCGGCATCGTCGGCAACGCCTCCTTCTAGGATGCCCTCGATGTAATTCGGTTCCCCCTGCTCTTTCAGATGGTCAACCACGCGGTGGACCTCTTCATCGGAAACAAAGGCGCCATGCACGCGGATCGGCAGGCCTGTCCCCGGAGGCATGTACAGCATGTCGCCCATGCCGAGCAGCGCCTCCGCGCCCATCTGGTCGAGAATCGTGCGCGAGTCGATCTTGCTGCTGACCTGGAAAGCAATCCGCGTCGGCACGTTGGCCTTGATCAGGCCGGTGATGACGTCAACCGAAGGACGCTGCGTGGCCAGAATCAAGTGGATGCCGGCGGCACGTGCCTTTTGTGCGATACGGGCGATCAGTTCTTCCACCTTCTTGCCAACCACCATCATCAGGTCGGCCAATTCGTCGATGATGATGACGATGGTTTCGAGCTGCTCCAGCGGCTCCGGTGCGTCAGGCGTCAGGCTGAATGGATTGGGGATCTTTTCGCCGCGCTTTTCGGCGTCGGCAATTTTCTGGTTGTAACCGGCCAGGTTACGTACGCCCAGCTTGGACATGCGTTTGTAGCGACGCTCCATCTCGGCCACAGCCCAGTTGAGCGCATGGCCGGCCTGGCGCATGTCGGTCACGACCGGCGCCAGCAGATGCGGGATGCCTTCGTAGATCGAGAGTTCCAGCATCTTCGGATCGATCAGAATCAGGCGTACCTGTTTCGGCGTCGATTTATACAGCAGCGACAGGATCGTGGCATTGATACCCACCGACTTACCGGAACCGGTCGTACCCGCAACCAGCAAGTGGGGCATCTTGGCGAGATCGGCCACCACAGGGTTGCCGGCGATATCTTTGCCGAGCGCAATCGTCAGACTGGAATGACTGTCGTTATAAACCTTGGAGCCGAGAATTTCGGTCAGGCGCACGATCTGGCGCTTGGGGTTAGGCAACTCCAGACCCATGAAATTCTTGCCCTGGATGACTTCCACCACGCGGATCGATGTCAGCGACAACGACCGCGCCAGGTCGCGCGCCAGGCCGACGATCTGGCTGCCCTTGACGCCGGTGGCAGGTTCAATTTCGTAGCGTGTAATCACCGGGCCGGGATAGGCCGCGACGACCTTCACTTCGACGCCGAAGTCGGAGAGCTTTTTCTCGATCAGACGGCTGGTGAATTCCAATGTTTCAACCGTGACCGTCTGCTGTGCCGGCGGCGCCTCATCCAGCAGCGACAACGGCGGCAGGCTGGAATCGATATCCTGGAACAGGCTGGTCTGGCGTTCTTTCTCGATGCGTTCCGATTTGACTACGGCCACGACTTGCGGCTCGATACGGATCGGGGGCGCTTCGACGATCTTAGCGCGTTCCTGCACCACGACCTCTTCCCGCTTGACGGCGGCAACGTGGCCGACCTTGCGGTCTTCGCGCGCAGAATAAAAATTACGAACCCAGAAAATACCGTCTTCGATGGCACCGCCAATGCGTTCCACCGCGGCCAGCCAGGACACATGGAAGAACAGGCTGAAGCCCAGTCCGAACAACAGCAGCAACAGCAGCGTCGCACCGGTAAAGCCCAGCGACGATTGCGCCGCGCTGCCGATCATTTCACCCAGCACACCGCCCGGTGCTCGCGGCATTGGCGCCTTCATCGAATACATGCGCATGTATTCGATACCAAGACTGCCGGCCAGCAGAAACACAAAGCCGATAGCACGGATCAAGCCTTCCTGATGATGCTCAGGCTCTGCCTGCTTCTGCACCAGAAAGCGATTCGCAAGTTTGCGGTAGCTGCGCCAGATGGAATGCGCCAGCAGCACGCACCACCACCATGCCGACATGCCAAAAATATAAAGCATCAGATCCGCCAGCCAGGCGCCGATACGGCCGCCCCAGTTGTGCAGATGGGGCACGGTATTGGCCACCGACCAACCGGGGTCGTTGCGCGAATAAGTCAGCAGGATGATGGCAAGGTAGGCAAGCAAAGTCGCCATGGCCAGCCAGCGTGCTTCGTAGAGCAGGCGTACCAGCCTGCTGGGCAGCGGCGGCGCTTCGGCGGCTTTGGTCGTACGGGTGTAGGCTTGGCTGGTTTTAGTCATAAATCTTTATCTGGCGCACTTCTAATGCATTTTTGAAACTCAGACGACATTGTAACGGCGATTACCGGCCAGAAAACCGGCTAGCGGAAATCACCCGCAGATTGCGCCGTTCCGGCCCTATTGAATGGATAGCGTAATTCCATCAGGCCGGTCCGGCGGTTCGTCTATAATCTTAACCGTTTTGCAGCGCAATATAGGACAAACGGCAACATAAGCCGTATAAGCCGCCAAGGGCAGCCATCAGCGGCTTCCGGCTTCAGGCCTTCTTGCCTTGCATTGAAATTCAGCAGACCGGCATCATGTACTTTATGTTGCTGCTGCGTCTACTTCTGTTCAGTTCACTAAGAGTAAGAGTACTTTATGACCACGTCCAAACACGCCAAGGTTTTGATTCTCGGTTCCGGCCCCGCCGGCTACAGCGCCGCCGTCTACGCAGCGCGCGCCAACCTCAATCCGGTGCTGATCACCGGCGTCGAGCAAGGCGGCCAACTGATGACCACCACCGACGTCGAAAACTGGCCGGGCGACCCGATGGGTGTGCAAGGTCCGGAACTGATGCAACGTCTGCTGCAGCATGCCGAACGTTTCAATACTGAAATCATTTTCGACCACATCCACACGACCAAACTGTCGGAAAAACCATTCCGCCTGATCGGCGACTCCGGCGAGTACACCTGTGATGCCCTGATCATCGCCACCGGCGCATCGGCGCAATACCTCGGCCTGCCTTCCGAAGAAGCCTTCATGGGCAAAGGCGTGTCGGCTTGCGCAACCTGCGACGGCTTCTTCTATCGCGGCAAGGAAGTCGCCGTGGTCGGCGGCGGCAACACCGCCGTGGAAGAAGCACTGTACCTGTCGAACATCGCCAGCAAGGTCACCATCATCCATCGTCGCGACAAGTTCCGCGCCGAGCCTATTCTGATCGACCGCCTGCTGCACAAAGTCACTGAAGGCAAGATCGATATCAAATGGCATCACACCCTCGATGAAGTCATTGGCGACGACAGCGGCGTGACCGGCATCAAGATCAAATCGACACAAGACGGCAGCGTCACGCCGATCACTTTGCACGGTTTGTTCATCGCTATCGGCCACAAGCCGAACACCGGCATTTTCGACGGCCAGCTCGATATGCATAACGGCTACATCAAGACCCGTACCGGTCTCGAAGGCTTCGCCACTGCCACCAGCATCAATGGTGTGTTCGCTGCCGGCGATGTGCAGGATCATATCTATCGCCAAGCCATCACCAGCGCCGGTACCGGCTGTATGGCCGCGCTCGATGCCCAGCGTTATCTGGAAGGTCTGGAATAAGTCGGATTGAAGTTGAATTGAAGTGCGTCAACACTGAACAAGCCGCCCATGGGGCGGTTTGTTCATTTCAGGAAGGATAAGACGATGCCGTTGCGCCCACTGCTACGCCCACTATATTCCGTCGTGCTTGTCTCGCTGCTGACACTGTCGGCTTGTACCGCGACCGAAACCAGCAGCGCATCGCCCCCGCTTGTTTCCGGCTGCAACGCTGATGCCGTCAAAAACCTGATCGGCAAACCTGCTGATGAAAAGCTCCAGCAACAAGCGCAGACAAAGGCCGGAGCAAGCAGTGCGAGAACGTTGGGTCCGCACGACGTTGCCACCATGGATTACAATCTGCAGCGTCTCAATCTCTATACCGACGACAAGAGAATCATCATCCGCATCTCCTGCGGCTGACCCGCTTACATTGCATTCGCAGCGTCCGTCCCGCCATGACCACGTTCAAAGACTTTTCTTCACTACGATCCCTGCGCAAGGATTTGCAAGCGCAGGAAGAGTTGCGCGCCAAAGAAGAAGCTGAACGCTTGCGTGCCGAACAGCGCCTGCGCGAAGAGGCCAACATTTTTCGTGACAGTATCGGCAAGGTTGCCCCGCTGCGCACCAGTGAAAAAGCCAGCCTCACGCCACCGCCGCCGTTACCGATTGCACGCCATCACATCGCCGACGAACAAGCGGCACTCATGGAATCGCTTTCCGACGAGTTCACCTTCGACACGCTGCTCAATAGCGATGAAAACCTGAGTTTCGCCCGTCCCGGTGTAGGCAGCGACGTACTCAGCAAGCTGCGCCGCGGTCATTGGGTGATTCAGAATCAACTTGATCTGCACGGCTTGCGCCGCGATGAAGCACGGGAAGCACTCGGCGAATTCCTGCGTCAGGCGCGCCGCCGCGGCCAGCGCTGCGTGCGTATCATCCACGGCAAGGGACTCGGTTCAGTCAACAAGGAACCGGTGCTGAAACAAAAAGTCCGAAATTGGCTGGCGCAGAAAGACGAAGTCATTGCCTTCTGTCAGGCACGTCCGGCTGACGGCGGTTCAGGCGCGCTGGTTGTGTTGCTGCAATCGAGCACGCCCTCCAACGCGGGCTAAAGACGCTGCTTCTGTTACTCTGCGTTGGCGCCAGGCAGTTCAGCGTATTTTCAGCATTTCTGCCAGCCAGTCGACGAAAGCGCGCACGCGCGGCGACAAGTGCCGGTTGTGCGAATACACGATCGATACCGGCATAGGCGGCGGTTTGAACGCCGGCAGCACTTCCTCCAGTACACCCTGCTCCAGCAAATCCTCCACGCCAAAGCGCGGCGCCTGCACGATGCCTAATCCCGCCAGACAACATGCCATATAGGCTTCGGAACTCGCCACCGACACCTGCCCTTGCAGCTTCAAGGTTTTGAGCTCACCGTTCTGCATGTACTCCCACGGCAAATCGCGACCGGTGCGGCTGGAGAAATAATTGATCATCGTGTGCTTGTCCAGCTCCGCCAGCGTGTGCGGACGGCCATGACGATCCAGATAGGTTTTCGACGCGTAAGTAATCTGCTCCATAGAACCGATATTGCGGGCGATCAGCGTCGAATCGCTGAGGATGCCCACACGCACCACGCAATCGACACCCTCGCCGACCAGATCGACGAAGCGATCGCTGGCATTGAGCTTCAATCGGATGTCCGGATAACGGGCAAAGAACACCGGTAATTGCGGAATCACCACCTTGTGCGCCAGCCGTTCGGGCAAGTCCACGCGTACGATGCCTTGCGGCTGTTCGCGGTCGAAGAGGTTTTCCACGTCCTGAAATTCCGCCAGCAGACGTTGGCAGCGCTCCAGATAGGCGGCGCCATCGTCGGTCAGCGTCACCTTGCGCGTGGTTCGCTGCAAAAGGCGCACGCCCACGCGTTTCTCAACGGACTGGATCGCATTGGTTACGGTGGCCGCCGGCAAACCCATCTGCTCGGCAGTCTTGCTGAAACTCCCCAGTTCGGCGACGCGCACGAACACTTCCATAGCCTGAAGACGGTCCATTTTTATAATTATCCATTTTCGAATAAAGAAATCATTTTAACGCCATTTATTCGAAAACCAATAAGCCCAATAATACGATCCAAGCGCTCAGGCATATCGCCAGACAAGCGCGTCACTTTATTGACTGGAAGAAATATCATGAAAAACCGCACACTCGGCCGCGACGGCCTCGTCTCCTCGGCGCTCGGTCTGGGCTGCATGGGCATGTCGGATCTCTACGGCCCGGCCAACGAGCAAGACGGCATCGCCACCATCCACGCCGCGCTGGAAGCCGGCATCACGCTACTCGACACCGGCGACTTCTACGGCATGGGTCACAATGAAATGCTGATTCGCGATGCACTGCGCGAAGCTGGAAGCAAGCGCGACAATGCGCTAATCAGCGTCAAATTCGGCGCTATGCGCGACGCCGGTGGCAACTGGGTCGGAATGGACAATCGTCCGGCCGCGGTCAAGAACTTCCTCGCGTATACGCTGCGCCGTCTTGGCACTGACCACATCGACATCTACCGCCCTGCACGTCTCGATCCGAATGTGCCGATTGAAGAAACCGTCGGCGCCATTGCGGAAGAAGTCAAAGCCGGCCGCGTTCGCCATATCGGCCTATCTGAAGTCGGTGCAGAAACATTGCGCCGCGCGCATGCAGTGCATCCCATTGCCGACTTGCAGATTGAGTATTCACTGATCTCGCGCGGCATTGAAAAAGACATCTTGCCGACTTGCCGCGAACTGGGTATCGGCATCACCGCTTACGGCGTGTTGTCACGCGGTCTGATCAGCGGCCATTGGGATCCGTCGCGTCAACTCGCAGCCAACGACTTCCGCAGCACCAACCCACGTTTTTCCGGAGACAACCTGAAGCACAACCTGTCCCTGATCGACGTGCTGCGCGCCGTTGCCGCCGACAAGCAGGCCACGCCGGCACAGGTCGCCATCGCCTGGGTGCTGGCGCAGGGCAGCGATATCGTGCCGCTGGTCGGTGCACGCCGCCCCGAACGTCTGGCCGAATCGTTGGGCGCGTTGAAGCTCACACTGACAACACAGGATCTGGCGCGCATCGAAGAAGCCATTCCAGCCGATGCCGCAGCGGGTGATCGCTATGCCGCCTACGCGATGGCGCATCTGGACAGCGAAAAATAAGCAGCACGCCCCACCAAGCTTTGCTTCCGGCCGGAAGCGATCAGAAGAGATTGAACTGGCCGGACAGCGAGGCCCGCGGCGGATGCGCAGGTGGAACGAATTGCGACGCATCGAGCATGTCAAACCACCCGCGCTGATGCATGGCGCTGCGCTGTACCGCCTTGTCAAAACGCTGACGAATCAGATCCGCCCAGACGCCTTCGCCACGCATGCGTGTCGCGAAATCCGAATCGTTATCTTTGCCGCCGCGCATCTCGCGAATGCGATTCATCACGCGATTGGCGCGATCGGGAAAATGCGTCAGCAACCACTGCTGAAACAGGGGATTGACCTCCCAAGGCAAGCGCAACACGGTATAACCGGCGCGATGCGCACCCGCGTCAGCAGCAGCCGCGATGATGCTTTCCAATTCAGGTTCGTTGATAAAGGGAATAATCGGTGCAATGCTGACGCTGACCGGAATACCGGCATCGGCCAAGGTACGGATCACGCGCAGACGCCGTGTCGGGGTTGCTGCACGCGGCTCCAGCTTACGCGCCAGTGCCGGATCGAGCGTCGCAATGGTCACTGCCGCAATCACCTGGCGCCGCGAGGCCATCGCCGCAAGAATATCCACGTCGCGCTCTATCAATGAAGACTTGGTGATCAGTGCCGCCGGGTGACGGCATTCGTCGAGTACCTGCAAAATGCGCCGGGTAATCTGCAGCTCGCGCTCGCAGGGCTGGTAGGCATCCGTATTGATCCCGACGGTGATGGTCTCCGCAACATAAGACGGCTTTGCCAGCTCCTTGCGCAGCAATTCCGGGGCATTCACCTTGGCGAAAATCCGGCTCTCAAAATCCAGCCCCGGCGACAAACCCAGATAGGCATGCGTGGGGCGAGCGAAGCAGTAGACGCAACCGTGCTCACAACCACGGTAGGGATTGAGCGACACATTGAAAGGCAAGTCGGGGGACTTGTTGCGGCTGATGATGGTCTTGGCGATTTCTTCCGTGACGATGGTACGCAGCGCACCAGTTTCTCCATCAGCGTCATCTTCTTCACCGGCACCCCAACCATCGTCAAATCCTACGCGTTGTTCGGTTTCGTAACGACCTTGAATATTGCTGACGGCGCCGCGGCCCTTTCGCGCATCGAATACCTGCGAAAACGTCTCGCCGGCACTCTCCAGCGTGCGCGTCGTCTGCAGCGGCACCGGTCGGTAAGTTGACTTTGCCATGGCGATCCTTCAATATAATATACTGTACAAATATACAGTATATCGCATCAACAAAATCCCATGCGCCCGTCCGCAATATTCAGTTCAAAAACCGCGCCCCGCTGGTCATGGTCGCCATATCCACGTACGAGGATGCATTATGATTCTGCGGGGAAAAATTGATCGCATGCCCGCCACCGTTGTAGTTGCGGGCATTGATGCTCTCCAGCGCGCGTATCAGTTTCTCGCGGGTCAGGTCGCGGCTCGCCCGCTGCAAACCTTCCACCAACACGCGCGCGGCGATGTAGCCTTCAAGGCTGCTGAAAGTCAGGTCTTCATAACCTGCTTCGGACATGCTTTTGCGATATTCCGCGACCAACGGCATGGAGACGCGCCACGGAAACGGCACCACCTGCGTCACCAGGATGCCACGAGCAAGATCGCCAAGCTCTTCTGCCAGGGCTTTATGCCCGACAAACGAGCTACCGTAAAACCGCCCGAGAAATCCCCGGGCACGCAGAGCCCGGACGATACGCGCACTGATGAGGTAGTTCCCACTGAGCAGCATCACGACATCGCTGCGCGCAGCAAGTATTTTGTCGACGACCGGTTCAAGATTCATCACATCGGCATCAATATCGACACTGATCAGGTCGATTGCTTCGGCCTTGGCCTTGCTCTCGGCAGTGTGCTTGATCGACATCCCGTATTGGTCGCGTTGATACACCAGCGCAAACTTATGCAAGCCGACGCAACTGAGTTGGTGCAAAGCATAGGCGAACTCGTCAGCATAGCTGGCGCGCACTGTGAAGAGATAGCGACTGGATGAAGAGTGAAGAAACGTGCCGCCGGTCATCGGCGCAAAGAAGGGAATTTTGGCTTTGGCGGCGATGGGAAATGCCGCCTGGCTGGTCGGCAAACCAACAAAACCGAACAAGGCGAATACCTTTTCGCTTTCGATGAGTTGACGGGTATTGTAGGCAGCGAGAGAAGCCGTGTACTTATCGTCGCGTGTGATCAGCTCAATGCGCCGGCCATACACGCCGCCCTGCTTGTTGATCTTATCGAAATACACCTTGGCGCCGATGAGCAGTTGCCGCGACATCTGCGCCGTAGGCCCGGACAGTCCCGCAGACTGCCCAAGCAGAATACGGGTATCGGTCACACCCGTTTCGGCATGTGCAGGAGAGAATAACCACACTAACAGCACCGGAAAAATTCGAAACAACCAACTTCGATGCCGTTCCTGCATGCGCTCTCCCCTTCATGGTTTAGACCGCTTCCGCTCCTGTCTCACCGGTACGGATGCGAATGACTTGTTCAACTTCCTGAACGAAGATTTTGCCGTCGCCAATCTTGCCGGTGCGCGCCGCCTTGATGATGGCGTCAACCACAGGCTCGACCACGCTGTTGTCGACGACAACTTCAATCTTCACCTTGGGCAGGAAATCGACCACATATTCAGCGCCGCGATACAGCTCAGTGTGGCCCTTTTGACGACCGAAACCTTTGACTTCGGTCACGGTGAGGCCAGTAACGCCGACTTCAGCCAGCGACTCGCGCACCTCGTCCAACTTGAACGGTTTGATGATAGCAGTGACTTGCTTCATGACAACTCCCTCCTTATAAAATGTCGCAAAAAATCGAATTAAATCTATGAAAGTTTTTGGCACGCACACTTAAATGCCCGCACCGAAACCCCGCGTACTGAAATACTAATTACTCACGAAATCTCGATGTGATCGGATAACGCCAATCGCGTCCGAACGCCCGATGCGTCACACGAATGCCAACCGGAGCCTGCCGGCGTTTGTATTCGTTGATCTTGATCAGGCGCGTGATGCGTTCAATATCTTCCATACGATAACCGGCGGCTTCGATTTCGCCAATGCTGCGGTTTTCTTCCATGTACATTTGCATGATGCCATCGAGCACCTCGTACGGCGGCAGCGAATCCTGGTCTTTTTGATCAGGACGCAGCTCGGCCGAAGGCGGACGCGTCAGGATGCGCTCCGGAATCACAGGCGAAACACTGTTGCGATAGGCACACAAACGGTACACCAATGTCTTGGCAATATCCTTGATCACCGCGAAGCCGCCGGCCATGTCGCCGTACAGCGTGCAGTAACCGACCGCCATCTCACTCTTGTTGCCGGTGGTGAGGACGATGGAACCATACTTGTTGGACATCGCCATCAGCAGCGTGCCGCGGATGCGCGCCTGAATGTTTTCTTCCGTCGTGTCTTCCTTGAGCCCCTTGAATTCTTCAGACAAGGTATTGCGAAAAGCCGTGAAGCAATCGTTGATGGAAATCTCGTCGTAGCGAACCTTGATGCGCTCGACCATATCACGTGAATCAAGCCATGAAATGTCAGCCGTGTAAGGCGACGGCATCATGATCGCGCGGACTTTGTCGGCACCCAGCGCATCAACCGCGATAGCCAGTGTCAGCGCGGAATCGACACCCCCTGACAAACCGATCAACACACTCGGAAAACCATTCTTGCCGACATAATCGCGTACACCCAGCACCAATGCCTGATAGACCTGTGCTTCGATGGACAGCGCCGGCGCCATCTTTGGATGTCGGATTTGCACGCCGTCAAACTCGATCAGTTGCAGATCTTCTTCTGCGTGCGCCAGACTCGCGACCAGTTCGCCGGCGATGTCCATGACGAAGGAATTGCCGTCGAAAATCAGTTCATCCTGCCCACCAACCAGATTGGCAAATACCAGCGGCATACCTTGTTTGGTCACATTCGCGCGCATCACATCCAGGCGCAGCAATTGCTTGTTCATGTGGTACGGTGATCCATTGAGAATCAGCAATACCTGTGCACCGGCTTCTTTAGCCAATGCGGGGGCACGTGGAAACCAGGTGTCCTCGCAAATATTGATACCGAACTTAGTCCCTTTGACGTCGAATACCAGCGCCTGTTCCGACGAAGTGAAATAGCGTTTTTCATCGAAGACGCTGTCATTCGGCAGTTCCAGCTTGCTATAAGTGCCGGTGATGCGGCCGTTGAGCAGAATCGAGGCTGAATTGAATCGTGCACCATCTTTGAGCGTCGGATGACCGACCACGACATGCACGTCTTTCAGTGGCGCCAGCTCAACGGCGAGCGCCTGCAACGCTTCTTCGGTTTTTGCGTAGAATGCCTGGCGCAGCAAGAGATCTTCAGGTGGGTAACCCACCAGCGACAATTCAGGCGTAAGGACAATATCGGCGCCCTGCTCCGCGGCACGACGTGAAAAATCGGCGATTTTGTTGCGATTACCCGAAATATCCCCAACTGTACTGTTGATCTGGGCGATGGCGACTTTGACTGACATGATGGCAGGTAAGAATGAGTAAGAAAATGATGATGAAGACCAAAGGCAGAACACCGATGCCAGGGAGCTGCACGCAGTGAACGCAGAAGTCCATTATCGCACGCGAATCATTTCTTCTCTGGCCGAAATTGGCCAAAGCCCGTGGGATTCGCTGGTCGCGGCGCAGCCGGACGCGACGCCCTTTTTATCCTATGCCTTCCTGCATGCATTGCATGAAAGCGGCTCGGCCGCCAAAGACACAGGCTGGGAGCCGCAATACCTGACGCTTTGGCAAGACGATCAACTCAAGGCCGCGCTACCGCTTTACCTGAAATATCACTCCTATGGCGAGTACGTCTTCGACTGGGCGTGGGCCGAAGCCTACGAGCGCCACGGCTTGCCGTATTACCCAAAGTTATTGTCCGCGATTCCCTTTACGCCGGTGAGCGGAGGACGTTTTCTGGCCCATGACGACACCGCACGGCAAGCGCTGGTGCATGCTCTAAGCGAATTGCAAAGTGCCGCGCAAACATCGTCGACGCACATTCTCTACCCGCCCGAAGCGGAAGCGGCGACGCTGGCCGAAGCCGGATTCATGCTGCGCAGTGGCGTGCAATTCCATTGGCATAACGAGGGCTACCGCGACTTCGACGAGTTTCTGTCGACACTGGAACGCAAGAAGCGCAAGAATATCCTCGCCGAACGGCGCAAGGTCACCGAGGCCGGCGTGACTTTCCGCCATTTCAGCGGCGGCGAGGCAACGGAAAAGGACTGGCGCTTTTTCCATCGTTGCTATCGCCATACCTATTCGGCCCACTATTCAACGCCGTATCTGAACCTGGATTTCTTCCTTCGCATCGCCGCCGATATGCCACAACACCTGCTGTTGACGATTGCCTATCGCGACGGCAAGGCGATCGCCTCGTCGCTGGTAGTCCATGATCAACAATCGCTGTATGGCCGCTATTGGGGAGCGCTCGAAGAAGTCCCTTGCCTGCATTTCGAAACCGCTTACTATCAGCCGCTGGAGTTTTGTATCGCCAACAAGATCGCCTGGTTCGAAGGCGGTGCACAAGGCGAACACAAGATGGCACGCGGCTTTCTGCCGCAAAAAACCTGGTCGGCGCACTGGCTTGCGCATCCTTCCTTCGCCGATGCGGTGGAACGCTTCCTTGAACGCGAAGGCGGTGGCATCAACGATTATCTGAGCGAACTCAACGAGCGCAATCCGTTTCGCAGCGCATCTCAGACCTGATGATTCGCCCAGCACGGACGTAAAAAAGCGCACCCTTGAGTGCGCTTTTTATTGGCAAGACCAAATTACTTGGCTTGTTGCTTCTTGAAGGCTTCGACGCCAGCCAGGATTTCGGCCTTGGCGGATTCAGGACCTTCCCAACCGTCGATCTTGACCCATTTGCCCTTTTCCAGATCCTTGTAGTGTTCAAAGAAATGCTGGATCTGCTTCAGACGCAGTTCGTTCATGTCTTCCGGCTTTTGCCAGTGCGTGTAAATCGGCAGTACCTTGTCGACCGGCACTGCCAGCAACTTGGCGTCAATACCGGATTCGTCGGTCATCTTCAGCACGCCGATAGGACGGCAGCGCACCACAACGCCTGGGAACAGCGGGAACGGTGTGATCACCAGCACATCGACCGGGTCGCCGTCTTCCGACAGTGTTTGCGGGATGTAGCCGTAGTTGCACGGATAGTGCATGGCGGTGCCCATGAAGCGATCAACGAAAATCGCGCCAGTATCCTTATCCACTTCGTACTTGATCGGATCGGCGTTCATCGGGATCTCGATGATCACATTGAAGTCGTTAGGCAGGTCGCGGCCGGACGGGACGTTATTCAGGCTCATGGTGCTTTCTCGTAAAGAAATGAAGAAATGGGGAAAGCCGAGATTATAACGGCATTCAGATCATCAGCCAGAACATCCGGCCCGAATATACGCGGTCTTGAAGCCGGGCAATAAAAATCGCCGCTGAATCCAGGTCAGGATGCAGCGGCGATTTTGTACAAATGTTAATGCTGAGGTTTTAGCGAATTGCCGTGGCCAATGCACATTGTTTGTAATGCGCAGCAGCTTGTTCATGCTGATCCAGCGCGTCGTGCAATTGCGCCAGGCTCAGATGCGATTCACGCACCGTGCGCGGCTCCAACGCGTCTGACAAGGCCTGTTCCAGATGACGTTGCGCCTTGCCCCATAGTTTTTGACGCAAGCAAAACATACCCAGCGTCAATGCCAGTTCGGCATCGGTTGGACGCTTTGCCAGCCACGATTCGCAACGCTCGATCTGCGCCAGCAAAGCCGGTGAACCCGCTTCTGCCGTCGACTCGCGATAGGCGCGAATCAGGCGATCATCCCAATCTGCCGCCAGTGCACGCTCCAGCAAGGTGCGGGCTTCGTCATGCAGGCTGCGGCTGCTGAAAGCCTGTGCAGCACGTGCAGCGATGAAAGGCTTGAGACGATCGGCGTTCGGCACCTCGGCCCACAGACGGCGGATCGATTCAGCGTCGTGAGAACGATCCGACAACAAGGCGTCGTAAGACATTTCGCGCAGGCGATTGGACAGAGCCGGATGCAGCGCGTTGCGCTTGTCCAGCGTCTGCACCAGACGCAACACTTCAGGCCAGTTCTTCGCTTGCTGGTTCGCCTTGAGCGCCCATTGCAATGCCTGAATATGGCGCGTGCCGTTGGCGTTAAGTTCGTCGACGGTTTCCAGCGCGGCTTTGAACTGGTGGTCATCAACCAGCAATTCGAGACTAGTCATCAGGCGTGCCGCCTTGAGTCCGTTGTCGCCGTCGGTACTGGCCAGCCAGATGTCGCGACGCTCGGTCTGGCGCATGCGATGCGCTGCACGAGCCCCGACCAAAGCGGCGATACCTGTGTTCTCAGGCAATTCGGCGGCGCGTGTCGCGGCTTTTTCAGCGTGACCGAAGCGGCCTTCGAAGAATGCTTTCAGAGAATCGCGCAAGGCCTTGTTGCCTTCGTTTTCGCGCTTCTGACGGCGATAGGCCATCACGCGGCCAGGTAGTTTTTGCGTCAGACGCACCGCACGGATCAACACGTACAAGGCGATGAACAGAACAATGACTGCCAGCAGGAAGAAGTTCAGCGACAGGTCAACCCGGTAAGGTGGATAGAACAGCACCACATTGCCGGGATTGAAGCGTGCCACTACCGCCAGGCCGATGGCGGAGGCAAACAGGGTAAGAAGCCAGAGGAGAATTCGCATATAACTGTTAGGCCGCTTTAATTGGTACGCCGGCTTTTGTAATTACGCACCGCGTTGATGCTTTCGCTGAGCGTCGGCATCTGGATCGACAGGTTGCTGCCCTGAACTTGCTTCAACAGCGCTTGCGTGGTCTGCACTTGCTTGGCGCGGGTGTCGAAGTATTTGGCAATCGTGTCCTGTGCTGCACTCAGGTCATTGCGGAAAGCAAACTCATTGCGTGACAACAGCGCCAGGCGCGCATTGAGCAAGCGCAGCTTGAGGTTTTCACGTGCGTAGTAAGCCTGGGTCGGCGACAACAGCAATGCGTCAGGCGTATCGACGCTGCGGATGCGAACCAGTTGCTTCAACTCTGTCCACATCTCCGAGCTGATGCTTTGCCACTTGTCTTGTGCATTCGCCAGCCAGTCGTTGGCGGGTGCGGCATCTGCTGTATCGACAGACTGACCTTTACCGTTTGGCTTGGCGCTGCTGCTTGGCTTCGGCGCCTGACGAACCGGTTGCTTCTTCGGCTCGGTGACAGAGACGACCGGCTTTTCGTCGGACAGCAAAGGCATGCTGTCGATCTGGCCGATGACGCTGTCGAGGCGCACGGCAATACCGGGAACGTCAACGGTCGGCAGCGCTTTCAGACGATCCTGATCGCGCGCGATGGCGCGGCGGATGGCGATGAATTGTGGCTTGTCCGAGCGCGAAAGGCTCTTGTCGGCGTTGCCCAGTGCGATCAAGGCACCCTGCACGTTACCGGCCAGTTCCAGTTGCTGGCTTGCGGTCGACAAGACTTCTTCGATTTCAGACAAGGCCCAGTCGTCGCGATTTTTGGAGAGATCCTGATAGAGCTGCTCAAGCGCCAGTTGCTGGCTTTGCGATTCAGCCTGCTTGCTATCTAGGACGCTGACCTTGGCCTGTAATTCCTTGGTGCTTTCCTGGACGTTCTTCAGCACGCCTTTGACTTCGGTATTGGCAACGTCGCCGGTTTGCAGCCGGCGCGCGACTTCTTCCCGCAGGCTGCGAATTTCGGAATGCGACATCCACCATTGCGCCGCCAGCACGATGGCCAGCAAGACAACGAGAAAAGTTAGCAGCCGCAGGCGCTTTTTCAGCACGCCGTTGTCCGAAGGTGTGAAGGAAGGGAGCACCATGCTCGCCTGCAGTCCGGGATCCGCTTTCGCGTCCGGCTGGTTCTGGTCGGGGGAGGATTGCAGTTCGTTCATGGTCGGGATTGTAACGCGGCAAGCAGTCGTTCGTCGCCTGATCCGGTCATGGTCACATGGGTGAAAGCCAGCGATCGCGCTGTTTCAGCGATCCTCTGGTGCGAAACGATCATTTTGTTACGTTGTAGTTTTACCACACACTCGGCGCCGAGTACATCCGTCGTGATCTGCAACAGGTTACGCAATGCTTCGGAACTGGTGACGATCCACTCGCTGTCGGCGTCGATCAAAGCCCGCAATTGTGCGATTTTTGTTGCGTCCATCTGCGGCGTCAGACGCTCATACGCGGTCACATGTTCCACCGTGACCCGTTCGGCTCGCAACATATCCGTTAAAAAATCGCGTCCGGCCTGACCGCGCACGATCAGCACACGCCTGCCGCGCAAGCCGTCGAGGTCGAGTGCCTTGAACAACTCTTCCGAATCCATCCGCTCGCTATTACGCGGCGCATGGATGGTCGCGTTGTCATCGCCCACGCCGTAGCGCTGCAACGCCAGCCGACTGCCCTCACCAACGATGCCGATGGCGACATTGTTCGGCCAGGCCGGGATGAAGCGAAAAGCCGCATCGATCGCATTCGGACTCACAAACACGACCAAGGCGTACTGATCAAGCGAGGACAAGACCGTTTGCAGTTCGCTAGTCTCAGCCACTGGCGCGATTTCCAGCAAAGGAAAGATCACAACCTCGCGGCCTGTCGCCGCGACTACTCCCGCAAAGGCTTGCGCCTGCGCCAATGGACGTGTGATCACGACCGGTCGGGAACCGAGATCCGCCACAGCGCTCCTTTCAGAGTGGAATTCTGGGATCGGGTAAGTCGGGATAACTATTCCGCCCCAGCCGATTCAGCCTTGCATGCGGCCAAAATAGCTTCTGCACCCTGCGCTTGCAACAGATTCGCGACTTGTTTGCCCAACGCTTCGGGTGCGTCGGCAGGGCCGCTGGCTTCGGCAGCGGCAATCTGCTTGCCGTCGGGTGTGGCGACCATTGCGCGCATGTGCATCTTATCGCCGTCGATTGTGGCGAAGGCCGCCAGCGGAATCTGGCAACTGCCGCCGAAAGTGCGCGACAGCGTGCGCTCTGCCGTTACGGTGCGATCGGTCGCAAGATGATTGATCGGGGCCAGCACGCGTTGCAGATCGGTACGGTCGGCAAGGATTTCGATCGCCATCGCACCCTGCCCCGGGGCAGGCAGACTTTGTTCCGGAGAAATCGCCGAGCGGATGCGCGACTCCAGTCCAAGCCGCTTCAGACCGGCGACGGCCAGAATGATGGCGGCATAGTCGCCGCGATCAAGCTTGCCCAGACGCGTGTCGAGATTGCCACGCAAAGGCTTGATGACCAGATGTGGATAGCGCGCAGCGATCAGTGCCTGGCGACGCAGACTGCTGGTGCCGACCACGGCGCCGGCGGGCAGATCATCCAGTCCGGCATAGTCGTTGGAGACGAACGCATCGCGAGGATCTTCGCGTTCCAGAATGCCGCCCAGCACAAAACCTTCCGGCAGTTCCATCGGCACATCCTTGAGCGAATGTACCGCCAGATCGGCGCGGCCCTCGGCCATGGCGACTTCCAGCTCCTTCACAAACAACCCCTTGCCACCTACTTTGGACAAGGTGCGATCGAGGATTTGATCGCCGCGCGTGGTCATTCCGAGGATAGTTATGCTGCACTGCGGATATAATGCGGCTAACCGGTCGCGTACATGCTCGGCTTGCCACATGGCGAGGCGGCTTTCGCGCGAAGCGATGACCAGCTTGGAGGGAGGAAATTCTTTCAAGAGGGCTCTTCCGGTAGTCGCCGAGTCATCTGTGAAGGTGCCCGGCGCATAAAAATATAAAAATAGTGGAGGCAAACAAGTGAGCCAAATTCTAGCACGCAGCACCACTGACAGTTCGACCAGCACGCCCGACTTTCTCCTCTGAAAACCGTAGCAATTGTTGATCATGCCAACTAAACCACAAACTAAAACTTCTGCTCGCAACACCCCTAGCCCTGGCTCCAGCTCCACCGAAAAACGTCCCGTCAAGTCCGCAGACAAGGACGCTCCGCTCAAAGAAGACATCCGCCTGCTCGGCCGTCTGCTTGGCGAAGTGCTGCGCGACCAGGAAGGCGACGCCGTTTTCGAGGTGGTCGAAACCATACGCCAGACGGCCGTGCGCTTCCGTCGCGAATCCGACGCCAAGGCCGGCGCCGAACTCGACAAGCTGCTCAAGAAGCTGACCCGCGACCAAACCAATTCGGTGGTGCGCGCGTTCTCGTACTTCTCGCATCTGGCCAATATCGCCGAAGACCAGCACCACAACCGCCGCCGCCGCGCCCACTTGCTGGCCGGCTCGGCGCCGCAGCCTAGCAGTGTGGCCTACGCGCTGTCGCGCCTGGACAATGCCGGCGTCTCCGGCAACACCGTGCGCAACTTCCTGTCGGAATCGTTGATCTCGCCGGTGCTGACGGCCCACCCGACCGAAGTACAGCGCAAGAGTATTCTGGATGCAGAGCGCGAAATCGCCCGCCTGCTGGCGCTGCGCGACAGCCCGCTGACGCCGAAGGAATTGCGCGACAACACCGAGCTGCTGCGCGCGCGCATCGCCACGCTGTGGCAAACCCGCATGCTGCGCTATACCAAGCTGACCGTTGCCGATGAAATCGAAAACGCGCTGTCCTACTACCGCATTACCTTCCTGCGTGAACTGCCCGCGCTGTACGACGACATCGAAGAAGAAATCAATGCGCAGTTTCCATCGCGCTCGCGCTCCCGTACCACGCCGGCAGAACTGCCGCCCTTCGTGCAAATGGGTAGCTGGATCGGCGGCGACCGCGACGGCAACCCCAATGTCAACGCCGGCACTATGCAGCGCGCACTGCAACGCCAGTCGACCACGATCTTCGACTTCTACCTCGATGAAGTCCATGCGCTTGGCGCCGAATTGTCGATCTCGACCCTGATGGTCGACGCCAGCGCTGAACTACTGGCGCTGGCCGACACCTCGCCCGACACCTCCAACCATCGTGCCGATGAGCCATACCGCCGCGCACTGATCGGCGTCTACGCGCGTCTGGCGGCTACTGCCCGCAATCTCGGCGTGGTCAACATCCTGCGTCAGGAAGTCGGCGCCGCTGCGCATTACGACACGCCAGAAGAATGCATCAAAGAACTGCAGGTGCTGATCGATTCGCTCAACGCCAATCACGGTGCGGCGCTGGTCAAGCCGCGTCTGGCGGTGCTGAAGCGTTCGATTGAAATTTTCGGTTTCCACCTCGCCACGCTGGACATGCGTCAAAGCTCCGACGTGCATGAGCGCGTGCTCGGCGAACTGTTCGCCAGCGCACAAGTGGAGACATCCTATGCAAACCTGAGCGAAGAAAAGAAGATCGCGCTGCTGCTGGCGGAGCTCTCCAAGCCGCGCCTGCTGTATTCGCCTTACCTGACGTATTCGGATGAAACCAATTCCGAGCTGACCATCCTGCGCGCAGCGCGCGAGATCCGCCAACGCTATGGCGCGCGCGCGATCCGCAACTACATCATCTCGCACACGGAAACCGCGTCCGACTTGCTGGAAGTGCTGTTGCTGCAAAAGGAAACCGGTCTGCTGCATGCCGACGCCAAAGACCCATCGAAGTTGGTCGAACTCGAACTGATGGTGATCCCATTATTCGAAACCATCCCCGACTTGCGCTGCGCCGCCGACATCATGGAACAATGGCTGTCGTTTCCGCTGGTGGCGCCGCTGATCGCCAAGCAAGGCAAGCTGCAGGAAGTGATGCTGGGCTATTCCGACTCCAACAAGGACGGCGGCTTCCTCACGTCCAACTGGGAGCTCTATAAATCTGAAAACCGCCTGGTGGAATTGTTCAACCGCGCCGGCGTCAAGCTGCGCCTGTTCCACGGTCGCGGCGGCACCGTCGGTCGCGGCGGTGGCCCGAGCTATCAGGCCATCCTGGCGCAACCTCCAGGTACGGTCAACGGCCAGATCCGCCTGACCGAGCAAGGTGAAATCATTGCGTCCAAGTTCTCCAACCCGGAGATCGGCCGCCGCAATCTGGAACTGCTGGTCGCGGCGACGCTGGAAGCCAGCCTCATGCCGGAAACCACCGACGCCAAGGAAACCCGCAAGCTGGCCGAGTTTGAGCGCGTGATGGAGGATCTGTCGGAACGCGCCTATCAGGCCTACCGCAATCTGGTCTACGAAACACCGGGCTTCACCGACTACTTCTTCGCGGCGACACCGATTGCGGAAATCGCCGAACTCAACATCGGCTCGCGCCCCGCGTCGCGCAAATCGACACGCCGCATCGAAGACCTGCGCGCCATTCCATGGGGCTTCTCGTGGGGTCAATGCCGTTTGCTGTTCCCGGGCTGGTATGGCTTCGGCAGCGCGGTGTCGGAGTGGCTGCAGGAAGGCGGCACCAAAGAGAGCGCCAAGAAACTCGCGACCCTGCGCGCCATGTGTAAAGAATGGCCGTTCTTCGCCGCCCTGCTGTCGAACATGGACATGGTCTTGTCCAAGACTGATCTGGCCGTCGCCTCGCGCTACGCCGGACTGGTGGCCGACCGCAAGCTGCGCAATGCGATCTTCGGACGCATCGTGAGCGAGCATGAGCGCACCAGTCACCTGCTCAGCTCAATCACCGGCAACAAGGATCGCCTGGCCGGCAATCCGCTGCTGGCGCGTTCGATCAAGAACCGCTTTGCCTATCTTGACCCGCTGAATCACTTGCAGGTTGAGCTGATCAAGCGCCATCGCAGCACGGCCGCAGCAGGCAAGAAAGTCGAGGAACGCGTGCAGCGCGGCATCCACCTGACCATAAACGGCGTGGCTGCCGGTCTGCGCAATACCGGCTGACGCTATAAGTTGTTCTGCGCGTACACCGGCGCGCTGCAAGCCTGTGTACGCGATCACTATCGTGATTCGCCCTATCCGTTTCGCTTCCCGATATCTATCAGGAAAAACACGATAGCAAGTTTCGGAGTGTCCGGGCATCATTCCCCTCCGAGAATGATGTCCCTCCTCTTTCTCCCTTCGGAATGCCGATGAAACCCGCCGACCTGCTCCGCCTGTTCGCCTTGTCCGCCATTTGGGGCGCAAGCTTTCTGTTCATGCGCATCGTCGTGCCGGAACTGGGCGCCTTGAATACCGCGTTTTTCCGGGTATTGTTCGGTGCACTAGGCCTGTTACTCATCCTTGCGGTACTGCGCGTAAAATATCGGTTTCAGGGAAAACTGCGCGCAGCGATGATGCTGGGCGCAATCAATTCCGGCATTCCTTTCGTGTTGTACAGCCAGGCCGCCAAGGTGTTACCGGCCGGTTATTCGGCCACGCTCAATGCCACCACGCCCTTGATGGGGGCCATCATCGGCGCCTTGTTTTTTGGCGACACCATGACCTGGCGCAAGTTTGCAGGCGTGCTGCTGGGCCTGGCCGGCGTTGCCGTGCTGACAATAACCGGGCCGACAGAACATGATGCAGCGACCGTTTTGGGTGCATTGGCCTGCTTGCTGGCGACCAGTTGTTACGGTCTGGCCGGCTTTCTGACCAGGCGCTGGATCACCGACCGCGGCGGACTGGACAGCAAATTGGTTGCGTTTGGCAGCCAGTTGGGGGCGGTTGCGCTGCTGTTGCCGTTTTTTGCCATCTCGACAAGCACAGCGGGCAGCCCGTTTCATGGCGGCACTGGTACGTGGTTTGCTTTGTTGGCATTAGGATTTGTGTGTTCGGCGCTGGCGTACATTTTATTTTTCCGATTAATTGCCGATATAGGACCAGTGAGGTCGTTAACCGTTACTTTTTTGATACCGCTATTCGGTGTCTTGTGGGGTTGGCTGTTTCTCAATGAACAATTGTCCTGGGCCTACGCTGTGGGAGGCGTATTGATCGGGGCGGCGTTGCTGCTGGTGCTGAAGCCGGTAACAGCAGCAGTATCCAAGCAAAACAGAATCGACAGCACATCAACGTCGTCCTGACCGCAAACCGACAGGACGACCTATGGTTGCACACACAAATATTTGGGGAAGTTCACCATGCGTACCTGGGGTAAAACTATTGCATCGCTCTGTCTGGCAGGGCTGTGTGCACCACTCGCCGCTATTACCGCTACCGTTGCGGTAGCTGCCGCGCCAGCTGCCAAAGCGCCTCCGCCGCTGCCGCCTTTGCGTACCGAGCGCGTCTTTCTGACCAGCGTCGAGTCGCCGGGCGGCAAGGCAACGGCCCTGTTCGGCTTCTGGTTCAAGGGCAAAGGCAAGTCGGACAAGAAACCGACCATCATCGCCATGCACGGCTGCGGTGGACTCTACAGCAGCGTCAATAAAGAAAAGATCGAATTCACGCCACGCCATATCGCCATGGCTCGCGCGCTGACCGATGCGGGCTATAACGTGTTGTTCCCCGATAGCTTCACACCGCGCGGTCGCCGCTCGATCTGCCAGGAAACCCTGGCCCAGCGTGAAGCCAGCAGCGCCAATCGCCGTTACGACGTGCAGATCGCCATGCGCTGGCTCGCCACGCAAGATGACGTCGACTACGCACGTATCGGCATGGTCGGCTGGTCACACGGCGCCACTACCATGCTCGCTGCATTGAATCTGGCGCAGACCGATGTTGCCGTACGCAAGGTTCAACCCAAGGCGGCGGTAGCCTTCTACCCGACCTGCACACCCTACGCCGGCAGCCGCACACCGTATAAGCCTGCTGCGCCGATGCTGATTCTCATGGGCGAGAACGACGACTGGACGCCGCCGGAAGCTTGCGAGTCTCTGGAAAAGAAAACTGAAGGCAGCGATACCGGCATCACCTTGCGCCTCTATCCGGACACCTACCATGACTTCGATGCCCCCGGCCTGCCTATCCATGTCCGTATGGATATCCCGGGTGTCGGCAAACGCGGTGAAGGTGTCACCAGCGGCGGGAATGCCGATTCGCGCGCAGAGGCCTATCGCGAAATGCTGAAATTCCTGAAAGACAAACTGGAATAAGCCAAGCCCGACAACATGAAAAAAGCGGATGAGACGCAAGTCCCATCCGCTTTTTTATTGCACGGATATGTATGACCTCTTCGATTGGAGAGAGGCATTTGTAGCCAATCAAATTCCGCACCCGTTACGGTAAGCGCTGAGTTCTGACGTAAAGCTTTGGAATTCTCCGAGATCGGTGATGTCAACCTTTCGATGAATGTATCTGGACACGCTTTCGTTTGTAACTCTCGAGAGCACCGCACCCATTTCTGGAAGGATGCCCATGCAGCACCAGCTCAAGATGATTCCGATGACGACTACCGACTTCGAACGCTTTGTCGAAACCTCCTCCACCGACTATGCCGAACAATGCCGCCTGACCGGCTTGCCCTCGCTCATCACCAGCCAGCCGCAGGCGCGTGCAAACCTGCAAGCCTTGCTGCCGCTGGGCGTCGCTACACCAGGCCACTACCTGATGCTGTTGCAGGAGGAGGAAAGCGGTGCCAGCGTGGGCGAGATCTGGTTTGGAGAAGTGACGGAAGACGGTGACACGTCGGCCTTCCTTTACGACCTGACGATCGATGCGGCACATCGCCGACGGGGTTTTGCCAGCGCTGCATTGGACTTGTTAATGGAAGAAGTCAGGCTGCGCGGCCTCAACAGCCTCAGCCTGAATGTATTTGCGCACAATGAAGCGGCGCAGGCGCTGTATCGCAAGGCGGGATTCGTCGCCAGCGAGATAACCATGGTACGGACACTGTCGCTTGATTAAGAAGGATAAAGCGAGAGCGCAAAAAAAGCGGCCGGCAATGCCGACCGCAATTTCCGAGAAGCAACTCCTAATATTCTGATCAGGAAATTAACTCTTCCATCCCTGCGCCCAATTCGGCCAACGGTGGCAACTCATCGAGCAGTACCTCTGGCTTCACCCCCAGTTTGGCGGCGACGTCGTTCGGGAAAGTTGATTCCATTTCCTCACGGGAATATTTGTTTTCTTCCGCACGCGCACGCCATGCCGCGATGTGAATAACGGCAGCAATTTTGTTGAAAGGCTCAGCTTTCAATGGTGTCGGGAAGGCTTTGATGGCATCCGAGAACTCATCCGGGAAGCGCCACCGCTTGGCCAGCTCTGCGCCGACATCGGAAAAGTCATAGCCGAACGTAGTGCGCTCCACATCCAGACGACGCGCATCGATAGGGCTGGCGATCTTGTCGATCTGCAAGGTTTGCTCCGGCATGACCGCATGCATGACCAATTGACCGATGGCGTGCATCATGCCGACCGTAAAGGCGAGATCAGAGTTGACGCCCTGCTTCTTCGCCAACCATTTCGCGACGATCGCGGTGTGCAGGCTATAGCGCCAGAACAGTTTGAGATCGACGCCCGACATGGACTTGAAGCTGCCGGTCAGGCCGGTGCTGACCACCAGCGTGCGTACAGTCATGAAACCCAGCATCAACACGGCGTCATCGACGGTGCCGATGCTGCGCGAAACGTGATAATAAGAGGAGTTCGCCAGGCGCAATAGTTTGGCGCTCAGCACCTGATCGGCACTCAGTTTCTTGGCAATGTCTTCGATCGATACATTGTCGTTGTTGAAGCTTTCAATGACTTCCTGTACGACCTTTGGAATACTTGGCAGTGCTGCTTGTTGTTGAAACAGTGCTTCAAAATTCATGAGACCTCTCCCCGGATGAGACCACGTGGGCCTGTCAGACTTCTGGTTAACAGACTCAGCAAATCGAATTAGTTGGATTTACAAAACAGCAATTTGAGTATCTTCAAGATTTGGCAAGAGTGCAATGTTTTTTATACTACTCCCCCTCTATATTCCGGCGATGTTGCAATGACGTTGCGATGATATTGCCAAAGCGATGACACTCTCATGACACGATGTTGACATCACATCGGTATCCACACCATGTAGAAAATTCCCTATTGACTCAGGCCCTGCTTGCCGCCAATTTGCGCCCCATGCCGGATCCGCACCATGCTGGAGCAGGTCCGGCATGGTGCGGCGTGGCTCAAATGTCATCGACTTGCTATAATCGCGTATTCTCCGGGACCCCCACTATGACTGCTCAATTATCGAAAAAAGGCGAAGCCTGGTCGGCTCGCTTTTCCGAACCTGTTTCCGATCTGGTGAAACGTTACACCGCCTCTGTCTTTTTCGACAAGCGCCTGGCGCAGTTCGACATTCAAGGCTCGCTTGCCCATGCAGAAATGCTGGCGCACCAGCAGATCATCAGCGCACAGGATTACGCCGATATCCAGCGCGGCATGACACAAATCAAGGGTGAAATCGACGGCGGCCAGTTCGAATGGCTGCTCGACCTCGAAGACGTCCACCTGAACATCGAAAAGCGCCTGACCGAACTGGTCGGCGATGCCGGCAAGCGTCTGCACACCGGCCGCTCGCGCAACGATCAGGTCGCCACCGACATCCGTCTGTACATGCGTTCGGCCATCGACGACATCAGCGGCCTGCTGCGCGATCTGCGCGCTGCGCTGGTGGATCTGGCCGAGCAACACGCCGACACCATCCTGCCTGGCTTCACCCATATGCAAGTGGCGCAGCCGATCACCTTCGGCCACCACGTACTGGCTTATGTAGAAATGTTCGGCCGCGATGCCGAGCGCATGGCCGACGCCCGCAAGCGCGTCAACCGCCTGCCGCTGGGTGCTGCGGCGCTGGCCGGCACCACCTTCCCGATCGACCGCCTGCGCGTTGCCAAGACACTGGGCTTCGACGACGTCTGCCGCAACTCGCTGGACGCCGTTTCCGATCGCGACTTCGCCATTGAGTTCTGCGCTGCCGCTGCGCTGGTGATGACCCATATTTCGCGCATGTCCGAAGAACTGGTGATCTGGATGAGCCCGCGCGTCGGCTTCATCGACATCGCCGATCGTTTCTGCACCGGCTCGTCGATCATGCCGCAAAAGAAAAACCCGGACGTGCCTGAACTGGCCCGTGGCAAGACCGGCCGCGTCAACGGCCACCTGATCGCGCTGCTGACCTTGATGAAGGGCCAGCCACTGGCCTACAACAAGGACAACCAGGAAGACAAGGAACCGCTGTTTGACACCGTCGACACGCTGACCGACACGCTGCGCATTTTTGCCGACATGGCGAGCGGCATCACCGTCAAGCCGGAAGCCATGCGCGCCGCCGCGCTGCAGGGTTACGCCACCGCGACCGACCTGGCCGACTATCTGGTCAAGAAGGGTCTGCCCTTCCGCGACGCCCACGAAGCTGTCGCCCACGCCGTACGCACCTGTGTCGACCGCAACTGCGATCTGTCGGATCTGACCTTGGATGAACTGCGCGTCTATTCGCCATTGATTGAAAACGACATCTTCGGCGTCCTGACACTGGAAGGCTCTGTTGCCGCCCGTGACCATATCGGCGGTACAGCACCGAATCAGGTGCGTCTGGCGATCGCGGAAGTGCGCAAGTCGCTGTAAAGAATGAAGCTGCAAAAAATAAAGCAATAAAGAAATTCCAGCGGAATCCGAACTGCCAACGCGACCCGGATGCCGCTGTACTGAGTCTGTACCAAAAGTAGCAGTGCGAGGTAATCAGCAGGACCGGTCTGTCTCCGGAGAGACCAGCATCAAATCTGTCATCAGCATCACCTCCGCCTCGGCGGAGTCTGCATACGGCTGCAAGGCAACTTATCAGGTTGCAGTGCAGCAGTGTGTTTAAGCCGGTTTACGGTATTCTTGACCGGTTGTATCCCAAAGACCCCACGACGGTCTAAAGAGGATGGAGCAAAATAGGGCGGTCCACCAAAGACTTCCTGTGCCGGTTACCTCCGGTTCATATTTCGCGTCATCCTCTATAAGAATATCTAAATCTAAGGAGAGAACCCGATGCGATTCAACATGCTTAAAACCGCTTTAAAGACCTTGCCTGCACTGATGATCGGTGCAACTCTGGCCGCTTCTGCCAACTCAGCAATGGCTGCCGACGTCAAGCTCGGCCTGGCCGCAGCACTGACCGGCCCTGCCGCCAAATATGGCGTTGCCATCAAGAACGGCTTCACGCTGGCCGCTGACGAAGTCAACGCCAAGGGCGGTGTCAACGGCAACAAACTGGTTCTGATTGCAGAAGACGAACAAGGCAAGAAAGAAGAAGCCATCAATGTCTTCAAAAAATTGATTTTCCAGGACAAGGTGCTGATGGTCTTCGGCCCAACCCTGTCCAATTCCGCTTTTGCTGCTGACCCGATCGCCAACGCCGCCAAGGTCGTCGCTTTCGGTACCAGCAACACCGCCGACGGCATCACTGCCATGGGCCCGTTCACCTTCCGTAACTCCGTCATGGAAGCCGACGTGTTGCCAGTGACCGTCAAGGCCGCCGTCAAGCACTTCAGTATCAAGAAGGTCGCTGTGATCTACGGTAACGACGATGCGTTCACCAAGTCCGGCTACGACGTCTTCAAGGCGACGCTGGAACAGCAAAAAGTGCCGGTCACCACGACCGAAGCGTATGCCAAGGGCGACGTCGACTTCAAGGCACAGCTGACCAAGATCAAGGCCGGCAATCCTGACGCCATCGTCTGCTCCTGCCTGGCTGAAGAAGCTGCGAACATCATTCTGCAAACCCGCGCGCTGGGCATGAAGCAACCGTTCATCGGCGGCAACGGCCTGAACTCGCCAAAGCTGTTTGAAATCGCCAAGGACGCAGGCGACAACACCCTGATGGGCAGCCCATGGTCGTCGGAAAACCTGACGCCGGCCAACAAGGCGTTCATCGCTGCGTACAAGGCCAAGTTCGGTTCCGATCCCGACCAGTTCTCCGCACAAGCCTACGATGCACTGCACGTGGTTGCCGAAGCACTCAAGAACGTCAAGCTGTCCGGCGCATTGGACAAGGACCGTGACGCTCTGCGTCTGGCCCTGCCTGCCGTCAAGATTGACGGCGCGACCGGCAAGTTCGCGTTCCGCGCTGCGCCTGCCGTCGCCGGCAAGCAAGTCGGCTTCGATGCACAACAGGAAGCTGTCGTCAGCATCGCCAAGGGCGGCAAGTTCACTCTGCTGAAGTAATTTTCAGCAGCAAGAACGAGCTCAAAGACTCCGGTATTTTTTACCGGAGTCTTTTTGTTCCCACTGCTCAGTTAGTGTCACCAGTTTTACCCAATCGCGAAAAAGAACAGGCTAGCCAAAAGCCGCTTTTCTGATGTAACGAGGGATACATCGCCAGCCTGCCAGTTTGCCAAAATGCGCAACTGACGGATGAGACCGGCGCTCCTCACCACTCTATTCGCAGGCTCTATGTTAGAACAACAACTTATCAATGCCCTTTCGCTAGGCAGCGTCTACGCGCTCTTTGCGCTTGGGTTCACGCTGGTATTCGGCGTGCTCGGCGTCATCAATCTGTCGCACGGCGCGATCTTCATGCTGGGCAGCTATGCAGCCCTGCTGCTGGTCGAGCAACTGGCGTTGCCGCTCTGGCTGGCCATGCTTTCGGCAATGGTCGCCACCGGACTGATCGGCCTCATCGTCGATTTCCTGGTGCTGAAACCGCTGCGCAAACGCAATGCACCCCACCTGATTCCCATGATCGCCACCATCGGTGTCGCGATCATGCTGACCAATCTCGCGCAAGGTCTGTTCGGCGCCGAGAACAAGCGCTTCCCGGTCGGCACCATTCCGGAAGACAGCGTCACCATCGGCAACATGCACGTCACCGCAGTACAAGTCGGCATCGTCGTCATCGCCTTCGTGCTGATGGTCGTGCTGCTGGCCGTGATGCGCCGCACGCAACTGGGCCGCGCGCTGCGCGCCATTGCTGAATCGCCGAAGGCCGCTTACCTGCTGGGCATCAACGTCGAAGGACTGTTCTACCTGACTTCGTTTGCCGCTGCCGCACTGGGTGGCGCAGCGGGCGTGCTGGTCGGCTTGTCGTTCAATGCGATCTCCCCCTTCATGGGCCAGCCGATGCTGCACAAGGGCATCGCCGTCATCATCCTAGGCGGCATGGGCGACATCCGCGGCGCCATGATCGGCGGTTTGTTCCTCGGCTTTGCCGAAGTGCTGACCGTGGCGTACATTTCGAGCGACTTCCGCGATGCGGTGGCGTTCGGTCTCCTGTTTTTGATTTTGTTGGTCAAGCCTTCCGGCATGTTCGGCAAAGTGCTCGAAAGAAAGGCTTAATCCCATGAGTATGATGGAATGGTGGGATGGATTCTGGGCGACGTATAACACCGTCATCTTCAGCGTCGGCGTCAACGCCATGCTGGCCCTGTCAATCTACGTCACGCTGTCGTGCGGCCTGCTGTCGCTGGCCAACGCAGCGTTCATGGGGATCGGCGCTTACGCCGCGTCCCTGATAACCATGCAGGCAGGTCTGCCCTTCCCGGTTGCGCTCGCAGCCGGCGGCATCCTGCCGGCGCTGGTGGCACTGGTAATCGGTATCCCGACGCTGCGCCTGTCCGGCGTCTACCTCGCGATGGCCACACTGGGTTTCGGCGAAGTGGTGCGCGTGGTCGTGCTGAACATGGAAATCACCGGCGGCCCGATGGGCCTGAACGGCGTTCCGCCGGTCACCGAGTGGTGGCACATTGTTCTGCTGTTGGGCGTGACGGTGTATTTCCTCGCCCGCGTACGCCGCTCCAAAATCGGCCGCGCATTTGAAGCGATCAAGGAAGACGAAGTCGCCGCTCGCCTGATGGGCGTCAACGTGGCCGGCTACAAGCTGCTGGCCTTCGTCATCGGCGCTGCGATTGCTGGCGTTGCCGGCGCGTTGAATGCGCACTTCACCTTCACCATCGGCCCCAACAACTACGGTTTTGAAAACGCCGTGGATATCCTGACCATGGCGGTGTTCGGCGGCACCAGCAACCTGATCGGCCCGATGATAGGCTCGACCATCCTGTCGCTACTGCCGGAAGTACTGCGCCACTTCAAGGACTTCCGCCTGGCCGCCAACGGCCTGATCCTGATCCTGGTCGTGCTGTATCTGCCGAAGGGTATCTGGGATCCGCGTCGCATTCGCGCGTTCATGCAACGCCGTAATGCAAATAATGCCGGTAAAACTGCAAGCAAGAAGGTGAACTGATGCTTTTACAATTCAACCAGATCAGTAAAAACTTCGGCGGTTTGCAGGTTCTGCAAGGCGTCCAGTTTCATGTGCCCGAAGGCGGCATCTTCGGTCTGATCGGCCCCAACGGCGCCGGCAAGACTACCGTGTTCAACCTGATCACCGGCCTGCTGCGCGCCTCCTCCGGCAACATCGTGTTCGACGGCCAGGACATCGGCAATGTCGCCCCGCACAAGATTACCGAACGCGGCATTGCGCGCACCTTCCAGAACATCCGCGTGTTCAAGGAAATGACACTGCTGGAAAACGTCGTGGTCGGCATGCACGATCACCTCGACTACGGTTTCGGCGGCTTGCTGCTGAACCTCGGCTCGTTCCGCAAGATCGAAAAGGAAGCCCGCGAACGCGCGCTGGAGCTGCTGTCCTGGGTACGCCTGGACCACAAGGCCGACATGCTCGCCGACAGCCTCTCCTACGGCGAACAGCGCAAGCTGGAATTTGCCCGTGCGCTGGCGACCAAGCCCAAGCTGCTGCTGCTGGACGAACCGGTGGCAGGCATGAACCCGGCCGAAAAGACCGAGCTCATGGCTGAAATCATCAACATCAAGCAGCGCGGTTTCTCGATCTTCATGATCGAGCACGACATGCGTTTCGTGATGGGCCTGTGCGACCGCGTCGCCGTGCTCAACTTCGGCAAGATCATCGCCGAAGGCACACCGGATGAGATCAAGAACAATCAGGAAGTGATCGAGGCCTACCTCGGCAAGGAAGAAGCATAACCATGAGCCAGACAGTCCCTAAAGTCATTCTGCAAGTCCAGGATCTGGCGGTTTCCTATGGCCACATCGAAGCCGTCAAAGGCATCAGCCTGACCTTGAACGAAGGCGAAATCACCGCGCTGGTCGGTGCCAACGGTGCCGGCAAAAGCACCTCCCTGCTGGCCATCTCCGGCCTCGTTAAAGCGGCGCGCGGCAAAGTGCTGTTCAACGGCGCAGACATCACCCAACAGTCCCCGCACCGCATCGTCGGCAGCGGCGTGGTGCAAGTCGCCGAAGGCCGCGCCACGCTGACCACGCTCACCATCGAAGAAAACCTTGCGCTGGGCGCCTACACGCGCAAAGACAAAGCAGCAGTGGCCGGTGATCTGGAGTGGGTTTATTCACTCTTCCCAGTCCTCAAGCAACGCGCCAAAGGCCTTGCCGGCAACCTCTCCGGCGGCGAACAGCAAATGCTCGCCATCGGTCGTGCGCTGATGGCCAAGCCCAAGGTCTTGCTGCTGGACGAACCGTCGATGGGCCTGGCCCCGCTGATCATTCAGGAAATCTTCCGCATCGTGAAAGAGATCAACAAGACCGGCATGACGGTTCTGCTGGTCGAACAAAACGTGCGCCAGGCGCTGCGCATCGCGCAACGCGGCTACGTACTCGAAACCGGCAAGATCGTGCTGGAAGACACCGGCGCCAACCTGCTGCACAACCCGAAAGTGGTCGAAGCCTATCTGGGCGGCTGATAGTTTCGGTTTTGTCATCATCAAAAACAGCGGCCTGATGGTCGCTGTTTTTGTTTATCAACATCCCAAATAAGTCACTAGACAGACCCTCGCAGACTCGCAAATCTGAAAAATCTCAACATACCCATTTAAAGCGTCTTCGCCATCTCTGTGCTCGTAGGAACAAAGCCCAATTCAGAATACAAAGCTTGCGCAGGACGGTTATGGCTAAACACATTCAGACGGATTTTAGTAAATCCGAATTCAGGCGCCATTCTCTCCAATTGCTGAATACTGCACTTGGCGTAGCCCAATCTCCTGAATTGCGGATAAATATTGATCGCATAAATAAACGCCGTTTTTTCTACAAAATCCACTGCAAACCAAAGCTCACCTATACTCCTTTTAATACCTATTTCAAAAAGAATGTGAAAATAATGCCCTTCAGTATTGCGTCCATTCGGCAATATCTTTGAGAATAATGAACATGCTCTGACCTTCGCATGTTCAAGCCCCCAATCTCCAGACAAAACCCGGTTCTGAGCATAATCATCCATTGTCGACAAAGAAAAGGTAGCGAATTGCTCTTCGTTCATCTGGATAAGTGACACCATTTTTAATTAGTCAAATTTGTATGGTTAAAAATTGCGGAAGCGACTCATCACATAAATTATGAATTCAAAACGGAAGGTAACGTAGCCTGTCTTTTCAAATAGAAGAAAATAATCGCACTCGCTACGGTCGCAAGCATAACGGTCAAACATAAATTCCCAACGGTATTACTACCCAATGCACTCACGACACCACTAATAATGCCTCCTACAACAAATCGGATCGTACCTCCGGCAGAGGCTGCTGTACCCGCCAATTCACCAAATAAACTCATTGCTTCCGTTCCGGCGGCCGGTCTTACTATCGTCGCTCCCGCCGTACAA
>NZ_JAQQFR010000001.1:0-539610 GCF_046025915.1 Herbaspirillum rhizosphaerae | reverse complement strand
ATCGCCAACAAATCGTTTTGTTTGTCAGCAGCAGATCCCCGCCTAGCTCGCTGCGCCTTGCTTTTTGCTGCGTCGCTTCGTCAGCGGGGAGGCGAACTATAGCAAAGGTTTTCAGATCCGTGCAACTATTTTTGCCAAATTATTTAAACTTTTTACACCACCTTGCCGCAAACCCGCATCAGCACTGAATTTCGAGCCTAAAAAAATTTTTAAACTTCAAATGCATTCAGCCCACCCCTTGCGGGGTGGGCTGAATTTTTGTTTCAGTGCAGCAATCAATTCATCATGAGCGCTGCAACAAAGGGCTCAAATTAGCTCGCCTTGACGGTCAGAGCACTCTTCACGTCCTTCACGCCGTCGATGGCAGCGGCAACTTGCAGAGCATGTTGCCCGGCTTCGGCATTAGGTACGGCACCAGCCAAGGTAACGATACCCTTCTTGGTAGTGACCTTGATCTTCAGGGCCGACACCTGGCTATCTTCCACAAAGGCGGCCTTCACCTTCGCAGTAATGACGGAGTCGTCTACATAGGCGCCAGCTTTTTGCGTCGAACTGGAAGTCGACGAATCAGTAGAAGCGTCGGCGGCATAGACAGCTGGCGCGGCAACAGCGGTCAGGAAAGCGGCAGTAACCAGCGTCGAGATCGTTTTAGTGGTTTGCATAATGATGTCCTTATAGTGAGAAAGAAAGACAACGCTTTAAGCGCTACCTACCCTCTCCTTCGCAAAGGCCATGCCAGATCAGAAAACTTCAATGAATTCAGAGGCTTATAAAAATTCGTCGCTACCGACCCGCAATAAACCCGCCCAAAACGCCGATTTTCGTCGCCTGAGAGCGACACTATCCAGCTCACTTCAACTAAGTCACTGATTTTTAAAGGCTTATTCTTGTCGCTCTGCGGCGACACCCTCGTCATCTCCGCGGAAAACACTGGGATCGAGGCCGTTTTTCTGTAGCAGACGGTAGAACTCGGTCCGGTTTCTGTCTGCCAGACGGGCCGCATCCGTGACGTTGCCGTCCGTCAATTTCAGCAGCTGAATCAGATAGTCCCGCTCAAACCGCTGCTTGGCGTCGGCATAGCGCAGTACCTCCAACGCCGGTACACGCAGGGCGCGTTGCACCAGTGCCGTCGAGATCAAGGGCGCCGTCGACAATGCGCAGACCTGCTCAACCACGTTATAAAGCTGCCGCACATTGCCGGGCCAGGAAGCCATCATCAGCACTTCCAGCGCATCGGGCGCAAAGCCATTGAGCTTTTTCTGATACTTTGCGGCAATCAACTGCAGGAAATGATTCGCCAGCAAAGCGATATCTTCCCGGCGCTCGGCCAATACCGGCAGCACCAGCGTCACGACATTCAGCCTGTAATAGAGATCTTCGCGAAACGAGCCGTCCGCCATGGCGACATCCAGATCGCGATGCGTCGCCGACAATATCCGCACATCCACCGGCACGGCGTCGTTGGCGCCGACCTGGCGCACCGTGCGTTCTTGCAGGACGCGCAGCAACTTCACCTGAAGCGGCAGCGGCATGTCGCCGATCTCGTCGAGAAACAAGGTGCCGCCATTCGCTGCCTGGAACAAACCCTTGCGATGCTCCACCGCACCTGTGAACGCGCCTTTGACGTGGCCGAACAGTTCCGACTCCAGCAACTGCTCCGGAATCGCCGCGCAATTGACCGCGATGAACGGCGCCTTGGCGCGGCGGCTGGCACGATGGATGGCGCGCGCCAGCAGTTCCTTGCCGGTGCCGCTTTCGCCGCGGATCAGAATACTGGCGTCCGACACGGCCACCAGGCGTGCTTCCGACAAGACCTCCGCCATACGCGGACTGCGACTGATCAATTCTTCGCGCCAGGCGTCGTCGCCGACCCCGGCTGCGTCGCCCGCAACCTCGTCGCAAGCAGTCAGGCTCAGCGCCTGCGCAATCTTGGCGAGCAGAATCTTGGCGTCGTAAGGTTTGGTGAGATACGCAAACGCACCGCGTGTGGTGGCATCGACTGCATCGGGAATGGTGCCGTGCGCCGTCAACAGGATCACCGGCAAGGCCGGATACTGCGCGCGGATTTCATCGAACAGCGCCAGACCGTCCTTGCCCGGCAAGCGGATATCGCTGATCACGAGCGCCGGCAGCTCGATCGCCATTTGTGCCTGCGCCGCTTCGGCGCTACCCACCGCCGTCACCCGATAGCCATTGGCTGTCAGGCGCAACGACAACAACCGCAGCAGATCCGGATCGTCATCGACCAGCAGCAAATAACGCGGGCTGCTCACGGGCTTGTCCATCTATTTAAGTTGACCTGGCAAGGTGCGCTCGATGTTCTTGAGCGCTTCAAGCTTTTCATTCAGCTGATCCATGCGGCGCTGGCTCTCTTTGGCCTGCTGCCCCGCCTTTTCGGCGCTGTCGCTCAAGCGGCGCATCTCTGCATAGTTGCTCACCAGCAGTTGTGCCAGCGGCTTCAGGGCCACCGCGTCGGAATCCGTGGCATTCAACACCGACCCAAGCTGCACCTGCGCGCGCGCCAGATCATTGGCGTCATGCGTCAGGCCGAGCACCATGGCTTTTTGCATCGCCAGCATGGCGCCGCCCTGACGCGCATTGAGCGCCTGCAATTCACGACCCAGCTCCTGCTGCGACAAGCGACGCAAAGTCTGGTGATAGATCAGCAAATCGTCCATGCCGCCTACCGTCGTGACCAGTTTGACGGTCGTAGTCGGCGCTTCCGGTGGCGCCGGCGTCGCACACGCCGCCAACAGCAAACTCAGAAGACTCAAAAGTAAAGGAAGTATTTTTGTTTTCATGGAAGTGACTCTAGCTTTCATCCGGCAGCTCAATACGGAAATGTGCCCCGCCGCCCTCACGCGACACCAGTTGAACATCGCCGTTATGCGCCAGTACATACTCGCGCACGATCGACAAACCGATGCCGTTACCGTGACGCGCGCCTTGCGGCTGGTTCAGGCCCTGATAGAAAGGATCGAAGATCCGGTGTGCATCGGTTGCCGCCACGCCCGGTCCCTGATCGACGCAATCGATACGTACGCGGCCTTCGCTGCCCGACAGCACAAACCGTATCGTCCCGCCCTGCGGACTGAAACGCACCGCGTTCGACAGCAGATTGGCCAGCACGATCGCAAACTTGTCCGGGTCAAGCACCGCCGTCCTGGCGGCGCCTTCAACCTCGACTTTAAGACCGCGCGCTACCCATTGCAGCCGCTGGTCGTCAATTACCTTATATATGAGCGCGCGCAGATCAACCGGCAGACGGTTGATGCGCTGGGCGTCAAACGCCACCTCGTTGTAGCGCAGCAGATCCTCGATCTGGTTCTGCAACGACAGCGTGTTCTGACGCAGGATGCGCGAAATCTCACGCTGGCTGTCAGTCAGTTTGCCGGCCACTTCGTCGTCCAGCAGCGCCGCGCCTTCGCACAAGGCCGCCAACGGCGTCTTCAGCTCATGCGAAACATGGCGCAGGAAGCGCGACTTTTCCGCCTCCAGATCCGCCAGCCGTTGCCTCAGCCAGTCAAGCTGCTGACCGAGCCTGCGCAAGTCGGCCGGTCCCTTGACCACAATCGGCTGATCGAAACGATTGTCGCCAAGTCGCCCGATCGCCGCCTCCATGCGCGCCAGCGGCCTCGACAGCCACATGCCGAACCAGAACGCCAGCAGCACTGCCAGCACGATGGCGCCGATGACCTGGAAAGTCAGCATCTTGCGTTGCTGCTCCAGATCGTTGGACAAGGCATTATTGCGTCGCTCCACCTCGCGCTTGCTCTCGGCCGCCAGTTGCTCGTTGAGGGCAGGCAAATGCGCAAAGGCTTGGAACAAAGCTTGCTGATCAAGCTTGCGTTGGTTTTGTGCCAGCTTCTGCGCGGCAGTTTGTGCGGCATTCTGCGCTGAGTTTTTGCCCGGCACGGGCGACACCGGCAGAGTGGCCCCCTGATCCGACTGCAATACTGCCCAGGCTGCCTCGCCATAGGTGTTCCAAGAGGCAAACAGATCGGCAGGCGCCTGCGGCAGCGCTTGCTGCAATTCGGCCAGCGACGACTTGGCCTGCTGCCATGCTTCGGCATAGCGATCGCGGAAAGCAGAATCCTCCAGCACCAGAAATTGCCGTGCGCTACGCTCCATGGCCACCGTGCGTTCCGCCAGACGTTGCGCCTGCTCCGTCAATCGCACGGCTTGCCCGGCCGTCTCGCGGCTGTGCGCTGACATGCGTTCCAAGGTAAACAAAGCGTGCACGGAAGTACCGCTCAGCAGCGCGGCAATCAGCAGGAATGCGGCCAGCAACAGCTGGCGAAACGACAATCCCGGCAAGACGCCGGTCGGTCGGGAAGCGGGAGAATGAGATACCGGTTGTTGTAAAACAGCCTGCTTTAACATGAAATCGTTCTCGCTAGGATAGAGCGCCATTGTAAACACCGGCGCCATCGAATCAGAAATCTATCTTATATTCTTTAGAAAATACTTGAAATCAATATCGCCATGCAACTAGGACTGTGAACGGCTACAGAGGTGCCGTACGCCGCCGCAAATTCGCCCTCGCCTGCAGCGTCGGCGGTTCCCGTATATCATGGCCGAGGCTTTTGTCCGGGCGGTTCGGCCTATGAAATCTCAAATTTTTCGCGCTTTTCCCGCGATTTTGAGGCTTTCATGCCAGCCCCCTACCTTCTTCCTCACCTGCTACCCGACTACCGCTCCAATGGAACCTTCGAAGTCCACGGCTACCGCCTCCGCCCCACATCATCACATCGTCATTGCCGGAGAAGGGCTGCCGGACGACAAACGCACGCTCGCCATTATCACGCTGCTGATTGCCGTCGGCCTGGCCACGCTGGACACGGCCATCGCTAATACAGCGCTGCCGGTCATGGCCAAGGATCTCAACACCACGCCTGCCGCCTCGGTCTGGATCGTCACCGCATACCAGCTGGCGATGATGGTGTCGCTGTTGCCGCTGGCCGCGCTGGGTGAAATCGTCGGCTACCGCCGTATCTACATCGCCGGACTCGCGCTCTTCACCGCGGCATCGCTGCTGTGCGCGGTGGCATGGTCGCTACCCTCGCTGACGGTCGCGCGCTTCCTGCAAGGATTGGGTGGCGCCGGCATCATGAGCGTCAACACGGCGCTGATCCGCTACATCTACCCGACCCGTTCGCTCGGACGCGGTGTCGGTATCAACACCCTGATCGTCGCCATCGCCTTCACCGTCGGCCCCAGCGTCGCGTCGGGGATTCTGGCGATCGCACCGTGGCCGTGGTTGTTCGCGGTCAATGTGCCGCTGGGCATCATCGGCTTGTTGATGGCGATCCCTGCGCTGCCGCACACACCAAAATCCACCCACCACTTTGATATCAAGAGCGCCTTGCTCAATGCTGCCGCCTTCGGCCTGCTGATCCTGGCTATCGGCGAAGGCGCGCATCAGGCCGACACCACCTTAGTGGCGATGGAATTCATCGCGGCGCTGGTGTGCGGTTACCTGCTGATGCGTCGCGAGGCTTCCCATCCTGCGCCGATGCTACCGGTCGATCTGTTCCGCCGACCGATGTTCGCGCTGTCGGCAGTCACGGCAGTGTGTTCGTTTGCAGCACAAGGCCTGGCATTCGTCTCGCTGCCCTTTTTCTTCCATCACGATCTCGGCCGCAGCCAAGTCGACATCGGTCTGCTGATGACGCCATGGCCGGTCGCCGTCGCCATCATGGCGCCGATCGCCGGACGTTTGTCCGATCGTTATCCGGCCGGAATGCTCGGCGGCTTCGGTCTGGCGCTGTTATGTATCGGCCTGGTGCTGATGACCCTGATGCCGGCCAACCCGAGCGTGTTCGATATCTCGTGGCGCATGCTGGTGTGCGGCATGGGCTTTGGTTTCTTCCAGTCACCCAATCTGAAAGCGTTGATGACCAGCGCCCCACCGGAGCGTAGCGGCGGCGCCAGCGGCATCGTCGCCACCGCGCGTCTGTTCGGACAAAGCATTGGCGCAGCGCTGGTGGCACTCTGCTTCAGCGTGTCGGCCCTGCACGGTTCGCGACTTGCACTCGGCCTCGGCGCCGGCTTTGCCGGCGCTGCCTGTCTGGCGAGTTTCCTGCGCTTGTTGACCACCAACCCGGCAGCTTCCTACGCCAAAAAATAGCCGACGCAAGTCATGCCGTTTCGTCACCGCGAACAAATTGCAAATCAGATTGCAACTTGTTCGCGGTTCGCATTTTTGCGTGCCGTTTTTTCTTCGCAATTGTATAAAGTCGCAACAAAATACTGTCACAAACACCAGCCACATTCCGAGCAGGTTCTGCTACGATAAGCACATGCAATCGCCGTGCTGAGTCGCCTCAAACCCACGATTCATGCACCTTTCACAGCAGCAACCTTTCTAACGCCTCCAACGGAGACCGGCAGTGTTGAAGCGTATTGCACCCGATCAACTTCGTCTTGGCATGTATGTCCAGGAGATCCCAGGCCCGTGGATGAATCATCCATTCTGGCGGGGTTCTTTCAAGCTGGAAAAATACGAAGATCTGAAGACGCTACGTTCTGCCAAGATCGATGAAATCCTGATCGATACAACCAAGGGCCGCGACATCATTGTCGAAGATGCGCCCAAGCCTGCCGTTGCTACCTCACCCACGACTACTCCGGCGCCTGAATCTGAAGCCGAAACAGTCAAACCGCGGCAAGCAAAAATTTCCGTTCAGGTCGGTGCCGAGCAAGAGCGTGTCCAAGCCGCACGTGTATTGACCGGCTCCAAAAAAGCCATCATGACCATGTTTAACGAAACCCGCATGGGCAAAGCGTTAGACGTCAGACAAGCGATGCCGGTAGTGCAGGAAATCACTGCCTCGGTATCGCGCAACCGCGGCGCACTGATCAGCCTCGCGCGGCTGAAAACCTCTGACGATTACACCTACATGCATTCGGTCGCCGTGTGCGCGCTGATGATTGCTCTCGGCCATCAGCTCGGCCTGTCGCCGGAAGAAACCCGGCAAGCAGGTCTGGCCGGCTTGCTGCACGACATCGGCAAAATGGCAGTCCCTACCGACATCCTCAACAAACCCGGCAAGCTGACCGACGACGAATTCAATTCCATCAAGAAGCATGCGCAAGCCGGCCACGCCATCCTGCGCGGCGTTGACGGCATCGGCGACGCCGCGCTCGACGTCTCGTTGCACCATCACGAAAAAATCGACGGCAGCGGCTATCCCTTCAACCTCAAGGGCAGCCAGATTTCATTGATGGCGAAGATGGGTGCAGTCTGCGACGTGTATGACGCAATTACCTCGAACCGGCCCTACAAGCCGGGCTGGGAACCGGGCCACTCGATCAAGCGCATGGCCAACAACCAGGGCCACTTCGAAGAAAGTGTCCTTGAGGCCTTCATCAAGAGCGTGGGAATTTTTCCGACCGGATCCTGTGTGCTGATGCACTCGGGGAAGGTAGGCATCGTCATCGATCAGCATCCCGGTTCGCTGCTGACGCCAAAAGTGAAAGTGTTTTTCTCGGCGACGACGATGTCGATGCTGCCGATCGAGATCGTCGACCTTGCCACCACTCGCAGCGGCGACAAGATCGCCTCGTATGCAGACCCGTCCAAGATGCCGAACCTGCCGAATCTGGAAACCATCTGGGCTTCCAGCGGATTGAATTAAGCTGCTTTAGCTACTGAATTAGTCACGCACGGCAAACGCACCCGCCGCCGCCAACTCCTCCAGCAATGCCACCGTCGCACAGCCCGAGACATCATAGGGGTTGAGCACGCCGGTACTCGAATACTTCAGCAGCAGCGAACGATTGACCTTGTCCAAACGTACCTTGCCCATCGTCCACGACGAATACTGGCGTACGCCGATTTCTTCATAGCACAGCAAGACCACGTCCTTGTGCCGCTTGTCCTGCAACAAGCGCGCATACAGATGATTGATCTGATCACGTCCGCCTTCCAGCGCCTGCACGAAAACATCATCGCTGTGGCACAGCACGCCGGTGACGCCATTGGCGGGATTGTGACGGCGCGCCGTCGCCAGGACGGTATCGACCAGCTCCTGGGTGATGGGTTCACAGGCACGGCTTGCGTAGATCAGACGAACCAGCATGATGCTTCCTTTCGGCTTGCAGATTAATGGCGAATTGATAACGGAAAAAATTGCTTCCGCTTATTTCCTGATCAGCGCCAGAAACTCGCGGCGCAGGTTGGCGTCGCGCAGGAAAGAACCGCGCATGACGCTGTTGATCATCTTCGACTCGGTATCCTTGACGCCGCGCCAGTGCATGCAGAAGTGATCCGCTTCCATCACGATGGCCAGACCATCCGGCTGCAACTTTTCCATCAGCAGATCGGCGACCTGCGACACGGCTTCTTCCTGGATCTGCGGACGGCTCATGATCCACTCGATCAGGCGTGCATACTTGGACAAGCCGATCAGGTTGGAGTGCTCGTTCGGCATCACGCCGACCCAGACTTTGCCCATGATCGGACACAGATGATGCGAGCAAGCGCTGCGCACCGTGATCGGGCCGACGATCATCAGTTCGTTCAGACGTTCGATATTCGGGAATTCCGTCACCGGCGGCGGTGCCTGATAGCGGCCTCGGAAGACTTCCTGTAAATACATCTTGGCCACGCGCTTGGCCGTATCCTGCGTGTTGTGATCGCTCTCGACGTCGATCACCAGGCTCTCGAGCACGCCGGCCAGCTTGGCCTGCACCTCAGCCTGCAGCGCTTCCAGCTCGCCGTCCTGAATGAATTCAGCAATATTGTCGTTGGCGTGAAAACGTACGCCGGCAGCTTTGATGCGTGCGCGGATGCGGGCCGAAACCAGCTCGTCATGCACGTTTTTTCGTGGTTGGTCTGTTGCCATTGTGGAATTGCGCGCGACGGCGCAGTGCGAATGATATTGCCGACATTATGCCCCGAAACCGCACATTCATTTGCGAGCCGTGGCAATGCTACATCCGCGATAGAAATCCGCCGCATATCGTCATGCGGAAACAGTCGTTAATTTTGCGTCACGCCGGTGCTATCGTCAGCGCTCGTACTGTCACTCTCCGTTGGAAACCCCATGTTCATCCTCACTTTCAAGCGCGCCCTCGGCGTGCTGCTGGCGCTCACCTTGTGCCTGTTCGCCGTCTTCTCAGCCGCCCATGCCGCCTCGCCCGCCGCTTCCTACCCCAAGGAATTCCGCATCGGCTATCAGAAAGGCAACAGCCTGGTCATCCTCAAAGCCAGCGGTGAGCTGGAAAAAGCGCTCGCGCCCAACGGCGTCACCGTCAAATGGTTCGAATTTCCCTTCGGCCCGCCGATGGTGGAAGCGCTCAACGCCGGCGACATCGATCTCGGCTTCGTCGGTTCTACACCGCCGGTTTTTGCCCAGGCCGGCGGTGCGCCCGAGATTCGCTATGTCGGTTACGCCGCTGCATATAAAGACAACTACGCCGTCGTAGTGCCAAAAGAGTCCACTGCACGCCGCATGAAAGACCTGCAAGGCAAGAAGATTGCCGTCGCCAAAGGATCCGCCGGACAATACCTGCTGCTCAAGGCGCTGGAGCAGGACGGCATGAAGCCGGACGACATCGTCTTCGCCTATCTGCAATACAGCGAAGCGCGCTCGGCCTTTGAGCGCGGGGACGTCGCCGCCTGGGTGGTGCCCGATCCGCGTCTGGCAGATATCGAACAGAACATCGGCGCCCGCCCTCTGGTGACCGCGTCCAAACTGACGCCGCAGTACAGTTTTTACGTCGCGCCGGCAAAGTTTGCCGCAAGCTATCCGGCCATTCTGCGCATCACACTCGACAAGCTCAACGACACCGAGCAATACGCCAAAGAACACGCCGACGAAACCGCACGCTTCCTCGAAAAAGACACGCGCGTACCGCTGAAAATCTGGCAGCTCGCCCTGACACGCCAGGCCTGGGGTGTCGCCTACCCGCTGCCGCCCAATATCGTCGAAGCGCAGCAGGAAGTCGCCAACACCTTCTTCCGCTACAAGCTGATTCCCAAGGCCGTGCAGGTCAAGGACGCCTCGGTCTCCGTCAAATAATTCGCTGGATAAATCTTCATGTCTACCTCCCCATCCAAACAGATGCACCTCGGCGCCTTCCTCATGTCGGTCGGCCACCATGCGGCCGGCTGGCGCTTTCCCGGCGTCGATCCGGCCAACACCATGAACTTCGCCTATTACAAGAAGCTGGCGCAGACGGCTGAAGCGGGTAAGTTCGACCTGATTTTCTTTGCTGACCGGCTGGCGATTTCCGACCGCTTCGATAATCGCTTCGACACGACCGTGCGCTACCTCGCACAAGCGCGGCCTGAACCGATCTCCTTGCTCGGCGCACTCGGTGCGATTACGGACAAGATCGGTCTGGCCGCCACCGCCTCCACGACCTACAACGAGCCGTTTTTTCTGGCGCGCGCCTTTGCCACGCTGGATCACCTCACCGGCGGCCGTATCGCGTGGAATATCGTCACCTCGACCAACGACGGCGAAGCGCTCAACTTCAGCAAGCAGGAACATCTGGAACACGAGACCCGCTACGGCCGCGCGCACGAATTCCTCGATGTCGTGACCAAATTATGGGATAGCTGGGAAGACGATGCGCTGGTGCTCGACAAGGAGAATGGCATCTACGCCGATCCCTCCAAGGTGCACTACCTGCATCACAAGGGCGACTGGTTCGGCGTGCGCGGTCCGCTCAATGTGACACGTCCGCCACAAGGGCATCCGGTATTGATTCAGGCGGGTTCGTCGGACACGGGACGAGACTTTGCTGCGCAGACGGCAGAGGTGATTTTTTCATCGCAGCCGCAGATCGCGGCTGCGCGTGAATTCCGCAACGACATCCACGCGCGCGTCCTCAAATACGGCCGTACACCCGACAGCATCAAGATCCTGCCCGGCGTCATGCCCATCATCGGCGCGACGCAGGCCGAAGCCGAAGAAAAACTACGCCATCTGGAAGATCTGGTACATCCGCTGGGCGGACTGGCGCTGCTGTCCGACAGCATGAACCATGATCTGTCCGTGTATTCGCTGGACGAACCGCTGCCTGAACTGGAAAATATTCGCGGCAATCAAAGCCGCTACAAGCTGGTGCAGGAAATGTCGAAGCGCGACAATCTGACCTTGCGCCAGCTCGGCAAACGCTTCGGCGGCAGCCGCTCGCACCGGGTGGTGGCCGGCACTGCCGAACAGATCGCCGACAACTTCGCCGAATGGTTCGGCAGCGGCGCCTGTGACGGCTTCAACCTGATGCCGGCTTACCTGCCCGAATCGCTGACCGATTTCGTCGAACAGGTCGTGCCGATCTTGCAGGAACGCGGCCTGTTCCGCCGCGAGTATGAAGGAGATACACTGCGCCAGCATCTGGGGCTGGCGCGTCCGCAGAATCGTTTTACTTAAGCCTTAGAACGTTTCCCAATCGCCGTCGCCGGCCGGTACGCCGGAAGTGCTCACCAATGCTGGCGTCCGCGCTGGTGCAGATGCGGGCGCTCGCGCAAGCTTGCGCGCCACCGGTGCTGCAATGCGTGGAGCAGAAGCAACCGCCGAAGCCACCGGTTTCGCCAGGCGCGGCGCACCGTGCGCAAAGTCTTGAGAACCAAGACGGAACACGCCCACCACCTGCGCCAGATTGGCTGACTGATCCTGCAAGGATTGCGCTGCAGCCGCAGCTTGCTCGACCAGCGCGGCGTTCTGCTGCGTCACTTCATCCATATGCGTAATGGCTTGATTGACCTGCTCGATGCCTGAGCTTTGCTCCTGGCTGGCGAAGCTGATTTCACCGACGATGTCGCTCACGCGCTTGACGCTGGCGACGACCTCGTCCATGGTACTGCCGGCCTGTTCGACCAGCTTGCTGCCCATGTCGACCTTTTCCACCGAGTCGTCAATCAGCGCCTTGATCTCTTTCGCCGCGCCGGCCGAACGCTGCGCCAGACTGCGTACTTCGCTGGCGACGACGGCAAAGCCACGGCCTTGTTCACCTGCACGGGCCGCTTCCACTGCAGCATTGAGCGCGAGAATATTGGTCTGGAAAGCGATGCCGTCAATCACGCTGATAATGTCGACGATCTTGCGCGACGATTCGCTGATCGAACCCATGGTTGTCACCACTTGCGCCACCACCGAGCCGCTATGCGTCGCGACGTCGGAGGCGGTCGCCGCCAGTTGATTGGCCTGGCGCGCGTTCTCGGCATTCTGCTTGACGGTAGAGGTCAACTGTTCCATCGTCGCGGCGGTCTCCTCCAGCGAACCGGCCTGCTGTTCCGTGCGGCTCGACAAGTCGAGGTTGCCGGTAGCGATTTCACTCGACGCGGTAGCGATGGTATCTGCACCGGTGCGCACTTCCGACACGATGTTGGTGAGGCTGCCATTCATCTCTTTCAACGCCATCAGCAACTGGCCGATCTCGTCCTGCGAGGTCACTTCGACGTGACTGCTGAGATCGCCTGCGGCGACACTCTGTGCTACCTGCACCGCGTGATTGACGGGACGCGTGATCGAACGCGTGATCCAGTACGCAAAACCGCAAGCCAGCAACACGGCCACGGCTGCCATGCTCAGCATGATGACGGTCTTGCTGTGATAGAGATCGCTGGCCTCGACGCTGCTCTTGGCCATCACGATGGAACCGCCCTTGATGAAGCCTTTGACGCGGTTGATATAATTCTGCTGATCCGTGCGCAAGGATGTCAGCAGCAACTGCGACGCATCCATGGTGGCGCCGGTGGAAGCCAGCTTGAGGAATTCCTTCTGGCCTTTTTCATACGTCTCGCGCAGTGCGGAGATCTCGCCGAAAGACTTGCGCCCCATATCGCTCGACAGCATTTGCTGGAGCGTGGCGAGATTGGCGTTGATGCCCTTTTCACCGTCTTCGATGCGCTGAATTTCCTTGAGCAAGGTATCGTGATCGTCGATCAGCAGGATGTTGCGCATGGCAATGGCGTTGTCGCTAATCTGCAGCACGATGTCGTTGGCGACCACCACTTGCGGATAGCGATTCTTCACGATCAGTTGCGTGCCGTCATGCAGCGCGCCCAGACTCTGGATGCCGAGGCCTGTAATGCCGATCAGCAGCAATACCACCAGGCCAAACGCCAGGCCAAGCCGCGCACCAAGTTTCAATTTCGTCATCTTCTTCCCCCCAAAAACAAACCGGCGCCGGGATGTCGGTCGGCGCCGGGTTGCACTACTACATTGACTGCGACTTAGAACGAGTGATGCATGCCTAAGGTCGTCACCATCTGACCGGAACCACCGGACACGCCGGTTGCACCGCCTGCCCCCGTACCGTTCATGACGGCAAACTTCGCATCGCCGCCTGCACGTTGGTACGCCACTTGCGCGTACAGCTCGGTGCGCTTCGACAAGGCATGCACGTTGCTCAGGCTGACCGTGTTCCAGCGTGCGCCTTCCAGCTTGGACAAGCTGTAGCCGACGTTCAGTGTGTCAGCCGTTGCGTAGCGCCATGCGGCACCCAGATCGAAGTTCTTTTGTTTCGGTGTCCGGCCGGTAGGCAAGGCGATCTTGACTTGCGTGTAGTCGGTGTTCAGACGCACGTTGCCGATGGTGTAACCGATACCGCCGGCCGTTGTCGTCAGGCTGTTGAAGACGGTCGCTGCAGTACCCAGGCCGACGCTCGACAGGAAAGCACCTGCATAGCCGGCGGCGCGATTGTTCAGCTTGGAATAAGCGAACGCTGCGCGCAACGGACCATTGGTGTAAGTAGCGCCGGTGCTAATGTTGCGACCGTTGCCGCTGTCGCCCGCCACTTCGCCGAAGCCGTACATCGCGCTCGCCTGAAAGCCCGACCAGGTCGGTGTGGTGTAGCGCACTGCATTGTCGGACTGGTAGGTGTTGGCCAGGCTGTCCAGGTTACCCGGGTGGAACAGGTACCAGTTGGTCAGTTGATAGCCATTGGACAGCTTGCCGACGTAGTCGAACACGATATCAGGCATGTGGCCCATCACCACCGCGCCGAAGTCGCCGGACAGGCCGACGGTGCTGTAGCGGTTGAACAGCTTGCCTGCTGTCGGCTGGCTGCCGGTGTCGGTGTAAAAGCCGGTTTCCAGCTGGAAGTTGGCCTTCAGGTTACCGCCCAAGTCTTCACTACCGCGGAAACCAATACGGTCCGGCTGCATAGTGCCCTGATCCAGGCGTGTAACGGAACCGCCGCCGAGGTTGTTGATGTATGCCACGCCTGCGTCCAGACTACCGTAGATCGTCACGTTGCTTTGGGCAAATGCGCTTGCCGCGAAGCCGGTGGCGGCGACGGCAAAGAGTACCTTCTTCATGAAAAACTCCCCTTCAATTAAGCACGGCTGACGCCGCGTTCACTGCTCTCATCTGCCCCGCGCCGATGAAAGGTGAATCCTTTAACCTGCCCAATGTCCTACTGCGAGGCCATGATCTGGCGTCGTCCGGTGCTCAAAATCCTCGTGTACCCAAGTACACTCCGGTTTTTGCGCTCCGGGCGCCACCAGCTGATGGCCTCTCGCTACGGACCTTGAACAGGTTCGCGGAGCGTTGAACCAGGCCTTTGTTTCACCCATGAATCAACGTTCCACAAAATGTTCTGGCTCAAAAAAATGCCCGGCGCTTGCGCGGGCATTTCTAAGCACTACATAGAGGTGTCGAGAAAGTATCGATAGCAAGGCGCGCCGACGCAGACAGTGCGAATGCACGGCAAGTTGGCGCAACACGGCTAGCGATGCTTTATCGGAAGCTCCTTATAAATCGAGTACCAGGCGGCGTCCTTTACAGCCGGAGACGCACACCATCATCATCTTGTTCGAGGCTTTTTCTGCCTTGCTCAGCACGCCGTCGCGATGTTCCGGCTCACCTTCCAACACCTTGGTTTCGCAGGCGCCGCAGACGCCTTCGCGGCAGCTGTGGTCGACATCGAGACCGGCATCCAGCAGCGCATCCAGCAAGGATTTACCAGCCGGTACCGTGACCGACTTTTTGCTGCGCGCCAGTTCGGCGACGTATTCATCGCCTTGCACAGCTTCAACGTTTTCGGCGGCGGCGAAACGCTCGATGTGCACGTTGGGCAGATCGAGTTCGGCGCAGATTGCTTCGAAGGCGTTGAGCATCGGCGTCGGGCCGCAGCAGTAGAAATGCGCGTCCTTCGGCTTGCTCGCGAGGAAGGCGCGCAGGTCCGGCGGGCCGCCTTTCTCGGCGTCGAAGTGGCTGTTTACGTCCGACTGTTGCAACAGCTCGTTGGCAAAAGCTGCCTCTGCACGTGAGCGCGCGCAATACAGCAGCTCGGCCGACTTGCCTTTGCCGCGCAGGTAATTGAGCATGCAAGAGATCGGCGTGATGCCGATACCGCCGGCGACCAGCACCGAATGCGCGGCGCTCTCGTCAACCGGGAAGTTGTTGCGCGGCGCGGAAATCGTCAACGTCGCTCCGACACGCAATTGCTCGTGCACATAGCGCGAACCACCACGGCTGTTACGGTCGTTGAGCACGCCGACCACATAGCGATGACGTTCGGCCGGCGCGTTCAACAAGGAATAACTGCGCACGATGCCGTTGGCCAGATGCAGGTCGATGTGCGAACCGGCTTCGAAGACAGGCAACTCCACGCCTTCAGGCGACATCAGCTCGACGCTGACGATGCCCTGCGCTTCAAAACGCATGGCCTGGACACGGACGGAAAGAAGAGAGCTGCTCATACTGAACCTATCGAATTTATTAATTCACTGCTTGCTGCAAATCGATGTCGAGCCGCGCGAATGCATCGATCTCGACCGTCAATTCTGGAAACACCAGGCCGCTGACTTCCACCAGCGTCGAACATGGGAAAGGACATGGCTGCGGCGCGGCGAAGAAATCGCGGCGCGCACGGCCGACTTCATCCTTGTCCGCGATGTCCTTCACATAAATCACCAGCTTGTAGATGCTGCCCAATGTGCCGCCGGCCGCTTCCACCAGATCGCGCACCTTGCCCAGCACCACCAGCGTCTGCTCATAAGTCGATAGAACGCTGTTGCGCGAAGCCGGATGCGCGGTCATGCCCGACATGGAAATCTCATTGCCGATCACCAGGCAATTCGACCACGTCGCCGTGGCCAGCTCGGCCACCTTGTCGGTCTTGATATGCTTCACGTTCTGCATCTGGACTGTGGTCATCGACTTATGCGGCCTTTGCTGATTTGCTTTCCTGCGCGGCTTCTTCCTTCGCCAGTTGTTCCTTGGCGAGGTTGCGCATGTGACGACGCAAGCGGACGATGCCCATGTCGTGCTGGTACAGCATTTCGCGCTGGTTGGCGTCCGGCTCCATCACTTCCAGCACGGCACGGTCTTGCTCCAGCACGTTCCAGTGACGCGCTTCCAGACGATTGCGATAAAGGAAGCGCCAGGTGTCTTTTTGCCAGCCGGTCAGCTTGCGGCAACGCCAGTGGAAGACGGCGGCGATGTTGTCGACGATAGGCGTATAGCTACCAACAATGACGAAGCTGCCGCCCGGGCCGCCGGTCTTCGGATACGGGATCGCCAGACGCATCCAGTGCAAATCGGTGTCGGCCCATTCGGTCCAGTCGAAGTTGACGTCGCGCTGGCCTTCTTTTTCGAACACGAAACCGATATCGGTTTCGCGGATGCCGAACGAGGCGGTGTTGTCGCCTTCAGCCATCGAGTGCGATTGCTTGTGCAGGAAAGTGCCATGCATCGGATCCATGACGTTATCCAGCACGTAGCGGTAGTCGCCCTTCCATTCGGTGTAGCACAGGAAGTTGGAATACTCGGGGCTGGTCAGTTCTTCCGGCAGACGCAGCGGCGGCGGTTCGGCGATATCGCTGCTGGCATTGAACAGGAAGATCGCGCCGCAGGCTTCGGTGACGTGATACGAACGGGTGGCTTTTGCCCCTTCCAGTTTGCAGCCAGGACTGCCGGGCACGCTCATGACGACGCCGTCAAAACGCACTTGCACGCCGTGGTAGCCGCAGGCGATGCGGTCGCCCATGGCGATACCCATCGACAGCGGTGCGCCGCGGTGCGGACAGTGATCTTCCAGCGCGTGCAGGGCGCCGTTGGCTTCACGCCAGAGGACAAACTTCTTGCCCAGACGGCGCAGCGACACAGGGCGCTCGGCGACGAATTCGGATGGGCAAATCGGGTACCACAAATCTTTCAATCCAACGGCGAGGACCGCATCGACCGGATCATTGGCTGTCGTTCTCATTGACTATTCTCCTGAGGGTAAGCGGACTGTCGGCTTAGGCAGCCAGACGCGCGATTTCCTGTTGATAATTTTCTTCCGTCCAGACGCCGTTGTTGTACGGGCAGCCGGGGCCGGTGCGATTCAGATGCGCGACCAGCGCCGCCAGCTCGGTGATGCCCGAACCATAGGCACGCTCGATGGAATCGCCCAGCAGATCTTCATACTGGGTCGGCGCACGACGACGCGCCTGATGGGGATTGAGATAAACCTCTGGGACTGTTGCAACCATTATTGGCCTCCATTCTTGACGCGCTCGCGGATACGCTCACGCACAGGTACAAAATCGTAAGTCGGGTAGCATTCCGTGCGGAACACACCCCAGGCGGAGCGTTCCAGCTCCACGTTCACCAGCGGCAGCAAGGCCGGCGGCAGTTCCAGCGTGACAATCTGACCCAGGCCCATGGCCACGGTCCACGACACCACGCGCGTGCCTTCGACGGGAAACCGATCCCACCAGCCGACCTTCTTCATGTGCGCCTGGATGTCTTCCAGATTCTTCGACTGATCGTGCTTGAGCAGCACGGTCAGCAGCATCAGCTCAGACTTGTTTTCGGAATCACTCATGGCTCAGCCCCTCAGACCGTTTCGGCTTCGAGCGGAATAGCCCAGGCGTCGTAGCCGTACACCCAATCCGCATTGCCGCCTTCACGCAGCCAGTTGTTGCCGCGCGAACCGATCTGGATTTTGCTGGTGCGTTCCAGGCGCAGTTCCTGATAGGTTTTCAGCGCCTCATCGATGCCGTCGACGGTCGTCACTTTTTCCAGGCAACGCGCCAGCACCACGGCGTCTTCAATCGCCATACCCGCGCCTTGCGCCATGAACGGCATCATCGGATGGCTGGCGTCGCCGAGCAATGTCATGTGGCCCTTGGACCAGTGCGGCAACGGATCGCGCTCGTACAGCGCGGTCTTCAATACTTCATCGCAGGCGTCCAGCAGTGCAGTGGCGTCGGGATGGAAACCGGCGTAGCTGTCGCGCAGTTCCTGCACGCTGCCCGGCGTGGTCCACGATTCGAGATGCCAGGTTTCTTGCGCGGTGGTGGCGAAGATGAAAATGTCCTTGCCGCAGTTGAGCGGGAAGGTGACGATCTGACTCTCCGGATTCGGGCCCCACCATTTGGTGAAGGCTTGCAGGTTCGGCACCTGCGCCACGCTGTCGGCCGGGATCACGGCGCGGAAGGCGACCACGCCGGTGAAGCGCGGGCTTTCCTTGCCGAACATGGCGCTGCGCACGGCGGAGTGGATGCCGTCGCCACCGATCAGCACGTCGACCTTGTCGGTGGTGCCGTCGGTGAAGCTCAGTGTGATGCCTTGTGCGTCTTCAACAATCGCTTCGGCACGCTTGGCGAATTGCACGCGTTCGGCCGGGAAGACTTCCGCCAACGCCGCCAGCAAGTCGGCGCGATGGATGGTCAGTTGCGGTGCGCCGTATTTCTTTTCGGCGGTGTCGCCCATTTCCAGACGCGAGGTTTCTTCGCCGCTGTCCCAGGTACGGCTGATACGATGGGTCGGGCGCGCAGCGGTGCGGCGTACAGCATCCGCGATGCCAAGGCCGTCGAGTGCACGCACGGCATTTGGTGTGAGATTGATGTCGGCGCCGACGCGCAGGAATTGCTTGGACTGCTCGTACACGACCACGTCATGGCCGGCGCGATACAGCGCTATGGCGGCAGTCAGACCACCAATGCCCGCGCCGAGAATACCGATTTTGAAAGAAGACATCTGGCTTGCTCCAATTACTTGTTACTTGTGTGTCGGTTGACGGTCGGTCAGAAATTTTCCTGTCGGCCCTTGCGCATTCTTTTGACGGCGAGTGTTGCCATCGATGCCGCCGTCGATCGCCCATTCGGCAAACACTGTCGGACCCGGTTCGAAATCACGCGGCTCCCAGTCGGCGTCGAGCTGGTCTTCATCGGCGTAGTACTCGATCAGGCCGCCGGCAGGGTTTTTGAAGTACCAGAAATACGCCGACGAGATCGGATGACGACCCGGGCCCAGTTGCGTGTCCCAGCCCTTGCGCGACATGTGCATGCCGCCGCCGAAAACTTCGTGAATATCGCGTACGGTGAAGGCAACGTGGTTCAGGCCCGAACGTGCTTCCGGCGGTTGCAGCAGGAAGATGTCGTGGTGGCCGCCGACGTCAGCGCAACGCAGGAAAGCGCCGCGTTCCGGATAGCGGTCGGACGGTACGAAGCCGAAGTTCTCGCAGTAGAATTTTTCGCAGGCCTTGACGTCCTTGACGAAGAACACGACGTGGCCGACTTCGATCGGCGAGGCGTGGTCGTACACGGGGCTGCGCTGGTTGATACGGTTCTTTTCATTCCAGGTGTTCATGGTCGCGCACTCGACTTGCACGTCGCGCTTTTGCGAAACCTGAAAGCGCACGGCCAGGCCGTTCGGATCGGTACAGCCGACGCGCTTGCCATCATTGATGTAGCCCGGCAGTTCCTTGATGCGTTCTGCGAATTTCGGCAGCACGTCTGCCGACGACACGCCCCACACCACTTCACGCAAGGTCGGACCGGCTTCGATGGCCGGCGGCAAGGTCGGATCAGCGCTGTTGCGCACGATTACGCGGCAACCGTTTTGCGATTCGAACACCAACGCCTCGGCGCTCTCTTGCGCCAGCGTCATGCCCCAGTCGAGGAAGAACTGACGGCAAGCGGGCATGTCGTCCGCGCCGTAGGTGATTTCGTCGATTCCTAATACATCCATTTCTTACTCCTTGTTGCCACCCGACGCATGCTTCACGGTCGCGGCGGCGATTAACGCAATTAACGCGTTTAACGCATTTAACTTAGCCGGCCCACGGCAGCGGGTTCTCATTCAATCCCCAATACATGCTCTTCTGCTCCATGTATTGCAGGATGCCGAGGCGGCCTTTCTCGCGTCCCAGTCCGCTGTCGCGCCAGCCGCCGAATGGCGTCGAAATCGAGAACTGCTTGTAGGTGTTGATCCACACATTGCCGGCTTGCACCGCACGGCCGAAACGCCATGCCTTCTTGTAGTCACGCGTCCAGATGCCGGCTGCCAATGCGTACACGCTGTCGTTGGCTTGTGCGATCAAATCTTCTTCATTGTCGAACGGCATCGCCACCAGCACCGGTCCAAAAATCTCTTCCTGGCAGATGCGCTGATCGTTGGTGACGCCTTCGATGATGGTCGGCGAGTAGTAGTAACCGCGCGCAAACTGATCGCCTGCAAGACGCGTACCACCGGTGCGGATACGGCCGCCATCAGCGACACCGATGGAGACGTAGGATTCGATGCCTTCGCGATGGCGCGCAGTGATCAGCGGGCCCATTTGCGTGCGTTCATCAGCCGGATCGCCGACGCGCAATGCTGCCGCGCCCGCGGCCAGACGTTCCATGAAACTGTCGTAAATGCTACGCGCCACGAACAGGCGCGAACCGGCGATACAGGATTCGCCCGAGCTGCTGAAAATGCCGTACAGCACACCGGCCACGGCGTGGTCGATGTCGGCGTCTTCGAACACCATGGTCGGCGACTTGCCGCCCAGTTCCAGCGAGACCGGCATCATCTTGTCGGCGGCGATATGGGCGATGTGCTTACCGGTGGTGGTGCCGCCGGTGAAGGACACGCGCTTGACCAGCGGATGCAGCGTGATGGCGTCGCCGATCACGGAGCCTTTGCCGGGCAGCACGCTGATGAGGCCTTTCGGCACACCGGCTTCTTCGCAGATCTTTGCCAGTTCCAGCGCCATCAGCGGCGTGACTTCGGCAGGCTTGACCACCACGGCATTGCCGGCGGCCAGTGCCGGCGCCATCTTTTGCGCTTCGCTGGCGATCGGCGAATTCCATGGTGTGATGGCCGCGACCACACCCATGGCTTCGTAGACGCTCATGGTCAGGTTGTCGCCGCGCATCGGGGTAATGGTTTCTTCCAATGTTTCGCAAGCAGCGGCGAAAAATTGAAACGTTGCAGCAGCGCTACCAACCAGATTGCGTGTCTCGGTGATCGGCTTGCCGTTGTCGAGACGCTGACGTTGCGCCAATGCTTCGCCGCGTTCGCGGATCAGTTGGGCGACGCGGTACAGGACGATGGCGCGCTCATGCGGTTTCTTTTGCGCCCAGCCGCTGGTGCGGAAGGCCTTGTCGGCGCCGACGATGGCTTCTTCGACATCGGCCACGCTGGCGGCATTCAGATACGCCACCGCTTCGCCGGTAGCCGGGTACAGCGTGGCGTAGCGATCGCCGCCGCCCAGACGCCATTCACCCGCGATACAGATTGGCAATGAGATCGGCGATGTTTCGTTGAGATTCAGTTCGGTCATGATTTGTGGTTCACATCACTTAAATGGACAGTGCATGTGCACGATTACCGAGCGCACGCACCACACTGAATACGGTCAGCGCCGAGGTCTTCGGATTGGCGGCCAACGGCTTGCCGCGCATGGTCAGCTCGAAGCCGCCGAACTCGCCCTTGGCTTCGACGTGATGCACGTTTTCCGTTACACCCGGGTCGGCGTACAGACGCACTTGCGTGTGATCGAGGCCGAGACCGGCCAGCGACAAGGTCGCAGCGACGTTGGCGTTCTTCGGATACAAACGCGCGGCTTCGCGTGCAGTGCCTTCAAAGATCACCGTCGCAACCGTGAGATTGGCGAGGTCGAAAGGACCGTCGGCCGGCGTGTCTTTCCATGCGTTAGGCGGCTTGCGGCCGGTGTAGACCACCGAGTCCAGACCGCCGACGCGTGCAGCCGATAAAGCGTCGATGGCACCGATGGCGCCCGACAGCAATTGCACCTGGGTCTTGCCTTCGCGTGCCGCGGCTTCCAGCTTTTCGACCAGACCGGGTTCCGACAGCGCGCCGATGGACACCACCATGCAGGGGATGCCGCGCAGCAGCGCCGGGATGATGTGCTCTTCAATCGCGTGATGGCCGGCGCATTCGATCAGCAGATCGGGGCGATCATCACCGAGACGGGTCTCGACGCGGGCCTTGGGAGCCAGCGACGACACCACGGTGCGGGCGTTCGCCATGTTCGCTTCCGGAACGATGACGACATCGAAGGCGACTTCCGGATCGCTTTTCAGCAGCTCCATCACGCCGACGCCGATGGCGCCACAACCGATCATCGAAACATGCAACATGGGTTTCTCCTCAGTCTCTTCAGACTGCTGCAGCTGTAACTGTAGCTGCGGCAGTTTTGGTCGTGGCGATGGAAGCGGCTGCGGCTTCAGCCGCGGCTTTTTCCGTCACCGGCGGGCCCGCAAAAGCGGTCTTGAAGCTACCGATGGTCAGCATGTCGATTTCCAACAGGAAAGGACCGGACTCGGACAAGGCGTTCTTCAGTGCGCCTTCGACATCGGCCAGGTTGCTGACGCGGGCGTGGCGCAGGCTCAGTGCTTGCGACAGTTGTGCGTAGTCCGGCGTATGCAGGTCGACATAGTGGCGGCGGCCACCGTATTGCACGTCCTGAATGTTCTTGATGACGCCGTAACCCTTGTCGTTCATCAGCACGATGATCATGTCGGCCTTCTCTTGCACGGCAGTCGCCAGCTCACCCAAGTTGAGGATGAAGCCGCCGTCGCCGGCCAGGGTGAAGGTCTTCTTGCCCGATGCGGTTACCGCTGCGCCGATGGCAGCGCCGATGCCCATTGCCAGACCCTGGCCGATACCGCCGCCGAGTGCGTGAACGCCGGCCAGCGGATCAAAAATACGCAGGTAGCGATTGCCCCAGGTGCTGTTCGACACCGTGACGTCGCGCACCCAGTTGAACTTGCGGCCGGCGGCTTTTTGTACTTGCTCCACCAGCGCGCTGTAAGGGCCCAGACCATCGATCAAACCGGCAACAGCGGTGTCGCGTGCCTTTTGCAGGTCGCCCATGAAAGCCGGATCGATCTGGATGGCGCTCTTGCGTTTTTCGAGACGATCGGCCAGCCCTTCCAGTGCCAATGCAGCATCACCGCAGACGAAGTGGTCGCTGTTGTAGCAGCGGCCTTCCGCCGATGGATCGGCGTCGATGCGGTACAGCGGACGCGGCAGTTTCAGTTCGTATTTCAGTGTTTCGTTACCGCGCAGGCGCGAACCGATCACGACGACAGCGTCGCAGGTCTGGTAAAAATTCTCGACCGGCTTGTGCAGGTTGAAGGCACCCAGCGAACGTGCGTCGTCTTCCGCGACGATGCCGCGGCCTTGCGTGCTGGTGACCACGCCGAAACCGAGGTCCAGCAGACGTTGCACTTGCTTGCTTGCCTTGCGCGCACCGCCGCCCAGCCACAGCAGCGGACGCTTGGCTTTGAGCAGACGCTCGGCCAGTTCATCGAGTGCGAGTTCGGAAGGCGCTTGCACGGCGATCGGCAAGGGACGCAGATCGGACGGCATCGGGATCAGTGCAGCCTGGATGTCGATAGGAATCTCGACGCTGACCGGGCCCATCGGCGGCGTCAGTGCGGTCTGCACGGCCAGCTTGATGGTGCTGACGGCGGTCTCGGTGCTGCGAATACGGAAAGCGGCCTTGGAGATCGCTTTGAGCATCGACAGTTGATCCGGCGCTTCGTGGATGTAGGCCAGGCTTTGATCGAGGTAAGGCGTTTCGATCTGGCCGGTCAGGTGCAGCAGCGGCGTGCCGGCGGTCAGTGCTTCGACCATGGCGCCGGCGGCGTTGCCGGCGGCGGTGCCGGTAGAGGTCAGGCAAACGCCCAGACCGCCGGTGGTGCGTGCATACGAGTCGGCCATGTTGGCGCCGCCGGCTTCGCCGCGTGCCGGGATGAAACGGATCTTGCCGCGCTCGCCGAAGGCGTCGAGGATAGGCATGTTATGGATCGAGATCACACCGAATGCCGCCTTGACGTTGCATTGCTCGAGAAAGGCGGCGATGGCGCAGCCGACGGTGACTTGTTCTACGGGTTGATTTTGCTTAGGCATGGCGGGAAAGTCCTCCTGAAACATCGATGTGGCTGCCTGTTGTGTACGAAGAAAGCGGCGTCGCGAGAAAAACGATCGCGCGGGCGGCTTCCTGTGGATGACCTAGACGGCCGAGTTGAATATTCTTTTTTTGCGCCAGCGCCTGGGTCCATTGTTCCCAGCTCAGGTCGCGATCCGCACCGGTGCGGGCTTCGAAGCGACGGCGCCATTGGCCGGATTCCACCAGACCGATGAGGATGCCGTTGACGCGAATTTTGTGTGTGCTGAATTCCGTGGCCAGCGAGCGCACCAGATTGTGGATGCCGGCGCGGGCGGCGGAAGTCGCCACCATATGCGGCTCCGGCTGGATCGCCAGCAGCGAGTTGACGCAGACCACAGCGGCTTCGCCATGCGCAGCGCTCATGCGTTGCAGTTGCGGCTGGAAGGCACGGGTCGGATAAATCACCGAGAAAAATTTAAGGCGCAGCTCTTCAGTCCAGGCTGCATCTTCCGTATCGGCGAAGGTCGACACACGACCCTGACCGGCATTGTTGACCAGCATAGCGACCGCACCGAGCTTCTCTTCCACGGCGGCGGCAAAGGCTTGCACCTGCTCTTGCGACAACACGTCGCAGACGGACGAAAACAATTTTGCGGCAGGGAAGCGCGCGCGCAGTTGCGCTTCCACCTGTTGCAGACGTTCCTGGTTGCGGCCGCAGAAGGCGACCGCTGCGCCGGCTTCGAGCAACAGCTCGACAGTTGCCAGGCCGATGCCCGAAGAGCCGCCCGTCACGACGGCGACTTTGCCTTCGAGTTGAATCATGCTCATTGCTGTTACTCCCGCCACATGTTGACGACCTTGCCGGATTTCTCAGGCGCATGGTCAAGCAGACGCGCCAGTTCGCCGGCGGTGTCGCGCACCTTGAGCACGATCTGGTCGAGCTGGTCGGTGTCGATATGCGGCGATGGAATCGTCGCGCCCATTGCGGCCACCACCTTGCCCGAGTGATCGCGCACCGGTGCGGCGATGGTGGAGATGCTGGTTTCGAAGAAACCTTCTTGCAGCACATAACCACGCATCTTGTCGTTCTGCACCATGTCGAACAGCTCGACCACGGTCTTCGGTGTATTGCTGGAGAAAACTTCCAGGTGTTCTTCCGGATACAGTTCGCGCAGTTCGGCCAGGGTCAGGTCTTCCAGCAGGACGCGGCCGAGCACGGTAGCGTGTGCAGGCAGACGGGTGCCGACGTTGACGTGGCTGGCGAAGGCGGTTTGCGTAACCGACTTGGCGACATAAACAATCGAGCGGCCATCGCGCACCACCAGGTTGCAGGAGTAGCCGATTTCGTCGCGCAGGCGCTCCAGCAGCGGGCGGCCGATTTCAGTCAGTTCCAGCGAGGCCAGGTATTCAAAGCCGAGTCGCAGCACGGCCATGCCGAGGCGATAGTCGCGGCCGCCGTCGTTACGTTCGACGAAGCCCATGCGTTCGAGCGTGGTCAGCAGGCGGAACACGGTGGAGCGCGGCACGTCGAGACGGCGCGCCAGTTCCGGCGCCGACAGGGTCTTGTCCTGACGGCTGAATTCACACAGCAGGCGCAGGCCGCGTTCCAGGCCTGGTACGAGGTACTTCTCTTGCGATTCGTCTTCTGGCAGCACAGGTTTGTTCATGATCTTTTTTAGTTAAGTTTATAAAGGTGACCGCTGAGTTGGTGACGTATGGCTGCTGCTACCGCTCCCGGTTGCTCGATGTAGCAGGCGTGGCCCGCATTGTCGATCACGTGGAACGGCAAATTCAAATTCCAGGCCAGTTCGCGGCTGTCGTCCGGCGTGGTGACCACGTCTTCAGCGCCACAGTAGACTGTTGCCGGCACGTCGCCGAGGCTGTCGCGCGGCGCATAAGCACGCAGATGGTCGCCGCACAGCATGTGCACCGCCTGCGTGTAACCGACCGGGTTGAGCCATTGGATATTCCAGCGCACCCAGGCGCGTTCCGCATCGCCGGCCTGCGCCGACAGCATGCGCGCCGGGCTGCGCTCGGCCATGCCTTCGACGCCGATGGTGCGCAGTACATCGAGACGCTCTTGCGCAATCTTCAGGCCGCGTTCGCGCTTGGCCTCGCTGCCGTAGCCTTGCGCCGGACTGATCAGCAGCAGGCGCGACGCACGCTTGTAGCCTTTGCCGACATAGGCCGATGCCATCATGGCGCCGAGCGAATGACCGACCAGCACGCAGTTGGTGATGCCCAGCGCTTCCAGGAACTGCTCCAGACGCTCGGCATAATCGGCGGCCGTCGGCTGCATGTGCGGCAGCGACGTCGAGCGGCCGTAACCCGGTGCATTCCAGGCGATCACCTGGGCATCTTGCTCAAGACGCAACGCGCATTGCAACCACGATGCCGCGCCCGAACTGATGCCGTGCAACAGCACGATGACCGGGCCGCGTCCGCAGGAGCGGTAGGACACAATCTTGCCGTTGCCGATATCGACGGTACTTTCGGAAAAGCGCCCTTCGAGCAGGCTCAGCGAGTCCCTGAGCGTTTCGGCGCAAGTGACGGAAGCGGGTGCGTGCGGAGTCATGGCTGGTCTCTTTGTGCTTGCTTAGCTTGCTTAACCGCGCTTGATCGAAGCCAGCGGATGTTCCGGCGGATAGGTCGGCGTGATCGGCTTCTTCGCGCCCAGCATCACGCACATCAGCGCGTCTTCATCGCCGATGTTGATTTCTTCGCGGTACACGCCCGGCGGAATCGAGACAACGTCGCGGTCAGTCAGGATGGTTTCGAAACGTTCGCCGTCTTTTTCCAGCACCAGCTTGAGTTTGCCGCGCAACACGAAGAACACTTCTTCGACGTCGATGTGCAGATGCGGAGGACCTTCGTGACCGGCCGGAATGATCATGGTCGAGAAGGTGAAATGTTCCGAAGGAATCACGTTGGTGTCGACTGCAACGCCGGTGCCGCCGGTACCGATGTAGCGCATTTGCGCGCGGCGGTATTTCGGATCGTAGTCAGCCTGAAACTTCAGCGCATCCCAGTCGTACTTGCGGGTGGACAGGCGTGCCACGCGCGATTCCATCCAGTCGCCGAAGCTGCTGCCTTCAGGTTGATCCCAGCTGCGCTTGACGTTGTTTTGCTCAGACATATCGGTCATTCTTTTCTCCTTGGTAGGTCAGGAAACGTAATCGGTTGTAATCGGTTTTGATTCAGTTCATCACGAAGCCGCCGTTGACGGCCATGACTTGCCCTGTGTAAAACCGGGATAAATCGGACAAGGCAAACACCACAGCGCCGCAGACGTCTTCCGGCAACTGGTCGCGCTGAATGGCGCGGCGGTCGTGGTAAGTCTGGTGGCGTTCTTTCGGTACGTATTCGGTGGCTTCGACCAGCGTCAGGCCGGGTGCGACGGCGTTGACGGTGATGTTGTCGCCGCCCAGTTCGCGCGCCAGCGAACGTGTCATGCCGATCACCGCGCTCTTGCTGGCGACATAGGCCAGCAGGTTGGTGGCACCCCACAGCGGCGTGTCGGACGACAGATTGACGACGCTGCCGCGGCCTGACTGGCGCAATGCCGGCAGGCAGGCGTTGGTCATGAGCCAGGTGCCGCGCACATTGACGTCCATGACCTTGTCCCACATCTCGATGGACAGTTGCTCGCTAGTCTTGCCGCCCGAATTGGTGATCGCTGCGTTGTTGACCAGACCGTCGAGACCGCCGAGCCATTGCGTTGCTTCTTTAGCGCAGGCGTCGATGGACAGCGGGTCGGCCAGGTCGACGATGAAGCCGGCGACTTTCAGGCCACGCTTTTGCAGGTCGGCGACCGCGCCTTGCAAGGTGTCTTGCAGGATGTCGGCCATGGCCACGCTGGCGCCGGCTTGCGCCACCGCAGTGGCGAAGGCCAGACCCAGGCCGCGTGCCGCCCCGGTGATCAGGATGCGGCGACCGGCCAGTAGCTGATGAGATAGTTGCGGTGAAGGGGTCATGTCTTGTTGTTCCATCAAACCGTGCTGGTGTGCACTTTAGGCAGGTAGTGCAGCACGCGGCGTTCAGCCCAGACCACAAAACCGTAAGTCACGATACCGATGAGCGTCAGCGCACAGATGGCGACGAACACAGCAGCCGTATTACCCTGGCCTTCGCCGTCGACCAGCAGATAGCCGAGGCCTTGGTTGCCACCGACCAGTTCGCCGACGGTCACGCCGATGACGGACAAAGTCGATGCGATGCGCAGACCGGAGAACAGCGCCGGCAAGGCCGAACGGAACTCCACCAGGTGGAAGATTTGCCAGCGGCCTGCGTTGAGCGTGCGCACCAGGTTGACCATGTCAGGATCGACCGTACGGATGGCCGACAACACGTTGATCATGATCGGGAAGAACACGATCAGCACGGCGACGATGATCTTCGGATAAATGGTGTAGCCCAGCCACATCACGAACAAGGGTGCAAACGCGACCTTCGGTGCAATCTGCAAGGCCAGGATGTAGGGCGACAGCATGGCTTCGGCGCGTGGCGACAAACCCAGTGCAACGCCGACCGCGAGACCCAGCAAGGCACCGAACAGGAAGCCGAACACCACTTCTATGGCGGTGATGCCGAAGTGCGTCAGGAGGTCATTGTGGTTCCACATGACCACCGATTCCTTGAGCACATGCGACAGGTTCGGCAGGATGTATTCCGGCATGCCGAGCCAGCCCGGGCCCCATTGCCATGCGGCCAGGAAGATGACCAGTACCACCAGGCTGCCGCACACGGTACGAGTGCGCTCGCTGAGCAGCTGGCGCTTTACTTTGGTAACTGGCATGGTGTTGTCAGGCGTGCTCATGTGGTTTGCAGTCGCAGTAGTAGAGGTATCCATTTATCTTGCTGTTCCAACGAATTGATTGGTGAAGAGTTCGTTGACCGGTGTGGCCTTGGTCACGATGCCTTCGCTGACATAAAACTTCTGCACGCTGTCCATGCGTGCGGCGTCGATCTGACCCAGTGTCTTCTGACCGGCGTAGACGTATTTGCGATACATCTCAAAGGTTGCTTCGATGCTGGCTTCCTTGCCTTTGTAGGCGGGCAGCGCGGCAACGTAGTCGTTGGCGGCGGCTTTCGGATCCTTCATGATGTCTTGCATGCCGCGCAGGGTGGCGCGCACCAGGCGCTTGAGCAATTCAGGCTTGTTCTTGATGGTGTCGTCGGAGGCCAGGATCGCTTGCGCCATGCTCTTGAAACCGCCGTTGTCGAGCAGATCCACCTTGGCGCCGGCATCGGTCGAGTTGACGACCCAGTCAGGCACGCCGGCAAATGCCGATGCCTTGCCTGCGGTGAAGACCTGCCACACGCCTGCAGGACCGGCAGCCTGGATCTGCACGTCGGTCTTGGACAGGCCGGCGGTGCGCAGCGAACCGAGGAAAGCGTAGTACGTGGTGTCGGTGTACGACATCACGGTGACGGTCTTGCCCTTGAGGTCTTTCAGCGACTTGATGTTTTCGTTGGCGTTGGCGGCGACCATGGTGATCGAACCTGCGCCGAGAACCGCGATGGCCTTGACCGGGATACCGTTGGCGCGCACCACGATCGGTGTGTCGCCGATCGCGCCGCCGATGACGGCATTGCCTGCACCGATTTGCTTGGCGACGTCGACGCCGCCCTTGGCGACGATGAAGTTGATCTTGAGGTTTTCGTCAGCGTAATAGCCCTTGTGCTGCGCCAGCACCCATGGTGCGAAGGCCGGGGAGTTCGGCGGCGCGGGCAGCAGGTAGGTCACTTCTTCAGGCGCGGCGTGGGCAATGCCCGGCACCAGCGCGGTAGTGGCCAGTGTCGTTGCAACGGCGGCGCTCAGGACCAGTTTGCTACAGAAAGAGGCGAGAAATTTTTTCATGCTTGCTTCACTCCTATTGTTCGGTGGTGATCAGGTTGAATGTCGGGATGTGTCGAGTGTGTCTACTGAATCAGTGCAGCTCTGCTGTCTCTTTACCGACTTTGAGCAACTCCATCAGGCGACCTTGCAGCGGGCCGATTTCCGGCAGCTTGCGGCGCTCCAGCGGGTTGTCGCGGAAAGGCAGGTTGACTTCGATCTCTTCGATGATGGTGCCTGGACGCTCGCTCATGACCAGCAGGCGGTCGGACAAGGCGATCGCTTCGACCAGATCGTGGGTGATGAAGAGCGCGGTCTTTTTCTTTTCGTAGAGCATCTTGGCCAGATCCTGCTGCAAGACCATCTTGGTCTGCGCATCCAGTGCCGAGAACGGCTCGTCCATCAGTAGCACTTGCGGATCAACCGCCAGCGTGCGGGCCAGCGCAGCGCGTTGGCGCATGCCGCCGGACAGTTGGTAGGGATAGTGCTCTTCAAAGCCCTTGAGGTGACACTTGGCCAGCAACTCATCGGCCACGCGCTTACGCTCGGCGGCGCTGACGCCGTCGATTTCCAGACCGAGGGAGACGTTGGCGCGGATATTGCGCCATGGCATGAGCAAGTCTTTTTGCAGCATGAAGGCGACGTTGCGAACCGGCTTGGTGACGCGCTGGCCGCCGACGATGACTTCACCGGAGGTCGGCAGGTACAAACCCGCTCCCATATTCAGCAGCGTGCTCTTGCCGCAACCGGAAGGGCCGATGATGGAAACCACTTCGCCGCTGCGAATCGACAAGTTGACGTTGGTGACCGCGGCGCGGGCCTGGGAAGTCTGGCGGTCGACGAAGCTTTTGCCGACGTTGCGAAATTCGATTTCGATCATGATGCCTCTTGGTTGGTTACTTATTACTTGTTGCTTTAGCGCCCTCGCGCCTAATTACATGACGTTTGTTGAAGCCGGCGACCGGTAGGTGGCGGGTGCGGCACAAACATCAGTTGTCTCATATATAAAACTACAAACCAAATGTGAGATATACGAATCAAATATAGCAGATATTCGGCAAAAAGATAGCTCTTTTTGTTTCATATATGGTTTGATGGTTTATATAAGAACTGTTTTTCACTTATTGCATAATGTGTGCCACGCCAAAATCACGGCTTCCATCGCATTTCTGTCTCATATTTCAGACACCTGTTCACCAAAGAAACGCGCTGGCGCGCTTTGGCGGTGCGGCTTGCACCAATTCCAGACGATCCGGCAGCCGACCGAATCGGAGAGAAATTACTAATGAGCAATTTTCTCTTGCCGCAGCCCTTTCAAAAGTCGCCCCAAAAATAGACGACACAAACCGTCTTGATATTTCTTGAGCTTCCTTCACGCTTCTTGAGATTGGTTTTCCCTGATTTACGAGGCGTTAACGCCCGCTTACAGACTTTGCCCCGATGATGGCCGCGAGGGCCTCTCGGTTGCGGGCCTATCTGTCAGCCAGCTATCGATTGTCTTCGGGGGAAAATCATGATTCAGCAGCGCATTGCTTATGTGGCGTATGGAGCGGGACTTCTGTGTTTACTGAGCGCGTGCAGCAGTCCGCCGCCAATGGTGCAGGGGCCGACCAGCGTGCGTCCGGCCTTTCCGGTCGCCAATGTAGAGAACAACGGCGCGATCTTCCGCGTGAGCAGCGCCCAGCTGTTTGAAGAATCGACCACCCACTATGTCGGCGACATCCTCAAGATCGACATCTCCGAATCGCTCACCGGCAGCAACAAGTCGACCACCAGCAACAGCCGCGACACCGCCTTGAAGCAAGTCGGCCCCGGCGCTGGTTCATCCATGAGCGGTTTGCTGGCATCGGTCTTCAATATCAATGCGACGGCGTCAGGCAGCGACTCGTTCAAGGGCACCGGTCAGACCGACAATTCCAACAGCATGACCGGCAGCCTGATGGTGTCGATCATTGAAGTGCTCCCCAATGGCAACTTGGTGGTTGCGGGCGAAAAGCGCATCGGGATGAACGGCTCGATCAATACCTTGCGCTTCTCGGGTGTGGTGCGGGCGCGGGATATTCGCGGGGGGAATGTGGTTTCTTCCAGCAATGTGGCGGATGCGCGCTTGGAGCAGGTTGGGGGCGGGACGGTGGCGGATGCGAATTCGCAGGGGTGGATGCAGCAGTTTTTCAGGAGTATTTTGACGTTTTGGTGATGGGTGGTGGTTTTTGGTTTTGTTCCGACTACCGTTTGTTGTAACTTGATCTTTTCTTGCCTCGATCAACCTTGCCGGGGGTGGCCCGGCAGCCACTCACTTTTCTTGCTTCGCCAAGAAAAGTAAGCAAAAGAAGGCGACCGCTGGGTCGTAGCCCTCTTCGAGGGTCCCCGGCGCCGGCAGGCTCAAATCGGGAAGGGAAAACAACTCGCTGCGCTCAGACATTTTTCCCTTCTTTTTCCGATTTGACCCCGCCGTCACCGGCTACTCTCAAGCGGACTTCGAGACGGACTCGCTTCGCATCGCCTGGGTACTGCGATGGTTTTACATTTCTCTGGCCTTATTTACTCTGTCGTTCCAACGAAAGTTGGAACCCAGAGTCGTGAAGACGGATGAGTAAGCGCAAACGTCACTGGATCCCAGCGTTCGCTGGGACGACGAAATAAAAAAATAGGATTGAAGTTGCAGCATCAGCAGCGCTTGAAGCTACGATGCCGAAGGCGAGCCACCCCAAGGCAAAGCGAAGCGAGCCGGTCTCGAAGTCCGCTTGAGAGTAGCCGGTGTCAGCGGGTGAAAATCGGATTAAGAAGGGAAAAATGTCTGAGCGTAGCGAGTTGTTTTCCCTTCCCGATTTTCACCCGCTGGCGCCGGGAACCCCGAAGGGGCTACGACCTAGCGGTCGCCTTCTTTTGCTTACTTTTCTTGGCGAAGCAAGAAAAGTGAGTGGCTGCCGGGCCACCCCCGGCAAGCTTGATCGAAGAAAGAACAATCTAAGCTACCAACACAAGCAAGGTAGGAACAACACACCGACAACCTCAAGACCCCCCAAACACCACCGGCGCCCCCGCCGAATTATTAGCCTCCACAACCGGATTGCTAATCAACAAAGCATCCACAACCGGCCCCAGCTTACTGCTGGTAGAAGACCACTTATCCTGAGCAATGGAGCCGATCTTGTAACTGGCGCTACCCACCACACGCCCATCCTTGCGCAAGGTCACCGACGCAAAGGTCAGATAGGGCGTGTAAGCATTGCTGAAAGTCCGCATGTCCCACTTGATGTAAGCGCTGTAGACCAGCGTCATCGGGCAACTGCCGGGTTGCGTGCCGGCGTCATACACGCGGCTCGGCACGCCGTGGCGTTGCAGCTCACCTTGCAGGCTCGGTACGAAGTCGCTCAAGGCGACGGCGCCGTTCCACTCGATGCAGACTTCCTTGATCGGCGCGTGCGCAAAGACAACAGGATTTTGTGGCGTGGCCGGGGTCATCGACGATACGCCGGTGATGGCCGAACCGAGCAGATTGGCCGCCTCGACAATCGGACTCGGTGACAGAATGACGCAACCGGAAAGGGAGGCGATACTGGCAGAAGCGATGAGAAGTTTGATCATGATGGCGACCGGTTCGACAATGATTGAAATTCATCATATCTGCCGATGTTCCCGAATTCGTCCGGTTTTACGCTGATTTACGCCAACACGGGCAATACTTTACATATGTACTTTTCTGTAGGCGACGCCTGCAAACAAACGATCCCCACAGCACGAATCCTGCAACAAAGGCACAATCACGGCGGTCATACGTTTTTTCCAGGAGATCGCATCATGCGCACTTTGCTGTCCACCATTGCCCTCGCCGCCTGCGCGTTGACGGCGTCGTATAACGCCGCCGCCGATACGCTCAAGAGCGAGGCGGAAGTTCGCCAGCTGACCGACAAAGTCATGGCCGCCGCCGGCAAGGGCCGAACCGACGATGCTTATTCTGCGATGACGCCGTATGCATTGGCGGACGTCAATACGCTTGATCGTGCTCGCGTCAGCGCGCGCAACTCGCGCATGCAACTGGAGCAGTTCATCGGGTCGTCGGTGGGTTACGAATTTATCCGCAGCGAAAAGGTGGGGGACTCGCTGCTCAAGCTGGTCTATATAGAGAAGGCGGAAAAACAGGCCATTCCCTGGCAGTTCATCTTTTACAAGACCGGTGCGGGCTGGGCCCTGAGCGCGTTCAGCAATAGCGATAACATCAATACCGTATTCAGTCGCTAAACCTGTTCCCGCCGCAAAGCCGGAACAAGTCCGCGAGCTACGTTATTGGAACGAGCGCAACGGACTCAGATCATCGCTGGTGATTTCCGTGGCAACACCGGCAATCTTGTCGGCAATCAGCCGGCTGGAACCGCACGCGGTAGTCCAGCCGTTGGAGCCGTGACCGGCATTCAGATAGAGATTGGAATAAGACGTGGCGCCGATCAGCGGTGCCCCGTCCGGCGTCATCGGGCGCAGGCCGGCCCAGTACTCGATCCTGCCAAGATCGGCGCCACGCGGGAATAGCAGCTTGAGCGACTTGATGGCGGTAGCGCAATCGCGCGGCGTCACCTTGGTATCCCAACTGCCGATCTCAGCCGTACCGGCGGCGCGGATGTTGGAGCCCATGCGGGTAATCGCCACTTTGTAATACTCATCCATCACACCGCTCTTGGGCGCTGCATCGGGATCGCTGACCGGCACGGTAATGGCGTAACCCTTGACCGGATACACTGGCAATTGCAAACCCAGCGGCTTGACCAACGCCACCGAAGCGCTGGCGCAGGCGACGACATAGGCGTCGGCCTTGAGCACGCCAGTCGCGGTACGCAAGCCGGTGACGGCGCCGCCGGCAAATTCAATCTGCTGCACCGTAGTGCCGAGGACGAAGTTCACACCTTGCGACTTCAGCCAGTCGGCCAGTGCGCGCGCGAACAAGGGACAATTGCCGGTTTCATCCTGCGGCAACAGCATGCCGCCGACCAATTGGTCACGCGCATCGCGCAGGGCGGGATCGAAGGCGACGCAACCATCTCCATCCAGCAACTCGTAGGCGACACCTGCTTCGGCCAGCACCTTGGCGGCGAGTCCGGCGTTGTCCATGCCTTCTTGCGTGCGGAACAATTGCAGGTTACCGACCGTAGTTTGTTCGTACTGAATGTCGAGACGCTCGCGGATCGCCTTCAACTGCGTGTGGCTGTAACGCGCCAGCCGGCCCATGCGCGCCTTGTTGACGGCATAGCGTTCGGCATTGCATTGGGACAGGAACTGACTCAGCCAGCGCCATTGGTGCGGATCCAGACGCGGTGTGAAACGCAGCGCCGCTTCCATGCCCAGCCAGCTTTGCACCGACCACTTGAGCGACTTGCCTTTCATGCCCGGGGCCGCCCACGGCGTGGCGTAGGACGGGCAGACGTGACCGGCGTTGCCGACGCTGGTCTCGGCAGCGACGTCGGGCTGGCGGTCGACCACTGTGACGGTATAGCCCTTTTCGTGCAGAAAATAGGCAGTGGTTACGCCGACGATGCCGGCGCCTAGGACGATGATGTGCATGATTGCTTCGCTTAGTACAGCTGATTAATTGTTTATAAAGTTAAGCCACCATCGATATGCCAGATTTGTCCCGTCACGTATGAAGCGGCGGGACTCAGCAAAAAGGCGATGACGTTGGCGATTTCTTCCGGCTGGCCGAGGCGGTGCATGGGGATGCGTTCCAGCGCGGCGGCCCAGGCGGCGGGGTCGATGGCGGATTTATTGGGGTCAGACTTCTGGACGTAGCCGGGCGCAACCGCGTTGACGGTGACGCCGGACGCCGCCAGCTGTACCGCCAGCGATTTCACCAGCGCTTCAATGCCGGCCTTGGCTGCGGCTGACGCCGGAAAGCCGGATTCACCCAGTCGGTAGACGTGCGCAACAAACGAGCTCACCGCCACCACGCGACTGGCGGGCGACGCTTGCAGAACATCCTTGCATGCCGTCACCAGCTGGAAGAATCCCCCCAGCAAGGCGTCGATGGAACGTGACCAATCCTGCGCCGTCAGTTCGCCGATGCGCTTGCGGTCGGCAAAGCCGGCGTTGGCGACCAGCGCGTCCAGACGACCGTAAGTATTAAGCGCGACGTCGCGCAAGGCGGCGGCAGTACTCACGTCGGCCATATCGCCGAAAGCCGTCACGCAATGCGCACCGCGCTCGCGGCAGGCCGCAGCGGTCTGTTGCAACTCCGGCGAATCGCTGCGCGCGTGCAGCACCATGCCCATATCGGCGGCGGCGGCCGCTTTTGCGGTGGCTGCGCCAATGCCGCGGGCGGCGCCGGTAATCAGGATCACGCGCTGCACAGTCTTGGATGGAGTCATTGGCGAAGAGGAAACTGAAGAAGAAACAGGTGGAAGGCGGATCAAGGCCGGAGGAAAAACAGTGGCGCTATTTTAACCAATAAGCCGCAAACCCTGTCAGGCGGCTGTCAAAAACCCGTCGCAACAGCGCTGCAGAAGCGCTGCACAACAGCTTCTGCTACATCCCCGAGGGTATTCTCCATTACAATTGCGGGGTTTTCGGGAAGGGGAAATTGGTCAGACCTACCGTCCATTTCACTTCAACCGGCACGCTGCCGGCAGGCTATTGGCACGCTTCATGCTGCCTTCACGGCAGATATTGAGGCATACAAGAATTCAGACACATTCACAGGACTTCCGCCGCGATTGCTCTCGCCATGCCCGCACAGGCGGCATGCGCAGGTTGGTTTTACGCAGGTTCTGACACTAAAGAGTAAAAAGGAAACACGATGTATCACTGGGACTTCGCCGCGCTATGGCAATTCCGTAATGTCATTGCAGTGGGCTTCGGCTACACGCTGGCTTACACCATCGCCTGCGTTTTGCTGGGACTGTTGATCGGCTTGCTGGTCGGTCTGGGCCGCTTGTCGACCAACCCGTTTATCTCCGGCCCGCTGCGCGCTTATGTCGAAGTATTCCGCTGTACACCAGTGCTGGTGCAACTGGTGTGGTTCTACTACGCCCTGCCGGTGCTGGTCGGCATTGAAATGTCCGCCGGCACCTCGGCCTTGCTGGCGCTGGCTTTGTATGGCGGTGCGTTCTATTCGGAAATCATCCGCGGCGGCATCGTCTCGATCGATATCGGCCAGAGCGAAGCCGGCTGTGCATTGGGCATGACGCGCTTCCAGCTGATGCGCCGCGTGATCCTGCCGCAGGCATTCAAGCGCATGACGCCGCCGCTGGTCAGCCAGTCCATCATGCAGTTGAAGAACACTTCGCTGCTGTCGGTGCTGGCAGTACCTGATCTGCTGTATCAAGGCCAGATCATCGCGCACGAGACCTATCGCCCGCTGGAAATCTACACCATGGTTGCGGTGATTTACTTCCTGATCCTGCTGCCTGCGACGATCTGGGCCAAGCGCCTGGAAAACCGCCTGAACGCGCAACAGGGAGTATGAGATGAGCAATCCAACAAACGAAGTCATGATTGAAATCAAGAATCTGAAGAAGGCTTTCGGCGAGCACGTCGTGCTCAAGGATATTTCGCTGCAGGTCAACAAGGGCAGCGTGGTCGCCATGATCGGGCCGTCCGGTTCCGGCAAGTCGACGCTGCTGCGTTGTATCAACCTGCTGACCGTGCCTGAGCAAGGCAGTATCCGCGTCGGTGCGCAGGATTTCAGCTTCGGCAAGGGAGACAAGGCATCGAAACCGCTGAAGGATCGCGAGCTGGCCAAGTTCCGCACCAACACCGGCATGGTGTTCCAGCATTTCAACCTGTTTCCGCACATGACCGCGCTGGAAAACGTCATGGAAGGCATGCTCACCGTGCTGCGCAAACCCAAGGCGGAAGCACGCGCTTATGCATTGGAACTGTTGCAGAAAGTCGGCCTGTCCGATCGCGCCGACATCTATCCTCAGCGTCTGTCCGGCGGCCAGAAGCAGCGCGTGGCGATTGCCCGCGCGCTGGCGATGCGTCCGAGCGTGATGCTGTTCGACGAAGCCACCTCGGCGCTCGATCCGGAACTGGTGGGCGAGGTGCTCAACGTGATCCGCTCGCTGGCGGCCGACGGCATGACCATGATTCTGGTCACGCATGAAATCGCCTTCGCCCGCGAAGTCGCCGATCAGGTCATCTTCATGCGCGACGGCGTCGTGGTCGAAGCCGGCCCGCCATCGCAAGTCATCGACAATCCACAACAGGCGGCGACGCAATCCTTCCTGACCCGCTTCAACGGCTAAGCAACACACCCCATGACCGCCCGCCTCGATCTGCTCGACGACACCGACCGCAAACTGATCTCGCTGTTGCAGCAATCGGCGCGGGAGAGTGTCGCCAACCTGGCGCGCAAGCTTGGCGTGGCGCGCACCACGGTCGTCGCGCGGCTGGCGCGGCTGGAAAAAAACGGCGTCATCGCCGGCTATACCGTCAAGCTCGGCCAGGAAGTATTGGATAGCGGCCTGCACGCCTACGTCGGCATCACGGTCGAAGCCAAGACCGCACGCGACGTCCTCAAACGCTTCAAGCGCATCCCCGAGATTGAACAGCTCTGCTCCGTCAGCGGCGAGTTCGACTACGTCGCCTGGCTACGCGCCGGCTCGGCGGAACAACTCGACAAACTGCTCGATGAGATCGGCGAGATTGACGGCGTGATCAAGACCACGACCTCGATTGTGTTGTCGCGCAAGATTGATCGCTGAGCCACCTATCTCGCGCTGTTATTACTCGTTACGGTTCAGGTAGCGGCAGCAATCCCATTTGGTCTGATGCCTTTTGATCCGATTTGTCAAAGGCAGGAGAGCGTTATCACTTTCCAATTCCTAACGCGACCAGATCCGCTGCGAGAATCATCCTAAAAATTCTCCATGTTCAGAGGCACGCGAAAGTGACTTCCGAATCGCTCTCCAGCCATCGCATATATTTGAGGAATCGTTGCCCCGATTATCTTGGTGCCTATCCAATTGCACGAAGCCGGCAGGTGTTTGAGAATTTTCCTATATAGCTCTGCCTTTACTGTCTTCATACTCCCCCCTTCCCTCTCTCCACACACCTGTCACTAGACCGAGTGCCTGTGGCTAAAGGTCGTACAGAAAAAGTGAGAATGAAGTGATGAAAATATCGTCTTTTTGCCGGCTGGTTTTGTCGACCTTGCTGTTGATGATGGCCCATAGCGCGTGGGCGCAATGTTCTGCGACGCAACCAAATTTTAACTTTGGCGCGGTTCGGTCAAGCGACAACGGGGCGAGAGGTGACATATTGGCGACCAACAATCAATCGATTACGTTTACCTGTAGTGCGGCAACGATAGCCGGCCCTGAAGGTACGGGGCAGCGAATTAGCGATATCGTGTTTCAGCTTTTCCCTCTCAATACACTGGCCGATGCCAGCGGCGTGTATGCGACAAACGTCAGTGGCGTCGGAATCCGATTTACCGAGACGAATACTGGTGCAGTTTTGCTTGGTCGTGGCGTGACAACCCCGGCAGGCGGAACAAACAGCTTTTGCTGGCGATATATGCCGCAAAACGGTGGATGCGCAACGCTTCCCCCCGGACTCTGTACATTGCCTGGATCATGCACGCTGAATCTGAAAGCGGAGCTGGTAAGAACCGGGAACGTGACAGGCGGAACCATGAGTGGAAATCAGTTATCAAGCTCTTACTACGCACCAGGGGCAACTGGCAGCTTTGAAACCGGCAAGGGAAGCGTTTCCGCTGTCGTGACCGTGTCAAAGACAACATGTCGTCTCATCCTCATCAATAACTCTGTTGATCTGGGTTCCGTGCGCTCAAGCGATCTGAATAACAACGCAAGGTCAGCGCCTGTTCCTTTCTCCATCGGCATCACGCGCTGTACAGACGTTCCGCGCAACGTCACCTATAGCATGAGGCCTGCCACAGATCAGATTGGGGGGCCCAGCGCTGGAAAAATGAAAAGCAGTACCCTGGCAGGCGTCGGCATTGAAGTAAAGGATGCAACCGGAACTCCCGTCAACTGGGATGTTGACAATCCGGTGCCGCCAGCCGTCAACGACTACGCTCGCGGTGCAGTACTGCGTTTTACTGCATCGATGTTCAAATACAGCAGTACAGCGCAAGCAGGATCCGTGGGAGGATTTATTGCGTTTTCCATCAACTACAACTAACAGCATTCCACCCATGCTTACAACCTCGACGCGGCGCTTCTTCGGCAGTGTCACGGTTTAGCAGGGGCCCATAGCTGCCCCATCGCAGAGTTACTAGCCCTCAGTTGCTGAGTCAGCGGCGTGATCAAAACCACGACCTCGATTGTTTTGTCGCGCAAGATTGATCGGTAATTCTGCAAAGCAGGGAAGCACATTACTCGCGCCAATCGCAACGGGCAGGCGAGGAATGAAAAAGAGCCAACAGCGGCTCTTTTTTGCTTCAAGGTCGAGCAGAGAGAATCTTCCCGTCTAGTCTGTGGCGGTACTCCTCCAGACGAGCACCTGACAGCTTCTACAAGCTTTCCGGCGCATTGCCCTTGATCCTTCAACGGGCGGTCAAACGCATGAGGTCACCGCTGGTCAGCCAATCCATCGTGCAACTGAAAACAGCCCTGCTCCTTCAGCAGCGAATTGGACCACCTCGCCTAGCTACGTGCCGGCTCGCCAGAACAGTTCGACAAACTGCTCGATGAGATCGCCGAGTCATTCGAAACGATTGGAAATAGTGCCTTTCATCGCATCAATGCCCTTGCTAAGGGCGAATTCTGATCGAATTCGGTCACCTTAATCTCCTTCGCCGATCCAATTTCTCAAAAAAAATTGATGTGACGACCTTGATCAGAACGTAGAAAACCGCTGCGATTTTAGGAATTCTCCCATGTTTTTGTGGGCAAAAAACATCGATACTCACCGCTTCATGTGCCCGTGGTACAGAATAAAACAGTCGATGCATTCTGGTAACTGATAAGACGAAAGCAAAAAATATGTCAAAGAAAACCGCTGTGCCATTTCTGGCACTCGTCAAAAGGCTGACAGCGATGGTTTTACTTGGCCTGTTCAGTCAGGCCGCCCATGCTGCATGCTCGGCAGACGTTAGTCGCGGAGAGCAGCAAATCGGATTTACTTTTCCGTCCAGCTTAATTAATGCCCCTCGTGACGCCCCCATAGGAACGGTATTAGCATCAGTAACGACAAATTCCGAGACTCGGTCCGGAGGAGCATGGTGTCAGCAAGGTCGTACTACGGTTACCCTTAGTACTCCCCTTACAAACGTGATCGCTCCAACATCAGCTGGGACGTCAGGGTTAGATGGCGTCTTCATTTTACTGAATCCAAATGGATCAAACTCCGGCCTTGGTTTCCGCATCGTGAATACCAGGAACAACACTTCAAACATAACCGGGTCTACTACCTTTACCTTCGGCGCATGTAGACAGCCCGGAACTTCAGCCGCCGGTGGTTCTAGCTACTGCTGGGGAGTATTCACTCCATTAGGGAAAAGGCTGGAAATCGTCAAAACTGCCAATGGCGGCGGCGCACCAAGGCTCTCGATAGGCGCTACCTTATTGACTGGTCAAGCCGAGGGGATAGAGTACGTTAGCTTTAATCTTTTGAACTCCTCGTTGTCCGTCGTTCCACAGACCTGCACAGTGACGCAGCCGGGCGCGGTCAATATGGGAGCCGTTCCGAGCAAAACCTTTAGCGGCGTCGGCTCGACCTCCGGCTGGGGGCCTGACTTTACGATTGGCGTCAATTGTTCCGGCGTCGCCGCCAAGGTATTCATGGTCTTGTCTGATGCGCAAAATAGCGCCAACACCACATCGACGCTCCCCTTGTCGTCTTCATCGACCGCAACGGGCGTGGGCTTTCAAATCCAGCGAAAGAACGGCAGCGGTCCAATTCGCTTTGGCCCGGATTCTTCGCTCGCCGGGACGACCAATCAGTTCTTTGTTTTTTACAGCGCTGGGAACGCAACCGGCCCTACGTCGCTCGTCTTTGCTGCGCGCTATATCCAAACCGATGCCACCATCAAACCCGGCACCGCTAACGGACTCGCGACATTTACGATGTCATATCAATAAATATCAGGGACATCAACAATCAATAAAAAGGCGCCGACATCGGCGCCTTTTTCTTTTGAGATTTATCTTGTTTGACTGACGCAGTCAGATCCTTCGATTGACTCTGGCTCCTTTAGTAGAGGACATTTCCAGGCGCAAGGAATAGAAACATGAATAGACAAACGTAGAATATTTTGAGAGTTTTCCCATATCGTGAGTTAGATCGAATACGTCACACTCTGTGGCTTGATACGAATGCCGGCACGGGATAGTGAGTCGCTATCTTCCAAGCCGACAGTCGATACATACAGAGAAAACTCAAAATGAAAAAATCGAAATCACACGGGAAAACAATTGCAGTTTTTGGTGCTTTACTGCTACTGGGTGCAGAAACGCAAGCGGGAAATTGCACGTACGACGGCGGTACGACATCGCAAGCGAGCTATGCATTTTCAGTGCCGTCAACAATTACAGTGACTGGTTCGGAAGCACCCGGAACGGTGCTGTGGACGTCGTCTCCGGTTAACGGTAACAAGATTGCGCAAGTCAGTTGTCCTGGTGGGGCGGGATCAGCAGGGCTGCAAGATTACTGGGGAACGACCTCGTCCTCTGTGGGCGGTTATAACGTGATGCCAACCAACGTCCCGGGTATTGGATCTGCGATATTGTGGAACCTAGGTTTGGCAAATGGAGTGCGCGGATATCCAAATAATCCTGACGGCCCGAGTCCCAATAACGCAAGTAACGCCGCCCAAGCCACGCTGATCTTCGTCAAGACCTCCAGTCCCTATTTTTCAGGTACCAGCAGTGCGACTGACCGTGCCGGTGATTTCACCACGTGGTACTTAGGCACCAACAGGCTGAGGTTCGCCAACTTCACGGTATCGAATACAACCACCTTTACCAAGTCTGGCGGTGGTGGTGGTGGTGGTGGTGGTGGTGGTGGTGGTGGTGGTGGTGGCGGCGGCAGCAGCGGTGCTACATGCATCATAGACCATGCATACGTCACTCTAGGAACCACTCCAGCCAGCACATTTTCCGGCCCCATTGGATCAAGAGGAAGAATCGTGCCAGTTGGGTTGAGCATTGTTTGCACCGGAAGGCCGACGAGGATGACGCTGTCGTTTGCCTCGGCAACGGGGGCTGTTGCCGGCATGGATGGCGTCGCGACCTTATCCAGCAGGACTAATTCAGCAAAGGGGGTAGGAGTACAGCTGCTTACCCCGGACAACACTACGCCCGTCAAATTCCAGCAGCAATATCCGGTGGACTTAATACCATATGGAAGCGGCGATTCCTACACCTACACGAACTATGCTGCGACCGTCATCAAGATAGCCAACTCGGTCAGTGGAGGCACGATCGACAGTCAAATGATCGCAACCATCACGTATAACTAACCAAAATAGACCGCATCGACCGGACGACCAAGGGCCGTACTGTGTACGGCCCTTGGTCACGAAAGAGGTAATCGGCGAGGCGAAATCCAGGCCGATTCTTCAGCTTCGCTGCCTGCGGTGTAAGCGATAGGAGCATCGTCAATGTCAAATTCCTTACGCACTATCTGCAAACCGCTGGCACTCCCACAGCGGATAGCACCATCGCGTTAACAAGCTTGACGATGTCATACCAATAAAAATGCTGGAGGGTGCTTTTTTCGACACGGCATGACGACGTATTTTGAGAGTTTTCCTAACGAATTTCGCGAGCGCTTTCACTAAGATAGCGACTTCCCTGCGTGGCCGAAGGCTCGCGTCCCGTTACAGTCGACGTTGTCGATGGCAATTACTCTTAAAAAAGGTCATGACCATGCCTGCTTATTTTGTTCGTCTGCTTAGCCTTGTCGGCGTCTTGTTCATTTTGCTGGGCGGCGCTGACGAGGCGCATGCGCAAGCTAAAGAACCCTGCGTATCTCAGGAATTGAACTTCCCCACTTCACCACTTCGCATACCGCCCAATGCCAAGGTTGGCGATGTCCTCTATGAGTCTACGTTGACTTTTCCTCTTGCTCCTGGAACGGCATGTCACGCCCGCTATTACGGCGGCTCTTCCCCTTACATGATGTGGACATCTTCGAATCTTCCTTACAGGTATGGAAATCGAACCTACAAAGATTCCTGCACAGAAGACTGTAGGACCAACAACCTCACAATTGACAGCAGGTTGACGCTGGAGATCCAAGACTCTCCCTCCATGCTCAGTTCCATGGACGGCCACGAAGCTATCCAATTTACGCTACCGGATGACCGGACCCGAGCTTTGATGGTAAAGGCACGTCTTCAGTTTATTATCCGGTACCTCCCTGTTGAGGGCCCGGCCATCGAGGCTCGTCCACATTGGATCGTGGCTCGGACTTACGTGAGCCATACTACCCATTCTACTTACGCGATCCCGTTTTACTTGAGCTACGGCGCGATGCAGATCATTACCCCTACCTGCAATATCCCCGTGGTACCGACCGTGATGTTGGATGCGGTGAGCGCCAACAGTTTCTCGGGCACGGGTTCCGTCTCGCGCGATGCACCCAAGCACTTCATGATCCCTCTGCAATGCGCCGGCAAGTCCGGTGCAGCGCAGATCGGAGTGTCGTTTTCATCAGCCTATCGGGATGCATCCGGTGCGCCGGGTGTGATCAAGACCGATCAGGGCGCAAATCGGGCGTCGGGTGTGGGACTGAAAATCGTCAACGAAACAACGCGCCAGCCTATCAGCTTCGACACGCTGGAGCCGGGGCCGACTCCATTTAAGACAACCGGCACCAATAACTTCCCATTCTCGGTGAATTACTTTCAGACCGGCGCCAAGATCACACCGGGCAACGTCACTGGCCGCGTAGAAGTATCGATCGCGTATCAATAGTGTTGACGTGGCGGCGCTGTCGGCAGCAATCTGTCGCCGATAGCGACCAGCATCCTCCTCGTTACTCAACACTCACTGTCCTTCCCGCCACGTAAAAACGCCGCCGCCCCGGGACATACCAGAACGGCGGCGTTCAAGACAAACCGGCGATTACAGCGGAATCTGCGGCGGCACGTCTTCCGGACGCACACCTGACAGCTTCTGCAGGTTTTCCAGCACGGTGGCCTTGATCTTGCCGGCCGCGCGTTCTTGCACGATCCATTTGTTGATGTATTCCAGCCAGGCCTTGTCGTCTTCCTTCGGCACACCAACGTTGGTCGAGGTCGCTTCCAGCGGCATCGGCACGATCATGGTGCCCAGGCTTGGGTTCTTCTTCAGCACGTTCAAGGCCAGCAGCCAGACCAGCACCTGTACGTCCACGCGGCCGGTTTGCAGGGCCAGGGTAGCGTCGTCGGCTTTTTCCAGACGCACGATGGTGGCCTTGGGGCAGACGCGGGTAATCATGGCGTCGTGCGACGAACCGATGTCGACGCCGATCTTGACTTCAGGCTTGTTGAGCTCTTCCCAGGTCTTCGGTGCGAAACCCTTCTTGGAAACAATGGTGAACGCGTTGTTGAACAGCGGCTCGGAGAAGCCGACGGTTTCGCGGCGTGCCGGTGTCGGGTTGAGGCCGAAGAAGACGTCGATCTTGCGGGTCTGCAGATCAAGCACCGAATTGCCCCAGGTGGTTTCCAGCACTTCCAGCTTGACGTTCAGGCTGGCAGCCAGGTTCTTGGCGAAGTCGACCATGAAGCCGACCCATTCGCCGCTGGCCAGATCCTTGTTGTAGTAAGGAGCCTGACCACGTACACCACCAATGCGCAGCACTTTGGTCCGCTTGATGCGGGCAAACGTGCTTTCACCGGCTGGCGCGCTTTGCGCGAAGGCGCCGGGCAGATAGCTGGCGGCGGCGAGGCCTGCCACGTTGGTGATGAAACGGCGACGATTTTGCATTTGCTTCTCTCCCTGATGATTTAAGTGGCACGGTGATGGCCGTTTGCTTTACTGGTTGGCAGTTGCAGCGCCCGGACTTCTGGCCCGGGGCATCCGGCAATTTTAATACTAAGCGGTATGCGATGTTCAGCTTATTGCACATTCCCGCTCTCCGGGAACGACGTCCGAAGCCCGACGCGCGGATGCTTTTTTGGCATATCCGTCAATTTACATTACTTACCACTACAAAATGACCAAAATATCGTCATATACGCATCAATTTTGGTCTTTTTATCGGTTTGATCGTTTCCTACAATGGATGCAAATGCCGTCACATCCTCATCACATCCATTCAATTCAGGGAGCATCGCCATGAAAATCGTCCTGCTCGGCACCGGCCACATCGGCTACGCCATCGCCCGTTTGCTGCACCTCCATGGCAGCGGCGACTATGAGGTCATTGCCGCCGACCGCGATGCCAAAGCACTGGCCGCGATGGAAGCGCTGGGCGTACGTACTGCGCTGATCGACTTCAACGATCACGATGCCTTGTGCAATCTGCTCTCGGGAAACGACGCCTGCCTCAACGCGCTGCCGTATCACATGGCGACGGCTGTGGCCAAGGCGGCCAAGCTGAGTGGCGTGCATTACTTTGACCTGACCGAAGACGTGCGCGCCACCAAGGCCATTGCCAAACTGGCCGCCGGCGCTGACACCGCTTTCATGCCGCAATGCGGATTGGCGCCGGGCTTTATCGGCATCGCGGCACATCATCTGGCCCGCGACTTTGACGAGATCCACGAGGTCAAGATGCGCGTCGGCGCGCTGCCTGAATTTCCAACCAACGAGTTGAAATACAACCTGACCTGGAGCGTCGACGGTCTCGTCAACGAATACTGCCATCCCTGCGAAGCCATCCGCGACGGCAAGATGCAAGACATCCAGCCGTTGGAAGGGCTGGAACACTTTTCGCTGGACGGCGTCGAGTATGAAGCCTTCAATACCTCGGGCGGACTCGGCACGCTGTGCAACACGCTGGCCGGCAAAGTACGCAATCTGGACTACAAATCGGTGCGTTATCCCGGCCATCGCAATCTGGTGAAATTCTTGCTGGAAGAATTGCGCCTGCGCGACGATCAGGAGCAGCTCAAGACCATACTGCGCAAGTCCGTACCGTCGACGATGCAAGACGTGGTGCTGGTGTTCGTGACGGTCAGCGGCATGCGGCGCGGCCAGTATGTGCAGGAAGTCTTCAGCCGCAAGATCTTCGCGCAGACGACCGCCGACGGCGTGCACGAGAGCGCAATCCAGATCACCACCGCAGCGGGCATCTGCGCCGCGCTGGACTTATTCCGCGAAGGGAAATTGCCTGCACGTGGCTTTATCCGGCAAGAACAGATTGCGCTACCGGACTTCCTCGCCAATCGCTACGGGCGTGCTTATGGTGGACAAGGCGGCGGCACGCGCACCGGTTCGCAACAACGGACGCAAGACGTGTCAAACTATCCGGCGAAGGAGACCATCGAGGCGGCGCTGGCTGTACTGGCAGTCTGATGGTCTGATCCATTTTTGATCAAACTGAGCCATCCCGGAGAAAGCCATGAGCACCAATCTGAACACCTTGCTGGAACAGACCAGCAGCGCCGACACCACGGCCCGCTTGTTTCAAATGCTGGACATCCCGGCCGGCACGCTGCAGCCCGCCGGGCCGACCGTGACGCGTCTGGAACTGGCGCAGGCGCTCAACATGCTGCTGTTCGACAAATTGCTGCACGAGGTGCCGGAAGGTGCCGCCTATGTCGGCGACGCGGTGCGCGACGGCCGCAAGATCTGTTTTGACCATGGCGCGCTGCGTACCGTACTGGGCGCACAAACTGGCGCCCTGCCGGCAGGCGAAGCGGCGTTCACCCGTATCTTTCTGCCGCTCGGTTACGAGCTGGCCGGCCTGTATCCGCTGGATCGCATCAAGATGACCGGACGCGTCTACGCGCATGCTGATGACGCCGAAGGGATCGCACAATTTTTCCTCAGCGAGTTGCATCCGGAGCGCTTCTCGGACGAGTTCCAACGCGTCGTCGCACGCGTACTGTCGACCTCGGTCGATCCGCTCGACGCGCGCAGCAAGGCATCCCTGGATCACCTGACGCAACACAAGACGCTGCCTTACGACGATGCTGCGGCGTTGCTGCCGGTACTGCTGGGATGCTTCGAGCGTCAGCATGCGCTACCGACATTGGCCGACTACGAGAGCCTGTTGCAAGAGTCCTCGGAAATGGCCTGGATCGCGACCGAAGGGAACGTCTTCAACCACGCCACTGACCGCGTCGCCGATGTCGAAAGCCTGGCGCAGTTGCAGCGCGACCTCGGCCGCCCGATGAAGGACAAGATCGAAGTCTCGCGCAATGGCCGCGTGCGCCAGACCGCCTTCCGCGCCACCACCGTCGTGCGTGAAATGGCCGACGAACACGGCCAGCCGGTGGCGCGCAAGGTGCCGGGATCGTTTTATGAATTTATTTCGCGCGACCACTTCGTCGACGAAAAGACACATCAGGAAAAGCTGGATCTGACCTTTGACAGCGGCAACGCGCAGGGGATTTTCAAAATGACAGCCGGCGCTGCCGCCGCTGAATGTTGACCACACTCGTCTAGAAACGGATTCACCATGGACATCGCCAGCCTCTACGCCGAACTCGGTGTCGACCTCTCCGCGCAATCGGGTCGCGACCTGCACAGCCGCTCGCCGCGTGACGGCGCCACGCTGGCGCTGCTGCGCAATCACAGCGACGCCGAAGTGCAGCAAACCATCGCCGCCACACGCGAAGCGGCATTGAGCTGGCGTACCGTGCCAGCGCCGGTGCGCGGCGAATTGGTGCGCCTGCTTGGCGAAGTCCTGCGCGAGAAGCGTGCAGCATTGGGCATGCTGGTGTCGCTGGAAGCCGGCAAGATCCGCTCCGAAGGCGTCGGCGAAGTGCAAGAGATGATCGACATCTGCGACTTCGCCGTCGGTCTGTCGCGCCAGTTGCACGGCCTGACCATCGCGTCCGAACGTACCGGCCATCGCATGATGGAAACCTGGCATCCATTGGGCGTCTGCGGCGTCATTACGGCATTCAACTTCCCGGTCGCGGTATGGGCGTGGAATGCTGCACTGGCGCTGGTATGCGGCAACAGCGTGGTGTGGAAGCCCTCCGAAAAAACACCGATCACCGCACTCGCGGTACAGGCTCTGATGCAGCAAGCCATTGCACGCATGGAGAAACAACGTCCCGGCACCGTGCCGTCGCAGTTGTGCACGCTGCTGATCGGCGGCGCCCATGTCGGTGCAGCGATTTCCGCTTCGCCTGACATTGCTTTGGTGAGCGCCACCGGTAGCGTCGCCATGGGACGCAAGGTCGCCGTCACAGTAGCGCAGCGTCTCGGGCGCAGCCTGCTGGAGCTGGGCGGCAACAACGCCATGATCGTCGCCCCGAGTGCAGACCTGAACCTGGCGTTGCGCGCCATCGTGTTCTCCGCCGTCGGTACAGCGGGTCAGCGCTGCACCAGCCTGCGCCGCGTCTTCATCCATCGCAGCCTGTACGCCAAACTTTGCGGCGACATCGAACGCATCTATGCAGGCATTGCCGTCGGCGATCCTTTGCTGACGGAGACGCTGGTCGGCCCGCTGATCGACGGCGGTGCTTACGACAACATGCAACAGGCCTTGGCACAGGCGCAAAAAGAAGGCGGCGCACTCAGCGGCGGCGAGCGTATAACCACGTTTGGCGGCGACAAGGCCTGGTACGTCAAACCCGCGCTGGTACGTATGCCGCGCCAAAGCGCCGTGATGCATCGGGAAACCTTCGCCCCCATCCTGTACGCCGTTGCCTATGACAACTTCGAAGACGCCATCGCGATGAACAACGCCGTACCGCAAGGCTTGTCGTCAGCCATCTTCACCAACGACATACGTGAGAGTGAGTTGTTCATGTCGGCCCAGGGCAGCGACTGCGGCCTGGCCAACGTCAACATCGGCACCAGCGGCGCGGAAATCGGCGGCGCTTTCGGTGGCGAGAAAGAGACCGGCGGCGGCCGCGAATCAGGTTCGGACGCGTGGAAAAATTACATGCGCCGCGCCACCAATACCATCAACTACAGCCGTGTGCTGCCGCTGGCGCAGGGCGTGCAGTTCGATATCGACTGAGCAAATTACCCGATGCTACGGTTGCCACTGTTGCGTCGGCATGCGCGAACTCGAGAAATGACGAGGCATCTCTCTTGATAATTTCAAACACAAGTAAAGTTTGATCAGGATGGTGTAATAGTTTTTCGCCCGGTTCTACACTGATTGTGTGACTAATCAGGGGGGGAACCATCATGCGCACACCAACGATTTCTGCGGCCGCAAAGACCGGCGCACGCGCCTTGCTCATCGCTGCCGCAGCCTGTTCGCTGAACGCCTGCGCCAACTACAGCCAGGTGATTTCCGAAGGCGATGACGGTTCCTACAATCTCACGGCGACCGGCATCAGCTACACCATGTCGATGCCGGCGCTGACGGCCGCCAGCCATGAAAAAGCGCTCTCCTGGTGCGCCGCCCAGGATGGCGATGTGCAATTGCGTCAGCAGACACGTGGCTGGAAACCGATCCAGGTAGAACTGAATTTCCGCTGCGTGGCGAAACAGATCGGCCAGCTGGATCAGTCTGCATCGCTGCAGACATCGGTGCCGACCTCACTGCCGATTATCAAATAGGTGTGCGAGCCCTGGGGTAGGGTATCGGTGTCAGCCAGCCATGATGATATGGCCGCCTGATCCGTGGAATTGATGCGCGTCTGACAAGCGATGTGATGTTTGAGATGATCGACGCCACACTGGTAGCGGCGCGCGCAATGGGCGCGCCGGATACGGTGGCTTTGCTGCCGGCGCGTCAGCCGACTTATTGGCTACCCTCAGTTGCCTTCGGCATAAGGCTGGACGTTGACGGCATTGCCGTCGGCGTCAAACTCTTCCGCCAAGGCGACCGACTGCACACCGAGCGTCAGTACGGCGTCGCAGGTGTCGTCCAGTTCCACTTGCAAATCTCGTGCGGCATCCAGCGGCTTTTCTGCCGTGGCGACGATTGCATCGCCTTCGCCGTACAAATTCACCCGCAACACCACATCGCCATCCGTATGGACAGGGCCCATGACGGCACGCGTCTGCGTTCCCGCCACGCCGCTTTCTTGCAGGCCGTGATCCAGTTCGGACATCATCTGCAGCATGAAGTATTCGGCGATGCCGCGCTCCTTGCCGCCGTGGAACAAATCCTGATACAAGAAATGCACATCGAAGTCTGTGCTGCGGCCGTCAGTCACCAGGCAACGCTGCACCAGCGGCACGACCTTTTCGCTCCAGGCCTGGAAACGCTGGGCGCGCACGGCAAAGTAGGCATCCATCGCGGCTTCGTCCTTGGGAATGACATAGAACGGATCGTCGGCTGTCTTGAGCGTAAAGCCGAGCAGGAAGCGCAATTCCACCGCCGTGTCTTCGGCGCCGAAACGATTGGCCGGCCAGGTGCTCATGCTGCGATTGATGGCCGCCGTTTCGGTGATCTTCTTGTCGGTCATGGCGGCGAAGGCATCGCGCACCATGGCTTCGAGATGGCTGTAGGTAATCGCGTCGATTTCGTCCAGATGGTAGGCATAGCTGACCAGCACGACCTTGGCGTCAGCGCTTTCCAGCTGGGCTTCCTTGATGCTGGCGGTCAACTCGGTGAAGGCATCGGCATCGCGGAAGTTCTGCTCGGCATCGAGACCGCCGATGGTGCGCACGAACATCGGGATGACGAAGGCGTTGACTTCATAGCTGCGCTCGTTGCGGGTGAAGAAGACGATCTCGGCGGCTTCTTCGATGATTTCGCGCAGGTAAGGATAGGCGTCGGCCTCTTGGTCGCGCGCGCGCTCGAGGGCTTCGTACAACACGTCGTCCTGTTGCTGGCGCAGGCTCTTGCCGATCATGCGGCGCAGGTCGCGTTGCTTGCCCGGCAACTCCGGCGAGGCTTCATCTTCCGTAGCCAGTTCAACCGCGAGGTTGGCAATCTTGTCGATCAGCGCTTCGTCGAGTTGGTATTCACCCGGATCGCCCGCGTCGAAGACCGGCGATGGCGACGGTGAGTTGGAAAGTGTGGGAGCTTTGCCGGAGGCCGGACGCTTGCTTTTGGACATGATTGGATGTGCTCGGAATAAGCAGAAAAACAGAAGAGGCGGACATTGTAACAAGTCCGCCTCTTTTACCGTCCCGTTCTGCCAAGCGCAGGGTATCGATCTCTCACTGAGTTCCTGCATTGGCCGTCGTCCTGACGAAAGTCAGGATCCAGCGTCGTCCCAACGGGCGTCAAGACACTGGGTCCCAGCGTTCGCCGGGACGACAACCAAAAAACACGGGATCAGACGACCGCCGCCTTCTTGCCTGAAGTCCGCGCCAGGAACACCAACCCCGCAGCAATCACCGACGCCACCGCCAGCGCATACAAACCGCCCTGGATCGAACCGGTCTTTTGCTCCAGATAGCCGAAGGTGGCCGGCGCAAAGAAGCCGCCGAGGTTGCCGATGGAATTGATCAGCGCGATCACCGCAGCGGCGATGCGTGCATCCAGATAGGCCTGCGGAATCGGCCAGAACAGCGAAGACGCCGCCTTGAAGCCGATACCGGCGAAACAGATCGCCACAAACGCCAACACCGGGCCGCCGGTGGTCGAGGCGAACATACCGGCGGCCGCGATGATCAGCGTCGCCGCCACCCAGGCTTGCTGGTGCTTGAAGCGCGTCGCCAGGCTGGCGAAGATGTACATCGCGATGATCGAGATGATCCACGGAATCGAGTTGAACAGGCCGACCTGGAAGTCGTTGAAATGGCCCATCTTCTTGATGATGCTCGGCAGCCAGAAGGTCGCGCCGTAGATGGTCAGCTGGATTGCGAAATAGATGAAGCAGAACAGCAGGATTTGCGGATCCTTGAGCAAGCTCCACGACGACACGTGTACCGGCTTGCTGGCCTGGCGTTCGCGCTGCTCATGCTGGATGATCGTAGCCAGACTGTCGCGCTCGGCGTCGCTGAGCCACTTGGCGTCTTTGGGCGTGGAGTCGAGGCGAGTCCAGACCACGAAGCACAGCGCCACCGAAGCCAGGCCTTCGATGATGAACATCCACTGCCAGCCGTGCAGGCCGCCGCCTTCGATCTGCAACAGCGCGCCGGAGATCGGGCCGGACAAGATCGATGCAATCGCCGAACCGCTCAGGAAGATCGCCATGGCTTTGCCACGCTCGCTATTGGGCAGCCACTGTGTGAAGTAATACACCACGCCCGGGAAGAAGCCGGCCTCGGCAACACCCAGCAAAAATCGCAGAACGTAGAACGAGGTCTCGTTATGCACGAAGGCCATCGAGGTCGCGACCACGCCCCAGGTCAGCATGATGCGCGTGAGCCAGGCCTTGGCGCCGAACTTTTGCAACAACATGTTGGACGGCACTTCAAAGATCGCGTAACCGATGAAGAACAAACCCGCACCCAACCCGAACGCCGCTGAGCCGATGCCAAGATCCGTCGCCAGATGCGAACGTACAAAACCGATGTTGACGCGGTCGATGTAGTTGGCGATGAACATGATCACAAACAGCGGCAGGATGCGCCACTTGACCTTGTCGATGGCGCTGGCCAGCGGCCCGCTTGCCGGGCCGTCGGGATTGGCGGCATAGGCTGCTATATTTTGCTCACTCACGATTGATCTCCTTGATGTTGTTGGCGCTGCAGGCTGCCGATGCAGCCTGCGCAATCTTTTTTCTTATCGTTCTTCCATGTCGGTGCGGCAGTTCTACAGGCAGCTCCAAGACTGCGCACGATGCCTTCGTATTAACGGACGAGGCAGGGTTTTTTATTGTCGAATTTCCAGCCCGGAATCAGGTATTGCATGGCGATGGCATCGTCCCGCGCGCCGAGTCCCTTGGACTTGTAAAGCGCGTTGGCGGCCATGACCTGCTCCATGTCGATCTCAACGCCGAGGCCCGGCGTCTTAGGCACGTCGACCATGCCGCCGACGATCTTGAGCGGATCGCGCGTCAGGCGCTGGCCGTCCTGCCAGATCCAGTGCGTATCGATCGCAGTGATCTTGCCCGGCGCGGCGGCGGCAACCTGCGTGAACATCGCGAGAGAAATGTCGAAGTGGTTGTTGGAATGCGAACCCCAGGTCAGGCCCCATTCGTTGCACATCTGCGCCACCCGCACCGAACCTTGCATGGTCCAGAAATGCGGATCGGCCAGCGGAATGTCGACCGATTGCAGCTGAATCGCGTGGCCCATCTCGCGCCAGTCGGTGGCGATCATGTTGGTGGCGGTCTGCAAACCGGTAGCGCGGCGGAACTCGGCCATCACTTCGCGGCCGGAGTAACCGTTTTCGGCGCCGCAAGGGTCTTCGGCATACGCCAGCACATCATGCTGATCGCGGCACAGACGGATCGCATCTTTCAGCAACCAGCCGCCGTTGGGATCCAGCGTGATGCGCGCCTGCGGGAAGCGCTCATGCAAGGCGGTGACGGCTTCGATTTCATCTTCGCCGCGCAGCACGCCACCCTTGAGCTTGAAATCGTTGAAGCCGTAGCGCTGATAAGCCGCTTCAGCCAGCCGCACGATGGCCTTGGAGTCCATGGCTTTTTCATGGCGCAGGCGCTGCCAGTCGTCGGCGGCGTCAGGTTCGCTGTGGTAGTCCAGATCGGTGGCACTGCGGTCGCCGACGTAGAACAGGTAACCGAGCATTTCCACCTTGTCGCGCTGCTGGCCTTCGCCGAGCAAGGCCGCGACTGGTACGCCGAGGAATTTGCCGAGCAGATCGAGCATTGCCGACTCCACTGCCGTCACGGCGTGGATGGTGATGCGCAAGTCGAAAGTCTGCAGCCCGCGTCCGCCAGAATCGCGGTCATTGAAGACTTGGCGCATGCGGTTGAGGATGGAATGATACGTGCCGATGGATTGGCCCTCGACCAGCGCGCGCGCGTCTTCCAGGGTCTGGCGGATGCGCTCGCCGCCCGGCACTTCACCGACGCCGGTGTTGCCGGCGCTGTCGGTCAGGATGACGATGTTGCGCGTGAAGTAAGGGCCGTGCGCGCCACTCAGGTTTAGCAGCATGCCGTCGCGCCCGGCAACCGGGATGACTTGCATGGTTGTGACGACAGGCGCGCCGGCGGCGGTGTTCTGAATTGACATGATGAGCTTCCCTGAGTTGATCCGAGGTAATTCAGGAACTGGCGCATCCGTTGAAAGCACCGTTGGTACCGCTACCAATTCCGATTGATGCTGATGGTAGCGGTACCGTTTTAACGTGTCAACCGGTTTACGAAGAGTTGATTTTCAGGAAATATTGCTTAAAGGAACTGCCGGCGATCTGAAAAACAGCCAGCTAGACGCTTTCGCGCTCAATGATGGTGAAGCCGATGTCATGCACGCGATCAGCCACTTGCAGGCCGTCGGCACGATCAATGATGAACTGCGCCGCCACCTTGCCGATGCCGGTGCCGTCAATGCGCACCGTCGTCAGTTGTGGGTGCAGGTCGCGTGAAAAACTCAGGTCGCCGAAACCCATCACCGCCAGTTGCCCCGGAATGGAAATGCCGCGCACCTGCGCCTCGATCATGACACCCATGGCGAGGACATCCGAGCTGCAAAATACGCCGTCAATGGCCGCGTCCTGGCCCAACAGATCGGATAGTCCGGTACGGCCGCTGCCCAAGGTCGTCGGCGCCGGCACCATGCACAGCGGGATTTCGGTCACACCGCCGGCAGCCATGCCCAGGCGCACCGCTTCATCCGAGAACGATTTGGCGCGGCGGCGGCTGCGTTCATCCACGCCGGCAATCACGGCCACGCGGCGGCGACCGGCAGCGTGCAAGTGACGTGCGACGGCGATACCGATGTTTTCATGCGAGAAGCCGACCAGCATGTCGATCGGCGTCGGCGTCAGATCCCAGGTTTCCACCACCGGGATGCCGCTGGCCAGCAAACGCTTGCGCGACTCCGGCGAGCGCATGATGCCGGTCAGCACCACGCCGTCGGGACGACGGCCGATGATGGCTTCGAGCAAGGCATCTTCACGCGAGTTTTCATAGCCGCTCTGGCCCAGCATCAGCTGATAGCCGGCGGCGGCCAGCGATTCGGTCAGCGACTGCACGGTTTCCAGAAAGATCGGCCCGACAATCGTCGGCACCACGGCGGCGACCAGGCGGCTCTTCTTCGAGGCCAGTCCGCCTGCAAGGAGATTGGGAACATAGCCGGTGCGCTCAACCGCTTCACGCACTTTTTTCAACACGGTTTCGGAAACCGCATCCGGTGTATTCAGCGCGCGCGAAGCCGTAATCGGCGCCACGCCCGCCAACTTGGCGACATCGCGCAAGGTCAGTCCGGCGCCTTTGCGACCTTTACGCACTTTTTCAAGGACAGGCTGGGGGTCAGTCATTGAGGCGTCAGGTGCGGGTGCTGAAATGATGGGATCGGCAGGATCGGTGGGAGGGGAAGGCTTCTTCATGGCGCGATTTTAGCATTGCCAAAATGGTACCGATACCACCCGGCATGCTCGCGCGACATTGCTCCGTCACCAAATTCGCGTAAGCTCGCGCTTGCCTATTGATGAACCAGCCAATCGAAAGCCCCTTTGCGACCCTCTCTGCTTTGCTCACTGGTAGCACTAGTCTGGATGACCGGCAGCAATGTCGATGCACAGACCATCGACCAACCCGACATCGATGTCCGCATGACCCGCGCCAAGGGCTATCCGCTCTTTGAAGTGACCGCAAAGATGACGGTCAACGCCAACGTGGCGCGCAGTTGGAAGGTGCTGACCGACTACAACCGGCTCGCGGAATTCGTCCCCAACCTGTCGCGCTCACAAGTCACTTCCAGCGAAGGCAATGAGCGCGTGGTCACCCAGAATGGCTTCGCCAAATTTCTGTTCATCCGGCAAAACATCGACCTGGTGCTGCACGTCACCGAACAGCCGATGCAGGTCATCGATATACGCCTGATCAGCGGCAACATGCGCGAATACCAGGCACGCTGGGAACTACAACCTCAGCAGCCGCAGCAACCGGGCGACGACGGCCACACCCGCATCTCTTACGCGGGAATCATCGCGCCCGATTTTTACGTGCCCACGCTTTTTGGTGCAGCGCTCATGAAAAGCGATCTACGCCACATGCTCAACGCCGTGAAAGCCGAAATAGAAAAAGGCAACGACGCAGAAAAAGAAAAGCGGCCCTGAGGCCGCTATCGTTACGCTACTACTATCGTTGAGAAATACTGATCAGCTCAGACTATCCCAAGTATCGAATACCCTCCTTCGCATACCGCGTCGTAGCAGCGTGTGCATTGCCCGCAAAACAAGTGCGAGCGTTTGACATGATGGCGGCGCAACACGAGTTGCAACGCCACGCCCTCGCAATGCGGACAAACCTCGCGCATCGTGCCCACAGGTGTCGGATCAGGCGCAAGGAACATGCCGTTCTCAAGTAGGACGCCATCCACCACATCGCGTGGATCAAGTTCCATCAAGGTAACGGCAAGACGTTCGCGGCGACGTTCAGGGCGGGGGGAAATACCAACGCCGAGTGATCCGGCATAGGCTCTTGCAGAGCGTTCTTCCAATACAGCAGATGTAGCAGGACTCATTACTGTGCTCCTCGGGTGGACAGTTAAGTACGCTGTTTTCGCTGGCTGTGATGACTAGCTGTTCTTCTGGTGGAATACCCAATCTAGTAAAGATGAAGGGCAAGCGCAAGGAGGGAATGAGAATAGTTTTTCGAGTCTTGATATGTTCACAACTATATCAATAAAGATTCTATGCCGCTTTCAAAACAGCGATTTTCATTGTCAACATACGACGATGGATATTGCACTGTCCATTTGTTTTATTGGGAGAGCCTTGAACCAATCTTTTCTGCGCGACATTATCTGGGGAGCGCGAACAATTTGCTTGCATTCGGTTTGTACAAGAGAATGTGATGACGACAAATCACGTCAAGCACATTGGACATCAACTGAGCATGCAACTGCTCCTCACTCGTACCTACCTCGTCCATGATTAAATTCCTACGCTCAGTCCTTCGAGCTTGCCTTTTGCCTGCGATATTTCTGGCTGCGTTGGCGGGCGCGAGTCTCGACGCCCATGCCGCTGATTTTACCTTTCTGCGTGTAGGTAACTTCACATGTCCGCAAGAAAACGTACGCATGCTGGAACATATCCTGGATGCCGAAACGCCGAAGGAGCGGGACGCCATGGTCATCGCCGCGGTGTTCTCGGGTTCATGCAGTGGTGCCTCAGCGGTGATGACTGAAATTGCCAATGTCGTACATCGACGGAGTCCTAAGGGCAACGACTATTCCTGCTTTCATCTGTACGATGAAGACGGTCCGCTGAACTGCACCCTCAATCAGTATGTGACGGATATTGAAACTGAGATTGCACAGCGCAGTGGTGATTACAGGATTCGGGGTGAAGGGTCGACCGGAGTCGCAGTAACTTGCCTTGAAGGCGGCACGGTTTCCATGCAGACGAGCCCTTCAGGATGGCTAAGGCTTTCTTTAATTTTTCCGAAACAAATTGAAATGCCTCCCGCCCTGCCCGTTGATCGGGATACCGCTCTACGCGAGGGATGTAGGGGTTTTGACTACCGCTGATGCTCGTCTGCCCGACGCTCTTGCAGAATCCAGATTCCCTGACCCTGCAAGAGCAATATCATCACCGCTCGATCGTACGATTCCAACGCGTGTTCCATACCGCGCGATTCTTGTTGACCTCATCCCAGTCGACGTTGCGTGAGTTCTTCACGTAGTCGTTCAGACGCTTCTGTTCCGCCGCCGCTGCGCCGGTCACTTGCACCTTGGTGTTGGTCGGATTGAAGCTGCCGTTTTCGAGTGCCTTGCCTTGTGCTTCCGGGCTCAGCAGATACGCGGCCAACTCTTGTGCCAGTTGCGGCTCGCTGTTGTTGGCGATCACGCATTGCGCCACCATCAAGACCACGCCGCCTTCTTTCGGGTGCACGTATTCGACCGGGATGCCCTTGCTCTTCAGGATCGTGACCTGGGTCGGCGTGTAAGGGAACAATGCCGCTTCGCCGGTTTGCGCCATTTCGGAAATCTTGGCGGAGCTGGCGATATATTCGACGACGTTGGGGCCGACGGTCTTCGGCCAGGCGGTGAAGCCGGGCTCGACGTTGCTGTCGGTGCCGCCCTTCAGTTTGTTGAAGGCGAGGAAGGCGTGCAGGCCGAAGGTCGATGACGACAGCGACTGGAACACGACCTTGCCTTTCAGCTTGGGATCGGCCATGTCCAGCCACGACGTCGGTGGCGCCCAGCCCTTGTCGGCGTAGACCTTGGTGTTGTAGGCCAGACCGGTCATGCTGATGGTGACGCCGGTAGCCATGTCGCCCTTGATGTGCGCTACCGGGAGGATGCCGGCGAGGTTGGGATTGGGCTTTTGCTTCTCGCACAGGCCCATGCCGATGGCGCGGTACATGACGCCGTCGTCGAGAAACATCAGGTGCATCTGCGGCTTGTCTTTGGCGGCTTGCGCCTTGGCCAGGATGTCGGAAGAGCCGCCCGGCACCACCACCACCTTGACGTTATTCTTTTGCTCGAAGGGACCGAACACGAATTGCGTGTAGGTCTTCTCCATGTTGCCGCCGTTCATGCCGATGTAGAGCGTCTTTGGATCGGCGGCGTGCGCCGCGTTGCTCATCGCCAGCAGCGAGAGTGCAGCAAGGCTTGATGCCACCGCGGTAGTACAGGTATGGCGGACGAAAGAAGATGAAAGCGAAATCATTGAATTTTCCTTTCTGGTTCGGAAGCGAGGTTGAAATCTGCAACGGGAAGAGTGGATTGAAAACGTCGGATCGAAAATGCATCGATGGGTATGTCGCTGCGGCCATGCATGACCAGATCGGCGAGCACTTCGCCCGCCGCCGGTCCGATCTGAAAACCGGCGCCGCAAAAACCGAAACCGTGGAACAGGCCGTCCTGCGTGCTGCTAGCCCCGAGGATCGGCTGGCGGTCGGGCAGGTAGCCTTCGACGCCGCTCCAGGTGCGGATGATGTGCACGTGACGCAAAGCCGGGAGCAAGTCGACGGCTTGCGGCAGCAGCGCGAGGATGGCGTCATGCGATGAGCGCGCGCGGTTTTCGTCCTGCGCATAGCCACGACCGCCGCCGAGCACCACGTTGCCGCGGCTGACCTGACGACAATAGATCGATCCGCCTTCCACGCCCAGGCTCCACGGCAGGAAGTGCGGAATTGGCTCGGTCACCGCCATGTTGGGATGGCCGCTGAACATCGGCACGGTTTCGCCGAAGGCTTCGGCCAGCTTGCCGGCCCAGGCGCCGGCGCAGTTGATCAGCGCAGCAGCGCGCACCTGCAGCGACTGGCGACCTTCGCCGGTATTCAGTTCAGCGCGTACCGAAAACGCCGTGCCATCGTAACCGGCTTCGCGCACCTCGCACCGTTCGATGATGTGCGCGCCGGCACGTTGTGCGGCCTGCGCAAAAGCGGGCGACACCAGACGCGGATTGGCCTGGCCGTCTTCCGGACAAAGCGAACCACCGACCACCGCACCGCCCAGCCATGGGCATTGCTGACGCAGACGTTCGCCGCTGATGAGTTCAATGCCGAGTCCAAAAGGTTTGCTGAGTTCGGCATAGGCTTCCAGCGCTTGCATGTCGGCAGCGCTGCGCGCCAGCTTGAAGTGGCCGCTGCGCACGTATTCGCCATCGATGCCGATGAGATCGCTCAGGCCTTCCCAGATGCGGTGCGCGCGCTGCGCAAGCGGTAGTTGCGATACCGAGCGGCCTTGTCGGCGGACGCCACCATAGTTGATGCCGCTGGAGCGCGAACCGCACAGGTCACGTTCCAGCAAGACGACCTTGCGTCCTGCCTTGGCGAGCGCGAGCGCGGCCGAGGTACCGACGATGCCACCGCCGATGATCAACACATCAGCGGACAGCCTTTTGGGGCCGGAGTTGATGTCGGTGGTCACGTGAGATGTCATTCGTCCTCCCCGGCCGCGAGGGCAACGTGGAAGACCGAAGCCGTCTGCTGCGTGGAAGGCGATGCCGAGACCGGCGCAGGCGCAGATTTCAACGCATGCATGCCGATCGGCACCGGCTTGATCGGTGCCTGTCCGCGCAAGCGGCCGACTTGCGCCAGCGGGATGCTGCAAGCCTGCGCCAGAATCTCGCCCGCCGCGCTGCTGCACATGCGGCCCTGGCAGCGGCCCATGCCGATGCGGGTGAGCGCCTTGAGGCGATTCATCTCTTGCGCGTTGTTGTCGCGCGCAGCCTGGCGTAATTCACCGGCGCTGATTTGCTCACAACGGCACACGATCAGTTTGTCATCCGCCAGTTCGGCCCATTTGTGCGGGAAAGGGAAAGCGCGTTCCAGTCCTTTGCGGAATGCGCCGATGCGCGCCAGGCGATGTTCCAGCTTGTCGGCGCGCGCGATGTCGATCTGCACGCCACGATCTTGCAGCAGTGCCAGCGCGGCGCGTTCACCGGCCAGCTCCGCCGCATCTGCACCCATGATGCCGGCGCCGTCGCCTGCGAGATAGACGCCGGGCACGCTGCTGCGTCCGGCGTTGTCGCGTTCAGGCAGATGGGCGCGCTGTACGGCGTCGAAGCCGAAGCGGCAGCCGAGCAGATCGGCCAGTTGTGTTTCGGAGCGCAACGCGTAACCAAATCCGAGCGCGTCGCATTCGATTGTCTGCTCGGGGCCGATGGCGGGTTCCTCCGCCGTCATGCTCTCGCGTCGCCAGACAACGGCGCGCACGTGTTCATCGTGTTTATTTTGTCCTTCGCCTTCAACCCGCAGCAAGCGCGCGTGCGTCTTCAGCGGAATCCGATGCGCCATGAGCCAGGCCATGTAATACATGCCCTTCATCAGCAACGCCGGCTGGCCGAGCATACCGGGCAGCGCAGCAATGCGGTCGGACAGACTGCTGCTGTCGAGCACAGCCATCACCTGCGCGCCGGCTTTGGCGTATTGATAAGCGACCAGATACAGCAGCGGCCCCGTACCGGCCAGCACCACGCGACGGCCGATGGCGCAGCCCTGAAATTTGAGCGCGACCTGCGCGCCGCCCAGGGTGTAGACGCCCGGCGTGGTCCAACCCGGCACCGGCAACACGCGATCGGTCGCGCCGGTGGCGACGATGATGTCTTGCCATGCGATGTTGTCGGCGGCCAGCGTGGTGGTGTCCATGATATCGAGCACATCCGGCTGCGCATTCCACACCAGTGTTTGCGGACGATAGTCGATCTGCTGCGCCAGCGCGGCGAAATCCTGATGGACGCTGTCGGCGCGGCCTGCTTCAAAACCGTAAAGTTTCTTTTTGTTGCGATAAAAGCCCGGCGGCGGCTGGCGATAAATCTGACCACCGGCGCGCGGTGCTTCGTCCAGCACGATGGGACGCAAACCGTGGGCGACCAGCGTCTGTGCCGCACGCACGCCTGCAGGGCCGGCGCCGACGATGACGGGGCGGAGTTTGTTCATGGCTGTTCTCCGCATTCTCCGCATTCTCCGGCTTCGGTCAGCAATTGCATGCCTTCACGGATAAAGGTCGAACAAGCGCGCAGTTTTTCACCACTGATGGTTTGCACCCAGCAGTCCTGGCAAGCGCCCATCATGCAAAAACCGGCGCGTGGTTTGCCGCTGAACTCGTTGTGGCGTACGTGACCGGCATTCAGCAAGATCGCCGTCAACACGGTGTCGCCTTCCAGGGCCGTCACCGGCCGGCCGTCCAGAACGAACGCAACCGGCGTGCGCGCCTGTTCGGCAACGCGGACAAACTGCGGGCGGATTGCGGTTGACTTCATGAGCGCCCCACCAATACACGATCCAGTCCGTAGACACGATCCAGAATGATCATCGCGCCCGCGGTGATCGCCACCATCAGCGCTGATACGGCAGCCATCATCGGATCGATGGACTCGGTGGCGTACATATACATGCGCACCGGCAGCGTAACGGTCGACGGCGAGGTGACGAAGATCGACATCGTCACTTCATCGAAGCTGTTGATGAAGGCCAGCAGCCAGCCGCCGGTGATGCCGGGCAAGATCATCGGCAGGGTTATACGCAGGAACACCGTGGTCTTGCTCGCCCCCAGCGACATCGCCGCGTGCTCCGCGCTGCGGTCAAAACCGATCAGCGCCGACATCACCAGCCGCATGGTGTAGGGCGTGACCACCAATGCGTGCGCCAGGATCAGCCAGCCGAAACTGCCGGCACCGCCGATCAGCGTGAACAGACGCAGCAGCGCCACGCCCAACACCAGATGCGGAATGATCAGCGGTGACAGGAACAAGCCCTGCAGCAAACCGCTCCAGCGGTTGGGATAACGGATCAGCGCCATGCCGGCCGGCACCGCGATGACGGTGGCGATGGTCGCGGAAGACAGTCCCAGCCACAGGCTGTTCCAGAACGAGCTGACGAAATCGGGATACTCGAACACGGCCTTGAACCAGCGCAGCGAGAGTTCCGGGCCATGGATGGTGAGGGTATTTTCCGGGGTGAAGGCGATCACGCACACCACCAGAATCGGCGCCAGCATGAAGCTGATCACCAGCGCATTGAACAGCAATGCAATCGGTCCGTTCTTGGTCATGTGCTCACCCCAATGCTTTCTTGTAACGAAGCTCGATCATGCGATTCCAACCGAGCATGATGGCAAGGTTCGCCAGCAGCAGCAGCAAGGCGATGGCGGCGCCGAGCGGCCAGTTGAGTTCGTGCAGGTATTCGTCATAGATCAGCGTGGCCATCATCTTGAGGCGGCGTCCACCCAGCAGGCCGGGAATCGCAAACGAACTGGCCGACAGGCCGAATACGATCAGGCTGCCCGACAGCATGCCCGGCATGATCTGCGGCAGGACAATACGGCGCAGCGCAGTGGTCGGCGAAGCATTGAGCGACAACGCGGCGTTGACGACGCCGGGATCAATCTTCTGCAGCGACGTCCAGACCGGAATCACCATGAACGGCAGCATCACGTGCACCAGCGCGATGACGATGGCGGTCTCGGTATAGAGCATCTTGAAGGGGCCGATGCCGAATGCCGACAACGCGCCGTTGACCAACCCTTCCGGCCCCAGCAGCATGCTCCAGCCGAAGGCGCGCACCACCACCGAGATCATCAGCGGCGCCAGCACCACCAACAACATGATGGAGCGCCACGGCTTGCGCATGCGATTGAGGATGTACGCTTCGGGCGTGCCAATGACGATACAGATCAGCGTCACCAGGCCGGAGATCCAGAAGGTGCGCCAGAAAATCTCGTAGTAATAGGGATCGGTCAGCACCGCACGGTAATGTTCCAGCGTGAAGGTGCCGGCCTTGGGCCCGGTATCGGCGTCGAAGGCGTTGAAAGACAGCAGCACGGTTAGCAACAGGGGCACCAGCAGCATCACACTGCACAACAGGATGGCCGGTGCTGACATGAACCATGGCAGGCTGCGATTGCTGATCGCCTTCTGGGCCACGGAAGATGGCGCAACGGAAGTAGTCGAAGCGGCGCTCATCAGGCAACCTCTGCCGCACTGATTGCGGTGGCTGCGGTAGTGCGGTTGGCAGAGACCAGTCGCAGGTTGTGATCGTTCCAGTCGATGCCGACGCTCTGTCCCGGTTCCAGCATATCGGCGCCGTCATTGGCGATCAACACGGTGAGTTCTCCCAGCGGCGTGACGATGCTGTACATCCACTGGCTGCCGAGGAAGAAGCGCTGGCTGACCTGGCCGTCGCAACGTCCCTTGCCCGCGGCGACGCATTTGATTTTTTCCGGACGCAGACCGAGCAACACCTGTGCGCCGGAACGCAGACCACTGTCGACCGCTTCCAATGTCAGCGTCATGCCGCCGGCGTCGATGTCTGCGTGGTCGCCGGCCTGGCGCAGCACGCTGCCTTCCAGCAAATTGGCTTTGCCGACGAAGGTCGAGATGAAACGATTGGCCGGATGCTCGTACACGCTGAGCGGACGATCGACTTGTGTTACGTGACCGGCTTCCATCACGACCACGCGATCGCTGATGGACATCGCTTCGCTCTGGTCATGCGTGACCATGATGGTGGTGGTGCCGACCTTGCGCTGGATATCACGCAGCTCGAATTGCATTTCTTCACGCAGTTTGGCGTCGAGGTTGGACAGCGGTTCGTCCAGCAACAGCACCGGTGGCTGGATCACCAGCGCGCGTGCAAGCGCGACGCGCTGACGCTGGCCGCCGGACATTTCGCGCGGATAGCGTTTGCCGTGTTTTTCAAGATGGACCAGAGCCAGCGCCTGTGCAACTTTGTCGCGGCGTTCGGCGGCGGGGATCTTGCGCATTTCGAGGCCGAAGGCGACGTTCTGCTCGACCGTCATGTGCGGAAATAAGGCATACGTCTGGAACACGATGCCGAGGCCGCGCGTGTTGGGCTTGGCGTGCGTGATGTCGCGACCGTCCAGTTCGATGCGGCCGCCGCTGACGCTTTCAAAGCCGGCGATCATCTGCAGGGTGGTGGTCTTGCCGCAACCGGAGGGGCCGAGCAGCGAAATGAATTCGCCCTTCTCCACGCTCAGGTTGAAAGACGATACCGCCTGGGTATCTCCGTAAAACTTGCTGACATTGGTCAGCGTGAGGAACGACATGGCAAGTCCTTTCCAGAATGATCGACCTTGATGCTCTCCGGCTACATTGAGCGGGTATCCGAATTGCTTAGGTAACGCATGAGTTATTGCAATCGTCATGCAATTTCCTTGCCAATTCTGCTATCGTATTTCATCAAACAGGATATTTTTATTACTTATTCCGTTGAGTGAAATACCTTGCTCAAGACGGCTGCAACCATTCCATTTATCGACATGAGCAACGAAACCACTCTTCCCGCCAACGGGGTGCAACGCACCTTTGCGGTTTTGCGCGCACTCGCGGCTGCACCAGCACAAGGCACACGCGTCACGCAAATCGCCAAGGACATCGGGCTGACACAAGGCACCACGCATCGCCTGCTGCAATCTCTGGTCAATGAAGGCATGGTCGAACAGGATGAGCGCAGCAAGCTGTACCGGCTCGGCATGGACTTGTTCAGCCTGGCGGCGCGCGCCGGCAACGGCTGGGATTTGCGCGCACTGTGCCGGCCGGTGTTGCTGCGGCTGTGCGGCAGCCTGGGCGATACCATGTTCCTGCTGGTGCGTTCGCGCTTCGATGCCGTCTGCGTGGATCGCGTCGACGGCCCCTTCCCTATCCGCGCTTTCACCGGCGACATCGGCGGACGGGTGGCGCTGGGCGTGGGACAAGGCGCATTGGCGATTCTTGCTTTTCTGCCGGAGGCGGAACGGGATGAAGTGATTCGCTACAACTTGCCGCGCATCCGCGAGTTCGGCGTATTTGACGAGGTCTATCTGCGGACTGAAATTGAACGCGTGCGCCAGAACGGCTACGCTGCGCGCAATGCCGGCCTGCTTGACGGCATGGCCGGACTGGCGGTGCCGATCTTCGATGGCAGCGGACAAATCGTGGCGGCGCTGAGTATCGGCACGCTGACGTCGCGTCTGAGCGATGACCGCCTGCCGACCGTAGTGCAGATTCTCAAACGTGAAGCCGATGCCCTGAGCAAGCGCATCAATCCTTTCGATCCGGCGTTGCGGCGGCCGATGCATGTCCCGAGCGTAGCTGGAGAATCCACATGAGTCAGGTGAGTAATTCACATCGTCCAGTCCTGCTGGTCAAATCGGGCGGCGTCGACGCCGTGGCGGAGTGGCAGAAAAATTTCGGCGAGTTTGCGCCTGACGTGGAGGTGCGCTGGTGGAATGATCCCGGCATCGACCCGCTCGCCGTGGAATATGTCCTGGTCTGGCAACCGGAAGCCGGACGCATTGCCGGCTATCCCAACCTGAAGGCGGTCATCAGCAGCGCCGCCGGCGTCGATCATATTCTGGCCGATCCGCGACTGCCTGCCACGGTGCCCATCATCCGCATGGTGACTGACGACACGGTGCAGCGCATGGCGGAGTTCACCGCGATGAGCAGCCTGATGCTGCTCAAGGATATGCCGCGCATGATCGCGCAACAGGCGCGGCGTGAATGGAGCGAGTTCGCTACGCCGCGCACTGCGGTGGAGACGCGCGTGGGCATCATGGGATTGGGTGCACTGGGCTTGGCGTGCGCGCAGATGCATGCACAACTTGGCTTCATCACCGCAGGCTGGGCACGCTCGCCGCGCAAGGCTGAACGTATCGAGTGCTATGCCGGTGAGGATCAGCTCGGCGCTTTTTTGGCGCGTACCAATATTCTGATCTGCCTGCTGCCGGACACCGAAGACACACGCGACATCATCAACGCCGATCTGTTGCGGCAACTGCCCGCTGGTGCGGCGATCATCAACGTCGGACGCGGCACGCATGTGCACACCGAAGACTTGCTGGCGGCGCTGGACTCGGGTCATGTTTCATCGGCCTTGCTGGACGTCTTTGCGGTCGAGCCACTGCCGGATGATTCACCCTTGTGGAATCACCCACGCATCATCGTCACGCCGCACGGTGCGGCGACGCCGTCACGCCGCGAACGTGCGCGCCAAGCGGCGACTGTGATCCATGCAGTGGAAAATGGCCTGCCCGCACCGCATCTGTACGATCGCGAGCGCGGATATTGATTTGCAGGATTATGACTTGACGGTGCGTTTGACCAGCAGCGAGATGCTGAAGCAAATCACAAAGTAGACCGCGCCGGCAAAGAACAGCAATTCGATGATGCGGCCATCGCGCTCGCCGATGGTGTAGGCGCGCCCGAAGAAATCGGCCAATGCGCTGACATAGACCAGCGAGGTATCCTGAAACAGAATGATGCCTTGCGTCAGCAGCAACGGCACCATGTTGCGGAAAGCCTGCGGCAGAATGACCAGACGCATGGTCTGGAGGTAAGTCAGCCCGAGTGCAAACGATGCCGCCAGCTGACCTCGCGCCACACTCTTGATACCGGCACGGATGATCTCGGAATAGTAAGCCGCCTCGAACAGCGAGAACGCCACCAGCGCCGAGGTCATGCGCAAATCATGGGAGGCCGACAGCTTGAACACCTTCTGCAGCAACTGCGGCACGATCAGGAAGAACCATAGCAATACCATCACCAAAGGTATCGAGCGAAACAGATTGACGTAACCCGTCGCGAACCATTGCAGCGGCTTCGACGGCGACAGCCGCATCATCGCCAGCAACGTGCCCCAGACGATGCCGAAGCAGATCGCCGTCGCGGTGATCTGCAAGGAGATCAGCATGCCGTGGCCGAGCACCTGGACGGCGGCCGGGGTGATTGCGCTGAAGTCGAATTGGTAGCTCATGTGTCGCGTCTCCTGAGATCCTTATTTGCTGCCGACAAAACCGGGCAAGGCGACACGCCCTTCCAGCCAGCGCATCAAGGTCATGACCGTGATGTTGATCAGCATGTAGGTCAGCGTCACGGCGATGAAGGCTTCATACGGCTGCGCGGTGTAGTCGACCAGCTGGCGCCCTTGCGCGGCCAGTTCCAGCAGACCGATGGTGGAAGCGACGGCAGAGTTCTTGAAGATGTTGAGAAACTCCGACGTCAGCGGCGGCAGGATGATGCGAAACGACATCGGCAACAATACGTAGCGATACGTCTGACCCAGCGTAAAACCCATCGCCAGACCGGCGTTCTTCTGTCCCGGTGGCAGAGCGCGAATTCCCGAACGCACCTGCTCGCACACGCGCGCTGCGGTGAAAAATCCCAGGCACAGCATCGCCGTCGTGAACTGCTGCGCCAGCGGACTCATGGACTTGATCGCATCACCCATACCGAACGGCAGAATCTCCGGCATGGCGAAATACCAGATGAAGATCTGCACCAGCAGCGGCACGTTGCGGAACAACTCGACATAGGTAGCCGCGATACCGCTGAGCCAGCGATTGGGCAAGGTGCGCATGATGCCAAGCAAGGTACCGAGTGTGAGCGCGATCAGCCATGCCGACAAACCCAGCGCCAGCGTGATCGACAGGCCCGACAGCAGCCAGTCGACGTAGGTCTGGTTGTCAGCAGCCTGATGGAGAAAAACGCTCCAGTTCCAGCGGTAGTCCATGATGTGTTTTCGGCTTCTCTGAAATCAAGTAAAAGTCAGGTGTTCAAGCTTGCGGTGGCTCGGGAAAAGGCAGCGACGTCTGGCCCTCGGCGCGCATGCCGAAGACATTCAGCGTCATCGCCACCAGCGCGTAATAGCCGAGCAGGCCGATCAGATTGACCACGATCTTGAGACCAAACAACTCCACCGCACGCGCATAGGTCGCGTCGGTGACGCGTTTGTGGTGATACAGCTCGGTGGCGAACGACCAGACCACGCGCTCGTCTTCTTTCTCAAACACAGGCGTCTGCCCGAGACGAATCTGCTCTGCAACTTCTGCCGACAAACCCGCATCGACGGCGATCGGCAGATGGATGGCCCACTCCGCCTGCGATTGCCATTCGCGCGCCGTCGCCAGAATCGCCAGCTCGGACAACCGCAGCGGCAGGCCGGTGTCGTAGCGGCAGTAAACACCCAGCTTCTGCGCTAGCTGGCCCAGCTCCGGGCTGTGGATCCAGCTCACGAACGGCCCGTTGAGATTGCCGCGCGGGCCGGACAGGATATCGTCCAACAGCGCTTTCTGTTCCGGCGTGGCGTGGGCCGGATCGAATACCGGCAGGCGTGCTTGCGTCATGTTCTTACTCCAACTCGTTGCGGGTCTTCAGTATAGGGGCTGCAGTCAGGCCGGATGTCGTACCGGCGTTCGCCGGAATGACGGTTTAAATTGCGAATGTTCTTCCGGCCTCAAACACCATCGTCGTCCTGACGAAAGTCAGGACCCAGCGTCGTACCGACATTCGTCAAGACACTGGATCCCGGCTTGCGCCGGGATGACGGCCAAGGGTTGGTTTGAGTAAGCGACCTATTCTCGCGGCACATCAGTCCATTGGTTTGTCGCTTGGATTGGCGTAGAGCTTCTTGACATCTTCCGGCATCGGGAAATTGAAGCTGACATTCTTCGGCGGAATCGGGAAGGTGAACCACTTGGCGTACATGCGGTTGATCTCGCCGCTCTTCATCAGGCCGCTCAGTGTGCCGTCGACCAATTGCTTGAATTGCGGATCGTCCTTGCGCACCATGAAGCCGTAAGGTTCAGCGCCGAACGGTGTGCCCGTCAGCAACCAGTCATTGGGCTTTTGCGCCGTAGTGCGCGCACCGGCCAGCAGGATGTCGTCCATCACATAGGCAGCGACGCGTCCCGATTGCAGGATCAGGAAAGCTTCGCCGTAATCCTTGGCGCTCTGAATCTGCATGTTCATCTTGCGGCGTTCATTGAGCGTACGCAGCAAACGTTCCGACGTGGTGCCGGCATTGGTCACGACTGCCTTGTTGGCGAGATCCGGGAAGTCTTTGATGCCGCTGTCCTTGCGCGTGAGGATGCGGCTGCTGGCGACAAAGAAAGTGGTGTTGAAAGAGACCTGCTGCCAGCGATCCTTGAGATTGCTGGTGACGCCGCACTCCAGATCGATGGTGCCGTTTTGCAGCAGCGGCGTGCGGTTTTGCGAGGTCACCGGAATCATGCGCACTTCCAGGTTGGGCATGTTCAGCCTGGCTTTGACGCTGTCGATGACCTTGTTGCAGAGGTCTTGCGAATAGCCGACGACCTTCTGGTTTTCATCGTAATAGGAGAACGGAATCGAGCTGGTGCGATGGCCGATGGCGATGACATTGCCCTCCTTGATCTTTTGCAGCGTCGGGCCAATACCGCTAGCGGCATCGGCGGCGTTGGCGCTATGGAGTCCGGTCAATGCGGATAGCAGTGCAAGCAGCGGTAGGGTGAATCGTTTCATGTCGTTTCCTCTCCTGATGAATTTGATAGGTGCGCCGGTATATCTTTAGATGGGTAGCGTCAAGCCAGTGCAGCATCGACTGCCGGCACCAGCCGTTCGACGATGCGATCAATATCTGCTGCGGTACTGATGAAAGGTGGTGCGATCAGGATGTGGTCACCCTGCCGGCCGTCGACGGTGCCGCCCATCGGATAGACCAGCAGGCCGCGCGCCATGGCCTCGCTCTTGACGCGGCTGTGAGTACGCTTAACCGGATCGAGCGGCTGCTTGCTGTCACGATCGGCAACCAGCTCCACACCGACGAACAAGCCACGGCCGCGCACATCGCCGACGTGTGGATGATTGGCGAAAGCGCTGCGCAGTGTGGCGCGCAACTGCTCGCCACGCGCCAGCACGTTGGGCAGCAACTGCTCTTCCTTGATGGTCTTTTGCACGGCGAGTGCGGCGGCGCAGGCGGTGGCATGGCCGATGTAGGTATGGCCGTGCTGGAAGAAGCCGCTGCCGCCGACCACCGCGTTGTAGATGCGGTCGCTGGAAATCATCGCGCCGATGGGCTGGTAGCCGGCGCCGAGACCTTTGGCGATGACGAGGATGTCGGGCACGATGCCATCTTCTTCGCAGGCATACAAATAGCCGGTGCGGCCCATGCCGGACATCACTTCATCGAGAATCAGCAGCACGCCGTACTTGTCGCAGACGGCGCGGATCTTCTTGAAGTAATCGCCGACCGGCGGCACAGCGCCGGCGGTGGCGCCGACCACGGTTTCGGCAACGAAGGCCGCAACCTCGTCGGCGCCCAGTTCCAGAATCTTTGCTTCCAGTTCGTCCGCCAGGCGCTGCGTGTATTGCGCGTCCGATTCCCCGCGCAGTTGATCCCGATAGGCATAGCAAGGTGCGACGTGATGCGACGGCACCAGCAAGGGCAGGAATGCTTCGCGACGCCAGGCATTGCCGCCGATGGCGAGTGCGCCGAGCGTATTGCCGTGATAGCTCTGGCGGCGCGCGATGAAATGGCGACGGCTCTTTTGTCCGGTTTCCACATGGTATTGGCGCGCCAGTTTGAGCGCGGCTTCAATCGCTTCCGAACCGCCGGACAGGAAGTAGACGTGATTGAGATCGCCGGGTGCTGAGGCGCTCAGATTGTCGGCCAGTTCTTCCGCTACGTCGGTGGTGAAGAACGAGGTGTGGGCATACGCCAGTTGGTTGATCTGCGTGCGGATCGCTTCGATCACGCGCGGATGGCCGTGGCCGAGGCAGGATACGGCTGCGCCGCCGCAGGCGTCGATGTAATGCTTGCCGTTGCTGTCGATCAGCTCCATGCCGATGCCGGCTTTAGCGACGGGCATGGTTTGTTTGGGATAACGATGGAAAACATGTGTCATGGAGCTGGCCTCAGGCAAAGATTCAACGTACGAAAGTTCGACAAGCAAACGATTCGCCGTGCAGGAATTCAAGTTGGGCCAACTATAGATTGAATAAAATGCTTTTGCAACGTTTGTTGCATAAATATTTTATAGTGCATTTTTTGGTGCATTGCGGCACATGCGCGCACCAAATCGGACAGCGAATGAATTTGTCGGGAAATACTCTGAAGCCGGATGATCTGACGGTGCTCGCGTTTATTGCAGAACGCACACCTTTCCTCTGTCATCCCAGCGCACGCTGGGATCCGGCGTCTTGGCGAAATACCGGATAAACGACAAACGCCACTAGGCCCCAGCGTGTGCTGGGACGACGGCGAGAAGGAAATTGAGGAGGTCTAACGTTGCAACAACTGTTGCAGAGTGATCCGGCAGAACAAGATTACTTGCTGCCGGCCTTCACATAGGCGCCGCTTTGGTACAACTCATCCTCGGCCTGCTCCAGCCGCTTGACGGCCTTGTCGTCGTCGAGGGAGATGACCAGCTCGATCAGGCTTTCAGCGACCGCAACAGCAGCGGCCATGGAAGGGAAGAACGAGGGACTCTCGTGTGAGAACAGGATAGTGTGATCGGCCTGCAGCGCCACCGGTGCGACGGCGCTGTCGGTCAGTGCAATCAGCTTGCTGCCGGCGCGCTTGGCGGCTTCGGCGACCTGTACGGCTTCGATGGAATACGGTGCGAAGCTGATCACGATGGTCGCATCCTGTGCCGTGACGGCGCGCAGTTCCATCGCCAGCGAACCGGCGGTGCCTTTGATCAGCGTCACGCTCGGCCGGAACAGGCGGTACAGGTATTCCAGCATGAAGGCCACCGAATACGCCGCGCGGAAACCGGCGATGTGCACATGGCGCGCCTTGGTCAGTGTCTTGGCGGCGCGCAGCAATTCGTCGGCGTTCTTCGGTTCGGAAGCGTCGAGATTGGCGCGCTGCGCCTGGAAGATTTCTTCAATCAGGATATCGCTGTTGTTGCGCTTGACCAGGCTCTGCGCCTTGTAGGCGTACGCCTTGGGCGTAACAGCCAGACGTTCGACAAACAGCGCGCGCAGCTCACCCCACCCCGGAAAACCCAGATATTGCGACAGCCGCACCAGCGTCGACGGTTGCACACCCGCACGCGTGGAGACGGCCCGCATGGTCGATACCGCAACCTCGCCCGGATTGTCCAGAAGGAAGGCCGCCCCGGCCTGGAACTGCGGCCGCATGTCGGCGTAATTGGCGCGGATCAGGGCGTCGAGTTCGATAAAAGTGGTAGGTGTATCAGCGCCGGAGGCGCTGCTGACCAAAGAGTCTGTCATGGCGAATTGGTGAAAACGTTACCGATACCGACAGGTTGATTCGGCAGGTGATTCGGCAAATGCGTCTGCAGGTTAAGTGATGTTGCATTGTTTCACAAATTGCAGGAAGGCAGGAATCTGCAACATCGGTTCCAAACCTCACCCCAAACCTGACAATAAGATGACAACAAGAATGGGAATTGTTATCATTTGCAAATTCGTCGAGAAAAATATAGAAATAATCCGACATTTTTTCCACACACCCAGCTCTCGATCTGATCGTTGCCAGGCACAGGACAACGATAAATCCGAGGGAATCCACACATGTCTTACCGCTCGTTCAACGCGCGGCCGACAGCCATTTCGGCTGCGGTCGCCACTGCCTTGTTTTGCTATGCCAATCTCGCCACAGCACAAGAAATGGCCGCCACCTTACCTGAGATCAACGTGACGGCCAGCACTGAACAGACCGCGACAGGTGTGGTCAGTGGTTTCGTCGCCAAGAAAACCCTGACCGGCAGCAAAACCGAGACCCCCCTGCTGGAAACCCCGCAGTCGGTGTCCGTCGTGACGCGTGACGAAATGAATACTCGTGGCGCACAAAACCTGGTCGACGCACTGGCCTATACACCTGGCGTCGGCGCCCCCTACCCTGATCCCAACGGCGACTGGCAATACATCCGCGGCTTCTTTGCCTCGCAGTATCTCGATGGTCTGCGCATCGTGTATTCCGGCGGCGGCGGTGCGGTCACCATGCGTACCGAAACCTGGGGTCTGGAGCGCGTGGAAGTATTGCGCGGCCCGGCATCGGTACTGTACGGAACCAACGCACCGGGTGGTATCGCCAACTCGGTCAGCAAGCGCCCTACGACTGAACCGATCCGTGAACTTCAGGTACAGGTCGGCAACTTCGACCGGAAACAAGCGGCCTTCGACATCGGTGGTGCGATTGATGAAGACGGCAAACTGAGCTATCGCCTTAACGGCCTGATCCGCGATGCCGGCACCAGCGTCGACGGCATCAAGAACAACCGCCGCTACTTTGCGCCTGCAATTACCTGGCGCCCATCCAGCGACACCAGTTTCACGCTGCTGGCGCATTACCTGAGCGAAGACCTGAGTCCACGAAATTTCATCCCGTCCAAGGGTACGCTGTTCCTGAATCCGCTCGGCCAGATCCCGCGCAACCGCAATCTTGGCGAACCGGATTACAACGTCTACACCCGTGAGCAACATGCCATCGGCTATGCCTTTGAGCATCGTTTCAACGATGCACTGACACTGCGCCAGAACTTCCGCTTCACCGACGTCAACGCATACTCACGCGCGATTTCCCCAACTAGTTTTGCCAACCTGCAAGCCGACAATCGCACGGTGCTGCGCTCCGCTTCGCAAGCATGGCGCCAGAGCCAGACCACCAATGTCGACACGCATCTGGAAGCGAAATTCGACACCGGCCCGGTCAAACACACCAGCCTGGTCGGCTTTGACTATTCGCAGTACGAAGAAGACACCCGCAGCGCCAGCGCGACGGCGGCGTCGATCGACATCTTCAATCCTGTTTACGGCACCCGCCCGACCTCGGCATGGACCTTCGCGACGCCAACGCTGCAAAAGCAGGAACGCCCGGGCGTCTACCTGCAAGATCAGGCCGCATTGGGCAACTGGCGTTTCACGCTGGCAGGCCGCTATGAGCAGGCACGCACCAGTACGCGTAACCAGACCAACCTGGCCACGACCGCCAAGCTCGAAGACAGCGCCTTCACCAAACGCCTGGCCGCCTTGTATCTGTTCGACAATGGCCTCGCACCGTACCTGAGCTATTCGGAATCGTTCGAGCCGATCAGCGGCACCGACTTCTTCGGCAAGCCGTTCATCCCGACCAAGGGTGTGTTGTACGAAGCCGGCCTGCGCTACCAGCCCAAGAATTTCAATGCCATGTTCTCCGGCGCGCTGTATCAGCAAAAGCAGAAGAACAACACCATGACCGACCCGGATCCGACGCACGTCTGCACCGGTGGAACATTGTGCTCCGTGCAGACCGGTGAATTGCGTACGCAAGGTGTGGAGTTGGAAGCCAAGCTGACGCTCGATAGCGGCGTCAACCTGACCGCGGCGTATGCCTACACTGCCGGTAAATACCTGAAGGCCAGCGCCCCGGCGCAGGACAAGGCGCCCACTTCGCTGGCGCCGCACACCGCCTCGGTATGGGCGGACTACGAACTGAAAAACGGCCCCTTGAATGGCCTGGGATTTGGTGCGGGTGCGCGTTACGTCGGCAAGATGTGGCTGGATTCCGCCAATACGCAAAAGCTTCCGTCATTCACGCTGGTCGACGCCATGCTGCGCTACGACTTGTCGAAGATGGACCCGAAGCTCAAAGGTGCACGCCTGGCCTTCAACATTCAGAACCTGTTTGATAAAGTTTATTACCCCGGCATCTGCTCTTCCAGTTACTGCTTGTACGGCGAAGGCCGCACTACGACGGCAACGCTGTCGTACGGCTGGTAAGACAACCGTACACGACATCATCACCATGTAAAGAAATGATCCTGAACCCTGCACTCCGTTACCGTCTCGCCGTCGCCTCACGCGCAGTGGCCGCCATTGGCGGCGGCTATGCGCTCTCAGCGATGGCCGCCGCCCTGCTCGCCATCTTGTTGCCGATGGCTCCCGCCGAAGCGGTGATCACCGCCACCTTGCTGTCCTTCATCGTGTTTTGCTGTGCCGTCCTGTGGGTGTTTGCGGCGCGCACGGCGTGGCGTGCGTGGGCCGGCATTGTGTTGCCGGGCGCGGTGCTGGGGCTGATTCTGGTGGTGACGCCGATGCTGCGGAGCATGGCATGAGAGAAGGTTTTCGCCAATCGATGGCATGGCTGCATACCTGGTCCGGACTGCTGGTGTGCTGGGTGTTGTTTCTGGTGTTCTGCGCGGGGACGGCATCTTATTTCCGTGAAGAGATCACGCTGTGGATGAAGCCCGAGCTGCATGCTTCACACAGCGCCGACATCAGTACCGCACAGGCAGCACAAGTCGCGCTGACGGCCTTGCAAGTCAAAGCGCCGGATGCATCGCGCTGGTTCATCACATTGCCGGCGGAACGCAGCACGGCCTTGCGCATCGGCTGGATCTCTCCACCACCGAAAGATGCGCCGCCAAAGACCCGCGGCAAGTTCACATCGCAAGTCATCGATCCGCTGACAGGCGAAAAAATGCCCGACGTGCGCGAGACGCGCGGCGGCGAATTCCTCTATCGCCTGCATTTTGATCTGCACTACATGCCGCCGCTGTGGGCGCGCTGGATCGTCGGCTTCTGCGCGATGTTCATGCTGGTGGCGATCGTCAGCGGCGTCATCACCCACAAGCGCATCTTCAAGGACTTCTTCACCTTCCGCCCAAAGAAGGGTCAACGCTCTTGGCTCGACGCGCATAACGCCACCGCCGTGCTGGCCCTGCCCTACCATCTGATGATCACCTACACCGGGCTGGTAACGCTGATGTTCATGTACATGCCCTGGGGCATACAAACGGCCTACAAGGGTAATCAGGACAGTTTCTTCGCGGATGTTTTCCCGAGCGCCAAGAACGGCAAGGCGGCCGGCAAACCGATGCCGCTGACGCCGCTACAACCGCTGTTGGCAGAGGCCGAACAACGCTGGCATGGCATGCGTGCGGTGGGTATCACCATCAATCACCCCGGCGATGCCAACGCGACCATCCAGATTCGCCGTGAAGAAGAAAAAGGCTTGAATTACATCCAGCCCAGCGTGCAATACAACGGTGTCACCGGCGCGCTGATGAGCGCCGACGGCGAAGACATCGGCGGCGCCAACGCCACACGCGGTGTGCTGTACGGCTTGCACATCGGCCACTTCGCCAATCCGCTGCTACGCGTATTGTTCTTTCTGTGCGGCCTGTCAGGCTGCGCCATGGTGGCAACCGGGGCGTTGCTGTGGGCCGTGAAGACACGCCAGAGTCATGCCAAGAAGCTGGTGCAAGGCGGCCACATCGGAGTCGGATTTGGGTTGCGACTGGTGGAAGCGCTCAACATCGGCGCCATCGCCGGCCTGCCGATCGCCTTCGCCACCTATTTCTGGGCCAACCGCTTATTACCGGTAGCGATGGAAAAACGTCCCAACGCCGAAATGAACTGGTTCTTCATCGCCTGGGGCATCGCCGCCGTGCTGGCGCAGATCCGCCCCGACCGCCGCATGTGGCAATGGCAATTGTGGGTCGGTGCCCTGCTCTTCATGGGCATCCCGGTGCTGAATGTATTCACGACGTCATCGCATCTGGGTGTAACGCTGTTCATGGCGCGAGGCCCGTGGCCAGTCGCCGGTTTCGATCTCACGGTGCTGGCGCTGGGCATCGGCCTGGCATTTGCAGCCTGGCATCTGGGACGCAAAAAGAAAGCGGCAAAGAAGATTGGCAAAACGCATTCGCACAACAATGCCGACAATGCGAATGACACCAAATTGCAGGAGGCGGCATGATGAACTTCCTCCCCCTGCCTTTTCTGGCGACACTGTCGCTTTCCTACAGCGCGTGGGTAGCGGTGAGCCAGGCGATGGATCGCCACTACGCCGACATCCACGGCCGTGGCACCGAGCCGAGCGCACTGCTGCGCAAACGCGGCCGCCGGCTCGGCATGCTGGCGCTGACGGTCGCCTTCATCGTCTGTGTGCGCGACAGCGGCTGGGGTATCGGCCCTGTAACCTGGCTCGGCACCATGACCATCGCCGCCCTGCTCCTCGTGCTGCAGCTTTGCTATGCGCCGCGTTCGCTGCTGCGAACGGGGAAGCCCGCATTGTTGCTGGCATTGGTACTGACCATACCGGCGCTGGTTATCTAAGCTGGGAACTACGTTGAAAGCACGCACCGTGTTTCCGGCTGTTGGAGATCAACTAAATTTCCTGATGCAGAATTTTCCGACGACAACTGTCAAGGATTACTTGACAGCTCAATGTGAGAGATTGGGATAGATCGCTGCATTACAACCATTCTCTCTTTCACGCAGGTGTCGCCGCGCCCGGATCAACGGCGCGCCTACCGGCAGGCGCCAATGTGTGGCAAGTACGCATCATTGAGCGAACAGCCACTGGAACCACAGGCTCCTTGTTGGATTGCTTTTTTACTAACACCCTAAGATGAAGTTGACGCATTCCTGTGTCTCCTCATCGGTCGCAAAGACCGACTTGTCCGTTATCGCGTAATCGATGACGGACTTTTTTCGTGGGGCCGCATATGCTTTCAACGCCGCCATCAGAATGAGCGAATGACTCTCACGGTGACGTAAGGCAGGCGCTCAGTGGCGGCGGAGGCCCGCGCGCTGTGCAGGCGATGCAAGGTGATCTGATTGACTTCCGCGTGGCTGCCGGCGATGTGGTCGGTGATCAGCCTGACAGCTTCATCTCCGGCGCGGGCGTCGATTTGCGCAAGGATGGCGGCATGTTCCTCGTAGGTCGACCCCACGCAATCGCCGTATACAAAATCAAGCCGCCGCACGATGCGGATACGATCGGTGAGACGGTCGAAGGCGCTGGCCATTTCCTGATTGCCGGTGGCGCGCACCAGCGTCTGATGAAAGCATTCGTCCAGTGCGGCGACCGCGCGGCCGTCGGTCAGGCGTTGTTCTGCCGACACGCACCAGTCCGCTTTCAGCGCGTTGATCTGCGCCATGTCGATGCTGCGTTTTTCTGCTTCCGGCGGCGCGCACAACCGGGTGACGGCATGCACTTCGATCAGCTGGCGCAACTCATACAAGTCGGCGAAGCGTTTGAAATCCATCGGTACGACTTCCCAGCCGCCGCGCACATATCCCTGCATCAGGCCGTCGCTTTGCAAGCGTTGCAAAGCCTCGCGCACCGGTGTGCGCGAGACCTTGAAGTAAGCCGCGACTTCGGTCTCGGTCACCTGGTCGCCGGGCAGGAGACGCATTTCAAAAATGTCTTCACGCAAACGCGCGTAGACATACTCCGGCAAAGAGGCCTTGACCGGCTCTTCGGCGACGCTGTCAGACTGCGTCAGTGACGGATCGGGTGAGGCATGCATGAGCGGCGTGGCCTTATCAATAGGAATGGGTCTACCAGGCGGCGACGCAGCCGTCGGTGCGCGGCTCGGTACCGCCGCACAGCACACCGTTGGCATCACGCCAGATGATCTGGCCGCGTCCGAAGCCGAGTTGATTGCCCGACCAGCTGACCTGATGGCCCAGACCCGCCGGCCCCAATCCACGGAACAAATGTTCGGCCGTGGTGTGTTCGATGCTGACCTTGTTGCCGCTTTCCCATTCCCAGCGCGGTGCATCCAGCGATGCTTGCGGATTGAGGCCGAAGTCAACCGTGTTCATCACCATCTGCACGTGGCCTTGCGGTTGCATGAAACCACCCATCACGCCGAACGGGCCGATAGCCTGATTGTCCTTGGTCAGGAAGCCGGGGATGATGGTGTGATACGGACGCTTGCCCGGTGCCAGGCAATTTGGGTGCGCAGCGTCGAGCGTGAAATTGTTGCCGCGGTTGTGCAGCGAAATACCGGTGCCCGGTACCACCAGACCCGAGCCGAAGCCCATGTAGTTGCTTTGAATGAAGGACACCATGTTGCCTTCGTTGTCGGCCGTGCACAGATACACGGTACCGCCGCGTGGCGGATCGCCTGCAACCGGCAAGGTGGCGTGCGTACCGATCAGCTTGCGGCGCTCGTCGGCATAAGCATCCGACAGCATATCCTTGACCGAGACGCGCATGTGGTCGATGTCGGCAATATGCGCCAGACCGTCGGCATAGGCCAGCTTGATCGCTTCGATCTGGCGGTGATAGGTTTGCAGCGTGTCGCGCTCGCTGAAGTCGAATCCCTTCAGCATGTTCAGCGCCAGCAAGGCCACCAGGCCATGGCCGTTCGGTGGAATTTCCCAGACGTCGTAACCGCGATAATTGGACGAGATCGGATCGACCCATTGCGGACGATAGTTGGCCAGATCCGACACGTCCATGTAACCGCCCGCAGCACGAATGAAGGCTGCGGTCTTCTCCGCCAGCGCGCCCTGATAGAAGCTGCGTGCGTTGTCGTCGGCAATCGATTGCAGCGTGGTGGCGTGTCCCTGCGAACGCCACATTTCACCGGCCTGCGGCGCGCGGCCGGAGCCGTCGAGCGCGCCGAAGGTATCGAACCACGATTTGAAATGCTCTTCTTTGAACTCGCGTGTGAAAGTCTTGTAGGCCTGTTGCCATGCAAACGCCACCACCGGCGAAATCGGGAAGCCATCCTGCGCCAGGCTGATGGCACCGGCCATCGAACGCGACAGAGGCATGCGGCCAAAGCGTTCAGCCATGGTGACCCAGGCCGACGGCGTGCCGGGCACGGTGACGGGCAGGGCGCCGTACTTCGGCACTTCCTTGTGACCGGCGGCGGTCAGTTTATCGAGCGACATCGCCATCGGCGCCGGACCACTGGCGTTCAATCCATGCAGTTGTCCCTTGTGCCAGATCAGCGCGAACGCGTCGCCGCCGATACCGTTGGCAGTTGGCTCCACCACGGTCAATGCAGCAGCGGCGGCGATGGCCGCATCGATGGCGTTGCCGCCCGCTTGCAGCACTTGCAGACCGGCTTGTGCAGCCAGCGGCTGCGAGGTCGCGACCATGCCGCGATTGGCGAAGACCGCGCTGCGGCGCGAGGCGTAAGGATAGTGATTGGCGTTGAAGGTTGGCATGGGATGCTTTCGTATTTTCTGGTCGTGACGAATGAAAAAGTTTAACGATACAAATGACAGGCAACGTATTCGCCCGGTGCAGTTTCGACGCGGGGCGGTGTTTCGGTTTTGCAGACATCCATGCAGGACGCGCAGCGCGGATGAAAATGGCAGCCGGTCGGCGGTGACGCCGGATTGGGAATACCACCTTTGAGCACGATGCGTTCACGCACCTGATCGGGATGCTCACGCGGGATCGCCGACAGCAATGCCTGTGTGTACGGATGCTTGGGCGCGCTGTAGACGCTCTCGCAGCTGCCGTATTCGACCATGCGGCCGAGATACATCACGCCGATACTGTCGCTGACATGACGGATCACGGCGAGATCGTGCGAAACAAACAGGTAGGTGAGGGCGAAGTCCTTTTGCAGTGCTTGCAAGAGATTCAGAATTTGTGCCTGGATCGATACATCCAGCGCCGATACAGCCTCATCGGCGACCACCAGTTTCGGACGCGTGATGATCGCGCGCGCAATGCCGACGCGCTGACGCTGGCCGCCGGAAAACTCATGCGGATGACGGCTGGCGTAGGCCTGATTCAAACCCACGACGTCGAGAATCTCGGCGACCTTGCGCTTGCGCGTGGCGCGGTCGAACAAGCCATGCACGATCAGCGGCTCTTCCAATACTTCGCCGATGGTCATGCGTGGATTGAGCGAGGCGAAGGGATCCTGAAACACCATCTGCATATTACGGCGCATGCTGCGCAGGGCAGAGGAGGGCATCGTGGAAATCTCTTCGCCCATGAAGTTGACGCTGCCGGCAGTTGGTTCGATCAGGCGCAGCACGCTGCGGCCGGTAGTCGACTTGCCGCAGCCGGATTCGCCGACCAGACCGAGGGTCCTTCCTTCCTCGATGGAGAACGAGACATCATCCACCGCCTTGACCGGCGGTGCGCCGCGCTTGCTGGAAGCAAAATGTTTTTTCAGTCCGGAAACCTGGAGCAGGGGAGCAGTCATCACAGCCTCTTCAATTCGGATACCAGCAACGCGCCAGATGGCCATCGCTCACTTTGTCCAGCGTCGGCGCATCGGTGATGCAGCGCTCTTGCGCCTTCGGACAACGCGCAGCAAAGCGGCAGCCGAACTCGACCGAACCCGGCAGCGGCACCGAGCCGGGAATCGCTTCCAACGGCTCGCCGGGCGTGGCATCGAGGGCAGGGCGGGCGCGCATCAGCGCCTGGGTATAGGGATGAGCGGGCGCGTCGAACAACTCGCGCACGCTACTTTGTTCGACCACCTGTCCGGCATACATGACGACCACGCGATCGCACATTTCCGCCACCACGCCGAGGTCGTGCGTGATCATCAAAATCGCCGTGCCGTGCTCACGCTTGAGCTCGCGCATCAGATCAAGAATCTGCGCCTGTATCGTCACGTCGAGCGCGGTAGTCGGCTCATCGCAAATCAGCAGGCCCGGATTGCACAGCAGCGCCATGGCGATCATCACACGCTGGCGCATGCCGCCGGACAGGCTGTGCGGGTAGTCGTTGACCAGTTGCTCGGCGCGCGGCAAACCCACCCGTTGCAGCATGGCGATGACTTGCGCATCGATCTGCTTGCGATTGAGATCACTATGCACGCGCAACATTTCGCGCAACTGATCTCCGATGCGATGCAGAGGGTTGAGCGAGGTCATCGGCTCCTGGAAGATCATCGCGATTTCTTTGCCGCGCATGCCACGCAAAGTTGCGTCGTCGGCTTCCAGCAGATTGTTGGCGGCGATGCCGTCGTTGTAATTAATGGTGCCGCTGAGCTGCGCCTTGCTGGCCAGAGGAAACAGCCGCAGGATCGACAGTGCGGTAACACTCTTGCCGCAGCCGGACTCACCGAGCAGACCGACGGTTTCATTTGCGCCGACGGAAAACGAGACCCCGTCAACAGGCGCGACACGCTTGCCGTTGCGGACGAATTCGACTTTGAGATTATTGACTTCCAACATGGCCGGTTCTCTTTAACGGTATAACTTGGGATCGAAGACTTCGCGGATGCCGTCGCCCAGCAAATTGAAACCCAGCACCACCGCAAAGATCGCCACGCCCGGCCACAGGGCCAGCGTGGGGTTGGTATTCAGATAGCCTTGTGCGATGTGCAGCATCGAGCCCCAGCTCGGGTCTTCCGGCTTGGCGCCGAGGCCGAGATAGGACAAGCCCGCTTCGGCGATGATTGCGGAACCCATGGCGAAGGTCGCTTGAATCACCAACGGCGCCATCGCGTTCGGCAGCACATAGCGCCACATGATGCGCATGTGACCAGCGCCGACAGAGCGCGCCGCCATGACGTAATCAAGATTGCGGATACTGAGTGCCTGACCGCGTGCAAGACGGATGAAGGCCGGCGCAAAGCCGATGCCGACCGCCACCATGGCGTTGTAGAAACCACCTCCCAGAGCTGCCGCCAAGGCCAGTGCAAGAATCAGTGAAGGGAAGGCCTGCAGCGCGTCAACGATGCGCATCACCACCCATTCATCCCAGAAGCCGCGGAAGTAGCCGCTGGCAATGCCGACCGGCACGCCGATGCAAAACGCCAGGCCGACCGCGATCAGCGCTGCTTGCAGCGAGATGCGCGCGCCGTACAGCATGCGTGAAAAGATATCGCGGCCCAGATCGTCGGTGCCCATCCAGTGCATCGCATCCGGACCGGCCAACAGATTGCCGTAGTCCTGATCGAAGATCGGATCATTGGTCGCCAGCAGCGGCGCGAAGATCGCGACCAGCACCAGCAGCAGAATGATGGCTGCACCAACCACGGCCAGACGGTTGCCGGCAAAGCGGCGCAAGCCGACGAAACGTTGCTGGCGCGGCAGGGCCTCGGCTTCTACACTGGCTCCTGCTGCTGCACCAGTTTTCTTTGCGATGGTTTGATCCATGTCTGTCCTCATTTCGCGATGCGCGGGTCGATGACGCTGTACAGCACATCCACCACCAGATTGACGATCACGACCATCAGTGCCGCCGCCAGCACACCGCCCTGCACCATGACGTAGTCGCGCTGGAAGATGGCGTCGACGATCATCTTGCCCATGCCGGGAATACCGAAAATGCTCTCGGTAATCACCAGGCCGCCGAGCAGACCCGACACCATCAGACCGCTGGCCGTCACCACCGGAATCAGCGCATTGCGCAGCGCGTGGCCGATCACGACTTGCCAATCCTTGAGACCTTTGGAGAAAGCGGTGCGGATGTAATCTTCATTGAGTACTTCGAGCAGGCTGCTGCGTACCATGCGCATCAGGATCGCCGATTCACGCAGCCCGGTGGCCAGCACCGGCATGCACATCGCCGCCAGATTGCCACGCCAGTCTTCCGTGAACGGCACGTAGCCCGAGGCCGGCAACCAGCCGAGTTTGACCGCGAACAGGATGATGAACATCATGCCCAGCCAGAAGTGCGGCACCGACATGCCGAACAGCGCCACCAGCGTGCTGAAATAATTGGCGATGCCGCGCGGACGCACCGCCGCCATGATGCCGGCCGGCACCGCGATCAGGATGCCGACGGCAAAACTGCCGAGCGCCAGTTCGATCGTCACCGGCAGGCGTTGCATCAATACGTCGATGACCGGCGTGCGGTCGATGAAAGAGCGGCCGAGATCGCCATGCAACACGCCGCCGAGCCAGCGTCCGTATTGCATGTACAGCGGGTCATCGAGACCGAGTTGTGCGCGCAATGCCAGCGCGGCTTCGGGTGTGGCTTCCTGGCCGAGGATCGCGGTCACCGGATCGCCCGGCAGAATCGCCAGCAGGGAAAAAATCACCATGCTGACCAGCAGCAGGGTGGGGATGACCAGCAGGATGCGCTTGAGTAGTGGGGACATGGGCAGCTTCAGCCGGAGCAGCACGCGCAGACCCTCGTCCGCACGGCACAGCAAACACATTGAGAACCGCGCAAGCGCGGACCGAAAAAACTGATGCAGTGCAAAGGAGCCTGACGCTTCGCTCTCACTGCCAACACAACACAACACCGCTGTCGTCCTGACGAAAGTCAGGACCCAGCGTCGTAGCAACGTTCGTCACGACACTGGGTTCCAGCATGCGCTGGGACGACGGCAAGAAAAGGAAGATAAAGCATCCCTCTCACCGCCAATTTACTTCGCCAGCGTCGCCGTGCGGATCACGCCATCCGGCACATACCGGAAACCCTTGACCGCTTTGGAGATGCCGAACAACACGTTGTCGTGGTTCAGATAGATGTAGGGCACGTCCTTCACCAGAATCTGCATGGCCTGATCGTAGACCGCCTTGCGCTTGGCTTCATTACCTTCCAGACGCGCTTGCTGCAACAGGTCATCGACTTCCTTGGTGCCGTACTTGGAGTAGTTCAGCGAACCGTTGGTGACCACGAAGTCATAGACGTTCTGATCCGGATCGGGACGACCGCTCCAACCGACGAACAAGCCTTCATAAGTGCCGGCTTTGCCCGACTCGATCTGGGTCGCCAGTTCGGCTTTTTCCAGCGTGACAGTGATACCCGCCGGACGCAGCATGCCCTGAATCATCTGACCGACTTGCGACTCATACGGTGTGGTCGGCAGCGTCAGCTTGAAGCTGAAACCGCCTTCTTTGCCCGCTGCCTTGAGCAGAGCCTTGGCGCGTGCAACATCGACCTTCGGCGGTGTGTCCGCGTCGCCGTGTGCAAACTGCGCCTTGCTGAACGGCGAATGGCTGGCGACGACGGCGCCGTTGTAGACCACCTTGGCGATGGCGTTGCGGTCGATCAGGATATCGACGGCTTCACGCACTTCCTTCTTGTCGAACGGCGGCTTGGACGTATTCAGATAGAAGCCGCGGAAACCCAGCGAAGGCTTGTTGATGACCGCGTACTTGGCGCCGGCTTCGATGTTGGTGATTTCCTTGTACGGAAAACGGTTGGTGATATCGACCTGGCCGCTGCGCAGATTGTTGAAGGCAACATTGACGTCGCTCATGATCTTGTACGTCACGCCGTCGGCTTTAGGCAGACCGGCTTGCCAGTAGTGCGGATTCTTTTCCAGCGTGATGGTGGCGCCTTTGAGTCGGCCCTTGTAGATGAAGGGGCCGGTGCCGACCGGATTGTTGACGTAGTCATCGCCGAATTTCTTCACCGCGTCCGGCGAAGACATCATGCCGGCGCGATCAGTGAGGATGGACATGAACGGTGCGAAAGGCGTCGTCAGTTCCAGCTTGACGGTGGAGTCGTCGACCACGGTGATTTGCTTGATGTATTTGAGCTCGTTGCGACGCAGAGAGCTTTTCTCCTGGCCGCGCAGCAGGTTGAATTCCACCGCCTTGGCATTGAACGGCGTGCCGTCCTGGAATTTCACGCCCTTTTGCAGATACAGCGTGTAAGTCTTCTGGTCGTCGGAGATCGTCCAGCGTTGCGCCAGCATCGGCACGATCTTGCCGTTTTCATCCAGATCCACCAGCTTGTCGAAAATGCTTTGATACACCATGCGCTCGGCGATCATCGACGATTGCGTCGGATCGAGCTTGCCCGGGTCGTCATCGAGCGAGATATTGATGGTGGCTGCCACGGCAGCATAGGAGGTTGCAGTCAGCAAACCGGCCGCAACCAGTTGCTTGAAAAGACGTTGAAGCGGGAGAAAAGACGGGTTCATCGTTGTTCCTTTAAATGTAGGCACCAATGTATACATCAAAGTAGACATGCATTTATCGTGCCATATCTTGGAAGGAAACGACATGGAAAAACGGAGACGAGCGGCTATTTCTGTTTTAAAAACAACGATTTACCGAAGGTGCTGCTGAGATTTTTGACCGCTGCACCGCACAAGAAAACCCTCTTAAAGGGCTAATTATTGCTTTGCAGCATGTGCAATCCCGGAAAGGAAAAACTGAAAAAAGGCCCGCGCATGGTGCATCGTCTGAGTCAGCAGGAACTGGTCGACACTGAAATGGTGCGGAGCATTTTTGCATGACGGCAATACAACCACGCGGCGGCGATGCTAAGGTAAGCATCCTCCGTTTTACGAAAGTCAGCGATGAACGACCCGAAAGCCGGCGACAAGAAAACAAGCACACCTGCGCATTCCGGATTTTCGGTGCGCATGCTGGAAGCTGAAGACATCGCCGCACTAACGCCGGTCTTGCGTGAACATGTGCGCGATCTGCATAGCGGCCAAGTGGTGGAAAGCGAAGTGAACGCCATCCAGAGCTACATGCAAGGCGCGGCAGATGAGTTTGGACGCACGCGCCGCTATCTGGTGGCATTCAATGCGGAAGGAACAGCGATCGGCTGCATGGCCCTGGCTGTACCCGAGGAACGCATGGCGCAGCATTTCGCCGGGATAACTGGAGCGCCGGGCACCACCTCTGTGGAATTGCTCAACGCCTTTGTCGCCACAGCCTACCTGCGAGGCCAAGGCATCGGTCGCATGTTGCTGGAAGCGATCTGCCGCATGGGCGCAGCAGATGGCGCTCACACTCTGCTGATCAATAGCGGCCCACGCTACCGCCACAGCTGGGCATTTTATGACCGTGTGTGCGACAGTAGCCACGGTTTCATCGATGACTATTACGGTGAAGGACGGCATGCGAAGACTTGGCTGAAAGATTTGCGAACCTTCGCTTAGCTAAACAGGTTGAAGGTTAAGTACTCACAAAATCTAATGCGATAAGTCCTACTTTGGTGAGCATTCTTGAAGCGGAAATTCCGGCAGATATGTTGGAGTGATACCTCAAGGTCTTTGTTTATGAAGGGGAAGACACGCAACTGGCGCTGAACTATTTAAACAGATTTTCGCATTTCATCTGGATTTCAGCGTCACGCTGACTATCAGATAAATTTCCAGCTGCACTTCTGATTAACACTTTCTTCTTCATCTTCAAATCCCAAACTCCTGGATAGCTATCATCTCTACAATTCATCTCCCCATCAGGAGATACATAGCGGCCATTTCTAGAAATTCTCGGTTGTCGCGTATAGCTGAAGCTATTTTTTTGGAGTGCTTTTAATGATGCGCCTTCGATATACGCTCCCGGTAACTTGATCAAATTCTTTCTGGAGCCCAGTTTGGCGATCGTAGCTAAATAGGTCAAAGGTCGAGTGCTCACAAAATCTAATGCGAGATATGTATTTGCATCAATATTCACATCCTTTAGCTCGCCAGAACCCTTAGGAGTTGAAAATAAAGTGATGGCTTTTTCGCCACATGATTCCAAGTCGCGCATTAGAACATATTGACTACTTGTGACAATGATTGCATTGCCGTCGCCACTCAATACTGGCTTATCTAACTTCTCATGAAAATGACACATTATCTCGATCGACTCATTTTTCTTTATTATCAGAACTAGAGAGTCTTGGCTAAGGGAGATATCTAGAATCGAAGATGAAACTTCTGTCGCATTAGCACTGAAAATTATTCCAATTAAAAAAAAACACACCGTTAAATTGATCATAAAATTATTTCCTTTATAAATCGCGTATGTTCCAGTCTTTGAGCATCAGCTATATATCCACCGTTGATAGCGTACGTCACTGCTCTAGAGATTTTTTTTTCAATCTCTTTCTGTTGTTTAGTATCTGCAACTCTATCGATATCTTTATCGATAGAACGTATCACTTTCGGGCGGGCAAAAGATCATGTACCAGCCCCCTGAGTCTATACAGTTGTAAGGACTAATCGTAACTTCCTGAGGAGTAACAATTTCAGCTGGTTTAAGCGTCATTAATTTCACGTTCCGCAATTTATATTGTTGATCGTCCCACCAGTTTTTAGAGAAATCATCTAAATTTATCCACCCGCGGTATGTCCAATAATCTGCATAATTGCTACGACCAGTTAATTGTTTAAATCCACGCCCTCGGAATTTTATTGCGTCTTCATCGCCGCAATTACCATTGACCCAACTATAGGACCCGGTAATTCTGATTCCTTTGCTGTTATATTTCTCTAGTCTGAACCATGGATCATTTTCACCGGCATCTTTGCCATACCAATGCCCGAGATCGGCTTCCGACTTTGCCGAAGCTGGGTTAATCTTTTCTCCGAAAATGCGTACAGCTTCTGCGGTGCCTGACATGCTTTTTTCTTGCATATCATTGAGAGATCCGGATTCCACCGCACCTTGGCCTAGGAAATGTGATTGCCTCAGAGGAGTGACTATTCGATACTTTCTCATTGCCGTATTTAATGCGATCCGATACTTTTCTCTAATTGAATCCTGTGTTTTCGGGTAAATACGAGCGAAGGTATTTTGGTCTAACCACCCGCACTTCCTAAACAGCTTAATAAACTCCGTCGGATGGAAATGCCACTGTGCGTCCAGATAGGCTTGCGGCAGCTTCTCAAAGGTGATCGCCTTGAGATGATTCTCAAAGCGTTTCCAGTCGTCGGGATGGTCTTTGAAACCGTATTCCATCTCATTGAGCCAGTGATAGCGCTGGCTGATGGTGGTCCTGTCCCATTCACTCGGAAACTTGCAGATGGTTCTGCGCAAGGCACGCGCAACGTCCTTGTCGCCCAGGCGTTTTGAGAGCTTGACGTCATCCTTGTTGCGGTCAGGATCGGGTTGATCGCCTTGGGCGCGGAGCAGTGCCTTGAGTTTCGGCGAGTCACAACGCTGATCACTCGGATTGCTGTCGTCGTCATAGCAATTCCAGCCAAACTGCGGCAAGAAATCGGCGTCGCTGAACTTGTAGGTGCCGGGGGCGTTGAGGTCAGCCCAGAGGACGGTCAACCATTCAAATGAGCTATTCTTACGGAAGTCATTATTCCGACTTTGCTTCGCAAAGTTGCATCGAAAATTCTGCTACATATGCCGGATCAAATGATTTCGCTGTTTTTTTTGCTACATTCAAGACATCGATGCCAAATTGGTTTTCTACCAAAACAAAGCGTTGGTCGGCACTAAAAGCGACTTTATATATGGCACCGCCATAGGTCTCGTTCATAATGGCGCGCTGATGCCTTCCTATTCTGTACACGGAAAGACGCATAACTTGAGGGTAGGTCGGATCAATCTTGTCAGGCAGTCCGTAAACAATTAAGAGAGAATTGTCTAGACTGAACAAACCTCCAGATATGTTGTGATCCATTTTTATGGATTTCTCTATGCCCTTATCAGATTTGACTAGCAAAGCACCCTTAGTATTTATTTTTGCTTTATGTGATCCATCACAAGACGTGACGATGATGCCTGCCATTGCCAATTCTGCCCACATGGAAAATATGAAAATAATTAAAAATCGCTTCATAGAATATCTCCCAATATTTTGTGAGCTTCCTGCGTTTCATGCCAACGCAGTGGAGGACTTTTCGTATCGTACGCATTTACAATTTTTGTCACAGCATACGAGGCTGATGCTGTGACCCCAGCATCAGCTGCTTTCGCTATTCGATTGCTTGCGCAAAAAAATCCTGCTGTGTCAGTACATGAATACGGATCGTTTCCAACAATCTCTGGATGTTCGATTTTTGGCCCAGGCCGAGTGAGGCCATGCTTATCTTTTGTGAACCATGTGTGATCGTAGTCATTTCCACTCAGCCATCCGCGAAAAATCCAATACATCGAGTAGTTGTACCTCCCGGTAAGTTGTTTAAATCCACGTCCTCTAAATTTGATACCATCCCCAACATCAGTATTGCCGAGACGTGTCATTCCTTCATATTTAGAAAAATAAGCAACGTCAGCAGGTGCAGCTGGAGGAGAACGAAGATTTCCATTGACCTCCGGCATTATCGAGACATGGTTAGTTTTAACGGCGGTGGCAATACCGATAGCGCTTTCCCGAACAATCATCATATAAAAGGATTCGATTGCGCATTGTCCAAAAAAATGAGAACTCCGAGTCGGAGTATTGAGTGCATATTTTCTTAAAACTATATTCATAGCCGACCGATAACGCTCTTTATATTCGCTACTAGTTTTTTCCAACGAAGCATATTTCTTTTCGTCATAGATTTGTGCCAACTCTTCCTTGCTCAACCACCCACACTTCCTAAACAACTGAATAAACTCCGTCGGATGGAAATGCCACTGTGCGTCCAGATAGGCTTGCGGCAGCTTCTCAAAGGTGATCGCCTTGAGATGGTTCTCGAAGCGTTTCCAGTCGTCGGGATGGTCTTTGAAACCGTATTCCATCTCATTGAGCCAGTGGTAACGCTGGCTGATGGTGGTCCTGTCCCATTCACTCGGAAACTTGCAGATGGTTCTGCGCAAGGCACGAGCAACGTCCTTGTCGCCCAAGCGTTTTGAGAGTTTGACGTCATCCTTGTTGCGATCCGGATCGGGCTGGTCACCTTGGGCGCGGAGCAGTGCCTTGAGTTTCGGCGAGTCACAACGCTGATCATTGGGATTGCTGTCGTCGTCATAGCAATTCCAGCCAAACTGCGGCAAGAAATCGGCGTCGCTGAATTTATAGGTGCCGGGGGCGTTGAGGTCGGTCCAGACTTCCTTACCATCTATCGTCTTGATCTTGCGCCAGTGTGCAGCGTTGTCCGGCAAGGGATCTTTGTCGATGGCGCTGCGTCCCAGATTGCGCCCGAAGCGCAGCAGCTCATACCAGCCGGAGGGACTGCTCTTGGCGGCAGGATGTGCCTTGACGACCATGTTGTGACGCTCGGTGGCTTCCTTGTAAAGATTGTATTCGGCGTCATGATCCTTGCGGGTATTGCCGTAGTCGCCTTTATTGCTGTAGCTGGTGAGTGCACAGCTACCCGGGGTAGCACCCTCGTCGCCGTAGTCGAGTTCTATCCATTGCGCGGTACCCAGCGTGCTGCCGGTGTCGTGACGTAGATGATCGGTGGGTGCGGCGCTACTGACCGGCGTGGTTGCGGGTAGATAGATATAGAGATTGCCAAACACGCTGTCGGTGCGGCCGTCCTTGGCGGGAGGCTGTTGCGGGTCTTGCCAGCGAGGTGCGCGACCAATGATTTTTTGGAGATTGGTGGTGTCGCAGCAGATTTCAAAATGCACTTGCTTCTTATGACCATAGACCAGGCCGGCTCCACCCAGCACGTCCTTGCGGTAGATCTTTTTACCTTCTTCCAGTCCACCGATGAATTTTTCTACGTGCATATAGACACTGTAGTACGTCACGCTCACCGGGTGGTTGCCATCGGCGCCGATTTCGGTGTTGTGCCTGAGGATGATGCAGCCGTTGTCGGTCCAGCCTTCGTCATAGTTTTGGCCGTGTTGCGGGTCGGCGGAATCGGGCGTGGGCCGGCTCAAAAAAATGATCTCGCCATCGGCAATAGCGCGCAGCGACAGGACATGACTGCCCTTGTCTTGTGCTTGCAGGTGCACGCCGTTGTGCCACATGAGGTGGTTGCTGACGGGGAAGGTGCCTTCGGCGGCGCCAGTGCCTCCCACCAGACGTGAAGCAGTGGGTAGCATGGCGGCTTCCAGCATGGCATCGTCGGTGCCGTAATGGGGGAGTTCTTCGGGCGGTAAAAGGAGCGGGGAACTGATGATCATCGGAGAATATCCTTGGTCTACAGAGAAGCTTTGAAGCTGCTTTTTGTTTTGAGGTGTGACTGCGGCAGCGCTGGCAGTGTTTGCGGTAACGACGCTGGGCCAGGACGTCCGTGGCTGCCCGCTTTCACGACACTGGTACCGGGCGTGCCGTCTTCAATGCCGGAGGCAGTGATACGGATATAAGAGCCGCCGCATTTGAGGAGAATTTCCTCCTTGGCGTTGATTTCTACTTTGCCATTGGCGCTGGTCATCATGACGTTCTTGTCTGCCGTCAGCGCCATGCCATCGCTTTGCGCCTGAATCTCGACTTTACCCTTGGCGGCAAACAGCTTCATGCCCAGCTTGTGCGCAATCAGAGAAATGGCTTCACCCGCAGCGACTGTAAATCGCTTCATGACGCTGATATCAGCATTGCCGCCTGCCGTGGCGATCAGATGCTCGCGCGCGGAAACCTGCACGTCCGTGCCCGATGCCAGGGCGATTCCAGCAGGTGCACTCATGACGATCCCAGCTTGCTTGAGTTGTTTTAAGGTGTCGTCGAGCATTGCCTTTTGTTCGGCATAGTCGGCGGCAATGGCTTGTGCAGATTTGGTGGCTTGGCTCAAAGCGTAAGTCTGCTCCAGAGAGGCTTCCAAATTGGCGATAGCCGCTTGCATATCGAGCTGCTGGCCCTGCGCTCCCGGCTGTGCATCGGCACTCATAAACACGCCTTTGCCGCCACGGATCGCCACGTGCGCATCAGTGCGCAATTCAACACCTTGACCGCGCTCCTTGCGCTGGCTGTCAACTAAATGCCCAAGGTTCAACTGGCTCTTGCCGGAATGCTCGGTACTGAGCTTGATGTGTTCCTGCCCCTTCCAGTCTTCCATGCGCAGCTTGTTGTTGCTTTGCGTACGGATGACATTGCGGCTGAGCCAGCGGTTCTCGGTGGTGATGTGATCCGGCTGACGGCTGTTGTGGTGCAGATGCGCAATGTAGGGTTTATTCGGATTGCCATCCATGAAAGCAATCGCGGCTTCCGTACCGTCAATGATCGGGAAGTGAAATCCGGTCTCGTTGGCTCCGGCGAACGGTTTGGCCAGACGCAGCGGCACGCTTTCGCCGCCCGGATTCCATTCGTCGAAGTCGAGATCGAAGCGCACGGTGTAGTGGCCGTGTTTGGTGATGTAGGCGTGTGGATATTTGTTCGGCGAGGTGACTCTTGCCGACAAAGTACCTGCGATCTTCGGCCAGTTAGCTTCGTCGAGCGGGATGCGGAAACGCCGGTCAGAGGGAATGGCGGTATAGCTGTTCTTGTAGGCGGCATCGCGTGCACCGCTGTGCGTGACGCTGACGATGACCTGGCCGTTGGGTGCATCGGGAAGAGATTGATCCATGCGCAGGATGCGTGCCGGACGCAGTTCAAGGATGTTGCTTTCGCCGGTATAGACAATCTGGCGGGCAATCGCTGCTTCGTGACGCAGTTGCGCTTCCCATTTAGCGTCTTTCTGATTCAGATGATGACTGCCGTAGACGTAGGGTTGACCGTAGGTGGTCTTGTCGGCACGGGCGATATTGGCTTCTTCCTTGAAGCGTTCCCAGGCATCAGCGGGATGGTAGTCGGCCACGCGGTATGAGGCGGGAACCGTTTGCGATTGTGTTTGCAAACTGAATACCGTTTCGGTATTGGCTTCCAGCCCGGCGGTTTCACGATACGGCACCTTGAGTTCCGGCTTGTAGATGTAGTGGTCGATGTCGTCGCCGAAAACGATGATGTCGCCGAATTTGCCAGGAATGAAATAGCTGTAGAGACCTTCTTGCTGCATGAGCAGATGAATGAAATCCCAGTCGCTCAGTTGGTATTGCAAACGAAAGGCGTGTTCGGGATAAGTGCGGCGGGTCTTGAACTGGAACTGGTTGCCGTTGAAATCGTGACGGCGCAGGATGGCTTCGATGATTTGCGGTGCGGTCTGTTTTTGGAAGACGCGGCTGGCTTTCGTTAAACGCAGACGCGCGACCAGTGGTTCGATAACGAACTCGTAGCTGTGGAAGTCAGCGGTCTGTTTGCGTTTGTTGAAATGAGTGATGCAGCCGGCGAAGGTGCGTCCCTCTGGTGTTCCGGTGACGTGGCCGAACGTCTCGATGATCGACGGCGTGATGTTGAAACTGGCCTCTTTGCCGAGATACTCCGCGCGATTTAACTCCTGCGGATGCGTGAGTTGCACAACGATGCGATATGGCGCACCAAGTGTCTCGACTGCTTCAAAAGACACCACCGACAACTGCACTGCAGTAGCAGTGCCTGGAACCTTCACATGGTATTGCTGCTGGCCCGCGAGGGACTTGAGAAGCTGCGTTGTTCTCGCGATTTCTTGTATCGATTCAGGCATATGCATCGTCTCCATGATGGCGTCATTGAATGTTCGCCATGCTAATTGGGTTTCGCTGAACCGAGCATTGCCGAGATTAAAAAAGACCACTAGCTAGAAGTAATTCGAATGATGAAGAATCGCTTTTGCATTCATTAAATTCTCGTGACGCGTTGCGATCTGAGAATGCAAACTCCAACTCCATCTGAGGAAGTGGTTCGAACGTAGGTTCGTCCTCAAGAGCTTGAGGACAGGCGTTAGGACAAAATGAAGTTGGAACCGCTGCCACTCTTACCGCCGTTGAGACGCTTAAGCTTTTGGTCGGCTTGATGGAAAAATCCCCCTCCCGACAATCTGCATATAGCCTACAGAAGCTCGCCTAAAACGACGCCTGCCTGCGCGCCAGCGCTTGTGCCGTGGCCTGCCGCCAACGCCAGCGTGAATACATGCGATTGAACAGTTGGGCGTATTCCTGTGCTTCGGCTTTATCCAGCGCGCTTGTCTGCGCCAACGCGCGGTAGCGGAGGATGACGGGGTCAGTGGGGCCGCTGCGGGATACGCGGTTCAGCTCAATGTGCAGAAACCGGCGGAACTGCGCCATATCAGCCGACACTCGCTGCGCTGTCACCGTCTGCGTCATCTTGCTCAAGCCGCCTTGCGCGCAATGGGACTGGCGAGTGCCACGCATTTGCGGGCGAGGATTTCGGTCGGGTCGAGTACCGGCACCTTCTTGCCACCAACGTCGAACTTCTCGTCCTGCGCGATCAGCAGCGGCAGCTCGGTGCAGCCGAGTACGATGACATCGGCGCCGTTGGCAACCAGATAGGTAATCGCGCGCTTGAGCTTTGCCCGTACCTCGTCGTTGACGAAGCCGGCCTTGACGCCTTGCGCACCGTAGATGACGTCCATGACGATGGCCTGATGGTCGGCGTCGGGGACGATCATGCTGAATTTGTTGTGCCCATTGCTGCGTGCGCTGTTCTGGTCGAGAGTCTGTTGATACACGCGGCTGGCGATGGTGCCGGACGTGGCCAGCAAGCCGATGCAGGTTTTGTCGCCGTGGCGCTTCTCGATGTAGTTGACGGTTTCGCTGAGCATGTTGACGATCGGGATCGACAAGTACGCCTGGATGCGTTCAACGAAGGCGTGCGCGGTATTGCACGGGATGGCGATCATGTCGGCGTTGTCGTTCTCCAGACGCTTGCAGGCGGCGTAGATGGCGACGGTGGGGTCGGCGCCTTCGGCGATCAGGTTCTCGGTACGGTCGGGGATTTTGGGGTTGTGTTCCACCACCAGTTTGATGTGATCCTGATCGCGCGTGGCGGGGGTGTTCTTGATCACCTTTTCGATGAAGTCGACCGTCGCTGCCGGGCCGACGCCGCCGACCACGCCGATCTTGAACGAGCGGCCGACCTGTTCGGCCTTGAAGCTCAATGCCGATTCCGCATAGATCTGGTTGGTGTCGATGATGGGAATGCCACGCGCGCTGAGCGCTTCGGCCACGGTCGAAATCTCGGTCATGCCGGGCACGATGACTTGCGCGCCCTGGTCGAGCAAATCCCTGCAGGCGCGATACAGCAGGTCGATCGATTCGCCGTCGAGGTAGCCGTTCTTGATGCCGGTGGTGCCGTACACCGCGCGCATCAGGCAAGCGTGCTGGATGGCGGCGGCGGGGTAGAGCAGTTGCACGTCAGGTTGTACATGAGCGCCGCAGAAATACTTCTCGAACAAGCCTTTCTTGCGCACATAGCTAGAGGTCAGGATGCCGATCTTTTGCAGCTTGGGCAGGCGTTGCGCCAGGTGATGGCGAATGGCTGCGACCATGTCGATCACAGGGATGCTGATCTCGGCCTGCACCTCGTCTAAGAAGGTGTGACTGATGAAACAAGGCAAAAGAACGGCGTTGCTCTTGCGCTGCTCAAACTCGCGCAGCATGTCGAAGACGTAGAGCTTGCGTGCATTGGTCTGGGCGTTTTCAGCGCCGGCCATGTCGATGTCGTCGAAAGCCTGCTGGCCGAACTGCACCTTGATGCGCTCCGATGGCCCGGCCTTGGCGGCAACCTTGGTCATCTTGGCGTAGAGGTCGGCGCTGCCGATGGCGCCAAGACCGCCGATGACGCCGACTGACATGGCTCGCTGGATTTGTTCGACTTTCATGATGGCTCTTCCGCAGATCCTGAGATGTTGTTCTATGTACCGAGGATAATCGTTACAGAAGGCTGCGCTATGCAAAGTAGTACGGTGGTTATGTCGCTGCTGCATAGTTTGTGGAAAAGACTGCCGGGCGGGACTTTTCACGCCCAGCGCTTGCTGTTATAGATGCGTTATTGCGTCACATGCTGGCGCGCCTCACACCGCACACCTCAGACTTGCAGCAAAGGAAAGCAGATGGACATCAAGTGGATCGAGGACTTCCTCAGCCTGGCGGCGACGCGCAACTTCTCGCGCTCTGCGGATCACCGCAACGTCACCCAGCCCGCCTTCAGCCGCCGCATCCGCGCACTGGAAGCTTGGATCGGCGCCGAGCTGGTGGATCGCAGCACCTATCCGCTGACACTGACGGTGGCCGGCAAGCTGTTCAACGACGCCGCCTCGGAAGCCATCAAGCTGCTCACCGATGCACGCAACCAGTTGCGCAGCGAACACACAGCACACAATATGCTGCGCGTGACCGCCGGGCATTCGCTGGCGCTGAGTTTCTTTCCGGAATGGCTGGACAAGCTCAACGACGCCTCCAACGAAAAACCCGGCACCCATTCCAGTTTCAGTGCCCGCATCACCGCCACGACGATCCATGACTCGGTGCTGGCGCTGACCGAGGGCGAATGCGATTTGCTGTTATGTTTTTATCATCCTCAACTGCCCATCTTGCTCAACCCGGACCAGTACGAATACGTGACCGTGGGCAGCGAGCGCGTGATCCCGGTATCGGCGCCCGACAAGAGCGGCGCGCCGCTGTTTCGCTTGCCCGGCAGCAAGACCAAGCCGACCCGGCTGCTGGCTTATCCGGCGACATCCTTCCTCGGCCGCGTGATGGAGCTGATCCTGGCCAATGCGCCGCAGGCACCCGGTCTGCTGACCAGCTATGAGTCGGACATGGCCGAGTTGCTCAAACGCATGGCGCTCAACGGTCACGGCCTGGCCTGGCTACCGCAGCGCTCGGTGGAGGACGAGCTGGACGAAGGCAAACTGGTGGCCGCCGGCGGCGATGCCTGGTCGCTGGAGCTGGAGATTCGCGTGTTCCGTTCCCTGCAAAACAAACGTCCGGCGTTGACCCGATTGTGGGAGACATTGCTTGCGTTGTCGGCATCAACATCGAAGCCCGCGTAAACATCGGCGCGCCCCCTCTGCTGACGCCACGCTGACCGTTCAAACAGAACGTGCTTTTTCCTCAAGTCCGGCGCTAACTCATCCGTTAATACAGGGATGCGCATCGGTTCGCTCTGATCTGCCCGCCACTGTCCGCGCCCGGCCACAAGCCGTACGCCATAAGTATCCAAAAAGCATCAAATTAGCATCACAGCCAGTGGCAGGCAAAGCGGCGAACTGCGCCCAACATGAGGGATAGGACAATGAAAAATCTAAAGATTGGTACGCGGCTAGGCATCGCATTTGCAGCATTGCTCATATTGATGAGCGTCATCACCGGCATCGGCGTCTGGCGCCTGCAGTCGGTCGGCAGTCTGACCGATTACATGGTCAACAATGCCTTGGCGAAGGAACGCCTGGTGAACGCATTCTACAAATCCATCGAACTCAACGTCGGCCGCATCGTTGCCGCCGCCAAGAATGCCGATCCGGTACAGCAGAAGTTCTATAAGGATCAGATCGTCGCCACTATCGCCAAAAACAATGGCTACGTGAAGCAGATGGAAGAGCAGATCCAGGATCCTGAAGGCAAGGCGCTCCTCAACGACATCAATGAAAATCGCAAGATCGTGATCGCCGACAACACCGCTGTCTTCAAGGAAAAAGACGCCGGCAACGAAGACGGCGCCCGCAAGATCGTTGAAGAAAAACTGCTGCCGGACAGCCAGCGCTACCTGGCCGCGATTGAAAAGCTGTCGGCTCGCCAGAGCGACGCCATCACCCAGCTGACGGCGCAGGTTGACGGCGTGTTCCGCACTGCGCGCACGCTGATGATCACCCTCGGCCTCATCGCGCTGATCGGCGGCATTGCACTGGCGATTTTCATCACGCGCTCGATCACCCGGCCTCTGGTCAAGGCGGTGGATGTCGCAAGCCGCGTGGCACAGGGCGACCTCGGTACACAGATCCGGGTGGAATCGCGCGATGAAACCGGACAGCTGATGGCCGCGCTCAAGGACATGAACGACAATCTGGTCAATATCGTCGGTCAGGTGCGTACCGGTACCGACACCATCGCCACCGCTTCGGCCGAAATCGCCAACGGCAACCTCGACCTGTCCTCCCGCACCGAGCAGCAGGCCGGTTCGCTGGAAGAAACCGCTGCCGCCATGGAGCAGCTGACTTCCACCGTCAAGCAGAATGCCGAAAACGCGCGCCAAGCCAACCAGTTGGCGGCGTCCGCCTCCGAAGTCGCGATCCAGGGCGGCAGCGTAGTCGGCCAGGTGATCGACACCATGGGCTCGATCAACGACTCGTCCAAGAAGATCGTCGACATCATCAGCGTGATTGACGGCATCGCCTTCCAGACCAACATCCTCGCGCTGAATGCAGCGGTGGAAGCCGCCCGTGCGGGTGAACAAGGTCGCGGCTTTGCGGTGGTCGCCTCGGAAGTGCGCAGTCTGGCGCAACGCTCGGCATCGGCCGCCAAGGAAATCAAGGAGCTGATTACCGACTCGGTGCAGAAGGTCGACAGCGGCAGCAAGCTGGTCGAAAACGCCGGTGCGACCATGGGCGAAGTGGTCGCCAGCGTCAAGCGCGTGACCGACATCGTGGCTGAAATCAGCGCTGCCAGCACCGAGCAAAGCACCGGCATCGAAGAGGTCAACCGCGCCATCGTACTGATGGACGAAAGCACCCAGCAGAACGCCGCGCTGGTCGAAGAAGCCGCCGCCGCCGCGCGCGCCATGCAGGATCAGGCCGCCAACCTGGCGCAGATCGTCGGCATCTTCAAACTGCGCTAAGCCTGCTTCTCTCTTTTTGCTGTCGTCCCAGCGAACGCTGGGACCCAGTGTCGGGAAGAACGCTGATACGACGCTGGGTCCTGACTTTTGTCAGGACGACAGTGATGCGGAGTTGCGGTAAATCAAGCGGCGCTAACCTGCCATCCTCTCTGGCCGGCTGCGGAAAATGCGTAGCGCAACTTGCGCAAATACATTTCCGCAGCCGCCGTCTCTCTCGCTACAATGTCTGCTCCCTGTTTTTGTGCAGACTTTGAGCGGACCGTATGACCACCATCGAAGATATCCAGCGCGCAGCAGCGCGGCTGCAAGGCCAGATCCTCAATACGCCGTGCGTGGAATCGCGCACGCTGTCCGACATCGTCGGCGCGCAAGTTTTCCTCAAGTTCGAGAACCTGCAATTCACATCATCCTTCAAGGAGCGCGGCGCTTGTAACAAGATGACCGACCTCGCCGCCGGCGGTACGCGTGGCGTCATCGCGATGTCGGCGGGCAACCATGCGCAAGGCGTCGCCTATCATGCGCAGCGTCTCGGCCTGCACGCGCTGATCGTGATGCCGCGCTTCACGCCGGGCGTCAAGATCGAACGTACACGCGGCTTCGGCGCTGAAGTGGTGCTGCACGGCGATACCTTGGAAGAAGCCCGCGCGCACGCCTTCGCACTGGCGCAAGAACGCGGCCTGACCTTTGTTCACCCTTACGACGACGAAGCCATCATCGCCGGGCAGGGCACGGTCGCGCTGGAAATGCTCGACGCCGTACCCGACCTCGACATGCTGGTGGTCGCCATCGGCGGCGGCGGTCTGCTGGCCGGCATGGCGGTTGCCGCACGCGCGCGCAAACCCGATATCGACATCGTCGGTGTGCAGGCCAAGCGCTTCCCCTCTATGGTCAACGCGATCCAGGGCACCACGCATGCACTTGGCACCAGCACCATCGCCGAAGGTATCGCCGTCGGCACGCCAGGCGTACTGACCCGTGAAATCATCGCGCGCGAAGTCAACGACTTGCTGCTGGTTGACGAAGGCGACATCGAGCAAGCCGTCTTGATGCTGCTGGAAATTGAAAAGACTCTGGTCGAAGGCGCAGGCGCTGCCGGTCTGGCGGCGATGATCCGTCATCCGGAACGCTTCCGCGGCAAACGCGTGGGCATGGTGCTGTCGGGCGGTAATATCGATCCGTTGCTGCTGGCCGCCATCATCGAACGCGGCATGGTGCGTGCAGGACGTCTGGCGCGCGTACGCGTGTCCGCGCGCGACGTGCCGGGCGTGCTGGCACGCATCACCGCCACCGTCGCCGAAGCCGGCGCCAACGTCGACGAAGTGCATCACCAGCGCGCCTTTACCTTGCTTGCTGCGCAGAACGTCGATATCGAACTGGTGTTGCAGACGCGTGGCCGCGATCATCTGGCGCAGGTGCTCAACGCCTTGCGGGAAGCGGGATTCGAGGCAGAAGAACAGCACTAAGAATAAAGCAGGGAACGATGTTGACTGTCGTCACGACACTGGATCCTGACTTTCGTCAGGACGACGGTAACTCAAGATTCGCAATGAAGCCGCAGAGCGTCACGCGTCACTGAATTAACTGACCGGCATTGAGGGAAGAGACATGGGTTTTTCGCTGGAGAATTTTGAATACCTGGCCTATTCGCGCCAGCATGAAGCCGCTGCGCGCGAGCTGATGGATTTGCTGTCAGGACTGGACAGCAACTACGGCCTGCCGGGTGAAAACTTCAGCGCCAAACCGCTCAGCAGCGTCTTGCCCAACGAGTTGAACGACCACGTCGTCACGCGCATTGCGGCGGCGATTTCCTGTTTGTTTGCGGATAGCGAATTCCAGTTTTCTCAGATCGGTTTCGGCCAGATGATACTGATGCATCGCTGGCTGTCGGGACTGTTCGCGGCCAGTCCTTTCCGCAATGCCGATCATGTGGTGCGCGCCTGGAACATTCGCGGCAAAGGCAACCTGCGCGAGGTCGAAATCGGCAACCGCGACCTGATCAAATTCTGCCTGCTGTATTCACCCGAGTCCGAGATCCCGATGGATCTGGACGCCTTCTGGGCGCACGACAAGGTGCTGGTCGCCAATCTGTGTCTGGCGCTGTTGTCGCCGCGCCTGCTGGCCACGCCGGTGGCGTATGAGAAGCGCGAACTGATCCTGCCATGGCTATCGAAGCGGCTGGAACAGATTGAAGATCTGGGACAACTGCCTGCCGGCATCCTGCATGACGTCTACATGCACTGCAGCTACGCGCGTCGCGCCGACAAGCACGACATCAAGAAGCCGATCAACGCGCTGCTAAAACGCAGCATCGCCGCCGCAGGACTGACGCCGCTCAATACGTCGGTTCAACTCAACGGCAAGGACAAACCGGTGCTGCTGGTGGTGGTTGAATGGTTCAGCGCGGCGCATTCCATCTATCGCACTCACTCGCGCACGCTGGAAGCAGCGCGTGAATTGTTCCACGTCGTCGGCATGGGCTACGGCAAGACCGTGGACGAGGCCGGCCGCGCGGTGTTTGACGAGTTCATCGAGATCCACGCCGGCGAGATCCAGCAGCAGCTCGCGCAGATCCGTAGCGTGGCCGAGCAAAAAGCGGTGCAGATCTTGTACATGCCAAGCGTGGGCATGTTTGCGCTGACCATGTTCCTCAGCACTCTGCGCATTGCGCCGGTACAGGCGATGGCGCTGGGTCACCCGGCGACGTCGCACTCGCCGGAGATGGATTACGTCGTGGTGGAAGACGACTACGTCGGCGACCCGACCTGCTTCAGCGAACAGCTGTTGCGCCTGCCCAGCGACGGCATGCCTTACCGCGCCTCGGCACTGGCGAACGAACTCAATCTGCCGAATACTATTCGCGACGCACCGGAAGTGGTGCAGATCGTCGTGGCGTCAACGACGATGAAACTCAATCCGGATTTTCTGCTGGCGTGCCAGCGCATCCTGCGCGAAGCGAAGAGCAAGGTGCATTTCCACTTCCTGATCGGGCAGGCGCAGGGCATGCTGATTTATCCGCAGGTCAAGCGCGTGATCGGCCAGTTTCTCGGCGACGCTGCGACGGTGTATCCGCATCAGCATTACAGCGCCTACATGCAGGTGATTGCGGGTTGCGACATGTTCATCAACCCTTTCCCCTTCGGCAATACCAATGGCATCATCGACACCGTCAGCGCAGGCCTGGTTGGCGTGTGCAAGACCGGGCGCGAAGTGCACGAGCACATCGATGAAGGCTTGTTCGGACGATTGAAATTTCCACAGTGGCTGGTGACGCCGACGGTGGAGGACTATGTACAGGCGACCATCCGGCTGGCCGACGATCACGCACTGCGCAATCAGTTGCGGCGTGAGTTGACCGGCGTCGATACAGTACAGACCATCTTCCAGGGACGGCCGGAGATCATGGGGCAGATGTTGCTGAAGGCGTTGAAGTCGAAGTCGACGTCGAAGGCGCCCTGAAACCGGGGCGTTTGAGCTTGCAAGTCAGTCGCGCTTGTCCGCTTCGCGGCGGCTGCGCTTGCACAGATACATGGCTTGATCAGCACGTGCCAGCAGCGTGGCGAAGTCGCAGGTTTCTTCCGGCTCCAGCGTGGCGATGCCGACGCTGACGGTCACCATGCAGTTCGGCCACTGCGCCGTCGTCAGCATGGTCTGAATCCGATCCACCACCAGTTGCGCGCCCGCCTGCGGCGTATTGGGCAGGATGATGGAAAACTCGTCGCCGCCGTAGCGCGCCACGAAGTCGCTGGCGCGTAGCGGCATGCGCAGCAACTCGCACAGCAGATTGAGGATGACGTCGCCGGCCGGATGGCCATAGACGTCGTTGTATTGCTTGAACTTGTCGACATCGATCATCAGCAGCGACAAGGCGGCACCGCTGCGAATATGGCGCGACCATTCTTCGTGCAGGCGACGGTCAAACCCGCGGCGATTGCCGACGCCGGTCAATGCATCGGTCAGCGTCTGGCGCTGCAACTGCTGCATGTCGCGATGCATTTCCAACTGTTCCATGAACTGCTGCGCCAACAGACGCAGGCCGTCGCGCTGATGCGGTGTCAGACGGCGCGGCACGCGGTCAAGTACGCATAGCGTGCCGATGAGTTCGCCGTGTTGATCGCTCAGTGGAATCGCTGCATAGAAGCGCGCCTCAGGCACGGTCTTCAACATGGCCAGATCGGCGCAACGGCTATCGAGGCGGAGGTCACCGATTTCGGTAATACGGTCGGGTGTGGTGACGGCGGTTTCGCAAAGGCTGAAGTCGGCGATACTGCACACCACGCTCGACTGTCCTGCAAAACGCCACCATTGGCGGCGATGATCGACACCGCTGTCGAGGGCGACGGCAGCTGTCATCGTCAAGGCACCGCGTTCGGAGCAATCGAATTCGCCCTGCAATTGCGAGATCATGGTGATCGGTGCGTCGCACAGCAGGCCGGCCAGCGAGGTGATGTTCCACAGCAGGCGGCCCAGACGTTCGTCGGGCTCGCTCATGGGATGGCCGGGAAGGCGCAACGACACGGTCGCTCCCGCACCGCCGCTGAGGCCGATGCCGAAACCATGTTTATCGCTGACGTCCGTCTGCACAGCTGCCATCGTCGCTTTTTCCCGTTGTTATTTAACTTTTATCCTGCGTTGGAAATACAGCTTCTGAAATACACCCCTGAAAAATCGCCCTCAATCAGAGAATGTAAAACGATCCGGCGCAACTGTACATCCCCAAAACGCGCTTCCGGCAGCTTTTATGTGAAAGCCTGAATAAAAACACAACGCATTGCGTCTCAAGCGTAATAACATCGACAACATTCGTGGCCATGTCGACAACAATCCGGCCGCAAAGCCGCATCCACGCCGGTTTTCAGACTTTGCGACCCTGGCCGGAAAAGTGCTCGTGATCGACGTGATGATCGGCAAAACAGACGACGATGACTTTGCTGTAGACCGGTAATGTTCTCCCTTAGAATGACGCACCATTTGCGGCCTGAAAACACCGCCTTCAGATTATTTTGCCGTTCTCACAATATCCGCCGCTGTGATCCGTCTTCACAGCATGGAACCGACGATGGCTCAAAACGATAAACACATCACCGACACCGTCCTGCGCGAGCGCGTACGGCTGCGCAACTTCATTCGCACGCGGGTACCCGATCCGAGCGAGGCGGAAGACATTTTGCAGGATGTGTTTTTCGAATTGGTGGAAGCCTGCCGTCTGCCCGAACCGATCGAACAGGTCGGCGCGTGGCTGTTTCGTGTGGCGCGCAACCGCATCATTGATCGGTTTCGCAAGAAGAAAGAGCAAGCCCTGCCGGATGCTTCCGCCGATGCGGAAGACGACGACGACGGCTGGCTCGAGCAGATGCTGCCTGATACCGACGCCGGCCCGGAAGCCGCTTATGCGCGCTCCATGCTGCTGGCCGAGTTGCAGGACGCGCTGGAAGAACTGCCTCCGGAACAACGCGAAGTCTTTATCGCGCATGAACTGGAGCGGCGCAGCTTTAAAGAACTGGCCGCTGAAAGCGGCGTGAGCATCAACACGCTGCTGGGGCGCAAACGCTATGCGGTACTGCATCTGCGGTCACGCCTGCAAACCCTATATGACGAGTTCAATTTGTAGTCGCGATCTGAAATTCACCATCTGCACTGCACCTTGAATTCCATCTTTAACCTGATTCAATCTGTACGGAGGAAAAAATGAACGGCCCCATGCACTGCAAACGTAAATTCTGGAAGATCCTGGTCTTCATCATCGCCGGCGTCGCCGCACTCGGCTTTGTCGTCATGTCCTTGTGGAACTGGCTGATGCCGTCCCTGTTCACCGGCGCGCACCAGATCGACTATATACAGGCACTGGGATTGTTCGTGCTGTGCAAGATCCTGTTCGGCGGCTTCCGCGGCCGTGGCGGTTGCCATGACCGGCGTCAGCGCTGGGAACAGATGAGTGAAGAAGAACGCAAGAAGTTCAAGGAAGGCATGCGCGGCTTTGGCCGATTCCGCGGCGGCTGGCATCGTGGCGACGTCGACACGAAAGATGTGCCGCCCAATCCACCGCAAACACCTGGCAGCGTCTAAGCCGTCCACATCAAATCAAAGCCGGTCGGCGGAAAGAACACCATGAACAAAAACTCAACGACCGGCTGCAAACAGCCTGCCGGCGTCATTGTGCCGGTGGTCAATTTAAAGCGTTGCGAAGGGAAGGGCGATTGTCTTGATGTCTGCCCCGAGAACGTCTTCACGATTCGCCGCATCGACGATGCGGACTACGCACCGCTCGGTTTGCTCAATAAACTGAAGCTGCGCGTACACGGCATGCAGGTCGCCTACACCCCCAACGCCGAGGCCTGCCGCGCTTGCGGATTATGCGTGACGGCTTGTCCGGAGAAGGCGATTACGCTGGCGCGCGCGGTGGCGTAAGACCAACTCCCGCACTCTCAGACACCGGACAAACCCTACGCATCGCCGATCGAAATCTGCGGTTCTTCCTTGTGTTTTTTCAGCTTGTCTGCCGCCTCGTCATGATGCGGCGGGCGGGTGTGATCGAGGCGGGTTTCGGTGGAGTCTTCGTATTCGTGGTCGGGATCGAAGGTTTCTTCCGCAGCGGGAGATTTCGGCGGAAGGGGAGCCGTGAAGCGGAACACCGGAGTCGAGGTCGGGCGAACGGTATCTTGATTGCGCATGATGTTCTCCTTCAGGCTTCCGGCTGCGCGCCCAGAGGGAAAGACAGGTAGACGCAGGCGGGCCTAACGAGGATCAGCTTACTCCTGTGAAGTGCGTCTGTCATGGAGCACGCGCCCATCTGCGGCCCCGCTTGCCGCAATGAAACAATCACTGTTCAAGGCTTGCCGACGGAGAGTTGCGGCTCGTCCTTGTGCTGCTTGTCTGCCGCCGTTTTGTCATGATGCGGCGGCTTGCTGTGATCGAGTTTGCTCTCGGTCGAGTCCTCATATTCGCGGTCTGGATTGGGTCGCGCGGAGGATGATGCATCGGACTTGCTCTGAGGGATTGGGGGATTAGGCATGGGGTGCTCCTTCCTTGGTGACATCTATCACTTTAGTCGACACGCGCTGCGACCGGCATCGGACAGTGTCGCAAGCTGGCGTAGGAAGAGGTCTGCAATTGCGTGAGCAGTGAGTAGGGTAGTTCCGCCGCCGTTGACGACGCTGGGACAACGGTAGGTGAAATCGAAGCCTGCAGGATTTACTACCGCCGTCGTCCTGACGAAAGTCAGGACCCAGTGTCGTCAGCTAGCGTACCTGCCATCCAGGACATACATAAAAGCAAAACGGCGACCCGCAAGCCGCCGTTTGCCATATCGCCAGACTAATGGCTAGCTCGTTGTCGCGACTACCAGCCGTTTTGCGCCGCCGCCTTGCGGTACGCCAGACCCGCCAGCGCCACGTCTTCCAGACCGATACCGATGGCTTTGTAGATTACGATATCGTCGTCTTTGCCGCCCTTGCGCTTATAGCCGATGCTGCCGTCAACAGCCTGGCCCAGCTCCCACACATTGGCCCAGTCGAAAGTACCCGGTGCGCATTGCACCAGATCGCCGGCTTCGGTTTGCGCCTGCGGCTTCCATTCCACCACCAGCGCTGCGGCGCGCTTGATGGCGACGTCGTCCAGCTCGCGCACGTTGGCCTTGCTGGCGCCGACGGCGGCGACGAACGCGCCCGGCTTCAACAGGTCACCCGAGAACAGTGGCGTGGTCGCGCGCGTCACGGTCACCAGCACGTCGGCCTGACGTGCGGCGTCGTCGATCTCCACCACGCGTGCGGGGATGCCGTAGGTCTTGGTGACTTCGTCCGCCAGTTCTTGCTGGCCGGAGAGACCAGCGATCAGGATTTCCTTGAACTTGCGCACCTGCAGGATCGCAGGGATATGCGAGCGCGCCTGCACGCCGGTGCCGATGATGGCCAGCGTGTCGACGTCCTTGCGCGCCAGTGCGTCGCAAGCCACGGCGGTGGCGGCAGCCGTGCGCAGGCCGGTCATGGTGTCGCCTTCGATGGTTGCCAGCGGGGCGCCGGTTTCGGTCGAGAACAGCGTGATCACAAACTTGAACGCGCCCTTGATCGTCGTGTAGACCTTGGCGCCGGCGATGCCTGCGTCGGGAATCACCGCGCCCATCATCGACAGCATCACGCCGTTGGAAGCGCTGGTGCGCACGCGCGCCTGCTGGGCGCCGCTACCGGCGGCGGCGAAGGCTTCGCGCATGGCTTGCACGGCGTCGGCGGTGGTGACGAGTTCGCTGACTTGTTGATTGGTAATGAGCTTCACGGTGGTCCTCTTCTATGTACTTGGGTGAGTTGATGCAAATTTTGTACTGACGGATCGCATGCAGGATCAGCGCACAGGATTAACGTACCCCATGCGCCGCACTCAGGCAGGCCCAGATGCGATCCAGATCCGGTCGTGCGTCATCGATGCGGCGATAGACGCGGATATCCATTTCGTCGCTCCACAGGCCCGTTGCGAGGGCCTCATTGTCATTGGGTGCGACCGCCAGGGTCAGCTTGCCTTCGGCGACTTCGCGCGTGACGGCGCTGGCCGGCAGCCAGGCAACGCCGTGGCCTTCCAGCACCATACTCTTCAAACCCTCGGCCAGGTCGGATTCAAAGCGGCGGAACACATGCACCGGGCGCGGGCTGGCGCTGAGCTGCTTCTCGACGATGCGGCTCAGCGACGAATAGGAAGAATAGCTCAGGAAAGGCACCGGCTCCGCAGGCGTGCCCGGCAGCGCGTACTTGGGCACGCCCTTGCGCACGGCTTTGACGTAGGGACGCAGCGGCTCTTTGCCGAGCGACAGCATCGCATAGCGTTCGCTGTCCAGATCGATGCCCTGCTGCGGATGGTGATAGCAGATCAGCAGATCGCAGTTGCGCTCGACCAGTGCCATTACGGCATCGTGCACATTGGTGGCCTGCACGGTGGTCGCCATGGGGCCGGTGGTCTTCTCGATTTCGGACAGCAGCTTGGGATACAAGGTCAGCAGCAAAGTGTGCGGCATGGCGAACTTCACCGTCGCCTGCGCACCGGCCAGCTGACCGCGCAGGATCAGGCGCGCCTGGGTCGACTGATTGAGCATCTCGCGCGCGATCGGCACAAAGGACTCGCCCGCCGGCGTCAGCGCACACGGGTACGTGGAGCGGTCAAACAGCTCCGCGCCAAGCCAGGCCTCCAGCGAACGGACGCGGCGACCGAACGCCGGTTGCGTCACATTGCGCAGCTTCGCCGAGCGGCTGAAGTTGAGCGTCTCCACCACCGACAAAAAGTCCTCGACCCATTTGATTTCCATTGTTCCCGCTCTTTTCCCTGAAGTTTCGCTTGAAGTGGCTTGAATTGGTTTGAATTCGCCGCAATGCCGGCGCGTTGACTGTGCGATGAAGACGCTTGGCGACGTGGCTTTTCCGGCATATCACTATACAAATACAGCATGGGAAAGTCCCATGCCGTTTCGGCATTGCCTTGATGATAAGGTTTTGTGCGACAGGATTCGGCTTGCCGCAAGCCCAACACCAATCACGCCGCCAATGACTTCCCCATTACACTGTCGTCCTGACGAAAGTCAGGACCCAGCGTCGCACCAGCAACTGCCGCCACCACAAATGCACGCCAATCCCGCATTGGAAGCCCTCCGCCCTGAATTACAATCGCCTCTCGTCCCATCCGACAACCCCACAACCCGCAATCGAGAAAACCGCATGCAAGACCTCAACCAGCTCATCGACGCCACCGACCAGATCGGCGCGACCGCCATGGTCATCCGTGCGCTGATCGTGTTCTGCTTCACGCTGATCTTCCTGCGCATCGCCGGCCGCCGCTCATTCGGCCAGCGCAGCGCGTTTGACCTGTGCATCACGGTGCTGCTCGGCGCCATCCTCAGCCGCGCCATCGTCGGCGCCTCGCCGATGCTGCCGACACTTGCCGCCGGCGCCGTACTGGTCCTGCTGCACCGCCTGATCGGCGTGCTGGTCACGCGCTGGTCATGGCTCGACGACCTCATCAGCGGCACCGAACGCCTGCTCGTCAAAGACGGCCGCAAAGACCACCACCAGATGCGCGCCGGCCTGATCAGCGACCGCGACATCGACGTCGCCCTGCGCAAGAAGGAAGACGGCGCCACGCTGGAGCACGTAGCGCGCGCGGTGCTGGAGAGGAATGGGGAGATCACCATTACGTTGCATACCGCTCGCAACCTCGCCTCCGATGCTGATCACCGTGCCGATCCGCACAAAGCGACGTGAAGCCGGATAGCCATGCGAGCAAGCACATGCCCCTGCTGATTTACACGCTGCTTTACAATCCTGCAAACGACGAATGGCCCTTGCGCCCTGTGAACGCAACGCCGACAACCAACACAAAGACACCACCCCGATGACCAGCCCGACTATCCTCCAGGCGACCGACCTGAGCTTCAACTACCCCGAGCGCGAACTGTTCAACAAGCTCACGCTCGCCATCCCCGCCGGCGTCACCATCATCCGCGGCGGCGACGGACGCGGCAAAACCAGCCTGATCCGCCTGCTGGCCGGCGAACAGAAAGCACACAGCGGCCAACTGGCCATCAACGGCATTCGCCTGGACGAACAAGCCGGGCAATACAAGCAACAGGTCTACTACGTCGACCCGCGTACGGAAGCATTCGACCAGATGACGGTGCCGGAATATTTTGCGTCGGTGCGGGCGCGTTTTCCCGGCTTTGACGATGCGGCGCTGCCGGAATTATTGGAAGGCTTGTCGCTGACGCCGCATGTGGAGAAGAAGCTGTTCATGCTGTCGACCGGCAGCAAGCGCAAGGTCTATCTGGCGGGAGCGTTTGCTGCGGGAGCGGTGGTGAATTTGCTGGATGATCCGTTTGCCAGCCTGGACAAGGGATCGATTAATTTTGTGTGTGAAGTGCTCGCACAGTTTGCAGAGGGTGGCGAGCAAGCCTGGATCGCAAGCTTTTATGAGACGCCGCCGGAAATCCCGACAACCAGCATCATCGATCTGGGCGACTAAGGCTAAGACTAAAACAAGTCAGCGACGCCGATAACTTTTATCGCCGTTGTCCGTATAACAAAACTGCCCTCCGCGCGGGCCAGTGCAATAGCGATGGCTGCGACAACTGCAGCCATCCTCATCATCCTTCGCAAGCGGCATCAGCCGCTGCTGGTTGGACATAGAACAGACCTTCTTCGACCCGCTGACAGAACCGTCATTACAAATAAAGTCAGCACCGGCACAGTGAGAGACGCCACCCTTTTTCCCTGAACAAGGCGTGTTGGTAGCGACGGCAGATTGATGAACCGCGATAAAAGCCAGCGCGAGAAAAAGCCAAACGGTCTTCATCCCGCCCCCTCCCTTTTTTATTATTGATTGCGCGCCGACTTGAGCAATACAGTCTCACGCTAGCCGGGAATATTCGGCTCCACCAGATTGGCCAGTTGCGCCAGCGACTCCTGCCAACCGAGATAACACATCTCCACCGGAATGAGCTCCGGAATCCCCGACTGCGTAATGCGCACTTCCGTGCCGGTCAAGACCGGCTTCAACTTCACCGTCACCAGCAATTCGCCAGGCAGATTCGGATCATCAAACTTGTCCGTGTAACGAATCAGTTCGCCCGGTACCAGCTCCTTATATTCGCCGCCGAAAGAGTGGCCGTTGCCGCTGGTGAAGTTTGAAAACGACATGCGGAAGGTACCGCCGACTTTGGCCTCCAGATGCTCCACCGTGCAGGTGAAACCGTAGGGCGGAAGCCACTTGGCGAGGGCAGCTGCGTCGGTGAAGGCGCGGTAGATTTTGTCGGGGGTGGTGCGGAGGATGCGGTGTAACTCTACGGTTCCTGTTGGCATGGTGTGTCTCCTTTGAGTCCGGCTTCTCTTAAGGGAAGTTTTAATTGTTGTGAATGAGCAGAGATTGTAAAAATCGCAATCAACTTGGTGTGTCCGCTTTGGGAGCAGAGCTCATATTTTATGACAGTTAAGTTCCATGCCAAAGCGCATCAGATTAAATGGCAACTCCTACAAGATGCTGACAGACCCATCATTGCAAATAAAGTCAGCACCGGCGTAGTTAGAGACTACGCCTTTTTACATTGTTGATTGTGCGCCGACTGGAGACAGGAATATTCTGCTCCATTAGATTGGCTAGTTGCTCCGGTGACTCCTGCTAACCTAGATCACATATCTCAACCAGCGTCATTTTGGGTCTGCACCAAAGATGCGGCTCCAATTAACTAAAATTGGTACTCCAATACTGTTTAGTTGCCACATCTCGATTAACGTCGCTCACAAAAACATCGACAAAGGCATTGAATCTGACCCGTTGTTCGTCGTTTAGTAAACTATACGTGATCCGAACAAAATGCTGAATGTCTAAGAACTGGAAATGTTTTTCTCGGTAAGTTATAAATGGTTTCAGTATGCCGAGGCTTGTGATGTCACGAGGAAGATTACAAATAAATGTAACAGGGCGGTCTTCCCATGTTTGTCCGATTGTGGCGTCGACAATGTCGTCAAGCCTTTTTTTATCTATTTGCTTTACTGTTACTTCATATAGGGTACCGATAGTCCCGTCTGTTAGAACTTCCCAAATATCTGCGGGTTTTTTTGACGTGGTATTTGTCCCAAAAACACTTTCTTCATAGCCTTCGACAGTGGCCACTTTTAGGTCATGCTCTCTCAAAAGGTTGAGAAGATGCCCAACGATGAATTGTGGAACGCTTCCGCCCTCAGGACAATCCGTAGTAAATTTGGCAAATTTTTCCCCCATTTCCAATGGCGCTGTATTTGTGTTTTGTTGCATTGGAACATAGAGGCTCTTCACGTATTGTCCATAAAGGTACAATTCATGAAAGTAGAGCAGTAAGAGATTAGTATAGTGGGTAGGGTTATCTCGCGCCTTATCTAACAATTTGAGATAATTGACAACGGCCATAGCGGCTGATTCAGGGCGGCGTCTTCTTGCCCAGTCGTAGTCCAATTTCTGAATGTTTTTTGCCACATTTAATGGATCTGATTTCCCACAAGGAATCAGCGCGTCTTGCAATGCATAAAAGATCCCTTGCTCAAAGATTGCTCGAGGATTGCAGTCATAGAAATCGATCAGCGGTGAGTATGTTGGATCGAGTTCCATACCAACAATCGCGGTAAGCACTACCCCTCGAAATCCTTTGCTTTTTATTGGAATAAGATCTGTAAGAACCCTTTGTGCTTCTGACAGAGTTGCCATCACTTCAGCGGGGGGGCTAAAGTCTCGCCCTTTAATGAGCCATTCGCTGACAAATTTTTTAGCTTTAATATTTCTTTGATCAGGCGTCACGCGTTCCCTCTAAAATTTGGTTAATAATTTCACGAACCAAACTAGGGCGCTTGCAACGGATTGAGATGAAAGTCACAACATCCAAGAATTCGATAACATCGAGCCTGCGCTCGTTATTTTCGATCTTGGAAATATCTGGTTGTTTTAGTCCGAGAGCATGCGCCAGTTCAGTCTGGGAAATTCCGGCCTCATTACGTGCCTTCACAAGTAATCCAATGAGCCTTTGGTGGCGTACGTCATGAATAGAGCTGAGGCGGGTGAATTTCATGGGGGCAAGCGTGCTACAATTAACTAAGTATTCCAAAATCGAATAATTTAATGACTGAAAAATTTACGGCTGTTTCTCTATTCACCGGTGCCGGTGGCATGGATATTGGTTTTCAAAAGGCTGGGTTTAATATTGTTTGGGCCAACGAATTAATGCCTCATGCCGCAGCAACATACGATTTGAATCATCGTGAAGGGGTCATGCATCGCGGAGATATAAATGACGTATTCAATGAACTCCCCAAACCCGGAACGATTGACTGCGTCATAGGAGGTCCGCCATGCCAGGGATTTTCGGTTGCTGGCAAAATGGACTTAGATGATGAAAGAAGCAAATTGGTCTTTTCTTACATGGATGTTGTTGAATATCTTAAGCCATCCGTTTTCGTAATGGAAAATGTTAAGGCTCTTGCTTCATTGGCAAAATTCAGTGCTATTCGTGATGAACTAATGCGGCGAGCTCAAGTTGCTGGATATTGTGCAAGTCTCTATCTCTTAAATGCAAAAGACTTTGGAGTTCCCCAATCTCGTGAGCGCGTTTTCTTTGTCGGATTTAGAAAATCTATGGGGATCGTATTCAATGCGGCCTATTTTGAAAAATATAAAAAAGATCCGCTTTCAGTTCGTGAAATCCTCACACATTTTGGGCCTGCAGGAACCGAGAAAAATCCACTTACTTGCAAAGCAAAAATCACCCTGGCGGAAAATCCTGTTATGCGTAAATCACCTTACGCTGGGATGTTGTTTAACGGACTTGGCCGCCCGATAAATACAGACGGAGTTTCTTGTACCCTCCCAGCAAGTATGGGTGGAAATAAAACGCCGATTATCGACGAGGCACACGTATTTGAAGGGAAAGAAAATTGGGTGGAAAACTATCATTCGTCGCTTAGAAATGGCGGCCTTCCGCTTGGAATGAATGATGCACCCAGCAGTCTACGAAGAATTACCGTGAAAGAAGCTGCTGCTATTCAAACATTCCCTTTAGACTATAAATTCTCTGGCCCGATAAGCTCTCAGTACACTCAAATAGGCAATGCAGTGCCCAGTGATCTAGCTAAAGCAGTTGCGTTTTCGGTGTCCGACGCCTTAAGCGGAGTTGTTGTTCCAAAAGGTGAGAAACAAGGAGAAATTGAATTTTCCTGAATTTGGAAAGATGATGTCTCTCACTTATCAGCAATAGAGTTTGTACGAATATCAAATATAAAAATGCCCCGATTTGTATCGGGGCATTCTTTGCTAGCGAAGATTCAGAGTCGTCTAACAGCTATGAAAATGGAACTCGTGAGAGTCTCCAAATTCTCTAGACCTCATCATCAAACATCAATATTCCCAGCCTGCAGCGCATTCAACTCAATAAACGCACGGCGCGGTTCAACATCATCGCCCATCAGCGTCATGAAAATCTGATCCGCGGCGATCGCGTCTTCGATTTGCACTTTCAACAGACGGCGGACAGTTGGGTCCATGGTGGTTTCCCACAGCTGTTCCGGATTCATTTCACCCAGACCTTTATAGCGCTGCTTGCTGACGCCGCGTTCGGCTTCTTCGCGTAGCCATGCCATGGCCTGGTGGAAGTCGTTGATGGCGCTTTCCTTGATCTTGTCGCCGGTGCCGCGGCGGATCAGTGCGCCGCGTCCGATGAGACCGCGGAAGGTTGCGGCTGCATTGGCCAACACTTGATAGTCGGGGCCGTTGACGAAGTCAGTGTCGATGGCGGTGACTTTGATGTTGCCGTGGTACATGCGCTGGATGCGCAGGATGTGCTTGTCGGTCAGCTCGTCGGAGCGGACGATGACGTCGATGCCCGGGTCGTTGATCGCGGTCTTCAGCGCGATGGCCGATTGCTCGGCTTCAGCAGCGGTGTTCAGCTGCAGGGTGACGCCGGTCATGATGGCGGACAGCGCGGTGGCGTCGATCATGCGCGTCAAGCGCATGATGATGGCGTTGGCGGTGTTGTACTGACGGACCAGTTCGGTCAGCGGTGCGCCGCTGATGGGTGCTGCGCCTTCGCTTGGGACGAGCTCTGCATCGTTCAAGGCGATCTGCATCATGTAGTGCGCTTCTTCGACGTCATCTTTCAGGTAGCGCTCGTCCTTGCCGGCCTTGACCTTGTAGAGCGGCGGTTGGGCGATGTAGATGTGACCGCGCTCGACCAGTTGCGGCATCTGGCGATAGAACAGGGTGAGCAGCAGGGTGCGGATGTGGGCGCCGTCGACGTCCGCATCGGTCATGATGATGATGCGGTGGTAGCGCAGTTTGTCGGCGTTGAATTCGTCCGGGCCGATGCTGGTGCCGAGGGTGGCGATCAGGGTGGTGATCTGCTCGGAGGAGAGCATCTTTTCGAAGCGCGCCTTTTCGACGTTGAGGACCTTACCGCGCAGTGGCAGGATGGCCTGGAATTTACGGTCGCGGCCTTGTTTGGCCGAGCCGCCCGCGGAGTCACCCTCGACGATGTAGAGTTCGCACAGCGCCGGATCCTTCTCCTGGCAGTCGGCCAGTTTGGCGGAGAGACCGAGGCCGTCCATGACGCCTTTGCGGCGGGTCAGTTCGCGTGCCTTGCGTGCGGCTTCGCGGGCGCGCGCGGCTTCGACGATCTTGCCGCAGATGATCTTGGCGTCGTTCGGTTTTTCTTGCAGGAAGTCGGTGAGGGTCTTGGCGACGATTTCTTCAACCGGGCCGCGGACTTCGCTCGATACCAGCTTGTCTTTGGTCTGCGAGCTGAACTTTGGCTCGGGGACTTTGACGGACAAGACGCAGGTGAGGCCTTCGCGCATGTCGTCGCCGGAGACTTCGACCTTGGCTTTTTTGGCGAAGTCGTTTTCTTCGATGTACTTGTTGATGACGCGGGTCATCGCGGCGCGCAGGCCGGTGAGGTGAGTGCCGCCGTCACGTTGCGGAATGTTGTTGGTGAAGCAGAGCACTTGCTCGTTGTAGGCGTCGTTCCATTGCATGGAGACGTCGACGCTGATATTGGTGTTCTGGTCCGACATGCGTTCGCCGGTGGCCTGGAAAATGGTCGGGTTGAGAACGCTCTTGTTCTTGTTGATGTATTCAACGAAGCCGCGGGTGCCGCCTTCGAAGGCGAAGTCTTCTTCCTTGCCGGTGCGCTGGTCGGTCAGGCGGATGTGCACGCCGTTGTTGAGGAAGGACAGTTCGCGGATGCGCTTGGCCAGGATTTCGTAGTGGAATTCAACGTGGGTGAAGATTTCTTCGTCGGCCCAGAAGTGGACTTCGGTGCCGCGCTTGTCGGTGTCGCCGAGGACTTTGATCGGAGAGACCTGGACGCCGTCGATGGTTTCGATCTGGCGGTCTTGCGGGATACCGCGCACGAATTCCATGCCGTACATTTTGCCGTCGCGACGGATAGTCAGGCGCAGCAGTTTGGACAGGCCGTTGACGCAAGAGACGCCCACGCCGTGCAGGCCGCCGGAAACCTTGTAGGAATTCTGGTCGAACTTGCCGCCGGCGTGCAGCTCGGTCATGACGATCTCGGCGGCGGAGCGCTTGGGATCGTGCTTGTCGTCCATCTTGATGCCGGTCGGGATGCCGCGGCCGTTGTCGGTGATCGAGATCGAGTTGTCGGAGTGAATCGTGACGTGGATTTCGGTGCAATGGCCGGCGAGCGATTCGTCGATGGAGTTATCCAGAACTTCGAAGACGAGGTGGTGCAGACCAGTGCCGTCAGAGGTGTCGCCGATGTACATGCCGGGACGTTTGCGGACCGCTTCCAGACCTTCCAGAATCTGGATGGAGGAGGCTCCATATTGATTTTGTTGCGGTTGATCGGTGTTGTCTGCTGGGACTTGGGACATGGCTACCTTCTGAAAAAACTAACGGAACTGCCTGACTAAATACTAAGAAACTACAAGGAAACTGCAAGCGAACTGCTGAAATCGGGGATGAAACCGAATTCTTAAAAGTGGCGAAGGGCCGTCTTACGCACGGCCCCTCGTCTACTTTCTGCTAACTGAAATCAAATGCGCATCGGCATGACGACGTATTTGAAATCGGCATTGTCGGGAATGGTGATCAATGCGGAGGAGTTGGCGTCGCCCAGGGCGATGTTGACGAAGTCACCCTTGAGGTTGTTCAACACGTCGAGCAGGTAGGTGACGTTGAAACCGATGTCGACGCTGTCGCCGCCGTAGTCGATTTCGAGTTCTTCAACCGCTTCTTCCTGGTCGGCATTGGTGGAGCTGATCTTGAGGCTGCCTGGTGCAATCACCCAACGCACGCCCTTGAACTTGTCGCTGGTCATGATCGCGGCACGTTGCAGCGAGCGCAGCAGCTGTTCGCGGCCGATGGTGAAGTTGTTCTTGTAGCCCTTCGGCACTACGCGGGTGTAGTCGGGGAACTTGCCTTCGACCAGCTTGGAGATCAGTTCGATATCGGCGAAAGTCAGCTTGACCTGGTTGTTGGCGATTTCCAGTTGGACTGGTTCGTCGCTTTCGTCCAGCAGGCGCTGCAGTTCGATGATGGTCTTGCGCGGGATGATGACTTCCTGGCGCGGGAATTCTTGCTCGGTCGCGACCTGGCAGAAAGCCAGACGGTGACCGTCGGTGGCAACGGCGATGACGTTCTTGCCTTCGACGACCAGCAGCAGGCCGTTGAGGTAGTAACGGATGTCTTGCTGCGCCATCGAGAAGTGGACCATGTTGAACAGGTGCTTCAGGGTCTTTTGCGGCAGCGTGACTTGCGCGTTGTAGTGCTCGGCCTGGGCGACGGTCGGGAATTCTTCGGCGGCCAGCGTTTGCAGAGCAAAACGCGACTTGCCGGATTGCACCGTCAGGCGCTTGTTGGACAGGGTAACCGTCACTTCGCCCGAATCGGGCAGGGCGCGCAGAATGTCGAGCAGTTTGCGCGCGGCGACGGTGGTGGCGGTGGCTTCGCTACCGGAGCCGACTTCGGCGTGCGTGGTGATCTGCACTTCGATGTCGGTCGACAGGAAAGACACTTTTTCGCCGTCCTTGCGAATGAGGATATTGGCCAGAATCGGCAATGTGTGCCGACGCTCGACAATACCACTCACTATTTGCAGTGGCCGGAGAAGCGTATCTCGTTGGGTTTTGACCAATTGCATAGTCTCTATATCCTTGGTAATTAGTGGTTTAAAGGATGCTGAAAGCCGCTTTCAAATTCTGTCTGCAATCCGGTCTGGTCCTCCGTCTGCGCTCAGTTTTGCCGTCGTTTCCGCAAAGTTGCTGCAATTTGAAAAGGGCTTCGTTGCGATAGCGCGGGCTTGCTGCTGCCTCTGTGCTGCTGCGCTACATCGTGCTGCGCGACGAATCCATCCTCGCTTACGGTATGCCCACCCCATGACATGACGATGACGACTGACTAACCGCCCACTGACCGCGCCATGCTTTTTTAGCAACAAAAGAGTCGCCGGGACAAACCGGACCAACTCTCTCATTGTATCAAATCAACCCTTGTTGAAGGGGCAAATTGGGGTTCTCAAATCAACCTTTCAGGGTCTGCTCAAGCACGTGGAGTTCGTGGTTGCATTCCGGATTTTTGGTGCGGTCGGCGGCGATCTTGCGTACCGCGTGCAGCACGGTGGTGTGGTCGCGGCCGCCGAAGAGGTCACCGATTTCCGGCAGGCTTTTTTGCGTCAGTTCCTTGGCCAGGTACATGGCGATCTGGCGCGGGCGGGCGATATTGGCCGGGCGCTTCTTGGAATACATGTCGGCGACTTTGATGTTGAAGAAGTCGGCGACGGTTTTTTGGATGTTTTCAACGGAGATCTGACGGTTTTGGACGGATAAGAGGTCTTTTAACGCATCTTTGACGACGTCGATGGTGATGTCCTTACCGTGGAATCGGGAGTACGCGAGGATCTTGCGCAAGGCGCCTTCGAGCTCGCGAACGTTGGAGCGCAGGTGCTTGGCGACGAAGAAGGCGACATCGTCGGACAGCTGGACACCTTCCAGGGTGGCCTTTTTCATCAGAATGGCGACGCGCATTTCCAGCTCGGGCGGCTCGATGGCGACGGTGAGGCCGGAATCGAAGCGCGAAATCAAGCGATCATCCATGCCGCTGATTTCCTTGGGATAGGTGTCGCTGGTGATGATGATCTGCTTTTTGGCGGCGATCAGGGCTTCAAAGGCGTAGAAGAACTCTTCCTGGGTGCGGCTTTTGCCGCCGAAGAATTGAATATCGTCGATCAGCAGCAGGTCGAGCGAGTGGTAATAGCGCTTGAAGTCATCGAAACCCTTGCGCTGATAGGCCGTGACCACGTCGCGTACGTATTGCTCGGCGTGGATGTAGCGGATCTTGGCGTTGGGGTTGTCGGCCAGCACCTGATTGCCGATGGCGTGGATGACGTGGGTCTTGCCCAGGCCGACGCCGCCATACAGGAACAGCGGGTTGTAGGACACGCCCGGGTTGTTGGCGACCTGCGTCGCAGCGGCGCGCGCGAGCTGGTTGGCTTTACCGGTGACGAGGTTGTCGAAGGTCAGCACCGAGTTAATGCGAGACAACTCCTGACGTGGAGTGACCGGCGGGGGTACCGGCTCGGCGAAAGATTGCTGGATACCGGTCGGATAGCCGTCAAGCATGGTGCCGTGGCTGTTGCCGCCATTGCTGTGCATGCCGGCGGCGCCCGCAGGCATCGGCGCTGCAGCTGCAGCGCGACGGGCTGCGCCGATACGCGGATCGAGGACGAACTCGACGTCGATCTGCATTTCCCAGTACTCGGAGGCAATAGTCGTGATGCGGCTGGCGAACTGGGTCTTGACCCAGTCGAGCTTGAAACGGTTGGGCGCGGCAATACGCAGGCGGCCATCTTCGTAATCAAGCGGAGCCAGCGGCTTGATCCAGGCGCTATATTGCTGCGGCGTCAGTTCCTGCTCCAGCTTTGCGGAGCAAGCCTGCCAAAAATTTTCCATGAATCTTCTTATCTAAATATGAGGGGCAAAGAGGCGTTGCAAATACGATATGCAATTGCGCAAAAAAAGCGTGCCGAGCTGACTTGGGGGAAGCCTGATGTCAACACTGCGCATCGCGCTATTTTACTCTGATGGGGAAAAGTTATCCACAGGCAGAGACTGCTTTTGACAGAGTAAAAATGTATATCGATCGCCGGCCAAAGCATTGACGGAAATATCGAAAACCGGTGATTGCGGGGCAAAAACGGGCTGCGGAGGGCGGTAGAAGGTGATAAACCTGCTGCCAGAGCCGTCAATACGGGGTTGTCGCGGCGCTGTGCTGCTTAGTTATTAATCAATCAAGCGGATGTGAATAACTCCTGGTAATGACTGTTACCAAGGACTTATTCACATTTATTCAGGCTTGATCCTGCTTATTCGACAACGGCGCCGTCGACAAAGACTTTGAGTTCGCCTTGCTGGAACTGGGTCCAGGTTTCGTTGGTGGTCAAAGGTTGCGTGACGATGACGGCGACGCGGTCTTTGGAGGTGGTGACTTCGGAGAAATCCACAGAAATATCCTGGTCAGACAAATGCGCCGAAGCAAACGGGTGCTGGCGGATGATGTAGTACAGATTGGTGGAGCAGTGCGAAAACAGGGCTGACCCATCCGACAACAGCATGTTAAATGGGCCATGTCCGGCGATATAGTGCGTAAGTTCGCGCAACTCTTGCGTCAGATCGGCCAAGGGCGGCAGGTTTTCGCCGAAGCGGTTGCGCAACTGCTGCAACAGGTAGCAAAACGCCAGTTCGCTGTCGGTGGTGCCGACGGGACGATAGGGGCCATTTAAGGTCGGGGTGAAATTCTTGAGGTCACCGTTGTGAGCGAACACCCAATAACGTCCCCACAGTTCACGCACAAAAGGATGGCAATTGGCCAGCGAGACGCGGCCTTGCGTGGCTTTGCGGATGTGGGCGATGACATGCTGGGATTTGATCGGGCAACTCTTGATCAACTCGGCGACCGGCGAGGTGATGGCGGATTGGTAGTCGACGAAGTGGCGCACGCCGGAGCCTTCAAAGAAGGCGATGCCCCAGCCGTCGCTGTGGTGATCCGTCAATCCGCCGCGATTTGCAAAACCGGTGAAACTGAAAACGATGTCGGTGGGGGTGTTGCAATTCATCCCGAGTAACTGGCACATGATGTCGGCGAAGCGGTGAGGCTGGAGTGAGTGTTGATGGAATACAGATAAAAGCGGACAAATTCGGACAAAACCTGCCTGCAGCGATCAATGAAACGATCAATGAATACGGGCAAGCCCTTACGTTATCACGCAGGCTCAGGTGGAGAAAGTGGAGAAAGCCGGAATCAAGGCAATTTCCTTTAAATACGGTAAAAATCGTCCGCAAATAAAAAAAAGCCCCACGAATTGGGACTCGTGGGGCTTAATCCTTCCTAAAGAGGGAGGAGGAGACGCGGTACGTGTTACTTAATCTTTACTATCAATCTTTACTCTGCTGCTCAGCTTATTCTTGTGCTGCTTGCAGCTTCTGGAGTTTTCTTATCTGTCGCTGGCGGCCAGGTTGCGCAGTTCTGCGGCAAAACTCGGCTGGGAGCGGCTGTAATCGTTGGCCATGCGGTTGAGCATCTTGACGCCATTGAAACGGTGCTGACGCACACGTTGTTCCAGCGACTTACGCGGCACGACCATGACGATGGCGGCGCGAACGATGCCCATAACCAGCGGCTTGAAAACCATCAGGAGGGTTACCAGCACGCCCAGGCCGAGCAACGGACGCATGAAAGCGACGGTTGTACCGATCAGCGATTGCGCAACCGGAACGGCGGCTTCAACTGGAAAGGCGATGGCTAAGACGGACATGATATTGATTTCCCTGATATCGAATGATTTTGTTCTCTTGTTGCATTGCAGTATATGCATCCTCGGCTCACATTGCCAATTTCATGTTTCCATATCAGATATAGAGATTGTGAATAGCGCCGTCCTGCATTATTCTCAAGATATGTAGTCACGCGTCTCGAAAGAATGCGAAGAAAACGCGGGCAAAAAAATCCCCGCAAAGCCGAAGCTTGCGGGGAAATCCTTCCTAAAGAGGGAGGAGGAGACGCCGTACAGTTTCTTGTGTTGCGCAATCCATACCGCCTCAAGACGTCGGTACAGGCATCAAAACACAAGACTGAATGGGGTGTTGCTCTACAGAAGCGGTGGAAAGCGTCGTTATAGCCAGATTGCCGGCGCGTTCCGAACTACATCACCGCACTGTAGTATTGCAAAATACTTAACAGCGACTGACTGGAATTAACCGCGGGAAGCGATGAAACGCAGTTCAGCAGCCAGGTTAGGCTGAGTCGATTCAAACTTGTTGGCCAGGCGATTCATTTGCGCTGCGCCGTCAACGATGTGTTGGTCAGCAGTCAGCAAAGCAGCTTGCGATTCGTGCGCCTGGACGAAGCGAACGAAGATGTTGCGCAGTGCAGTACCGATCTTGCCGGCAGCAGTGCCAGTGTTCTTTGCAGAGTAGTTAGCGGTCAATGTGGTCATGATGGACTCCTTGCGAAATGTGTTATGTTGCATTGCAGTGTAATGATCCATGACTCGCTTTGCCAATTTCGGTTTTGGATATCAGTTATCGGTTTTGTGAATATTGTTATTTTGATGTGCCCGTCTTTCCTTTTTCCATTGTTTATTTCGTCCATGTCCTTTACGTCCTTATTTACGTCCACATTAAGGTGCGGCTGATATGAGCTTTTTGACTCTAGACCTGAATCTGTTGCGCGTTTTTGACGCCGTAATGACAGAACAAAACCTCACGCGCGCCGCCAATTTGCTGGCGATGACGCAGCCGGCGGTGTCCAACGCTTTGCGCCGCCTGCGCGACACTCTGAATGACGAGCTGGTGATCCGCACCGCTCACGGCGTCAAACCTACGCCGCGCGCCGAAGAGCTGTGGCCGACCGTGCGCCGGGCCTTGTCGGAACTGGAAGCGGTGATCACGCCGGAAACCTTTGACGTATCGCGCGCGCAGAATACGTTCCGCATGGCGATGGTGGATGCGACTGCCGCGCTATGGCTGCCGTCGCTGGTGCGCACCATCATGCGCGACGCACCGCGCATCAAGATCCGCATGATGCCGCTGACCACCCGCGATCCTCGGGCGATGCTGTTGCGCGGTGATGTCGATCTGGCGGTGGGATTTTTCCCGGGGGTGACGGCGCAGCTGGCCGACGGCCTGAAAACCCAGATCAGCCATGAGCGTCTGTACACCGGTCAATATGTTTGCGTGATGCACAAGAACCATCCGCTGGCCGACAAGGAATTGACCCTCGATAATTATTGCTCGGCGGATCATTTACTGGTCAGCCTGTCAGGCAAGCCTCACGCGGTGATCGACGATGTCCTCGCCGGCATGGGACGTGAACGCAAGATTTTGCTGACGGTGAACCAGTTCTTTACGGCCGGTCGCATCGTCGCCAGTTCCGAACTCATCACCGTGCTGCCGCGCCATCTGATTGCGGCAACCGGCATGACGGAAGTGCTTGTAGTGAAAGAGCTTCCGTTCAAAACACCCGAAGAACATGTGGACATGCTGTGGCATGAACGTGATGCCCGCAGCCCGTCGCATAAGTGGTTGCGCGCACATTTAAGTGCAACAACTCATGATGAATTCGGTCGTATCAATATGAAGCGCTGACGATATCTTGATTTCCCTTGATGCGGCTGGCGCTGATCACACTCTTTAGGATGATTTATGCCACGAACATCAAGAATAATTGCAAAGACAGTCGGGCTTAGTCTCGCAGGTTTACTGACACTCATCATTTTGCTGATCGTCCTGATCATCAACTTTGACTGGAACCGCGCACGTCCCTGGATCAACCAGCGCGTCAGCGATGCAACAGGTCGCCACTTCGCCATTCAGGGCGATCTGATCGTCAAATGGCAAAAACCGGAATCACAGCAAACCAGTTGGGCCAGATGGGTTCCGTGGCCACATGTGAGTGCGGCCGACATCGTGCTCGGCAATCCGGACTGGGCGCCGGCCAACTCCAATATGGTCGCGATCAGACAACTGAACGTGACACTTAATCCATGGCCGCTGCTGCAACACAAAATCGTCTTGCCTTCGCTCGACGCAGACACGCCGCAAATTGCTCTGTTGCGCAACAAGGATGCGGTCAATAACTGGACCTTCAAATCGGATGGGCCGTCGACCTGGGAATTTCGCCCTGAAAAAATCGTGATTCGAAAAGGCAGCGTGCAGCTTGACGATGCCATCCAGAAGATCAACGCGAAGGCAGATATCGACACGCTGGATCCCGGCAAGGAAAAAATCTACGGCATTGGTTGGACGGTCAAAGGCAGTTTCAATAAAGCAGACATCCGCGGTGAAGGTAAGGCCGGCGGCGTGTTGTCGCTGCAAGATGAAAGCAAACCGTATCCTCTGGAAGCCGATGTGCGCATCGGCAAAACCCGCATCGCCGTCAAAGGCACACTGACCAAACCGCAAGAACTTGCAGCCCTCGATTTGCAGTTGAATCTGTCGGGCGACAGCATGGCGCATCTGTTTCCGCTGACGGGCGTGCTGTTGCCGGAGACGCCGCCATTTTCTACTTCCGGTCATTTGATCGGCAAACTGGATCCGAAGCAAAGTGACTGGATCTACGAAAAATTCAACGGCAAGGTCGGCTCCAGCGATATCGGCGGAACACTGGAATACCAATCGAAACAACCACGGCCGCTGCTTAAGGGCGAGATCGTTTCCAATCTCTTGCAGTTTGAAGATCTGGCGCCATTGATCGGCGCCGACTCCAATACCAAGAAGGCCGAACGCGGCGCGGAAGAACGCCAGCCGTCGAACAAGGTATTGCCGGTCAAGGAATTCAATACCGACGCCTGGGATGCACTGGATGCCGACGTCAAACTCACGGCACACAAAGTGGTGAAGGAAAAAGATCTGCCGATCACCGACATCCGCGCCGACCTGCACCTGAATAACAAGGTGCTGCAGCTGACGCCATTGAACTTTGGTATCGCGGGCGGCAATCTGACATCCAACATCAAACTTGACGGCAGTGCGCCGAAGATGAAGTCGGAGCTCAAGCTGTCGGCAAGACGCATCAAGATTCAGCAGCTGTTCCCCAATCTGGATGCGGCACAAACCAGCTTCGGTGAAATCAACGGCGATGCGGCATTGAGCGCAACCGGTAATTCCGTCGCGACCATGCTGGCTTCATCCAATGGTGAGTTGAAGACATTGATCAACCACGGCGCCATCAGCAAATTGTTGCTGGAAGAGATGGGTCTCAATATTGGTAACGTGGTGGTATCCAAACTATTCGGCGACAAGCAGGTGAAGCTCAATTGCCTGGCCAGCGATTTCGCTGTCACCAATGGCTTGATGCAGGCACGCACCTTTACGCTGGATACCGAGGACGCAATCATTAACATCACCGGCGACGTCAATCTGGCTCAGGAGCAACTTAATCTGACCATCAATCCGCGCAGCAAGGGCTTGCGGATCATTTCGCTGCGCTCGCCGTTGTTTGTGACCGGCCCGTTCAAGGATCCGAATATCGGCGTGGATAAAGGTGTGTTGGCGCTGAAGGCCGGTGGAGCAATCTTGCTGGGTGTGGTTGCACCGGTTGCGGCCATTCTTCCCTTGATCAACATCAGTGGAGAACAACAAACCGATTGCGCCAATCTGCTGCAGGAAGTCCAGAAAAAACCTACTGCGCCGCCACCTGGACAAACTTACAAAGGCAAGCCGGTAAAGGCCGCCAAGTGATTCCAGGGCTTTGTTGACGATCAATTTTTTAAATCCGGTTCGACAAAACCTTCTGTGGATAACATTGTGAATAAGTCTTGCGCGGTTTGGGGATAGTGCAAGACTTTTTTACAGCGCCAAAATCTATCCAACAACTGTTCTTTAGTCATACACGTGTTGCCAAGCGTTTATCATTTTCGTAAACGCTTGATTCGATTTCGGTTTACCGGGTTATCCACAGAAAAGGGTCCCTGTTAACTACTACTACTATTTATATATATAAACATCTATATAAAAACCAGAAAACCTTTTTTCTCTTCTTTCCCGATCTAAAACCTAAAAAACGAAAATCGATTCGGATAGTTGGAAAACGCTCTACCCATCATTTCAAAGAAATCGCATCAGGCACATCCAACACCAGGTCGGATTCTGCAACAGCGACACAAGGCAAGAGGTAACCCTCAGCTTTTTCTTCGCGGGTGAGTCCAGGCCAATCGATCTGATAACTGATTTGTCCGCTTTTTAACAAACACAGACAAGTCCGACATGTTCCATTACGGCAAGAACTCGGCATGCGGATGTACGCATGCTGTGCTGAAGTGAGCAAAGACAAAGCCGGCTTCGCGATAAATTCCAATCCTGAGGGCTCGATGAGCACCTTGTAGGCATTTTTTGGGTGTTGGTCGTCCATGGGCATCAATTGGTTTGTTTTTGCTGTGGCGACGTCTTGGAGGTCGTTCTCGAGGAAATCAAGGCGCCGTGATGAAAATGGAGCAGTTTCAGCATCGATCACTCGATCAATCACTCGATCAATCAGAAGATTCGTTCTGAAAAACCGATTTTCAGACCATTTTCAAGCTCACCTGTGGATAAGTCTCTGCATATCTCGTGTGCGAAATGGGGATAGGTCAAAAGTTCTTCACATGTCTATTTTCTATCCAACATCTGTTCTTTCGCTATACAAGACTTGCCAAGCGGTTATGAATTTCGTAAACCCCTGATTTGATGTTGGTTTACCGGGTTATCCACAGAAAAGTGTCCCTGTTAACTACTACTACTATTTATATATATAACCTATTAATTTAAAAACCAAATCACGTCATTTTCCGAAAACCCTCAAAAAAATTACTTCAAGACAAGCTCGTTCAAGACCAGACATCCTGCAACATGGCGAACACGGCACTGATAGCAGGTTCATTCTTACGTTTCTCAAGAGAAATAAAAGAGAGCTCGGTCGACAGATCAACTGCATCGGCAATCACCAGTCCATGCGCATGCGCCTGACTAAGGGCAATCGACTCGCGTGCGAGCGACAAGCCGACACCGGATTTCACCAGGTCCAACATTGAAGATTCCTGATCGACCAGAGCGACGGCATTGGGCGTGAGCTTGTATTGAGAAAAAACCCTGTTTAGCAGACGGTGATGCGCAGACTCCGGCGGCGTCCAGATCCAGGGGAGTTGCGCCAAGTCTTTCCATCCTTTGCCCGCCACCCGGCTTTTCCAACCTGCCGGTGCAATGACGTTGTAAGTAAAGTGCGTCAACGTCAGGCTGTGGAAGCCTTTGCCCGGCGAGCCAAGGAAAAAGCCGATATCTAGCTCCCCAGCTTTGACTTGCTGAAGCACTGATCCCGACATATGGTGTTGAAGACGTGTGGATAGTTGGGGATAACGCTCCACCAGCAGCTTGAGGAAGGCGCCAAGACGGATGAATTCCGGATCGAGGATGGTGCCGATGGCCAAGGTGCCGGTCAGATTGCCTGCGCTGGTATGCAAGGCATTGGCATGTTGATGGAATTCTTGCAGGGTGTGCAAAACCCGTTCCGCGACCGGGAGGAGTTTGCTGCCTTCATTGGTAAGTTTCATGCCGGCGCTGGTGCGTGTGAACAGCGTCAGATCGAGTCTTTCCTGCAGCAGTTTGATTTGCAGGCTGACAGCCGGTTGCGTGACGTGGAGGGTTTCTGCTGCGCGGGTCAGATTTCCTTCACGGGCAACGGCGATAAAAGCGCGTAATTGTGTGAAATCCATGGTTAATTTTAATTAAAAGTGCTCATCTACTAAATCTGTAGATTTTCAACAACTTGTTGATTATCAGTTATTTTTATATTGCTCTTGATAATAACTGATTGGATTCATTTCATTCGAGCCTATATTCTTCCAAAAACAAGTAAATAGGCCAATTTCAGCAATCTCCATACCAAAATATTCATTGATCACCAAAGGGATACTTATGACTGCCGCATCATCGACCATTCAGCATTACATCAACGGCCGCATCACCCCGTCCGAAAGCGGCCGTCAACAAGACGTCTTTAACCCGGCAACCGGCGAGGTATCGGGCAAGGTGGTGCTGGCATCGACAGCCGAAGTCAATGCTGCCGTCGCCGCCGCCAGCGCCGCAGCGCCGGCCTGGGCTGAGACAGCCCCGCTGAAGCGCGCACGCGTGCTGTTTAAGTTCAAGGAATTGATCGAGCAGCATCATGACGATCTGGCTGCGGCAATCACGCGTGAACATGGCAAAGTGTTTTCCGATGCCAAGGGTGAAGTGACGCGTGGTCTGGAAATCGTTGAATTCGCCTGCGGTGTCCCGCAATTGCTGAAGACACAGTTCACCGACAACATCGGTGGCGGCATCGACAACTGGAATCTGCGTCAGCCGCTGGGTGTGACTGCGGGTATTACGCCATTCAATTTTCCGGTGATGGTGCCGCTGTGGATGGCGCCAATGGCGATAGCAACCGGCAACAGCTTTATCCTGAAGCCGTCCGAACGTGATCCATCGCCGTCGTTGATGATGGCGGATCTGTTCAAGCGCGCCGGCCTGCCGGATGGCGTGTTCAATGTCGTCCAGGGCGACAAGGTTGCGGTCGATGCGCTGTTGCAGCATCCGGATGTGCAGGCGATCTCGTTCGTCGGTTCAACGCCGATTGCGGAATACATCTACAGCGAAGCCACCAAGCGTGCCGGCACCTATCCGTTACGTGCGCAAGCCTTGGGCGGCGCCAAGAATCATTTGGTGGTGATGCCGGATGCCAATCTGGAACAAGCGGTCGATGCATTGATCGGGGCTGCTTACGGTTCTGCCGGCGAGCGTTGCATGGCGATTTCGGTGGCGGTGGCAGTCGGCAGCGTGGCTGACAAGCTGGTCGAAGCACTGATCCCTCGCGTGAAGGCATTGAAGATCAAGAACGGCATGGAATCCGATGCCGAAATGGGTCCGCTGGTGACTGCTGCGCACAAAGCCAAGGTTGAAGGTTATATCGATGATGGCGTGAAGGCTGGCGCCAAGTTGTTGGTGGACGGTCGTGGTATTAGCGTGCCGGGTCATGAAAATGGCTTCTTCGTCGGTGGCACCTTGTTCGACAATGTCACGCCGGACATGAAGATCTACAAGGAAGAAATTTTCGGACCGGTGCTGTGCGTAGTGCGTGTGCCGGACTTTGCCGAAGCGGTGCGCCTGATCAATGCCCATGAATACGGCAACGGCGTGTCGCTGTTCACGGCCGACGGCAATACGGCGCATGAATTCTCGCGCCGCATCCAGGTCGGCATGGTCGGTATCAATGTACCGATTCCTGTGCCGATGGCCTGGCATTCTTTCGGCGGCTGGAAGCGTTCGCTGTTCGGCGATACGCATGCATATGGTGAAGAGGGCATCAAGTTCTACACACGATATAAGTCAATCATGCAGCGCTGGTCGGCTACTATCGGTAAGGGCGCGGAATTTACGATGCCGGTAGCGAAGTAATCGGAGACGATTGCAATCACTACTTACTGTCGTCCCAGCGAACGCTGGGATCCAGTGTCGTATTGCCGGTTATGCGTAAAGCTATACGACTGAAGCGATACGACGCTTGGTCCTGACTTTCGTCAGGACGACTGAGTTAAATGGTGTCAGATAAAAAATAACGGAGACAGAAGCATGGAGTCAGCAGGTAAATACGATTACATCATCGTTGGCGGCGGCACGGCTGGTTGTGTGCTGGCCAACCGGCTCAGCCAGGATCGCGGCGTGAAGGTGCTGCTGATCGAGGCGGGCGCCAAGGATGATTACCTGTGGATTCACATTCCGGTCGGCTATCTGTATTGCATCAACAATCCACGCACCGATTGGCTGTATCGCACGGAAGCGGATGTCGGTCTCAATGGCCGCAGTCTGATTTATCCGCGCGGCAAAGTATTGGGCGGCTGCTCGTCGATCAACGGCATGATTTACATGCGCGGTCAGGAACGTGACTACAACGAGTGGGCGCAACTGAGCGGCGACGACAGCTGGCGCTGGGATCAGGTGCTGCCGTTGTTCAAGAAGAGCGAAGATCACTATAGAGGCGGCGATCAGTTTCACGGGACAGGCGGTGAGTGGCGCGTGGAAAAGCAGCGTTTGTCGTGGGAAATCCTTGACGCTTTCCGCGATGCTGCTGCAGAAGTCGGTATTCCCAAAATCGATGACTTCAATCGTGGCGACAACGAAGGCAGCTCTTACTTCGATGTGAATCAAAAGCGCGGCATACGCTGGAATGCTTCCAAGGCATTTTTGAAACCAGCGATGAAAAGCGGCAATCTGGAAATCATGACTGGCTCGCACGTCAAACGGTTGCGCATCGAACAGGGTGAAAATGGGCCAGTCTGCGTCGGCGTTGAATTCACCGGCGGCGGCAAGGAATGGTATGCCGAATCGGCATGTGAAACGATTCTGGCTGCCGGCGCGGTCGGCTCGCCACACATCTTGCAGTTGTCGGGCATTGGACCGGCGAACTTGCTGCAGCAGCATCAGATTCCGGTAGTGAAAGATTTGGCGGGTGTCGGCGAAAACCTGCAAGATCATCTGCAGATCCGTACCGCATTCAAGGTCAAGGGCGTGAAGACCCTCAACATGATGGCCAACAACTGGTTCGGCAAAATGAAGATCGGTATGGAATACGCCTTGTTCCAGAGCGGGCCGATGTCAATGGCGCCGTCGCAGCTGGGCGTATTTGCGAAATCCGATGCATCACAAACCAGCGCCAATCTCGAATATCACGTGCAGCCTCTGTCACTGGAAAAATTCGGCGATCCGCTCCATCCTTTCCCGGCATTTACGGCGAGCGTCTGTAATTTGCGACCGACCTCGCGTGGACATATTCGCCTCGGTTCCGGCGACGGTGCGTTGGCGCCGAAGATCACTCTGAATTACCTCAGCACCGAACAAGACCGCAAGGTCGCGGCGGATTCGCTCAAACTCACGCGCAAGATCGCCGCAGCGCCGGCATTGCGAAAGTATCAACCGGATGAATGCAAGCCCGGGGTGGAATACCAGTCTGAGGAAGAGTTATACAAAGCCGCCGGCGAAATCGGCACAACCATCTTCCATCCGGTCGGCACCTGCAAGATGGGGCGCGCGGACGATGCACTGGCCGTGGTCGACAGCGAATTGCGCGTGCGCGGCGTCGCCGGACTGCGCGTGGTAGACGCTTCCGTGATGCCGACAATCACCTCCGGCAATACCAATTCTCCCACTGTGATGATTGCTGAAAAGACAGCAGAACTGATCAGAAAAGCTCGCAAAAACTAAATAGTTCCGGCTTTGCCCGATACGGTACTTATACGTATTGTAGTAATGGTACGACTCGGCTACTATGCGCCAGATATTAAAAAAATAAGACTCTCGCACAAGGCCTGAAAGACAGGTATTCAGGCCCTAAAAAGAGTAGTTGCCGATGTCAGAAGCGTCGCGTAACTTACTAGGCGGCCATGCAGTTATAAATACGCATGGTATTCACGGGAAGAATGAGAAGAGACACTATGACAGATGTCATTCTGGAGACAAAAAACCTGACGAAGGAATTCAAGGGTTTTACAGCAGTCAGCAAAGTTAACCTGCAAGTTCAGCGCGGGCATATCCATGCGCTGATCGGCCCGAATGGCGCCGGCAAGACGACTTGCTTCAATTTACTGACCAAATTCCTGGTGCCGACTTCGGGCCAGATTCTATTCAATGGCAAGGACATCACGATGCATGCGCCGGCGCAGATTGCACGCCAGGGCATTATTCGTTCCTTCCAGATTTCTGCCGTGTTTCCTCACCTGAGCGTGATGGAAAACGTGCGCATCGGCTTGCAACGCACTTTGGGTACTTCCTTCCATTTCTGGAAGAACGGCGATAGCCTGAAGCAACTCAATGATCGCGCCATGGTCTTGCTCGACGAAGTCGACCTGACCAGCTTTGCCGACACCATCACCGTCGATTTGCCCTATGGCCGCAAGCGCGCGCTGGAGATCGCAACGACGCTGGCGATGGAACCGGAACTGATGCTGCTCGATGAGCCGACTCAGGGTATGGGCCACGAAGACGTCGATCGCGTGACTGCGTTGATCAAGAAGGTCTCGGCCGGCCGCACCATTCTGATGGTCGAACATAATATGAACGTGATCTCCGGCATTTGCGACCGCATCAGCGTGTTGCAACGCGGTGCAGTGCTGGCCGAAGGCACGTATGACCAGGTATCGAAGAACCCGCAAGTGATGGAAGCCTATATGGGCACGACATCAGGCGCGCTGGAAGGAGCTCACTGATGAACACGGCAACCATGCAACAAGGCAGTGTGACATCGATGGGTAACGGTATACCTGCGCTGGCGATTTCCGACCTGCAAGCCTGGTATGGCGAATCGCACATCCTGCACAACGTCAACCTGACTGTGAACAAGGGCGAAGTGGTCACGTTGCTGGGCCGCAACGGCGCCGGTCGCACGACGACTTTGCGTTCCATCATGGGCCTGGTCGGTGCACGCAAGGGATCGATCAAGATCAACGGCAATGAAACCATCGCCATGCCGACCCACAAGATCGCGCATCAAGGCGTTGGCTATTGCCCGGAAGAGCGGGGCATCTTTTCGTCGTTGTCGGCGGAAGAAAACCTGATGCTGCCGCCGTTCGTGTCGAAGACCGACAAAGGCATGTCGATTGAAGAGATCTACGACATGTTCCCGAATCTGAAAGAGCGCCGCAACAGCCAGGGCACACGCTTGTCCGGCGGCGAACAGCAAATGCTGGCGGTGGCGCGCATCCTGCGCACCGGTGCACGCCTGTTGTTGCTCGACGAAATTTCCGAAGGCCTGGCACCGGTCATCGTGCAAGCACTCGCGCGCATGATCCTGATGCTCAAGTCCAAGGGTTACACCATCGTGATGGTGGAACAGAATTTCCGTTTTGCGGCGCCGCTGGCGGACCGTTTCTATGTGATGGAACACGGTCAGATCGTTGAGTCGTTTGCGGCTGCAGAATTGCAATCGAAGACGCAGAAGCTGAACGAATTGCTAGGCGTTTAAGTTCGGACGATTCTGACAGTTCGGCTTCTTATTGCAGCAACACGGATTCTGAAGAATCAGCTTAAAGAGTCACCTTAATCGGCAAGTCATAAAAATAATGCACCATGAGTTTCATCGGTGCAAAGGGTAGGCACGTAGTCGGTGGCGCAATGCGCAACCAATAAGTTACGTAACAACTTCAGCAACAACTTCAGGTAGCAAGCGAACGTTATAACAAAGGAGATGGAAATGAAATTGAAGACAATGTCACTCGCCGTATCGACTGCGGCAGCAGCGTTCGCTTTGGCAGCATCGGCGCCGGCTTCGGCGCAGATCTCCGGCGACGTGATCAAGATCGGTTTCATCACCGATATTTCCGGCGTCTATTCGGATATCGACGGCCAGGGCGGCGCAGAAGCGATCAAGTTCGCTATCGCCGACATGGGCGGTGCGATCAACGGCAAGAAGATCGAACTGGTCGTTGCCGATCACCAAAACAAGGCTGACGTTGCCGCCAGCAAATCGCGCGAATGGTTCGACCAACAGGGCGTTGACGTCCTGATCGGCGGCACCAATTCCGGTACAGCCCTGGCGATGGCGAAAGTTGCCAACGAAAAGAAAAAGGTCTTCATTGAAAACGGCGCCGGTTCGGCTCGCCTGACCAATGAAGAATGCTCGCCTTACACCGTTCACTACGCTTACGACACTGTTGCGCTGGCCAAGGGCACAGGCTCCGCAGTCGTCAAGCAAGGCGGCAAGAGCTGGTTCTTCCTGACAGCCGACTACGCGTTTGGTCATTCACTGGAAAGCGACACCAGCAACGTCGTCAAGGCATCGGGCGGTACGGTTGTGGGTTCGGTCAAGCATCCTCTGGGCGCATCTGACTTCTCGTCTTTCCTGCTGCAAGCACAAACTTCCAAGGCACAGATCATCGGCTTGGCAAACGCCGGTGGCGACTTCATCAATTCGGTGAAGGCAGCCAACGAATTCGGTATCACCAAGACAGCCAAGCTGGCCGGCCTGCTGGTGTTCATCAACGACGTGCACTCGCTGACGCCGAAGCTGACCCAGGGCATGTACCTGACTGACAGCTGGTACTGGGATACCAACGACGAGACCCGCAAGTTCGCCAAGCGCTACTTCGAAAAACAAAAGAAGATGCCTTCGAGCCTGCAAGCCGCAGACTACTCCGCCGCGCTGCAATACCTGCAAGCGGTGAAGGCTGCCGGTACGGATGATTCGGACAAGGTCATGGCGCAACTGCGCAAGACCAAGTTCAACGACGTGTTCCAGAAGAATGGTTACCTGCGCGCCGACGGCCGCGTGGTCCACGATATGTACTTGTACCAGGTCAAGACACCGGCCGAATCCAAGTACCCATGGGACTACTACAAGCTGGTGCAAACCATTCCTGGCGAACAGGCATGGACCACCAAGGCTGAATCCAAGTGCTCCGCCTGGAAATAAGTCTTCGGTAAATCTGGTTAATAAACGCAATTTGAGATCTGTCATTTCTGTTCAATCAGGAATGACAGATTTTTCATATTGCCCACGTTGCACTTGATAAGCCGGGCATGAGTTGAAACGCATGGTGCGTCCAGACGACATCCGGTCAATCAGAATGAATGAGTTTCTATGGAATTATTCGGCATACCCCTGCAAGCCTTGTTGAGCCAGCTGCTGCTGGGCCTCGTGAACGGCTCGTTCTACGCGATGCTGTCGCTGGGACTGGCGGTCATTTTCGGCCTGCTCAACGTGATCAACTTTGCACACGGCACCTTGTACATGCTCGGCGCGTTCGCTGCATGGATCGGGCTGACCTACTTCGGGATCAATTACTGGCTGATGCTGATTCTGGCGCCGCTGATCGTGGGCCTGTTCGGCATCATCATTGAAAAGACCATGCTGCGCTGGCTCTACAAGCTGGATCACCTGTACGGTCTGTTGCTGACGTTCGGTATCACGCTGATGGTCGAAGGCATCTTCCGTTCGATCTACGGCGTGTCGGGACAGCCGTATTCGGTCCCTGACGCGTTGCAAGGCGCAACCAACCTCGGATTCATGGTGCTGCCAAATTATCGCGCCTGGGTCGTTCTGGCGTCTGTGGTGGTGTGTTTCTCGACCTGGTTCGTGATCGAGAAGACGCGTCTGGGTGCTTACCTGCGTGCCGGTACCGAGAATCCAAAGCTGGTGGAAGCCTTCGGTATCAACGTGCCGCTGATGGTGACCCTGACCTACGGCTTCGGCGTGGCACTGGCAGCGTTTGCCGGCGTGCTGGCTGCACCGGTGATTCAGGTGTCGCCGCTGATGGGTTCCAATCTGATCATCGTCGTATTTGCGGTGGTGGTGATCGGCGGCATGGGTTCCATCCTCGGCTCCATCGTCACCGGTCTGGGCCTGGGCGTGGTCGAAGGTCTGACCCGCGTGTTCTATCCTGAATTGTCGGCAACCGTTGTGTTCATCATCATGGCCATCGTCCTGATGATTCGTCCTGCCGGTCTGTTCGGTAAAGAGAAATAAGGCGACGACATGACTAATGCGATGAATAATCCAATGAGCAAGAAACTCTTTTACGCCGTGTTGCTGATCCTGGCACTGGCGGCACCGTTCGGTCTGTATCCGGTGTTCCTGATGAAGATGCTGTGCTTCGCCTTGTTTGCCTGCGCCTTCAATTTGCTGATCGGTTACACCGGCTTGCTGTCCTTCGGTCACGCGGCGTTCTTCGGCGGCGCCGGTTATGTTGCCGGCCAGGCGATCAAGGCCTGGGGTCTGCCGACTGAAATCGGCCTGATCCTCGGCACCGCCACCGGCGCATTGATCGGTCTGGTGATGGGCCTGCTGGCGATTCGCCGTCAGGGCATCTACTTCACCATGATCACGCTGGCGCTGGCGCAGATGTTGTACTTCGTTGCGTTGCAAGCGCCGTTCACCGGCGGTGAAGACGGTCTGCAAGGCATCCCGCGCGGCAAGCTGCTGGGCTTTATCGATCTGTCGAGCGACATGACCTTGTACTACGTCGTGCTGGCGATCGCGATTGCCGGTTTTGCGCTGATCGTACGCACCATCAGCTCGCCGTTCGGCCAAGTGCTGAAAGCGATCAAGGAAAACGAACCGCGCGCCATCTCGCTGGGCTATGACGTTGACCGCTACAAGCTGCTGGCCTTCGTGCTGTCGGCTGCGCTGACAGGTCTGGCGGGCTCGACCAAGGCACTGGTGCTGGGCTTCGAAACGCTGACCGACGTGCACTGGAGCATGTCGGGCCTGGTCGTGCTGATGACGCTGGTTGGCGGTCTGGGTACCGTCATTGGTCCTATCGTCGGTGCGGTGATCATCATCATGCTGGAAAACAAGCTTGGCGATATCGGCAACTGGCTCGCCAGCGTGACGCATATCGAGTGGTTCAATACCTTGGGCGATTCGGTGACCATCGTGACCGGTTTCATCTTCATCGTCTGCGTGCTGGCTTTCCGCCGCGGCATCGTTGGTGAGATCCTGAACCTGATGGGCAAGCGTTCGCCGACTGCATCACACTAAGTTGCTCAGGCCGGCTTGCCGGTCGGGGTCACTGCTGTAATCACTGCCGCCGCACAGTTCAGACTGTCCGGCGGCAGTTTTCATTTCACGCCGGCCGGTTTGCTTGTACAGTGTCGCCACGCGCAATCATGCAGCAAATGTATTCCGGAGAATTGAATGGCAGTGCCCCAGACCGACGAGCAGATAGAGATTTTGAAGTGCCACGCCCAGATCGTTATGATCGAGGCGGTTGCCGGCTCGGGTAAAACCACGACGCTGGCGATGCTGGTGAAGCAGGCACTGACAAGAGGACTCGGTGCGCATCAGATTCAATGCCTGTGTTTTTCGGAAGGGGCCAACAAGCGCTTCCGCGAAAAACTGTACGAAGAGGGCGTGACCAGACCGGTGCCGCTGAATACCGTGGAAGCCTACGCGCGCGAGTGCCTGGCCCAACTGGGTGAGGGATTGGCCCTGGAAAGGACGCGCTACTATTCCTCGGATGAAGAACTGCGCCCGCATCTGGTCGCAGCTGCCAATAGCGTATTGGCGCGCTATGAAGGAAGAGCAGGGCGGGTCGACAATGGTTTCGATTTTTCCTTCGAAAAAAATAGCGCCAATGCCGAGGAAATGTTCTCGCTGCTATATCGCTTCAAGGCGAGTCTGGCCTCGCATCGCTTCCATGACGAAGAGCTCGATTACGACGATCTGGATCAGTTGGCGACACAGTTCGGCACCCAGATCGAAGCCGTTGAAATCGGCATCGCCTTTGAACGGCAGCGGCAAACCTATCCTGGTGAATACAAATGGCGCAGCGCTGCCGATCTGGTGCCGGATCTGGTTGAGTTGCTGAGCAGCCATCCGTCTGCGTTGGAGATCCTTCCTGTCAAAAGCTTGTATCTGATCGATGAATGGCACGACATCAATGCGGCTGAATTCCGGCTGCTTCAATTGTTGCTAAGGGGAAATAAGTTGGTTGCGGTCGGCGACCGTTATCAAATTATCAACTCTGCGCGTGGTGCGGATATCGTTTATTCGACCGCTGGTTTTGAGATGGCCTTCCCGAATGCACAGTATCTGCCGCTGGGAAAATCCTATCGTTTTGGGAGCTCGCTCTCCAAGTTGGCACAGCGCTTGACCGCGCGCAAGTGTGCCTCGCATGAAGATCTGTATACCGAAATCAAGCGGGTGACTTATGACCCGACGCAATCCGGCGATTGCGCCGCGAAGGTGACGCAACAGGTGCAAGCCCTGGTGAAGGCGAGGGCGGACACGCGCTACTCTGATATTGCGATCATCGTGCGTGAGCCAGATCAGACCATCGAGATTGAAAATCTGCTGCTCGATCAAAACATCCCGTACTACTGCGACGACATTGAGTCTTATCTTCACCGTCCCGAAATTCTCATGCTGCGTGGTCTGCTGCACATGGCGAGCAATTCGTTCGCGACACTGCAAGGCGACAAGGAAAGTATCAAGCGCATGGTCATGGGGTTTTCCCTGTATCTGCCGGTGGGGGAGTCGTCCGAAAACTGGGAACGCGGTTACTTCGCCGAAGGCACCTGGTTCGAAGAAGCGCAAAGGATGATTGCCGAGCAGCCGAACGCGCTCAAGGATTTTTTTGAAGCTGTGCTCTGCAAACCGCGCGATACCGACGACGACATGGTGCTGCGCTGGAAGCAGCGATTCACGGATGTCGTGGAAGAATTGCAAAAGCTCAATAAGGAGAACTCGGCCGCGGAGTTGCTCAACTTCGCCAATCGCCATCTGTCATTGGTCGACGCCACCAGCCGGGCCTTCATCAATCGCAGTCGGGCAACGTCGGCCGCCAAGTCGATCCAGACCTTCATCGCCTTTGCGTCACGTCACCCGGAGATGAACGCGGCGGACTTTCTCGCCGAGTTGCATCGCCGCCAGCAAAAAGTCAGCAAGAACCGGAGCGCGATTCAGTCGCGCCGACAATTGACGCTGACGACCATCCAGGCAGCAAAAGGGCGGCAGTGGCCACACGTGCTGGTGCCTTATCTGCAGCAGCATGAATTTCCACGGCTGCGCGATATCGCCGAAGAGGTGCGCCATTTTTATGTCGCCATGACCCGCGCCATCTCCAGTCTGTCCTTGTTTGAACCCGATGATGAACACGCGGAGCAACGCAGTGTTTTGATGAATCGCGTGCGCAAGTAAAGGCTCTCGCCTCGCAGCTGTTGGGCATGTTATAGGTCTGGAGAAGCCTGCTTCACAGGAGTAAAATGCTTGTCGCTCTGACAGTACCGCCGCTCGCTTCGCGGTAGATGCCGGGGCCGAACCGACAAGCAGTTCCCATCTCCCGTTTTAGCGAAAGCCTCCGATGTCGTTGTTTTCCCCGCGCTTACTCTCCGCGCAGACAGGCTGTCATGTCTGACTTCTTGCCTGTTCTCTTTTCCAATTATGTCATTCTCTGCATCGGCGCATTCATTGCCGGCTTGGTGGATGCAGTGGTCGGCGGTGGCGGCTTGGTCCTGATCCCGACGCTATTCTCTGTCTTTCCCAATGTCGCGCCGGCGACGCTGCTCGGCACCAACAAGGTGGCCGGTGTCATGGGCACCAGTGCGGCGGCGATCAATTTTGCCCGCAAGGTTCGTATCCATTGGGCGGCGGCAGCGCCCGCAGCGTTGGCTGCATTTGCCTTGTCCTTTATCGGTGCCTATCTGGTCACGCACGTGCCGACGGACTTGATGCGCAAGGCTTTGCCTTTCGTGCTGCTGGCGGTAGCGATTTATACCCTGAAGAAGAAAGACTTCGGCCAGCACCATACGCCGCTGTTGTCTGGCGGCAAGGAAAGACTCTATGCCATCCTGGTTGGTGCCGGAGTAGGTTTCTACGACGGTCTGTTCGGGCCGGGTACCGGCAGCTTCTTTGTATTCTTGTTCGTGCGTATCTTTGGCTATGACTTCCTGCGCGCATCGGCTGTATCGAAGGTGGTCAATATCGCCACCAATCTGGCAGCGCTAGTTTGGTTCTCCTACAGTGGTCACGTGATCTGGCAATTGGGTCTGTTAATGGCAGTGTTCAATATCGGTGGTTCTTTGGTTGGTACCCGATTGGCAATGAAACATGGCAGCAGCTTTGTCCGCAAACTTTTCTTGTTTGTCGTAAGCGCTTTGATTTTGAAGACAGGGTATGACGCGTTCTTAAAATGAACTCGGGATAGATTCCTGCGATTGTTTCACGTGAAACAATCACCGGAGAATATCAAACGACAAAAAGGGAAGCTAAGGCTTCCCTTTTTATTTGCTCAACAATTCTTTCGTCGACCGTCGATGGTTGTTGAGTATCTACATCGGCAACCCAAATTGTTTCACGTGAAACAAAAAGCGTAACTAAAAAGGGAATATCAGGGGGTAGGTCAGATACCCATCCGAAAAAGACTTTATAATCTCGCCTCTGTTCACCGTCTCCACGAGGCGCATTATGCTATTTCCCACACAATTTGATGTCATCGTTGTCGGTGGCGGTCACGCCGGAACCGAAGCCGCATTGGCATCCGCCCGCATGGGCCAAACGACATTGCTGTTGACGCACAACATCGAGACCCTCGGTCAGATGTCCTGCAATCCTTCCATCGGCGGCATCGGCAAAGGCCATCTGGTCAAGGAAGTCGACGCCATGGGCGGGGCGATGGCAATTGCGACTGACGAGGCGGGCATCCAATTCCGCATCCTCAATTCGTCCAAGGGCCCGGCTGTCCGCGCTACGCGCGCCCAGGCTGACCGCATCCTGTACAAGCAAGCAATCCGTTCGCGTCTGGAAAATCAGCCGAATCTGTGGCTGTTCCAACAGGCTGTGGACGATCTGATGGTCGAAGGCGATCGCGTGATCGGCGCGGTGACTCAGGCCGGAATCAAGTTTGCGGGCAGGGCGGTGGTGCTGACCGCGGGGACTTTCCTCGACGGGAAGATCCACGTCGGCCTCAATAACTACTCGGCCGGTCGTGCCGGTGACCCGCCGGCGATCTCCTTGTCGGCGCGACTGAAGGAACTCAAGCTGCCGCAAGGCCGCCTGAAAACCGGTACGCCGCCGCGCATCGATGGTCGCAGCATCGACTTTTCGGTACTGGAAGAACAGCCGGGCGACCTCGATCCTATCCCGGTGTTCTCGGTCATGGGCAATGTCGGTATGCATCCGGCGCAAATGCCGTGCTGGATTACCCATACCAACACCCAGACGCACGACATCATTCGCGCCGGTCTGGATCGCAGCCCCATGTACACCGGCGTGATCGAAGGTGTTGGTCCGCGCTATTGCCCGTCGATTGAAGACAAGATCCACCGCTTCTCGGGCAAGGATTCCCACCAGATCTATCTGGAACCGGAAGGCCTGACGACCAACGAGTTCTACCCCAACGGCATCTCCACCAGCTTGCCGTTCGACGTGCAACTGGCACTGGTGCGCTCGATGCGCGGCATGGAAAACGCCCACATCCTGCGCCCCGGCTATGCCATCGAATACGATTACTTCGATCCGCGCGGCCTGAAGTCGTCGCTGGAAACCCGGCAAATCCAGGGGCTATTCTTTGCCGGCCAGATCAATGGCACCACCGGCTACGAAGAAGCCGCCGCCCAAGGTATGCTGGCCGGCCTCAACGCCGCGCTGCAAACACAGGGCCGCGACTCCTGGACGCCGCGCCGCGACGAGGCCTATCTCGGTGTGCTGGTCGACGACCTGATTACTCAGGGCGTGCAAGAGCCTTACCGCATGTTCACCAGCCGCGCGGAATATCGCCTGAGTCTGCGTGAAGATAACGCTGACCTGCGCCTCACCGAAATCGGCCGCCAACTCGGCTGCGTCGGCGACGCGCAATGGGAAATGTTCGAGAAAAAGCGCGAAGCTGTTTCACGTGAAATGGTACGCCTGAAATCTACCTGGGTGAATCCACGCATCCTCGCAGACGCCGAAGCCGAACGTGTTCTGGGCAAAGCGATTGAGCGCGAATACAACCTGGTCGATTTGCTGCGCCGTCCAAACGTGACCTACGACAGCTTGATGACCATGACCGGCACCGAAGGTCAGGCGCTCGCCGGCCCCGGCGTCACCGATGACCCGGTGCGCGAACAGATCGAGATCCAGATCAAGTACGCCGGCTATATCGACCGCCAGGCCAAGGAAATCGGCCGCCAGGAACACAACGAAAGCATGAAGCTCCCGGCAGACCTCGACTACATGGACGTCAAAGCCCTGTCGATCGAAGTGCGCCAGAAGCTCAACAAGCACAAGCCGGAAACCCTCGGTCAGGCTTCGCGGATTTCTGGAGTAACCCCGGCGGCGCTGTCCTTGCTACTGGTTCATCTGAAAAAGGGCGGCCTGAAAAATGCTGCCGCTGATTCTGCCGACGCACCGGATACCGACAACCACAATCAGGCGGCTTGAGTATTTTGAACACGACGACAATTGACTCGAAACTGGCTGACACATTGAGCGCCGGTGCCGAAGCACTCGGCCTCGCGCTCAGCGCCGGTCAGCAACAGAAACTGCTAGCCTACCTCGCCCTCATGGCGAAGTGGAACCGCACCTACAACCTGACCGCGCTGCGTGATCCGGCGCAGATGATGACCCATCATTTGCTGGATTCGCTGGCCGTAGTCAAGGCCTTCGACGGTGCCACCAATGTGCTGGATGTCGGCGCAGGCGGTGGTTTGCCGGGTATTGTGCTGGCGATCTGGGCGGCCGAGGCACAGCCTGCCATGCGCGTTTCCATGATCGATACGGTGCACAAGAAAACTGCTTTTCTGACGCAAGCCAAGGCAGAGTTGCAATTAAGCAATGTATCCGTCTACACAGCGCGCGTCGAACAGTTGCAGGTTGAGCAATTGTTTGATGTGATCACTTCGCGCGCCTTTGCGGAACTCAATGACTTCGTTAACTGGTCGAATCATCTGTTGCAACCCGGTGGCCATTACATCGCTCTCAAAGGCGTGATGCCGCAGGATGAAATTTCCCGTCTTCCGGAGGGATGGAAAGTCGCCCGCACCGAAGCCTTGCAGGTTCCCGGTCTGGATGCCGAACGTCATCTGATCTTTATCGAAAGGTCCTGAATGTCTACCCAGCTTGCCCGCCGTTTGCTCTCTTCTCTAATGCTGGTCTGCGCCGCTACCGCGGCATTGCCGACGCTGGCTCAGGAAGTCGTCACCGTTCCTTCGGTGGATCTCAAACGCTACGTCGGCAAGTGGTATGAAATCGCGCGCTTTCCCAACAGCTTCCAGAAAAAATGTATCGGCAATGTGACTGCGGAATACCGTGCACGTGCAGACGGCGATATTGACGTCGTCAATCGCTGCAAGGTGGAAGGCGGCGTGCTCGATCAGGCCGACGGCCTGGCGCGCATCACCGAAGGCAGCAACAACACCAAGCTGCAAGTGCGCTTTGCCCCGGCATGGCTGGCATGGTTCCCGCTGGTATGGGGCGACTATTGGATCATCGATCTGGATCCTGACTATTCCGTCGCCACCGTCGGCACGCCGTCGCGCGATTATCTGTGGATCCTGTCGCGCAAACCGGCGCTGTCGACAGCAGAATATGAGGCGGCGGTGAACAACGCCACCAAGCAGGGATTCGATACATCAAAGCTGGTGAAGACACCGCAGCAGTAACAAAGCAACGCAATAAAACGAGGAGACATCATGCAGGCACTCTTTCATACCATGGGCATCACCGATGTCTGGCAACTGGTCGCGGCAACCATCGTGTTCCTGATGCTGCCGGGCCCGGGTACGTTCTGCGTGCTGACCTGTTCGGCCAAGCATGGCTTGCGCGGCGGCTTTGCGGCAATTGCCGGGCTGATGCTGGGCGACATTGTGCTGATGTTTCTGGCGGCGATCGGCGTGGCAGCATTGCTGCATGCGAACCCGGTGCTGTTCAAGGGAATGCAATACATCGGCGCGGCGTATCTTGCTTATCTCGGCGCGCGCCTGCTGTTTGCGAAAGAAGAGGGTGGATCTTCGGTAGTACCGTTTTCAAACATGGCAGATTTCCGCCGCGGCTTTTTCGTGACCTTGATGAATCCGAAAGCGATCGTGTTTTACATGGCATTTTTCCCGCTGTTCATCGAACCGGCAACACAGCAGGGCGCCGCGACTTTTCTCACCATGGGCGCGGTAATTTGCACTTGCACCCTGATCTATGGCAGTCTGCTGGTCCTGGTGGGAAATGCCGCCGCAAAACGCCTTGCGCACAATCGCACGATTGCTACATTGGCGTCGCGTGCGGCCGGTGTTTTCCTGATTGGCTTTGGCATCAAGCTAAGTACACACTGAGCACCAACTGAACAGCAGCGGACCATCAACTGAACATAATCTGCACCAGCATTGCATCAACCCTGAGCACCAACGGAACATTCACTAAAAAGAACCTATGGCTAAAATCTTTTGCGTTGCGAATCAAAAAGGCGGCGTCGGTAAAACCACCACAGCAGTCAATCTCGCCGCCGGTCTGGCGCAGCACAATCAGCGCGTGCTGCTCGCCGACCTCGATCCGCAAGGCAATGCGACCATGGGTTCCGGCATCAACAAGGCCGAGCTCCAGGGCTCGATCTATGAAGTGCTGCTCGGCATGTCCGACATCAAGAGCGTGCGCAAGCGTTCCGAAAGCGGCAACTTCGACGTGCTGCCGGCGAATCGCGAACTAGCCGGCGCCGAAGTTGAAATGGTCGAACTCGAGAACCGCGAAAAGCGCCTCAAAGATGCTTTTGCCGCCGTTGCCGATGACTACGATTTCATTCTCATCGATTGTCCGCCGGCACTGTCGCTGCTGACCCTCAACGGCCTGTGCTCGGCGCATGGCGTAGTGATCCCGATGCAATGCGAATACTATGCACTGGAAGGTTTGTCCGACCTCGTCAACACCATCAAGAAAGTACACGCCAAGCTCAATCCCGATCTCAAGATCATCGGCTTGCTGCGCGTGATGTTCGACCCGCGCATGACACTGTCGCAGCAGGTTTCCGATCAGCTCGAACAGCACTTCGGCGACAAGGTTTTCAAGACCGTCATCCCGCGCAATGTGCGTCTGGCGGAAGCGCCGTCCTACGGCATGCCGGGTGTGAATTTCGACGCTGCGTCGAAGGGCGCTCAGGCTTACATCGCGTTCGGTGCCGAAATGGTCGAACGCATCAAGACGTTGTAATCGTTATAAACGATATAAATAATTTTAGTAATCAGTAATTCAGAAACAGGTAGGTAACCAAGATGGCAACCAAAAAATCAAAAGGCCTCGGCCGCGGTCTCGACGCATTGCTCGGCGGATCTTCCGACATGACCGAAGACGAGCCGGTGATCGCTGGTTTGCCATCGGTGATGCCGGTCACGGATCTGCAAGCCGGCAAGTATCAGCCGCGCAGCCGCATGGATGAAGGCGCACTCAACGAACTCGCCGCATCGATCAAGGAACAAGGCCTGCTGCAACCTATCCTGATCCGCTCCATCGGCCAGAACAACGGCAAGGACATCTACGAAATCATCGCCGGCGAACGCCGCTTCCGCGCCGCCAAGATTGCCGGCCTGACCGAAGTGCCGGTGCTGGTGAAGAACGTCGACGATCAGACTACCGCCGCGATGGCGCTGATCGAAAACATGCAGCGCGAAGATCTGAATCCGCTGGAAGAAGCGCAGGGTATTCATCGCCTCATCACCGATTTCAACTTCACGCATGAGCAAGCTGCCGTGGCCGTCGGCCGTTCGCGCAGCGCGGTGTCGAACCTGCTGCGTTTGCTGAATCTGGCCAAGCCGGTGCAGACCATGCTGATGGCTGGTGATATCGACATGGGTCACGCGCGTGCTTTGCTGGCGGTCGATTCCGCCACGCAGATCAATCTCGCAAACCAGATCGTCGCCAAGCGCATGTCGGTGCGTGAAGCCGAAAAACTCGTCGTGCGTACGACGGCGGAACAAGCGGCATCGAACAAACCACGCGACGGCGGCAAGGAAAAATCGCGCGACATCGCACGCCTGGAAGAAGAACTGTCCGACATCCTCGCCACGCAAGTGTCGATCAAGACTGGTGCCAAAAATAAAGGCCAGCTCATCATCAGCTTCGCCGGCCTTGATGCACTCGATGGCGTGATCGCGCGTCTGCGTGGAGAAGCGGTAGAGCAGTAAAGTAGATGCAATAATGCAGACCGGCAGAGACGCCGGTCGCAATGGACTACAGAAAAGGAAGCGCCATGCCTTACCTGCAACTCGACGTCAACGGTACTTATCCGGCTGAGCAAAAGAAGCAGCTCGCCACGCGCATGGCAAAGACGTATGCCGAGATGATGAGCGTCGACATCCGCCGCATCAGCATTGTTGTCCGTGAATGCGGCGACGGCAGCGTCTGGCGCACCGTCGACAGCGGCGAGGTGGAGCCGGTCTCGGTGCTGATGTGTGACATCCGTCGCGGCCGCACGCCTGAGTTGCGCATGGAAGTCGCCAAGGCTTTGTGCAAGGATTGCATCGACGTACTGGGTCTGCGCGAAGATCGTCTCAATGTCGAATTCACGCAGCACACCGGCGACGAAATGTACCACCCGACCCTGGGCGGCTATAGTCCCGAATGGTCTGCCGGTGAAGCCGAGCCGGACTGATCTGACCTGACTTGCAGCGTGACTCTTTAGTCCGGCGCTGCGGTCATCCCATCTTCAGTATTCACTCCACCTGCAGAAAAATTGTCGCGGTACTGTTGGGCGCTGATTCCCAGTCGCCGCTGGAACACTACGCGCATGTGACTCGCATCTCGGAAGCCGCAACGGTAAGCTACCGTCTTCAGCGGCGCCGCTGAACTCTCCAGCATCACCCGCGCTGCATCGACGCGCGCGCTCTCGATAAACTCCGCCGGCGTCATCCGTGCATCGCGCGCAAACACACGCGCGAAATTGCGCGGGCTGCTGGAGACGACTTTCGCCAGTACGTCGACGCTGAGCTTATCCTGCAAATGTTCGCGCACATAATGCTGCACCTGGCCGACCAGCGACATCTCTTCGGCGTAAGGGGTGAGATAAGGACTGAACTGCGATTGTCCGCCGCTGCGCTGCATGAAGACGACCAGACGCTTGGCGACATTGAGCGTGACTTCCTGCCCCACGTCTTCCGCCAGCAGCGCCAGCGACAGATCGATGCCGGCAGTGACGCCGGCTGATGTCACCAACTTGCCGTCGCGCAGATAGATGCGATCGGCATCGACGTCGACGTCGGGAAAATCGCGCGCCAGTGCCGCCGCATCGTTCCAATGCGTGGTGACGCGCTTGCCATTCAACAGTCCCGCATGCGCGAGCAAGAACGCACCGTTGCAAATCGAACCGTGCCGGCCGGCACGTCCTGCCGCTTGCACCAGCCATTCGCTCAATGCGGCGTCGCGCGCATGCTGCGGCAAGGCCGGGCCGCCAGCTACCAGCAGCAGATCGACGGCATCCTTGGCTTCGCTGTAATGAAGATGCGGCACGATCTGCATACCGTTGGAGCAGGCGATGACATCGCGCGTGCTGCCGATCACCTGCAAGTGATAGTGCTGCTGCGGCAGCAGAAAACGATTGGCCTCCGCGAACACATCCAGCGGGCCGGAAACATCCAGCGCCTGAACGCCGGGAAACACCAGCAGGGCAACAGTAGGCATGGCAGTGAGCAGTAGGTGAAGGTATCGGAGCGGATCAACTGACGCCATCATAGCGCCGTCTCCGCTTACGGGCAGGCGCGCATATGTCCGTGGCAGAAAAACGCCTCAGGATGGCTGTCAACGCGTCCTCGCGGCACTGTCTTTGTTGTGCGCCGCCACCGATAATTTTCTCCATCGGAAACGTGCATCGTGTGCGTTCCTTTGCACCTTCTTCAGGAGAACACATGAACACTTCAACTACCACCGTGGCGACCGCCGACGCCGAGCGTGTCGGCCCGGCGTTTGCGGTCGACGGCATGCTTGCCGCACGCAACAAGACGCGTCAGGCGCTTCGCGATATCGCCGCGCGGGTCAAGCCGGGCATGGAGGAAGAAGATGCCGTCGCCATGGCCAGGCAAGTCCTGATCGACGCCGGCCTCACGTTGAGCTGGCACCCGACGCGCGTGCGCTTCGGCCGCAACACCATCAAGCCGATGCGGCAGGCGTCCGAGCCTGGCGTGGTGTTGCAGGAGAATGATATTTTCTTCATCGATATCGCACCGCGCCATGACGCATGGGAAGGCGATGGCGGCGCTGCTTTCGTTGTCGGTAATCAGGAGGATTACGCACGCTGCGCGCAAGATGCCGAAGCCGTATTTCACGCTGCACGACGCGCATGGAGCGAACAGCAATTGAGCGGCGAAGCGTTGTACGCCTTCGCGGAAAACGAAGCACGCCAGCGCGGTTGGGAATTGAATTTCGATTTGCCGGGACACCGCGTGTCGGATTTCCCGCACGCCGCAATCCACACAGGATCATTGGCGGAATTTGAAGGCGTGCCGTCGGCGATGCGCTGGATTCTGGAGATCCATTTGCGCCATCCTGACCACACCTACGGTGCCTTCTTTGAAGACCTGCTGCTGGAAGACAGTTACTACGTCTGATCACCGTGTTCGCTACGCACAGTGAATGATGCGTAGCGAATCGCGTTGTCAAATCAGGCTTCCTCGCCGAGGAAACCACCACTTTGATGCGACCACAGGCGCGCATACAGGCCATTGTGCGCCAGCAATTCCTGATGGCTGCCTTGTTCGACGATGCGGCCCTGATCGAGCACGATCAATCGGTCCATCGCGGCGATGGTCGACAGGCGGTGCGCGATGGCGACGACGGTCTTGCCTTCCATGAGGCGATACAGGCTTTCCTGAATTGCCGCTTCCACTTCCGAGTCGAGCGCGCTGGTGGCTTCGTCCAGCAGCAGGATAGGCGCATCCTTGAGCATCACGCGGGCGATCGCAATACGCTGGCGCTGTCCGCCGGACAGTTTCACACCACGCTCGCCGACATGCGCGTCATAGCCCTTGCGGCCATGCGCGTCAGCCAGATTGCCGATGAACTCATGCGCTTCGGCGCGGTGTGCAGCAGCGATCATGTCCTCGTCGCCGGCATCAGGACGGCCATACAGAATATTGTCGCGTACCGAGCGATGCAGCAGCGAGGTATCCTGCGTCACCATGCCGACTTGTGCGCGCAGGCTGTCCTGCGTGACGTGGGCGATATCCTGGCCGTCGATCAGTACTCGGCCTTGTTCGACATCGTAAAAGCGCAGCAGCAAATTGACGATGGTCGACTTGCCCGCACCGGAACGGCCGACCAGGCCGATCTTTTCGCCCGGCTGGATGTTCAGGTTCAGCTTGTCGATCACCTGACGCGCATCCGGGCCGGTGGCGCCGTACGCGAAGCTCACGTCTTCAAAACGCAATTCGCCGCGCTTCACTTGCAAGGGCTGCGCGTCCGGCAAATCTTTCACCTCATGCGCGCGTGACAGGGTGTTGATGCCGTCCTGCACGGTGCCGACGTGTTCAAACAGCGCTGCCATTTCCCACATCACCCAGTGCGCGATACCGTTCAGGCGCAGCGCCATCGCAGTTGCCGCCGCGACCGCGCCGATGCCGACCTGGCCTTGTGTCCACAACCACAACGCGACACCGGCCGTCGACAAAATCAGCACCATGTTCAGTGAGTGATTGACGATCTCAAAACCGCTGACCAGACGCATCTGGCGATTTACCGTCACCAGGAAATCCTGCATCGCGCTGCGTGCATAACCCGCCTCGCGACCAGCGTGCGAAAACAATTTGACGGTGGCGATGTTGGTGTACGCATCGGTGATGCGCCCGGTCATCGTCGAGCGTGCATCGGCCTGATTGCGCGCCACTTTCGACAGGCGCGGCACAAAGTAGCGCAGCGCCGCCATATACAACACCAGCCAGCCGAAGAAGGGCAGCAGCATCCACAGATCAAAGCCACCCACCACGGCGGCCATGGTGACGAAGTAGATCATCACGAACACCAGAATGTCGCCCATGATCATGCACACGTCGCGCACCGCGAGCGCAGTTTGCATCACCTTGGCGGCGACGCGGCCGGCGAATTCATCCTGATAGAAACTCATGCTTTGGTTGAGCATCAGGCGATGGAATTTCCAGCGCAGCATCATCGGAAAAGCGCCTGCCATCGTCTGATGCTTGAAGAAGGTCTGCAGCGCAATCAGCAACGGGCTGCCGACCAGCACCACGGCCAGCCATATCAGGCTGCTGCGTTCCTGCGTCCACAACTGCGACGGCTCGATGTGGCTGAGCCAGTCGACGATGCGGCCCATCATCGCAAACAGCAGCGCTTCAAACGCGCCGATGATCGCGGTCAGCGTCGTCATCGCAACAATGTAGCGGCGCAGACCCTTGGTACAGGCCCAGATGAAAGCAGTAAAGCCGCGTGGCGGCGGCTTGGGAATAGTGTCAGGGTAGGGGTGAACCAGTTTTTCAAACCATGCGAGCATGCAATCTCCAAAATATCGCCATGAGAACGTGTCCACGTTCCAGGCACCTGTGTGCACATGACAACGCATGCGGACAGCGTCGGTGCGGCGAAGAACAGAGATTTTAACCCGTTCACCAAAACAGGGCGGGTAGCTTGCTGCAGGCTGACGAACGCCGCCGGCCGGCAGGCGATTGTCCTTGGTTGCACTTGGTTGCATTTATTCCAAAGCCGAAATCGCCCGGATTGCTTATCATCGCAGATGATCTTGCACAGAACCCCTCCGGAACTCACATGACAGCCAACAAGAAAAAAGCCTTCGACCGCCGTGCCATCTGGCAGCTCATCAAACCATACTGGATCTCGGAAGAACGATGGAAGGCCTGGGGCCTGCTGGCGGTGATCATCGCGCTGGTACTGGTGATGGTTTACATCAACGTGCTCTTTACTGACTGGAATCGGACCATGTACGACTCCATTCAAAACAAAGACTACGTTGCTTTCAAGCGCCTGCTCTGGCAATTCTGTTATCTCGCTTTTCCGTACATTGTCGTCGCCACTGCACGTGTCTATCTGACGCAATCGTTGCAGATCCGCTGGCGCAGTTGGATGACGGATAAGTACATGGCGAAGTGGCTGGCGCATCAGGCCTACTACCGCATGGAGCAGGGCCACATTGCCGACAACCCCGATCAGCGTATTGCCGAAGATCTGCGTTCTCTGACATCAAGCACGATCAGTCTGGTGTTGGGCTTCATCTCCAGCGCCGTCACGCTGGTGTCGTTCGTCGGTATTCTGTGGGCCATCAGCGGCCCGGTGTCATTCGCTCTGATGAACCATGAGTTGATCATTCCCGGTTACATGGTGTGGTTCGCCATCGCCTATGCCGGCGTCGGTTCGTGGATCATCTGGTGGATCGGTAAGCCGCTGGTGGTGCAAAGTTTCAACCAGGAGCGTTTCGAGGCGAACTATCGTTTTGGCCTGATCCGCATTCGCGAACATGCAGAAGCGATCGCGTTGTATCGCGGCGAACGGCGCGAGCGCGGTGAACTCAACCTGCGTTTTGAAGACATCCGTCAAAACTGGTGGGCCATTATGCGCACCACCAAGAGCCTCAATATCGCGGTTAATTTCTATGCCCAGTTCGCCAACATTTTTCCATTACTGGTGGCGGCGCCGCGTTACTTTTCCGGGGCGATCACCTTGGGCGTGCTGATGCAGATCAGCAGTGCTTTCGGCCAGGTGCAGGACGCTTTATCCTGGTTCATCAACACCTTCACCACACTGGCCGACTGGAAGGCCAGCATCAACCGTCTGGCCGGTTTCAACCTCGCGGTCGAGCAGGCGCAGAAGCAGCCCGCCAGCATCTCGGTGGAACGCAACAACGTCGGCGCCATTCTGCTTGAAAAGGTCGACCTGGCTTTGCCTGATGGCAGCGCGTTGATCGCCGGCGTCAATGGGACGATTCATTTCGGTGATCGCATCCTCGTCAGCGGCCCCTCCGGTTGCGGCAAGTCGACACTGTTCCGCGCCATCGCCGGCATCTGGCCGTATGGCGGCGGCGATATCCAGATTCCGCACAAGTCCAAACTGATGTTCGTGCCGCAATCGAGTTACCTGCCGATCGGCACGCTGCGTTCGGCGTTGGCATATCCGGCGGACGAGGGCGCCTACACCGATCTGGCAATGCGTCACTATCTCGATCTGTGCCGGCTGTCGCACTTGAAAGACCAGCTCGACGTCTACAACAACTGGGGCAATCGCCTGTCGCCCGGTGAACAGCAGCGCCTGGCGTTTGCGCGCGTATTTCTCACGCGTCCGGAAGTCGTCTTCCTCGACGAAGCCAGTAGCGCCATGGACGGCGAAACTGAAGAGGCCTTGTACTCTCTGCTGCAGGAAGAACTGCCGCAGTCGGCCATCGTCAGCATCGCCCACCGCGAAACCGTGGCGCGCTATCACCAGCAGCGCTGGCATTTTTCCAATCGTGACAATGCTCCCGGTGACAGTGTCAGCCGTCTCAGCATCCAGCCGCTATAGCAACATCCATGACATTGCGCGACGCCGACGCATGGCATCGCGCAATGCTTACTTTGCATAACGGCCTGTGCGTGTCTGTGCAAGAATGTCTTTATTCCCGATACAAGCCCCGATAACTCTCTTAAAAACGCTCCCATGAACGATCCTATCGTGTACCTCAACGGCGAGATGACGCCGCTCTCCGAAGCCCGCATTCCTGTGCTTGACCGCGGCTTCATCTTTGGCGACGGCGTCTACGAAGTCATCCCGATGTATGCCCGCAAACCGTTCCGCGGCACGCACCACATTGCGCGCCTGTTCCGCAGCCTCGGTACCATCGGTATTACAAATCCGCATAGCGAAGCCGAATGGCTGGCGCTGATCGATCGCGTGGTGCAGGCCAACGATCTCAGTGACCAGATCGTCTACATCCAGGTCACGCGCGGTGTCGCCAAGCGCGGCCATGCTTTCCCGAAGGACCCGGTCACGCCGACCGTGTTCATGATGACCAGCCCGCTGGCGGTGCCGTCGGCTGAAGTGCGCGCCAAGGGCGTGGCGTGCGTGACGATGCAAGACAAGCGCTGGTTGAATTGCCAGATCAAGTCGACCTCGCTGCTGGGTAACGTGCTTGCCGCGCAATACGCCGCCGAGCACGAAGTCACCGAAGCGATCCAGTTCCGCGACGGTTTCCTCAGCGAAGCGTCGTCGTCCAACGTCTGGATCGTCAAGGACGGCAAGCTATCGGCGCCGCCGAAAGACAACCTGATCCTGGAAGGTATCCGCTACGGCCTGATCGAAGAATTGTGCAAGTCGCAAGGCATCGTGTTTGAAGCACGCCGCATCACGCAGGAAGAAGTTTTCGCCGCCGATGAAGTGCTGTTGTCCTCGGCCACCAAGGAAGTCTTGCCGGTAGTGACCATCGACGACAAGGCTGTCGGCAACGGCAAGCCGGGCCCGGTGTTCACCAAACTCTACGCGGCTTACCAGGATGCCAAAGCCGCGCTGTCATAAAGCGCTTTTGATGAGTCACTGACGCATGTCCGGCCTTTTATTGTCGATTGGCAAGACATGCGCAAACCGGCTGGTGCATGGCGTAAAATAGGCGCAGTTCCTCGCAGTCCCTATTGAAAGTCGAAAGCCGTACACCATGCCAGCTCCTACCGAAGAATCCCTGATCGAATATCCGAGCGACTTTCCCATCAAAGTCGTCGGCATCATGCACGATGAGTTCGCCAACACCATCGTTGACATGATCACGGAATACGATCCCACTTTCCACGCCGGCAAGGTCGAGATGCGTCCTTCGTCGCAGGGCAAATACCTGTCGCTGACCGTCACCGTGCGTGCGACCAGCCGCGAGCAGCTCGACAACCTGTATCGCGCCTTGTCAGGTCATGAGATGGTCAAGTTTGTGCTGTAAGCCATCAGCCATTCAGCAAGACGTAAAAAAACCGGTTCGCTCCCGCAAGAGTCGAACCGGTTTTTCTTTGTGCGAAGCGTGTTGCTTCAGCGCGCCAGCTTGAAGATACTGACCACCTGCGCCAGGCGGCCGGCCTGATCCTGCAGCGATTGTGCAGCGGCGGCGGCTTGTTCCACCAGCGCTGCATTTTGCTGCGTCGCCTCATCCATAAGCGTGATCGCCTGGCCGACTTCGTTGATACCTGCGCTTTGCTCCTGGCTGGCCGAGCTGATCTCGCCGACGATATCGGTGACGCGCTTGACGCTCGCAACGACTTCACTCATGGTTTCGCCGGCCTGCACGACGAGCTTGCTGCCAACGTCGACCTTCGATACGGAGTCGTCGATCAGCGTTTTGATTTCTTTTGCTGCGGCCGAAGATCGCTGCGCCAGGCTGCGCACTTCCGATGCCACCACCGCAAAGCCGCGGCCTTGTTCGCCGGCGCGTGCGGCTTCGACCGCCGCGTTCAACGCGAGAATATTGGTCTGGAAGGCGATGCCGTCAATCACGCTGATGATGTCCACAATCTTGCGGGAAGAGTCGTTGATCGAACCCATGGTGTCGACCACCTGGCCGACTACCGTGCCACCCTGAATCGCAACTTCCGAGGCCGACACGGCGAGCTGATTTGCCTGGCGCGCGTTGTCGGCATTCTGCTTCACAGTGGAGGTCAGTTCCTCCATCGCCGAGGCGGTTTCTTCCAGTGAACCGGCTTGTTGTTCGGTGCGCGACGACAGGTCGAGATTACCGCTGGCGATTTCGCTCGATGCGGTGCTGATGGTATCGGTACCCACACGCACCTGGCTGACGATATTGAGCAGGTTGTCGTTCATGGTCTTCAATGCGGTCAGCAACTGGCCGGTTTCATCTTTGCCGCTAGAGACGATGGTGGAGCTCAGGTCGCCCGATGCCACCGTTTCGGCAATGCCGACGGCCTGGGTCAGCGGACGCGTAATGCTGACCGTCAACAGCCATGCCAACACGCCGCCCAGCACCAGTTCAACCACACCGAGGATGATCAGCATGTTGCGGCTGGAAGAGTAATAGTTGCCGACAGCTTCCGCCGAATTGGTGATTTCCTGTCGTTGCAAGTCGCGGAACTTGGCGACTGCGCCGGTGTAAGAGGTATACAAGGGCGTGAATTTTTCAGCGGTCATTTTCTTGACCGCGTCGAGGTCGCCGGCTTTTTTCAATTTGAAAATATCGTTGCGGGCAACCTGATATATATCACGGGTCTTGTTGATCTCGGCCAACAGCGCAACTTCTTGCGGTGCGGTATTGATCTCCTCGATCTTCTTGCGCATCGGTGCGATACGTGCCGACTCAGCTGCAATCTGTGCCTGGAAGAACTGTTGTGCGTCAGGATCTTCCGTCTTGATCACCGCCAGGGTGCGGATGCCGCTTTCGCGTATCACGGCCAGCCATTCGTTCGCATTGCGTTCGTTGGTGATCGAGTCACCCGTCATAGAGACAACCGCCGCATTGATCTGCTGCAGGCGCCAGATGCTAATGCCCAGCATGACGACCATCAGCATCAGAATGGCGAAAAAGCCGATGCCGAGACGTATGCCGATTTTTAGATTTTTCATGTTCGATCTCCTAACGAAACTGGTGAAACTCAATACAAAAAATGCCCAGCCAGAAAATGACCTGGATAAGGATGGGTAAGACAACAACAAACAAGCGGTGACATCAGAGACAGCAATGCGGCAGCCGGCGCGAAGCGAGGCAAAGCACAACCTGTCTTGCGGTTAGCAATCGGTGCTGCGCATGCAAAGAGGAGAGGGTTTTATCAGCATCTTATTTGCTGCCAGTCGCAATGGCGGTAATCCGTGCGACGCCGTCGGCAAACAAACGCAGATGCTCGTCGGCAATTATCCTTGCCGCTCTATGGACATACGATAGAGTATTTCGATGGCTGGCTAGCAGGTGAACAGAGAGGTTTTCCCGCAGCATTTGCTTGTTTGTGCGGGATTGCGGGCGGGCAAGCGGGCAGCCGCGAGAGTGCGCCGGGCAGAATTCAGTTGGAGACTCGGCCGGGCCAGCGGCTGTGTGCTTTGAAAAGTGCGATTTCTTCTTCGAGCCAAGTGCGGAAATGCTGCACCTGCGGTTTTATCGCGACGTCGGGCACGGTGACGAAATAATAGGCGCGGTCGCTCAGCAGTGCGATGTCGAACAAGCGCACCAGCTCGCCGGCGGCGATTTCCTGTGACGCAATGGCATGGCGCGTCAGCGCGACACCGGCGCCGTCCGCAGCCGCGCGCAACGTCAGCGACGAGTCTTCCGTCACCAGTCCACCGGCCGGATCGGGCAGATCCAGCCCGGCCAGTGCAAACCACGGCAGCCAAGATTCCTGCAGACCATCCATGCGCAACAGCACGCAGTCGCGCAATTGCTGCGGCGAAGAGGGCAAGCGACCCTGGCGATAGTGCGGGCTGGCAACCGGGTAATAGAACTCTTCCAGGATTTTTTCCGACTTCAGGCCCGGATAATTGCCGACACCAAAGCGCAGGCCTACGTCGATGCCGTCGCGGGCCAGATCGTTGAGATGGCTGCTGGATTGCAACACCACTTCAATCCCGGGATGGCGGTCGACAAATTTCCACAGTCGCGGCGCCAGCCAGCGCGAGGCAAAGGAGGGCGGTGAAGACACCACCAGACGTTGCTGCCGGTTTTGCTCTTGCAATGCTGCGGTTGCGGTCGCGATTTCACCGAGCGACTTGCGGATGGCCGCGGCAAAACGCTGGCCGCTTTCGGTGATGGCGATGCGCTTGCCGTTGCGGGTGAACAACAGCAGTCCCAATTCTTCTTCCAGCGCGCGGATTTGGTGACTGATCGCGCCCGGCGTGACGTGGATTTCTTCCGCCGCCCGCGAAAAACTCTCATGCCGTGCTGCCGCTTCAAAAGCGCGCAGAGCAGCGAGGTTGGGCAGTTTGCGGAAATCAACCATGGGTGTGTTTCTTTGTGAGAAAAACTAGCAAGAATGGAGAATATATATCGTTTTGGTTTGCCCGTGGCGCTGACTAGAATAGCTCCATCGGTCAGGCATTTTATTCGTAAAAGCCCCGCAGAAAGCCGCTTTCGGCCGATCAGTTTCCCGCAAAAGGTAATCCAAAGAGGCCGCATCATGCAAAATATTTTCACTAGAAGGCAAATCCGGCTGCAAGCCGGCGACGTGACGTCGCTGCAGGTCACGCGTCCGATCTGCCTGAAAGTCGGCAGCGGCCGCGTGTGGATAACCATTGAAGGGGGCCGCACTGATTACTGGCTTTCCGGCGGACAAATCCTGGACATTCCCGGTCAGGGTCTGGTGGTCATCGAATCGGTCAACACGGCCAGCAAACTGCAAATCGGCCTGTGCCGTCGTCACTGGCTTGTGCGCCTGACCAAGGTGGCTAATGCCGTGGCACGTCGTTTCGGCAGCCGCAATCGTGCCGTTGTAACCGCAGGAAAAATCACCGAAGCGCCGGGAAGCTGCAGCCAGTAAGGCTTTTAACGGAAAATTGCTGCATGGACAATCCATGCGGCGCGGGCGGCAATCCGGGATTTTCGTTACACTTGCCGTCATGCGAACCGCTCCACAGATTATTCACCGTGGCGTCGAGGCTTACGAAACCAGCTTCAACGCCATGCGCGCCTACACCGACAGCCGCACCGCCGATTCCCCCGACCAGCTCTGGATTGTCGAACACCCGCCGGTGTTCACCCTCGGTCTGGGTGCCGACATGGCCCACGTGCTCAATCCCCACGCCATCCCCGTGATCCAGACCGACCGCGGCGGCGAAGTGACCTACCACGGCCCCGGCCAAGTGGTGATCTACCTGCTCATGGACTTGCGCCGCAACCATCCCGGCGCCCGCTTGTTCGCCCGCGAATTCGTGCAAAAGATCGAGCAGGCGGTGATCGACACGCTGGCGGCGTATAATCTGGCTGGTGAGCGCAAGCAGGGCGCGCCCGGCATCTATGTCAGTTCAGGGCCGTGGCAGGGTGCCAAGATCGCTGCGCTGGGATTGAAAATTCGCAGCAACGGTTGCACCTATCACGGCGTGTCGCTCAATGTAGCGATGGATCTGGCGCCGTTTTCCTGGATCAACCCTTGCGGCTACGAAGGCCTCGCCACCGTCGACATGCAGACGCTGGACGTCGCCGCTTCGCTGAGCGACGTGCAAACGAAGCTCGCCGACAAACTCGTTGAGCATTTTGCTTTTTCGCCATCCGCGTGAGATGGCATCAGACATCACTACTATGACTACCGACATCACAACAGCCGAAGTTTCGCTGCGTAACCCCACCGACAAGCAAAAGGGCGCCGGCAAAACGGCCTGGATCCCGATCAAGATCATGCCGGCGGAAAAGCTCAAGAAGCCTGACTGGATTCGCGTCAAGGCCGGCTCGCCGACCACCCGTTTTTACGAAATCAAAGACATTCTGCGCGCCAACAATCTGGTGACGGTGTGCGAAGAAGCATCCTGCCCCAACATCGGCGAATGCTTCGGCAAGGGCACGGCGACCTTCATGATCATGGGCGACAAGTGCACCCGCCGCTGCCCGTTCTGCGACGTCGGCCACGGCCGTCCCGATCCGCTTGATCCTAACGAGCCGGAAAACCTGGCCCGCACCATCGCCCAACTCAAGCTGAGCTACGTCGTCATCACCAGCGTCGACCGCGACGATCTGCGCGACGGCGGCGCCGGCCACTTCGCCGCCTGCATCCAGCGCGTGCGTGAGCTGTCGCCAGAGACGCGTATCGAAATCCTGACCCCGGACTTCCGTGGCCGTATGGATCGCGCGTTGGAAATCCTCAAGATGGCGCCGCCGGACGTCATGAACCATAACCTCGAAACCGCACCGCGCCTCTACAAGGAAGCGCGTCCGGGTTCCGACTACGAATACTCGCTGAACCTGCTGAAGCGCTTCAAGGATCTGCATCCGAATACCCCGACCAAGTCCGGCATCATGGTCGGCCTCGGCGAGACCGACGAAGAAGTCCTGCAAGTCATGCGCGACATGCGCGCCCACAACGTCGACATGCTCACCATCGGCCAATACCTGATGCCAAGCGGTGACCACTTGCCGGTACGCCGCTACGTACATCCCGACACCTTCAAGATGTACGAAGAAGAAGCCTACAAGATGGGCTTCGTGCACGCTGCGGTCGGCGCGATGGTGCGTTCGAGCTACCACGCGGATCAACAGGCGCATGGTTTGGTTGGTTAAGGTATTTTCGCCGGCAGCATCGGCATAAAAAAACGGCCTGGTTCTTCAATGAACCAGGCCGTTTTTTTATTGCGCTTCAAATTTCCAACCGCACTGCTTCGTGCGCTCAGTGTGCTTAGTGCGAGTTTCCATCCCACATCCACGCCCACAGTCCCGGCAAATGCAGCGGCTTGGAGCGATCCGTGATCGTGCGCGCCATGACTGCGCGCTGCAATGCCGCGCGGTCGTCGTAGAACGGTTTGGCGGCCACGGTCAGACCGGTTTCCTGCGCGCTGTCGAGCAGGATCTGCAGATACTCCTGCATGTGGCGCGAGGTGTAACGATTGAGATCGTGGAAGGTGACTTCCACAGGGATCACGCCATCCACCGTCGGCAGCTCGCCGTCAGCGATACGTTCGCGCACCTCCGACAACTGCCGCACGATATTCGAGCGGCGGCGCAGGCTGAAGTTGTAACCCCAGATCTTGCCGTCATTCAGGCTGACGTCGGTCATCAGTACATGGAAACCGTGCTGCTGATACGCGGCGAAAGTACGCTGATCAAAATTCCAGAATGGCGGTCGCAAAAACACCGGTGCCGCACCGGTAATGGAGGCGATATCGGCGCTACCATCCGTGAGCGATTGCTCCAGCTCCTGCGGGTTCAGATGCCGGTGATTGGTATGCCCCGGTGTGCTGGTATGGAAGCCCAGAATGTGGCCATCATCGTGTTCGCGCTGCATGATCTTGCGGCCAAGTTCGCTGCCGCCGGCACCATGCGCGCGGGTCTGCACAAAGAACACTGCCTTGATGCCGGGTTGGATAGCATTGTTGGCCAGATCATCGAGAATCGATTCCGTCGGATTGAAAAAGCTGGATGCGCTGGGGCCGTCGTCAAAGGTCAGCAAGAAACGAATCGGCGCCTGCACGTGCAGGCGCTGCTCGGTCAGCGGCGTCAGTGCGATCGGCGGCGAAATACAGCCACTCAGGCTGAGCGCGACAGCAAGTACTGACAATACTGAAAATACAGATGAAGCGGCGGAGAATCGTTTCAAGTTGCGGACCTGTCATTTAGGCATCGATGGTGTCGACAAATCCATGGAAAAGCCGCACTGAGGCCGCGCGATTATACCTGAGCAGTTCTCCGCAAACTCAATCACGACGTGCCGCCGGAAAGCCTTTGTCTCTGGCCAGCCACGCCACGATCAGCGTCGGTGCAAGCAATGCCAGCAAGGCCCATGGAAACGATCCCACGCCGACGGTATCGAGCAGCACGCCGCCGACAATGCCGCCGCCCGCGATCGCCAGGTTCCACACCGTCACGATCATCGATTGCGCCACGTCGGCCGCTTCACCGGCGTTCTTCGCCGACGCCGTCTGGAACAAGGTCGGCACGCCACCATATGCGAATCCCCACACCGCCACGCCGACATACACCATCGCCGGGACGTCTGTCCAGACACCCAATGCAACGGCAGCGAAGGCAAACAGCACGATACTGATCAGCACCAGCGTACGCAGCCAGCGATCAATCAGTGCACCGGTCACCCAGATCGATGCCAGCGCACTCACGCCAAAGATCAGCAGGATCATGCCGACCTTGTCTGCCATACCGACCGGCGCAAGAAAAGGTGCGATGTAGGTGTACAGGATGTTATGCGCCAGCACAAAGGCCAGCGTCACAAACAACACTAATCGCACGCCGGGCATCATGAACACATGCGCAATCGACAGATGCCTGCCGGTTTTCAGGCCGGGAAAATCAGGCACCTTCGCCAGCGCCCATACGATCAGGATCAGTGTCATCGCGCTCATGATGCCGAAGCTCAGACGCCAGCCCACACTCGCACCGAGGAAGGTCGCAGCCGGAATCCCCAGGGATAGCGCAATCGGGATGCCTGCCATCGTGACGGCGATCGCGCGACCCTGCAAATGCCCCGGCGCCATGCGCGCTGCATAGCCTGCCATCAGCGCCCATACCATGCCGGCAAACACGCCCGCGAAGAAGCGCGTCGTCAGCGTCAGCGGATAGCTGGTCGAGATCGCAGTGATCGTGTTGACGATCACGAAGCCGACGATCGCTGTCATCAGCAAAGGCTTGCGCCGCCAGCTCTGTGTCGTCGCCGTCAATGGAATCGCCGTGACCATGGAGCCGATCGCATACAGCGTGACCAGTTGGCCGATGAGCGACTCCGACACGCGCAGATCAGCGCTCATCTGCGGCAGCAAACCGGCCGGCATGGCTTCGGTGAGAATGGTGATGAAGGCCGCCATCGCGAGTGCCAGCAAGCCTGCAAGGGGCAGACGATTGGAAGAAGTAGCGGGTGAAGAGGCCGATGAGGAGGCTGACGGCAGTGGCGATGCGGCAATGGTAGTCATTGTCGCGTTTGCGGTTGTACTGGAATTCGGTGTCATGAAGTGCCAATCAAAAAGTGTCGGGAATGCGCACGCGGGGACAATTTCGCGTGCGTGGCATGGACACAAGATAGGGTGATTTGGCACCGCGGACAATCGGGCTGGAGTTCCCAATATAACGGACACAATGTCCGCAATAATTCAAGGCGTACTCAGCGCGCTTTGCGCGCCTCCGACAAATCCCCCAGCGTATTGGCCACCAGCAACCTGAACCAGCGATGCGCCGCATCGTTATGAAAACGCGCATGCCAGAACTGCTTGACCGTAAGATCGGGTAGCTTCACCGGTAACTCGAACATGCGGATGTCGGCCAGCTGCGCGAACAACTCCGCCAGTTCGCTCGGCACGCAGGCGATGTAATCCGATGTCGCCACCAGACCCGGTACCGTCAGCAGATACGGCACGCTAACGCCAACCTTGAGGCGTTCGCCCTGATGGCGCAATTCTTCATCAAGCAATTGATTGGTGAGGGACAGCGTGCCGGCCAGCACGTGTTCACTGCCGACGAATTGCTCCATCGACATCTTGATCGGTTGCTCTTTCGCCGACTTGCTTTTGCCAGTCGGTTTGCTGTCGATCTTGCGGCTGAGTTTGCCGCCCATTTTTCCACTGCGCACGATGCCGACCAGCGAGCGGCGGAACAGTGTTTGCTGGTACAGGTTGTCGCCCATTTTGCCGAGATAGCCGATGGCCAGATCGATGGCGCCATCCTGCAACGCCGAGGCGAGTTCCAGCGACGGTACCTGAATCGGCTTGAGCGTTGCATGCGGTGCATGTTCACGCAGCGCGCCTAATAATTTCGGCAACAACACGATCATGCCCATGTCGCTCAGGCAGACCGAGAACGTGCGCGTCGTCGTCTGCGCGTCGAAGGCTTTCACGTCCCAGATCTCGCGCTGGATCAATGCCAGCGTCGCGATGGCGCCTTGCGCGATGCGCTCGCCGGTCGGTGTGGGTGCCATCACTGAGCCGGCGCGTACGAACAGATCATCCTGAAAGCTCACACGCAGACGGCTGAGCGCATGGCTCACGGCGGGCTGCGTCAGGCCCAGTCTTTCTGCTGCGCGCGACACAGTTTTTTCTTCGAACAAGGCCTGTATGACATACAGGAAGTTCAGGTCGGGGGTATTCATGATATGAGTCGGTTATATAGTAATTGTACGAATCATTAAACGCATTCATAGCGGTCTCGCGCGTAGTATGCGCAGGATTTCAGTCAAAAAACAATTGGAAAAAATGTTCGTGGCAACGGCAACACATCGCTGCGAAACCATCTTCCTGCACGTGCGCCGGTTTATTAGTCGGCTGCATCCGTGCTATTAATTTCACTGCATGGTCTTCTCCAAACCGTCTCCCTAGAATAGGCGCCGACGCTGGATCAGCGAATCGCGGCGCACCACAACAAGACAAAAATTCTGGAGACGAAATGAAACATCAACGCAAGGCATGGCTTTGCCTGTCGCTGCTCGCGCCTGCGGCAGCCATGGCGCAAACCACATTGGGCGGCAGCAACGTGGTCTTTTACGGCAAGGTCGATCTGGCCATCGACATGACCAATTTTTCTTCGACGCCGACACGCGGCGCGAGCAGTTCGCGCAATCTGTCGAACGACATTTCGTATTGGGGTTTGCGCGGCAGTGAAGATCTCGGCGGCGACATGCGCGCCTACTTCAAACTGGAGTCCGGCTTTGCCGCCGACACCGGCTCCAGCACGGGCACCAACTCACAATTGTTCGATCGCGAATCCTACGTCGGTCTCGGCGGCAAGTGGGGTTCGATCCAGCTGGGCAGCCAGTGGACGCCATCCTTGTACCTGCAGGCGCGCAGCGATCCGTTCAGCCGCCAGGGCAATGGCAGCGGCATCATCATGACGCAGCAGTCGCCGTCGAACCCGCGCGGCTTCGTCGGTTCGGTGACGCAGCCCAATGCCATCCAGTACAACTCGCCCCTATTCGGCGGTGTGACCGCACACGTGCTGTACGGTCTGAGCGAACGCGTCGATGCACCGCGCACGGTCGGTTCCATGACCGACATCGGGCTCAACTATCTTAACGGCCCGCTGTTCATCGGCGCCAGCTACGAAGACCAGATCATGGCCACTACGCCGGCTGGCGGCGCACTCTCCAATCGCACGCTGGCGCTGGGCGGCAGCTACGATTTCAAGTTCATCAAACTGTTCGGCTACGCGATGAAGAACACGATCACCGGCAGCAGCCATGACGTCAAGGCTTACTATGCCGGCTTCAATCTGCCCATCGATCAGTCGACCATCAAGGCGACGTATTCGGGCCGCAAAATGGACAACGGCGGCAACGCCAGTTTCTTCGCGCTTGGCTACTACTACGACCTGTCAAAGCGCACCACGCTCTATACCTCCTTCGCGCATCTGAACAATGGTTCGGCCACCAACTTCGGACTATGGCCGGGACTGAAAACCTACTCGCCGCCACCGATTGCAGGAGGGGCAGGTTTGCCGGTGGCGGGACAGTCCGTCAACAATCTGGAGTTTGGCATTCGCCATACGTTCTGACATCCAGCCTGCGCCATCTCGCTTGGCGGCGTCGGCGACATCACATTCGAGTGCCGACGGCTATGCATCAGATTCATGTGATGCATGAAAGCCATTGAATGGCTTTATAAAACCGTCCGTCCTATGATGCGGAAAAACAGGTGAGGGAAGAGCGGTTGCCGCTCCCGCGCAGAGGTGTTTGCGCGGCAAGGCGGCATATTCATTTCTTCCCGCACGACAAAGACAAAACAACGACGCCGCTGCAACGCAGCCGGCGTGCGTACGGAGACAAACATGCCATTCACAGACAGCAGCGACGACGTCGCCGGCGAGGCGCGTCGCATTATCAGCAGCATCGGCGCCATCGATATGCGTAAGAGATCGATGCTGCTCGGCGCAACAGCCATGCTGGCGCTGCATCCCATTTCCAAAGCGTTCGCAGCGACTCAGCCCGAGCGCGCATACGCAACGTCATCAATGTCAGCAACATCCCAAGCAATCCCTATGGAGCACAACATGGAACAAAACAGATACATCGGTCCCGGCGGCATGGTCGTCGACGAACTGGGCAAAGGCCCGCGCGTCGTCTTCGTGCATGGCGGCGGCGCCGGCGGCGCAATGGCGTGGAAAGAGCAGGCGCCGCTGGCTGCCAACTGGCGCCTGATCATGCCGGCGCGTCCCGGTTACGGCGACAGCCCCTGGCTGGGCAGCGAAGATTTCGCACGCGACGCCGACCTGATTGCCGAACTGATCAAGCCCGGCGATCACGTCGTTGCGCATTCCTACGGTGCGGCCGTTGCCTTGCTGGCGGTTGCCAAAGACGTACGCAAGCCGGCCTCGCTGACCATCATCGAATCGGGCACCAGCGACATCGCCAAGGATGATCCTGCCGTCACCGCATTCCATTACGCTGCGTTGGGTCTGGCGGCGCATCCGCCTGTCGACGACGAAGAATATCTGCGCGCATTGTTTCGCATCATCCAGCCGGCGCAGCCCCTGCCACAACCGTTGCCGCCGCCATTGAAAGCCTTCGCCGCGCATCTGCGCCATTTCCGCTCACCGGCGGAAGCGATCGTGCCGGACCAGATTCTGCATGCGGCCTCATTCCGCAAGCTGCATGTTTCCGGCGATCACAACCCGGCGTATGAAGGCATCACACGCCGTCTGGCGGAACGTCTGGGCGGCGAGCATCTTGTCATCCGTGGTGGCGGCCACACCCCGCAACGCACCGGCGAACCGTTCAACAATGCGCTGAACAAGTTCTTGCTGGGCTAGCGCCAGCTCTAGCTCTAGCTCTAGCATCCCCACAGCACTCCAGGTGATCACATGAAACTTCGCGTCGGCTTTCTCTTTATTCTTTGCCTCAACCTGCTGGCATTGACGACGCTGCTTGCCATGACGCTGACCGTACCGGGCCGGGCGCACAGTGGCATGCTGACCGGTGTCGGCGCGGGGGTATTGCTGTTGGGCGTGCTGACGAGCTGGATGCTGATGGGGCGGGTCGGCCGCAATGCCGATCTGTTGCTGGTGGATATGCAGGCGCTTGGCGCCGGGCGACTCGGGCAATTGCAGGTGAAGGCCAAAGGGCAGGGTAGCGCGGGCGAGTTCGACCTGGCCATCATCACCCTGCGCCATCGCATGGCCGATGTCGTCACCAAAGTGCGCAACGGCACCGTCGGTTTCGCAATGACGTCAGGACTGCTGTCCACCGACAACAAGGCTTTGCTGGAACGCACCGACAAGCAAGGCGCATTGTTGCAGCAAACGGCCGCGTCAACCGAGCAGATCACGTCCAACGTGCGGCAGAACGCCGACAACGCGCACAAGGCCAACGAGCTGATCGCCACCGCCGCGCAAGCCGCTGCGCAAGGCGGTGAAGTGGTCCACAACGTCGAGACCAACATGGCCGACATCCGCGACAGCTCGCGCCGCATTGCAGACATCATCAACGTCGTCGACGGTATCGCGTTTCAGACCAACATTCTTGCGCTCAACGCCGCCGTTGAAGCGGCGCGTGCCGGAGAAACCGGGCGCGGCTTTGCCGTGGTGGCGACAGAGGTGCGCGTGCTGGCGCAACGCGTCGCCGCCGCCTCCAAAGAAATCCAGACGCTCATCACCGATTCCGTCAGCAAGGTGGAAAGCTGCGACAAGCAAGTGCTGCTGGCCGGCACCACCATGCGCAAGATCGTGTCGTCGGTTAGTAGCGCCGCGACCATCATGCAAGAGATCAGCAGCGCCAGCCGCGAGCAGAGCAGCGGCGTGGCTACCATCAACGACACTATCGCCCAGCTCGACCAGATGACGCAGGAGAACGCCAAGCTGGTCGACGAAATCTCTGCCGCCGCTGCCATTCTGCATCGCCAGGCAGTGACGCTGACCAATGTGGTATCGCACTTCGATCTCGGCTCGGACGAATTCGGCACGCGCGAAGATGCGATGACGCTGGTCGACTCCGCCATCGAGCACGCAGAGACGGAAGGCTTGCCCAGCCTGGTGAACAAAGTCAACGATCTCGTCGAGCGGCGGTTTGCGGATCGCGATCTGTATCTGGTGGTGGTCGGCCTGGCCGATGGCCAGATCGTCGCCCACGGCGGCAATCCACGCCTGGTCGGCGTCGACACGCGCAAGCATCGCGACCCCGGCGGCAAGCCATTCGGGCAAGAGATTGTCGACACCGCGAGAAACCACGGCACCGGCTGGGTCGATTTCAAATTCGCCCATCCCGTCACGCAAGAGATCAAGACCAAGTCGGCTTATGTACGGCGGCTGGGCGACTGTCTGGTGTCCTGTGGTTTCTATACGCGCTGAACTGGCAAGCCTGGATGGGCAGCATCAAAAGTACGGAACAAGCACTGAACAAGCACTGAATAATTTGATCGGGCGACCTACAAACCGGCAGCTCGTGCGAGCGTCTTGAGGCGGTTCTTCCCTGGTGCGGCGTGTGACTCTCTCCTCCACGCTGCACCATTTTTTTAGCCGCAGGCGCAAGGGCGATGGCAGCTCAACAATGAATCAAACAATGAATCAGATGCATGTGATGTATGCAATCCATTATATGGATTAATAGTGTGACGAGGTCTAACATGAACCTCAATAAAGCAGCTCAATAAAGATGGATTTTTCAGGAGACACAGGTGTTTGATTGCGACGTCCTCATCGTCGGCGGCGGTCCCGTCGGTTTGTTTCTGGCGGCTGAACTCGGCCAGCGCGGCATCAGCGTGCAGGTGTTCGACGCCAAGCCCGGCACGGCGCGCCATCCTGCCGCCAACGCCAACAGCGCGCGCACGATGGAGCATTTCCGCCGCATCGGCATCGCTGACGAAGTGCGCGCCGCAGGCTTGCCCGGCGACTACTCGCCCGACATTGCCTACTTCACCTCGATCGGTCAATACGAACTGGCGCGCCTGTCGCAGCCGAGTTCTGCCGACGCCGTCGAGTGGGCGAAGCAACACGATTTCACCTGGCCGACCGCCGAGCCGCCGCATCGCTGCTCACAGCTTTACGTTGAACCCATCCTGCTGAAAGCAGCGCTGCAACATCGCTGCTGCAACGTGCATTTTTCTGCCGTCGTGGAATCCTTCGAACAAGACGAACAAGGCGTCACCGCCATCGTCAACCTGGAGCAGACCGCCAATCGCGACGCACGCCAGCGCAAGGTGCGTGCGCGTTACCTGATCGGTTGCGACGGCCCGCGCAGCAGCGTGCGCAAGGCGCTCGGCATTCGCTATAGCGGCGTGGCCGGTGAGAAGCGCGGCTTCATGGGCGGTCAGATGGAAGCGGTGTATTTCCACGCGCCGGGTCTGTACAACGCCAGCCGCAAGCGGCCTGCATGGCAGTACTGGACCTTCAGTCCGACGCAGCGCGCACTGTTGATCGCGGTCGACGGTCGCGGCGATTTCATCATGAACGTACAGCCGCAAGACGACCAGCCGCTCGATCCGGATCTGGTGCGCAAGCGCATCGCCACCGCCATCGGTGCGGATATTCCTTTCGAGATCAAGAGCACCTCGTCGTGGACCGCCGGCTTTGCGCTGGTGGCGGAACGCTTCTCGCTCGGCCGCGTTTTTCTCGCCGGCGACTCCGCGCATCTTTTCACGCCGACCGGCGGCCTCGGCTACAACACCGGCATTGACGATGCCGCCAATCTCGCATGGAAGCTTGCCGCGCTGGTCAACGGCACCGGTGGCGCGGCGCTGGCAGAGAGCTATCACGCCGAACGTCATCCGGCGGCGTTACGCAATACCGCCTTCGCCCGTGAATTCGCCGACAGCATCGGCCACGTGCAGCTGCCTGCTGCCGCGTTTGTCGACGGCCCGCAAGGCGATGCCGCACGCGAAGCAGCAGGACGCTATCTTGTGTTCCACGCCTACCGCGAATTCATGATCCCCGGCGTTCATCTGGGCACACGCTACGAACAGTCGCCATTGCTGGTGGCCGAAGCAGGCAGCCCCGGTCTCGATGCGGCCAACTTGTATCTGCCGTGTGCACGGCCCGGCCATCGCGCGCCGCATGCCTGGCTGCGCGACGGCCGCTCTTTGTATGCACTGTTCGGCATGGGCTTCACGCTGCTCACGCTCAATGCCGACAACGCCACGCAGATCGATCCGGCCAAGCTCGCGGCGTATCTGCCCGGTCTGACTTGCGTCACCGTCGCCGAACGCGCCGTACGCGAGCTGTATCAGGCCGACTTCGTGCTGGTACGGCCCGACCAGCATGTGGCGTGGCGCGGCAATGTGCTGGACGCCGGTTTTGCCGCCGTCGCCGCGCATGCACTCGGACATGAAAGAGAATCTGCACCGGGGCATCTGACGGAGCCGGAGCGATTGGCGACATCGACACCTCGCAATCAATACGCCGGTGCGGGCGTTTGAATCTTCAAATCAGCAAGTTCAGGAAGTGAAGCACCAGGATTGTTCAACACAACTATTTAATACAACCAAACAAAAGATCCGCACAGCGGACTTCACCTGCAGGAGACAAGGAAAATGCACGCACAAGCAGTGTCGTCAGATGCCGTCATGAACGGCAGCAAGACATCGGGTTTGCAAATATTGACGCTGGTTTTATGTTTCATGGTGGTGGCCTGCGACGGCTTTGACCTCGCCGCCGTCGGCTATGTCGCACCGTTGTTGAAGAAGGCCTGGGCCTTGACGCCCGCACAGCTCGGGCCGATTTTCGGCGCCGGTTTGTTCGGCCTGACGGTCGGCAGTTTCGTCTTCGGTCCGTTGGCGGATCGTATCGGCCGCAAGCGCGTGATCGTGATGTCGATGCTGGTGTTCGGCATCGGCACGCTGGCCTGCGCCTACGCAGAGTCGGCCAGTACGCTGGTGGTGCTGCGCTTCCTCACGGGTGTCGGTCTGGGCGGCGCCATGCCGACCGCCATCACGCTGTCGTCGGAGTTCAGTCCCGAGCGCAACCGCGCCTTGCTGGTGACGCTGATGTTTTGCGGCTTCACGCTTGGGCTGGCTTGCGGCGGCGCCCTGGCGGCCTTGCTGATCCCGTCTTATGGCTGGCAGGGCGTGTTCATCTTTGGTGGCATCGTCCCGCTGGTGCTGACCCCGATCATCTGGATTTTCTTGCCGGAGTCGTTGCGCTTCATGGCCGGCAAAAAGAAATTCGAAGCCGAGTCGCGCAAGGTGCTGGAACGTCTGACCGGCGATCCGCATGCAACCCTGGCGGAAGCAATCCCGGACGAGCGCCGCAATAGCGCCGGCAAAAAGGACGGCATCCTCGCCACGCTGTTCAGCCGTCATTATCGCGCCGGCACGATGCTGCTGTGGCTGGCTTTCTTCTGCACGCTATGGGTGTATTACCAGATCAGCAGCTGGTTGCCGACCGTGATCACCGAAGGCGGCATCGCCGTCACCCAGGCGGCCACCATCGGCGCCATGATGCCGGTCGGCGGCACCATCGGTTCGCTCATCAATGCGCGTCTGATGGATCGCCACAATCCTTTCGCCGTATTGAGCGTGTCCTACCTGATCGCGGCGATTTCCATCGTCTGCATCGGCCCTGCGGTGCATCACGCAGGCTGGCTGTACGTCACCGTGTTCTTCACCGGTTTTGGTTTGTCCGGTGCGCAGACCGGCGCCAACGTGCTGGTTTCCAGCTTCTATTCAACCGTGGCCCGCGCCACCGGTGTGAGCTGGGCGCTGGCGGTGGGTCGCATCGGCTCCATCATCGGCTCGATGACCGGCGGTTTGCTATTGGCGGCCTTACCGTCTGCGCAGATGGCCTTCGTCGTGTTCGCGGTTCCCGCCGTCATCGCCGGTGTGTCGATGTTCAGCGCAGGACGGCTGTACCACGGCAAGGCCAAGCCGCTATAGGACCAATATCGATCCGATCCGATCCGATTTGATTCATCACTCATAAAACAAACGAGGGCAGGAGACATGAAACTGAACAAACTATCCACATGCTTGCTGAGCGCAGGCCTTGCATATCTGGCCTGTGCGGCAGTGCCGGCGATGGCGCAGACAGCCAGCATCACCAACACCACCAGCGTCACGGTGTACGGCATTCTCGACACCGGCGTGGAATACATCACCCACGCCAACGCCGCCGGCAACAGCGTATTGCGCATGCCCGGCATCACCGGTAGCATGCCGTCGCGCATCGGTTTTCGCGGCACCGAAGATCTGGGTGGCGGACTCGCGGCACAGTTCGTGCTGGAGAACGGCTTCAACGCCCGCGCCGGCGACATCAACCAGGGCGGCCGCCTGTTCGGCCGCCAGGCCTGGGTCGGCATCAACAGTCCCTATGGACTGGTGTCGTTCGGACGCCAGTACAACATGATGTTCTGGGCGATTCTCGATGCCGACATCATCGGCCCGGACATCTATGGCGGCGTCGGTTCCTTTGACGCTTACATTCCCAATGCGCGCAGCGACAACACCGTTTCCTACAAAGGCAAGTTCGACAGCGTGACCGTCGGCGCGACGTATTCTTTCGGCCGCGACGGCACGGGTACCGGCAATTCGCCGGGGCAGGGCACATGCGCCGGTGAAGTCGCGGGCGACACGCAAGCCTGCCGCGACTGGTCGGCGATGCTGCGCTACGACGGCGCCAACTTTGGCATCGCCACGGCCTACGATCGCCAGCAAGGCGGCACCGGCGCCGCAGCCAATTTCTATAACGGCGTTGCGCCGTTTGCATTGACGTCTTCCGGCGACAAGGATGCACGCACCCAGCTGAACGGTTATTTCAAGGCCGGCGATCTCAAGATCGGTGGCGGCTGGCTGGGCCGCAAGGTCACCGCGGCAATCGGCAACCGCGAAGTGAAATCCGATCAGTACTACCTCACGGCAGCCTATCTGTTCACGCCGCAGTTCACGCTGGACGGCGGCTACTACCGCATCATCAACAAGCAGCAGGACGCACGCGGCAGCATCAGCGTGGTGCGCGGCACCTACGCATTGTCCAAGCGTACCGCGGTCTATCTGCAGACCGCTTATCTGGCCAACAGCGCGCAGGCAGCTTACACCTTGAGCCAGGGCGGTGCCGGCGCGAGCCCTGGCAAGGGCATGAATCAGTGGGGCACGATGATCGGCATGCGCCACGCTTTTTGATGTGAGTCTTAAATTGTTTTAATGCCGCCGGCATGGTGCCGGCGGTGTGTCTGGAGAGTGAAAATGAGATACATCAGTTTTGAACAAGACGGCAAGGCCTTGCTCGGCGTACGCGACGGCAAACAGATTCGCGTGCTGGGCGAAGAAACCCTGGAGCAGTTGCTGGCGCGCGGCGTCGATCTGCAAACCTATGGCCGCGATACGGAAAGCAAGGGAACGGTCGAAGAAGCCGGCCTGAAACTCCTGCCGCCGCTGCGCCGTCCGACCAAGATCATCTGCGTCGGCCTGAACTTTGCCGACCACACCAAGGAAAGCAACTTCAAGCAGCCGGATTATCCGACCATCTTCCTGCGCCTGAACACCAGCCTGATCGCCCACAACCAGCCGATGATCCGTCCAACGGTGTCCGACAGCCTCGACTTCGAAGGTGAAATCGCCGTCGTGCTCGGCAAGGGCGGCAAGAACATCAGCAAGCAAGACGCGCTCAAGCACGTTGCCGGTTACGCCTTGTTCAACGACGGCTCGGTGCGCGAATACCAATTCAAGTCACCGCAATGGACGGTCGGTAAAAACTTCGACGGCACCGGTGCTTTCGGTCCCGATCTGATCACTGCCGACGAGCTTCCGCCAGGCGCCAAAGGCCTGCTGCTGGAAACACGCCTGAACGGCGAAGTGGTGCAATCGGCCAACACCGATACCATGGTGTTCGATGTCGAATCGCTGATCTCCATCCTGAGCGAAGCCTTCACGCTGGAAGCGGGCGACGTCATCGTTTCCGGCACCCCATCGGGTGTGGGCTGGGCCCGCACGCCGAAGCTGCTGATGAAGCACGGGGACGTCTGCGAAGTCACGGTGGAACGCATGGGTACGCTGACCAACAAGATCGTTGACGAAGCAGCACGCTGATCGGAAAAAAATAACAAGCGGCGCAGCGACGCCGCTGTTTGCAATGGCAGTTCACATTGCGTTTTGCGTGAGCAATAAGTAATAAGTAACAAGCAAGGAGACAGAGATGAGCAATCAGCCGCGCCCGGCAGGCGTCCATTCGATCGACCACTTTGCAATCAACGTGCCGTCGCTGGCGCAAGCCGATCACTTCTATCGCAATTTTGGCTTGGAAGTAAACGGCAGCTCGGATGAGCTGGAGCTGCGCGCGCAGGATGGTCACCGATGGGCGCGCGTGTTGCCCGCATCGGGCAAGTCGCTGGCTTATCTCTCCTTCAATTGCTACGCTGCCGACCTTGCACAGATTGAACGGCAGGCGCGCGCGGCAGGCGCTTCCTTCGATGTCGACGCCAAAAGTTTGCGTGGCGCAGCGAAAGAAGGCATCTGGTTCTACGACCTCGACGGCAATCTGCTGCAAGTCAAAGCCGGTGTGAAGACCACGCCGGACAGCAAGCTGCCGCTGGTTCAGGAACAGGCACCGGCCAACGCACGCGGCTCGGTCACGCGCGCCGAAGCGCCATTCATCCGGCCGCGCCGCATGTCGCACGTGCTGATGTTTTCGCCGGACGTGCCGCGCATCGTCGACTTCTACAATCGCGCGCTCGGCCTGCGGCTGTCCGACAAGTCCATCGACGTCATCGCCTTTACCCACGGTCCACATGGCAGCGATCATCACCTGGTGGCTTTCGCCAAAAGCAGCGCCAAGGGTTGGCATCACGTCGCCTGGGACGTGGCGCGCATCGACGACGTCGGCATCGGCGCGGCGCAAATGGCCAAAGCCGGTTACAAGGAGGGATGGGGCACCGGGCGTCATGTGCTGGGCTCCAACTACTTCCACTACGTGCGCGATCCGTGGGGCTCGTTTTCAGAATATTCGGCCGACATCGACTATGTGCCGGCGGGCGTCGACTGGCCGGCCGGCGATTTTTTGCCGGAAGATTCGCTCTACCTGTGGGGGCCGGACGTGCCGGAGTATTTCATCCGCAATACCGATAGCTGACCGGATCACAGCAAACTGTTTCGATGGCCACCTGCAAGGCGGCCATTTTCATTGCATAGCGGCTCGCAAGCGGATTACGCGTCGCATCATCTATACTCATCGGGTCGGTCTGCCGCAGCGGCATGCCGTCGACAGCGTTGTTCCCTTCACTCCGCCCCAGAGAGTCGTCATGCCCGTCTCCTATCTCAGAAGCCTCGCCGGAAAAAATCGCACATTGACCGGCAACCGGCATCTCGCTTTTGTCCTCTCGGCGATTGCGGGAGCGATCAATGCCGGCGGGTTTCTGGTGGTCGGGCAATTCACGTCCCACATGTCCGGCATCCTGTCGCTGATGGCGGAAGATATGGCCATCGGGGCAATCGGATTATTGATGGCGGGTGCGGCCAGCATGTTCTTCTTCATCGCCGGAGCAGCGTGTTCGGCGGTGATGATCAATTGGGCGCGCAAGCGGCGGCTGGAGGCGGAGTACGCCATGCCGCTGATTGCCGAGGCGATCCTGCTGCTGTTCTTCGCTCTGCTGGGCGGCAACATCACCAGCGTCGAATGGTTGTTCGTCCCGGTGACGGTGATGTTGCTGTGCTTCATCATGGGACTGCAAAATGCCATGATTACCAAACTCTCCCGCGCAGAAATTCGCACCACGCATGTCACCGGCATGATCACCGACATTGGTATCGAGCTGGGCAAAGCGCTCTATTGGAATAGCAACCGCCATCCCGATCAGCACGTGCATGCCGACATCGCCAAGCTGAAGAATCTGTCGATGCTGGTGTCCTTGTTTTTTGTCGGCGGCGTTGCGGGAGCGCTCGGCTTTCGCCACATCGGCTTCACCTTCACGCTGCCGTTGGCGCTGGCGCTGGTATTCGTGACGCTGGTGCCGGTGCTGGATGACTTGCGGCATGCAAGATATGCGCGACATGAAAGGAACAAACAGCAACGTTGATGCTCGCGTTTTTTCTTCTTTCGAATTCTGAATTGAATTGTTTGCTGCAGCATTGAAGCTGGTCGTATATCGTTGAACTACATATTGAATACACAGCTGTTCCCGTTCTTCGTTCATAAAATATGTCTCTAGAATGAAGATGATCATTCGTATCCTGATTACCGCACGTCAACTTGTTTGCAGGTAGCAATCTTCCCGGAAGGATATGAAATGAATGTGGCACATCTCAAGGTCTCCACCAGACTGACTGTGGGTTTCGGCGTCATCATCTTTTTCCTGGTCGTCATCATTGCCGTCGCGCTGATGAAAATGGCCAGCATCAACGAGCAGCTTACTTCCATCACTGACGTCAACAACGTCGAAGTGGCGCATCTCTCCAAGATGCGGGGAGCTGTCTACGAGCAATCATTGATAGCCCGCAATATTGCATTGGCGACTGATCCAGTTGTAATCAGCCAAAATACCGAGTTGCTGAAACAACAAATGGCTATCTATAGTGACGCAGAAGCCAAGCTAGACAAGATGTTCTCTGAATTGCCGGAGACCACCGACGCTGAAAAAAAATCCATTGCCATCATCAAAGAACAATCCGCCAAAGCAATGCCTGCCTTAACCCAGATTCTGGGGTTGGGTGCTGCAGGCAAGGCCGAGGAAATCAAGGCGGTATTGGCGGCAGGGTTGAGTGCGCAACAGATGCAACGCCGAACTACCTTGACTGAGCTTGCCCGCTTTGAGGACAAGCTCAACAGTGATGCCGCACTTGACGCGAAAGCCACGTATACGCACGCACGAAACATGATGTTAGTGCTCGGTGCTCTTGCGATCATCATCGGCGTTGCCGGTGGTGTATTGATTACCCGCAGCCTGTTGCGCCAACTCGGCGGCGAACCTGCTTATGTCTCATCGTTGGCGCTCAGTATTGCGAAAGGCGATCTGACCACGAAGATAGACGTCAGCGGCAGCAGGCCGGACAGTCTGATGATGTCGATGAAAAGCATGAACGACGGACTGCAGCAAATAGTGCGGGAAGTGCGTGCCGGCACGGATTCCATCAATACCGCCAGCAGCCAGATCGCTGCCGGTAATCTCGATCTGTCGTCCCGTACGGAAGAGCAAGCCGGATCGCTCGAAGAAACCGCCTCGGCGATGGAGCAACTGACCTCGACCGTCAAGCAGAATGCCGACAACGCGCGCGAAGCCAACCAATTGGCGGCGACGGCATCGAACGTCGCACTCGAAAGTGGCGGTATTGTGCAGCAGGTGGTCGATACCATGGCCGCGATCGATGAGTCATCGAAAAAAATTGTCGACATCATCAGCGTCATCGACGGCATCGCTTTTCAGACCAATATTCTGGCGTTGAATGCGGCGGTGGAAGCTGCACGCGCCGGTGAGCAAGGCCGCGGTTTTGCGGTGGTGGCATCAGAGGTACGCAGCCTGGCGCAACGCAGCTCGGCAGCCGCCAAGGAAATCAAGCTGCTCATTGATAACTCGGTGGACAAAGTCAGTTCCGGCAGCAAGCTGGTGAGCCAGGCGGGGCAAAGCATGGAAAATGTGGTGACCAGCGTCAGGCAGGTTGTCGATGTCATCGCCGGCATCACGGAGGCGAGCCGCGAACAAAGCCAGGGCATCGATGAAATCAATCACGCCATCACCCAGATGGATCAGGTTACCCAGCAGAACGCCGCACTGGTAGAGGAAGCCGCCGCCGCCGCGCAGTCCTTGCAAGAGCAGGCGCGCAAACTGAGCGGCGTGGTGGATGTGTTTGTGACGGCCTGATCGCGAAGCTCTGATCTTTATGGCAGCTCGTTTGCATGCCCCAATTTGCGGCGTGCACGCAGCAGTATGGCTCCACCTGCGGCGATCAGCGCCAGCAATATCGCCAGCGCAATGACGGTTGCGGCTTTATGCGTCGCCGCCCAATGCCGTGTCTTCTTCCACGCCTGCACATAGGGGAACCGTCCTGCCGCCTTGAAATCCGGCTCCACACAGTTCTGGCCGAAGTCCGCTGAAAACGGCACGGCTGCACCTTCCTTCACATAGCGGCGGTACAGCACCGGCGCCAGCTCCGCATCGTAGAAGACGAAGCTGGTGCCCTTGCACAGCACGGCAGCGAAGGCCTGCGAGCGCGGCGGCAAGGCGTCCGCTGATTTCATGATGTAGTCGGCGGCGATGTTGCGGTAGTGATAGCGCACGTTGGGTTTGCTCTCGCTGGCGGCGTAGCGCTTGCGTTCGTCATCGGTGATGAACTGTCCGGGCAAGTCGGCAGCGGCGCGTTGTTCGGGTGTTTTTTCTGCGGCGGGTTTTTTGCCGGTGTCGCCGGCCGGTTCTTGCACGATATTACGGCCGGGACCAAAGCCGAGCATGCCGTCCATGCCGGCGTAATCGGGCGCCTGTTCATAACCCATGATTTCCAGACCGCGCTGGCGTGCCAGTGTCGCGGCCTCGTACCAAGCCTTGGCGCGGGTCACGGCGAACCAGGCATGGCCCGCATCGTCGAGTGCATCGCCGTAGGCTTTGGCTGTCGCACGATAGCGCCAGTTTGCCAGCGTGCTCTTGCCGTCCGCGTAGTTCTGTTCCATCGGCGCGTAGCGCATGTCCTTGTCATCAGGGAAGTAGGGCAGCGCATCGGCCACACGTCCTTCGCGCACCAGACGGCGCGCCAGCAAACGGCGCAGGTAGTCGGAGATCTGCACGGGATGCGCGCTCAGCCATTCGTAATACTGCTTGTCTGGCGTCGTCGGGAAATTCTGCGGTGCCGCCGGCACCGGCGTGGCAGGAGCATGTGCATCGACATAGGTCTTCAGCTCATCCACCGTGAGCACGCGCTCGGCCAGGTACCACGTATCACCGCTGTAGTCGCTGTAGAGCGGATGGCTGAGACTCGCACCCCTGTCTCCGCTCTGGCTCGCCTTGGTGACGGTATACAACTGGTCAAAGGCTTCCACATATTGGCCGCGCGACAGTGTCAGCACACTTTGCTCCGCCTTGATCAGGCCGAGTGAAGCAGGTTCGACGCTGACGTCGGTTTGCGGAAAGGCTTTGGATGCCTCGGCATAGGCCTGCGCCGCTGCAGCAACGTCGCCCTTGCGCAGGGCGAGTTTGGCGCGCACCCAGCTGGCCAGCGCGCTGCGCTGTTTATCCGCCAGGGTCTGCGCCAATTCATAGTAGCCGCTGCGATAAGCGAGTGCGGCCACGCGGTCGGCGTCAGCAATGCGGGCGATGCCTTGCTTCTGCAATGCCGCCACCAGCGACGGCAGCACCGGATTGACCTTGATGCCCTTGCCACCCCGGGCGGCATCGGCGTAGCCATAGCCGTCGCCATAGGTATTGTATTCGGCCGGCTGGCTGGCGCCATCACCGCTCACGTCACCCACGCGCGCCAGCGCATAGCTGACCAGCAGACGCTGCGAGAGCGGATCGTCGATCAGCTTCTGCGCGCGCTCCGCATCGCTCAACGCCCAGGCCGCGATACTGCGTAGCGATTGCACGCCACTGTCGGAATTGTGGGCAGCCTGCTCGGCGTACAGATGGATGGCTTGTTTGAGGTCGGCGGCGGGGACGTCGTCAGCGCATGGCGCGGCATTGACGAAGTCGGTGTAGCCGCAGAGAGCGGTGCCGGTAGCGAGAAACATGCGCGCCTGTTCGCCATAGCTGGCCACTGCCAGACCGTTTGGATCAAGCGCGCCGGACGCTGCCCGGGTACGCGCCAGTGCATAGGCCTTGACCGCCTTCGCACGTTCTTCGGCAGGCTTGTTGCCTGCGCCGAACATTGCCCCGGCATAGCCTTGTCCGAGCATGTAAGCAGCCCACACAGCACGCTTGTCGCCATCCGCTTTGGGCAGGTCGAGCACCGCCTGGAAACGCTTCTGCGCGCGCGTCCCGGTGTCGCCTGCGGCGAGGTAATCCACGGCACCGGCTGCGTACAAGCGCACCGCTGGCGGCAGATCGCCACCCTGCGCATACGCTGCGTCGCCATCTTTGAGGGCGCGTATCGTCTTGAGTTGCGCGCGTTGCGCCGGCGTCATGAACGTCGCATCAACGGCGTCGGCTGCGGTGAGTTTGTCGGGCGGCGCGTAGGCGTTTTCGTTTTCGTTGGCTTGCAGTTTGTCGCTACTCTGCGCCAGATGCGAAGCTTCATAAGCAAAGGAGTTGGCCGGTGTCGCTTTCAGCGTGCCGGCGCGGTCGTCGAGCACTTGCAGCGGAAAATCCGGGCCGCAGGCGATCACGACAGCGGCGCCGAAAGGAAGCGCCAATGCGGTGGCAATACGAATGTGTTTGATGTTCACGTTAGCGTTCCACATGGAGTTGGATGTCTGGTTGCTGGCAGCGTACCCAGCCGATATTGCGTTGGTAGCCCGCGCGCAATAATCCCTCGCGCGTGCGCCGCAGATATTTGCCTTTGGCGTCCGCTTCGAGGGCGTAGCCGTTGATGCCGTCAGCGGCGTTGCATGCCGCGTCGATGCGCACTACCGGCGGCAGTGCACTGTCAGCATTGCCGGTATTGCGTAGCGTGAGGTCGTGCAGACCAGCTTGCGCGTTGGGCAGCACTTCAACCGTGAGGGACGACGACAATGGCTGGCGTGCCAGCACAGCTTGCCAGGTCGTCGGGCTCCAGTTGCGCACATCGTCTTCGGTCGGCAGGCGAAACCAGACTACGCCGATCAGTCCCGGTGACGGATCCTTGTCCAGTTGCGCCAGGAAAGCGCTCACCGCCGTCGGCGAGGCTGATAGTTCTTGCGACGTCTCACCGGAAGCCAGCAACGGCCGTTCGCTTTCCACCGCACTGATGCGACCGTTATCGTCCCAGCTGACACGTGTGCTGTAAGACGGCAGGGCAACGCGCCAGGGATGCGTCGTCTGCTTCGCATACGCTTTCAGCCAGGCATGCGCGCGCTCGGCATCGAACAGGCCCTGGCGTGGATTCATCACGGCATGCACCTGCAAGACGGATTCATCCGCCACGGCCAGCAGCTTGTTCAGCGCAGGACTGTTGAGCCAGGTCGGCAGCGCGGTAATCGACAGCGTCGTGTCACGATCCAGATGTTGCCGCAAGCCGGTCAGAAAGCCGGCATAAGCAGGCAGTTGCGAGGTCGGGCAGTCGTAGTCGATTTCCACTCCGGATACCGGGATGTTCTGTTGCCGCCAGCGCGTCAGCAGATCGGCCACACGGTTTTGCGTGGCAGCATCGAGACTGTCTGTCTGGCCGTCCAGCCGCACCACCATGACAATCGCATGCGTGGTTGTCCTGAGGGCCTGCCAGTCGGGGGCGGCGATTTTCCATTGGCGTTGCGCGGTCAGTTCCGCCGCCAGCACGCGCCAGCCGCCGACCAGTTGATCGCTGGCTTGCATGGCGTTGACAACGGACGGGCTCCATTGGCGCTGCCAGATATACGCCTGCTGCGGCAGAACCTCCGGCGGGCGTTGGCAGGCGGCGAGCAGGGCACCGCACAGCGGCAGAACAAGCAAAAGAAAAACGGAGCGCAGGCGCCGGTATCGGTAGCGATGTTGCAAGCCGAATGGTGAGCAGCGCATGTGTAGTGTGTGGGATTGCCGGTTTGAAATCGGATCTGGCGAAGCGTTATCCGCAGGGATGGTTCACTGGCTGCCATTCTAATTTATCCGTCTGACGCTGCGCTGAGCGAAGGCGGATTTATTCGTGGATGTTGCCTCGTCAATGCAGGCAAGGGGGCGATAGGAAGGAAAGATAAGCCGGGCTTCATCGCCTGATTTGTCGATCTGGCGATGAAGCGCGACGGGTATTGCGATATGGCAGAGACTTACACCGCGCCGCGCGTGTCCACGTACACCGCGTACAGCGAATGGCTGCTGGCCATGAACAGGCGGTTCTTCTTCGCTCCGCCGAACACCAGGTTCGGGCAGCGTTCCGGCAGGTGGATGTGGCCGATGGCTTTGCCTTGCGGTGTAAAAACGCGCACGCCGTCCAGCTCGGATGGATTGGCGTCAAGCGCGCCGTTGCTGCCCCAGCCACACCACAGGTTGCCGTCGATGTCGACCTTGAAGCCGTCAATGGCGCCCGGGCCGTTGGCGTCGACCGCCAGCGTGCGCGAACCCAGTTTGGTGCCGTTGTCGGTCAGTTGATACGCCCAGATCACGCGGTTCGGGGTGGCGCGCGATTCGACGATGTAGATGACTTTTTCATCGGGCGAGAAGGCGAGGCCATTGGGGCCGGCCAGCGCGTCGGTGATCAGGCTCAGCTTGCCGCTCTGGCCGTCGATGCGATAGACCGCATGCGGCAGTTCCGACGCCTGCTTGTCGCCTTCCCATTCGCCGGCAATGCCGAACGGCGGGTCGGTGAACCAGATCGATCCGTCCGATTTGCAGACGATGTCATTGGGCGAGTTGAAGCGCTTGCCATTGTAGTTATCGGCCAGCACGGTGATGCGGCCATCGTATTCGGTACGGGTGACGCGGCGTGTCAGATGTTCGCAGGCGATCAGGCGGCCCTGGCGATCGCGCGCCAGACCGTTGGTGAAGTTGGCCGGATTGCGGAATACCGACGTCGTGCCGGTGACTTCATCCCAGCGCATGATGCGGTTGTTGGGGATGTCGCTGAACAAGAGGTAGCGGCCGTCGCCAAACCAGACCGGACCTTCGACCCAGCGGAAACCGGTCGCCAGTTGCTCGACCGTCGAGCTGTACAGGCGGTATTTCAGGAAGCTCTTGTCCAGCACCTGCACATTGGGATCGGGATAGCGCTGGCTGGCCTTGAAGTCAAAACTTTGAGCCTTGGCGGTCAGGGCCGTGGTCGCCATCGCCAAGCCACCGAGCAATGTTGTACGACGAGTTGGGTTAAAACCGGCGATTTTCTTCTTCACTTCTTGATTCATCGTTGTCTCCATGTGGGAAAAGAATGCTGATATTTCCGCCAGTCAGGCAGGGCCCGGCAATCCGGAAAATCAGACTTGGTCCATATAGGCATGGGTTGCGACGGCGATGCCGGTGCGGCATGTCGCAAAGAGGGTGATGCTGTCTCCTGGGGTGGCAGGCCTTGGCGGTTAGCTGGCCTGTCCATACTTATATGTTGTCATACATCATATAAGTTGATGCGAAAATTGGCAACGCGAATTTTTTCGTCAGGGAATCAAACTGTAAAGGGAGTGGCAGGGCTTGACGATCAGGCGGAGCTTTCACCCTGACGTATCAGATCCGTTATCCAGTCCACCAGCAAGCACACGCGCCGCGATAGCTGCCGCTGATGCGGATAAAGGACGGACACCGCCATCGGCCAATTGGAGAGTGACATGCACAGCGTTCAAGTAATTCTCGGCGGGTGCGCCTTGTAGAGCACCGCGCTGCTTTGCCGCCCTCATTCCCGGCGGGAATAAGTCTTAGTCGGTCAGCCCGTCTTCTGCGCGGAGAGGCAAAAGCCAATAATGGCCTCACGCACAGAGCCTCTGTGCCTCACCAACAAGGATAGGCATCATGACAACGACATTCAACGTACCAAGCCGCAGCGAAGTCTCCCCGGCGAATCAGGCCATTTTCGACAACCTGCAAAAGATGCTCGGCTTCGTCCCGAATCTGTATGCCGGTTTCGCGCACTCCGAGCATGCGCTGGGCAACTACCTGGCGCTGCAAAGCGGCAAGAGTTCGCTGAGCGGTAAAGAACGCGAAGTCATCAACCTGGTTGTCAGCCAGTACAACAACTGTCTGTATTGCCTCTCCGCACACACCGTCGTCGGCAAGATGCAGGGCTTCACGGATGAGCAGATCATAGCCATTCGCAAAGGCGATGCAGCGTTCGACGCCAAATTGAATGCCCTGACCAAGCTGACACTGAGCATTGCCGCCAATAAAGGCCACGCCGATGCCGCGCTGCTCGATGCGTTCTATGCTGCCGGTTACAGCAAGGGCAGTCTGGTCGACGTGCTGATGGTAATCGGCGACAAGACCATCAGCAATTATCTGCATGCTGCGACCGATATCCCTGTTGATTTCCCGATCGCCCCTGTCTTGTCAGCTTAATTGGCAATCTAAGAAAGCGCGCGCCGATCTCGGTATGGGTATCGGCGCGCCGGAAGAGACCGGACGCGATCACGCCGGCAACACCCGTAACGGCAAGCATCGCCGCCATGTGCACGCTGACTGCCGCCAGTGCCAGCAACAGCGAGCCGGAGGCGGTGATCTCCCGTGCTGGGGAATTGCTCAGGCACAGAGGAACGAGCGCCGGCACCAGCATCAGTCCGGCACCGTGCAGTGTCGACATCATGCAAGACCAGAGCGCCAGTCCCGCATGCGTGGCCGGTCTCCGGACCAGCTTATTCTTGCGTCCGGAGAGCCGACGCGCGGTGACCCATACCAGCATCGCCAGCAATACGCCTGCCGCGGTTTTCCAAGTGATGTCATCCATCCCGACACCCAGCGCCACCGCACCCGCCACCAGCGCTACCGATACGGCATGCCCGAGAGCAAGCGGCACCAGCGCGCGCAGCGTTCGCATCCGATCACGTGATCGCCATCCCCACGCTGCGGCAAATATCCAGCCCGTGCAGGGATTCAATCCATGCAGGGCGCCCGCGCCTGCAACCGCCAGCCATGGCCAGAGTGTCGACATGACATGCTCGGGCGGTCAGGTGCGCGCGTGGCAACAAGCGCCACTCACCGCAGTCTGTTTGGTCGGGCTCTCTCTTGTCGCGTAGCGGTCGTGATGGCGCACCCATGCCATCCGATGAGGCGTATCGCCTTCATCGCGGCCTTTGGGCACGAGATCGATCATGCTGTAAGCGCCGATCATGACTTCCACGCCGCGGCCGAAGGTGGAATAAGTATGGAACACTGCGCCGCTGTCATCCTTGTAAAACACGCTGATGCCCGGCGCCTCGCCGGCCGGAAAGAAGCGCGTGCCGTAGTTGTAATAGACCTCGCCTTTGGCTTGTTCTTCCGGTGTGAAGCTGACTGCAAAGTCGAAGTTGAAATCACTGTCATGCGACGACGCCCACGGAAATTGCCAGTCCATGCGTTGGCGAAACCGTTCGATCTCGGCCAGCGGCGCGCGTGAGATGGCGACCGGCGTGATGTCGCGCTGCTTCAGATGGACGTTCATGCCGTCGGCGTGGTCCGCCATGAAAGAGCAGCTCGGGCAGCCCTGTTCCCAACCGGGGCCGAACATGAAGTGCTGCACCAGCAATTGGCTGCGGCCGTCGAACAGTTCGGCAAGTGTGCGCTTGCCCGCAGGTGTGTCGAAGATGTAATCCTTGGTGACCCGTTCCCACGGCAATGCGCGACGCTCACGGGCGATTTCATCGCGCAGGCGCGTCAGCTCTTTTTCGCGCGCCAGCAGTGCCTTGCGCGCACTCAGCCATTGTTCTGCAGAGACGACGGGGTGGTTTGGGATAACGGCTTTGTCGACGATGGTGTTCATGATGTTCTCCCTGGCTCGAAGAGCCGATAAGGTTGTCAGCTAAATGAAAAACGAGATTGCAAGGGACGTGCACGATCCTGCCGTGAGGCTGATGAAATCGTTGTTGATGGATGAAATAAAAAGGGCGTCAGCAGAGCATGTCTGCGCGCGCAGAGCCTGCGGTCAGGAGTCGCTTGCCTTCGGCCGACGCACGGCGCGCACTTTGCCGCTCAGGCCGCCGCCGCAATAGAACAGATCTGCGCCGTCCGATTCCAGTCCGCTGACGCCGGTGCCGGCTGGCATTTCCAGTCGCTCCAGCACGGCGCCGGTATCGGGATTGATGCGGCGCAGTTCGCTTTCTTCGGCTTCCCATGTGCCGTGCCACAGTTCGCCGTCGACCCAGGTAACGCCGGTGACGAAGCGGTTGGAATCGATGGTGCGGATGATGGCACCGGTGGCCGGATTGATGCGATGGATCTTGCGATCGCGATGCTGGCCCACCCACAGGCTGCCTTCGGCCCAGGTCAGTCCCGAGTCGTTGCCATTCCCCGGGGCGGGGATTGAGGTCAGTACCTCGCCGGTAGCCGGATCGATCTTGTCGATACGTTGTTCGGCGATCTGATACAGATAGGTGCCGTCGAAGGCGGTGCCGGCGTCACAGGGATGCGTGAGCGTGCGCGTGGGTTCTCCGCTGGCAGGATCGAAGGCGATCAATGCGGCACCGGTGGCGGCCCAGACTTGCTTGCCGTCATGGGTCACGCCGGCTACGCGGTCGGTGCCGGGGAAGGGGCCGTATTCGCGCACAATGTCGGCGGGTTGGGTTGCTACTTCGGCTTGGCGATTATTCCGGGTCATCATCAGCTCCTTCAGGTTCTTGTCTGTGTCGTCTATCGTGGTGTGCGCCGTTTATCGGTGCTGCAAAACAACGTAGGACAAACTTTATTCCATTGGCAGCGTAGCGGGGAGTAACAAGATTGTCGTGAATTCTGCCAGCGGTGGCGATAACCAGCGCTGCGTTCGCGCCCGTCCGATCGAGCGCACGCGGCCTTCGGCTTCCAGCTCGGCCAGTGCGCGCTGCACCGTGCGCTGGCTGGCATCAAGCGCCAGCGCCAGCGCGGATGTCGACCATGCAGCACCATCGGAGAGCAGCGCCACCAGCGATGCCTGTTCGCCATCAATCGGCGGCAGCAATACCGCCACGGAACGGCCATCGCGCGGCTTGAGAAGGAAGCCGCGCGGCGTTGCCTCGATCTGCGCCAGTGTTGCGACAAGCGCGCGCAGACGGCCGATTTCGACGCGCAGGCGCGCCCGGTGCGACTCATCGGGATCATGGGTGCGAAAGGCGCAGGCGATCAAGGCCTCACGCCCGACTTCTTGCGGCCAGGCTTCTGCCAGCGCACGCGCCAGCGAGAATAGTATCGGCCGCCGTGCCAGCGATTGCCAGGCGGCACCAACACCTATGCCAATACCGGCACCGATGCCGCGACGGCAGGCATCGACGACCAAGGTATGGGAAGCAGGGCCCAGCAGCGCGGTAACCTCGTCCAGACGCAAGGCTTGCTCGCCATCCGCACAGAGACGCCGGGCAGCGGGGCGATCCAGTGTGGCTTGTACATCGGCGACTTCCGCCAGCAACGCAGGGACGCGTGCCTGATGGGCTGCCTCGTGTGCGCGGGCAAGTGCCTGCCGTGCCGGTTCCATGCGCAAGGATCGCAAGGCCAGTTCCGCTATCGTCAATTCGGCGACGGCAGCTAGCGACGCTGACAGGCCGCGCGTATCGAGTTGCGCCAGTGCGGTTTCAGCTTCTTCCAGACGCCCCAGCAGCAGCAGCCGGCGTGCCGCGATCAATCGCGCCTGCAAAGCATTGGCGCGGTCGGCATGTGCTTCCAGCGTTGCCAGCGCCGCCGTGAGTGCACGCGATGAACCGCCGATATCACGCTCTGCCAGAGCCACTTCAGCCTCGGCGACGACGCAGCGGGCGCGCGCCAGTGCTTCATGTGCACCGAAGCCCCGCGCGGCGCGGCGTAACAACTCGCGTGCACGCAACAGTTCACCCAGCTGGGCCATGGCGATGCCGCGCAAGGCCAGCGCAGGCGGGTCATCGCGCAGGGCGACGTGTTTGAGAGCGCCAAGCGCATCGCCGGCGGCGAGCGCACGCGCAGAGGCGGCGATCAGGGAATCCATGGCGAGAGAATACACCGCAGCGTTACGCGCGCGGAGGCATCCCCAATCTTATGTGTGCTGCATGCAGCATGTTTCACTGCTTGCCGAGAAAATGCGCATCCAGACGAGCGCCGGATACGGCACCGGCAAAACCATCGAAGCGGCCTTCTGCCAGCGTTTGCGCAGCGAGCATGAAGCCTCCCCACGCTGACCGCGCCAATGCCCCGCCGACACTGACGCGGCGAACACCCATATTGGCAAGCTCTTGCAAAGTGAAAGGCGACACACTTCCGATCAGCACATTGACCGGCTTTGGCGACACGGCCGCGACCACTGCTTTTATCTGTTCACGCGTCTGAATACCGGGTGCATAAAGACAGTCGGCTCCTGCATCGGCATAGGCCTTCAAGCGCGCCAAGGTATCGTCCAGATCAGGCACGCCAACAATAAAATTCTCGGCGCGACCAACCAGCAAGGTATCTCCGCCGTGTTCATCGATAGCGCGTCGTGCCGCAGCGATCCTGCTGACGGCGACATCAATCGACATCAGGGGAGTCGCTGGATCGCCGGTCGAATCCTCGATGGACAGGCCGGCAACCCCGGTGGCAATCGCCAACGCCACACTGTGCGCGACTTCGTCCGGCGTCGATCCAAAACCGTTTTCAAAATCCGCATTCACCGGCAAATCGGTCGCCGCGACCATCTGCGCCAGATGCGCGAGGATGTCGTCGCGCACCACATGGTTGTCGGCTCGGCCGGTCGACCACGCAAATCCGGAACTGGTCGTCGCCAGGGCTTTAAACCCCAGGCTCGCCAGATAGTGTGCGCTTCCCGTATCCCAGGGATTGGGCAGGATGAAACATCCCGAAGCATGCAGTGCACGGAAAGCGGCTCGCCGTTCGGCGATGGTTGATGGCATGGCAAGCTCCTGTCAGACAAGAAATAAATAAGAAATGAAATGACGACTTTTCAATTGAGACTTTTGCACTTTTTGATTCTTCCGCCGAAAGCGTAAGGGAGCATGTCACTTCCTTCGACCACCCTTGAGTTCGCTACCCGATTCAAGCACGCTTTTGATGAGGGGGCGGTTTTTTCGTACTGACAGCGCGCACATGTAATAGTCGATGGTCACGGGAGCATCTCTCAGCTTGATGGCTCTGGTTCCGGGGATCGAGGTATATTCAATCTCCGACACGAAGCCGATGCCAAGCCCCTCTGCAATGGCATGCATGATGGCTTCCCGACTGTTGAGCTCCATCACGCAATGAATCGGGATGCCTTGTTTTTTACACGCGTTTTCCAGTAACTCCCGGGTCTTGGATCCGGACTCGCGCATGATGACTGCTTCGTGCTGGATCTGTTTCAACGCTACCGAGGTTTTGCCGGCCCAGGCATGATCGTCTCTGACAACGGCGACGATAGGATAGGTGCGATAAGGTGTGACGTACAAGCGCTTGTCCGGATCGACATAGGCCAGGATGGCAACATCGATTGTGAAGTTATACAGCCGGGAAAGGGTTTCCTTTTCCGAGTTGATCGAGATTGCGAACTCAATACCCGGATGTTTGCGCATCAGATCGTAAGTCAGATTCATGACCACCGGGGGAGATACGGCGCCGATGCGCAGCAGGCCCGTCTTTTGAGAGTGCAGGCTTTGAAGCAATTGAACAGCCTCATCCTCCTGTCCAAAAATTCCCTCCGTGATTTCGTACAAGCGTCGTCCGGCATCCGTCAATTCGACGTGGCGACCGCTGCGATATAACAACTCCACTGCAAAGCGGTCTTCCAATGCCTTGACCTGTTCGCTGACGGTCGGTTGGCCAATCTGCAGATACGCCGCAGCAGCAGTAAAGCTGCGCGTTTTTGCGACTGCATGAAATGACCGTATCCACTTATGGTACTGGTACATAACAATCCCCCCAAGAACAGTTGGTCGTCCATGTTAATCAGCGTGCTGATGCTGGAAGCGGTGAATGATTTCTGGTTCTTTTCTGGTTCTTTTCTGATTCTTTTTTTAGGCCCCAGAGCGTTGCGGATACGTCCGGATCGTTGCAAGCGATGTCACCTTACTTCAGTGCGGCAAAGCAGGCAACCGCAATGAATGGCATTTCTTCTGTTATCGGTTGAACCGATAGAAACAGCATAATAATCGATTTGTCCATTACGACCGACGCGCTGACAATCGCTCCAAATAAAACGATAACCATCAAGGAGACAAGCATGACTCAGCGATTCTTTAATCCTGTCGCAACGCATTTTGGTCCGGGTAGCCTGGCGGAACTCCCGCACATCGTCGGGAGCGCCAAGGTGGTGGTGGTGGCTTTTCCCGAGGCGCGTGCATTGGGATTGATCCAGAAAATCGAGCAGCTGCTGGGCGACCAATTAGCTTATGTGATCGAGGACGTGAGTCCGAATCCGGATGTTGCGCGCCTGGCAGGCATGTACAACCGTTTCTGGCAGAACGAGGATGCATGCGACACCGTCGTGGCATTGGGTGGGGGCAGTGCGATTGATACCGCCAAGGCGCTGATCGTAGGCACCAAAAGTGGACATTTCGACGAACTGTTGGCTTTGCTTGCAGACGGAAAGTCCTTTACTCCCCACCGCGTCAAGACACTCATTGCCATCCCGACCACCGCCGGCACCGGTAGTGAAGTTACCCCCTGGGCCACTATCTGGGATGCGGAAAAGCAGAAAAAATATTCATTGCATCTCGATTGCACCTGGCCTAAGGCAGCGATTGTCGATCCTGATCTGATGCTCAGTCTGCCGCGCAGCGTCACTATCTCTACGGGCTTGGATGCCTTGTCGCATGCGTTTGAGTCGATCTGGAACGTCAATGCCAATCCGGTCTCGGATGCGTTTGCCATTTCGGCAATTAACGACATCATGACGTGCCTGCCGTTGCTGCTGAAGGATCTCAATAACGAAGCGCTGCGTTCTTCCATGGCGCTGGCAGCGATGAAAGCCGGCCTGGCATTTTCCAATACCAAAACGGCTTTGGCGCATTCCATTTCTTATGAGATGACTTTGCGTTACGGGCTGCCGCACGGCATCGCCTGCTCATTCACGCTGCCGCTCGTGCTGAAGATGGCGTGGGGCGAAACGCCCGAACGGGACATGGTGTTGCAAAAGGTGTTCGATTGCAATTCCCAGACGGCCGTCGAACGCCTGCGCCATTTCTTGCACCAGCTTGATGTCGGAACCGAGTTTTCCGACTACGGCGTTTCTTCGCCTGAAGCACTGGAAATGGTGCGGGGCGCAATGCAGGGCGCACGCGGGAAAAACTTCATCGGCGCAAAAACCATCGCGGCCTTGCCCTGAGCAATTTCCTTTCCCCGGTTGCTTCCAGCCCCGGTGGATCCAAAACACGGTCGTAGAACGCTTTGCTGTGGAGACACTAAAGAAGCCGCAGCAGGCGTGTCAGTTTTGTAAGTCAAGCCATATCCATATTTCCGGTTTGGAGGAACGGAAAAAGAAAAATCGCAGGACCTGAAGACATTAAATAAAAAATTACCTTTTCCAACTAGACAGGAAGGAGGTTTCCGGGCGTTGCAACTCGGTTATCCTCTTAAAAGGAGACATGCAATGAGTTATGTACATACGTCGTCATCAACTACGTTCGTAGCGAGCAGTACAAGCTTTCGCCGTGCGCAATGGCGGATGCTGCTCGCCGCGATGCTGTGCTATCTGTTCTTCTACACCGGCAGGCAGACCTTCGGTTTTGCCATTCCGGGTATTCAAAAAGAATTTGGATTCTCGAAAGAAATCCTGGGCTGGGTGTCGAGCGCAATGCTCTGGTCCTATGCCATCGGCCAAGCCATCAACGGTAATCTGGCCGACAAATATGGTGGCCGCCGCATCATGAGTCTGGGCGCTGTTCTGTCTTGCTTTGCCAACTGGGTGGTCAGCTTTTCCAGCGGTTTTGTCAGCCTCATCTTTCCATGGGCGGTGAACGGTTACTTTCAGGCTTTGGGATGGGCGCCGGGCAGTCGTCTGCTGGCTAACTGGTGGGGTATCGGAGAGCGTGGAAAAGTCTACGGCTTCTACGTCTTCGCAGCAGGTTGCGCATCCATACTGTCTTACGTCACATCGATCGTCGTCCTTGACGTTTTTCATCTCGACTGGCGGTGGATTTTCCGGATCCCGGTCTTGCTGATGCTGGCCGGCGGCATCTTCTTTTACCTGGTAGCGCGCGAACGTCCCGAAGACATGGGATTCAAGCCTCTGGACACCGGCGTTGCCGATGAAAACGACAAAGCGCATGCCGTTCTGGATGATCAGACGGAGTCGTCCTGGACCCGCTACAAGGCCGTGCTGAAAAACTGGCGCCTGATTGTCGCCGCGCTTTCCCTGGGTTTTCAGAACGCAGCGCGCTATGGTCTGATCGTCTGGGTACCAGTGCACTTTTTCGGCTCGAACTGGGTCAAGTCTCCTGAGGCGTTCATTAATCCAAAATGGATCACCATCGCGCTTCCGGTCGGGATGGCTATCGGCGCCCTGAGCAACGGCTGGATCTCCGACAAGCTGTTTGGATCAAAGCGCTACAAGGCGATCATGCTCTATATGGTCTTGGGTGCGGTGACGAGTTTGTGGATGTTCACCATCCCCGGCAATTCGGTCATCGGTGTCTTCGCCTTGTTCCTGTGTGGTTTCTTCGTGTATGGACCGGCATCGTCGTTCTGGGCCTTATGTCCGGATCTGGTCGGTGCGCGCCGTGCAGGTACGGCGACAGGCATCATGAATTTCTCGTCCTATCTGTTCGCCGGTCTCGGTGAACCGCTCATCGGGAGAATTCTGGATACCTCCGGCGACACAGCGCTGGTCTTTCCAATCGTCGCAGTGAGCTGTGCCATCAGTGCACTGGTTGCCTTGTTTATCAAGCGCTGACCGTACAAGCAGCATTCAAGCGGCATTTGCGCCGTATTTCAAGAGGATGTGTGCGACCGGCGATGACCTGAGGTCATCGCCCGGGGACACCCTTGCGTCTACCGCCGGGCCTCTCCCGATTACCAAACGAACCGAAAGGATGAAGTATGTTGACCCCTCAACATTTGCAAGTGAATGGACGCAACTACCCGTGGATGAAGAAGCCCGTCGTCGTCGTTTGCGTGGATGGTTGTGAACAGGAATACATCAACCAGGCCATTCAGGCCGGCGTCACGCCATTTCTGAAAAAAATGGCGGCGCAAGGATCGGTGCTCACCGGCGATTGCGTAGTACCCAGCTTTACCAATCCAAACAATCTATCAATCGTCACCGGTGTGCCGCCCGCCGTACATGGCATCTGCGGTAACTATTTCCTGGATCGTGAAGCCAATCAGGAAGTCATGATGAACGACGCCAAGTATCTGCGCGCCGGCACGATCTTCGCGGCTTTCTCCGAGGCCGGCGCCAAGGTAGCGGTGATTACCGCCAAGGACAAATTGCGTAGCCTGCTGGGCCACAAGATGCGCGGGATTTGTTTTTCCGCAGAGAAGGCCGATCAGGCAACATTGGAAGATAACGGTGTTGATAATCTGCTCGAATTAGTCGGTATGCCGCTACCGTCGGTGTACAGCGCTGAATTATCGGAGTTTGTTTTTGCCGCCGGCGTCAAGCTGTTGGCCAGTCAGCGTCCTGACATCATGTACCTCTCAACGACAGACTATATCCAGCATAAATTTGCGCCCGGCACACCGGGCGCCAACGCTTTTTACGCAATGATGGATCACTACCTGACCCAGCTCGATGCGCTCGGCGCGGTGATCGGACTGACGGCCGATCATGGCATGAACGCCAAGACCGACAGCGCGGGCAAGCCTAATGTCATCTATCTGCAAGACGTCCTGGATGCCAGGGTCGGCGTTGGCAAGACGCGGGTGATCTTGCCGATCACGGATCCCTATGTTGTGCATCATGGCGCCCTTGGGTCTTACGCTACCGTGTATCTGAGCGAGGGTGTGGCATTGCCGGATGTGGCGCGCAAGATCAGCGCACTGAGCGGAGTCGAGGTGGTGTTGACGCGTGCTGAAGCCGCTGCGCGCTTTGAGTTGCCGGAAGACCGTATCGGCGATCTGGTAGTCGTCAGCGAGCGCTTGACGGTGATCGGCACGTCCACCACGCGTCATGATTTGTCGGAACTCCATCTGCCGCTGCGTTCGCACGGCGGCATCTCCGAACAACGTGTGCCGCTGATGTTCAATCGCAAGCTGGCCCCGATTCCATCGGATCATCGCCTGCGTAATTTTGATGTGTTCTATCTGGCCATGCAGGCGGCTGCCTGATGGGTTTATGGATTTATGGGCTTATGGCCCTATGACCTGCCGGCAGCAGCGACGTACCCAACCTTAATGAGAAATCAACAATTGATCGGGAGATGAAATGTCAATGTTATCTGAACTGAACAAGCTTAAAGACGGTGTGCCTTTGCATCAAAAAATGCGCGTAGGTGGAAAATTGATCGGCAATGACCGTGTCATCGAAGTGCGCAATCCCTACAGCGGAAAATTGGTCGGGACGATTCCGAAAGCGACCGTCGGCGATATCCGTGAAGCCTTTGGCATGGCGCGCCGGTACAAATCGAAACTGACACGTTTTGAGCGCTCCAACATCATGTTGCGTGCTTCCGAGCTATTGCGTGCCAATGCCGATGCCATATCGGATTTGATCACTGCAGAATCGGGGCTATGCAAAAAGGACACGCTCTATGAAGTCGGACGCGCCTGCGACGTGTTCGTGTTTGCCGCTAATCAGGCGTTGGTAGATGACGGCCAGGTTTTTTCATGCGACCTGACACCCCACGGCAAGCAGCGCAAAGTCTACACAATGAAGGAGCCTCTGCTAGGGGCGATTTCCGCTATTACGCCATTCAACCATCCATTAAACCAGGTCGCACACAAGGTGGCGCCGTCCATCGCGACGAACAACAGAATGGTGCTCAAGCCCACCGAGAAGACGCCGTTTTCCGCGCTGCTACTGGCCGATATTTTGTACGAGGCGGGGTTGCCGCCGGAAATGTTTTCCGTCGTAACGGGAGATCCCAAGGAAATCGCCGATGAGATGCTGACCAATGCTGATATCGATCTGGTCACTTTCACCGGTGGCGTGCCGATCGGCAAATACATTGCCGGCAAGGCGGTCTACAAGCGTCAGGTGCTGGAACTGGGCGGCAACGATCCCATCATTGTCATGGAAGATGCCGATATAGAGGAAGCCGCCACACTGGCGGTGTCCGGTTCATACAAGAACTCCGGGCAGCGCTGTACGGCGATCAAGCGCATGATCGTGCATCAGGCGGTTGCAGACGAATTTGTCGATAAGCTCGTCGCCAAAACGCGGGCCATAAAATTCGGCAATCCGATGGATGTGAATAACGACATGGGAACTGTGATCGATGAGCGCGCGGCGAAGGAATTCGAAGCCAAGGTGAAGGACGCTGAACGTTGCGGCGCCAAACTGCTGTATGGCAATGAACGAGATGGCGCCGTGTACTCGCCGACGGTGTTGGATCATGTACCTGCCGATTGCATGCTGGTCGCGCAAGAAACGTTCGGTCCTGTATCGCCGGTAATACGCTGTACCGATATTTCTGATGCGATCCGAATTTCCAATTCGACGCCTTATGGCTTGTCCTCTTCGGTATGTACCAATCGAATGGACTACATCACTCGTTTCATTCGCGAGTTGGAGTTGGGCAGCGTCAATGTGCGGGAAGTGCCGGGCTATCGTCTCGAACTCACGCCCTTCGGCGGCATCAAGGATTCGGGACTCGGTTACAAAGAAGGAGTGTTGGAGGCGATGAAGAGTTTCAGCAATACAAAGACGTATTCGTTGCCCTGGTTGTAGGCTGGGTTGTGATTGAAGGCTCCCGTTCCGGGAGCTTTTTTTATTGTTGCTCTTGCATAGAGGCGTGAACCAGACGGTTCTTTCATCCGCTCTTACTTCTCCACGCCCCAGATACGCCGTCCGGAGTGATCAAGCTCCGTGAGATAGAGGCGTAGATCGAATTCATATTGATGATAATTCGGCTCCATATAAGTGCACAGCTTATAGAAAGGCTTGTCGTGCTCTTTCTCTTTGATATGCGCTAGCTCATGGACGGCGATCATGCGCAGAAACTCAATCGGTGCTTCTTTGAAGAGCGTGGCGACGCGAATTTCGTGTTTGGCTTTTAACTTCCCGCCTTGAATACGCGAGATCGACGTATGCAAGCCGAGCGCGTGATTGATGACGTGGATCTTGCTGTCGTATTCCACCTTGTTGATCGGTTCTGCGTTGCGCAGGAACTCGGTCTTCAGCTCCTGAACGTACTGATACAGCGCCTTGTCAGTTCGCAGCTCATGCGCCTTCGGATAGCGTTTGAGCAGCACTTCACCCAGGCGATTTTGCGCGAGAAGTTGCGACACTTGTTCGCGGGTTTGTTCTGAATAAGCGCTCAGGTACTTCAGCGATGACATGAAGACGGGGAAGGAATCAGTAAGAGATAGTCAGGGCCCGAGCTGCGCTCAGGATGGCGCGAAATATACCACAGCCGGATTGGCCGTCAGGCAGACAAGACAAGTCCAATAGCGGTTCTGTCATGCGGGTGTGTTGAGCGTACTTTGCAAAGCTCAGTGTTCATCCAAGGTATCAAGTGCATCCGCAAACTTGCGCATGAGACGTACCAGATCGTCCATCTCGGTTTGCTCCCAGGAGGCGAAAATTTTTCTGCCCATGCGCTCGCGTGCGGCGTCGACCAGATCGGTCATTCCCTTGCCTTTGGCGGTGACCGATGCCATGCGGATCCGGCGATCGGCAGCGCTGCTTTCTCTGTTCACCAATCCCAGTTCTTCCAGCTTCGCGACCTGACGGCTGACGGTGGTGTAGTCACGTCCGACGCGATCTGCGATCTCGACCACGCCGATGGGGCCGAGCTTTTCTATCCCGACGAGCAGAGGAAATAGCGCCCGATCCAGAGGAATACCTGCCTCCTTGATCATCGCCTCATCCCGCTGAGGCCGGTTCATTGCACTGGCGATGCTAATCAACGATCCATGCAGAATCTTGAGTTGCGACGATATATGTGTATCTTGCACATTTTTATTTGTTGACATACACTCTCCTAAATTATGTGCATTTTACACTTATGAGGCCGATAATGCTGATGAACAATGAAACTGATGTATTGATCTGCGGAGCGGGTCCGACGGGTCTGACGCTGGCGCTTGTCCTGGCGCAACGGGGTATCCCTTTCCGGGTCATCGAAAAAATGGAGGCTCCCTTTCATGGCTCGCGAGGAAAAGGCTTGCAGCCTCGCACTCTGGAGATCTTTGAGGATTTGGGCATCCTTGAAGAGATCATGGCGGCAGGCGGCCCCTATCCGCCGCAGCGTGAGTATCAGGAAGACGGCAGCTGGCGTGATTCTCCGACAGCTGAGCAAAGGCCGCCGACGCCTTCAGAACCCTATCTGATGCCTTGGATGGTGCCGCAGTTTCTGACCGAAGCGGTGATGCGGACCAAGCTTGGCGAACTCGGGCATCAGGTGGAATTCGGTTGCGAGCTGACTGGACTGGAACCAGAGCAGCAAAGCGTCAACGCGCGAATCACTGGCCAACGCGGCGAGCAACTGCTGCGCGCACGTTATGTCGTCGCTGCGGATGGCGGGCGCAGCTTCGTGCGCAATCTGCTGGAGATCGACTTCCCCGGCAAGACGCTGGGGGCGAGAGCGATGGTCGCGGATGTCTCTTTGCAAGGCTTGAACAGAGACGTCTGGCATCGCTTCAGTGGTTGGGCGAAGGAGCGGCAGATTAGCTTGTGCCCGCTGGCCGGGACCGATCTGTTCCAGGTGCAGGCAGCGCTGGCAGGAGACGAAGAGCCCGATCTCTCTGCCGATGGTTTGACAAGCATGGTGCGGGAACGTACCGGCCGCACGGACATCACGGTGGGCGCCGTCCGCTGGGCATCGACATTCCAGATGCATGCGCGACTGGCGCAACAATATCGCGCCGGCCGCATCCTGCTGGCCGGAGACGCGGCGCATGTTCACCCGCCGACCGGAGGGCAGGGTCTCAATACCAGCGTTCAGGACGCCTACAATCTGGCGTGGAAATTGGCTGCCGTGCTTAAGGGGGCAGAAGAAACACTCCTCGATACCTACGAAGAAGAACGGCGTCCGATCGCCGAATCCATGCTGGGTTTGTCGACCAGATTGCTGGAAGAAGCCAAGCGCGGAGAGATGCGTCGCGGACGGGAAGTTCAGCAACTCGACCTTGGCTATCCGTGGTCAACGCTGGCATTGGAAGCACCTGCGCGTCAGCACGGGGTGCTAGCAGGAGCGCGCGCACCGGACGCTCCTGTCGCAACGACCTCCGGGACGCGGCTACGTCTCTTCGAGTTATTGCGTGGCACACATTGGACCTTGATCGGATTCCACGCACCGGCCATTCACTTCCCGGAGGCTAAGGATCTGCAAGTGCATCTCTTCGGGCCCGGAGGAAATTTGGTGGACTGTGACGGCCACTTCCACAATGCATATGGGCTTGGGCAAGGAGAGTGGATGCTGGTGCGGCCCGATGGTTATATCGGCGCGATTGTGTCGTCGGACAATCTGGAGGCACTAAATAATTACCTGCAACGCGTGGGTGTATCACTGCGTGAGGTGCAGTAGTAGACACCAGTAGCACGCACTCTTAGGCGATGATCATCAGATGGCATCCTTCCACAACGATCGTCTCATGCCTTAGGGAAACAAGCGTTGCAACTCAGGAAAACCCTCATAGCCAGCCCCGGTCTTTTGGCTAAAACTCCGCTGTAGGTTCCGCAAAAAGGCTCCTCTCACACCAAGTGTGGGAGACCACGTGGAGCAGAAGTTTGACGTTCGTCACAGCAGGTCATCTCAAAACTATTCGAATGGCGGGGTTAGCAATGAATTACTTTAGAAATCTCAGGATCGGGACGCAATTGAGTCTCGGCTTCGGCACGCTGATCGTGCTGATGCTGGTGCTTATCTTGTTTGCACTTTCGCGCATGAATTCCATCTCGGTGGCGGAGAAGTATCAGGATCAGGTGCGCTCCACCAAGCTGGAGCCCCTCTACGTAGCGCGTGAGGCGTTGGATCAGACCGGACTGGCCGCACGCAATGCTTTCATTTTTCAGGATGAGGGAGACGCGAAGAAAGAACTCATCATTCTCGATGAACAGAAAGCTGTTTATCTCGCCGCGCTCAAACAACTGGAGCCGGTGTTTGCCGGCAATGCGCAATTCGATAAGGTCAAGGCCGGGCTGCTGGCGATGGCAAATGAACTGACGCGTCCGCGCAAGTATCGTGAAGCCGGCCAAATGGCTGAATACGGCACCTTTCTGGTCAAGGAGTGCAGTCCGCTGCGTCGTCAGATCGTGCAGGATATCGATACCTTGCTGAAGTTTGAGCAGAGGGAAAACAAAGAAGCCAGCGCGATCGCCGACGGTCTCTTTGACAGTTCGCTGCGCCTGATCCTGGTGTGGACGGCAGTTATCCTGGGGGTATCGGTGCTGACTGCGTGGCTGATCCGCAAGAGCCTGCTGAAACAGCTGGGTGGCGAGCCTGCATATGCGGTCAAGATCGCCGGGCGCATCGCGCATGGTGAACTGTCGACTTCCGTCGACACGCATCATGAAGATGATTCCAGCCTGCTGTTCGAGATCCGCGTCATGCGCGACAAGCTGGCCTCGCTGGTACAGCAGGTTCGTATTGGCACCCACACCATTGCCGGCGCCTCAGCTGAAATTGCTTCAGGCAATCTCAATCTGTCGGAGCGTACCGAGCAACAGGCCGACACCCTGGAAAAGACAGTAGCTGCGATGGAGGAGCTGATTCGCACCGTGCGTCAGAATGCCGAGAACGCACAGCAGGCCAAGCAGCTGGCGGACTCTGCATCGATGATCGCCACTAAGGGTGGTGACGTGGTGGGGCAGGTGGTCTCGACGATGGGTGTGATTGACGATGCGTCCAGAAAGATCGTAGACATCATCAGCGTGATCGACGGCATCGCGTTTCAGACAAATATTCTCGCGCTCAACGCTGCGGTAGAGGCTGCCCGTGCAGGTGAACAGGGACGTGGCTTTGCGGTGGTGGCTTCTGAAGTGCGTTCGCTGGCCCAACGCTCGGCATCTGCCGCCAAGGAGATCAAGGAACTGATCAATCATTCCGTGAGCAGCGTCGCCGACGGCAGCCGCCTGGTGCAGGAAGCCGGCGGGACGATGGAAGAAGTGGTTGCCAGCGTCAGGCGCGTGACCGAAATTGTGGCTGAGATCAGCACCGCCAATCACGCTCAGTCACACGGTATCAACGCCGTCAACGAAGCAATTTCACTGCTGGATCAGAACACTCAGCAAAACGCCGCACTCGTCGAAGAAGCTGCTGCCGCCTCGCAGTCAATGAGTCAACAGGCTGAACACCTGACGGAACTGGTCGGCACTTTCAAGCTGAGTCAGGCGCAGATGGAGGGAAGTGTGGGGGAGATCGATATCACACCGGCCTATGTGCAACTGCAGGCTGCATGAGCAAATTGTCAGGAAGCAAATAAGCAGATAAGAAGACGGCCCGCATGTCGGGCTGTTCTTCTATGTGACATCGAATGGACGCCGTCTTTGATTCAATGGTGGTCCCGGTGGATGGCGCAACTGGCCATGCCGATCACGGCCATGTAGACAAACAGCTCGCAGAGCTTCGCCATGACCGAGCGAGCAGCCTTCTCAAGACGCCGGTAGCTTGAATTACTGTTGAGACGGTGCACTCCGGTTGGTATCCAGAAAAAATATTTTCATGAGACTGCATCCAAAGCACGCGCTCTCGCGTAGTACAAATATCAGACCGACTGGCTGATGCTATTTACTACTTAAGGAGTTCACCATGAATTACCTGTTCTCACGCTCTTCGGCATCTGTTGCCCGCCTTCCCGCAATCGTTGTTGTCGCCTGTGGATTGTCTGCGTGCGCCCCTATGTCCCCCATGTATTCCCAAGACAAGCTTCCGGACGGTGTCAAAGTTCCGGCAGGCAACAGCGTTGCCATGCAGACGGTTGGCGTCGGTGAGATCACCTATGAATGCCGCCCTAAGAAAGATATGGCCGGACAGTACGAATGGGTATTCATCGGGCCGGACGCCGTTCTGAATGACCGCAAAGGCATGCAAGTCGGCAAATACTTCGGTCCGCCAGCCACTTGGGAGAGCAAGGACGGATCCAGGATCACTGGCGCACAAGTTGCCGTGGCGCCGAACGGAGCCGGCAATATTCCCCATCAGCTCGTGAAAGCAAATCCAGCCAACGGTAGCGGCGCGATGACCGGTATCACATACATACAACGGGTTGCTACCGTCGGCGGCGTTGCACCTGCGATGCCATGCGATGGTAACAAGATCGGTGCAAAGCAGAATGTGCATTACCAGGCTGACTACATCTTCTGGAAGGCATCCTGAGTTTTCGTCGGGGCAGACAAGGCGTTTGCCTGGCATCACTCTTTGATGCCAGGTAGGTCGCCCCTGGCCAGGCCGCCTTCGATGGCATTGCTATAATCCGGCAGTGCTCTTACTCTTGGCTCATTCTCTCCATCAAGCGCTCACCGAAGCGCTCACTGCAGACATCTCTCATCAACGTGGCCTACGACACTTCATTGTTTGACCATCAATCCGCACTGCTGGCATGTGCTGCCGGCGATCGTCGGGCATTGGAGCGTCTGTACGCTGAAGAAAGTCGCTATCTGTTGGGGGTGGCGCTGCGCATTGTCCGACAACGTGCGTTGGCAGAAGATGTTTTGCATGATGCCTTCGTCAACATCTGGACGCGCGCGGGCAGCTTCGATCCTGAGCGGGGTTCTGCAAAGGGATGGATGTATTCGGTGGTGCGGCACCAGGCACTTGACACGGTGCGCGCTTCGCAGCGTGACAACCTCAGTGAGGTTGCGGTCGAGGATATCGCTTCAGATGAAGGGGATGATGACAGTTCAGTCAGTTGCTCAATTGACTTGCGCGCGTCCCTGGGAAAGCTGGATCAATGCTTAACCCTTCTTGACGAAAAAAAGCGCACAAGCATTGTCTACGCTTATGTAGATGGCTGTTCGCACAGCGAGATTGCTGAACGACTCAAGGCCCCTCTGGGATCCGTCAAGGCGTGGATCAAACGTGGCCTTGCCGCGTTACGGGAGTGTATGACATGAATGAATCGGACGCTGAATTGCAATCCTTGGCGGGCGAATATGTCCTTGGGACATTGACGATGGCGCGTCGTCAGGAAGTCGAACATCGCTTGCTGGTCGATTTGAAATTACGCCAGGAAGTGGATGCCTGGGAGCATCGCTTGCATCCACTCACCGCACTTGCCGAGCCACAGCAGCCAAGCGGCGGATTGTGGCCACGAATCGAACGCAGCTTGTTCATGCCCGCCGCTGTCAGAAAACAGGGCGGCTGGCACGCATGGTGGAACAGTTTGCATTTCTGGCGCTGGACAGCTGCCGCAAGCCTTGTCGCTTCTTCATTGCTGGCGGTGCTGATGGTGAGCGGAAATCCATCAACGCGTGCACCTGAATTCATGGTGGTGCTGGTCGCGCCGCAGGACAAGTCGCCTGGCTGGATCGTACAAACAAACAGCCATCAGCAACTGGATTTGATACCACTGACAAGCAACCCGCCTCCCGACCAAAAAGCATTTCAATTCTGGACCAAGGGCGACAATTGGAAAGGGCCGGTTTCTCTTGGCATCGTCAAAGCGGGCCAGTCGCAACGCATCGGTTTGAGTCAACTGCCGGCCTTGCAGCCCAACCAACTTTTCGAGATCACGCTTGAACCCAGCGCAGGCTCGTCGACTGGCAAGCCGACCGGTCCTATCTTGTATATCGGACGAGCAATCCAAGTTGTCTCGTCTTGAGCGTATTTGCGCTTTCCAGAATCTCATGATGATCCCCGATCAGCAATTGCTCTCGGCGACTCTGTTCACGACATGATTGCCACGCCGGAGATTCCGGATACGAATTTCTTCCAGATCACATGCACGTGCCGAGGCCAACATTCAATGCAATTCAACATTCAGCCAGAGACACGCCTTTGTTGAGATCGACGCCGCTAGAGCACTTCGTCGCTCAGCTGCTTGGCATTTTCTCTCGCATCTTCCATTTGCCTCCTGGTATCTACCTTCGCTCGCCGATGTGCCACATATCTCAGAGATTACGAAGTCTTAAAGTTGTGGATAGATATTTCATGACCTACAAGCATCAGGTGATGATGAGTCGCAAGGCTTGTAGTCAGCCCCGTCTGGGTGAGGCCGCCGTGCCGCTGCTGGAAATCACTATGAGCGACCGGTGAAAAGGCCCAGCGTCTGCTCGTCTGGCCTCCGCGCCTGCGAGAAGAGGTGATAGTTGCAACTGCCGAAAGCCTCCTTCGACTGGGGTTGTTGCAAGGCTAAAGATCCTGGGGAAAGATGCCGAACAGCCGTGTTTCAGCCGGAATCTGACATCCGGAAATCGCTGCGCCGGGTGTTCGAAAAAAACAACTAAGCCCGCGCGCACGTTGGCGTGGCTTGTTTTACCGACTATAATGAGAACCATTCTCATTATTTTCTGTCGTCATGACCGACGCCGTACGTCCCCATTTCCAAGACGTCGCCGGCCTCTACACCGGCCATCATCGCTGGCTGCTGGGCTGGCTGCGTCGCCGCACCGATAATCCGGAACTCGCGGCCGACCTGGCTCAGGATACCTTTGTACGGATCATGATGTCGCGCCGCGACTTCTATCTGGAAGAAGCACGTACTCTCCTGGCAACCATCGCGCGCGGGTTGATGATCGATCATTTCCGCAGGTGCGCGCTGGAAGCCGCCTTCCTCGATATGCTGGCGCAATTGCCGCCCGAGCACATTCCTTCGCCCGAAGCGCGGATGATGGTGCTGGAGACGCTCAACGAAATCGACGCCATGCTGGCCGCGTTACCGGCCAAGGTGCGCCGTGCCTTTCTGCTGTCTCAGCTGGATGGCCTTGGCTATGCCGAAATTGCCAATCGTCTGGAAGTCTCCCTGAGCTCAGTGCAGCAATACATGAAGCGCGCTTTCCTCGCTTGTTATCGCGTCCAGTATGGCGAATGATTCCCTCGCCGCGGGCGACCACATCGTAATGGTTGCCATCGACTGGATGGTGAAGTTGCAATCCGGCGTCGCCACCGAACAAGAACATGAAGCCTGCCGCCGCTGGCGCGCCGAAGAAACGCGCCACGAGCAGGCATGGCAGCGGCTGCAATCGCTCAGCGATCGTGTTTCCACCTTACCCCGCGCACTGGCCCACGGCAGCATTGGCGCCGGCGATACCCGGCAGCGCCATAACCGCCGCTTTGCCCTCAAGACCTTGTGTGTCGCCATGGGTGTCGGTCTGGTGGTCGCCAGCGGTAGCGATGTCGTACCGTGGCGGGCGCTGATGGCCGAATACGCCACCGAAGCCGGCGAGCATCGGCGCGTGGTGCTGGCTGACGGCACGGCGGTCGAACTCAATACAGCCACAGCCATCGATACGACCTTTGACGAACAACGCCGCATAGTACGTTTGCACCGAGGAGAAGTCCTGGTTACCACGGCCAAGGAAAACGATCGCGCATATCGTCCCTTCGTGGTTCACACCCGCTTGGGTCAGGCGCGCGCGCTGGGTACGCGTTTCCAGGTGCGCGACAGCGAGGTCGGCATGCGGATCGCGGTATTCGAAGGCGCGGTGGAATTCCAGCCAGCCGGTGTATCCAGCGGCAACAACGGCCTTCGTGCGATCCGCATCGACGCCGGACATCAAGGCTTGTTCAACCGGCACGGACTGGTCGGCGACCTGTCACCCGCCAATGAAGATGCCGTGGCCTGGACCGACGGCTTCATCGTGGCCGACCGCATGCCGTTGGGCGAACTGGTAGCTGAACTGGATCGCAATATGCCGGGTAAGCTGCGCTGCGATCCGGCCATCGCCAACTTGCCTATCTCGGGCGTGTTTCCGCTCGACCAGCCTGCGCATATTCTTGCCGCTGTCCGACGAACCTTGCCGGTGCAAATTGATACCTTCACTTCTTACTGGATCACCTTGCGTCCGCGCGCCGGGACTTAAGCCCGGAAAAAGTTGCAACACGTCAGAAATAAGTAAGTCGAAAATTTTTTCAATTTCTTCTGCAGGTTTTAGCGGCTCGTTCGGTTTACCTGGTAGCACCTTTGCCAATTACTGTAAAAACCGCATGAAAACCCTGACTCGTTTCCCTTCCCGTCCGACTTTGGCCCGATTGGCAGTACTGGCCGCCTTCGCCATGCCGATGGCAAGTCTGCAAGCGCAGGCCGTCGACAATCAACGCCAGGCCTACGACATTCCGGCCGGCCCGTTGGACCGCGTTTTGAACAGCTTCGCTCGCCGCGCCGGCGTCCTGCTCTCGTTTGATCCCGCGATTACCCATGACCGTCAGACCACCGGCCTGTCCGGCCGTTATACCGTGACTGAAGGTTTCGCCACGCTGCTGAGCGGCTCCGGCTTGCAAGCGGTGAAAAACGCCGACGGTGGTTACGCACTGGCCGCGACAGCGACAAGCGGCAGCAACAGCAATGCGGTGCTGCCCACCGTGACCATCACAGAAAGCGCTGATCCCACTGCACCCTATGCCGGTGGCCTGGTTGCGCGCGGCGGCAGTCTGGGTGTGCTCGGTACCGCCAGCGTCATGGATACGCCGTTCAGCACGACCAACTACACTTCCCAAGGTATCGAAGACGTGCAGGCGCGCGCCATCGGCGACGTGATCGCCAATGACGCTTCCGTGCGCAATACCAACGGCAATGGCGGCTTCGGCGACAGCTATCAGATCCGTGGTTTCACCATGTCGGCCAACGATGTGGCGTTCAATGGTTTGTACGGCATGGTGCCGCTGACCCGCATGCCGATCGCGATGGTGGAACGTATCGAAGTACTGAAGGGACCTGGCACACTGATGTACGGCATGGGCCCGGCCGGTGGCGTCGGCGGTGCGGTCAATCTGGTCTCCAAGCGGGCGCATGAAGATCCGATTTCCAGCGTGACGGCGACTTACCTTTCCAATTCACAGTTCGGCCTGAAGGGCGACATCGGTCGCCGTTTCGGTGAGAACCAGGAATGGGGTATCCGCGTCAATGCGCTGTACGCAGATGGCAATACCGGCCTGTCCGGCAGCAACCAGCAGCAAAGCATGGGTTCGGTGGGTCTGGATTACAACGGCAGCCGCGTGCGCTGGAGTCTGGATGCCTATACCCAGCACGAAGACACACGTAACTTCCGTCCCCAGTTCAGCCTGGGAACCGGCCTGACCTCCGTGCCGGATGCACCGTCGGGCAAGAGCAACCTGTATCCGGGCAACACCATGCAATCGGACGACAAGGCAGTAGCGTCCCGTCTGGAAGTTGACATCAACGACACACTGACCGCCTACGGCGCCGTGGGTTATCACGTGGCTCAGTCGGCACAGAACTTTCCGCGCGCAACGATCACCTCGGTGCAGGGCGCTACCAGCGTGACCAACGGCTACTACGATCAGAAGGTCACCTCAACGTCGGCGGACATCGGTCTGCGCACACGCTTCAATACCGGTGGTATCAAGCACACGCTGATCGCGGGCGCCAACATGCTCGATCAGCAGACCGACTACTTCTATCAGATGTCGCCGACAAGCGTGACGTCGAATCTGTATACGCCGGTGTCGCTGGGTGCCATCAACTTTGCCCGTGGCACGGAAACACCACAAAGCCAGTCCCGTCTGACCAGCTTTGCGTTGACTGATACGGTGCAGATGTTCGATGACCGCTTGCGCATCAGCGCCGGCCTGCGTCGCCAGCAGGTCTACAACCACAGTCTGACGACAGCTTCGCAGACTTCCAACACGACGGCCATTTCGCCGGTATTGGGTGTTGTCGTCAAACCGGTGGAAAGTCTTTCTCTGTACGCCAACTACACGGCGGCACTGACAGCCGGCGGCTTTGCCGGTGCGCAATACGCCAACGCTGGCCAGGCTTTCGCACCATCCAAGTCCAAGCAATATGAAACCGGCGCCAAGGTTGACTGGGGTCGCGTCACGACCACTGCCGCAGTGTTCCAGATCGAGCAAAAGAACAGCTCCACTGAGGTGATAAACGGTCTGACATATGCTACCCAAAATGGCCGCGCGCGCATTCGCGGTCTGGAGCTGGCGGGCTACGGCGAGATCCTGCGAGGATTGCGTTTTAATGCCAGCGCCACTTTCTTCGATACCGTGCAATCGCACACCGCAGGCGGCGCAACCGATGGCAAGGAAGTCGGCGCCGTACCGGGCAACAACTTCAACCTGGGCCTGGATTGGGATACCCCCTGGCTGCAAGGACTGGCGTTGAACACCCGCGTTACCCGTACCGGTTCCATGTGGTACAACAACACGAATGCACTGAAGGTGCCGGGCTGGACCCGCGTTGATGCAGGCGCCCGCTATGTCACCAAGACCGCTGGCCAGGTCGTGACCTATCGCGCCAACATCGAGAACCTGTTCGACAAGAACTATTGGGTGATGCAGAACGGTTATGTCGGCACTTCATCCGGCCGCACTTTCGTGTTGTCGGCGCAAGTGGACTTCTGATGTCGTCGAGGTGAGCAGTGCAAAAAAACGCCCGCGATGTTTGCGGGCGTTTTTCTTTGGAAGTATCACGAGAGCCATCACCTATGTCAGTCCGTGTCGCTGAGACGTATTTTCCTGCCGGCAAGGCCCTGCGTGCAAGACGCCGCCCAATGTCGATTAAAATGCAGCCTGGCAGGAAATAACGCGCCTTTCCACGACTTCCTGACGCGACACATTGACCCTTGACGATGCACCCAATAGACAATCAGAAAACCGCTGTGCACTCCTTCGGCACCATCGCCAATGCGTCGGTCGATATGGCGCAAAAGCATCTGCACGATATCCTCAGCATTGCGATCGAGCATGCGCCTCCGCATGCCGCCGTGGTGGTATTCGATACGCGCTGCGATCTCGCGGTTGCCTTGACGGAAGCTTATCGGCGCTGCCTGCCGACAGCGACGTTCATCGATTTTGATGCGGTCGCGCCGGATGCCGTGCTGGGCGCCTTTGCCACGCTTGCGCCAGACGATCTGGTGATACTGATTCAATCCACCAACTTTCGTCTGGAGGCGTTTCGCCTGCGCGTCGAGCTTTTCAAGCGCTCGCTCAAGGTCATCGAACATCCTCATCTGTCGCGCATGCCCGGAGCGCAAGCCGATCACTATATTGCGTCGCTGGCCTACGACCCGGCGTATTACCGCGACGTCGGTTATGCATTGAAGGCGCGTATCGATCGCGCACGCAGCGGCGTAGTCGATAGCGGCGGTGAGCGTCTGGTCTTTGGCGCTCCGTTCGAATCGGCAAAGTTGAATATCGGCGACTACAGCGAGATGAACAACGTTGGCGGCCAGTTTCCCATCGGTGAAGTGTTCACCGAATCTCAGGATCTGGAAGCGGTGAACGGGCGCGTGCGTATTTTTGTTTTCGGCGATACCTCATTCCGGGTGAACAAGCCCGAGCAAGCCATTACCCTGGTAGTGACCAAAGGCCGGGTAAGCGAGGTAATCGATTCAACGCCGGACTTCGATCAGGTACTGGACAAGATCCGGGCCGACGAAGGAGAAGTATGGCTGCGCGAACTTGGCTTCGGCATGAACCGCGCGTTTTCACGCGAGCGCATGGTCGATGACATTGGCACCTACGAGCGGATGTGCGGCATCCATCTCTCACTCGGGGCCAAACACGGGGTCTACAACAAGGCCAATATCCGACGCACGACGGCGCGCTATCACATTGACGTGTTTGCGGTGACCGAGGCGGTCTATCTTGATGACGAGCTGGTGTATCGGGATGGGGCCTGGCGGGTTTGATGAAGCTTACCCAGACCATTCGCAGATGGCGTACCAAGCAAGGTTGTGCGGGAGCAGCGAATGATGAATGACGACCATATCAGGGTGATTCCAAGGAAGACGCCGGAATCCGCAGCCATGGTTGCGAATGTTCAGAGAGCGATGGCAATCACCGCCATGCTTAACCGGCTGACATTCAATGACGCAGAGGAAATCCGTGCAGTTTTCAGCGATCTCATTGGCAAGAAGGTCGACGAAAGTTTTATCTTGATTCCGCCGTTCTATTCGACGGGCGGAACCGATATCCGCATCGGCCGGAACGTTTTTATCAATCAGAACTGCACCATGTATGACCTCGCTGGTCTCGATATTGGTGATGATGTGATGATAGGATCGAACGTGAGCATCATCACGAGCGGCCATCCCATTTCTCCGTCTCAACGACACACCGCTGTTATCGCCAAGCCTATCAGGATTGAGCGAAACGTCTGGATCGGCGCTGGTGCAACCATCATCGGTGGCGTGACGATTGGCGAGAATTCCGTGGTGGGAGCAGGGTCGGTCGTTACCAGAGACGTGCCATCGAATACGCTCGTCGGCGGCAATCCGGCGAAAGTCATTCGTTCCATTGCGGACTAAGCTATCGCATCACGGAGTGCTACTGACTCTTAACGCGTCAATAACTCATCAATGCATCAGCGTACGCCATCGACTCAACCATCAACTCAGGCACGCTTGTTTGCGCCGATATCGTTTAACACGGCTTGCGCCGCTTCAACAAAGCCAGCACCGCCAGGTCCTTCTGTAATCCACGCTGGTGCTTTCGGCAATTGCGTCAGGCATTGCCGTATGGTCGAGACACCGACCGTATGCCGGTAATGCACAAACATTGGTGCATCGTTGAGCGAGTCACCACTGTAAAGCAGCGATTGCTGCGCCAGGGCATCATCGATCCCATAGTGTTCCGACAGCACTTTGCGTGCGGCGGCAAGCTTGTCGTAACCGCCTGTCCAACCCAGAATCCAGAGATTGTTGATGGTGGTCGTCAAACCTGCTGCGGCCAGCGCAGCGGCAATGTCACGTTCCAGTCCGGCATCTGCGCTGCGGGCAAAGGCGAGGCTGGTCAGGCGGAAGGTCTGATCGTCGGCAAACCGGGCTTGCGGTATCTGGCGCATGATGTCGTTCGCCGTGGCGAGGAGCTGCGGCATCATGTCCGCGGCTTTGGTACCGTGCCAAAACGTTCGGTTCAGTCCGTGCCCATCCTTGTCGCGATAAAAGAATAGCCCGCCATTCTCACCGATCACACCGTCGACCGGCCACATACGCGCCATCTGATCGCACCAGCCTGCCGGTGCCGCAGTCACCGGAATGACAGTGACGCCGGCATGCTGCAATCGCTCCAATGCGCTATAAGTCTCAGCGGCAAGGCGACCGTTAAACGTTAATGTTTCGTCCATGTCGGTCAGCACGAAACGGACGGAGGAAAATAGGCCGGCAGGGCGTTCTTGGATTGGCGTCATCAGTAAGTTTGAAAATCTTTCGGAATAAACTCCGTCAGCAGCGGGAGGGCGGGTATTCGCCTCAATGCTGACCTGCCTTTTCTTCCAGCACAAACCGGCTCATCAACTGCGCCAGGTTGGCCGCTTGTTCCTGCATGGAGGCCGCAGCCGCCGCGGCTTGCTCCACCAAAGCGGCATTCTGCTGAGTCACTTCGTCCATCTGCGTGATGGCGCGGTTAACTTCTTCGATTCCCGAGCTTTGTTCCTGGCTTGCCGCACTGATTTCTGCAACCACGTCCGAGACTTGTTTGACGCTGGTGACGATCTCCTGCATGGTCGTACCTGCCTGCGCCACCAGCGAAGAGCCGGTATTGACCTTGTTGACGGAGTCTTCGATCAAGGCCTTGATTTCGCGCGCCGCACTGGCGCTGCGTTGCGCCAGGGTACGCACTTCAGAGGCCACGACCGCAAATCCTCTGCCTTGTTCGCCGGCGCGCGCCGCCTCGACTGCCGCGTTCAACGCCAGGATATTGGTCTGGAAAGCGATGCCATCAATGACCCCGATGATGTCGGCAATTTTGCGGGACGAATCGTTGATCTCGGCCATGGTGCCGACCACCTTCTCAATCACCATGCCGCCGTTGCTGGCGACCCCAGATGCCGATACCGCAAGCTGGTTGGCCTGGCGCGCATTGTCGGCGTTCTGACGGACGATGGAGGTGAGTTCTTCCATCGACGATGCCGTTTCTTCCAGAGCGCTCGCTTGCTGTTCGGTGCGCGACGACAGGTCGAGGTTGCCGGCAGCGATTTGGCTGGAGGCTGTTGCGATGGTGTCCGTGCCTCTGCGTACGCCGGTCACCATCGAGGACAGGTTGTCGCGCATGGATTTGATCGATTTGAGCAGGCTGTTGCGGTCATTGTCGCGCAAGCCGATTTGCACCGACAAATCCCCCTTGGAGATGCGCTCGACGATGCCCATGGCGTTGGCCGGCTCACCGCCCAATTGCCTCAGGATGGAGCGCAGCATGTAGGCGGCGATGGCGGCAATCACGGACATCAGAGCCACACCAATCAATAGCAGTATCAGGGCATTGTGATAGAAGGCCTTGTTGATGTCATCGATATACGCACCGAAACCAACGGTCCAGTCCCATGGCTCAAACTTGATCACTGCGTAGAGCTTTTGCACCTTTTCGGTCGTATTGGGACGTGTACCCACCGCTTGCAAAATGCCGATCTCGCGGCCAGCCAAAGCGGCGCGATATCTGTCGCCATCTTCCTTGGCGGTCTTGTCCTGTATGCCGACACGCTTGGGATTGGGGTGGACGTAATTGACGTCATCCGTATAGCCACGTACGAAGAAGTAATTCTGATCCTTGGCATAACTGCCGATGATCAGTTTGGCCTGCGCCTGCGCTTGTTCGCGCGTCAGCTTTCCGCTTTGCTCCATGCCGTAAACTTTTTCCAGCGAGGCCTTCGCCAGCGTGACCAGCAACGACAGCTGTGCTTCCCGCTCATCGAGCATGGTGTTCTTCAAGGTGTTCAGCGAGACCATGGCGATGATCAGAATGCCGAGCAGGGTTGGAGCACACAGCAGGATAATTTTTGTACGTAATTTCACGAACTTCCCCTTCGATTTGAACACTTGTTCTTGTGTCGTAATTTGAGCAATACGATCTATAGAATGTACCGTAAAGTCATCGAAGAACATGCAAGAAAAAGTTAATCGAGTCGAATTTTTTAATGCGCCGATAGATGCGCAGACTAGTGCACCGTGACCAATCGTGCCGTTAAGAATTGAGCGGCAGATGGCCGGGACCGATACAGCGACGCATGGTCTTTCTTCTCCAGGTCGACATCAGACTGCGCTGCCTGTTTTCAGATACACGAGCGTTTCGAGATGGCGCGGTTGCGTCTTCAGCTCTGCAAGCCTGCCGAAACGTTTCGCATGTCGGCCACAATGCGAGCAGCATCGCGTGCTGGCGACAGACCGAAGGCTCTCGCGTATTCGCGGCTGAACTGCGTCGGACTTTCGTAGCCGACTTCGAAGGCGGTGGTGGTGACGCTTTTCCCGCCGACCGTCAATAGCGTGCGTGCTTGCAGCAGACGAATACGCTTCTGGTATTGCAGCGGGCTCATCGCAGTGACGGATTTAAAGTGACGATGAAAGGCGGAGACGCTCATCATTGCTTCTTCCGCCAGCGAGTCGACCGGCAACGGTTCGGCGAAATCACGGCGTATCAACTGAATGGCACGGTTCACACGTGCCATCGCGGTATCGGGGGTAGTGATCTCTCTCAACATACCTCCATGCGGCCCTTGCAGCACTCTGAATAAAATTTCCCTCTCGTACGCCGGCGCCAGTGCAGGAATATCCGCAGGCTTGTCCATGAGCCGCAGCATGCGCACCCAGGCATCCATCAATTCTTCGGTCATCGCCGCCACGGAGAATCCTGCCGCAGCCGCATCGGAATGAATAGATTCAGGCAAGTCCCCGAGCAAGCTTGCGATCACAACCGGATCCAGTGTCAATGCGACGGCAAGGTAAGGCGCGCCGGAAGCCGCCGGCCATACCGTGCCGACCGCGGGAAGATCGACGGACATGACGAAGTAATTGGCCGGGCAGTAATGCAGGACGCGTTCGCCCACCGTCATCGACTTGCTGCCTTGCAGGATCAGGTTGACCATGGGTTCGTAGACTGCCGATAACTCATGCTCCGGAATCGCGCCTTGCACCATTGCCACGCGGGGGATTCCCGTTTCTGTTCGACGATTCTCGGCTCTCGCCGCCAAGGTCCGAAGTTCGTTTAATTGATTGTCCATAGGCGACATCTAACCGCAGTAAGGCCAATGCTGCAAGCCAAAAGCAGGAATAGGCAGGTTTGAGGCAGGAAACGGCATGCGCCGGCCGGTGCGGACTTTTACCATTCATGGATGCCAATCAAGCCCTATTCGAAGGGAATCAAACATGAATGACATGAACATTGTCGTAATCACTGGCGGCAGCAGAGGCATCGGCGCTAGCGCCGCATTGCAATGCGCAAAGAAAGGCATGGGTATCATCGTGACCTACAACAGCCACCCCGCAGGCGCTGAATCGGTTGTCCGAAAAATTGAAGTACAAGGCGGCAAGGCTGAGGCGATTGCGTTGGACGTGACCAAGATCTCTTCCTTTCCGGTTTTTCGCGAGAACCTCGCTGCTGTCCTCGCGTCAACATGGGGCAGAAATAGCTTTGATGGCCTGGTGAATAACGCCGGCTACGGCAACTTCAACGCGATCGAGGGAGTGACGGAAACGGAGTTTGACGGTTTGCTGAACGTGCATCTGAAAGGGCCATTTTTTCTCACGCAGACATTGCTGCCATTGATGGCCGACGGATCGCACATCATCAACATGACAAGCGCGACGACCCGTGTGGCAACCCCAGGTGCAGCGCCGTATGCCGCATGTAAAGGCGGTCTGGAAGTGTTGACGCGCTACATGGCGAAGGAATTCGGCCCGCGCAGGATTCGCGCAAATGCGATTTCTCCGGGAGCAATCCGTACCGACATGACGAGCGAGGCATTTGACCAGAGTCCGGAGTTTGAAAGCATGCTGGCCGGACAAACCGCACTCGGCAAGATCGGCGCGGCAGATGACGTAGGGCGTGTGATCGCCGGCCTGCTGTCTGACGACAACGCTTGGATCAATGCGCAGACGATCGAGGTCGGCGGCGGCTACAATATTTAACCCAAGGAGAACATCGATGCTGGATCACGTATTTATCTCGGTAAGCGATATCGGGCGATCCATCGCGTTTTACACCGCAGCGCTGACGCCGCTGGGCATCGTCAACCGTCTTGACTATGACGGCAAAGACGGTCCGCCGGGGCATCCGGATCTCAAAGGATTTGGCAGCGACGGTCGTGTCTATTTCTGGCTGCGGGAAGGGACGGTCGAGGGAAAAGCCGCGCATGTCGGTTTTGTTGCCAGGAGCAAGGAAGAGGTCGATGCCGCCTACCAGGCAGCCATTGCCGCCGGCGCCATCGATAACAGCGCGCCGGGAGCGCGTGTTTACTATGATCCGCGCTACTACGCCGCCAATTTCATGGACCCCGACGGCTACAGCATCGAGGTGGTTTACAAGAGCTGGCAGCATTCGCCGCCTGTGTGAAAACGGATAAGGATCGCAATCAAGCGAGGAGAAATGGCGTCATGACCGAAGCAATTGAAATTACAACTTTCCGGCTGACCAAAGGGCGGACATGTGAAGAGTTCGTGGCGGGCAATGCCGATGTGGATGTCTGGCTAAAAAAACAGTCCGGCTTTCGCTCGCGCCGGATCGCACAGCGTGACGATGGCGTGATTGTCGACATGTTGATCTGGGCATCCGTCGATGATGCCACGTCAGCCATGCACAGCTTGATGGACGAGCTGCATGACAGTGCGGTTCACACCTTGATTGATCAGCGTACGGTGACGTGGACGGTGTCGTCCACGTTTCACGTTGTTGATTCACATCGTTGACTAAGCCGCCGCGCGCAGGCGAGCGTTAGTACGGGTATCCGTTCAACGATCGGGCGCGCCTGCGGCCCGGCTCTACCTCTACCGCGATCCCGGTTCAGATCCCCGGTCAACGGCAAGAGAAGTTATTTCCAGCAAGCATTTCTGTCATGCCCGATCAGCAGTACAGCGGCAAAAAGAGAAGCACGGTCTGTCCATCGCTCCTACCTTCTGTAGTGGCTATCATCGACTCAATGAACAAGACCGTGTAACGGGACTGTTCATACGGACTTGTAGTCGCAAGACGCCGTCGTCAGTTTTTTCAGATCGCGACACCGTCGCGACAGTCGAGCGGGAGCCAGACATGATTTCTTCTATCCGTACCAAAATTCTTCTTATTGCTGCAGGCACCGTCATCTTTTCGCTGGCGTTGACAAGCGGCGTCATCTACGCGCTGGTGCGCGCCGACAATCTGGACACCATTCGCCATCATCTGGAGTCCCTCACCAGCGCCAATGCACTGGCGGTCGCGGAATGGAGCAACGCCAAGGCGGTGGCCGTCGCTGCGACCGCCGCCGAAGTCGATTCCGGCGACCCGCGCGCCATCGTCCAAAGCCTCCTGAAATCAGGTGGCTTTTCGCTCACCACAGCCGGCTGGCAAGACAAGTCTTTCATTTCGTCAACGCTGGGTTTGCCGGCCGACTACGATCCCACCACGCGTCCCTGGTACAAAGAAAGCATCCGCGAAAAGACTTCGCTCATCACCAAGCCATATCGATCCGCGACGGGTGTCGTGCTGGTCTCCTTCACCGCGCCGGTGCTGCGTAACGGCAAGGTGGAAGGAGTGGTCGCCGGCGGCGTGTCGTTGGAAAAAGTGCGCGATGTCATTGCGGCGATCCATCCCACGCCATCAAGTATCGGCTTTGTCGTCGACAAAGAAGGCACCGTCATCGCACATCCTGATGAAAAGCTCTTGCTCAAGCCGGCTACCGAATGGCTGACCTCGCTCACGCCGGATGCGCTCAAATCAATGGCGACCAACGCCGATGTAATGGAGGCCGACGTCGATGGTGCAGCCAAACTGTTGCGCGCCAAGTCCATCCCCGGCACCGACTGGGTGCTGATCGTCTCCCTTGACCGGCATGAGGCGACCGCAGGCATGCGCAGCGTACTGAATGCATCCGTCATTGCGCTGGTGCTGCTGGCGGCGTTGGCGACCTTGCTGAGCAGTGTGTTGACCGCCCGCTCATTTCGCCGGCTGTCGGAAGCGCGCGATGCCATGGATGAAATCGGCTCCGGCACCGGCGATCTGACGCGTCGCCTGCCGGTCGTCGGCCACGACGAGGTCGCTCAGATCGCCACCTCATTCAATACCTTTGTCGAAAAGATTGCGGATGTGCTGAAGCAGATTCGTGACGGCAGCGAATCGGTATCGATGGCGACCAGCGACATTGAATCCGGCAACCGCGATCTTTCATACCGTACCGAAATGGCGGCTGGAAACTTGCAGGAAACATCGGCATCGCTGGAGCAGCTGACCGGCTCCGTCGATCAATCCGCGGAAGCATCCACGCAGGTCGCCCGGCTCGCCAAGGCTGCCAGCGAGAGCGCACTTACCGGGCATGAGGTGATGGCCGGCGTGGTGGCCACCATGAACGACATTGCCAGGTCTTCGGCCAATATCGTCAATATCATCAGCGTGATTGACGGCATCGCTTTTCAGACCAACATCCTCGCACTCAACGCCTCCGTGGAAGCCGCCCGTGCCGGCGAGAACGGCCGAGGCTTTGCGGTGGTTGCCAGCGAAGTACGCAATCTTGCCCAGCGCAGTGCCGCCGCCGCCAAGGAAATCAAGAGCCTGATCACGGTCTCCGAAGCCAGCGTCAGATCAGGCAGTGCGCGCGTGCAGGAAGCCGGCCGCAACATGGTGGAAATCGTCGACGGCATTCAACGGGTAGCCGACATTGTCAACGAGATCAACGTATCGATGCGCGAGCAAAGCCAGGGCATCGGACAGATCAATCTTGCGGTCGCGGAGATGGATCACTCCACACAGCAAAACGCAGCGCTGGTCGAACAGGCCGCAGCGGCATCCATCACGCTCAAGCAAGAAGCTGCCAGACTCAACCAACTGGTGGCGTCGTTCAAGCTGGACAGCGAACCGGAGGAAGCCACGATTGCCCCCGTGCGGGCGCCATCCATGAAGACGCTGCCGGACCGCCGTCCTGCCATGCTTGCTATTCAGCAGAGTTGATGCAGCATCAACGACACAATCTAAAACGTCCGCTCAGCAAATGGATTTCAAAAATTTGACCAGCACCGGCTCGGTGCCATAGCAGACATTGAGCCGGAACCAAGGCGTTTCCTGCATGCTGTTGCGAAAGACCTTGCCCGGCGCAATGACGATGCCGGCCTCGGCCGCCAGCTTCCAGATGTCGGATGAGCTTTCGAAATTGGGATGGCGCACCCAGACGAATTTCCCACCCAGCGGCTGGCAGAACAGCTGAAACCCCAGCGGGCGCAGCATCTCGCAGGTCTCTATCATGCTGGTGGAAAGACGTGCACGCAGACGTTCCGCCGAACGCCGGTACAAGCCTTCGGTGAGCGCGTGGAAGACGAATTTCTCCGCCAACTGCGAACTCGTGATGCTGGTAATCATCTTCATGTTGGCCATGTCTCTGATCGCATTGGCCGGTGCGGCAACAAAGCCGACCCGCGCCGATACCGACAGTGTCTTGGAAAAGCTGCCGACATAAAACACGCGCGACAACTGATCCAGCGTCGCAATGCGCGGCATCGGTTCCGACAGCATGTCAGCGTAGGTATCGTTCTCGACAATGCGGAAATCATATTGCTCGGACAGGCGCAGCAAGCGATGCGCATTACCGGCGGAGATCGTCGAACCCGTCGGCGTCTGCAATACCGACTGCGTGAACATGACCGAAGGCCGATGTTGCTGCGCAAGCTTCTCCACCATATCCAGGTCGGGGCCGTCGTGATTACGCCGCACCGGCAAAGGTTCGATTCCCTGCATCTGCAGATTGCTGAACAGGTTGAAATAGCCGGGATCGTCCACCATCACTTTATCGCCTTGCCGCAGCAGGTAGCGGATGATCAGATCGACGGCCTGCGAAGCGCCGGTGGTCAACAGCATCTGATCGAGTTGCGAATGAATTCCCAGATCGCTCAGCCGTGATTGCAGCAGCACGCGCAAAGGTAGATAACCGTAAGGGTCGCCATATTGCAGCAGGCCGGAGTCGATCTTCGCAGCGACCGATTTCAGACTAGCCTTGATCATGTCGGTGTCCATCCACTCGGAAGGCAGCTTGCCGGAAGTCACGTTCAAAAACCCGTCTTCATTGGTCAGGTGAGAACGCAACTGCCACAGATGGTCGAAGGCCTTGGCAAATTTTTCGGTGGGATTGCGCTTCTCATGCAAGGTATGGGGACGCCGGATGAAGAACCCGCTGCGTGGACGCGACTCAAAATATCCCTGCGCCACCAGCCGCTCATACGCTTCCGCCACGGTATGCACGCTCACCATGTGCTGGCGGGCAAACAGGCGTATCGACGCGGCCTTGGTGCCGGCGCGCAGCGAACCCTTGTCGACGAGTTTTTTAAGTTGCTCGACGATCTGTTCCACCAGAGAAATCTTCGATTCGCTGGATAGCTGTATCAGTGCCATATGCCTCCCCAATCTGTACTGCTCCATCACCGCCACAGCGTCGCGAAGTTAATCATTGTCTGTATATCGCTCTGCGCGGCAAGCCTCACTACCATGGGGTCATTCTAATGAATCATCTGCATCGCGGATACGAAAATCTGCCGTTTTCATGGAGACGGGATTGGCGCGTGATTGTCTGCCATCTGTCAGAAATCTGTCATGGCCCGGCGGGGGAATCCAGGTGCTTATTTTGATGGAATTTGACTGAAAAAATGCACAACACACCATTGATCGTGCCGGACGTTCCTTCCGCCGACACACTGCTCATGCTGTCAAAACTGATCGGCTTCAATACCGTCAGCCGCGAATCCAATCTCGGTCTGATCGAATGGGCACGCGACTACCTGCAAGGACTGGGGGCCAAGGTACGGCTGACCTATGACAGCAGCAAAAAGAAAGCCAATCTGTTTGCGACCTTCGGCGACGGCCCGTCGTTCGGTACCGTCTTCTCGGGTCATACCGATGTGGTGCCGGTCGACGGCCAGCAATGGGATACCGATCCTTTTGTCGCGACCACCATTGGCGCTCGTATTTATGGGCGGGGCACCTGCGACATGAAAGGTTTCATCGCTGTCTGCCTGTCGCGATTGGCGCGTTTTTCTGTGGCGGAACTACATACACCGATTCATTTTTCGTTCTCTTACGATGAAGAACTCGGTTGTCTTGGCGTGCGGGGTTTGCTGGACGATTTACACGCTAACGGCATTGCCCCGACGGCTTGCGTCGTCGGCGAACCAACGATGATGCAAGCGGTCATGGCGCACAAGGGCAAGCGGGCGTATCGCTGCACGGTACATGGCCATTCGGCACATTCTTCATCGCCGCATCTGGCGATCAACGCCGTCGATTTCAGTGCCGAGCTGATCGTCAAGATCCGCCAGATCGCCGAACGGATTCGCGACAAGGAAGCAGTCGATACGGACTTCGATGTGCCTTACTCGACCATCGTCACGACAGTGGTGCAGGGAGGTACCGTGATCAATACGATTCCCGCCTCTTGTGAATTCGTTTTTGAGCATCGTTTCCTGCCGGGTGTCGATCCCGAGCTGGTTTTCGGCGAACTGCAAGCCTATGCGGAGCAGGTCATGCTGCCCCGCATGAAGTCGGGTAGCAATGACGGTCGGGTCCAATTTGAGATCTTGTCGTCCTATCCCGGTCTTAATGCCGCGCCTTCGGACGTACTGGTGCAGCGCGTCATCCGCATACTCGGCGCCGACCGCGCACACAAGGTCGGTTTTGGCACCGAAGCCGGTTTGTTCAGCACCGCAGGAATTCCCGCCGTGATCTGCGGCCCCGGCGATATCGCTCACGCACACAAGCCCAATGAGTTCGTCACTCTGGAGCAGCTTGCCCGCTGTGAAGCGTTCTTCGACGACTACGTTAAAGCAACCAGCGTGCACGGTGCGCCGCGCCTCAGACAAGCGCAAGGAGCGGCATCATGGATCTAAGCCGTATTCTGGCGGCGTGGTGCGCCGATGACCACAAAGTATTTCCAGAGTCCGCCATCGAGCGCGCGGAAGCAGCCATTGCCGATGTCGTCGGCTGTCTGCTGGGCGGGCGCCATGATCCGGCCGTGACCGGCGCCGGCAAGATCGTTCGCAGCACCGGTGCCGGCGGCAAGTCGAGCGCCGTGACGCATGCCGTCTCCGTGACGGCGCCATGGGCTGCGCTGATCAACGGATGCGCCGCGCATGCGCTCGATTTTGATGACAACTTCTTCCCGCCGGTGACGCATGCCAGCGCGGTACTGGTGCCCGCCTTGTTTGCGCTGGCCGAAGAAATCGATGCAAGTACCGACGCCATTGTGGATGCTTACATCGCGGGGCTGGAAGTGGAAGCCCAGATCGGCAAGCTGGTCAATCCTTCTCACTATGAGTCAGGCTGGCACGCCACATCCACCATCGGTGCAATTGGCGCGGCGGCGGCATGCGCGGTGCTGATGCGCCTCGATGAAGCGGGCGTGCTCAATGCCATCAGCATCGGTTCCAGTCTTGCCGGCGGCAGCAAGCGCCAGTTCGGCTCGATGGTGAAACCGATGCACGCCGGATTTGCCGCCATGCATGGCGTGCTGGCAGCACAGCTGGCCGCCAGCGGCGTGGTGGGTGTTGAAAACACCTTGCAAGGGAAATGGTCGTTCGAAGAACTGTATGCAGGCAGCGGCAATGTCGGCGTTTTTGCACCACGGCTGTTCCCGGATGCACCGCTCGCCATTGACGAGTACGGCCTGGTAGCGAAGCTGTATCCGTCTTGCATGTCTTCGCACCTCGGCATCGATGCGATGCTGGCACTGTCTGCTAGGCACCGTATCGACCTGTCGCAGATCGCCGCCATCGATATTCATCTGCCGGAATTCATGATCGCCAACCTGCGCTATCAGAAACCCGGCAACGCCATGGAGGCGCGTTTCAGCATGAACTATTGCGCCGCCGTGACCCTGGTGCACGGCGTACCGCGCATGCATCATTTTGCTGAGCCGGCCCTTGCTGACGCCGAGGTTGCAAGACTCCTGCCGCTGGTACACATGCACGTGCGCGAAACCTTGCCCGAGGCCGCTTCCTTGCCGTGGGGCGGCGATTGTCTGGCACGCATTACGTTTGCGGAGGGCAGCGTCATCGAGCATCGCGCCGTCTATCCGAAAGGATGTCCGCAGAATCCGCTCAGTCCGGCACAGCAACGCGACAAGTTCATGGATTGCGCCAACGGCAATGTGACGGGCCGGAACGCTGCGGCGTTGTTTGAGAAGCTGAGAAATTTCTCTCGTCTGGCGTCATTGCAGGATGTGGTTGCGGCCATGCGGGCGTAGCAGGTTCGCGGCAAGAACATCTGCGGCAAGAAAACCGGTCAGGCATATATCTTGCGAACATTGTGTTCGCAGCGTGACGATGCAGGTCGGAATGTAAGGTGTAAGGGCATCTCCATCGACCATATTGTGGCGATGGGATATTTCAATATCGATCTTTGTCAGGAACCGAAATGTCTCAACTTTCCGATCTGTCTGTCTCTTCCATGCCGGTCTCGCCGGCAGGATCGTTGGCGCAATCGGCAACCGCGCTGTATGGTCGCCGGCAAAAAATCTTCGTGCTCGTCACGTTATTGTTTTCATGGATACTGGCCAATGCGGATCGTATGGCGATGAGCATTTCCATCATCCCCATCACCAAGGAATTCGCGCTCGACGCACAGGCGGCTGGCATGGTGCTCGGATCGTTCTACGTCAGCTATGCACTGATGCAACTGGCAGCGGGCTGGCTGGCGGATCGCTTCGGTTCGCGCAAGGTGCTGGTCTTCTGTGTGGCCTGTTGGTCGGTGTTCACCAGTCTGACCGGCGTGGCGGGGTCATTATTCGGTCTGATCCTGATCCGTGTTCTGTTCGGTATCGGCGAAGGTGGGTTTGCACCGGCCAGTACTGTGACGATTGCTGAAGCTTTTCCGAAGAAAGAGCGGGCCCGCGCCAAGTCGCTCATCATCGGCGCTTCTTTTCTCGGCAGCGCTGTGGGTACCGGGGCGATAGCCGCATTGATTCATGCTTATGGCTGGCGCTTTGCTTACCATGCGTTCGGTCTGATCGGTGTCGTCGTGGCCGTGGTGCTCTGGTTCGCCGTGAAGGATTCGCCGGCACGCGTACGCGGCGAACGTCCCAAGGGATTATTCCGCACCTTGTTTCGCAAAATGATGTTGAAGAAAACTATGGTCATCTTCTTCTTCAGCAATATCGTCTACGTTGGCCTGATCTCCTGGATGCCGACATTCCTGATGAAGACGCGCGACATCGATATCGTGCACGTGGGTGCGGCGTCCGCCATTCCTTATCTGGTTGCGTTTGCCTCGCTCAATGTCGTTGGTTGGCTGCTGGATAAAGCAGGGCAGGGGCGCGACCGGTTGTTCATGATGGTCGGCGCCGCGATGGTCGTGATCTTTCTCGCGCTGATGGCGGTGGCGACATCCTTGCCGGTGTTGCTGACGTTCTGGACATTGAGTCTGGTCGGCTACACGGCGGTGTATGGCACAGTGTTTGCGATCCCGCTGAAACACTTGCCCGATGAATCCGTCGGCACCGCCTCAGGCATCATCAACTTCGGCGGCCAGGTCGCAGCCGGTATTGCACCGGTCGTTATCGGCATGCTGGTGGGTTTTGGCAAAGGCTCTTTCACTTTGGCGTTCACCTTTTTGCTGGCGGCAGGTGTGGCGGCTTTGATGATTGCATTCACCTGGAAGGCGGAGGATCACGACGCAAGCGCATGAACCACGTGAGCAGCGGTGCGCGTCAATCTAAACAACTTTCAGCGTAGCGTCGTCCTTCAACACCAACGGCAAGCCTCTGGCCCAGCGATTGGCAGACAAGGAAAAACTCAGTGCGCGCACCTGGTGATACCAGCCTGCAGGTAAATACAACAACTCGCCCGGCTGCATGATGCATTCAATCATGCTGGCCTGGCGAGCCAGCGGAAATTGATCGTAGTCCGGTGCCTCGGGGTTGAAGGGCGAGCCGAACAAGATAGCGTTTGCTTCGCACGGGTAGAGGAATTCATCGTGATGTGGGGGCGACAGGAAGATCCGTTTGCTACCCCAGATCTGCGCAAAAATATTATCGTCATAGTCGCAATGCAACGGCGTCACCGTTCCCGACGGGCCGAGCCAGAAGCGCGGTGGTCCCATCTTTTTGAAATAGCCGGGCCAGTGGCAGAGCGTATTCAATTCGCGCATTTCCAGATTGCCGACATAAGGCGGCAAGTCCTGCACGCTGTCGGTAGCTAGATCAAGAACCAGATCAAGATACGCCAGCAGAGACATGTCCTGCATTGCCCGGTCGGGTGCGAAAGCAGTATTGATGTAGTCACCGGTTCTTGCTCGCACATGTAGCCCGCCAAATCTGTCGCGCAGCGTTTGCGGCGTCAGAGAAGACAACGGCCATTTGCCGACGAGTCCGGTGATGATGAATGGCAGTCCCTCCGCTGTACGCTGCACGAAGTCTGCAGACTTCGGCACGCCGATGCGCGGTACCGCAGAAATGGCCGGCAGATTGCGACTGGCATGCTTGATTGCCTCCCGCATGTCCTGTATTGACACCACGCCGCGAACCAAGGCGTCTTTTTGTTCGCGCGCGTGTTTTCTGGCGAGCGTGTCTGCGGGGGAGGCCTCTGCCGACAGTGGTCGCGGTGGCAAAGATCGTAGAGATCGCGTCATTCTTTGGCGACAGGTTGAGAACGGTCGGGCATCAAGCGAACCAAGCGCTGCTCGATCACGCCGATGAAGGGAAGAAAGATCACCGCAATCGTGAGATTAAAAAGCAGATGCACGATCGCCACGACCAGGCTGGCTTCGGCCAGACCACCGATCAGCAATGCCACGGGCTGGATGGCCAGATAGAAAAGAATCGCGCCGACCAGATTGAACATCAGATTGGCCAGCGCCGTTTTCTTGGCCGCGCTGTTCATCGCCATGCTGGCAATCAGCGCTGTCGATGTCGATCCCACATTGGCCCCTACAACGATGGCAATGGCGGCGACCGGCGACAGAAAACCCTGCTGAACCAAGACAATCGCCAGTCCGGTCGTCACGCTGCTGGACTGCACCAGCGCGGTAAACAATGCGCCGATCAGCATACCCATCAAGGGCGTTTCCGCCTTCAGCAGCATCGCTGAAAACCATGCCTGGTCTCTCAGCGGTTTGAGTTCCGTCGAAATCAGATCCAGCGCGAAGAAGATCAGACCAAAATAGAAAATCGCTTTGCCCGCCAGTTTGATACGCCATGGCACGACCGAGATCAGGGTGCCGGCGACAATCAGGATAGGGCCGATGCCGGTCAGCTTGAACGATACCAGCCAGGCCGTGGCGGTGGTGCCGACATTTGAGCCAAGTAGTATGCCGAGGCTGGCGCGCAAGCTGAGCACGGACGCGTCGACTAATGTCGCCGTCAGCGAAGTGACGGCGCTGCTGGATTGCAGCAGCGCCGTAGCGAAGACACCAATGCCAAAGCTGGCAAACCGGTTTGCGGTCAGACGCGGCAACCATTTGCGCAGGCTGTCTCCTCCCGCCATCTGGAGCTCTTTACTGAATCCTTGCAATCCGTAGAGAAAGAGGACGACAGCAGAAATGGCGGCGAAGATGAATTGGAGATGGCTCATGGCGCAATGATTGAATGATCTGAGGATTGAACGGAGGATACCTTCAACTTCCCACGCTGCACATCGCCAGATGAAAATGCCGGCCTAACTGCGCTCGCCGTCACACACCACCGGCAGCGACTCGCTCCGCCATTTCAACATGCCGCCTGCCAGATTAGCGACTTGGGAAAAACCTGATTTGGCCAGCAACGCACTGGCCTGTGCCGAGCGCACGCCTGAGCGGCAGACCGCCACGACGGGGCGGCTTTGATCCAGCTCATTGAGGCGACTGCTCAGTTCGGACAGCGGAACCAGCCGCGCACCGGCGATGTGGCCGATGCTGTCGACGAACTCGGGCGCTTCGCGCACATCCACGATCTGCACCTTGGCAGCGTGTTCCAGCAAGCTCATCGGCTCAATTTCCCAGATGCCGCTGAAGCGCAAGGTGAGCGGCGCCCATGCAGGTGTCTCGGGCGTTGGCGCATCGCCATCGGGTTTGCCGCAACGCAGGTTGGCCGGCACGGCGACATCCATCAGTTTGGGATGCGGCAGATGCAGATTGTTCATGTACCCGGCGAAGTCGCCGACATCCGCATCGCCGCCCAGACGAGGATTGAAGCGCCGCTCTTCGGCGACGCTGCTGACGGTAATGCCGCGATAGTCGTGCGCAGGGTAGAGCAGGCAATCGTCGGGCAGCGTCAGAATTTGTTCGCGCACGGAAGAGAACAATTGCTGCGGGCTGCCTTGTTGAAAATCGGTACGGCCGCAGCCGCGAATCAGCAGACTGTCGCCGGTAAAGGCCATGCGCTGATCGTCCAGTACGTAGGTCAGGCAACCGCCGGTGTGGCCGGGCGTGGCGCGCACGCTCAGGGTACGGCTGCCGAAGCCGATGTGGTCGCCATGACTCAACAGTTGGCCTACCAGGGCGGTATCGGCCGCGGCTGCTGCCGACAGAGCGATACGGCTACCGCATCGTTCATGCAAGCGCCAGGCCCCGGTCACATGGTCGGCGTGCACGTGTGTGTCGAGGGTGGCAACCAGCCTCAGGTCGAGTTCTTCCAGCAGCGCCAGGTCGCGCGGCACCAGTTCGAAGACCGGATCGATCAGCACAGCCTGGCCACCGTCACCCAGCAGATAGGTGTAAGTGCAGGAAGTCGGATCGAAAAGCTGGCGAAAAATCATTGCGGACTCTGAAAGTGGATAGGTGCGGACAGGCGTCGCACCGACGCTTCCATCATAACAAACGCGTCCGGTTGAGCCACGCCCGTCCAGATGAAAAGGGCGAAGGACTGTTGATTCACCGGTGTTGTAACGTGGATAAATTATTGATTTTCGGACAATCTCGGCTGTCAAATATAACAAACTGGTGAGTATAATGTTCCCAAAAGAATGCTTGTCGCTGGGCCGGACACCGGTCCACGGGGGAAAGATGAATCAAATGGGAATGCCGTTGCTGGGGGTTCTGCTGTCCGCACTTTGCTTGCTGATCGTGGGACTGGGCGCGCTCGTGCGCCAAAAGTTCGCCAAGCGTCGCTTGATCCAGCTGCGGGCCGAGTACGAGGCCAAGAAGTGTTGCCGTACCAAGGAAGAAGGTCGCTGAGGTCGCGCCGTCAACCTGCGCCGTATATCACTAAGCGTTTTAGCCCGCCGTTTCCACTTCCGGCAACACATGCACCAGCTCACCCGAGGCGAGCAAGGCTGCGGCATCGTATGTGGCTGGACGTGTCCTGCCGCTGCTGACTGATCGCCGGGTTGAGTTGTTGCAGGATCGCGTTGCTGCATGATGCTGTCTGCTCTACCGACGCCCACATAAAAGCCCGCGCAAGCGGGCTTTTTGTTGTCCGCAGTGAATCTCTTTGTGCGCAATCCTTCCTGAAGGAAATAAAAAAACAATCGAAACAACGAAGATTTTTCTAAAAATGGAAAGAGTTTGCAAAATGGAAGAAGTTTCCATAAAATTGATTCCATTCAATAACGCGTCGTGTGATTTGCTTTACCCGATCACTTGACCGAACTTTGCAAGGAACAACATGACCGCCGTATTGCAACGCAGTTTTCGCATACTTGAAGAGTTGGCCGTCGCTCCCGAAGGCAGAACGCTCACGGAGCTGGTGAGCGAGCTGGGACTTCCCCTGAGCGCCACGCACCGCTTGCTGGCTGATCTTATCGAGCAAGGCTATGTCCGCAAAGACGAACGTCGCGGCGAGTTTTTGCTGACGATGAAGATGCCGTCGCTGGGTTTGCGCTTCCTGAGCGCAGCCGGGATTGCCGATATCGCTCAGCCTATTCTTGAGAAGCTGGCCGCGCAGTGCGGCGAGCTGGTGCGGCTGGCGATCGTCGAAGACGATCAACTGATCTATGTCGCCAAGGCGCAAGGCGCCCGTCAAGGCATCGTGTATGACCCCGAGATGGGACGTCCGGTGACCTTGTCCTGCAGCGCGGCCGGTATCGTCTGGATGTCGACCAAGTCGGATGAAGAAGCCATGGCGCTGGTATCGAAGCAGGGCTTCGGCACGCCGGCCGAGTTCGGCCCACGTGCGCCGACCACCTTCAAGGCGCTGTTGCCGATGATCGCGCTGGCTCGCGGCAACAACTATGCGACTACACAGGACATGTTTTTGCCGGCGATGAGTTCGATGGCTACGCCCGTTCTGGGCGCGGCAGGAGAAGTCCGGGCCATTCTGATCATCGCCGGGCCGATGTCCAGATTGGGAGAAGAGCGCATGAAAGACCTGGCGCCGATCATGCAATCGACGGCCCTGGAGCTTTCTGAAGCCAGCAGTGTGTCGCCGATGTTCAGACGATCGCTGGGCATGCAGCACGGCAAGCAGGGCGCCGTCACATCATAAAAAAATAGTCATCCAAAACTAAGCAAGTTTCACCCAGTTTTCATTCCGATCAGTTCACCCAGGTGCGCTGAGGGGGGAAGTTTTGCGCGCGAAAAAGCCTGGCGCGAGAACAAAACCAAGATCAACAAGGCCATCAGAAAAATTTCATAAGGAGACACAGATGAGTAGTTCATCGAATCACACGGATAGCACTGCAATGGCAAACCGGGCAGTCAGCGCGGCGACGCTGGGCACGGCCTTGGAATGGTTTGACTTTACCTTGTACGGCGCCGTAGCCGCCACGATCCTGCCCAAGTTGTTCTTCCCCGCGATGGAACCGACATCGGCACTGCTGGCATCGCTGGCGACTTTCAGTGTGGGCCTGGCGGCACGGCCGCTGGGCGCGATCATCTGCGGCTACTTCGGCGACAAGATCGGCCGCCGCAATCTGATGCTCGGCACCGTCTCGGTGATGGGGATCACCTCGGTACTGATGGGTTTGCTGCCGACCTATGCGCAGATCGGCGTGTATGCCCCGATCCTGCTGGTGATCCTGCGCATCCTGCAGGGTTTCGCGCTCGGCGGTGAATCGACCGGCGGTCAGCTGATGGCGCTGGAGCATGCGCCGGCAAGCCGCCGTGGACGCTACTCCGGCATCATCGGCATGTGCGCGCCGCTGAGTCAGATTCTGGCCAACGCGGTATTGCTATCGCTATCCGCCTTCATGACGCAAGAGTCGTTTGAGAGCTATGGCTGGCGGATTCCGTTTGTCGCCAGCTTCATTCTGGTGCTCGTGGGGATCTATATCCGTGTCAAAGTCAGTGAGACACCAGCGTTCGTCGAGATGAAAAAGACCAGCGCCTCCAAGGCCGGTCGTCCACTGCGTGATGCTTTCCGTTTGCACTACAAAACCATCATTCGCATGATGCTGTTTTTTTGCGGGCCGACAGCGTTGTTCTATCTGGCGGTTGTGTTCACGCTGAGCTATCTGACCAATACGCTGGGTGTGCCGAAGCAGACCGGATTCAAGTTGCTGATGATCGCCAATGCGTGCGCCATCGCGGGCTCCATCGCCGGCGGCATCGTGAGCGACAAGATCGGTCGCAAGCGCGCTCTGTTGATCGCGTCTGCCGCCACCTTCGTCATCGCGCTGTGCTATTTCCCTGCGTTGGAAACCCGTAACTTCGCGGTGATGGCCATCGCGATGGGCTTGTTCATGGCCTTCACCCAGGTACAGACAGGTATCCAGCCGGTCGCCTTTGCCGAGGTGTTTCCTACCAATGTCCGCTACACCGGCTCCGCGCTTGCCTTCACCGGCGCCAGTCTGTTTGCCGGCGGGCCTGCTCCGGTAGTAGCGACCTGGCTGGTGAAGCAGGGCAACGGATCGCCGTGGGGTCTCGTGGCGCTTGTCGCGGCGCTGAACATTCTGTCCTTCGTGATGATCGCCATCGGTCCGGAAACCAAGGGCAACGACTTGAACCGCGTGGATACGGATTTCGGCGATAACGATCAGTACGCCGGGGTGGCACCGACGGAAAAACGCGCGTCGGTCTGAGCCGCCGAATGTGAATCAGACTTTGAAACAAGGAACAAACATGACCGTAAATGGAACGGGTCTGCTGGCCATCTGGAGCACCGTGGCGGCAGACGTCGAAACCGATTATCTGCACTGGCTGACGCGGGAGCACGTCTTTGAACGCGTCGGCATCCCCGGTTTCAGCTCGGGGCGCGTTTTTCGCCGCCGGGGAAGTGCGCCATCGGAATACCTGATTCTCTACGAGCTGGCCCATGCCGAGATCATGGGCAGCCTCGACTATCAGGCCCGTCTGAATCAGCCGACGCCATGGACGCAGCGCATCATGCCGGTGCTGCAACAATTTCGCCGTGGCGGTGGAACAATCGTGAAGCGCGCAGGCAGCGCCAATGCGTTCGGCACTTGCCTCGCAGTCGCCAGATTCGACGAAGCCATTCCTGCCGGCCTGAAGAACGACGCCTCACCGCAAGGACTGGCGCACATTGCCGCACAAGATCGTGTCGTGAACACCTATTTGATGGAAGTCTCGGCCGACGGCACGCAGATTGCCACCAAGGAAAAATCGATGCGTCGCGGTGGCGAAGGAATCTACTCAGGGATCCTGGCGATTGAAACGCTGGATGACGTCACGCTGGCCAAGTCCATCTCGGCGAGTGCCGCCAGCCTGTCCATTCCCGAGGCGACATTCGAGCAATACGATCTGATATTTTCTACTGTAAAGCGTTAACTCCGTCGTACCTTGAAACTTCAATCCACATGGTCTCCATGTGGATTTTTTTTGCTCGCAGATCGATACGTCCTGGCGGGCACTTATTCAAACTCGTCACCCACCGCGTTAATCAAGCTTCGGAATAAATTGCTCGTCGACCGGTATCCGGTAGCCATTCGCAAGCCGGTTGGTTTCGTTCGCCAAACCAACAACCGCAAGCAGCTCTGCGAACATTTCGTCCGTCATGCCTTTTGCTTTTGCCGCCGCAGTGTGCGAGTGGATGCAATATTCGCAGTTGTTCGTCACGCTCACCGCGATATACAGCATCTCCTTGGTCAGCGGATCGATCGCTCCCGGCGCCATCACCTGCTTGACGTTGGACCAGATGCGCTGGAGGGTGGCAGGGGAGCTTGCCAGGACTTTCCAGAAGTTGTTGATCCAATCCGACTTGCGTGTGGCCTTGATATCGTCGAACACTGCTTGCACCTCTTTCGGCGCAGCGCCATCTTCCACCATTTTCACCATCGCCATATGCGGCTCCTTGTAAAGATCTCTGTCAAATTTCGAATAGACGTCCGAGTCTGCTGATTTCATTTCAACTACAACCGGACATTCTACGTGGTGCCTGCGCAAGCGTTCGTGGACGAACTTTATCCTGGCAACACCGTGGAAATCTTGATCGCATTGTTAATACGCATAGCCCTCGATAACTTTTCTTACTGTCCTGAGCGCTGTCTGCAATGCGTCGGGTTCCACCGACCCCAGTGCGAGCCGGATGGCATGCGGCACGTGTTCGCCGACGGCAAACGGTTCAGCGGTCGAGACGGAGACATTTTCTTGCAATAGCGCCATCGCGACCTGATCGGCGCGGACTTCTTCCGGCAGCGGCAGCCACAGAAAATAAGACGCCGGATGCGAGATGGTACGCAGGCCCTTGAGGATTTTTCGGGCCATCGTCTGTCTGCTCCGTGCGTCGGCGCGTTTGTCTGCTTCCAGCCGGGCAATGCTGCCATCCTCAAGCCAGTCGCAGGCAATCGCCGTCATGACGCCGGGTGTGTTCCAGGTGGTGGCGCGGATGGCGCGTTCGATCTTTTGCACCAGCGGCAGCGGGGCGGCGACAAAGCCGACGCGCAATCCGGTCGCGACACTCTTCGACAATCCCGAGACATAGATCGTAGTTTCCGGCGCCAGCGCTGCAAGTGGCGGAGGTGGATCTTCCGCGAGAAAGGCGTAAGCGGCATCTTCGATAATCAGCAATCCGTATTGCCGGACGATCGCCACCAACCTTTTACGCTGCTCCAGATTCATCACCCAGCCCATCGGATTGTGCAGCGTCGGCATGGTGTACAGCGCACGCACACGCCGCTTCCTGCACAGTTTTTCCAAGGCATCCAGATCGGGGCCGTGTTCGGATAAAGGAACGGCCGCCAGCTCCAGCCGTTGCGCCTCAGCGAGTACCTTGAATCCCGAATAAGTCAGCGCATCCGTCGCCACCACATCGCCGGGATTGAGCAATGCCATGGCTGTCACCGCGAGGCCATGCTGTGCGCCACTGACAATCAACACCTGTTCGGCTGCGACGGACAATCCCCGGCTCGCGAGATGCTGCGCCACGGTGGCGCGTTCATGCGGACGTCCGGCATGCGGCTGGTAGCGCAGCAGCGCTTCCAGATCACCGGAGGACGCGAGCCGGCGCAAAGCGGTGCTCAGTAGCCGGGTTTGCTCAGGCAGGGAAGGGTAGTTGAAGTTGAGATCGATCACGCCCGCCGCCACCGCTTGCAAATCGACGCCCTGATCAGGCGGCAGGGCGGTCTCGCGGACGAACGTGCCGCGCCCGGTTTCCCCGCTGACCAGCCCCATTGCATCCAGCTCGGCATAGACCCGCGTGGCGGTGACCAGCGCCAATCCTTCCTTTGCGGCGAGCTGGCGGTGTGTCGGCAAGCGCGTGCCGGGCCTGAGCAGGCCGGAGCGGATATCTGCAGCGAAGAGATCGACCAGTTGTTTGTAGCGTGCGTGCGCCATGTTGTGGCTTGTCCTATGTATCCATGACAATAATTTGATTGTACTGATTGCGGGTTCTATGATGCCTCATCGCCATCGGACTTGAACAGGAAAACCGCGCCATGCACATCAGCATTCTGACCTTTGACGGCTTCAACGAACTGGATTCGCTGATCGCCTTCGGCATCCTCCATCGCATCAAGAAGCCGGATTGGCGCGTCTCTATCGCCGGGCCGACCAAACAGTTGCGGTCCATGAACGGTCTCGACATCGAATCTCACATTACGCTGGAAGAGGCTGGACGCGCCGACGCCGTCCTCGTCGGCAGCGGCATCAAAACCCGAGACGTGGTGGCCAGCGAAGAAATCATGGCGCGCCTGCAACTGGATCCGTCGCGGCAACTGTTGGGGGCGCAATGCTCCGGCACGCTGATATTGGCCAAGCTCGGTTTGCTTGACAAAGTGCCGGCCTGCACCGATCTCACGACCAAGCCGTGGGTACAGGAGGCGGGTGTGGAAGTCTTGAATCAGCCGTTCTTCGCCAGAGGCAATCTCGCCACGGCAGGCGGGTGTCTGGCATCAAACTATCTGGCGGCGTGGGTGATCGCGCGGCTGGAAGGAATCGATGCGGCACAAAGCGCCATCCACTATGTCGCACCGGTGGGTGAGAAGGATGAATACGTTGCGCGCATGATGAAGAACATCGCGCAGTTTCTGCCGCAGCCGGTGGCAGCCGCATAAATGCAAACGTAAGGCAGAGTGCTCAACCGCCTCTTCTATTTGGCTTCACGCACATCGCGCCGGATCGCTTGCGGCGGCACACCGAATCCGCGCATGAATACTTCCCGCATGTGACGCCGGTCACGGAAGCCGGTCTCTCTGGCGATCACTTCCAGCGGATGGCGGCTTTGCTCAATCATCAGTCGCGCCGCTTCCAGGCGCAATCCTTCGATGGCCTTGGCCGGTGATTGTCCGGTTTCTTCGGTGAACACACGGCTGAACTGACGCGGACTGAGATTGACGGATTCCGCCAGCTCATCGACTGTCAATTCCTTGCTGAGATTCTTGCGCGCATAGTTCAGTGCATTCTGAATGCGATCCGACTTCGGCGACAGATCGAGGATTTCGGAATGCTGCGATTGTCCGCCCGAGCGGCGCTGATACATCACCAGCTTGTGCGCGACCGAGCGCATCGCGTCGCTGCCCAGATCTTTCTCTACAATCGCCAGCGCCAGATCCAATCCTGCCGTCATGCCTGCCGACGTCCAGATCGGACCGTCGACGATGTAAATCCGATCATCTTCCACCTGAATATCCGGAAAGCGCTTCTGCATCTCGCGCGCAAAGTACCAGTGCGTGGTGGCGCGCCGTCCTTCCAGCAATCCCGCCTCCGCCAGCACGAACCCGCCGGTACAGATCGCCGCGACACGCCGCGCGCGCGCGGCGGCTTTTTTCAGGAAAGCTTGCTCTTCATCCGAGGCCGGAAAACTCAGCGGGTCACCGACGCCGGTGACGATCCAGGTATCTACCTGCGTCCGCGCAGTCGGCACCCGCGTTTCGACGCGCAAGCCGAGGGATGAGCGCACCTCATTCCCGGCCAGCGAATAGTTCTCGACCTGATAGAAGGTTTCTCCGGCGACCATATTGGCGTACTCGAATACCGCCTGTGTCGCCACCGCCATGATCTGAAACCCATCCTGCAGCAAGTATCCGACGCGATGCATGTTTGTTCCTTGTCCAATATTGTCTGAATATCGGCCTATGTCTTAAAACATGACCATAAACGTCATTTGAGACAACGTCAAGCGTCCCTATCATGTGTCCATGCATTCAAACAACTGAGCATTTGTCCTCAAGCCGGCGCTTAGGCCAACTTATCCGACGTATCTGATTTATCTGAAACACGACCAACACAGGAGCAACATCATGACGCAAGCACACCAAGGTACTGCCCTCATCACCGGCGCCTCTTCGGGCATCGGCGCCATCTACGCCGACCGCCTGGCCAAACGCGGTTACGACCTGATTCTGGTTGCCCGTAACCGTGACCGCCTCAACGCACTGGCCGACCGCATCACCAACGAAACCCGCCGTACCGTCGAGGTGCTGGTTGCCGACCTCAACGACAGGTCCTCGCTGGCGCAGGTAGAAGCCAAGCTGCGCAACGACGCCAGCATCACCTTGCTGGTCAACAACGCCGGCATCGGTACCCACACGCCGCTGCTGTCGAGCGACATCGACAAGATGACGCAACTTATCGACCTGAACGTCACTGCACTGACCCGTCTGACTTACGCCGCAGTACCGGGCTTCGTGGCACGCGGCAAGGGCCGGATCATCAATATCGCGTCCATCGTTGGTATTGCACCGGAAGTCCTCAATGGCGTCTATGGCGGCAGCAAGGCATTCGTCTACGCCTTCAGCCAATCGCTGCACCACGAACTGGCCGCACAAGGCGTGCGCGTTCAGGCCGTGTTGCCTGGTGCCACCGCGACTGAATTCTGGGAGCTGGGCGGATTGCCGGTAGAGCATCTCGACCCGAATATCGTCATGACTGCGGAAAACATGGTCGACGCCGCGCTGGTCGGATTTGATCGCGGCGAGCTGATCACGATTCCTTCGCTGCCCGATGTGAGCGAGTGGGAAGCCTATGAAGCTGCCCGCCAGATCATGTCGGCACATTTGTCGAACAAGGCCGTGGCGCCACGTTACCTCACTGCGAACTGATCCCGTCAGCCCGACTTCCTTATCAATTTACTCAATTTACTCAATTAACGAAAGAGCCATCATGAAACTCACCGACAACACCATCTTCATCACCGGCGGCGCCTCCGGCATCGGCCGCGGACTGGCCGAAGCGCTGCACGCACGCGGCAACACCGTCATCATCGGCGGTCGTCGCAAAGCACTGCTGGATGAAGTCGTCGCCGCCAATCCCGGCATGGCTTCCATCGAGATCGACATCGCCGACCCGGCCAGCATCGATGCCGCTGCAAAGACGCTGACGGCGCGTTATCCGGCGCTGAACGTGCTGATCAACAACGCCGGCATCATGCCCTTCGACGACGCCGGTGCACGGATCGACGACGAGGTATCGCGCAGCATTCTCGATACCAACCTGCTTGGCCCGATTCGTCTGACTTCGGCGCTGATTGATCAGCTCAAGCGTCAGCCGCGTGCGACCATCATTCACAACACGTCCGTGCTGGCGTACATTCCGCTGGCGACGACGGCGGTGTATTCGGCGTCCAAGGCCGCGTTGCATTCGTATGCGATGTCACAGCGCTTCATGTTGCGTGACACCGCCGTACGCGTGCAAGAGATCGCCCCGCCATGGGTGGATACTGATCTGGTCAGGAAGAGCGGCGATCCGCGCGCCATGCCGCTCGACGCTTTCATCGCGGAGACCATGGTTGCGCTGGAAAGCGACGCCGAGGAAGTGATCGTCGAAGCGGTACGTCCGCTGCGCGCCAATCCGGGCCCGGGCGAACACGCCATGTTCACCGGCTTCAACTTGTCGCTGATTGAGAATCCGATTCCAGTTTGACCTCGTCAGATGCTGGTCTGATTTCGATCTGGATCGTGTAGCAAATCGCCGCCTGTTCAGGGCGGGGATTTGTCATTTTTCATTGAAACTGAAACAAATCGGGCCTGCCGACGCCATGTGCCAATATCAGCGACAATGGCCGGACGTATTCACCACGCTAGGAAACCAAAATGACTCAACCCATCGCCGTCGTCGCCACCATCACCGCGCATGCGGGCCATCGCCAGGCGGTTATCGACGCGCTGCGCACGGCTGTAGCTGCGGTGCGCCTGGAACCAGGTTGCGAACAATATGTGTTGCACGAAGATATGGATGAACCGAACCGGCTGATCATGATTGAGCGCTGGAGCAGCATGGCAGATCTGGAGGCGCATGGACGCGGTGCGGCATTGGCAACCCTCGGTGGTGCCTTGAAGGACCGCGCCGATCTGCAGATCAGCAAACTGATCCCGGTGAGCTGACGCATCTGACGCACCAGCATGGCCAGATCCGCTTTGCCTGTCGTGTTCGGCAGGCACGAGCGCAGTCGCGGCATATTGATTGAATGATGAACGGAGCAGCAATGGCAGTCGATTTTTTCAATCTCACACGTGGAGAGCAGCCCCTGCTCATTTCCATACCTCACATGGGCACGCACATCCCCGACGGGATCGCCAATCGCCTGACGCCCGCTGCGAATCTGCTGGCGGATACCGACTGGCATTTGGCGCAGCTTTATGATTTCGCCAAATCGATGGGCGCGAGCATCTTGCAGGCGACGCACTCGCGCTATGTGATCGACCTCAATCGTCCGCCTGGTGACGAGAGCCTGTATCCCGGCCAAGCGACCACATCGCTTTGTCCGACCGAAACCTTTCCCGGTGAATCGATCTATCAGGACGGTCAGGCCCCCACAAAAGAAGAGATCGCCGAGCGCCTGGCGACATACTGGCGTCCCTACCACGACCAGTTACAGGCGGAACTTGCGCGACTGCGTGCACTGCATGGCGCCGTGTTGCTGTGGGATGCACATTCCATCGCGAGCCGTTTGCCGCGTCTGTTCGACGGCAAGCTGCCTGATTTCAACCTCGGGACCAACGAGGGGCGCAGCTGCGCTCCTGCGGTGCAAGACGCCATTGAACGTGCAGCGGCTGTCGCCGTCGGCCAGCGCTTTACCTCGGTAATGAACGGCCGCTTCAAAGGCGGCTACATCACTCGCAACTATGGACGGCCGCAAGACAATATCCACGCTGTGCAGCTGGAAATGTGCCAGTCGACTTACATGAACGAAACACCGCCTTTCGGCTATCGGCCAGACCTGGCGCAAGAGTCCGCTCCGGTTATCCGGGTCATCATGGAGGCTGCGCTGCAGGCCTTGCCGCGACCTTGACGCAGGCCACTTTGCGGTTTCATTGCCTCGTTGCCTAATGAAAAAAGCCCGACATCATGCACTGATGCCGGGCTTTTTGCTTGCTGTGAAACTGAATCAGTAAGTCAGCGTAACCGTCACTGTGTCCGTATAGACGCCGGCCAGCGGGGTCTGTGCGCTGGCGATACGGCCGTAGACAGTCAGGTTTTGGATCAGGCCGTTGCCGGTGCCGGCTTGTGTGTCGGTGCCGATAGTCGAACCCCAGTTGTTGGTGCGGCCGGAATCGCGATACAGCGCGTAGTTCAGGTTGCCGCCCAGCGAGCCGGTCAGTTTGCGCACGCTGGTGGTAGCGCCGGTGCCGGCGCCTGCATCCAGGCCGATGGTGTACGAAGTACCGTTGGTGCAGAGCACTGCAATGTTGCCGGTTTGGTCAACTTGCGAGCTGGTGTAGTTGCCGAAGGCGATGGTCGAACCGACCACAGTGCAGGAGGCCAACACGGTTGCAGTGACAACCAGGGTGCCAGTTGCGGTAGCAGCCATGACCGGAGCGCCGGAAGCCAACATGGCGGCAGCGAGGGTGGCGCAGATGACACGATTTTTGTTGATGGTGAACATGGCATTCTCTCCTGATTGATTGGCGCTTTCGTTCTTGTCCGATTACAAGAATTTCGAATTCGCCGGGCACAGGTGAACTTTACGTTTTCCACATACCCGCAGGTATCGGGGGAAACCTGACATGCTTGTCAATTCCATCGGGGAATTCCTGAGGAGCGTTGGCGTAGTGAAACAGCGGGAGGGCAGTTAGCCGCAAGCGTATTGGTGCGAGCGCTTATGCCGAAGTGGTCGGCAGCAGGGGGGAAGGAGCGGGGGAAGCCAGAAGGGCGCTTCAGGTCAACGAGGGATTGAGGCGCAGCCGATGTGAAAACACATTCAGCCTGCGCCAATTGCAGATGCGAAGGCAGATGCAAAGATGAGGGCGGTCAGCCGTCAGCTGTTCGTTGCAAGGCTCTTGAGCAAATCCTCAATCTCGCGACCAGTTTTCTCGATATGCACTCTGAGGAATTTCTCCACCTCGGCAATTTTCTTTTCCCGGCACAGCTCAAGAATCTTTTTATGATCGTCCTGCGATTGTCTCTTGTAGCCGGTCTTGTTCCATAGCAGGCGCAAGTAGGGTTCCAGGCTGATTCTCAGGCGGTCGAGAATGGCCGTCGTGCGCGGGCGGTTGGCTTTGCCATAGAGACATTTGTGAAAAACCACGTTTAGCGCAATCAGCTCGTCGATATCGCTGGTTTGTTCAAGCTGCCTGATCGTCGCTTGAGCCATTTCAAAATCCTGTGCATTCAGAGATGGCATCGCCGCCTTGATCAGGCTGCCTTCGAGCGTGGCGCGCAAGTCGGTGATTTCTGCCACATCGTCCGGCGACAGTGAATACACCACGGCGCCGCGCCGCGCCGCGACCTCCACCAATCCTTCATGTTCCAGGATCCGCAACGCCTCGCGAACCGTGACCTGGCTGACCGCGAACTGCTTCGCAATGGCGTCCTGGCGCAAAGGCTCGCCGCCCTTGAGCACGCCTTTCAGAATGGCATCGCGCAGCGCATCGGCGATCGACGCGGTGGCAGGTTGCCGTTTGGCAATGACGTCCTGTGCAAATGATTCCAATATTTTCATGTTCACCTCTCGGGCGACATTTTAACAAATTTGGTTGACGTCATCGATTATCGATAATAGCATTATCAATTATCGATAATCGATTAATGAAAGGAAGTCACATGAAACTAGACCTGACGCAATTCGACGCCTTGACGTTTGACGTCTACGGCACCCTGATCGACTGGGAACCCACGATCATTTCCATGTTTCACAGCACCGCCGACCAGTACGGCGTCACGCTGTCCGACGAGCAATTGCTGATGGAATTCGACAAGGCGCGGGCCGCTCTGCAAAAGCAGCGTCCCGCCTTGTTGTATCCCGACGTGTTGCGGGCCGCCTATGGCCAGTTCTGCCGTAACTACGGGATTCCCGAGAACGCGCAAGAGCGCGAGGTGTACGCCAACTCCGTGATGCTATGGCCAACGTTCGCCGACACACGCGCCGCCATGGCGCATCTGCAACAGCACTTCAAGATCGGCCTGCTAAGCAACATCGACAACACCTCGATTCAATTCTCCGAACGCAAACTGGGCATCAAGGCCGACGTTGTCGTCACCGCCGAAAACGTGAACGCCTACAAACCGGATCACGCGCATTTTCATGCAGCATTTGAAAGCTTCGCTGCTTTAGGCATTCCCAAAGAAAGAATTCTGCACGTAGGCCAGAGCCTGCGTGCCGACGTCATTCCGGCAAATCAGCTTGGCCTGTCGAACGTCTGGATCAAACGTCCGGGCCGTAGTCTCGGCTCACGCCCGGAAGACGCAGTCGGCGCCAAGCCCGACCTCAGCTTCGACACGATGCAGGAACTGGCGCTCTATCACCAGGCGCATCTGGCGTTGGCGTGATCGTAATCGCAATCCAGATGAAATCCGAGCTTGTACTTAAGTTTGGACTCAACCTCGCACTCAACTAGTTTTCAAACGGGAGAATGGTATGACCGGCAAGAACGCAGAATCGAAAACCTGCAGCAAATTCGCAGGCAGTATCGCTATCGTGGCCGCTTTGTTTTGCAGCGGCGTTCAGCTTCAGGCCCAGGCGCAAACAGCGGATTCGACCATCGCGCGCATCAAGGCAAGCAACAAAGTGAAGATCGGGGTGCGCGACTTCAGCGTGCCGTTCTCTTATCTGGATGCCAATCAGAAGCCGACCGGCTATAGCGTGGAATTGTGCGAAGCCGTGGTGGAGTCCCTGAAGAAGGAGTTGAATCTGCCGTCGCTGGAGGTGGTCATGCAATCAGTCGACCTCTCCACACGCATCCCTTTGATCCAGAACGCCACCATCGACATGGAATGCGGCTCCACCGTCAATACGCTGACGCGCCAGAGACAGGTCGATTTCTCGTATGTGACGGCGGTCGCCTCAGATCAGCTTCTGGTCAAGGCATCCTCGTCCATCAAAGAGCTGGAAGACCTCGCCGGCAAAGTAGTCGCGTTACCCAATGCTTCTACCAGCCTGGCAATGCTGACAAGCATCAACAACAAAAAGCATCTGAACATGCGCCTCATGTCGGTACGCGACCAGGCGGAAGGATTCCTCGCCGTACAGACCGGCCGCGCCGATGCCTACATCACGGACAACACCATCCTCTATGGACTGCGGAAAGACGCGAAGAATCCGGCGGAATTCCGGATCACCGGCCGTCCCTTGTCTTACCTGCCTTACGGGATCATGGTCGCAAAAAATAACTCGACGCTGCTGGCCATCATCAATCGCACGATCGCAGAGAAATTCCGTAACGGCGATGGAAAAGTCATGTACGACAAATGGTTCGGCCAGCTGAACATGCCGCTCTCGCCGTTGACCAAAGCGGCTTTCGACATCAACGCCATTCCCGAGTGATTGCATCACGTGGCCATGTGCCGTCCCAACTTTTGGGCGGCGCATGGTGCTTACCTAAACTTATCCATTGAGGCATTTCCATGCATGCCCTGCACGCCAACCCGAGTCAGAGTATCCGGCATTCATTGCTCGGTGAAATCAAGGTGCCTGTATTTCATGATGTCGAACAGGCCGCACAACGCATCAGAGACCACGTCCGCCGCACGCCTTTGCTGCGCTCTCCCGTGCTCGATGAAATCGCCGGCGCACGCGTCTGGCTGAAAGCAGAAAACCTGCAGATCACCGGCTCGTTCAAGGCGCGCGGTGCATTCAATGCATTGCTGAGCATGTCGCCGGACCAACGATCCCGCGGCGTCATCGCCTATTCGACCGGCAATCACGGACAGGCGATCGCCTGGGCGGCGAAGCAACTCAATACAAAAGCCACCATCGTCATGCCATCCGATGCGCCGAAGAACAAGATTCTCGGCGCCTTGAAGCAGGGTGCCGAGGTCAGGCAATATGATCGCCGTCACGAAAGCCGCGAAGCAATCGGCATGCAGATACTGGAAGAAACCGGCGGCACCCTGATTCCACCGGGTGATCATCCTGACGTGCTCGCCGGACAAGGTACCGTCATCCTCGAAGCAATCGCCGATCTGCAACGTGAAACGGAAGAGGGGCTGGACAACTTCATCACGCCTTGTGGTGGCGGCGGGCTCGCTGCCGGCAGCAGTCTGGTGCTCAAGGCCCTGTCGCCATCGACAGGCATCTTTGCGGTCGAGCCGGGGGACTTCGACGACACCGTGCGCTCGCTCGCCAGCGGCCGCCGCGAAAGCAACCCGGCCGGCAGCCAATCGATCTGCGACGCACTGCAAGCCGTGACCCCTGCCGAATTACCCTATGAAATCAATCGGCACGCCCTGACCGGTGCGGTGGCCGTAAGCGATGAAGAAGTCGCCGCAGCGATTCGTTTCGCGCTGGAGCAACTTCACGTCTTGGTGGAGCCTGGCGGCTGCGTCGCGCTGGCGGCTGTCCTCGCGGGAAAGCTCGCGCTCAATGGCGGCAACACCGTGCTCGTTCTGTCCGGCGGCAACATCGATATGCCTTTACTGGAAACCATGCTGCGCTAAATCCGGTATCGTTATGACCAAATCGCGCAAATTTCATCATCAAGGATTCCCATGAAGTCACTCTTTCATCTCGCCTACCACGTCCACGACCTGGATGTCGCACGCGATTTCTACTGCAAGTTACTCGGCTGTGAAGAAGGCCGAAGCACCGACACCTGGGTGGATATTGATTTCTTTGGCCATCAGCTGTCGCTGCATCTCGGCAAGCCGTTCGAGGTGACGAATACCGGCAAGGTCGGATCGCACATGGTGCCGATGCCGCATCTGGGCGTCATCCTGCAAATGGACGACTGGCGCAAGCTCGCCGACTCCTTGTCGGGAAGCGACGAAGTGAAATTCGTCATTCCTCCCAGCATTCGTTTCGCGGGTGAAGCAGGTGAGCAGGCGACCATGTTCTTCAGCGACCCATCGGGCAATCCGATTGAGGTGAAAGGGTTTGCTGATCTGGCGCAGGTCTACGACAAATAAATCTGGCGCTATTGACCGCAGAGCGTCAAATCGTCCGGCGATAAGCGCGGCTGGAGATGGCGACCGAGTTGCCGTCGGGATCTTTGACATTGGCAAACGCATAGCCGTGGGCTTGATGCGTGCTGCCGAAAACCAGGCCGCGCTGCGCGCTTTCTTCCTTGAAACCATCAACATCGCGCACGCTGAACATGAGTTTCACGCCGACTTGCCCCAGCTTCACGGTTTTGGCGGCCTGATGGATCAGGATGCTTGTTCCGGCGTCGGGCGCGTGCAATTCAATCAGTCCTTCCAGCATCTCTCCGGTGGTCTCGAAACCGAAGAACTTGCTGTAGAACTCAGCGGTGGCGGAGGGATTTTTTGCGTAGATGAGGATAGTGTTGAGTACGGCCGACATGGCGCTCCTGACGATGTGGTTGAAATCTACGGGATCGCCACTCTAACAAGAAAGCTATTTTTTTCAGCGCTAAATTTAAGCATGAGTTTAGCGTAAGTTCAGCATAAATTATGCTCAGATCGGACAATGAAAAAAGGCCGCCATCGGCAATATGGCGGCCTCAATGTCTCTAAGGATGATGGCACTAGCGCATCAATGCTGCTTCGATCCCGGATTGGACTTTTGATCGTTGCCGCCTGCCTGTTGGTTCTGCCCGCGATTTTGTTGGTCTTGCTGCTTTTGTGCAGTGCCGCCGGCGTTGCGTTGCTCTTCCGCCTGGGTGTGCTGGCGTCCACCGCCCTGAGTGATGCTGGAATCCTTGAAGTTGCCGCCTTGTTGTTGACCGGCGCCGGAGTTTTGCTGATTTTGCTGGTTGTGCTGATTGTTGCGTGTTCCCTGATCAGCACCACCTTGCTGTTGATTTTTCCCCGGCGAGCTCTGATCTTGCTGTGCCGATTTTTGTTGGCCAGCTTGATTGGATTGACCAGCTTGTGCTTGTTGTTGCTGGTTATCGCGTTGTTGCTTATTGTCTTGATTGGACATCGTAATTCTCCTCGAAGGACGGTCGTGGACATTGCTCATGTTTGCTTGTGACTAGCTGCGGGCGGCATCGCCGGAACGCAGATAAGCTCACCAGCGGAGTTGACCGGAAGCTCCGTGGCGATTGCTTATCTTGCTCGGAAAAGAAAGGCGGGACTATCGGTGGATGGCGATTAGTCGTGTGGGGAAACGCGCCACAATGTGTAGGGGAGTGCGCATCGTTCGACCAGCGCGCATTGTTATTGCACCGCCAAGACAAACTCGACAGATAACGCCGCAGCGGCGTCAGCTTGCGCCCTAGGCCGCAGCGCCTTGGGCCAATATCGCCGCCAGCAGTCCGGGAAACCGGTTCTCGACGTCTGCGCGGCGCAGCCGGTTCATGTGCATGGTGCCGGTTGTTTCCGTCAGCACCAGGCCGGACTCCCGCAAAACCTTGAAATGATGCGAGACCGTCGACTTCGGCCGACCGCCATCCAGTTCGCCGCAGCTGGCGGATTCCACCTGAGCCAGTCGCCGGACAATGTCCAGACGAATCGAATCGCTCAAGGCGTAGAGCACGCGTTCAAGGGCGAATTCGTCGGGGGCAGGGTGTTTATAGGGACGCATCAGCAACATCATACACCTTGGGTTATACTTGTTCCATTGTTCGTATATATTCGAAATAACGAATAATAGTAAACACGCAACATTCATTCCCTCATCAGCAAAAAGGTTTCCATGTCCGCTCTGTTCCAGCCCTTCAAACTCAAAGACGTCACCCTGCGCAATCGCATCGCCGTGCCGCCGATGTGTCAGTACATGGCCGTCGACGGCCTGGTCAATGACTGGCATTTGTCGCACTATGCAGGCATGGCGCGCGGCGGCGCCGGGCTGGTCATCGTTGAAGCAACGGCAGTCGCCCCCGAAGGACGCATCACACCGGGTTGTACCGGCATCTGGTCGGATGAGCAGGCACAGGCATTCGTCCCTGTGGTCCAGGCGATCAAGGCGGCAGGTTCGGTGCCAGGCATCCAGATCGCCCACGCGGGCCGCAAAGCCAGCGCCAATCGCCCATGGGAAGGCGACGACCATATCGCGGAAGGCGACGCCCGCGGCTGGCAGACCATTGCGCCATCGGCCATCGCCTACGGTGCGGGTTTGCCGAAGCAACCACGCGCCATGACACTGGACGATATCGCTCGCGTGCGCCAGAACTTCGTCGATGCCGCGTTGCGCGCACGCGAAGCCGGTTTTGAATGGCTGGAACTCCACTTCGCCCACGGCTATCTGGCGCAAAGCTTCTTCTCCGCGCATTCCAATCACCGCGATGACATCTATGGCGGCAGCGTCGAGAACCGCAGCCGTTTCCTGCTGGAGACCCTCAAAGCCGTCCGCGAAGTCTGGCCGGAAAATCTGCCCCTGACAGTACGTTTCGGCGTGATCGAATATGACGGCCGCGACGAACAGACCTTGCTCGACTCGATCGGTCTGGTGAGTCAGTTCAAGACCGCCGGCATGGACATGATCAGCGTCAGCGTCGGCTTCACGATTCCCGAGACATCGATTCCATGGGGGCCGGCCTTCATGGGGCCGGTGGCAGAACGCGTACGTCGCGAAGCGGGCGTGCCGGTATCGTCGGCCTGGGGTTTCGGCACACCGGAGATCGCCGAACGCGTCGTCAAGGAACAGCAGCTCGACGTCGTCATGGTCGGCAGGGCGCATCTCGCCAATCCGCACTGGGCTTACTTCGCCGCCAAGGAGCTGGGCATCGAGCGCGCATCGTGGACGTTGCCTGCGCCTTACGCACACTGGCTTGAGCGCTACTGATTCAGAAGTCACCAGCGTCAAACAGAAACGGCCTGCAGCAATGCGGGCCGTTTTTTTATGGCGCAGCGAAACCCTGCTTTGCGGATGAGCAGTATTTAGACAGCTGAAGCTTGAGGAGAATTGCGGAACGTACGAGGAAGAGGGCGCTGCAGATGAAGAGACTTGCGTGGTTTGTGGGCAGCGATATCCAACTGCCCACAACATGCGCGACGCCCGGCGTTGCGCCAGGCTACGCAATTTACTTGGCGGCTTCTTGCTCAGCCATTTCCAGGCCCAGCTCTTCGAGCATGCTGTTGACCAGCTTGTCAAAAAAGATACGGTAAGTCGATTCCATGTTTTTAATACGACGCAGTTTGCGCATGATATTCCTTTAGTTGATTGAGAGAAATTTTTTACAGCATGACTGCTGAAGGTGCCGAAGTATATCTCAATCGCGCGGAGCGCCTTGTTTGGAGCGGTGCGCATGAGGTGCCGGCGCGTCCTAATCCCATTCGCCGGTCTCTTGCAGCAGCACTTTCTTGCCCTGCATGATCACCAGCGTGCCATCCTCCTGCACCTCATAAAGGGTCGTACCGTTCCTGAACTCATAGCCGAGAAAGCGGCAGGGCGTAACACCATCGGCGCACAGCGTGTGCATCGATTTACCGCGCAACTTGATGCGCTTGCCGGTCTTTTTGCTGGTGCCGACGTAAGACACGTTGTCGCAGCCCACCGAACCCTCCCCGCAATGCTCCTCAATATCGATGACGAAAGACAGCGTTGTCAGCGTACTTGCGCCGGCATCCACGCTGACCAGGCCGAGGGCAACAAGTAACAAGGGAAGAGCAAAGTATCGTTTCATGTCGCAGGCTTTGAAAGTGAGAGAAAGAGACATCGAATCATACCGAAGCGGCATCCGCGGTTGACCGCCCTAATCAACTGCATGAATTGCAACCAAGAAATAAGGAACTGCCTGATAGTACTTTTGCACATCCTGGCTAGTATGTTGACATCATCCGGTCTCGTTCAATCGCAACAAAAGAAGGGCACAATGGACGTCGCAATCACCTACTTTTCTCCTCTCGGTTCTCTGGTAACAGACATGTTGCTTTGGGGAGCGGGCTTCTTCTTAGTCTTGTGGGGATCGGTTGCGGTACATGAACTGGAAGTCGAACTCATCGGCCATCAGCGAAAAATGCTGAAAACGGTTGTGAATACGGACTTCAAACCATCCTGCGGTGAAGAGTGGTTTTTGGCGCCGGGGTTTGAACTGCAACATACAACCCCTTCGCGCCGCCCACATCTGAATCTGCTGAAAAACACGGCAAAGATCGCCATCATCATTATCATCGGCATCCTCCTGCTATTTTCTGTCGATGCACTTTCGCAGCAGCCGGTTTTGAATGCTTCGGTAAAAGTCTCTCCTCACGTGAATTTTTAACAGTCGTAGTGCTCTTGCGGACGCTGCACTCGGAAAATCGATTGACCGTCTTCACAGTGCGACGCGATTGCCGGCAATTGAGGCCAGCCTCATTTATCCAGGTCATGTGATCGCGCATCTTGCCAGTCTTGCCACGAATTCTCACTTGTCCGATGCCGGCAGTGACTTCCTGATAGAGTAATGTGGCAGCCGAAACGGCAAGCACCAACTGACAGCCGCTAGCATCAGCTGATAGCCGATTCAGGCAGCATTTTCCGCAGTCAACCAAGGAGAAGTGACATGGATTTGCAACTCGACGGCAAGATTGCCCTCGTAAGCGGCAGCACTGCCGGCATCGGTTACGCCATCGCTCACACGCTGGCCCAAGAGGGCGCGAGCGTGATCGTCAACGGCCGGACGCAAGGCAGCGTCGACGAGGCGGTGGAGCGTATACGCTCGGAAACGAAGGGTAAGGTTCAAGGCTATGCCGGAGACCTCAGCAAAGCGGACGCCGCGAATGAGGTTGTGCGACGTCACCCCGGCATCAACATTCTCGTGAACAACCTCGGCATCTTTGAACCCAAGGCATTTGAAGATATTCCGGACGAAGACTGGCTGCGCTTCTTTGACGTCAATGTACTGAGCGGCGTGCGTCTTGCGCGTTTGGTACTGCCGGAGATGAAGCAGGCGAACTGGGGACGGATTATTTTCATCTCCAGCGAAAGCGCGGTACAGATTCCCACAGAGATGGTCCACTACGGCATGACCAAGACTGCCCAGCTTGCAGTGTCCCGCGGTCTGGCGGAATCGGTCGCCGGCACGGGCATCACGGTCAACAGCATATTGCCCGGCCCGACCAAATCGCGTGGCGTCGGCGACTTCGTCGAAGAGATGGCGCGATCGAGCGACAAGAGCTTCCAGCAGGTCGAGGCAGAATTTTTCGAACACGTCCGTCCGACTTCACTCATCAAACGCTTCGGCACGCCGCAAGAAGTTGCGTCACTGGTGGCCTACGTCGTCAGCCCGCTCGCATCGGCCACCACCGGTGCGGCGCTTCGTGTCGACGGCGGTGTGATCAAGAGCGCCTTCTGACGGAGCGAGAGCTCTCGGATAGCAGGCGATTAAATTTGAAAGCCCGATTCGGCATCAGCTGAATCGGGCTTTTTTATACGATTCTGTAAGAGGGGTGGCATCTGCTTATGGCCGTTCACTTTCATCACACTTCATAAGCAATGTCTAAGACTCTTGCTTATAGCTGTTGTTGCATTGGTGTCGATCCAATGAAATCGCGAACTTACGCGCGAGCTGGCAGCTTCCTGGCAGTTTTAAGCTTCACTCTCTTCCTACAGTCGCGTTTATTCAGGTTATAGTGCAGAAACAATACGGCAAAATATTAAATAAAATTCGCTGGGAGACCGCGCATGCCTATTTTGATTCGATGTGTCTTATTGCTCGCATTGATCCCGTTGGCGGCTTCGTCGCAAGAAAAAGAATGCCGGAAAGTGGTTATTTCAGCCGACTCCGACTACGCGCCCTTGCAATGGTACGACGGTAAACATCTTACCGGCGCCAGTATCGAAATCGTGACGACCGCTTTGGGAGCGCTCAACGTCCCCTATGAAATTCGCTATGTCGGGCCCTTCCATCGCGTACTGAAAAGCGCACAGGAAGGCGAGATCGACATGATCTCTTCTCTTAAAGACACTCCCGAAAGACGCGAGTATTTGACCTATACCAACGTCGCACTATTCTCCAATCCGATTGCCGTATTTGTCGCCAGGGACAAGAAATTCAGCTATTCAGGCTGGAATGATCTGATCGGAAAAAAGGGCGGCGTCACGCTTGGCAACCAGTTTGGAAACGGCTTCGATGAATTCTTGCGAAAGAATTTGCAGGTAGAGGCCGAGCAAAAGACTTATATGAATTTTAAGAAACTGGAACTGCGTCGTATCGATTACCTGATCACCGGGTACTACAGCGGATTGGTCTACCTGACCACGTCAGGGCAGAACGACAGATTTGTTGCCTTAAAACCGTATGTCTCGGAATCTGACAATTTCATCGCCATAACGAAGTCGAGTCCATGTATCACCCACCTGAAAGCACTGAATCTTCAATTGGAAAATATGCGTCGCGAAGGCAAATTGAAGTCGATATTGGACAAGCATATGGCGTTGCTGGCAAAGCGCGAGAACCAATAATAAGTCGACAATACGTACGCGCACTTAGCCAGGGGATGCAACGGTTTGGTAAATCGTAGGCCCAAGCAATGAGCGTTGAAAACGTATGTCGACGTCACCTTAATAGATCGGGCGAGTACTACTTGCTGATGACGGTCGTCCGATAAGATATCGCATCAGAGGGTTTGGCTGAGGATGCCTGCCGCCTATCGCCGGCACTGACTCCGCTATTTCTTGATCAGAACAATAATGCCGCCTGCACCGGCATTGTCTTTGTTGACGCCTTTCAGGACATTGTTGCTGACCTTGTTGAGCGTGTAATTGTCTGCGTTGTAGTTGCCAGTCCCGGATACATAAACCGGATTGCTGCCACTGATGGTGATCGTCTCTCCCTGTACAGTAACCAGCGCATCTTCCTGAATCTGCTTGGTGATGCCATTGGAGGTATACGACAGCACGATGACACCTCGGAAGACGCCATTGCCGACGGCGTTGGTGACGCGCACGGTACCGTTTGCCGAGTAGCCGCGCGCCGTGGTGTAATCCAGCGTCCACTCACCCAGCATGGTGAATGTGTTGCTATCTTGCTTCGGCGTTTTTGCATTGGTTTGTCTGTCGTTTGCCTTGATTGTGTCGCACCCCCATGCACGCACGATGCAGCTTGATCCTCCCTGGCTTCGGCATTCGGACAGAGCGCGCTGTTGCACGACCGCGCTGGTGGCTGCGCCCTGCCACCATCCATAAACGGTAGAGCCTGCAGCCTGATCGGCAGCAAATGCGGCGCATTGGTTTTCAAAGCGTTTAACGATGCTGCAATCCGGGCCGCATTCTCTCTTTGCGCGCTCATCAGCGACGCCGTATGACGGATGATTGAAAGAGAATCCGTATTCCTTGCCCTGCAGCGTATCGATGGCCAGTGAGCCAGCCGCGAATGCCGTGCCGGCGGTAATTGCGGCAATTACACCGGCTGCCCCGGCGGCAATCTTTATCAGTCCACCACGCATACATTTCCCCTTTTTATTGTTGCCTTCTGTGAAGGCGGCTTTTGCATTATTTTTTGTACCGTTTCTGACTGCTGCCAGTTACCAGTTGCGACTGAGGTCGTCTTTGACGACAGCACGGATCAATTTATCGGAACTGGTGCGCTTAGACAAACATTTCCGTCGGTGAAGCTAAGGTTTGCATGCCGTGGAGAAATTGTTGTACAGCGGATGATAGGGCCCGCTCGTATCAGGGCATCAATCCTGCTCGGTCTTGCGCGCGACGCTCATGATCTTTTCTCGGGTTCTGACGTCGTTGGCATACGGAAATCAGGAAACGCCCGATAGCCCGAAGCCAGCGTGATAGATAAAGTAACACCTGACATCACGTCGTCTCCTCTCGGTCGAAAGACTGATTTGCCCGCCGTCGGCCTCGCGCCGATCGCGGGCTTTTTTATTGCGGGTCAAATCAAATGAGGAATCTGGCCATCGAGATATCGGCCAGGTAGTTGCCGTCAGGCAGCTTTATGCGTTTCTCAAAACGTCCTTCCTCCACAAAACCAAAACGCTGATAGAGGCGTATGGCACCTGCGTTGCCTTCGCGGACCCGAAGCTCAATTTTTTCAACGTGCGGATGTCGGCTAGCCCAATCAAACAGGGCGTTCATCAGACGTGTACCCACACCACATCCGGTGTGTCCAGGATGTACGACGATAGTCAGTGAAAAAACGTGGGACATGGAATCCAACGGCATTGGTTCAAGAAGCGCATGGCCGGTCGCGTTTCCATCGATCTCTGCGACCAGATAAATACCGGCGTCAGCCAGCCGGGCAATCTTCGACCTGAAGGCAGCCTCGGAAAACTCGTGCGGCTGTGATATCAACAGGCCGGGCGTCCTGCTGGTCTTCTGTTCTGCCAGGCAAAGCACTGCCGCGTCGGCAGGCAGTGCATTTCTGACCGCGATTTCTTGATGCATATCGGGATGAAAACGGGATGAAAAATTAGGTAAGGACAATGCCCCGTATGCGACTACGTCACACGTCTGTCAAAAAGCATCTTTAGAATCACGCCAATCGCGCAATTCAGCATTGCACCTACCGGAGCCGGCGGTCGGGAAACATACCGGCACCACATATCATTGCGACGTTTTGATAGTCTTCAGCAACGCAGCAAACCAGTAACCCGGCAACTCAGGTTTCAGTCGCCGGCTTTGGCCACGATCGCACCTTCGATGCCGTTCTTGGCCAGTGATGCCGCGACAAAACCGGATGCCGCCATCTCTTCGACAAACTTGCTCAGATAAGCAGCCGCCGCATCGCCGCGAGCCTTGGGTACGCCCATCGCCTGGCGGATGACCATGAAGCGCTGCGGCAGAATCCGCATGCCGCCGACTTTTGCCGAATCTTGCTCAAGCTGTTGCTTGACGCCTGCGGCTACGCTCAGATGCTGATCGATGAAGCCCTGCACAACCGCCGGAGAGGTGGGGATGCGCACGATCGTCGCCTGGTGCAATTCGCGGGTGAGAAAAAGATCGTAGGCGCTGCCCTTGCCGACCGCGACGGTGATGCCGGGCTTGTCGACTTGTTCATTGGCGGTGATCGGCGAATCGTTACGTACGGCGTAAAAACCTTCTATCAATACATAGGGACCGGTGAAACTGATCTCTTGCGCACGCTTGGGGTCAACTGCAAAAAAGCCGACGTCGGCTTTGTCTTGCTCGATGTTCTCCACCGAATTTCCCGCCGACTTCACCGCCACCAGTTGCAGCGGTACACCGAGCCGTTTGGCCAGCTCAGTTGCCAGATCAACGGACACGCCGACCGGCGCGCCGGTCTTGGGATCGAGGTTCGCTAATACCGGATTGCCGAGATTGATCGATGCGCGCAAAGTGCCGTGTGGCACAAACTGGGCGACCAGCGATTGATCAGCTTGTACGGAGGAGGGCGTGGATTGCGTCATCGTGGTTCCTGAAGTTTGTGCCTGCGCGGCAGAGTTGCATGTCAGCAGAATCGCCAGCACCGACAATACTGATACCGCCGCTGTTCGGTTCCTTCGTGTCGTGAATGTCTTCATCTTGGTGTGGCCTCGTTATACTCAGTCTTGTTTATTCGTCTTGTCTGATGCACAACTGATGATGACACAACCCTGCGAACCGCGTCGCCGCAGATCAGGAAGCGATCAGGCAAACACGCTGCGCCACCAGGCGATAGCGCGGGTGAGGAAGCTTTCTTCCTCTTCAAAGAGATAAGGCTTCTTCACGCGCAAGCGCTCCAGAATTTCCTTCTCGTCTTTTTCCTTGACCGTGCCGTATGCGATGCCCAGTTTCAACAAGCTGCGCAATGCGCCCAGCTTTTCATGCGCGACGCTGCCGCGGGCGTGTTCGACCGCGATCTTGGCATCGTGCAGTTGTTGCGCCAGCGACGCGGCGAGCCGCCATGCCGGAGTCTTCAGTTTCTCTTCCACGTGGGCGATGCTGACTGCGGACGATTTGATCTGCGCGGCGAGGATGTCGATTTGCGACTCATCGCCTTTGGCCTGCTTGACGATGGCCGTGGCCCACGCCTTGGACGCCGCCGACAAGTCGTCGGAACCCCAATCCTGGCGTACCGCGATATGAAAGCCGTAGTTCGACGCCTGCGAAATCAGGATCGCCACCACGTCCGGAAAATCCTTGTCCAGCGCGCGTTTAGCCCATGCATATTGGCCCGACATCATCAGATGCTGCACGGCTTCTTCAGTCAAAAAGGTCGTGTTGTCTGATAGTTTTGCCAACAAAAAACTATCGAACGACGGCGCGACAAAACCCGAGTCGCACTTCAATGACAGGCGGATGAAGTTTTTGAATTCGCGATCCAGCGATTCGTAGACTTCGTCCTTGACGTTCATGTTGATTTTTTTCATGTTCTTCTCCCGGATTACTTGCGGTGCACGTTAAGACTTTAGTTGCGAATCCTTCAATGTCAATCTTTGTGCCGGTTTGAAGCAGAGAGACAGACGACGGCGAAGGTTTCGCACTGGATGTTTGTTAACGGCAAGTATGGAGGAGAACTTTATCGCAGGAAATATTTTCCGAACAATAAATCAGTAATAAGCCAGCAATAAGTTCGCAATCAGTCAGAGAGTGATGACTAAAAATAAACACTGGAATGGCAACTAGGTCGTGCCGTCTGTGCGCGGGTGATATGCGGCGGATATGCGTCGCGGAAAGCGGTGAGACACTCGCCCTGCAAATTCTTCAGAGCCAGACGCAAAGGGACGGCGCTATTTTCCGACGAACAGCTTTCCGCCTTTGACGCTCAGACTGCCCATTGAAGGATGACGTGTGAGTATTGCCCACTGAGGTTGTCCGCTCGCCGTCATGAACGAAAGCACGCGCATGCCGTTGCCGAGTGACAAGCAGATTTCCGGCAAGGTACCGAAGCACTCCACATCAACAACTGTCTCGCCGATCAGCTTTTCGAACATTTTTTCCCAGCGTCGCTCGGAGGTCCAACTGCCTCCTAGAATGGATCGCGCACGTTCAATGCGCCAGCTCCACTCAATCATTAGCGTGACATCACCAGTGGGGTTGCCCGGCTCGCCATTCAATTTGCGTTGGCCATGCAGTTTACCGAACTCGATGAAGATGGCTGAACCGGCGCCCTGCCAGACATGCGAGACGGGCTTGCCGATCAGCGATGAGAAGAAGGGGGCGGCGAGCGACAAATCAATCTCCTCGTGCTTGCGATGCAGTGTGCTTTCTCGCCGCAGCAACACGCTCCAGAATTTCAAAGATCGCCATCCCGGCAAGCATGGCGATGATGAACAGCACCGGTTTCATGCTGCCTGTGGCCAGTGATGCCAGCGCCGGGCCGGGACAATAACCCGCAAGTCCCCAGCCTGCGCCGAACAGCAGTGCACCGGCGATGAGGCGGCGGTCGATGCGGGTGTCCGTCGGCAGGCGCAGGGGCGCACCCGTCAGCGATTGTTTTCTTGTGCCGATAAAGCGAAATACGGGAAACCCGATCAGAATCGCACCGGCCATGACGAATGCGAGCGAAGGATTCCAGCTGCCGGCCAGATCCAGAAAGCCGGTTACTTTTGCAGGATCGGTCATGCCCGATACGATCAGTCCGATGCCGAAAATCAATCCGGCGATGAGTGCCGTTACGATAGACATGCCGTCCTCCTCAGCCGAGCACATGGCGCACGACAAACACGGTAACGAACCCGGCTGCCATGAAGGTGACCGTCGCCACCAGCGAACGCACGGATAGCCGCGACAAGCCGCATACGCCGTGCCCACTGGTGCAGCCCGAGCCATAGCGCGTACCCAGTCCCACCAGCAAGCCGGCGATGATCAGCGTCGGCGTGCCGGCTTCGATGGTGACCGTTGGCAAGGATGCCGCAAGACCATATGCCAGCGGCGCAGCAATCAGTCCGGCGATAAACGCCACGCGCCAGAAGACATCGCCCTTCGATGGTCGCAATAGTCCGCCCAGGATGCCGCTGATACCGGCAATCCGGCCGTTGAACAAAATCAGTAATGCCACGGCCAGCCCGATCAGCAGCCCGCCGGCAAGAGAAGTCCAGGGTGTGAAGCCCGCCCAGTCGATAGTCATGTGGTTGTCTTTCTGAGTAGAGAGCGTCCGGAGAATGCGGCCCCGGCGCGACGCCAGCAGCATCATGGCATAAGTCTGATGTTGCTGAAGCGAGAAGACAAGCGCGACTTATCTGGCGGACGTCTTCGCCGGTGTGCCCATCTGCCGCAAGGTCTTCTCGTTGACCGAGTCCTGAATGGCGGCGAGGGTTTGTTCCAGATGCTGTTTGACGATTTTTTGCACCAGCCGGCCGTTCTTCTTGTTGAAGCCTTCGAGGATCATGCCGTGTTCTTCGTTGTCCACTTGCAGAATCTTGGGGTGCATGAAGATGGACAGCGAGACATAAGGCTCGGCGACAACGAGCAGATTTTTCACGATCTCGTAGAGCCGAGAATCTTCTTCGCTCATCATCAGCTTGATATGGAATTCACGATTCAGCGCTGACCATCGATGCGGATCGGTCGAGGCGCACATTTCTTCGTGGATGATATTCGCTGCTTCCAGCGATTCAGGCGAGATCGAACTCACCGCTTTCTTCGCCAGTAGCGGTTCCAGTGCGATGCGCAGTTCGTAGATCTCCGCCACATCCTTCACCGTCAGCCCTTTGACCACCACGCCTTTATTTGCATCGATCAGTACCAGACCTTCCGAGCGCAGGCCGCGAAAGGCTTCGCGCACCGGCGTGGTGCTCACTTCAAAACGTTTGGCGACTTCATCTTGCCGCAGCTTGTCGCCGGGGCGGTATTTGCCGGCGAGGATGTCGTTTCTCAGCAGGCTGAGAACTTGTTGTTCGATAGTCTTGAAGGCTTTCGGCATGCGTGGCTTCTATTGGGTGTCTCGGCTGGCAGGCGGTGTTCGTTCTCCTGCTCTTGGCGGCTCAATGGGTTGAGCTCTGTCTTTAGTACTACGACGGTATTTTGTCTTGCATGGCGGGCTGGCGCAAGCACTGCGCCGGCCCGCCATCATCACAGCGATGCAGGCTTCATCGACGGCAGGATCGTGCTCAGCCACTGGCCGGTTTGCAACAGGGCCAGATCGCCATCCGCGCGTCCGATCAGTTGCACGCCGTACGGCAGGAAGTCCGTCGAAAATCCCGACGGCGTTGTCACCGCCGGCAAGCCGAGCAGCGTCGCCGGTGCGCAGAAAGACGCGTCGCCGGTCTTCTCCAATCCCTTCAGCGCTGTCGTCGGCGAGGTGATCGTGATGATCGCATCGAGATCTTTCAACAGCGCGTCGCGACCGGCGCGCAGCTCGCCGACCTGCTCAATCAAGCCAAGGTAAGTCTCTTTGGAAATCGTTGCACCGCGGCTCACCAGCTCGCGCGTGTAAGGGCCGGCCAGCGCTTCGGCATCCTTGATGTCGTCGTAGATGGCGGCGCGCGCCTCGTAGGCGAGCACGTCCACCACCAGTTTGTTGAGATCGCGGATATCCATGCCCAGATCCGCATCGACGCATTCCACGCCCAGCGCTTCCAGGCGGCGCACCACGGCGTCAAAGTTTTGCTGCACATCGCCTTCCACCTGCGCCCATTGCGAGGAACGATAGACGCCGATCTTGCGCGGCTTCACGCCTGCGGCAAATGCCTTGGCCGATGCTGGTGCGGCAATGGCGTTGTCGCGTGCGATAACCGCGTGGCAGACCGCCGCCCAGTAAAAGCTCGATGTGATGAAGCCAAGATGATCCAGCGTCGGCGCCAGCGCATGCACGCCATCGGTCGGGATCAGTCCGAACGTTGGTTTGTAGCCCACCGCGCCGCAGTACGACGCCGGACGAATCACCGAGCCGACGGTCTGCGTGCCCAGTGCGATCGGCACGATGCCGGCACCCACGGCTGCCGCCGATCCGCTCGACGAGCCGCCCGGGCTGTGGCCGGTATTCCATGGATTGACGGTCGCACCCGGATCGCGCCAGGCGAATTCCGTGGTCACCGTTTTGCCGAAGATCACCGCGCCCGCTGCGCGCAGCCTGGTGACGATCCAGGCATCTTTTTGCGGCTGATAGCCTTGAAAAATCTTCGAGCCATAAGTAGTCGGCATGTCTGCCGTGTCGATCAGATCCTTGACGGCTACCGGAATGCCGGCGAGGGGGCCCGTACCGGCGTTCACGTCTGGATAGGCGTCGGGACGATAAGTGAACGCCTTCAGCGTATCCTCGATGCGGTCCGCCGTCGCGACCGCCGATGAGAGTACCGCCTGGTTTGTCTCTTGCGTGTGTGATGTGCTCATGATCTGCTCTTCAGAATGTGCGGCCTGCGGGTGCGTACCGCTCGCAGGGAATGGCCAAGTTGCAGACCGAGCGAACAATGCCAGCCGGTCTGCGGACTACTTAGTTACCACTTAGTTACCAACTACTTGCTTACTTTTTCGGCAAAGCTGTTGTCCACAGCGCTATCGTAAGTGACTTCGCCTGCCTTGATGTTGCCGATGGAAATCTGCAGATCAAGACCAGCCTGGAACGCCTGTTTGGAAATCGATGGCGTCGCCGGATAGATCTTCTGATCCAGCAGACGCTTCACAGCCGCTTCCACCACGCTCTTTTCCAGTGAAGGAAATTCCGCCACCGCTACACGATACGCCACTTGCGGATTGGTTTGCATCAGCTTCTCGGCGTCGGCGATGGCGCTCACAAAACTTTGCACCATTTGCGGACGCTTCTGGATCGTCGACTTCAGCGTGTCGATGGTCGAGAACGCATACACGCCGTCATACTGCTTGGCGAAGTCATAGACGATCTTGTAGCCGTTCGCCAATGCCTGTTCCACCTGCGGCTGATACAGCGTCGCAGCAGCTGCGCGGCCGGCTGTCACCGGCGAGATTTCTGTGCCGATCGAGACGGTGTTGAGCTTGACGTTGGACAAGCCCTTTTCCTTCAGCAGATTTTGCAGCAGGTAAGTGCTGGTCGACGGCGGCAATGCAGCCGAAATGGTCTGGTCCTTGAGATCGGCGATCGACTTGATCGGCGAATTTGGCGGTGCCACCATCCACACCGGCACGCCTGATACCACCATCGCCACGTTCACCAGCGATGCGCCCTTGAGGTTGGCCAGCACCGCCGTCATCGGATCCTGCAGCGAGAAATCCGCATGCCCGCCGATCACCGCCGCCACGCCTTGCGCGCCGCCGCCGGCAGTCACCTTCTGCACTTCCAGTCCGTGTTTGGTGAACAGGCCTTCATTCATCGCCACATACAGCGGCAGATACTGAATCGACTGGAAGGCCTGATAGATCACCGCCTTTTCAGCGGCATTGCTGGCCGGCGCGGCAACGCAGGCCGCAGCAATCAGGGTGGCACCGAGCAGACGGCGGGCATGCATGAATGTGAAACTCATTGTGCGATTCATTGTTCTGTTTTCCATGAAACGATCCTCTCTTCGATTAATTGGACAACCCAGGTAAGAACTGCGGCCATCAGCGTCAGAATGATGACGCCCAGCCAGACACTATTAAGATCGAACAGCGAGCCGGCGACGAACACCGCATGTCCCAATCCGTTTTCTGAAGCAATGAATTCACCCACCACCGCGCCGATCAGCGCGAAGCCGATGTTGATGCGGAAGATGGAGAAAATCCACGGGATCGACGCCGGCACGATCAGCTTCTTGAAGATCATCGCGCGCTGCGCCTTGAACGATTTGAAAAGGTTCAGTAAATCCTTGTCGACTTCCTGTGCCGCCGCGCAGGAAGAGATCATCGCCACCGCAAAGGTCGAAATGCCGGCCAGCCAGATTTTCGACACCATGCCGGAGCCGAACCAGATGATGATCAGCGGGCCGAGCGCGATTTTTGGAATGCTGTTGAGCAGGATGGAAAACTGCTCGACGATGTCTGAGGTGCGCGGATAAAACCACAGCACCAGTCCCAGCACGATACCCAGACCGCTGCCCAGCACCAGCCCGAACAGCGTTTCGAACAGCGTCACCCAAGTGTCGTACAGCAGTTGTCCCTTGGTGAAGCCGATCACGGCCGAACGATAAATACCCAGCGGCGAACCGAGCAGCTGGCCGTTGATCAGATTGGCCTGCGCCGCCATCTGCCACAACACAACCAGCACAATCAGGATGGTGGTGACGATCATCGTCGCGCCATTGTTCTTTCTTTTCATGAGATCCCTTTCTTCACTCGGTTCGGCTTAAACGCTTGCGTGCGCGACATCGCTCGCACGCAAGGCATTCCAGATTTCCTTGTGAAACAAGGGAAACTCCGGCGCACCGCGTGCCGTCACCGCATCGCGGTCGCCATCGGTAATGCCCTCGACGGTGAGCAGGATTTTTTCTTCGCGTGTGATCTTTGCCGGACGTCCGCCGAGCACGACGATGCGGTTGCTCATGGCGATGGCTTCATCGATATCGTGCGTCACCAAAATGACGCTGGTGCCTTCGGTGCGGGTGAGGCTGATGACATCGTTCTCCAGCATCAGCCGCGTCTCGTAGTCGAGCGCCGAGAAAGGTTCATCCAGCAGCACCACTGAAGGATCCGCCAGCAGCGTGCGCGTCAGGGCGACGCGTTGTTTCATGCCACCCGACAGCGAATGCGGATAAGCGTTGGCGACCGACTCCAGGCCATAGCGGCCCAGCATTACTTTGGCGCGCGTGCGATCAGCCTCAGTCACAGGACGATGCAGCTCGATACCCAGCACGGCGTTCTCAAGAATCGTGCGCCACGGCAGCAGCAAATCTTTCTGCAGCATGTACGCGATGCTGCCCGGCGTGCCGTCGGCTTTTTCGCCCAGCGCGATCTTGCCGGCGCTCGGTGTCAACAGGCCGGAGATCAGGTTGAACAGCGTGCTCTTGCCCGCACCGCTGCGACCGACGATCGCCACGATCTCGGCTTTGCCCACCGTGAAATTGAGGTTTTGGAAAATACGAATTTCTTCGCCGTTGGCCTTGATGAAGGCGTGGCTCAGATTCTGGACTTCAAGACGGTTCTCCAACATTTGCTCCGTAAAAAAGTACCGACGGCGTCGCCGGCGGATGAGTCAAAAGTGTTGCCGATGTTTCTCAAAGAAAATTATGCATAATGCATAATTTGCTTCGATGAGCAGGGCCATAAGCAGAAGACGTGCCAGAAAATGCAATCAACTGGGCACCTGAAAATCGAACCGGCGGGAGGCCTAGAAGTGGCGCGGAGTAAGGCTTCAAAGCCGATGGAGATGTAAAGGGAAATGCGCAAAAACGGTGAAGACGTCAGTTGCCGGAATGGATGGAAAACGTGCACGGAATGTGTGCGGAGAGGTAAAGACAGGCGCGCAATCCCAAAGATGGCGCGTCGCTGAGACGGCCAAATGATGAGCTATCGGGGCAGTTGCCGGAGGGATGACGGAGGGTACTTCAGGCAGCCGGCGACGGGCTGATGATGCCCGCCGCCGTGTTTCTGTCTTACTTTGATCGCATTGCTAATGACTATTTAGCGTAACGGCACATTGATCCCCAGTAGCACCGACGAGTACCGTCCCTGCCCGACATTCAGATTGCTGCTGTAGTCGACGATCAGCGATGTCCCGTTGGACAGCAGCAAGCGCATGCCCAGGCCGGCGGTCCAGTTGCCGGTGAAGCTGTCGTCCGAGCGGATCACATAAGCCGGGCTTGACGACGCCAGGTCGGCGTACGAAATCCCAGCTTCGCCGGCGCCGGAGAACTGGCGGCGGTATTCAAGCCGCGCGCGCGGTGTCCACATGCCGAAACGGCTCAGGTACTGGCCTTCGGTGCGCAGGCCGAACGTACCGCTGCTGGTGCGCACGCGCTGTTTGAAATAGGTCAGCGCGTTATTGCCGGCGGCGGCTTCGGTATATTGCGCCAGCGTGGTCGACGCCAGATCGACCTTGCCGTACGGCGACCACATCCAGCTCTCGCCGCGGAACTCATAGCCGCTCGACAGCGCGACGAACAGTTGCTTGCCGCCGCGCTGACCGGTAGCGAAGCTGCCGTCATCGGTGACGTAGCGCGTCGAATCGAAATTGAGCGCGCCATAGCCGAGCATGCCGTCGATGAAAATATTCGGCGTCGGTCGCACACTGCCGTAGACGGTCGCGACCACGGCTTGTCCGATGGTCTTGCTGCCGTTGTCGCCGATATCGCTGCGGTCGCGGCTGTAGCCGGTACCCACGCCGATCGTCAGTTGATCGCTCAGGCGATAGTCGGCGCCCATGCTGACACCGTTGGTGGTGAAGCGGAATCCTTCCTGTTGACCGTTGCTGTTGCGCTGGCCGAAGTCGACCGTACCAGCGATCCACAGCGACAACTCCTGCCGGCTCTGTTCACGCTTGGATGGCAATTCAGGTAGCGCGGCAAGATCTTTGCTGCTTTCTGCAACCGGCTTTGTCTCGGGTTTGTTCGCCTGACTCAGCAGCGGCCAACCCACTTTGCGCATGCCGGCCTGCAGCGGCGAACCGACCACGCGATCGACTTCATCCTCGCTCCATTGCGCCAGCAGCGGCTTGATCGGCGCCGTCGGCTGACCGAATCCAAGGCCGAAACTGGATGGCGCCCAACCGGTGCCGTGCAGGCTTTCCAGGCGGCGGCTGAAGTTGCCCAGCTGCGCGGTGGCGAAACGGCTTGCGGTCTGGCCGTGTGCGGCGACCAGTCCCTTGACCTGCGGATCGTTCGCGGCATTGGTGCGGGCGCCGACGGTGATCGTGACCGTCGCGGCAGCGGACGGCCCCGAGGCATTGCTCAGCGTAAAGGTGACCGTGGCGACGCCGGAGAACGCGGCCGCCGGCGTGAAGTTCAGGCGATAGGACGGGCTGCCTGAACTGGCGGCGTTGACCATGGTGGCGGTGCCGGCGGTTGCCGGATTCACCGCGACGATGGCCGCGGCAGTGAACGGACCGCCGGTGGCGCCGGCCGTCACATCTACCGTGGCCGTGACACCCGCAGCGACGGCGACGCTCTGGTTCGATGCGACCGGCACGGCGCTGGCGCTGACGGTGGCGGTAACGAGTGCCGATGCGCCGAATACGTTCGATAGCGTGTAGGTGAATTGCACATTGCCGGTGAAACCGGCGATAGCGGTGTAGACGATATCGGTGCCGTTGACCACGGCGCTGCCGGACGTTGGCGCGCCGACGATCGTCACCGCTGTGATCGGACCGTTAGCGGCAGCAGCGCCGACATGCAGCGTCACCGACTGACCTGCCTGCACGCTGGCACTCTGCGGCGGCGAGGTCGGCACTGCCAGAGCCGTTACCGTGACGCTGACCGTGGCCGACGACGAGGTGCCGCCAGGACCGGTGGCAGTGTAAGTAAAGCTGTCGCTGCCGAAATAATTGGTGTTGGGTGTATAGATAACACCGAGACCACTGACGGTGGCGCTACCGTGCAGCGGCGTGGTAACGATGGCGATGCTGGTGATCGCGCTGGTGTCATTGTTCGTGACAGGAATCGTCACCGCCTGATTGGCATTCGTGGTGGCGCTATCGGCCACGGCGACCGGCACCGCCTGGCCGACCGTCAGCGTGAAATTCTGCGACTTGGTCACCGGCGTCGGCGTGCTGCTGTCGGAGGCCGACGCCGTCAACGAGAAGCTGCCGTTTTGCGTCGGCGTGCCGGAAATGGTCGCGCCGGTAGTGCTGGTGCTGTAGGTCAGGCCTGTCGGCAAGCCGGTCACCGTGATGGTGCTGTAGGGCGCGGTGCCGCCGCTCCAGGTCAGCGTCTGACTATACGCGGTTCCTTGCCTGACGCTCCATGTCGTGGACGGCGTGATGATCACCGTCGGCGCGCTGATCGTCACGGTCACTGTTGCCACCGCCGAGGTGCCGACCGCATTGGTGGCGGTGTAGCTGAACGTATCCGTGCCGCTGTAGCCGGCCGTCGGCGTGTAGGTGAACCCCGTGACGCCGGAAGGCGATGCCGTACCGTGCGCCGCTGCCGTGGTGATGTTCAGGGACGTAGGCGCACCGCCGGTGATCGTTGCCGTGATGCTGTTGTTGCTACTGCTGTAGCTGACCGCGGCGGTGCTGCTGGCCGTCACCGGTTTGCCGGCGCCGACCGTGCCGCTGTAATTGATCGTTGTAGTGACGCTGTAGTTATCGGCGGAGGTTACCGAAAAATTGTATGCACCGGCAGCCGTAGGCGTACCGCTGATGAGACCGGTGCCCGAGACGTTCAGGCCGGCCGGTGTTGCGCCCGCCGTGACGGTATAGGTATAAGGCGAGGTGCCGCCGGAAGTCGACAGTTGCTGCGAGAAAGCGATGCCGACCTGAGGCGTGGTCAGCGACGACGGCGAGATGCCCAGTGTCGGATTGCCTACCGCCAGCGTGTAGTTGTTGGAGGTATTGAACGGCGCTCCCGCTCCGGTCGAACTGTCCTGGGCTTTGAGCGTGAAACTGAAATTGCCGCTCTGCGTCGGTATCCCCGACAGTGTTCCGCCAGTGAGCGTCAGTCCGTTGGGCAGACTGCCGGCGATCACGCTGTAGTTATAAGGCGATGTGCCGCCGCTGCCGGTAAACGTCTGCGAGTAGGCAAGGCCGACGGTGGCGCCGGACAGGGCGGGACCGGCAGGCGACAAGTTCAGCGCCGGCGGCGAAACAGTGATCGATACGGTCGCGGTGTTGGATGTGCCGACGGCATTGGTGGCGGTGTAGGTGAAGGAGTCCGTCCCGGCATAACCGGCGGTCGGCGTATAGCTGAACGACGTTGCGCTGAGCACGCTGACCGTGCCGTGCGACGCGCCGGAGGCCACGGTCAGCGATGCTGCAGTGCCGCCGCTGGCCCCGATCGATGCCGCAATCGTGGTGGCGCTACTGCTGCCGGTGTTGTAAGCGACCGAGGAACTGACGGCGTTGGCAATCGGTGCGCCCTTGCCGATACCGCCGGACATAGGCAATGTTACGGTGAAGCCATTGCTGTCGGTTGCGGTGACGGTGTACGAGTAGTTGCCGGCGACGGTCGGCGTGCCGGTGACGGCGCCGCTGCTGGCCGACAAGTTCAACCCGGCGGGCAGGCTGTTGCTGGTGACGGCATAGGTGTAAGGAGCGGTGCCGCCCCCAGCGACGAACTGTATGGTGGGCGCAGGTACGCCACGTTCCAGATTGACGGAATTGGCAACAAGAGTAAGGGTGGGCGCTGCCACGGTCAGCGTGTAGTTGCGCGAACCGGTGACAGCGGTGCCGGTGGAACTGTCGGTCGCAGTGATCGTGAAAGAAAAGACTCCTGCCTGGGTCGGCGTTCCCGACAGCGTTGCCGTGCCGGCATTGAAGCTCAGGCCGGTGGGCAAGGTACCGGTCTGGCTATAGGTATAAGGACCGCTGCCGCCGCTGGCGCTGAACGACTGGCTGAATGCCGATATCGTCGTCGCACTGAGTGCGGTTACGCTTGGCGACACCGTGATCGTCGGCGCCGTCATCGTCACGCTCACGGTTGCCGGCGCCGATGTGCCACCTGCATTGGTGGCGGTGTAGGTAAATGAATCCGGGCCGTTGTAGCCGATGGTCGGCGTGTACCTGATCGTCGTGCCGCTGATGAGGGTCGCGCCGTGTAGCGGTGCCGTGGGGACCGCCACGGAAGCCGTCGGACCGCCGCTGAGCGATAGCGTCGCCGCATTGAGGGTGCTGTTGTAATTCACCGTCATACTGACCGGACCCGCCACCGGCGGCGGCAGGGGATCGATCGTCATGCTGTAGTTAGCCGTCGCGATTGCGGGCGTGCCGGAAGTGCTGTCGGTGACCACGATCCGGAAGGTGGCGGTGCCGGCCGTGGTTGGCGTGCCGGAAATCAGACCGGTGGAGCTGATGCTCAAGGGCGAGCCGCCCCCCGGAAAGTTAGTGGTGTCCATCGCATAACTATACGGCGCAATACCGCCGCTGGCGCTCATTTGCTGCGAGTAGGCGACGGTCGCAGTGCCATTCGGCAGCGTCCCCGGCGAGATGCTCAGCGTCGCCGCGCCGACATTCATCTGATAGGGCTTGGTGAACGTATTGGAGGGCGTCGCCGAGTCGCTGACCTTGATCGAAAAGTTATAGCCGCCGGAGGCGGTCGCCGAGCCGCCGAAGGCACCGGTTGAATCATTGAAGGTGATGCCGGGTGGCAGCGACCCAGCGACCAGCGCATAGGTATAGGGCCCGGTGCCGCCGGTGGTGCTCATTTGCTGAGAGAAGCTCTGCGCGACGACAGGATTGGCGGACGCCGTCGGGGACACTGTCAGCGGCGAGGTGGGAGCGCTGATCGTGATGTTGAATACCATCGGATTGTTGCTGTCATCCTTCAGGGTGAAGGTATCGGTCAGTTGACCGTTGCCGCTGTTGGAATAGTTGATCCATGTGTTGCTGTCGCCAGTCGTAAGGTCAGCTGCGACGAGAGAGCCGTTTGAAGGAAAGGTAAACACTCCATTCCAGCCAACCGAGCAATTGAAGTTAATCTGGACCTGAGTTCCAGACGCAACATTCGCGCTGATCGGTCCGCAAGCGTAGGCTGAGTTGAATCCGCTCCCCAGCATCATCAACGCAAGCGCTGCCGACAAGGTGACCGCACAAGACCATGCGAATCTCGTCACAAATCTCGCCGCAATACAGGCACGCCGCCACGGCGACATCGGTGACGATAAAAGAACGCGACTTGCGCCGCCGCTGAAGCTTGGTTGAAACATGCATCCCCCTGGATGATCGTGCGAGTGTTCTGAAGCCGGTGTTTGCAATCTGGTGTCGCTGTTGCCGGATTGCTGTCGGGTTGTTGTCGGTGAAAGCGGCATGCGTGAAAACACCGGAGAGGCGAAGCTGCACTCTCATTTGTTAATCCACTTCTGTCTTGCGCAGGTATTGCCGGACAACGCCGCGAATGTGACGGCGGTGTGACGTCACTCCCTGAAAACCCTTGCGGGTTGTGCCGTGGCGGGCTTGTCACCGTTCGCAGGCGGTCCAGTTTCCGCACGCGAGTGTAGTCCCTTTTTTTCTAAGGACTTGACCGCATGTCTCACTTTTCGAGATATCGAAAAGAAAAAAATATTCAATGGGAATTAGGCTTGACGACGCCATACGCGATCCATATGCTTGGCAAAAATTTCGGTAATCGCGGCATCAGAAAAGCAGAACGAGAACAGCAACGTCCGATGCTGCGCCGATGAATTTTTCATCCGACCGGGAAGGTTTTTCATGTGACCCGTAAATCCGGACGCGCCTCGCGGCATGTCGGTGACATTGCAATTGCACAGTTCAGGGAGAAGAAAATGGATGGCGAATACTATCTGGGGCAGATCATCACGACGGCGTTTGGTATCGTGCCGAAAGACTTTGCTCCTTGCAATGGACAACTCTTGCCGGTGAATGTCTATCAGGCATTGTTTGCGCTGCTCGGCACGCGTTACGGCGGCGACGGTATCCGGACTTTCGCCTTGCCCGATCTGCGCGGCAGAACGCCGGTCGGCGCCGGAACATCGGTCGACGCCGCGTGGCAACCGTCCCCCTATGAGATCGGCACGCTCGACGGCGCTGAAACAGTGGTGCTCAAAGCCAATCAGGTGCCGGCCCATACGCATGACAGTGTCAACGCAGTCAAAACCGGCACCGGCGATCTGCGCACTCCCGTCAGCAATCTGCTGGGCGTGAGTTCCGACAAGCAGATCTATGTCACCGGCACGCCTGCCACGAAAGTGAAGCTCGCCGCAAACGCCGTTAACAGCCGCGGCGGCGGCACAGGTCACGACAACATGCAGCCGTTCCAGGTACTCAGTTTTTGCATCGCGATCAACGGCATTTTCCCGCCGCGTCCCTGATTCAGTTTCGTCCCAACCAATTTTCAGACAGGACCACCTACCATGCCTAGCCCCATGATTGGAGAAGTTCGCATGTTCGCCTTCGGCCGCGCGCCGGTCGACTGGCTCTTATGCGACGGCAGCCTCAAACAAATCAGCGACTACGATGCCTTGTTCGCACTGATCGGCACCACTTACGGCGGCGATGGCATGAGCAACTTCGCTCTGCCGGATCTGCGTGGCCGCGTGCCTGTCCATCAGGGACAAGGCATGAGCAGATCAGGCGCCATGACTGACCGCAAGCTCGGCGTCAAAGGCGGCAGCGAAACAGTGACGCTGCAAATCGCGCACATTCCTGCCCATACCCATGCGTTCGAGGTCAGCGGCGATCAGGCCAACAGCCTGCAACCTGATGGCGCTCTGCTGGCAAAAGCGGTCGGTGACACCATTTACGTCAAACCGGAAAACATCAAGTCTGCGACGCCGTTTTCTACCGCCGATACGACGACGTCCGTCACCGGATCCTCTGCATCGCATGAAAATACGATGCCGACCCTGGTGCTGTCGTATTGCATCTGCGCCAAGGGATATTTCCCTTCCCGAGCCTAAGACCTCAGACCGGCAAGACCATCAATACAGGAGCATCGCGATATGGCATTCATCGGTGAAATTCAAATTTTCGGGTTCGGCTATGCGCCTCCGGGCTGGGCGCTATGTGACGGCGCATCGCTCCCGGTCAGCCGTTTTACGCAGTTGTTTTCCCTGATCGGCAACAACTACGGCGGCGACGGCGTCAGGCAGTTTCAGTTGCCCAATCTGACGGGACGTGCGGCTTGCGGCCAGGGGCAGGGCAACGAGCTGTCACAACGCCGGATCGGTGATAAGTTCGGCGTCAACACGGCATTACTGGCAGCCGAAAACATTCCGGCGCACAGCCATGGCCTGAACTTCTTCAGCATCCCCAAGACCACCGATCCCGTGACCGGCGTTGTCACGGATCACAGGGAAAACGTACCGGCGGAGGGTTACAGTCTGGCGATACCGGAATCCAAGATCTTCTCTCACTCCACCAGCGATGCCAAGATGAGCAACACGCTCGGCAAGCTCGAAGGCGGCACGGATGCGCACGAAAACCGCCAGCCGTTCGGTGCGCTGGCGTACTACATCATGACCCAGCCTGCTGCCGGCGATGGCGTGTTTCCGGTGTTCGCATAAGAATCTACGAAAATTTCGGAGCGTCAGCATTTGTTCCCAATATAAAGAGGAAAAGATGGAATCCAATTCGCAAGACGCTCTGCCCGGCATAAGCAAGGACTTAAGCTGCGTTGCATCCGGTACGCTGATCGCTACGCCAGACGGGCAGAAAGATAGCGTCAAATTCAATCTCGGAGATGCGGTGATGACAGCGTCGGTCAGTTCGACCGGAGGAAAGCTGACATTACAATGGTCGAATGCTGAGATCGGCTTCCATCATGACCTGTTGCCTACAGCGTCTCATCGTGACAGGCTGCTCGTAGAGATTGAACTGGAGAGAACCAAGCTTCGCTGCACATTGGATCAGTGGTTGCTATTACCAAATGGCGAATGGACCACGGCGGGTCTATTGCGTCCTGATATGCAATTGGTCGATAAGGATGGCGCCAGCCTCGCTATTAGTTCAATTGAAAAGGGATATTTCAAGGACGGCATTCAATCTATCATGACAAATCGACCGTGGAATGGAAGTCCTGATGGACATATTCTGTTGGCCAACGGTATCGTCATCGGTGATTTCGCGATGCAGGTATATTCATGACCTATCGGACTAGATGAGAGTGCCAGCTCAAAAGCAGGGACGCAGATACGATTTTCGCTACGTGTCATCCCGCAGGTATCAGAGATCAGGCACCAGATAGTCAACATCCGATCCGCAGAGGCGACAGCATGCAAGCGTCGCCTCTGCGGAAACAAATCCGGAACAAATCCAGAAACAAACTAAAACGGATAAGCCCGCGCCGACGTCTGCACCGTCACCCAGCGCAAATCCGTAAACGCTTCAATTCCCGCCTTGCCGCCGAAGCGGCCGATGCCGCTGCTCTTGACGCCGCCGAAGGGCATCTGCGGTTCGTCATGCACGGTCGCGCCATTGATGTGGCAGATGCCCGATTCAATGCGTGCAGCAACGCGCAAGGCACGCGCCGTGTCCTTGCTGAACACCGCCGACGACAGGCCGTAGTCATTGTCGTTGGCACAGGCAATCGCCGCGTCTTCGCCTTCCACACGCACGATACCCTTGACCGGGCCGAAGGATTCTTCGCTGTAGATGTCCATCGCCGGCGTCACGTGATCCAGCAGCGTCGCCGGAATCAATGTCGAATCGGCTTTGCCGCCGCACACCAGTTTTGCACCCTTGGCCAGCGCGTCATCGATCAGGGCGTTGCAGCGCTCGACGGTTTTCTGATCCACTACCGAGCCGAGCACCACCGGCCCCTTGCGTGGATCGCCCAGCGGCAGGCTGGATGCCTTGGCCGCCAGTCGCGCGACGAAGTCGTCGGCGATCTTGTTGTCGACGATGATGCGTTCCGTCGACATGCAAATCTGGCCCGAGTTGGCGAAGGCGCCGAAGGCCACGCCGTTGACCGCGACTTCCAGGTCGGCGTCGTCCAGCACCACCGCGGGCGCTTTGCCGCCCAACTCCAGCACCACGGGTTTGAGATATGTCGCGCACAGCATCGCGATGATCTTGCCGACGTGTGTCGAGCCGGTGAAGTTGACGCGGCGCACCGCCTTGTGTGCGACCATCGCTTCCACCACGGCGGCGGCATCGGCCGGCGCGTTGGTGACAAAGTTGACCACCCCCTTGGGCAAGCCGGCTTCCTGCAATGCCTCGATGATCAGACCATGCGTTGCCGGGCACAGCTCCGAACCCTTCAACACCACCGTATTGCCGCAAGCCAGCGGCACCGCAATCGCGCGCACGCCGAGGATGATCGGCGCATTCCACGGCGCCATGCCCAATACCACACCAGCCGGCTGGCGCATCGCCATCGCCAGGTTGCCGGGCAGATCGGAGGGGATCACTTCGCCGCTGATCTGCGTCGTCAGCGATGCGGCTTCCAGCAAGGTATTGGCCGCGAGATGCACGTTGAAGCCGGCCCAGATCGCCGATGCGCCGGTCTCGCTCGCCATCGCCTGGATGAAGGCATCAGCCTTCGCTTCCAGTGCATGCGCCGCCTTCATCAGCAGGGCACGGCGTTCGCCGGGACCCGTTGCCGCCCATCCCGGAAAAGCCGCTGCCGCTGCTTCCACCGCCTGCACCGCATCGGCCACGCCGGCTGCCGGTGCGATGGTGGCGATTGCGCCATCCAGTGGATTGCGCCGCTCAAACGTTGCGCCGTTCTTGGCCTGGGTTTGTTCGCCGCCGATCAGCATCGCCATCTTGTTCATCGTTGTCTCCATTCACTTATTCGTTGCATTGTTTGTCCGGATCTTGTCTATGCTACTTCCACATCAATCAGCATCGGCTTGTGCGTATCCTTGCGGCTCAGCGCCATCTGCAAGGCATCACGCAAGGCCGAGGCATCGGCCACGCGCAGCGCGGTGCAACCTTGCGCTTGCGCCAGTCCGACAAAATCGATCGCCGGCAGTTCGGTACCTTGCACCACGTCCGTCGCACTGAAACCAAACACCGGCGCAAAATCCTGCAGCGCTGCATAGCGGCCATTGTTGAGAATCACGAAGGTGATCGGCAATTGCATCTGCGCCGCGCTCCACAGCGACTGGATCGAATACATGCTGGAGCCGTCGCCGAAGATACCGATGATGCGAGCGTCGGGCTTGGTGGATGCAACCCCCAACGCGACACCCAACGCCGCCGGCATGCCGTAGCCCAAGCCGCCGCTGTCCATCGTAAAAAATCCCTCGCTCTGCGTGATCGGCAGATAGTTCTGCATCACCGAGCGCGCACTCGGTGCTTCTTCCACGATGATGTCGGACGGCTTGCGCAACTCCGTCAGCGTCTGCATCACATATGCCACCGACAGCGGCGATGTTGGCGCTGCACGCGGACGCGGTACACGCGGCGCAGGCAGAGGACGCGCAGGCGGTGCAGCGCGCGACAACAGATCCAGCACGCTCAGACGGATACTGCCGACCGCCGCCGTGCCCGACGGTGTCCACGCCGCCGTGGTCGGATCATCGGTCAGCTGGCACAGCACAGCACCAGGCGGCAGATGCGGCCCATTGCCTTCCACGTGATACGTAAAAGCCGGTGCGCCCAGCGCAAAGATGCAATCGTGACCATCGAGCAGGCCGACGATTTTCTCGCGCATCGCCGGGAGGAAGCCGGCAAACAAGCGATGGTCTTCCGGAAAGCTGCACCGCCCCGACATCGGTGCCGCAAACACGCGCGCGTTGTGACGCTCGGCCAGTTGCACCACGGCGTCCCAGGCATTGTCGCGATCCACCGCCGCACCGACCACAAAGGCAGGGCGCTTGCTCGCGTCCAGCATCGCGCCGATCTGATCCAATACAAAAGGCTCGGCGCGCAACTCGGTGCTCACTGTGCGCGGCGCCAGCAACTCCGCCGGCTGATCCCAGTCATCCGCCGGAATCGACACCAGCACCGGCCCGCGCGGCGGCATCATCGCGATGTAATACGCGCGCGCAATCGCCAGCGGCACATCCGCTGCACGCGCCGGCTCCACGCTCCACTTTACGTACGGCTTGGGCAACTCGGTCGCCTGCGCAGAAAACAAAAAAGGATCGAACGGCAAAATAGAGCGCGCCTGCTGACCCGCCGTGATCACCATCGGCGTGCGGTTCTTGAAAGCCGTGAAGATGTTGCCCATTGCATTGCCCACGCCCGCCGCCGAATGCAGATTCACCATCGCCGCATTGCGCGTGGCCTGCGCATAGCCGTCGGCCATGCCGACCACCACCGCCTCCTGCAAGCCCAGCACATAGCGGAAGTCCTCCGGGAAATCGCGAAACATCGGCAGCTCCGTCGATCCCGGATTGCCGAACACCGACGTCATGCCGACTCTGCGCATGAAATCCAGCACCGCGTCGCGCACAGTGATGGTTGAAGACGGCGTGGTGGAAGACGATCTGCTTGATGTCGCCGCAGCGGCCTGCGTGGATTGGGAAGTACTCACCCTGATTCTCCTGGTTTCAATGTAGGGATTGCGGTGTCATGCGGCGCAGTCTGGCCGCACGACAGCTGCAGCAAGTATGAAAGCCCAAGCCTTGTTTTGAAATTGCCTTTTGGGATAAAAGACATTACTCTTTCGCATGACTTTCGATCTGCGCCAGCTCACCGCTTTCACTACCATCGTCGCCACCGGCAGTCTCGGCCGCAGCGCCGATGCCCTGCACGTGACCCAGCCCGCACTGAGCCGCACCATCAAGCGCCTCGAAGAGCAAGTCGGCGCACCGCTCTTCGAGCGCCACTCCAAAGGCATGCAACTCACCGCCATCGGCAAGGCCCTGTTGCCGCACGCGACGCTCCTGCTACGCGAAGCCCAGCACGCCGCCGAAGAGATCGACGCCATGCGCGGCCTCGTCAAAGGCACCATCCGCGTCGGCGCCGTCGGCAGCATCGCCAGCATGGTTCTGCCGCTCGCCATCGGCGAAGTCCTCAAGAAGCACCCAACCCTCCAAGTACAAGTCATCGAAGGCGTCTGGGATCGCCTCACCGACGCCCTCATCACCCACGAAGTCGACCTAGCCCTCGGCATGGCCGTCGCCGACACGGAAGAGATTTGCGCCATCAGTGACTGCCGCTGGGAAGACACCAGCTACGTCGTCGCCGCCGCCGACCACCCGCTGCGCCAAAAGAAAAACCTCAGCCTCATCGACACCCTCTCTCAACCCTGGGCGCTACCACCGCAAGGCACCGGCCCCTATGAGCAGATGCAACAAGTCTTCCACGACCACGGCCTGCCCATGCCCAACAGCGCCGTAGAGACGCGCTCGGTCATGGTGCTGAAAAGCCTGGTGACACGCTCAGGATTCCTGAGCTGGATGCCCGCCCCGATGTTCGAAGTGGACCGCAAGGCACAACTGATTACGGCGTTGGAGATTGAAGGCGCGACGGGAACGAGAACGCTGACCGCGTTCCGTCGGAGGCATGGGATTTTGCCGGGGCCGGCGGTGAGGTTGTTGGAGGAATTGCGGGTGTTGACGGTGACGAAATAATGGATGTTTCAAGTGTTCCATGGCCAGTATTGCGCTGAAAGAAATTGGGCGTAGAAGACAAACAACAATATCGCTAAAAGGAGCGCGACTCTATGAAGTTTTCAGAATACGTCATTCTGGAGAAGCCCGGACTGATGATGGATCCACTTGGATTTATTGCACCCTCTGCAAATCTACAGGACACTCTTTTCAAACAATTTACGGTTCTGACAAATAATCCCGTTTATCACGGTTTGCTCGCTTTGGTGTACCAGACCTTGCAACGCAAGGGGCTGATTCCGGGTCAACCATCTTTTGCATTTGAGTTTCGGAAGCTTGAGATCTTGTGGGGTTTGGCAAATGCTGTGCAGAAAGAGGGTGTTCTCAATGTCACCAAATATCTTCCGATGGTGGCGACCGTCGATAACATCAGCCTCAACAATATTCCGAAGTCGCACGGAATTTATCAACGTCTAGCCTACGGGACGTTGGGACATTATTCAGCGCCATCGTATGTCTGGGGGCTGGTGGAAAAAGGGCGCTCGCAGCTAAGTGATTGCGGGCAGCAACTCGCAGATTCCTTTGCGGAGCGGCGAGGCGTTTCGCTAGTCCGTAGTCTCGAAAAGTGGTACGAAAAGAACGCCGTCAACAAGCAGGAGCTGGAAGAGCTCGGTCAAGAATATGCGATCAGCTGCGATCCGGAAAGCGATGAGCAGGAAACTTGGCGCAGCATCATCCGGCAATACTGCCGCAGCACGCCGCACACCAGTTGTTACTGGGATGCTCCTCTAACGCATGATGCACTCGCGGACTTTAACAAAAGCGCGCAGGACTACGCAATGCTATTTCCGACATTGCGGGAGCGGTATCCGACTTTAGAATCGCGATTCCAGCAGGTGCAGATTTTTCAACTTCTCATGGCGCTTACGCAGTACATATTTGAGCGAGAGTACTTGCTGTTGTCGGAGGAAAATTTCTTACTGCCGCCGGGCGAGATTGAAGAGTCCTTGGCGGTCACTCTGGGGCGGCTCGCCGGCGAATACATCAGTGTGCCTTCGCATCAAGATGCCAGGGGCTTGTTCAAGTCTCTGGCAGGAGTTTCTTCTTACCGGGTCGCCGCAGACCTGATTCTTCGGCATCATGTTCGCCATCAGAATCTGAAGAATGTCTCTCCCTTCATGGAAAATGGACGGTTGTTGGTACTAGACCGGTTTCACATCGCTGATTTCACTAGGTTATGGGAGGAACTGGACGCGGCCCCGGACCATGACAGCGCTCTGGCATGCCTTGCCTATCGCTATCGTCGGGACTGGCATTTCGGTCGGGCGCGTACTTACTACGACTATGCCGGGACGAAGCCATGAAGTCAGATACTGACATGACACAGTTCGATTCGCTCAAGGCGATCTATATGGACGTCATCGCAAAAAACATCAGTGACCCAATTGAGAAGATCCTGGTGATGACTTATGAGTTCGACGATCAGCAATTGTTGAACCTTATTTGTGCCAGGCCGCTTGAGGATGATTTCGAACTACGAAGAAACCAGCGGAAATTCATTGCTGATCTCAAGCCGGTTATTTTTTATGATGCCCGAAAAACGAGAGAATTCAACCGCCTTCCCCATTTCCTCGATTTGGTGCCGGTACGTACTAAACCGTTCAGTTGCCACCATTCGAAGGCATATCTGATCGTTACCGGGCAAAGTGTGCGGCTAGTTTTGGGATCGTTGAATTTGACTTATTCCGGATTATTCAAAAATCGCGAAGTGTTCACGGATTTTTGCTGGAATAAGGATGAGACCGAAGACCTGCAAGTGTTGCGTGACTTTGTAGAACTATTGAAGCGGCAGCGCGCGGACATTCCTCAAGCTGTCGCATCGGAGGCCTTGATTGAGCTTCTCAATGTTATTGATGGACGTCTGGCCCAGTGGGGCGTCAACCATGTGAAGGTACGTCACACGCTGGTTGCTTCCGGCACTGGCACGTCCGGTTTGTCTCAGCTGGCGGAGCGCTGGAGCTTGATATCGACATCGGCGCCAAAGCGCTTGTTCGTAGTATCGCCGTTTTTCGATCAGGGCGACGGTGTATTGATTGATCTGCTTGGTTCCGCAGTGGGGGCTGCAGATGCGGTGCATATCGTCACAGATGAGCGTTCTGTGAGCGCAATATGCAAAAAACACTTTGGTGCAGCGACACGGGATCGGATCCTCAATGTTATTCCCGTTCAGATATCTCAACAGGAGCGTATTCGAATTGAAAAATTCAATGACGGCCGCTCCACTGAGGGATTGCATCTTGAGCGGAAGCTGCACGCAAAAATTCTGGTGCTCGAGAGTGAAATGGAATGCCTGGTTTATATCGGCAGTGCCAACTTTACGTCTAAAGCGTGGAACGGAGACAACTTTGAACTCGGGGTGATATCCGTGGAAACGTGTAGCGCGGATACGCTTATCCGACGGATCTGCGCAGGACTTGGCGCAGGATCCGAGAATGTATACAGCCGCGTGCCCGATACGCTGACATTGTCAGATATCGTGGACGATGAGGACTATGTTGAGGAAACGGGCTATCCAAATTTCATCGAGCGCATTGTTTTGCACTACGACGAGATCAGCGAGACCGTTCATTTTCGCATTGATGGCGGCACTCCCGATGAGATCGGTGCATATGACGTCTCTTGGGGCAGTTTGCCTCTGTCGATATCTGAAAGACGTTCGCAGGATATTCTATCCAAGGAATTTTATGTCCGGCTGGTTGGGGGACGAAATCTCAGTTTCGTGCCGAAAGCGCAGCCAGCTTTGCGATTTTGCATCCCGTTTTGGCATGCGCCAGAGCTGGTTCAGAAGAAGGATGAATTTGTTTTTCCAAACGCGGACGATTGGCTGCAGTACTACCTTGGTATCGACATCGATGACGGTGGGCAGCCTGGGGAGCATATTCCCGGTGAACCTGTTTCGCCAAAGCCGCAGGCAATGTTCGAAGTAGACAGAGAAAGCAATGTCATTATTCAGATGCAACGTTATCTGAGTCTATTTTCAGCAATTGAAGGGGTGTTTACAAAAAAAGCTGATGAGGCCGACAAATTGCTTTTCGGGGATGAACGTTCAATGTTTGTTCGCAAACACCTGACGGAGCCAATTAACGCATACGCGAAAATTCTCAAACGCGAGTTTCAACAGAGCCGTAATAAAAAAACTGCGCAGCTGGAGTTTTGTTTCAAACTTGGTGAGCTGTTGTTGTTCTTTCGCTCTCTCGCAGAGAAACTGCCCGAGTTGCAGGCGTCTCAGGCAGCGCTGGCGTCCTTGCTGACCGATTCGGTTCCGGAGATGGATGCGGGGCTCAAGAGCTATATCAACTATTGCAATCAAAATAATTAAACGACGATGCGAATCCCTCTTAGTAAAATTGTTAGACCATCCGCCGAGAAAAAAGAATTTCAGCGTGACTGGGATCGACAGCGTGAAACGGCAAAGGCAATCACAACGCAATTCGACAACGGCTTTGACACGATCTTGTTGGCGGACGAGGTTGGTATGGGAAAGACCTATGTCGCACTCAACGTGATGGCTGAACACATCATGCAGAGCAAGAAAAATGACCGGAAGGTGCTGTTGATCACGCCTCCTAGTAGTGTGCTGCGAGATAAGTGGGAACAGGAGATCTACAGTTTTGATCAGAAGTACATGGAGCATGCGGAGAACCGCAAGCAATTGCGCCCACTCCAGGTAGACGGCTATTGGACGCTGTTGAGAAACTTACACGACTTTGCGGACCATGTGGATCTCAAACGTGTTCACGATGATGCGCGTTTGTGCTTTCTCTATTTTTTCAACGAATGGGACAATCAGCGCAAGCGCAATTCACGCCGAACACTATGGCCGGAGCTGCGTAGCTTTGAATCGGACAGCATTGCTTTTTATCGTTTTTGTTCCCAGTTCTCGGAACATGCGATATATGCTTTTCTCAATGAACTCAATGGATCAGAAAATCTTGATATTGAGCGTATTGTCGCGGCGATAGAAAATGAGACATGTCCCAGATGGGAGATAAGCAATCTGTTTAAGCGATTTGCTTGTCAGCAGGATCGTTTTGAGGCCAACATCTTCATCATGGGGATGAGTGCGTTAAAGAAGCCGTACAGCAATTCGGAGCAATATAAACAATTGTGCATGTTCTTGCTCGGGCGGTTATGGAACGGACTGCACTATCCAACGCGCGAGGCGATGGCCAAGTCGCTGGTCGCCGCAGGCGTACTCCCGCAGAAGCGTGTCCATGTTTGGGCGGCATATGTGCAGCAAGTCGAAGAGCTGGGGGCGGTCGATCTGTATGGACTGATAGCGGCGGCGGATGCGGTCATGGCGACATCGCAACATGGTAATGCCTGGGATGGCATGGCAACTAAACTTCGGGCAGGAAATAGCGAAGGTGCTGACGCCTTTTTTGAGAATCTCTGCGCAGCGTTGTTGGTGGAGAAATTGCGTCTTGCAAACGTAGGGCTCGCCGTTATTGATGAGGTGCACAACTGGAAGAATGGAAAACTTGGTGCACGCCATTTCGAAAAACAATATGCACCCGGCATTGATAACAAGCTGATCCTTTCTGCCACGCCGTTCCAGATAGAGGAAGAAGAGATAAAACGTCTTTTCGGTTTCGTCGCCAACCCGGAGGGTAATGCCGTCGCAGCGATAGAATCAATTTTCAAGCCGCAGGGAGGGGTGGATTTCTGCATGAAGACAAGCCTGGCATTCAGCGAAGCGTGGGAACAAATTTCAGCTGCTCCGGAAGAGATCCGCTTGCTTGGTGAGTTGTTGGAAAATCAGGAGCTTGAGGGGCTGAGCGCTTTGCTTGATCAGATCGTTTCGGATCCTGGTTGCAACGATGTCTTGCGTCGTTTCTTTGTTGCCGCCAGAGATTATCGTACGGCCATTGTGGCTTTGCAGTTGAAGCTGCGTACGATTGTGGTCAGACATACAAAGGGGCGGAAGAAACGAAATTTCCATATCGGTGCGGATTTCAATACTCCTGACACCGCGTCTTCACGCACATCTTTGTATCTTGGAAAAGGTTATGCCGGTGAAACTGACGCGCTGATTAATTTTGTCGGGATGCGACTCGACCAGTTAATTCGACGTCAGTCCAAAAATTCTTATCAGGAGAACGGACGCCTGCTCGCGGGGATCACCTCCAGTCGAAGTGCATTCAGGGAAAGTCGGCAGAAATTTCAAGAAAAGGGCGGGATGTCTTCTGCGGTTAAGGAGTACAGCGCTTTGTTCGAATCACTTTTGGAAGCGAGCGCGCATCCGAAGGTTGCGGCGACGACCGATCGCGCATTTGCGAACTTTGTTGATGGAAGAAAGACCTTGATTTTTTGCGAACGGGTGGCGACTCTTGATGAAATACAAGATGCATTGCGCTTGCGGATCAACGGCTTTCTCGACACAAAATCGTCGCAGGGCGCATTGAAGCGCGATACGATTCTTAAGAACACCGCCTTTGTCGACAATGCGTGGTGGCTTTCCTTGTTGACTGCCAATGGCCAGGCAGCCAATTGGGCGCCGTCAACTGACCGCGATTTTGCCGAAGCGCACGCTTTCGCCAAGTCCTGCATTGTGAAAGCAGGGATGAAGGCATCTCCTCGTCGGACAATTCGTTTGATAGATTTGCATATGTTGGCGACGTCTCATGCCGAGCAAGCAATGGAGCGTTGTGGTTGGACATCATTGGCCGGCATTTTCAAATCTCTGTTCGACACCATATCCGGAGCGATTGATGCGGATTCCAATGGGGCACTGATGAGTTTGCTAAACGGTGAAAATGGAGACGGAAGCGAGCGCATAGAAGAAACTATCGACGAAGACACAGAAGATGATATCGACGACACCATTAAACGGGTGTATGAAGGGCGACGCAATCTATGGTTGACGGAATCAGACAAAGAATTTCACTGTTTGCTGTGGCAACTTATCGATTCAGAAGCGCGGCAATTATTGGGAGCAGATGGCAACCCAACTCAAAAAGGACCTGCACTCGCGAACATCATGTCGGATCTCTTTGAGGGACTGCGAAAGATTGTATTACGTGACGATTTAATTGCCCGGTATGATTTTTTCAGCAAGCTGGACGACCGTACAGAGCGAATCAAGGATGGATTTTTCTCTATGCCGGTTGGTCATGAAACCATGTCGGGACGTGTCATACGTTTTCTGGAGGCGCTCTTGCAGGAGAGCGGGTCAATCAATCTGGCTTTGCGGCAGAACTCCAAGCGACAAAGCCTGTGGCAAGGAGTCTTCCTGCAGAAGGTAGATTGTGTGGAAACCCTTAGCGGTAAAGTTACCGACCCCAATCGACGTCGGCGTCTTTGCGCAGCCTTCAATTCACCACTAATGCCGGATGTGTTGATCTGTACGGCAATCGGCTCAGAGGGTATCGATCTGCATCGACACTGTGCTGAGATTATTCACCATGACTTACCTTGGAATCCTGCGCGGCTTGAACAACGTAACGGGCGACTTGATCGAGTAAATTCTCTGGCTGAGAATACGCCGGACATCCGTATTGAAATTGGCATTCCATTTCTTGCCAATAACTACGAGGAGTTCCAATATCGGGTGGTGTATAGCCGAGCACAAAAATTTGAAATTCTCATGGGCAGTCCAAGTTACTCTACTGGGGTTGACGAGGAAGCGTTCAGTGACGGTATCGAAACCATTATCGAAGAGCAAGGGGATCAGCCCAGCGCGCAGCAGGAAGAAATATTGGCGATCATTCCTGACATCTTGGTCCGTTATTTGCGCATGGATCTATCAGTCGTTTCCGTTTGATGGCCTTCTGCAGTCTTCAACTGCGGATTGGACTGCCTCCTCAATGCACACTGTCCGGCGGTCGTCCACGAGTTGCAGGTAGCCTGCACGAAACTCGGACGACTCCGTGATACTTGTGGATATGGGTACGATTACGCCGCCCGGTACCGCCTTGTCCCAGACAAAACAGGCATCTCTGCTCATTAAAACCTTAATCGCCGAGTAAATTTGCTAACAGAACGGTGATGTTTCACGAAAACGTTAACGCGTTCCGCCAATAGAGGCAGGCCGCCTGCTCATCAATTATCATGCGATGCTGATAATGCTATTATTCTGGCGTTTATTTGATAAAAAGTGTGAAATATTATCTCCTTTCCTGTGGCGAATGACGCGCTAGCGCGATGCTGTATTGGTCAAATTTCAATGAAAGTGATAATATTCTGGCTGTTCTTGATAAAAAAAGATGGAATATTATCGCCATGGCCAAGAAGACAGCTCCGCTCTTGCCGTCAACCAGCAAGCTGCTCATCGAATTAGGCGAGCGGCTCAAGCTTGCGCGTCTGCGTCGCAAGCTCACGGCCAAACAGGTTGCCGAGCGCGCCGGGATGTCTCCCATGACTCTGCGCTCGCTGGAAGCTGGCGGGGCAGGCGTCACGATAGGCGCTTATCTGTCCGTCATGCAGATCCTTGGGCTGGCCGGGGATCTCGCCAAACTCGCGGCTGCCGACGAGCTCGGCCGGAAACTCCAGGACGCGCGGTTGATGAAGAACGAAGTTGTACACAGTGGTCGTGTGTCATCCAGCAAAACGGTTAGCAAAACGGTTCGCAACGAGCCAGCGATAGACCATATTTCGCACGGCTCCATTTCAATCAAGACGAAACAGCCGGAGATGAAAGTCAACAAGCCGGCATCTGAGAGGGACGCCATCACTGGCGAGCTTATCTCCACCACGACCAGCACCGATTCTCTGGCGTCATTGCTGAAGAAGCCCAAACGCAAACGGCAGGTTGAGTCATGAGCATGATTGCGGTGTATGCAGATTGGGATGGGCTTGCCAGCCCTCGACGACTTGGCTTTCTGCACAGTCGCAGAACCCGGGCGACCGAGTTGTTCGAGTTCGAATACGATATCGACGCACTAGTCGATCCACAGTTTGCCGGGTTGCAGTTGGATCCGAGCATCCAGCTCTTCGGCGGACCACAGCATCCTGCAGCGCCCAGAGACAAGTTCGGCGTCTTCGATGACTCCTGTCCGGATCGGTGGGGGCGCTTGCTGATGGACCGCCGGTTCGAGCGCGACAAGCGGGCGGGCCTGGTGCCCGCGCAGGCACGTTTCTACGAATCGGACTACCTGCTTGGTGTGCACGACCTGTACCGCGTGGGTGCGCTGCGTTTCTGCCTGGAGGACGACGGCGATTTCCTTGACAACCGCATCCACGTCGCCGCTCCGCCTTTCGCTGAAATCCGTGCGTTGGAGCAGGCCAGCCGCGCGCTTGAGGAGGATCCGGATAACATCGCTGCCGAAGGCCAGGATTGGTTGCGCATGCTTATCGCCCCGGGCGGATCGCTGGGCGGCGCCAGACCCAAGGCGAGCGTCGCGGACGATGCAGGGCATTTGCACATCGCCAAGTTTCCCAGCACCCGGGATACTTACGATGTCGGCGGCTGGGAAATGGTGGTGAATGCCCTTGCCAGTGGCTGCGGCCTGAATGTCGCGTCGGCTCAGGCCCGCAAATTCGCCAGCGACTATCACTGCTTCATGGTGCGCCGTTTCGATCGCACCGACACAGGCCGCCGGCTGCATTTTGCTTCGGCAATGACCATGACCGGACACGGCGATGGCGACGATGCCTCGACCGGGGTGAGCTACCTGGAACTCGCAGAAGTGCTCATGCATCGGGGCGCGCAACCGAATCAAGATCTGCGCGAACTATGGTCGCGCATCGTCTTCAATATCCTCGTCTCCAACACGGACGACCACCTGCGCAACCACGGCTTCATCCTGGTGCCGGGAAATGGCTGGAAACTCTCCCAGGCCTACGACATGAATCCTGTTCCCCATGCCGATGGACTGAAGCTCAACATCACGGAGGTGGACAACGCCCTCGATCTTGAACTGGTCCGGGAAGTCGCAGGGTATTTCCGCGTGGAGCTGCGCGAGGCGGACGAAATCATCGAGGACTTTCGGCAGGTCGTCGCCCAGTGGCGAACCCTGGCCGGTAACCTGGGCCTGTCCGGGCGCGAGCAGGATCGCATGGCAGACGCCTTTCGGCTTGCCGAGTGAAAACCGCAGATGGCGCAGAGACTTTAGATAAGAAAAAGGCTCGCAACGTGCGAGCCTTTTTCTTGTATGTTTCTGCTACCCCTTGCTTAGCACCTCCTTGGCGACAACATGTTCCTGTTTACCCAACCTCGGAATATGCCCCCGCACCACCAGCAACGCTCCAAACACAAACACCATCGCCGTTCCCAGCATCACCAGATAACCGTTGGCTCCCGCGCCGGTGATCACTATCGCTCCCGCAAATGCACTGAGAATCGCACCGAGACGGCCGAAGGCCAGGGCTGAGGCTGTGCCGGTGGCGCGCACGCCGGTCGGGTAGATGTAGGCACACAGCGCGAACATGGTGGATTGCACGGCATTCACAAACAGGCCGTGCATGCCGAGGCCAAAGATGAAGACGCCGGTGGCGTGCGAAGCATCCACACCCAACAACAGCAAAGCGCTGGCGACGCCGCCGATGCTGCACAGGAGCAGCGGGCCGCGTGAGCCGTAGCGCGTGATCGCGACGGCGCAGACCAGTGCGCCGATGACGCCGCCTAAATTGTAGGCAGTCAGTCCGGCGCCAGCGATGGCGACGTTGAGGCCCTCTGCGGCGAGCATGGTGGGCAGCCAGCTGAAGGCGCTGTATACCGCCAGCAAACACATGAAGAAGGCGCACCAGATGGCGATGGTGTCGCGTGCGCGGCCGTCGCTGAAGAGGGCGCGGAAGCCGAGGCGTTGTTCTGCCTTTTGTTCGCCGGCATCCGTGAAGCCGGTGGCGGTGTTGACGTTGCGTGCCATGCGGGCGAGCAGCTTGCGCAGTTCTGGCCAGCGTTGCTTACGGCGGGCGAGGTAGCGTGGCGATTCAGGCAGGGCGAGGATGAGCAGTACGGCGAGCACCAGCGGCAATGCGCCGCCGATGAAGAACAAGCCGCGCCAGCCGTATAGCGGCATCACTGCGCCGGCAAACAAGCCTGCCAGCATGCCGCCCAGCGGCACGCAGACGATGGTGGCGGTGACGGCGACGGTGCGATGTTTGGAGGGCGTGAATTCTGCCGTCATGGTGGTGGAGCTGGGCAATGCGCCGCCGATGCCGAAGCCGGCGATCAGGCGCAGGATGGCGATGGTCAGCACGTCGGGTGCGAGGCCGATGGCGCAGGTGGCCACACCAAAGATCAATACGCTGCCGATGATGGCCCAACGGCGGCCGAAGCGGTCGGCAAACAAGCCGGCGCAGGCGCTGCCGATACCCATGCCGATCAATCCGGCGGCGACCGCCGGTGCAAAGGCGCTGCGGGTGATGCCCCATTCCTTGATCAGCACCGGAATCGCGAAGCCGATCAACTGGCCGTCAAAACCATCCATGACGATGGACAGCGCCGCCAGACAGACCACAAACTTTTGCATCGTGGTGAAGACGCCGTCGTCGAGAGTCCTGCCGATGTCGATGGAGGCGCTCATGCTGCTGCCTCTGCGCGGATTGTTTCCACTTCTATTGTGACGTGTACTTCCACTCTGTCTTGCAGCATGGCCTTGTCTCCTTGAATTTTTTGTCGCTATTTTTATAGGTGTCTGACAGTTCGCGCGCGGCTCGTGCCGACGCGATTTTTGTGCGGCCAAGTATGGAAGAGGGTTGCCTGATTTGGAATTACCTTTTGGGGCAAAAGGCATTACCGCGATGCATGACTTGCCAGCTTAGCCTTGGTATTGGTCTACGCGGGCATGCATTGTCACAGGTCATCAAAATCTGTGCGGACAACGCACAAGCCGATCAGCTTGCCGGAGAGGGATGGTCTCAGCCTGAGGTGGGTGGATCGTCGTCTATTGAAACCGTTGCCTGCTGCATGGGTGCGGCCGGAGGGACGGGCAGCGTTGTGGCGACGATGCCTTGATGCTGGGCAAGATTGTGCTGGTAGTAGGCGATGAATTCTGTCGCCGGCATGGCCTTGGCATAGAGCCAGCCTTGCACGAATTCGACCTCGTGCTTGCGCAGGTAGTCGGCCTGCTCCTGCGTTTCGACGCCTTCGGCGACGATTTTCAGCTTGAGCGTTTTGGCCATGCCGATGATGTGCGGCGTCACGCTGCTGGTGGCGGAATCGGTGCCGATGGTGTCGATGAAGGACTTGTCGATCTTGAGCGAATCCAGCGGCAGGCTCTGCAGATAAGACAGGCTGGAATAGCCGGTGCCGAAGTCGTCGATGGCGACCGCATGTCCTGCGGCGCGCGCGTTGGTCAGCGTGACGCGTGCGGAGTTGACGTCCATGAAGCCGCGCTCGGTGGCTTCCAGCCAGATTTGCTGCGCTTCGATGTCGGTGTTCTTGAGCGCGGCCTGCACCGAGGCCAGCGCGCGTCCGGTCTTGATGTCGTCGGCGCTGAGGTTGATGGCGATGTGCAGATGCCGCTCCGCTGCGAGCGTGGCGCGCAGGTCGGCGACCACGTGTGCGATGACCTGGTCGGTGATGGGCAGGATCAGTCCGCTCTCTTCGGCCAGCGGGATGAAGAGGTCGGGCCTGACCATGCTGCCGTCGGGACGTTGCCAGCGCACCAGCGCCTCGGCGCCGACGCACAGGCCGGTGCGCAGTTCGACAATGGGTTGGTAATGCACGATGAACTCACGCCGCTTGATGGCGACGTTGAGTTCGCCCAGCGACGACAGCCGTCGCCGCAAGCCCCACACCATGGCGGCGACGATGAGCGCGGCAATCGCTGCGCCGATCGGCAGCAGAATCAGTTGCTCCTGCCGCAGCCGCTTGAACAGGTAGCTGCGCGGTTCGATGGCGATGGCAATCAATCCCGACGCACGCACCGAGGCGATCAGGTAGTCGTCGTCGACCCTGTTGGCAGGTGCGGCGACGATGTCGCGCACCAGCATGGCGTCGGGCGAATTCTGTTCGCCCAGCACAAAGCCTTGCTCGGTTACCGTTGCCAGTTGCACGCCGGAATCGACGATGACGTCGACGAAACGCGACGGCACCGTCAGCACATTGTGCGAGCGGTACTGGATCGCCATCATCGGGTTGCCCTGGGTGACGACCGGCGAGACGCGCAGGGTGACTTCCAGGCCGTCGGCCGTGACAAAATCGGCCGGCGTCTGCTCGACATATTTATCGTTGCGGCCCCATGAGGTGCATTGCAGCTTGCCGTCGCGGAAGTAGCCGATTTCTTCGATCGACCGGGTGTTGACGGTGAGCTGGCGCATGCGCGCGATGTGGGTGTCGGAGCAGGGCTTGAGGTTGAGCGGCTCGATGGCGTGCAGCGCCGAGCGGATTTCATTGAAGGAGATGTTGGCGCGCAGGATGGCTTGCTGGGCGTAGAGGGTGAGGCGGCTCTGCTCATCGGTCACGGCCCGCGACCAGGAAAAATACAACATGATGACGAGCGGCAGCGCTGCGCCGACGAGGGCCAGCAAGATGGTGACAAAGATGAGGCGGGACCGGTTCAAGTTGCTTCTCCTTCTTCTTATGATCTGGAGAAAATGCAGCGGTAACAACAAGTGTAATGAGAAATCCCGCGCCCGGCCCGGTTTTTACATCTTGCGGCGACTTTTTGCCACAGTCTTTGCGGCGGGGTTGGCGGTGCTGACGGCCGCACTGATAGCCGGCGGCGGCGTTGCCATGCTGTCGGCCGCACCGATTTCCGTCAAGAACTCCAGAAAGGCACGCGTCTTGGCCGGCACATGATGGCGCGACGGATACAGCGCATACAGCGGATAGCGTTCATCCGGCCAGTCGGGAAAGAGGTCGACCATGCTGCCGTCGGCGAGGAAGCCTTCCGAACCGATGTCCATCATCTGCGCGATGCCGTAGCCGGCAAGACAGGTGCTCCACAGCGTGCCGGCATCGTTGAGGGTGAGCTGGCCGCTGAGATGCAGTTCCAGCTTTTTGCGGCCGCGGTGGAATTCCCATGAAAACGGCCGGCCGCTTTCCGGTTCGCGAAACAGGATGCAGACGTGGCCTTGCTCCAGATCCTGTGGTGTGGCGGGGCGGCCATGGCGCGCCAGATAGGATGGCGCCGCCACCGTGATGATGCGTGAATCGAACAGCTTGCGCGCCACCAGCGTCGACGGCTTGGGATGGCCGAAGCGCAGCGCCAGGTCGAAGCCGTCGCCGATCATGTCGCCGAGACGATCCCGCGTGACGAGGTCGAGTTCCAGCTGCGGATGGCGTTCAAGGAAGTTGCCCAGTTGCGGCCCCAGCAACAGCCGCGAAAAGAACGGATCGATGTTGATGCGCAAGCGCCCGCGCACGGTTTTGACGCCTTCGGAGGCGCTGGTGGCGGCGTCCTCCAGCCCGGCCAGCAAAGGTTGCACCTGCTCATAAAAGCGGCGGCCTTCGTCGGTCAGCATCACCGAGCGCGTGGTGCGATCAAACAGACGAATGCCGAGCCGCGTCTCCAGCCGGGCCACCGCGCGGCTCACGCCCGGCGGCGACATGTTGAGGACGTCGGCCGCCGCCGCAAAGCTGCCGCAATCGACGATGGCGACCAGCACGCTCATGCCGTTCAGGGTACGTTCGTCAAAGCTCATGCGGATCCTCCTCTTTATGTCCTGTTGATGTTCGATCGCTATTGTCAGCGATGTCTGCCGATACCATTGATGACATTTCAGCACTGATGAAATGCCATTCATGCTATCGCAAAATCTGTCGCTAACGCCGAGAATCCACTCCAACCGCACTTTGCTGCGTCGTTATTTCAACGTTGAAATCATCTGGAGAAAGCCATGTTTGCCATCACAGGAATTACCGGTCAGGTCGGCGGCGTTGTCGCCCGTCAATTACTGGGTCACAAAAAATCAGTGCGCGCCGTCATGCGCGACGCCGCCAAGGGGGCGCTGTGGGCCGCGCAGGGATGCGATCTGGCGCTCGCCACGGTAGAGGATAGCGCTTCACTGGAGCGCGCTTTCACCGGCATGGAAGGCGTGTTCATCCTGCTGCCCCCAACCTTTGACCCCAGCGCCGGTTATCCGGAAGCACGCGCCGCCATCGCCTCCATCAAGGCGGCTCTGCTCGCAGCCAGGCCGGGCAAAGTGGTCTGCCTGTCGACCATCGGCGCGCGCGCCACCCAAACCAATTTGCTGAATCAGCTCGGTTTGCTGGAAAAAGCGCTGAGCGATTTGCCGATGTCGGTGGCTTTCCTGCGCGCAGGCTGGTTCATGGAAAACGCTATCTGGGATGTGGCACCCGCGCGCGACGGCGTGATCCCCAGCTATCTGCAGCCGCTGGACAAGCCGGTGGCGATGGTCGCCACTGAGGATGTCGGCGGCGTCGCAGCGGAGCTGTTGCTGGAAGAATGGACGGGTGTGCGTGTAGTCGAGCTGGAAGGGCCGAAGCGTGTCACGCCGCTGGAGATCGCCGCCTGCTTCGGTAAGCTGCTCGGCCGTGATGTGAAGACGGAAGCCGTACCGCGCTTCACCTGGGATGACGTGTTTCGCTCGCAGGGCATGCGCAATCCTTTGCCGCGCATGCAGATGCTGGATGGTTTCAACGAAGGCTGGATTGACTTTGAGTCGGGCCGCGACGGCACGCGCAAGGGTGTGGTCGGATTGGAGGCGGTGCTGCAAGGGTTGATCAAGCGCGTTGCTTAGCGCTTGATTGAGCGCAGCCGATCAGGCGGGGGCTGATCGGCTGCGCGGCTTTATTTCATCTTCATTTTCCTTTTTCTTTTCCTCCACTGCGCTGGCCCCACGCCACGCCGATCAACACCAGCGCACCGGCCAGCGCATGATAGGCATGCAGCTGTTCACTCAGCAGCGCCCATGCGGCCAATGCCACCAGCAGCGGGATCAGATTGGCGAACAAGGCGCTGCGCGGCGCACCCAGATGCTTGATCGCATTCATCCACAGGAACGGCGCACCGATTGAGGCCAGCAGTCCGGCGTACATCACCAACGGCAGGTTTTGAACGGTCAGCGGCGAGGCCGGTGCCGCCAGCCAGAACGGCAACAGGATCAGGCTGCCGAACGCCGCCTGCACATATAGCTGCGTCCACGTCGACAGCGGCAGTGCCCAGCGTTTCAGCAGCACGCCGTAGAAGGCGTTGGATGTCACGGCAATCAACATGAGTGCATCGCCGGTATGGACGCCGCCGTTGAACAACCGTGACGGCTCGCCATGTGAACTCAGCACCACCAGCCCCAGCAGCGACAGCACGCCGCCGACAATGCGCGCAGTGGACAGGCGCTCGCCGGCGAACAGGCTGCTCAGGCAGGCTGAGACCAGCGGCATCAGCGCCACCGTCACGCCCATGTTGATCGCCGATGTGGTGCGCGCCGCCTCATACGCCAGACCCTGATACATCGCCATGCCCAGCGCGCCGAGCAACAGCAGGCGCGGCCAGTGGGCGGCGATCACTGCGCGCTGCCGCCATGCCTCGCGGCCGAGGAAAGGTGTCATCACCAGCACCGCCAGCATCCAGCGATAGAAAGCGATGGCCGCCGGTTCGATCGCTGTCGACGCCGCCTTGGTGATGATGGTGTTGCCGCTCCAGATGCAGACCGCCGCCAGCGGAAACAGATAAAAGCGGATGCCGCCTGCGCCGGCGGACGTGACGGACGCGGCAGGATTTGACGATGGTGCAAGCGAAGAAGTGTTGTTCGACATGATGACTCCTTGAGGTGTTGCACTATCCTGCGGCATTCCAATGCGTGCATAAAGTGATATTGTTGCAGTTCATCAGTGCAAACCATGCAGTATTCAGAGCGGTGTGCATGCTGCAACCATCCGCAACCGTCCGCAACAACCCGCAACAATCCTTTTACCAATACGGCAAACCATCACCCGCAGGAGTAACCGTCATGCGCGATCTCGACTTCAACATGGTGCTCGACCTCGAGGCATTGCTGCGCGAAGGCAGCGTCGTCGGCGCAGCCAAACGCCTGCATCTGAGCGCGCCGGCCATGAGCCGCCGCCTCGCCAATCTGCGCGAAGCGGTTGGCGATCCGCTGTTCGTTCCGGCAGGGCGCGGGCTGGTGCCGACCCAGCGTGCGCTGGAATTGCGAGAAAAGATCGATGCCCTGGCCGAGCAGATGCGTAAGGTCTTCATGACCGAGGAGGTTGATCTGTCGACGGTGGAACGCACGCTGGTATTGCGCACCAACGATGGCTTTGCCGGCGCCTGGGCCGCGCGACTGGCGCAACGCGTTGCACAGGAAGCACCGGGTATCTCGCTGCGGTTTTCGCCGCGTGCCGACAAACACGTCGGTGCCTTGCGAGATGGTTTGGTCGACCTGGAGATCGGGGCCTTGCACCCGGGAGATGATGACATGGCGGAAGAGCTGCATAACCAGGTGCTGTTCAAGACACCTTTCGTCGGCGTAGTGCGTGCAGGTCATCCGCTGGCAAGCAAGAAGGTCAGCCTCGCCGGCTTTATCGCTTGGCCGCATATCTCGGCGTCACGCACCGGCAGCGACAGCGGTCCGATTGACGACGCGCTGGCAGCGCGCGGCATGCAGCGAAAAGTCAGGTTGGTGGCACCAGGGTTTCAGTCGGCGGTAATGATGGCCGCGTCTTCAGACATGATCGCCGCCGCGCCTGCAAGGTTTGCGCGCTGGGCTACGGAGCATCTGGACTTGCATGTTTTTCCGTTGCCGCTGGCGACGCCGGAAGTAGAGGTCTCGCAAAGCTGGCACCCGCGCCGTCATGCCGACCCCGTACACAAATGGGTGCGCGGACTGGTGCGGGAGTTATGCAGCGAAGACGATTGAGGAAGGCTCAGGCCAGCGTGGTCGTGACTTCGGTCTTGACGCTGGTCATCAGTTTTTGCACCGGACATTTTTCGGCCACGGCGAGTAACTCCTGGCGTTGCGCATCGGTGAGATCGCCGCTCAGGCTGATCGATGCAGCGAGGCGATAAATGCCCTGGCGTTCTTCGCTGTTGTCGCGGGTGATGGCGACCTGGATGTCTTCCACCGGGATGTTCTTGCGCTTGGCGTACCACACCATCGTCAGCGCCTTGCACGCGCCGAGAGCGGCGTCGTACAAGTCATGCGGATTGGGGCCGGCGTCGTCGCCGCCTTCTTCCACTGCGCCGTCAACCGAGATGAGGTGATTGCGCACGTGCACGACGTGACGCATGGCGAGCGACTGGTCGCGTTTGACTTCGATGGCTGGACTGGACATGAGCGTTCCTTGCAGTGGGAAAAGAACGCTCACTGTAGCGCGTTTTTCTATATGCGTCCGCGGCTTAATGCGCGCGTAATTCCGACAGGAATTTTTGTGCGCGCATGCTTTGCGGACGCAAGAAAAAGTCATCCGGCGTGCCGGTTTCGACGATCCGTCCCTGATCCATGAACCACACGCGGTCGGCGACTTCGCGCGCGAAGCCCATTTCGTGCGTGACGCAGATCATGGTCATGCCGTCGCGGGCGAGCTGCTTCATCACCTGCAAGACCTCACCAACCATTTCCGGGTCGAGCGCGGATGTCGGCTCGTCGAACAGCATCGCCGGTGGATCCATGGCCAACGCGCGTGCGATCGCCACGCGTTGTTGTTGCCCGCCGGACAATTGGCCGGGGTAGGACTCGGACTTACTGGCCAGGCCCACGCGCTCCAGCAACTCCAGTGCGCGCACACGTGCTTCGCTGCGTTTGCTGCCGCGCACGTTGACCGGTGCCATGACGATGTTGTCCAGCACCGACAGATGCGGGAACAGGTTGAAGCTTTGGAACACAAAACCAACCCGGGCGCGGAAGCGATTCAGATCCAGCTTGGGGGCATGCACATCCTGACCGTCGAAGACGATCTTGCCCTTCTGGATTTCTTCGAGCCGGTTGACGGTGCGAATCAGCGTTGACTTGCCTGATCCGGAAGGGCCGCAAACCACGACGACCTCACCCTTGGTGACGCTGGCGCTGACGTCGGCCAGTGCGTGATACGAGCCGTACCATTTGTTGACCTGATCGAAGCTGATCATGCTGTTTGTATCGTTTGTAGCGCGAGTTGTAGTTGTGGCGATGCCGCCGGAAGATGTTTCCATGATGTCGATTCCGTTGAAATTGATCAGGCCGCCGTGGTCGCTGCGACCGTATTGCTGTTTGGGACTACCGTTGCAATCGTGCTGCGAGGACCGCCGCTACGGCGTCTGGCGATGCGGCGTTCCAGCCAGCGGGCAAATTGCGTGAGCAGCGAGCACAGTACGAAGTAAATTAACGCCAGCATCACAAACACCGGGAAGGGTTTGGTCAGCAAGGTACTGTTGATCTGATTGGCGGCAAAGGTCAGTTCGTTGACGCTGATGACATACCCCAGCGAGGTCTCCTTGATGGTCGAGACGAACTGGCTGATCATCGCCGGCAGCATGTTGTAGAGCGCCTGCGGCAGCACGATCTTGAACATGGTCTGCAGATAGCTCATGCCCAGCGCACGTGAAGCTTCGACCTGGCCTTTGGGCAAGCCTTCGATGCCGGCGCGGATGACTTCGGCCAGATACGCGGCTTCATAGATCACCACCGTCACCAGCATCGTGGTGAAGCCGGAGATGGTGGTGCCGATCAGCAGCGGTACAAAGAAATACACCCAGAAAATGAACATCACCAGTGGTACACCGCGCACGGTGTAGATGATGGCGATGGCGGGCGCACGCAGGATCGTCAGCGGACTGACGCGTCCCAGTGCCAGCAGCACGCTGACCGGGAACGCCAACGCCAGACCGGCGACGGACAGGATCAACGTGATCGCCAGGCCGCCCAATGGGCCGTTGGGATACTGGCCGATCAGCAGCAGCGTCCAGTTGTCGCGCAAGATGTGAAAGATGTCGGTAATCACGATATTCCTCAGCGCGTCTTGATGCGGTAACGGTTTTCCAGCATCGCGCCGCCTGCCATGATCAGCAGCGAAATGCCGAGATAGATCACGGTCGTCAGCAAGTAGGTTTCGATGGTGTGGAAGGACTGGCTTTCGATTTCACGCGTGGCGTAGGTCAGTTCGGCTACGCCGATAACCATCGCCAGGCTGGTGTTCTTGAACAGCAGTACAGTGTGGCTGACCAGCGTCGGTAGCGCGATGCGCAAGGCTTGCGGCAGAATCACCAGGCGCGAGGCACGCAGATAAGACAGGCCGAGTGCGCGCGCCGCTTCCATCTGTGAAGCGGGAATGGCGCGGATGCCGCTGCGCAGGCTCTCGGAAATGTAGGCTGACATGCACAGGCCAACTGCGATGATGGCAAACAGAAATTCACTGTGACGCTGGTTGAACCAGAGCTGGACGCTGTCCGGCAGCAAGGTCGGCACGCCGAAATACCAGAGAAAGATCTGCACCAGCATCGGCACGTTCTGGTGATACTCGACAAACAGTGCGACAGCGCGCTCGGCCCAGCGATTGCGCGTCATGCGCAACAGTGCCAGCAAGATGCCGACCGCCATCGCCAGTATCCAGGCATAGCCGGTCAGTTGCAGCATGGTGCTGATGCCTTCGATGATGAGGCGCGGATAGTCCTCGCGCAACAGCACTGAAAAATCCAGTTTGGTACTCATACAATTCCTTCCCCAATTGCGTTGCTGCCGCCTGGCCGGTTGATCCGGGGCAGGCGGCAGCGCAGATCGTCGCTTTTACCGCTCAACCCTTGATCGGTTCGATCTTGAAGCCACGTTGCAATTTGTATGCCGTGTTGGGGCCGAGCCACTTGTCGAAGACCTGTTTGGCTTCGCCGGTCTTTTCCATGTTTTCGAGGACACCGTTGACGTGCTTGATCAGACCCGGCTCTTCCTTGCGCATGCCGACACCCCAGTATTCGTTCATCAGCGCCGGTTCGAGGATATCGATCGGCGAGCTGTCTTCAGTCTGCTGCTTGAACTTGACCAGCATCAGCTCGGACACGGCGAAACCTTCCACCTTGCCTTGCTGCATCGCCAGGAAAGCGGCAGGAGGATCCTGGAAGGTGGTGGTCGATGCCGTCGGCAGAGACTTGCGCACGCCCAGTTCCGACGTCGATCCCTTGGTCGCGCTGACGCGTTTTCCGGTCAGGTCGTTCAAGCTCTTGTAACCGGAAGAGCGGCGGGCGGCGACCTTTTGCAGGCTGGCGTAATAGCCGTCGCTGTAGGCGATTTGTTCAGCACGCTCTGGAGTCCAGCCGAGATTGGCGATGACGATGTCGACGCGGCTCTGTTGCAGTTCGGGAATACGCGCTGCCACCGAGATCATTTTCAGCTCTAGCTTGACGTTGAGACTCTTGGCGATGGCCTTACAGAAATCGACGTCGTAGCCCTGGATTTCACGCGTCGACGGATTGGGAAAACTGAAGGGTTCGGCAGTGCCCAGCGTGCCGCAGATCAGCGTGCCTTTTTGTTTGATGTCGGCGAGCTGGTCGGCGCTGGCGGAAAAGCTGACCGTCATCAGCACTGCTGTGGTGAGCGCTGCGATAGCGGACTGTTTGAATATGAACATGATTTCTCCCGTGGTATTAGTGAAATTGCAGAGACAAATTACTGAGACGCTAGCTGAAATACAGCATCACGCAGTTGCTGGCAACCCGATTCGATCTGTTCGATCGAAGTTGCAAACGACATACGCAAATAGGATGGCTGGCCATAGGATGCGCCATCGATGGTGGCGACGCCGGCTTGCTCAAGAAAATACATCATGACATCGACGTCATTGCCCAGCGTCGCCCCTTGCGGCGTCCGCTTGCCCAGCAAGCCGGAGACATTCACGAAGACGTAGAACGCGCCGTCAGGCGGCAGGCAGCTCAGTCCGGGAATACTGTTGATCTGCGTCACGATGGCGTCGCGCCGTTTGCTGAACAGATCGCGTCCTTGCAGCACGCATTGCTGCGGTCCCGACAACGCGGTAACGGCAGCAGCCTGGCTGACAGCGCTTGGACAAGTGGTGCTTTGCGACATCAGCAGCGCCAGCGCTTTCATCAGCGCCTGTGGTCCGGCGCCGTAGCCGATGCGCCAGCCGGTCATCGCATACGCCTTCGATACACCGTTGACGACCAAGGTGCGTGTCTTCAGGGCAGGCGCGATTTGCAGCGGCGAGATATGTTGCGCGTTGCCATAGACGAAGTGTTCGTAAATCTCATCAGTCATCAGCCAGACCTGCGGATGGCGCAGCAGCACGGCACAGATGGCGTTCAGTTCGTCGGCCGTGTAGACCGCACCGCTGGGATTGTTGGGTGTGTTGAGCACCAGCCAGCGGGTGTGTGCGGTGATCGCCGATTCCAGCGCGGCGGCGGTCAGCTTGAAACCGCTGGCAGCGTCGCAGTTCACGATCACCGGTTTGCCGCCATTGATGGCCACCATGTCCGGATACGATACCCAGTACGGCGTCGGGATGATGACCTCGTCGCCTTCGTTGAGCGTCGCGGCGAAGGCGTTGTAGATGATGTGCTTGGCACCGTTCCCGACCACGATTTCGTCGATGTCGTAGCGCAGATGGTTTTCGCGTTCCAGCTTGGCGGTGATCGCTTTGCGCAACGCCGGTGTGCCGGTCGAGCCGGTATAGCGCGTGTGCCCTGATTGCAGCGCATCGACGCCGGCGGCGACGATGTGCGCCGGTGTCGGGAAGTCAGGTTCGCCGATGGTGAAGTCAATGATGCTGCGACCGGCGGCGCGCAGAGCGTCGACGCGGGCTTTGGCGGCCATGCTTGGCGAGGGTTTGACGGCAGAAAGGCGGTCTGCCAGAAGCTTGTCCAATTGCGGCTCCAGTGAAAGAAAAAGAGAAATGAATAAAAAGACGTCGAGCGAAAAAAGCCGGCTTACAGGCCGTACGGCTGCAAGACTTTGCTCAGCCACGCCTGCTCGACCTTGCCGTTGGCGATTTCTGCCTTGATGGCATCTTCCATGGCGGCGGTCTGCTGCGCGGCGGCGATCAGCGCGTCGGCCTGGTCGGGCGCGAAGGACACCACACCGTCTTCATCGCCGACGATCAGGTCGCCCGGACGAATCACCTGGCCGCCGATGCTGACCGGCACATTGATCTGGCCGGGGCCGTTCTTGTAAGGGCCGCGATGGCCGATGGCGCGGGCGTAACAGGGAAAGTCCGCCGCATGGAAAGCAGCGCTGTCTCGTACTGCGGCGTCAATGACGAAACCCGCGCAACCGCGTTGTTGGGCGTACAGCATGATCAGTTCGCCGACCAGCGCGTTGCTGGTATCGCCGCCGCCGTCGACCACCAGCACATGGCCGGGTGACATCATCATCAGCGCCTTGTAGATCAGCAGGTTGTCGCCGGGGCGGGTCTTAACGGTGAAGGCGGTGCCGACCAGCTTGCGCTCGGGATGCAGGCGCTGCAGGCCACGCACGCCGGACAGGCGTTGCAGGTTATCGCTCAGGTGCGAGACCACCAATCCGTGCAATGCGTCCAGCGTGGCTGCCGAAGCAACTGCGGGCGCAGGATGGATGGAGGCGGCATAGGGGGATGCAGACATGGTGAAGATCTCCTCAAGCTTGTGTTTGTTTTGTACCTACTCGTTAGCTTGATAATAGGAGTGCCGAAAAACTAAAAAAAGCGATATTTAATTATCAATTTACATCTCTTTTAGGAATACAATCGGTTTGCTGCACCATCTCAATGCACTTCACTTCCGCCATCCCATGTTCTCCTTCAAACAGCTCGAAGCCTTGTATTGGATCGCCACCCTGGGCGGTTTTGCGGCAGCTGCACGCAAGCTCAACACCACGCAGTCGGCGGTATCCAAGCGCATCAAGGAATTGGAAAGCAGTTTCGACACCGCCCTGTTCGACCGCGATCTGCGGCAGGCGCGGCTGACTGAAAAGGGCGAAGAGTTGCTGTTAGTCGCCAAGCGTTTGCTGGAACAGCGCGACGCCGCCGTCGAGCAGTTCAGCAAACCGGAAGTAGTGGAGCGCCGTCTGCGCATCGGCGTTACCGAGCTGACGGCGATGACATGGTTGCCGCGTCTGGTCAAGCAGGTGCGCGAGCACTATCCCAAGGTGGTGATCGAGCCGGACGTGGATCTGAGCGTGACTTTGCGCGACAAGCTGCTGGCCGATGAAATCGACGCCATCATCGTCCCCGACGCCTTTGCCGAATCGCGTTTCTCGGTGCTGCCGATGGGTAAGGTCAAGAGCGTATGGATGGCCAAGCCCGGCTTGTTGCCGCGCTCGTCTTCCAGTGCGCGCGTGTTGCGCATGCATGAGCTGGCGCAGCACACCATATTGACGCAAGGCGACAAGTCGGGCACCGGCATCATCTATGACCGCTGGTTCAAGTCGCAGGTGGTGTCGCCGTCCAACTCCATCAGTTGCAGCAGCCTCGTGGCGCTGATCGGCCTGACGGTATCGGGCATGGGAGTGAGCTATCTGCCGCACCTGTGCCTGCGCTCGCTCGTCGAGCGCGGCGCACTGGAGGTGGTCGAGACCACCCCCGCCTTGCCGGAAATCCCTTACGTCGCGCTCTACCGAGGCGAGCGCAAGAGCAACTTCATTTCATCGATCCTGATGCTGGCGCAGGAGTGCTGCGAGTTTTCGGATTTGTTCCAGATCGAGGATGAAGTGGCCGGCATCGGCCATGTGCATGCGGGCGCATCGCCGTTCTGAACGGATGTCATCCAAACTTCACCAGATCCAGCACCGGCAGCGGACCACCGGGAAATTGCATTGGGCAGCCTTCGTTCACACCTTCCGGCAAACAAGCTGTGTAAATTCTGATCGCGCAACCAAGCAGCCAAATTGCCACGTCCAAAGTTCATGGGCATAATGGCCCGATCAGGCCCGGACTAGAACAACTATAGCGCCGGCACAGTCACGATAACGTGTTGTGCGACGTCAATCCCGGGTTTTACACCAGTGTGTCCATCGGGAGAGCGCATGCGCAGGCTGAAGGGAAATCAGCACTACTTTCTGGCGCAGTTTCTGCCGCTGGCTGCGATGGTGCTGGCTGCAGCGGCTTTTCTCTATCACAGCCGCGTTGACGCCGAACTCAATCGTCTCCAGTTGGAGCAGCGCGAACGCGTGGCGTTGGGCGTGGCCTCACTGACCAACGATATGGATGCGCCCCTGCGCCATCTGAGCATTCTCACCGGCGAGCCGCCCATCGCGCGCGCCATCAACGATCCCACGCCGGAAAACCTGGCCGTCATGGCAGAGAGTTTTTCCACGCTGATGCTGCGCAATCCTTACTATGACCAGGTGCGCTGGATCGATCAGGACGGCATGGAAAAGGTACGCCTGAATATGGGCAGCACCGGGCCGATGCTGATTGCGGACAAATATCTGCAGAGCAAAAAAGACCGGCCGTATTTCACCGACACCATGACGCTGCCGCGCGGTGAAATCCTCATCTCGCCGATGGACCTCAATGTTGAAAACGGCAAGATCGAAGTGCCGCACAAGCCGACTACCCGGCTGGCCGTTCCAGTGTTTACCAGCGGAGGCCAGGCGCGCGGGATCCTGATCATCAACCTGCTCATGGGGCCGCTGTTGGATCGCTTCTCCAATCAGGTCGAGCGCGGCGTCAACCGCGCCATGCTGCTCAACGGCGAAGGCTTCTGGCTCTACAGCACCAATTCCGCTGATGAATGGGCCTTCATGTTCAAACGCGACGACAACCTAAAGCGCGATTTCCCCGAGGCCTGGGCGCAGATGCAGGCGAAGCCCGCCGGCAACATCATCGGCAGCGACGGCATCTGGTCATGGCAGCGCGTCGACATTGACGGCAATACCGGTCGCTACGGCCTGCATCAGCAATCGCCGTGGACCGTCGCGCTATTTCTGCCGCAGAAGCGCGTGATTGTCGACAACTATAGAATCCTTTCGCGGCTGGCCTGGTTCGTCGCGCTGATTCTTGCAGGGCTGGCCTTGCTGAGCTGGCAACTGGCCGTGCAGCGCAAACGCCGCGAGATCGCTGTGCATGACCGGCTCAAGGCAGAGACCGAACTGGTCGCCAGCGAGGAGCGCGTATCCGACTTGTTGCGCGATCAGGAAACCCGTTCGGTGCTGGCATCAATCGTCGCCTCGTCGGATGACGCCATCATCGGCACCGGCCTCGACGATCTCATCAACAGCTGGAACCCCGGCGCGGAAAAGGTGTTCGGCTATCTGGCGCGGGAGATGATCAACCAGTCGATCTACGTCCTGGTGCCGACTGAAAAGAACGAGGAAACACGTGGCATTACCGCACAGATCATGCAGGGCGAAACGGTGGTCAATTTTGAGACCACGCGCTGGCATCGGGATGGCCGCCTGCTGGATATCTCCGTGACGATTTCGCCGATCCTCGACGGCGACAGAAAGATCGTCGGCACCTCTTACATCGCGCGCGACATCACCGATCACAAACGTCTGGAAAAGGAACTGAGCCAGTATCGTCTGCGCCTTGAAGGCCTGGTTGAGCAGCAGACCAGGAACCTGATGGATGCCAACCGCAATCTCGAACTGGCGCTGTCGCGTGCCGAGTCGGCCACGCGCGCCAAGACCAGTTTCCTGTCCAACATGAGCCACGAAATCCGCACGCCGATGAATGCCGTGCTAGGGCTGACGTACCTGCTGGAAAAGACGGCGCTCGACGCCGACCAACGCGATCTGGTGCGCAAGATCATCACTGCCGGCCATTCGCTGCTGGGCATCATCAACGACATTCTTGACGTGTCCAAAATCGAAGCAGGGCGGCTGGATATCGAGCACGTGCCGTTTCGTCTGAGTGCCGTACTGGAAAACGTCGTCAATGTTACCGCCCCCAACATCGGCCAGAAGGATGTGGAACTGGTAGTCGGCTTCAACGATGTCGGGATTGAACACCTGTACGGCGACGCCTTGCGGCTAGAACAGATTCTCGTCAATCTCACCAGCAATGCCATCAAGTTCACGGCAAAGGGCGAGATCAGCATCCACGTGGCTGTTCTCAGCGAAGCCGGCGATCAGGTCATGTTGCGGTTTGCCGTGACCGATAGCGGTATTGGTATTCCGGCAGACCGTCAGCAAGACATCTTCCACGCCTTCACGCAGGAAGATACGTCCACCACGCGGCGCTTCGGCGGCACCGGCCTGGGCCTGACCATTTGCCGTCATCTGGTGCAACTGATGCACGGTGATATCGGCGTCATCAGCGAACCGGGCAAGGGCAGCCAGTTCTGGTTCATGCTGCCGTTCCAGACCATGTCGCACGTGGCCGAGGCCTCACCGGTGGAAGGCCCGCTCACCGTGCTGGTGGCCGACGACAATGCCACTGCACGCGCGGTGCTGGCCGACACCATCAAGTCCATGGGCTGGCAAGTCGATACCGTGGAGTCGGGCGAAGATGCGGTTTCCAAAACCATGGTGCGCTTGCGGCACAACCTGGCGTACGACGTCTTCCTGCTGGACTGGCGCATGCCGGGCATGGACGGTTTGTCGGCGGCCAAGGCGATTCGCGAGGCATCGTCTTCACACAGCCAGCCGCCCATCGTCATCATGGTGACCGCTTACGGCCGCGACGACGTAATGACTTCACCGGATGCCCAATTGCTGGATGCGGTGATCACCAAACCGGTCACGCCGTCGACGCTGTACAACACCATCATCCATGTGCGTCAGCGGCGTAGCGGTGAGGCAGGTAGCAATAAAGCGCGAAAGGCGGGGGTGGCAGGTGCAGCAGGCCCGGGCAATACCAGTAACGGCAATCGTAGTAGTGACAGTCGGGACAATCGCATCGACGGCGTGCGCGTGCTGGTAGTCGACGACAGCGAAATCAATCGCGAAGTCGCCAAGCGCATTCTCGAAGCCGATGGCGCCGAAGTCGTTGCCGTCGGTGACGGCAGCGAGGCAGTCGACTGGTTGCGTGTGCACCCCGACGGCGCCGATCTGGTGCTGATGGATATCCAGATGCCGGTCATGGATGGTTACACCGCCACGCATGAAATCCGCAACACGCTGCAATTGCACGCGCTGCCCATCATTGCCTTGACGGCCGGCGCCTTCAAGGCACAGCAGGAAGCGGCGATCACGGCGGGCATGAACGGCTTCCTTTCCAAGCCCTATAACGTGGACCAGATCATTTCGGTCGTGCGGCAGCACATCGCGCATCTGTCCGCTGACGAGCTGGAACGGCGCAACGCGGCAAAATCGGCCAAGCCTGCCTACACGTCGGCAAGTGTCGCGACGACTTTCCCGACACTCATCGAGACTACTCCCAGCGCCACGCCGGGACTCGATGTCGATGTCGGTCTGGAGGCCTGGGGCAGTAAAGATGTCTACGCCAAATTCCTCGGCAAGTTCGCCGAGCAGTATGAAAAAACCGGCAGCGACATCCTCGCTCATATTCAAGCCAACGAACCGGCCCAGGCCAAGACGCTGGCGCACAAGTTGCGCGGCAGCGCAGGCACGCTGGCGCTGACCGACGTGCATCGTCTCGCGGGCGAGCTGGAGGGCTTGCTGTCCGGCGCCGATTTTTCTTCCACCTCGGCCTCCGACTGCAAGGTCAAGGCGGCAGAGCTGGATGCGGCCTTGCGTATTGCGCGGCGTGCGATCGTCGACTACACAGGTAGTTGATTTCATACAACAGTGTGTCAGGCGTTGTCCTACAAAAGGCGCGCCTGGCCGCAAGGTCGCGCACATCGACTCTTAACTTTCGGTTAAGCTGACATACCGCCGGGCATGTTCTGTATTCATTCTGTGTTCATCAGAGTGAGTCAACGTTGCGTCCGTCTGCGGCATACATAAAAGATCAGACAGAGAAATCAGGGAGCGCGTTGTCTGCGATGGAACCAAGAGAAAGAGCACTGCTGGCAGAGGTGATCGCAGCTGGCGCAGGCGATGTTTACGTTCCGCATCCAGGCGGTGCCGGAATGACGACGGTGTGTTCAATGCCCTCATTTAAAAAAATTCCGTTATTTCGGAGCAAGCGATGATCCAATTCGTGATTGCCGCAGCGCAGACTCTTTCGATAACCAGCGACATGCCCGCCAACCACGTATGCAATCAGTTGGTCTGGCGAAGCGTGCGAACTCGACTGAATACCTCTTTTAAGCTGTATTTTTCTTATGGAAAAATCGCAAATCTCGGTAGGAATAAAGCCGAATGCTTCGTATTTTCATTCATCCAATCGAGTATAATTTTCGCGATTTCCCCATAAGAAATATAAGAAAATTTTCTGGCGGTCATCTCACCCGATCGCCTTCTTTCCCGCATTCTTATATTACGGAGCACGCCGTGCCAGGTTCTGCCATGCATACTGAAGGGTCATCGTCACCCACGACATCATCGTCGATGTCGGCGCGGGGGCAGAGCAGGGGGCCGCGCGGCCCGATCTCGGGGCCACCCTTGCCGCCGGGTCCGCTGGTCGGATTTGCCGTCGCCATTCTCGCCGTGATCCTGATCGCCGTGTTTTCCTTTCGCTCGCTGCAAACGCGTGAGAGCACGGCGGCGCTGGTGTCGCATACGATAGAAGTGCGTGAACAGCTACAGCTGGTGGTGTCGGCACTCAAAGATGCTGAAACCGGTCAGCGCGGTTATCTGCTGACTTACACCGAAAGCTATCTGACGCCTTACGTCAACGCGCGTGCCTCCTTGCCGGGCGAACTGGCCAAGCTGCGCAAGCTGGTCAGCGACAGTCCTGAGCAATTGCAGCGTCTCGATGCCATCGATTCGCTGGTCAAGGTCAAGATGGATGAGCTGGCAGAAAGTATCGAGCTGCGCCGTAACCAAAGCAGTGATGCGGCGCTGAACGTGGTGCGAACCGATCGCGGCAAGCTGGCGATGGATCGTCTGCGTACGCTGGTTGATCGTATGGAAAACCATGAGCGCGACCTGCTCAGCGACCGCCAGGTCGAATGGCGCACTGCCGTCAATTTGTCCAACACCATTACCTGGGGCGGTTCGGCCTTGTTGCTGGTGCTCATCGCCATTGCGGCAGTGATGACCTCGCGTGATTACCGCGCGCGCGAATTGCAAGTCTGGATGCGCGCCGGCCAGATTGGCCTGAGCGAGCGTCTGCAAGGAGAGCAAAGGCTGGATGTGCTGGGCGCCAACGCGCTGGCTTTTCTGGCGGACTATCTCAACGCGCAGGTGGGCGCCATCTATATTCAGGAGGCGGGCGGCGAATTTCAGCGTTTCGGCAGCTATGCGCTGGCAGCCGACAACCCGCACAGCCGCGTGCAGCCCGGCGACGGTTTGCTGGGGCAGGCGGCCAAGCAGAATCAGTCTCTGCATGTGCGCGATGTGCCCAACGGCTATCTGCCGGTGTCGTCCAGCCTCGGCGCCGCCAAGCCGCTGGAGTTGCTCATAGTCCCGGCCAGCGTCGACGGTGGCGTGCAGGCAGTGGTGGAGCTGGGCTTCTTCCGCACCTTGCATACCAATGAAGTGAATTTCCTGTCCAACATCGCCGACATGATCGCGGTCTCGGTGCGCTCTTCCAAGGATCGCACCCGTCTGGAAGAACTGCTGGAAGAAACGCAGCGCCAGTCCGAAGAACTACAGACCCAGGAAGAAGAACTGCGCGTCAACAACGAAGAGCTGGAAGAGCAAAGCAACGCCCTCAAGGCCTCGCAGGTTCGGTTGGAAACGCAACAGGCCGAGCTGGAAGAAACCAACGCCCAGCTCGAAGAACAGGCGCAGCAGCTGGAAGCGCAAAAAGACGATCTGTCCAAGGCGCAAGACATATTGCTGGAGAAAGCCAGCGAGCTGGAGCGGTCAAACCAGTACAAGAGCGAGTTCCTCGCCAACATGAGCCACGAGCTGCGCACGCCGCTCAACTCGACGCTGATCCTGGCCAAACTGCTGGCCGACAACAAGGATGGCAACCTGACCGGCGAGCAGGTGCGTTTTGCCCAGACCATTTCATCGGCAGGCAACGACTTGCTGGCGCTGATCAATGACATCCTCGACCTGTCCAAGATGGAAGCCGGCAAGATCGACATCCTGCCCGAACCGGTCGCGCTGACCAAGCTGGCAGATGACATGCAGGCCAGCTTCAAGCCGACCGCGCAGCAAAAGAGCCTGGCCTTCCGTACCATCATCGAAGCCGGTGCACCCGCGCATATCGAAACCGATATCCAGCGCATCGGCCAGATCCTGAAAAACCTGTTGTCCAACGCGCTCAAGTTCACCGACAAGGGTGAAGTGACGCTGACCATTTATCCCGTCGCCGCAGGCAAGGTGGCGTTCTCGGTGCGCGACACCGGTATCGGCATTGCGCAGGATCAGCAACATTTCATCTTCGAAGCCTTCCGGCAGGCCGATGGGAGCACGCATCGCAAATATGGCGGCACCGGATTGGGCCTGTCGATTTCGCGCGATCTGGCACGCTTGCTGGGCGGCGATATTCAGGTGCAGAGCAATCCGGGCGAGGGCAGTATCTTCACGCTGACCCTGCCGGCCGTGTATTCCGCAGAGGAGGTTCAGAAGCGTCCGGGGGCGCTGGATGCGCCGGAGTTGCAGGTGTCTTTGCAGCCCTCTCTGCAATCGTCTCTGCAGCAGTCCTCGTTGCCGAATCTCCAGACGACACAAAGAACTGCTCCGGTGTCCTTGCCGACCGCGCTTGTCGATACGTCTGCGCGCAGCATGAGCATTTCGTCGCAGCCGGGCGCTGTCGACGACGATCGCAGCCGGCTTGATAGCACCGCGCGCCGCATCCTCGTGATCGAAGATGACATTGCGTTTTCGCTGATCTTGCGTGACCTCGCACACGAGATGGGGTATCAGTGCATCGTCGTGCATTCAGCCAATGAGGGCGTCGCTGCCGCAGGCCAGTATCACCCCAATGCCATCGTGCTCGACATGAACCTGCCGGATTTCTCCGGACTCGGCGTGCTCGACCAGATCAAGCGCAACCCGGTGACGCGGCATATTCCGGTGCACGTCGTCTCGGTCGCCGACTATTCGCAGGAAGCGCTGGAGCGCGGCGCTGTTGGCTATGCCCTCAAGCCGGTACAGCGCAAGGAGTTGGTCGAAGCCTTCAAGAAGCTGGAAGCCAAGTTCTCGCAAAGCCTGCATCATGTGCTGGTGGTCGAAGACGATGCGCGTCAGCGTGAAAGTATTCGCCAGTTGCTGGGCAGTCAGGACATCAACATCGTCGGTGTCGAAAACGCCGCCGACGCATTGGCGCAATTGCAGGCGACCACCTTCGATTGCATGGTCATGGACCTGAACCTGCCCGACCTCAGCGGCTATGAGCTGCTAGAAAAAATGGCGAAGCAGGACGATGTTTCTTTCCCGCCGGTGATCGTGTATACCGGCCGCTCGCTGGCGACGGAAGAAGAGCAGCGACTGCGCCGTTTCTCGCGCTCCATCATCATCAAGGATGCGCGCTCGCCGGAACGCCTGCTCGACGAAGTGACCTTGTTCCTGCATCAGGTTGAGACCACCCTCCCGGTGGAAAGCCAACGTCTTCTCAAGGTCGCGCGCGACCGCGAGACCGTGTTCGAAGGCCGCCGCATCCTCGTGGTGGAAGACGATGTGCGCAACATCTTTGCGCTGTCGAGCGTGCTCGAACCCAAAGGAATGAAAATTGAAATCGCCCGCAACGGCATCGAAGCACTGGCCGCGCTGGAGCGCAGCCGGACAAGCTCCGGCACGGCTATCGACCTCGTGCTGATGGATATCATGATGCCGGAAATGGATGGTATGACCGCCATGCGCGAGATCCGCAAGCGATCCGAGTGGAAGAAATTGCCGATCATTGCGTTGACCGCCAAGGCCATGAAAGACGATCAGGAAAAATGCCTGGCCGCCGGCGCCAACGACTACATCGCCAAGCCGCTCGATGTTGAAAAACTGCTGTCACTGGTACGTGTATGGATGCCCAAGTAAACACCGGTATGCCTTCGCCCAACAAGCATTTCGACATCGAGATGCAGTTGTTGCTCGACGCTATCTATCTCAAGTATCACTGCGATTTTCGCGGCTACGCCGGCGCATCGCTGAAGCGCCGGCTGGTGACGGCGATGAACCGGTTCGGCTGCGAGACGCTGTCGCAGTTGCAGGACAAGGTGCTGCATGAGCCGGAGGTGTTTCCGGCGCTGATGGATTACCTGACGGTGCAAGTCAGTGAGATGTTCCGTGACCCGGCCTATTTTCTGTCGCTACGCGAGAAGGTGATTCCGCTGTTGCGCACCTATCCTTCACTGAAGATCTGGGTGGCCGGTTGCAGCGCCGGGGAGGAAGTGTATTCCCTCGCGATCCTGCTGCGCGAAGAGGGACTGCTGGAACGTACCCTCATCTATGCCACCGACATCAATTCGACGGCGCTGAAGAAAGCCGAGTCCGGCGTCTACAGCCTGGATCGCATCGCGGGATTCACCAGCAATCATCAAAAGAGCGGCGCCAAAACTTCCTTGTCGGACTACTACACCACCGGCTACGGCCGCGCCGTGTTCGACAAGACGCTGCGCCAGCACATTGTCTTCTCAGACCACAGTCTGGCGACCGATAGCGTATTTGCGGAGATGCATCTGGTGTCCTGCCGCAATGTGCTGATCTATTTCAATCGCCAGTTGCAGGAGCGTGCGCTGGGCCTGTTCCGCGAATCGCTGTGCCGCAAGGGCTTTCTCGGACTGGGCTCGAAGGAGTCGCTGCGCTTTTCCAGCCATGCCGATGCCTTCGACGAGGTCGTGCGTGAAGATCGTATTTTTCAGAAAAAGAATCTTGCATGAACGATACCGCTCATCTTGATAGTCGCATCGGCAACATCGACGCCATCGTCATCGGTGCGTCAGCCGGTGGCGTAGAAGCCTTGTCGACGCTGTTGCCGGCGTTGCCGCAGAACGCCGTCGCCGCTACCTTTGTGGTGCTGCATCTGCCGCGTGAGCGTCCCAGCCTGCTGGTCGATATCTTCGCCCCCAAATGCGCACAGCCGGTGCGCGAGGCGCAGGACAAGGAGCCGGTTGAGCCCGGCACGATCTATTTCGCGCCGCCGGATTATCATTTGCTGATCGACACTGGCCCACAGCTGGCATTGTCGGCGGACGAGCCGGTCAACTTTTCACGACCGGCCATTGATGTCTTGTTCGAGTCGGCTGCCGACCAGTACGGCGATCGTCTGCTCGGTATCATTCTCACCGGCGCCAATCATGACGGTGCGGCAGGATTGCAGGCGGTGCGCAGGGCGGGTGGTATGACCATCGTGCAGCAACCTGACGACGCACAATCGTCTTACATGCCAGAAGTCGCTTTGCAGCAGGGGGCCGTCGATGCGGTATTGACGGTGCAGCAGATCGCCGCTTTGTTACGGACTTTCACCCGCACTGCCGTCCGCAGTTCTTCCGGCGGAGTAAAAAATGCATAAAGAAAATGAGAAAAATATGTTGCCCCGCGTGAAATTTTTGCTTGTCGACGATCTTGACGAAAATCTGCTGGCGCTGTCCGCCTTACTTCGGCGCGACGATGTTGAACTGTTGCAGGCGCGCTCCGGCTTTGAAGCGCTCGAATATCTGCTGGTGCACGATGTTGCACTGGCCTTCATCGATGTGCAGATGCCCGACATGGATGGTTTCGAGCTGGCGGAGCTGATTCGCGGCAGCGAGCGTACCCGCCATGTGCCGCTGATCTTTGTCACGGCCGGTGTGCGCGACGAGCGGCGTTTATTCAAGGGTTATGAAAGCGGCGCGGTGGATTTTTTGTACAAACCGATCGAGCCGCATATTCTGCGCAACAAGGCCGAAGTGTTCTTCCAGCTGTATCGCCAAAAGCAGCAACTCGCTCTGGAGCTGCATGAACGTACCGAGACCTTGCGTCTTAATGAGATGTTCGTCGCCATCCTCGGTCACGATCTGCGCAATCCGCTCGGTGCCATTCTTACCGCCGCGACCTTGCTGCAACGTTCGCTGAAAGAAGAAGTCAACCAGAAGGCCACCACACAAATCGTCAAGAGCGGCAAGCGCATGGGGCGTCTGATTGACGACATGCTCGACCTCGCACGTGCGCGCCTGGCCGGCGGTATCGCGCTGGTGCGCAATGCCACCCGTTTCGATGAGGTCGTGCAGCGCGTGGTGCAGGAATATCAGGCGGGCTCTCCGCATTGCCGTATCGACGTCCATGCTGAGGGCGACGCTGCCGGCGAATGGGATGCCGACCGTCTGGCGCAAGTCATCGCCAACCTGATCGGCAACGCCGCACGTCACGGCGATGCGATCGAGCCGGTACGCGTGCGCATTGACGGCACGCAGGCCGACGTTGTTGTATTCACAGTGGGCAATGCCGGTGCGATTCCTGCAGAAATTCTGCCGGACATCTTCAATCCCTTCCGTGGTGGTCGCCGTCGTGAGGGGCATGGCGAAGGCCTCGGTCTCGGGCTTTATATCGTGGAACAGATCGTCACTGCGCATCGCGGTGGAATCACCGTGCAGTCGGCCGACACGCATACCCTTTTTACCGTGACGCTGCCGCGCACCGTTTCTGAGGGTGGTAACGCCGCCTACGGCAACTGGTCTGAAACAGGCGGTCAGGTGCACAATAGTGGTTGGCAGTCGCTGAACTAGCGCAGTTTTCATCAGGGATATCATGACCGCCTCAAATGAAACTCCTGCGCACACGCTGAACGGCATGTGCCTGTGCGGCGCGGTGCGCTATGTGGTGGAAGACAGCTTTCAGTACGCGCTGAATTGTCATTGCTCCAACTGCCGCCGTGCCACCGGCTCGGCCTTCAAGCCGTTCGCCGGTATCGAAGCGCACAAGCTGAGCATCACTGCCGGTGAAGAATTTCTGCAGCGTTTTGGCGACGACGGTATTCCGCAGCAGCACGAAGCACACGACGCCCACTGCCGTAAATGTGGTTCCTTGCTGTACTCGCTGGTGCGGGAAGGCATCTACGTCCATGTCACACTCGGCACGCTGGTCGACACACCGGCGATTCGTCCCACCGCACATATCTTCGTCGGCTCCAAGGCGCCATGGTTCACCATCACGGATCTGCTGCCGCAGCACGAAGGATTTGCAGAGTAGATATTCTCCACCGTCGCCGTCGCAAGACGCAGAAAATCATTGTCACGAATAACAAGACAAATCGTCGCATTGGCCAGTATTTATTTCCACCGGTGATCCCGCTAGAGTGAACTCACACTCATTACAGGATCATCATGAACACCTCTTCCAACAGTTCCGAAGGCCACGGCCTGCCTCTGCATCATCTGGTGCGTCGTCCGGCTGCCGGCGCTATTGCGGAAGGCGGCAGCGCTTGCCTGTTGCTGCTACACGGCGTCGGTTCGAACGAAACCAATCTCGTCGCTTTTGCGCAGGCCCAGGATCCACGCCTGACGGTGATTCTGCCGCGCGGGCCGCTGGCTTTCGGACCGAATCAGCATGGCTGGTTCAACGTCAATTTCACGGTGACCGGCCCGGTGATCGATCCGGCGCAGGCAGAGGCGTCGCGCGCGATGCTGGTGTCTTTCATCGAGGGTTTGCCTGCTGCATACGGTATCGCGCCGGACAAAGTCTGGATCGCCGGTTTCAGCCAGGGCGGCATCATGAGCGCCGGCGTCGGCCTGACGCGGCCGGACAAGGCCACCGGTTTCGGTATTTTGAGCGGACGCATCCTGCCCGAGATAGCGCCACTGATCGCCCGCGACGATGCGTTAAGAAAAAGCAGTGCCTACGTGTCGCACGGCGTGCAGGACAACAAGCTGACCGTCGAATACGCACGCGATACGCGACGCCTGCTCAACGAGCATCAGATCCCGACGGTCTATCGTGAATACCCCGCCGGGCATGAACTCAATGCCGAAATGCAAGGCGACTTCATCGCCTGGATGACGCAGCAGCTGGATGCGGCGTCAGGCTATTAATGAGATCTGACGCAGTTACAGCACTTCGCTGAGAACGATTTTCTTGACGCTGGCAGAGGCCTCGAAAGTGAACTCTTCCACATTGCCGCCGAACACATTGCGCACGATGCTTTCGATGTCGACCACCTGCACCATCTGCCCCGGGTTAGCGGTGCGGATGATGTTGCAGACATAGCTGGCGCGGTTGCCGAACATCGGCAGCGGTGGGTCGATCTGTGCTGCGCCGAACTCCATGACGTTGTGCAGATCGTCGACGAGTAGGCCGAGCGTGTGACGGCCTTGGCGGACCACGACGATTTCTCTGGCGGCTTCCGGCTTCGGCGCGCCGGGATGCAGCAGTTGCCGCATGTCGATCACCGGCACGAAGGACGAGGCGCTGCTGCTGTTGTCCTGATAATTCAGTACGCCGGCGATGAGCGGCTTCAGGGTTGATGCGGTCAGCATGCGTTCGACTTCCAGCGATTCGACCACGCTTGAGGCGGGCATCGCAAAGACGTCGCCGTCGATCAGGATGGTGGCGTATTCGCGTGCGCTGCCGCTGTGTGGCGCGACTTCCAGTCTGGCTGCATCGCTTTGCCCTGAGGCCGTCGCGTCATCCTGGGCACCGATCGGTACGAACACCGTGGCGATGACGTCGTTGGTGTAGTTGTCCGCGTTCTTGAATTCGCGATAGCCGAATGAGGCGGTGTGGCCGACCACCATGTATTGCCCGTGGTGGATGCGGATGGCGGCCGAGCTGATGCCGTTGCCGGCTACCATGACGTCGCCGTCCGTACGCAGCACGCTGCCAGGTGGATAGTCGGTATGTGTGGAAGAAATGACGTGGCCTTCGCGGTCGGTATAGACCGCGAAGGCCCGGTCCTGCTCCGGCAGCGACGCTGATAGCATGTTGCGGAATTCCGGTTCGGCATCGAACACGATGCCGATGCCGCCGACCGCCTGTCCGGCGTGGTCCGGATGAAAGATCGCGGCGCAATACACGTAGGTCGGGCGGTCGCCGTACAGCCAGGTCGGCTCGAACGGCGAGACGCAATAAGCCTGGCTGTCGACCAGTTGCAGCGTCTTGCGCACCAGATAGTCGTCCATGCTGTGGCCGGCCATGTCGAGGCCGTCAGCATGCGGATCGGATGCGGCGATGATGGCACCGTTGGCGTCGAATACCACCAGCCTGGCGTAGGCGGTATAGAGCGCGTTGATCGATTCCAGTATCTGCGCGATACGCTTGCCGTCCTGTTCGTTGCGGTTGCGATCGGCAGTGATGCGGCGGATGTCCGGCGTCAAGGCCCACCAACGGCAATCGTTGGCGCGTTCGTACAGGTTGCGGTCCATGATGTCGATCATCAGGCGCGAAATGAACTGCATGTCTTGCAGACTGGACGAGACGACGGTGGCGTACAAGTCCTGGATCGAATCCTTGAAAATGCTGTTGGTCTCGTCGCCGGTCTGGCTGATTTCCTGCAGGATCGCTTTGAGACGCAGCAGGTCGCGGTCTTCGCCGGCGGACATGATCTTGCCGTTCCACACAACACGCCGCAGCGAATGATTGATCGATTCGGCCATGATGGTGATGTCATGCAGCGGCGGACAAAACGATTTGGCATGCGACATCACGCCGTTCAGCATGGCCGCGTCATAGCCGGAAAGTACATCCGTGTTCTGCTGGCGAAAAGCGGTTTCGCACGGGATCATCACGTGGCCGTACCAGCCGGGACCGCCGTAGCCCTGGTAGTCGCGCGCTGCACAGGTGCGCGCCAGGTATTCGCGACCGGCATAGACCACGATCTGGTAGTCGCCTTCGAGTGCCAGCGGCACCGTGCGGCCGGCGGGGATGTGTTCGGCGTCACTGCTGCCGATCACGCAGCCGGTGTCGTCGAGCATGAGCATTACTGAGCGATCGGCGGCTTTGCGCAGGCCGCTGAAGACATCCTTCATTTCCACTGCAATCGGAAAGCACAGGCACAGCACGCCGATGGCGTCATCGCTGTTTGGAGCGACGATCTTGTGCGAATAGATCAGTGCGCGCTCGCCGCTGTTGCGCAAGTCGGAGTACGCGAAGGTTTCGATGTAGCGATCCGACTTCAGCGTCTGCGCTACCAGTGGATCGAAAGAACGCGTCACCTCATTATTGCCGTCGAGGTTGACCAGCACCCGGCCTTCGGTATCGAGGATCAGGATTTCGTCATAGACGGTGTACTTGTCGCGATAGGCGCGCAGCCGCGTCACCATGTCGTCGACGTCATGCTGATCGCGTTGGCGGTTGAGGATGAACGCGCGGATGGCGTCGTCCATTGCCAGGAAGCCGACATCGGCGGTGCGTTCGAACAGGTTGCGCACCACGATGTCGATAATGACCTGGGCCTTGAAGTCGATCTCCTGGACTGACTTGGCGATATTCTGCCGGACCAGATTGGCGATGAGGCGCTGCTCCAGGTTATTGAACCCTTCACGCGTGACTTTCATGGTCGGCAGGATGCTCTTGGCTTCCACCGGGCAGACCATCTTTGCGGTTGATTCGATCAGACGCCAGGCGAAGTTGAGTTCGCGCAGAGAGCGTTCGCACAATGCCACGTCAGGCATGTAGCGCAGGAACTCTGCGGTCGGTACTATCTGTTCCATAAGACCTCAAAATTGGTTTGCATAGGGCAATGCCATTGCCGACAGCCGTCGCAGCGTGCGCCGGCGGTATCCATGTCTCCCGCAATCTTCCTGTCAGGCAGTACCCGTTCCCTTACTGCGTTTTTATGAGGTCTTTTTTCTTGCCTGCCACAACTATTGTGGCAGAAAAATGTCGCTTCGCTTGACCGCCTGTCTCACTTTATGAATAGAATTTGGCGTCTTCGGGAAGCGACGGCGGCCGGGGTATCATGACAATGTTGACGAAAAGTTATTGTCATTGCGTGATGCAGATCGCCGGAAATGCCGTGGCGTCATGCCGTAAACGCGCCGGAAAGCGCGGCAGAAGTCCGAGGCGCTGTTGAAGCCGGCACCATAGGCGATGTCGGCAATCGTACATTCGGGCAGGTCGATCATGTCGGCAGCGGCTTCCCGCAAGCGGCAATTGCGGATGTATTCCACCAGGCCGCCTTCGGTTTCGAACAAGCGATACAAGGTGGGGCGCGATAGCCGGAACGCCGCCTGTATGGAAGCCGGCGTCAGCCAATCCTGATCAAGCCGGTCTTTGATGTAATTGCGAATGTCGGCCAGCAGCGCATTGCGCCTGATTGCGCGCGCGGAGGAAGGCGGCCCCGTGACGATAGCTTGCATTTTTATTATTCCCGTACGGCATCATGAATGAGTGGGACTGTATTGCTGCCGTCAGCGCTTGTCTGTAGCACAAACGTGTTACATGGGCCGCAGAGCGCCCGGCGTACAATGGCCGTCCCATGCCATCCATTTCCGACATCCCCATGCTGCCCGCCATTCACGTCGCCATCGTCGAGGACGACCCCGGCTTTCGCGATGCGCTGAGCAAGGCCGTCCAGGCTGCGCCGGACATGCAACTGGCGAACATTGCCGGCACCCGCGCGGAGGGACTTGCCATGCTGCAGGGGCCGCCCGCGGATGTTTTGCTGGTGGATCTGGGCTTGCCGGACGGTTCCGGCATCGACGTCATCGTGGCGGCGGTGGTGCAATGGCCGAGCTGCAACATCATGGTCAGCACCACCTTCGGCGATGAGACCCACGTCATGCGTTCGATTGAGGCGGGCGCCGCCGGTTATCTGCTCAAAGACAGCTCGCCCACCAAAATGATCGATGAAATTCGCAGTCTTGCCAGCGGCGGCAGTCCCATCAGTCCCATCATTGCGCGTCAGGTGCTGGCGCGTTTTCGCGGCGCTGCTGCTGCTGCGCCCGCTGTAGTCGACCGGGACAATGCCGGTGCACGCGGGCAGGAAGAAGCCTCTGTGTTGTTATCGGTGCGCGAAAAGGAAGTGCTGGATTACATCACCCGCGGTTTCACGGCGCAGGAGATCGCGCGGCTGATGCAGCTGTCGCCGTTTACCGTGCGCACCTTCGTGCGCCGCATCTACAGCAAGCTCAAGGTCACCTCCAAGACGGAAGCCATCTATGAAGCCAGGACCCTCGGACTGCTGCCCGACTGAGTGGCGTCGGTACAGGGCTCCGGTTCTTCTCAATGGCATGGATGTCAGTCCATAATGCCCGCATGAAAATATTCTCTTCCCGGCTGTTCGCCAATGCACTCCTGGCCCTTTCCGTGACGCTGCTGTTTGCCGTCGGTGCCTGGTATGTGCAGGGCGACGGCGAGACGGCCTCCGCCAGTCTTCATCTGACCCAGGCGGACTGGCAGGATGCGGACGGCCATGGCTTTTCTACGCCGCCGCTGGTGATGAACAGTCGCGACCTGCCATCGTCTTGGCAACATGCCGCACTGCCTTCGGCGTTACCGGTTGCGCCGTTGCCGGCAGACGGGATTGCCGGTCAAAAAATTATTCGTACGACCTGGATAAAAGTGCCGGTCACCGGCCAACTGCCCACCGGTCCCTTGGCGTTGTACGGCATTCGCATCAAGACCGACGGCACCGTCGCGGTGTACGCAAACGGCAGGCTGACCTACCGCACACAGCAGCGCGGCCAGTTGTGGAACAGTCTGTTCACGCCGCTGTGGTTTACGCTCGATCAGCACGATGCGGCCATCCCGTTGACGGAAATCCTGATCCGCGTAGAGCATGTCCCTGAAACGCCGGTGGGGTTGTCATCGCTATGGGTGGGGACGCCCGAAGCATTGCGCGGACGTTATTACCTGCGCCAGTGGTTACAGCGCGAATTGCCGGCCACGCTCAGCGCGGCCTTCATGGTGGTGGGTATTTTTGCCCTGTTTGTCTGGTTCCGGCGCCGCCACGAGATGCGCTATCTGCTGTTCTTCAATCTCGCGGCGGTGTCCTTCGTGGGCCATCTGCACTACTACGTGAGCCTGCCCATCGTGACGGATTGGTTCGCGTGGCTGACAGCCAATGCCTTGCTATGGCTGCTGACGGTGGTCCATCTGTTCCTGCGGCAATTGCATGGGCGCCCGCTGACGTGGCTGACGTACACACTGCTCAGCGTGACGATGGCGGCGACGGTATTGTCGATACCGGTGCTGGGCGTATTGCCGGTTTATCCAAGCACCTCCTTGCTGGTGCCCTTCATGTATGCGGTCACCGTTCTCATGGGGGTGTTGGTATGCACGATGGGCGCGAAGGCGTCGTGGCATCGTTCGCGCGAAGGGATGCTGCTGACCATCGGCGTCGGCGTGGCGGTGTTGCTGGGCATGTCCGACTGGCTGTTGCACAACAACGTCGTCAGTCCGGAAGGCTGGTTCCTTGGGGCATACACCAATGCCGTCACTTTCGTGATGTTCGGCGGGCTGATGTACCGGCGTTACGTTCATGCCATCACCGAAGTGGAGCAGATCAACGCCAGTCTGGCCCAGCGCCTGCAGGCGCGCGAAGCGGAACTGGAAATCAGCCACCGGCTGTTGCGCGAAGCGGCGCTGCGGCAAACCATCAGTGAAGAACGCCAGCGCCTGATGCAAGACATGCACGACGGTCTCGGTTCGTCGCTCATCAGCGCCATCCGTTCGGTGGAGCATGGCGGCGTCAGCGACGCCAAGGTGTCACAAATTCTCAAGGATTGCCTCGACGATCTCAAGCTCACCATCGATTCGATGGAACCGGTTGAAGCGGATTTGCTGCTGTTGCTGGCGACCTTGCGCTTCCGTCTCGAACCACGATTCGAGGGAACCAATATCACCCTGATCTGGGACGTGCAAGAGCTGCCGACGCTGGCCTGGCTGGAACCCTCCAGTGCGCTGCATATCCTGCGCATCGTGCAGGAAAGCATCGCCAATATCCTGCGTCACACCCGCGCTGACCGGATTCGCGTCAGCACCGCACGCGACGATAACGGAGACGGGGTATCGGTCACCATCGAAGACAACGGCCAGGGTTTCGATATCGGCAAAGCGCTGGACAGCGCAGCAGGTCGCGGCTTGCACAACCAGCAGCGGCGCGCCAAGGCAGTTGATGGTAGGGTGTCCTGGGCGTCGGACGCCGACGGTACGCGCTTCACGTTGTGGCTGCCGCTTGTGCGCAAGACAATGCCAGCATAGTCCGTCGTACGAAGCAGACTACAACTGCACCGACTTCAGGTCTTCCAGAAACGCCGCCACGATAGGCTCATTCGCATTGGCGCGATTGGTCACCACGCTGATGCCGACTTCGTATGACAGCTCCGTACGGTTAAGCGCTTTCATGGCGCCGCGGGCGACGTGTTCGCGGCCCATTTCTTCCGGCAGATAACCGAGATGCTGGCCTGACAGGATCAGGATCGACATCGCTTCCATGTTGCCGGTCATGGCCATGATGTTGCGGCGGTGGATCGGCACATGGCCGGGCGGCACCGGATAGTCGCGCCAGGCCCAGGCGTAGCCGGCGGCTTCTTCCGGGTCGATTTCTTCTTCCTTGTAAAACAGCGGATGCGGCGGGGCGCAATAGGCGACCTGGCGCTCCAGCATCAGTTGCGTGTATTGCAGCGCTGTCACGCGCCGCCAGAAATAGCCGATCGCCACCTGGATACTGCCGTTGATCAGCATCTCCTCCAGTTCGCTCGGCGTGCGCACCACGATATCGAGCCGCACTGCTTCGTCGCGCTGACGAAAGCGGCGTATCACTTCGGACAGGCGCGTGTTCTGATGCGTGGGCGTGTGGCCGATCAGGCCGATGCTGAGCCGCCCGACCAGTTTCTTGTCGAGGTTGCGCGCTTCCATGCCGAACTCGGTCAGCGCTTCGATCATGCGGCGCGCCGAGTCGGCAAATTTTTCGCCTTTTGCGGTCAGGCGAAAACCTGCGCGACCGCGTTCGCACAGGCGGTAGCCGAGTCGCGTCTCCAGCGCGCTCAGTTGCGCGCTGATGGTGGACTGGCCGACATTGAGCTTGGATTGCGCAGCCGACACGCCGTGGGCGTCGACTACCGTCAGGAAGACCCGGATCAGGCGAATATCCAGATCGAATACGTTGTTGAGCATGGTGCACGTTCCGGCAAGGGAAAGACCTCAGTCTATACATCGATCCGGATCGATGCAAACGTCGCGAGATACGCATATTTGTTTCCAAACTCCGTCGCTACAATGGGTAAAACCACTTCCCTTTACAAGGACGCGTATCGATGGAACATGCACTGTATCAGCCCATGGGCGGCAATGTGATGCCCCGTTTTGGGGGGATTGCCACCATGATGCGGCTGCCGTATATCGAAAATCCAGCCGGTCTCGACGTCGGATTCGTCGGCGTGCCGCTGGATATCGGCACCTCCAATCGTTCCGGCACACGCTTCGGTCCGCGCCAGATCCGCACTGAATCGGTGCTGCTGCGCCCCTACAACATGGCTACGCGCGCCGCGCCTTTCGATTCGCTCAAGGTCGCCGACATCGGCGACGTTGCACTCAATCCCTACAGCCTGCTCGACTCGGTGCGCATGATCGAGGAAGCCTACGACCGCATCTATGCCACCGGTTGCAAAACCATCAGCATGGGCGGCGACCACACCATGACGCTGCCCATCCTGCGATCCATCCATAAGCAATACGGCAAGGTCGGGCTGATTCACGTGGATGCGCATGCCGACGTCAACGACACCATGAACGGCGAAAAAATTGCCCACGGCACACCATTTCGCCGCGCGTTTGAAGAAGGCCTGCTGGATCCGCAGCGCGTGGTGCAGATCGGCCTGCGCGGCACCGGCTATCACGCCGACGACTTCGACTGGTGCCGGGCTCAGGGTTTTCGTGTGGTGCAGGCTGAAGAATGCTGGAACAAGTCGCTCGCGCCGTTGATGGCAGAAGTGCGCGCGCAGATGGGCGACGGCCCGGTCTATCTGACGTTTGACATCGACGGCCTCGACCCTGCGTTTGCTCCCGGCACCGGCACGCCGGAAATCGGCGGCCTGACCGTGCAGCAAGGCATGGAGATCATCCGTGGCGCCAAAGGCCTGAATATTGCTTCCGCCGATATCGTCGAAGTGTCGCCGCCGTACGACCAGGCCGGCACCACGGCGCTGGTGGCAGCGAATCTGGCGTATGAAATGTTGTGTGTGTTTCCCGGTGTGAAGTACCGCGCTTAGTGCGCTGTGCCGGTTCAGTCTTGTTAAAACGAAATCGAAGGATGGCATTCCATGAGTGAAACCCGGTTGTGGGGCGCGCGTTTCCGCTCCGCCCCTGATGAGGCCCTGATGAACCTGTCGCGTGGAGGCATGGCGCATTTCCGGCTGACGCATTTCGACATCGTGTCGTCGCAGGCGCATGCGCGCGAGTTGCTGCGCGCCAAACTGCTGACCGAGGACGAATGCAATGCCATCGTCGGCAAGCTCGGCGAACTCGACGCCGCCTTCGCGCGCGGCGAGATCACGCCGTCGCCCGCCGATGAAGACGTGCACACCTTCATGGAACGCATCCTCGTCGCCGCCCTTGGCGACACCGGCGCCAAGTTGCGCGCGGGACGCTCGCGCAATGACCAGGCGGCCAACAATCTCAAGCTGTACCTGCGCGCCGAGAGCCGCGCCATCGGTGACCTGCTGCTCGACTTGCAGGATGCGCTGATGGGACAAGCCGGCCAGCATCTGCAAACGCTGGCGCCGGGCTTCACGCATTTGCAGGCGGCGCAGCCTATCGTGTTTGCGCATCAGTTGCTGGCGCATGCCCAGACTTTCAGCCGTGACATGTCGCGCTTCATGGACTGGGATCGCCGCAGCGCGCGCTCTCCATTGGGCGCGGCCGCCATGGCCGGTTCGGCGATCGCCTTGCAGGCGGAGTTGTCGGCCGTCGATCTTGGTTACGACGCGCCGTGCGAAAACTCCATCGACGCCGTCGGCAGCCGTGATCACGTGGCTGAATTTTTGTTTGTGGCGTCCATGCTCGGCGTGCATTTGTCGCGCTTGTCGGAAGAAATCACGCTGTGGGCATCGCGCCAGTTTCAGTGGATAGCTCTGGACGACAGCTTTTCCACCGGCAGCTCGATCATGCCGCAGAAGAAAAACCCCGACATCGCCGAACTCACGCGCGGCCGCGCCGCACGCCTGATCGGCATGCTGACCACCATGCTGGTGGCGCTCAAGGGTTTGCCGTTTTCCTATAACCGCGATCTGGCGGAAGACAAGTTCGCCGCCTTTGAAGCGGTCGATGTGCTGCACAAGGTCTTGCCCGCGATGGCGGGCATGATCCGCACCATGCGCGTCAATACCGCGAAGCTGCGTCGCGACGCCACACAGGGATTTACGCTGGCGACCGAAGTAGCCGACTGGCTGGCGCGTCGTGGCGTACCGTTTTCCGCTGCGCATGAAATCACCGGTGCCATGGTCAAACTGTGTGAAGACAAGCAAGTGGAATTGCACGAACTGAGCGACGCCGAAATGACGGCAATCAGTCCCTTTCTGTTGCCCGAAGTGCGTAGCGTGCTTACGCCCGAAGCGGCGGTCAATGCACGCAGCGGCTATGGTGGCACCGCGCCGGCACAGGTCGCCGCACAATTGCAGCGGCTGCAAAAAACCGTCGCCGGCCAGCGCGTGTGGTGTGGCAATGAAGCCGGGCCGACGGCTTCTTCCGGTTCGTTCAATGCGGGTGCGGCATGACTACGCAATCTTCTTCCCCGTCGTCTTCTCCATTCGCCATCGATCACCTGAAGATCGTGCCGCGCCGTTTCTACGGACGCTGGTTGTCGGCGGCATTGATTCTGCTGGTGTTCGCCTTCATCATCAACGCCTTCGCGCATGGCCAGATCGAGTGGAAAATCGTCGCGCAGTTCATGACCGCCAAGGTCATCATGCACGGCTTGCTCAACACCATCCTGATGACTATCTATGCGATGACCATCGGCATCGTGCTGGGTGTGATCTTCGCCGTGATGGTGATGTCGCCCAACCCCATGCTCAAGGCCATCGCCGGTTTCTATATCTGGTTCTTCCGCGGCACGCCGCTGCTGCTGCAGATGCTGCTGTGGTTCAACCTGGCGCTGGTGTTTCCGATGATGGGCATCCCCGGCGTGTTTGAAGCGCGCACGGTGGATCTGATCACGCCCTTCATCGCCAGTCTGCTGGGCCTGGGCATCGGGCAGGGCGCCTACACCGCCGAAGTGGTGCGCGGTGGCATCCTGTCGGTCGACAACGGCCAGACCGAGGCCGCCAAAGCCATCGGCATGACGCGCCTGACCGCGCTGCGCCGGATCATTCTGCCGCAATCGATGCGCGTGATCATTCCGCCTATCGGCAACGAAGTCATCAGCATGGTCAAGCTGACTTCGGTCGCCAGCGTGATCCAGTTTTCGGAAATCCTGCACAACGCCCAGACCATCTATTTCGCCAATGCGCGCGTGATCGAGCTGCTGATTGTGGCGACCATCTGGTATCTGGCAGTGGTGACGGTGTTTTCCATCGGCCAGCATTTTCTGGAAAAGGCCTTCGCACGCAATCAGCGCAAAGCGGTCAAGACAGTAAAACTGAAAGCGACGCCCGTCGCCATCATCGAAGGAGCGCAACCATGAGCGCCGTCCCGCAAGCGCAAGCGGCCATGCCGATGGTGGTCGCGCATGATGTCCAAAAATATTACGGCAGCTATCACGCCCTCAAGGGCATTTCGATGGAAGTCGCGAGCGGCGAAGTGATGTGCATCGTCGGGCCGTCCGGTTCCGGCAAAAGCACCTTCCTGCGCTGTATCAACCAACTGGAGCGCACTGACGGCGGCGCGATCTGGCTCGGCGGTGAACTGTGCGGCTATCGCCGCAAGGGCAACGAACTGCGCGAACTCAGCGACAGCGAGATCGCGCGTCAGCGGCTGGCCAGCGGCATGGTGTTTCAGCGCTTCAATCTGTTCGGCCACATGACCGCCTTGCAAAACATCATGGAAGGCCCGGTCGTGGTGCAGCAGCGCAAGCGCGCCGAGGTGCGCGACGAAGCCGAAGCCTTGCTCGAACGCGTCGGCCTGGCCGGCAAGTCCGGCGCGTATCCAGGCGAATTGTCGGGCGGCCAGCAACAGCGTGTGGCGATTGCGCGCGCACTGGCGATGCGGCCCAAGCTGATGCTGTTCGATGAACCGACGTCGGCGCTCGATCCGGAACTGGTCGGCGAAGTGCTGGGCGTGATGAAGGATCTGGCGCTGTCCGGCATGACCATGATCGTGGTCACGCACGAGCTCGGGTTTGCCCGCGAGGTATCGGACCGCGTGGTTTTCATGGATCAGGGGCAGGTGCTGGAGTGCGGCACGCCGGCTGAAGTCCTGACGCATCCGCAGCACGCGCGCACCAAGGAATTTATTGCAGCGATTTTGAGCTGATCTTGAACTACTATTTTTAAGGGGAATCAAGTGCAACTATTTAACCGACTTCTGACCAACATGAGCTTGCGCAGTATTGCGCTGGCCGTCACCGCCATCACCGCAATGGGCGCATTGTCGGCACATGCCGCTGATCTGCCTCTGCCGGAGCGCATCAAGAAAGCCGGCAAACTGGTCATCGCGACACAAGCCAACTATCCGCCGATCGCCTACAAGAATCCGGAGACCGGCCAGCTGATGGGCCTCGACATCGAACTCGGCGAAGCCATTGCCAAGGAACTCGGCCTCAAGGTCGAGTATCAGGAAACCGCCTTCGCCCAGGTCTTCAGCTCGCTGGCCACCGGCCGCGTCGATATCGCCATGGTTGCCATCAGCGACACGGCAGAACGCCAGAAGGTCGCCGACTTCATCGACTACATGAAGACCGGCCCGCAGTTCTTCACGCTGCAAGCCAACGCCGCCAAGATCAAGGGTATCGCTGATGTCTGCGGCACCAAGGTCGGCGCCAGCCGCAACACCAACTGGCCGGTTCAGATCGCTGCCTGGAGCACCGATAATTGCGTCGCCAAGGGCAAGCCGGCCATCACCGTGATCGGCACCGAAGGTTCGGTGGATGCGCGCACGCAATTGAAGACCGGCCGTATCGACGTTGCCGTGCAGGGCAGCGAGACCCTGCCGTACTTCCAGACCATGGAAGCCAACACTTACGTGCTGCTCGGCCAGCCGCTGTTCCAGCAGGAAACCGGCATCCCGGTCTCCAAGACCGAACCGGTGCTGCGTGCCGCCGTGCTGGGCGCACTGCAAAACCTGCAACGCAACGGCACCTATGACAAGCTGCTGGCGAAGTACAAGCTGCAATCGTCGAGCATGCCGGTTGCCGTGAATCAGGGAAAATAAGCCATGACCGATGTTGCCGACGTTACCGACAGCGCGGAATGGAACACGCGCTGCGAGCTGGCGGCGCTGTACCGATTGGCGGCGTATTTCCGCATGACCGACATGATCGATACGCACATCTCGGCGCGGTTGCCTGGGCATGAAGATCAGTTCCTGATCAATCGCTACGGCGTGCTGTTTCATGAGATGCGCGCTTCCGATCTGGTCAAGGTCGACCATGCCGGACGCGAACTCAAGACCGGCAACGGCGCGCCTGCCGGGCAGCGCGTCAACGCTGCCGGTTTCACGATCCATTCGGCGGTCCATCATGCGCGGCCCGATCTGCATTTCGTGATCCATACGCATACCTCGGCCGGGATCGCCGTGGCAGCGCAGGAGCAGGGCTTGCTGCCGATCAGCCAGCATGCGATGAAGTTCTACGGCAAGCTCGGCTATCACGACTACGAAGGCATCGCTCTCGACCTGGCCGAGCGCGAGCGTCTGGTCGCCAACCTCGGCAACAACAAGGCGATGATCCTGCGCAATCACGGTTTGCTGGCGGCGGGTTCAACGGCGGCCGAAGCCTTCCACGAAATCTATTTCCTCGAACGTGCTTGCCAGGCACAGGTGGCCGCGCTATCGGGTGGGCAGACTTTGCGTTTACCGCCGGAAGCGGTGCGCCTGCGCACGGCGCAACAGTTCGCCGGCGACAACGCGAGCGGCATCATGGATCTCGCATGGCAGGCGGCATTGCGCCTGATCGAAAACGATCAGCCTGATTATCGTCAATGAGTTTCTGCTGAATTTCCACTGATCCTTTTGCCATGACCAAGCTTGTCTTTCTCGGCGTCAGCTCCGACATCCCTAAAATTGCGGTGCTGGCACGCGAGCGTACCGGCAACATCGAGGTCTTGCAGCCCGGCGACGCCGGTGCAGAAGAGGCTGAAGTCGCCGTCTGTTGGTCGCCGCCACCCGGCGCACTGGCGGCGTATCCACGGCTGCGCCTGATCCATGCAATCGCAGCCGGTGTGGACAACATTCTGTGTGACCCACACTTGCCGGCGCTTCCCCTGTGCCGCGTGGTCGCGCCTGACCTCACCGTCGCCATGACGGAATTCATCACCTGGGGCGTGCTGTACTACCACCGCGATCTGGACCGCGCCCTCGCCAATCAGCGCAACAAGATCTGGCATCGCACTGCGCCTGCTGCGGCGTCATCCTGTACGGTCGGCATCATGGGCGTGGGGCAACTCGGCGCGCATGTTGCCGGTGAATTGCTGCGGATGGGATTCAAGGTGCGCGGCTGGTCGCGTCAGGAAAAGACAGTAGAGGGCATGGAGAGTTTTTATGGCGAAAATCAATTTGATGATTTCCTCAGCGGCACCGATATCCTCGTCTGTCTGTTGCCGCTGACGGCACAAACGCAAGGCATCCTCAATCGCGCCACGCTGTCGGCATTACCTGCCGGCGCCGCCCTGATCCACGTTGGCCGCGGCGGCCATCTGGTATCGGTCGAGGTACAAGCCATGCTTGAGAATGGTCATCTGCGCGGCGCCATTCTCGACGTATTTGAAAAAGAACCGCTATCGGTGGACAGTCCGTTCTGGTCTATGCCCAACGTCATCGTCACGCCGCACATCGCCGCTGCTGCCAGCTACGACAGCGTGCTCGATCAGATCGAAGAAAACATCCGCCGCCTGCAACACGGCGAACCGCTGCGCAATCTGGTGGATCGCAGCAGCGGTTACTGAATCTGCTAAGCCAAGGCAGGTTTGGCACACCGCGCGGACATATTGTTCACGGCGAGCATCGACGTCAGTGCACCGGCCTACGTCCGGCCGGAGGCATCGAGTTCTGCGAACTCTTGCTCGGTCAGGCAGATGCGCGCAGCGGCGACGTTCTGTTCCAAATGTTTGACTTTCGACGTGCCGGGAATCGGCAACATTACCGGGCTGCGCTTGAGCAGCCAGGCCAGCGCGATCTGCGCTACCGTTGCATCATGGCTTGCCGCGACTTTCGCCAGCGTTGACGACAAGGCGCTTTGCAGCAAGTCGCCGCCCGCCAGGGGATACCAGGGGATGAAGCCGATGCCGTGTTGCGTGCAGTAGTCGAGGACGTCTTCGCTGGCGCGGTCGGCTAGGTTGTAGCAGTTTTGTACGGTCGCGACTTTGAAATGGCGCGATGCCGCTTCAATATCGGCCACGGTGACTTCGCTCAGGCCCGCATGACGGATTATGCCGTCGTCGATCAGTTGCCGCACCGTGCCGAACTGTTCGTCGGCCGGCACGCGCGGATCGATGCGATGCAATTGCCACAGGCCGATCTGTTCCACGCCCAGCCTGCGCAGGCTTGTGTGGGCCTGCTGGATCAGGTATTCAGGGCGGCCCAGCGGCACCCAATGGTCGGGGCCGGTGCGCACCAGTCCGGCCTTGGTCGCGACCAGAATGCCGCCGTAGGGATGCAGCGCCGTGCGGATCAGTTCTTCGGAAACGTTCGGCCCATACGAGTCGGCGGTGTCGATGAAATTGACACCCAGATCCGGCAGACGGCGCAGCGTGCGGATCGCTTCGGCGCGGTCTTCCGGTTCGCCCCAGATGCCGGGGCCGGTGATGCGCATGGCGCCGAAACCGAGGCGTTGTACCGGCGTCGTGCCGTCGATCAGAAAAGTGTTGTTGCCGTCTGCCATGTCAGATTCTCCGAAAAATAAAAAGAGCAGCTATGCGTGCGTTCGCATAGCTGCATTGCTCAACTTATGCCGCCAGTGCTGTGTCTGCGTTGACTTCGTGACTCACGTGGAAGGGATAATCGGTATAGCCGACGTCGGTGCCGCCGAAGAAAGTAGGACGATCATACGGGTTTAAGGCCCAGCCGTTGCGCAGGCGCTCCGGCAGGTCCGGATTGGCGATGAAGTCGCGGCCGAAAGCAACCAGATCGGCGTCGCCCGCTTGCAGGATCGCTTCCGCCGTATCGCCCTTGAAGCCGCCCGCCGCAATGAGGAGGCCTTTGTAATGTTTGCGCATGAGCTGGGCCGCGACCGGTGCCGGGTCTTTGCTGTCGTCGTCGACGTTGCCGAGCACGCGCGGCTCGATCAGATGCAGGTAGGCCAGGTCGAGCGCGGAGAGTTGCTGCGCGACGTAAGCAAACAAGGCTTGCGGATTGCTGTCGGACATGTCGCCCCAGGTGCCGCTCGGGCCGAGGCGCACGGCGACACGCTTGCTGCCCCAGACTGTGATCAGTGCGCGCGTGACGTCGAGCAGAAAGCGGCTGCGGTTTTCAAACGAGCCGCCGTAGATGTCGGTACGCTTGTTGCTGCCGTCTTGCAAAAACTGGTCGAACAGGTAGCCGTTGGCGCCGTGGATTTCCACGCCGTCGAAGCCGGCTTGCACGCCGCGTTCGGCGGCTGTGCGAAAGCTCTCGACGAGGTCGCTGATTTCCGCAATCGTCAGTGCGCGCGCCGGTGTGTTGGGAACCCAGCCGGCTTCGGTATAGGCGACGCCGCCGTGTTCCACCGCCGAGGGAGCGACCGGTTGGCCGCCGCCGGGTTGCAGCTGGCTGTTGGATTGACGGCCGGCGTGGTACAGCTGCAGGAAGATGCGGCCGCCCTTGGCGTGGACGGCGTCGGTGACCAGCTTCCAGCCGGCGATCTGGCTGTCGTCATACAGGCCCGGCGCGCCGAGGTAACCGTTGCCGTTGGCGGCGGCGATGGTGGCTTCGCCGATCAGCAGGCCGCCCTGCGAGGTGCGTTGTGCGTAATACTCGGCCATCAGCGCACCGGGAATCGCGCCGGCTTCGGCACGCATGCGGGTCAGCGGCGCCAGCACGACGCGGTGGGAGATTTCGTAAGGGCCGACGTTGACGTCGGTATGGAGTTTAGAGAGTTGGGACATGGTTTGCTCACTGTTGGATTCGATAGGTTGTTGTCTGCAAGACGCAGTGCAGGTTTCAAATGCAAGTGCGGTGTAGGCAATATAGGCGCTCGATCACTTAAGAAAAATAGCCCTGATTTCTCAACATATCGGACAATAGTTCTTGAATCGTTCGCTTGATTTCCTCACGGAAATCCCCCAACAGGACGTGTTAGTTACTTACTCCACCTTGGAACCGGATCATGGACAGCCTCAACGGTATTTCAATGTTTGTGCAGGTCGCGGAGACGCGCAGCTTTACCGAAGCAGGCCGTATTCTCGGCGTGTCGTCGTCGGCGGTAGGCAAGAGCATTGCGCGCATGGAAGAGCGGTTGCGCGTGCGGTTGTTCCATCGCAGCACGCGCAGTATCACGCTGACGTCCGAAGGGGCGCTGTTTCTGGAGCGCTGCCGTCGCATCCTCAGCGAAGTCGACGCCGCCGAGGCCGAGTTGTCGGATGCTGCCGGCAGTCCGCGCGGACGTTTGCGCGTGGGGGCGCCGCAACTGGTCAATCTGCTGATGCCGATCTTCGACAGTTTCATGGCGCGCTATCCTGACATCGATCTTGATATCGACATGTCGGACCGCATGGTGGACGTGGTGGAAGAGGGCTTCGATATCGTGATCCGCACCGGCGAGCAGACCGATTCGCGCCTGGTGGCGCGCCGGCTGGGTGCTTGCCCGCATGTGCTGGTGGCTACGCCCGGCTATCTCAAACAGCACGGCACGCCGACCCATCCGAGCGAATTGACCAGGCACGCCTGCCTGCAGCATCGCTTTCCCGCCACCGGCAAGCTGGAGCGCTGGCCTCTGCGCCGCGAAGAAACCGATCCCGAGCTGGTGCTGCCGGAAACCATCACCGTCAACACCATCGAGCCGCTGGCGTATTCGGTGCTGCAGGGGCGAGGTATCGCTTTTCTGCCTGCCTTCCTGGTGCGCGATGCGCTTGATCAGGGTTTGCTGCAGACTGTATTGGATGATTATCTCGACCGCACCGTGACGTTCTGGATACTGTGGCCGGCGAGCCGTTATGCCTCGCCCAAGCTGCGCGTATTCATCGATCACATGAGCCAGCATCTGCGCATCTGAGCGGGGAGGACATACCCCCGTGAATTGCCCGTGGAAAACATCCCTGTTCCGGCTTTCTCACACTGGGCTGCTTGTTTACACTAAACCGGTGTTAATGCATCTCTCGAAGTTTCCTTTCGGCATTGATTTTTCCGATGCCGGGAAGCCAGCAATTTATTCAGGACATCATGCAATCTGCAACAGCCCTAGCTGCTGACATGTTTCATCTGCATATCTGCCGATCATGAGCAGAGGCTATTCCGCTGCCGTGAGTCGGCTTATCGCCAACCAGCAGCAGCGCTACGCCTTTCCTCTGCCCGATGCCGGACTGCAGGCGTCGATGCCGCGCGTGATTCATCAGCATTTCACCGTAGCCGGCGAAAGCCGCGGCTTGCAGGCGCCGGCCTGGGGCGACTATGTCGGCCGCATTCTCGATTTCCCGGTGTCGCGCGTTCAGCGCGAGTTCGGTTTCAGGGGCGAGATCGATACCTATGTCCTGAGCGACATGATTTACCTCGACAGTCGTACCGACGCCCTGTCGCAGGCCCGCACCAATGCCCGCATCTCGCGCGACAGCGTGCGTGATTACGTTTTCCATGTTGCCGTGGAAGGCATCATGGAAACCGCCATCGGCACCGTCAAGGAGAGGAAATCGTCGCAGTTCGTGCCGGGCATTCTTGCGCTCGACATGGGACAGCCCATGCACATGGTGCGTCCGACCTATTCGCGGGTGCTGGCATTCTTCCTGCCGCGCGCGCTGGTGGAGCAAGAAATCCCCGATGCCGAATCCTTGCACGGCCAGGTCGTCGGGTATACGACACCGCTGACGCGACTTATTCTCGACCGTGTGACGAGCCTGTGTGCCGGCTTGCCGACGATGTCACAGGAACAGGCGGAGGAATCCATTCGCGTGTGTGCGGGGCTGATCCTGGCAGCCTTCAAGAAGCAAACGCGGCGCAGCACAGGTCCCCATGCGGCGGTGCAAACGGCGACGCGCAATCAGATCCGGGATTTCATCGAGCTTAACCTGCGCGACGGCGACCTGACGACGGAAGCGATCCTGCGGACTTTCCCGATTCCACGGCCGACCTTGTACCGCATGTTCGAGCATGAAGGCGGGATCGGCACCTACATCCGCAATCGGCGACTGCGCGAAGCGGCGGAAGAACTGGCCACCGCGCCGCATGTCAGTATCATGGAAATCGCCTACGGCTGGTCATTCGGCAGCCCGTCCGACTTTACGCGGGCATTTCGCCGGGCTTACGGCATGGCGCCGCAGGATTTCCGGGCGCTGGGCGTGGATCTACTCAGAAACTGAGTGCCGTCGGCAGCGTTCGCAGGTCTTGTCTGCGCTGCAAAATTGCCATTTTTTCATCAAAATCGCCGAAGCTGCCGCGCCGGTCGCTTTCCGGCAAAAGGCTTCGCCAACGCCAAAAATCCAATTCTCAAGGCATTCAGGGCGGCTTCGATGTAAACTACTGGCTGATTTTGTGTTGTGCGCCGAAAAGAAAGCGTCCGCGACTCGGAGTTTTGCGGAATTAACTTTCTTTTACGGCAACATTTCTTCTTTGAAACACTCTCCTCAGACTGTTTCAGCGCAATGAAGATTGACGACAGGAAGCGCCAATACAATCAGGCCTTGGCAAACGGCTGCACTGAATAAACACATAGAGAAGCAAAACCGACACATCAACAGCAAGGACGTCATCATGACCACAGATAAATCCACCATCATCTATACGCTTACTGACGAGGCGCCGCTGCTGGCGACGTACTCCCTCCTGCCGATCATCCGAACCTTCACCGCACCGGTGGGCGTCGATGTCGTGGAAAGCGATATCTCGGTGGCGACGCGTATTCTGGCCGAATTCCCGGATCGTCTGACACCTGAACAACGTGTTCCAGACAATCTGGCCGCGCTGGGCAAGCTGACACAAGATCCAAGCGCCAACATCATCAAGCTGCCGAACATCAGCGCCTCGGTGCCGCAGCTGCAAGCCGCCGTGCGTGAACTGCAATCGCGTGGTTACGCCATCCCTGATGTGCCGGAAGATCCAAAGACCGACGAAGAAAAAGAAATCCTGAAGAGCTATTCCAAAGTGCTCGGCAGCGCCGTGAACCCGGTTCTGCGCGAAGGTAACTCCGATCGCCGCGCACCGGCATCGATCAAGCGCTTCGCACGCAAGCACCCGCACAGCATGGGCGAGTGGAGCATGGCATCGCGCTCGCACGTTGCGCACATGACGCATGGCGACTTCTACCATGGCGAAAAGTCCATGACCATCGGCGCTGCACGCGACGTCAAGATGGAACTGATCGGCAAGAGCGGCAAGACCACCGTCCTGAAGGCCAAGGTTGCATTGAAGGCCGGCGAAATCATCGACAGCATGTTCATGAGCAAGAAGGCGCTGTGCGATTTCTACGAAGAGCAATTTGAAGATGCGCGCAAGACCGGCGTCATGCTGTCGCTGCACGTCAAGGCAACCATGATGAAGGTCTCGCACCCGATCGTGTTCGGCCACGCCGTCAAGATTTTCTACAAGGAAGCGTTTGCCAAGCATGGCAAGCTGTTCGACGAACTGGGCGTGAACGTCAACAACGGCCTGGTCAACCTGTACGAAAAAATCGAAACACTGCCGTCGTCGAAGAAAGAAGAAATCATCCGTGACCTGCACGCCTGTCACGAACATCGTCCATCGCTGGCGATGGTTGATTCGGCCAAGGGCATTTCCAACCTGCACGCACCGAACGACGTGATCGTCGATGCATCGATGCCGGCCATGATCCGTATCGGCGGCAAGATGTGGGATGCCAACGGCAAGCCGCAAGACACCAAGGCAGTGATCCCGGAAAGCACCTTTGCCCGTATCTACCAAGAAGTCATCAACTTCTGCAAAACCAACGGCAACTTCGATCCGACCACCATGGGTACCGTGCCTAACGTCGGTCTGATGGCGCAAAAAGCGGAAGAATACGGTTCGCACGACAAGACATTTGAAATCGCTGAAGACGGCGTCGCCAATATCGTCGACCTGGCGACAGGCGAAGTGCTGCTGACACAAAACGTCGAGCAAGGCGACATCTGGCGCATGTGCCAGGTCAAGGACGAGCCGATCCGCGACTGGGTCAAACTGGCCGTCACCCGCGCACGCAACTCCGGCATGCCGGCAGTATTCTGGCTCGACCCGTACCGTCCGCACGAAGCAGAACTGATCAAGAAGGTTGAGACTTACCTGAAGGATCACGACACCAAGGGCCTGGACATCCAGATCATGTCGCAAGTGCGCGCCATGCGTTACACGCTGGAACGCGTCATCCGCGGCCTGGACACCATCTCGGTGACCGGCAACATCCTGCGCGACTACCTGACCGACTTGTTCCCGATCATGGAACTGGGCACCAGCGCCAAGATGCTGTCGATCGTTCCGCTGATGGCTGGTGGCGGCATGTACGAAACAGGCGCAGGCGGTTCGGCGCCGAAGCACGTCAAGCAACTGGTGGAAGAAAACCATCTGCGCTGGGATTCGCTGGGTGAATTCCTGGCGTTGGCCGTGTCGCTGGAAGACATGGGCATCAAGACCGGCAACAAGAAGGCACAGGTTCTGGCCAAAGCGCTGGATGACGCCACCGGCAAACTGCTGGATAACAATCAGTCGCCATCGCCGAAGACCGGTGAGCTGGACAATCGCGGCAGCCATTTCTACCTGGCCATGTACTGGGCACAAGAACTGGCAGCACAAAAGGACGACGCCGAACTGGCAGCCAAGTTCGCACCGCTGGCCAAGACACTGACAGAGAACGAAGCCAAGATCACTGCAGAACTCAAGGCAGTGCAAGGCAAGCCGGTCGACATCGGCGGCTATTTCATGGCCGATCCGAAGAAGGTCAGCGAAGTCATGCGTCCTAGCGCGACTTTCAATGCAGCACTGAGCAGCGTCAAGTAATCAGGCAACGTTCAAGCAGGCAGTTGAAGTACCGCTTGAAGTAAAGAGCAAAACGGATCTGCGCAAGCCGGCAGATCCGCAAAACAAAAAAGGCAGACCAATTCGTTGGTCTGCCTTTTTTCATTCTGCACGAACACCACGCCTTCCCCCCGTCCGGCGTGTATGTCCCTTGCAATGTTGCTGAGATGCTTATCGATGCAGCGGCACGCGTGCCGCCGGATCAGGCGCCGGAATAGAGCGTGTCGCCGTGCTGCGCAGTCTGCAATTGCTGTTGAACGTTCTTGCGGCTCAGCGACGATGGTGCTTGCGACACGACAGGATAGTTGTCGCCTTCCGACAGCAGGCCCTGATGTTCTGCCTGGATCAGGTCTTGTTTGACCTGCGCACGCGAGACGGTCGATGTGAACGGCTTGTCGACTGGATACGGTGCTTCTGCAAAAGCGCTGGCAGCGGTGCTCAAGGTAAGGACGGCGAGGGCGATGTGAAATTTACGCATGGTAGTTCTCCAAATATCAGACGATGGCCGCAGTCAGCCATGCAGACGGCATGGCTAAAGGGAAGCATTGATGCGTTAAAGCGTTAAAAAGGGGGCTGCGTCCATCGTGAATCACAGTGTGCGCCTCGCCGCTCAACACCAACATGACGAACGCATGACAATTTCGTCACACTCAAGTCAGCTTTTTGCCAGCGTTCCGTCAGCGTTCTTCTGATTTGCTGGCCTGATCAAAACATGTTCCTGGCTCTATGGATAGATCCAGCGCTCCTTTAGGCTGTCTCCATCGCCGTGACGCGCAATGCGTCCGCTTTTTCAATCCAGTCAGCCCAGGAGCTGTTCATGCAAGATTCCTTATCCTCACCTTCTTCCGACGCCGTTGGCGTCGATATGCTGCAAGCGTTTTCAGACGCGTGGAACCGCCATGACTTGCCGGCGCTGATGAGTTTCATGCATGAGGAGTGCGTCTTCCTCACCGCCGCCGGGCCGGAAGCCTGCGGCACGCGCCATGTTGGCCACGCTGCCGTCGGCAAAGCCTTTGCCGCGGCCTGGACCAATTTCCCGGATGCGCAATGGCGTAACGGCCGCCATTGGGTCAGCGGCGAACGCGGGGTTTCGGAATGGACGTTCACCGGTACCGCCGCTGACGGGACGCGCTCGGAATCCGATGGTGTCGATCTGTTCACTTTCCGCGACGGCAAGATTCTGGAAAAGAACGTGTTTCGCAAAGACCGTCCGCGTCTGCCCGCTGTGGTCTGATCGATTTTTCTTCTTCCGCCAGGTTCACAGGATTCGCCATGAACAGCCCGTATTCCGCTTTCGCCCAAGTGCCGCCGCAAGCTTATGACCAGCATTTCGATCCGCTGGTGTCCGCCAGCATCGGCCGCAATACTGACTACGCACCGACCTATTGGGTCGCGACCGCAGGCGAGCCGCCGCAGCATGACGGCCCCGTCAGCGGCGACGTCGATGCCGATGTGGTGATCATCGGCTCCGGCTTCACCGGGCTGGCGACGGCTTTATTTCTGGCGCAGGAGCATGGCATCCGGGCCACCGTGCTGGAAGCCAATCAGGTCGCCTGGGGTTGCACCAGCCGCAACGGCGGGCAAGGTCAAAACGCCAGCGGCCGGTTATACCGGTCGCAGTGGATAGAGCGCTGGGGTTTGAAGACGGCGCTGCGCCTGGATGAAGAAATTCGTTACGGCTTCGACACTTTCAAGAATCTGGTGGCGCAGATCGATTGCGATCCGCAGCCCGGTGGACATCTCTATATTGCGCATCGTCCCAAGAAGATGGCTTTTCTGGAGAACGAAGCGCGCATCATGCGCGAGCAATTCGGCTACGACACGCGCATCCTCAGCAGCGATGAGGTACGGCGCGACTGGTGCGGCGACCAGGAGGCGGCCGGCGCCATGCATGAAGCGGAAGGCATCTGCGTGCATCCGCTCAAGCTAGCCTTCGGCTATCTGAAAAAAGCCCGCGTACTCGGCGCGCGGGTGCATCCGTCGAGCCCCGTTATCGGCTGGGAGACTAAAAACGGCGTGCATCATCTGCGCACGCCGGGCGGCATCGTACGTGCCCGCACCGTCGCCATTGCCACCGGCGCTTATGGTATTCCGGGGCTGACGCCGTTGCTGAAAAATCGATTGTTCCCGGTGCTGTCGAACTCCATCGTCACGCGTCCGCTGACGTCAGAAGAGCTCAAGGCGACCAACTTTCTGACGCATCAGGCCATCACCGATACGAGAACCTTGCGCTTCTACTACCGCCTGCTGCCGGATAACCGGGTACAGATCGGTAGCCGCAGCGCCATCGCCGGGGCCGAAGCCGACCGCGAGACGCACTACCGTTTACTGGTCGAGGGTCTGGCGCGAAAATTCCCGGCGCTGGCCGGCATCCAGATCGATTATTCGTGGTGGGGCTGGGTCGATGTCAGCCATGACATGATGCCGCGCGTGGTGCAGCCAGATCCGAAGCAATCGGTTTTTTATGCACTCGGTTACGGTGGCAACGGCGTGTCGTTCTCCGCGCATGCGGGACGGCGCATGGCCGAACGCGTCGCAGGCCTGCGCGACAAGAGCATGGATTTGCCGATCTACGACAGTCCCTTGCCGTTTCCCGATCAGGGCGAATGGGCGGCACCGTTCCGCCGTTTTGGACAAAGCATGCTGTATCGCTGGTATTGGCTGCGCGACGAAATTCTCTGATTATTTTTTGAAGCCTGTCAGACTGCTCAAGCTGTCAGGATGCGCCTGCGCAGCATCGGTGCGGCCAGTATCGCCAGTTCACGGATGCCGGACTCGATGCGTTCTGCCGGTATTGATGAAAAACCCAGGCGCACACAATTGAACTGCCCTTGCGGTGACAAGAAAAACGCCTCGCCGGATTCGATCAGAATCCCCTGTTCGGATGCCACTTTGCGCAGCAAGCGCGTATCGACATCTTCCGCAAATGTTCCCCACAGCGCTGAGCCGCCGTCCGGCGCGACGAACTGCATCTCCGGCAGATAGCGGCGCACCGCCTCGATCAGAACGGATGCGCGCTTGGCCAGTTCCTCGCGCATGACATGCAAAAAGCGATCGTAATGTCCGTGCGAAATGAACAACGCCGCCGCCAGCTGGTTGTTGGTGGCGGGATGGCGGATCATCAGACGGCGCAGCACGCGCAGTTGCGTGATCACCTCCGCCGGCGCCACGATGTAGCCGATGCGCAAGCCGGGCGACAAAGTCTTTGACAGGCTGCCGATGTAGATCACGCGCTGATCGTGATCGATGGCCTTGAGGGCGGGTGAAGGCTTACCGACGTATTGCATCTCGGCGTCGTAGTCGTCTTCGATAAGAATGCCGTCATGCTCGCGCGCCCAGGCTAGCAAAGCCAGCCGCCGTTCGGTATTGAGCGTGATGCCGGTCGGGCATTGATGGCTGGGCGTGCAATACACGGTCTGCGACGATGCCAGTACGGCCGGATCGGGCAGCACGCCGTCGCGATCCAGGCCCAAACCCTGCAGTTTGGCGCCACGCCGCAGGAAGATGTTGCGGGCATCCATGTAGCCGGGATCTTCCACCGCAACGGTGGAGCCGGGCGGCACCAGCAATTCGCCGACCAGATATAGCGCCTGTTGCGCACCGACGGTCAGCAAGACTTCTTCGCGCTTGGCGGCGATGCCGCGTCGCGGCAACACGCGCCGGATCAGTTGATCGACCAGCGATGCGTTGTCGTTGTCGATGGCGTCGGGGGCCCAGCCGCGGATAGCGCTGACGTCCAGCGCCTGGCGGCTGCATTCGCGCCAGTCGGCAATCGGAAACAGGCTGGGGTCGAACTGGCCGTAGAGAAAAGGATAGCGATAGCGTTGCCAGTCGCTGGGTTTGTCCAGCCATTTCATCGCGTCCGGCAGGGCGCTCATGCGTGCATTCCAGTCGACGCGATGGCTGTCGCGCTCTGGCATCACGGGTTTGGCCGCGCTGGCGTCGCGCACCTGGCGCAGATACTGATCGCTGACATAGTAGCCGTTGCGTGGACGGTTTTCCAGATAGCCGTCTTCGGCCAGCTTCTCGTAGACCAGCACCACGGTATTGCGCGAAATCGACAGCATGTCGGCCAGCTCGCGGCTGGATGGCAGGCGCATGCCCGCCATCAGCCGGCCGTCCAGCACGGCATCGACGAAGCACACGCGCAATTGGCTTTGCAACGTCGTGCCGCGCCGATCCGGCTCGGGGAAAATCTGATGCCACATGACCTGATGAGCGTCGCTGATGCGCACGTGCTTCTCCAAAAACCAGATGCCGGCAGTGCCAGCATCTTTCGTGCCAATTGAAACGATAGAAACAATCTGGATGCAGCGGCGACCGCTTACATCTTGCCCTTCCAAGGAATCAGCCGGACTTCCATCTTGCGCATGAGAACGTCGATGCCGTAAGCCAGCAAACCGATCACGACAATGCCCATGATCACGACATCGGTGCGCAGGAAGTTGGAAGCATTCAACACCATCTGGCCGATGCCGGCCGTGGCCGCGACCATCTCGGCCGCCACCAGCGTGGTCCAGCCGAATCCGATGGCGATGCGCATGCCGGTCAGAATTTCCGGCAGCGCCGCCGGCAAGACCACCAGCCGGATCACCTGCCAGTTGCTGGCGCCCAGCGAGCGTGCGGCGTTGATCTGCTCTACCGCCACCGAGCGCACGCCGGCTTTGGAGGCCATCGCCAGCGGTGCGAAGCAGGCCAGGTAGATCAGTGTGATCTTGGCGCTTTCATCGATGCCGAGCCAGATCACGATTAATGGCAGATAGGCCAGCGGTGGCAGCGGCCGGTAAAACTCGATGAGTGGATCAGCGATGCCGCGTGCAATGCGCGAGGTACCCATGGCGATACCGACCGGCACGGCGGTCACGACCGCCAGCAAAAACGCCGACATCACGCGTGAGATGCTGATCAGCACATGCTGAGCCAGCGGCGTATCGCCTTGCGTCTGTCCCTGCAATGCACTGACGAAGGCTTTGAACGTTGCCGCCGGCGACGGCAGAAACAGCGGCTTGATCCAATGCATGCTCGTCGCCAGCCACCATAGCGCCAGCAGCGCGATGACAGTGACGCTGCTGATGACCCAGGTGCTGCCCTGGCCGAGCGCACCATAGCTGCGCGCGCGTTTGCGGCGCGCCGCATTGGACAGTGGCGCAGGCGCGGCCTTCTTGACGACGGTAGTGTCGATGGACATGGTCAGCTCCGCGTTGGGTCTGCCGATAGAGGACGTGGCAGAGGAAGAAGTAGAAGATGCGGAAGACATCAGTGCATTCCTCCCGATGAAGTTTCGTGCACCAGCGTCAGTACGCGTTCGCGCGCTGCGATGAAATCGGGGCTGGCTTTGGTGCCGCGGGCGTCGCGGGTTTCCAGGTAACGGCGGGCGAAGGGTAACTCCATCTCATGCACCACGCGGCCCGGATGCGGCGCCATGATGATCAGCCGGGTGGCGAGGAACAACGCCTCTTCGACATCGTGGGTGATGAAGAAGAACACGCCTTTGGCCTCATCCCACAGATTGAGCAGCAACTCCTGAATCGACTCGCGCGTGAAGGCGTCGAGCGCACCCAGCGGTTCGTCAAGCAACATTACCGACGGCGATGACGCGATGGCACGCGCCACGCCGACGCGTTGCTGCATGCCGCCGGACAATTCGTAGACCTGCTTATAGGCCGACGACAGCAGGCCGACCTTGTTCAGACATTCGAGTCCGATGCGGCGGCGTTCATGCAGCGGCATTTTGCGCAGGCGCAGTCCGAACTCGACGTTTTCCACCACATTCATCCACGGCATCAGCGCGTGCTTTTGAAACACCACGCCGCGCTCATACCCAGGTCCCTCGACTGCGGTGCCGTTGAGCAGCACCTCGCCGCGGGTAGCGGGAATGAAGCCGGCGATGGTGTTGAGCAGCGTGGTTTTGCCACAGCCCGACGCGCCCAGCGCCACCACGAACTCACCCGCGGCAATCGACAGCGATACATTGTCCAGCGCGAGGCTGGGAGGCCCTTTGCGTGCGGCGTACTCGATGGACACATTGTTGATTTCCAGCATGGTCGGTCTCCGTGAATGAACGTGTCTGGATTTACTTGGCGAGCGCCTTGACGTACTGGTCGGTCACGCCCACCGAGTAGTCAGGCAGGGTGCTTTGCAGCGTCTTTTGTTCCTTCAGGAAATCGGCGGTTGCCTGCAGCGATTTCACTGCGCCTGCGTTCTTGCCGCCGGACAGCCATTTCACCGAGGCCTGTTCGGCCGGTGTCGGGAACTGATACAAGGCCAGTGCTGCCGCCACTTCGCCCGGCTCGCCACCGCTGATGGTCGCCACTGCTTTACCCTGCGGCGTGCTACCGGTCCATTGTTCAGGATGCGCACGATACATGGCGTCGTACTTGGCGAGGATCTTGACCAAGCTCATCATGAAAGCTTGATTGCCTTGCGCCCATTCGCTGTTGACCACGAAGCCGTCAAAGGTCGCGATGCCGGTGTCGGCGGCGATCTTGCCGGAGCTGGTGATGGCTTTGCCGCTGGCGGAGATTTTTGCCAACACCGGATTCCAGACGAAGGCGGCATCGATGTCGCCACGCTCCCAGGCTGCCGCGATTTCAGGCGGACGCATGTTGAGTACTTTGACGTCGCTTGGCGACAGGCCGGCTTTCTTGATTGCCAGTAGCGCGTGGAAATGGCTGGTCGAGACGAACGGCACACCGAGGCGCTTGCCCTTGAGTTGTGCCACGCTGGTTACGCCGGAACCGTTGCGCGCCACCATGGCTTCGGCATCGTTGATGTTGTCGAGAATCCAGAACAGCTGAATCGGCAAGCCCTGGCTCAAACCGGCAGCAACCGGGCTGGAACCGGCTTCACCGATTTGCACGTTCCCCGACGCCATGGCGCGGATGACGTCGCCACCACCACCGAATTTGCGGTAACTGACCTTGTAGCCGGTTTCCTTGGCGACTTCGTCAAGCTGCTGCGCGTAACGCCACGGCACCATCATGTCCTGAAAGGCGATCGTCACTTCCTTGTCGGCGGCGAAGGTGCTGCCGGCGGCCGTCAACAGACTGGCGGAAACCAGCAATTGAGCAGACTTCCGAACCCACTTCTTCAGTTGCACATTGTTGATGCTGGCAATCATGCGATACAACGCGGATGCTTTCATGTGATACCCCTCGATGAGATGTGATGTTAAGTAAGCTGTCGACACGGCGTGCCGCAACACATCTACTGTGACGCAGAATCCGGGCCAGACCATGGTGCCACGGCGAGCTTTCGATTGGACCAGCCGCGTGCGTGCGGCTTGTCGAGCCATCTGCATCGATGTGTACAAAGCCCGACCGCTGCACTCGCCGGTCGCCACTTCCGGCCATCCGCAAACAGCGCGCGGGCTTGATGCCATCCGCTCCCGATCTGTGCATGTATCAGCACTGCGGCACTGTTTTTGTGCGAGCGATGGGAGGGCTTCGCTGGATCCATCGATTGCTGCGCTTGGTCTTATGCGCTCGTGTTCATCAATGCAATGATTGCGCCAACTCAATCCGATAGCGGTCCACGCCATGATCTCGTTTTCCATTTTGTTGCCGCTGGCGCTGATCAGTTTGCTCGCCGGCATGGCCAAGGGCGTTACCGGGTTCGGTGCGGCGATGGTGATGGCGCCTTTGTTTGGTCTGCTGCTGCCGGCGCCTGAAGCCGGCGCATTGATTGTGCTGGTGCATTGCGCGACCTGCGTGCAAGGCGTGCGTCGCTGGGGGCGTCTGGTGCAATGGAAGTCGGTTGTGCCGCTGGCGCTGGTGGCGCTGATATGTACTGCAGTGGCGATGCGCTGGATAGCGTCCTCGGGCAATCCACAACTGCACCGCGTGATCGGTTTTGCGGTACTGGCGATAACCGTCCTGCATCTGCGCGGCTGGCGCTGGCGGCACGGCGGCGGTATACGGCCGACGATTACCGCTGGTGTGCTCAGTGGCGCGATGACCGCAATCGGCGGCATGGGTGGCCCGCCTGCAGTGTATTACTTCAGCGGGATGAGCTTGACGGCGGAGAAGGGCAATAAAGGAGAGAGTGGGATCCGTACAGATACCGTCGTCTTGCGCGCCAATCTGCTGGGTTACTTTGCTGTCTTGTTCGTCGGCGCGACCATCCTGCTCGCGGCCAACCGGCAACTTCACGCGCCGTTGTTGATTTCCACATGCTTGCTGGTGCCGGCCTTTGTCGGAGGCGTGGTGCTTGGTGAGCGTCTTTACGGCTGGCTGCCGGCCGTCTGGTTCAACCGCATCGTGGTCGGATTGCTGTTGGTCTCGGGAGGCGTGGCGCTGGTTTAGCGTCGATCGCTACACGCCGGTGTAAGATAGACATGGTCACGCACTAACCATGTTTCTCAGCACAGGGTGAGTCAATGATGATGAAACAACTATCTTCCGTATTTTTTATCGCGAGCGTCGCGGCAATGTCGCTGCATCAAGCCGGCGCACAAACCGCTGCGCCTGCCACATCGGTACCGGCTGTCGATCCCAGCTGCGATTGCCAGCAACCCGTCGGTGCTTGTTCCGCATCCATCGCCGTTAAACCGGTGGAAGCGACCACGCTGGGTTCGTATGCGGCGGAATTGAAATTCACATCCTCCGCGCCGGCCTGTTCCAAAGTCAATTACTACGTCGACGGCACCCCGTATTTCAATGTACTCGTGAGCGGCAACACCGGCACCGACAACATCTGGGGACCGAAGCAGATCAATCGCGCCAACATCACCGAGATCAGTTGCCAGGTCTGCAAACAGGTATCCATCACGCCGATCCCGCAAGACAAAAAGCCGGTCAAGAGCGAACTCAAGCCGACGCTGTTCGACGGTCAATGGGCGGGAGCGGGGAATAACTCTTTCGGCTCGGCGCAACGCTGGACGCTCAGCTTCGCCACCACAGCGGCAGGGCAAGCGGCCATCACCGGCACCATGGAAGGCAACTTCCCGACGGTGCCGATCAGCGCCAGTGGCACGGTCAGCGGCAGCACGCTCAGCTGGAAGGATCAACAGACGCTTTGTTCCGCCAGCTTGCTGACGGATGTGTCGCTGGCCTTTGAATGCCATGGACAGGGATCGGTGCAGATGGTGATGAAGCGGCAATAATCTCTGGATGTCAGCGACGTTTTGTGTTCTTGGTCCAATAGCCAAACGGCTCTTCATGGCAATCAATGTCCAGCTCGGCGACACGGCTTTGCAGTTGTTCCTGGGCATCGTGGATGGCGGCGTTGTAGACCAGTGGCCCGACTTCTTCGAGGAAGAAGTGCAGCAGTGACTCTGCCTGCAGGCTGCCTGCTTCGGCATCGAAGTTATCGCGGAGGTAGCGTTGAATCGAAGCGACGGCTTCCTTTTGCAGTCCTTGTTCCAGCTTGATGGCCATGATGTTTGTTTCCTGTCGGTGATGATGCTGTGTGCAGCCGGGGCGCTATTGTAGACCGGCAGGCGAGGTGGCTTGCAAGCGTCTTTGCGTTCTCTTTCCTTCTCGTACCTTCTGCAAATTCCGCTATCCTGTGGTCATCGCTCATCTTCTGATTGCCATGCCGGATTTCCCTTCCTCTTCTTCTCGCCCACCCGTGGGGCGCCTTCGCAAGCTCATCTGGATTGCCCTGTGTCTGTTGTTAACGCTGGCGATCACCGCAGCGGGCGTGTGGACCGGCTTTGCCTTGTGGTTTCAGTTGTCCGCACCGATGCAGATCAAGGTAGCGGCCATCGTCTTTCTTGCGCTTGCCGTGCTGGCGGCCATGCACGCTTTATGGCAACGGCGTTGGAGGCCGCTGATCTGGTTCGTGGTTTTTTTCACCGGCGTACTTGGCTGGTGGAGCACTTTCAAGCCTTCGCATGATCGTGTCTGGGCCGATGATGTGGCGCGGCTGCTGCACATTGATGTCGAGGGCAGCAAGGTACGACTGACCAATGTGCGCAATTTCGACTGGCGCAGCGAGACCGATTACACCGTGCGTTGGGAGAATCGCGAATACGATCTCGATCACCTGGTCACGGCCGATCTGGTGCTGTCGTATTGGATGGGGCCCGCGATTGCGCATACGCTGGTGTCCTTCGGTTTTGACGATGGCCGCTACCTGACGTTTTCGGTGGAGATCCGCAAGGAGAAGGGCGAGAGTTTCTCGGCGCTGGGCGGGTTCTTCCGCAAATTCGAAACCGTGCTGGTGGCGTCGGATGAGCGCGACATCGTCCGCGTGCGCACTAATGTACGCGGCGAGGATGTGTATTTTTATCGCCTGCAAGTCGAGCCGGCAACGTTGCGCAAACTGTTCATCGGCTACGCCGGCGAAGCGCGCAAGCTGGAAGAAGCGCCGGCCTTTTACAACACCCTCACCAGCAATTGCACCACCATCGTGTTCGATCTGGCGCGCGCCATCAATCCGCAATTGCCGCTGGACTACCGCTTGCTGGCTTCAGGCTATCTGGCCGAATATGCCTACGATGTCGGCGGTCTCACGCCTGGTTTTGACCACGCTACGTTGCGGGCGCGTGGACGCATCACTGAGCGCGCACTGGCGGCCGGTAACGATCCGCGGTTTTCTCAATTGATCAGGGTCGGCATTCCCGGTGTGGCGCCACTGAAAAGCCGCTGAAATAAGCGGTTCAGGTCCAGCGTGCGGCAGAACCCACCGCCGCTGGCATCGCCTCACGCATGGTTTCGATGAAGTAGCGCAGCCGCGCCGGATAGAAGCGGGCGTAGGGATAGATGATCGAGACCGGCAACGGTACGGCTTCCCATTCGGGCAGCAACGGTACCAGCCGGCCGTTTTCCATATGTTCCTGCAGCAGCCAGGCCGAACCGAGCATCAGGCCCACGCCTTCCACTGCCGCGTTGGTCAGGGCATACAAACTGTCGGAGCTGAGCCGGGGCTGGAATGCCACCTCGGCGACCTCATCGGTGATGACATTTTTCAGCGTGATCTCGCGTCGATAAAACTGGGGAATCGCCAGCCACGGCATCCCTGCCAGATCGCGCGGATGCGCAGGCATCGTGTGTTGCGCCAGCAGCGAAGGGGCAATTGCCAGCATGCGCGGGACTTCCGCCAGCCGGATAGCTACTACCGAGGGATCGGTCACTTCGCCGACCTGGATCGCGCAGTCGATGCCGTGCGCGATGAAGTCGGCGATGCGGTCGTACAACAGCCATTCCACGGTGATGCCGGGATGACGCCGCATGAACTCGGCCAGCGGCGCAATCAGCTGGCGTTGCCCGAAAGCATTGGGCACCACTACGCGCAGCGAACCGCCGGCTTCCACATTGGCGCCGCGCAAATCGAATTCGAAAGACTCCCATTCCGCCAACAGGTTGAGCGCGCGCTCGTAGCAGCGCTCGCCGTCTTCGGTCAGTTTCATTGCATGGGTGGAACGTTGCAGCAGGCGCAGGCCCATCGAGCGTTCCAGCAACTGCAAGCGGCGGCTGATGGTCGGTTGCGTGGTGCCCAGCTGCTGCGCCGCCGCCGACAGGCTCCCTGCCTGAACGATGCGCACAAAGGTCTGGATCAGCTCGATGCGGTCCGAGGCTGTGGGGGCGGGCGGGTTGAAGTTTTCGGGCGGGCTCATACGTCAAGCGTATAACAATTCTGCGAGCCATGCTACTACCGCAGCGCAGCATCCGGGCGCAAACTGCGATCCATCAACAAATTAAAGGGGTACATATCATGTCTTCCATTCAACAAACGCATACAACAGCGGGGGCTAAAAGCCATGCTGCTGCAACCACTATCGCAGCGCCAGCACCAGCGGGCGCCAACCTGCCGGCTTCGCTGATGCTGCTGTTGTCCGCCGGCGCCGGTCTGGCCGTCGCTTCGCTGTACTACTCGCAGCCGATGCTCGGCATTCTGGGCGCGGACATCGGTGCTTCTGATCGCGCCGTCGGCATGGTGCCGATGCTGACCCAGCTCGGTTATGCCCTCGGCATCCTGTTGCTGGCGCCGCTCGGTGATCGCTATGACCGCCGCCGCATCATCCTGATCAAGGCCGCCGTCCTGACCGGCGCACTGCTGCTGGCAGGGGCATCGTCCGGCATCACCATGCTGCTGGTCGCGAGTCTGGCCATCGGCTTGTCGGCAACGCTGGCGCAAGACATCGTGCCTGCCGCCGCCACGCTGGCTTCCGAAGAGCATCGCGGCAAGGTGGTCGGCACCGTCATGACCGGCTTGCTGCTCGGCATCCTGCTGTCGCGTGTCTTGAGCGGCTTCGTGGCAGAGCACTTCGGCTGGCGCGTGATGTTTGTCGCAGCTTCGGTGAGCATTGCGCTGATCGGTGTCGCGGCATGGCGGGGTCTGCCACGCTTCAAGGCGACTACCCATCTTGCCTATAGTGCATTGCTGGGTTCGCTGGGCAAGCTGGTGCACAAGCATCCTGCATTGCGCCGCGCGGCATTGGCTCAAGGTTTGCTGTCGGTCGGTTTCAGCGCCTTCTGGTCCACATTGGCAGTGATGTTACATGCTGCGCCATTCCATATGGGCAGCGCCGCTGCCGGTGCGTTTGGTCTGGCAGGCGCCGCCGGTGCGCTGGCTGCACCACTGGCCGGCCGCATCTCGGACAAGAAAGGCCCTGAACTGGTAACCCGTCTGGGGATTGGCCTGGCGATTCTGTCCTTCATCGCGATGGCCTTCGCACCAGCCTTCTCGACCAGCGGTCAGTTGTGGTTGCTGGCATTGGCAGCAATTGGTTTCGACCTTGGCGTGCAGGCCACACTGGTGGCGCATCAAACCATCGTCTACAGCATCGAACCCGGTGCCCGCAGCCGTCTGAATGCAGTTTTGTTCGTCGGCATGTTCATCGGCATGGCCGCCGGTGCTGCGCTGGGCAGCTTGTTGCTGGCGCAATGGGGCTGGATTGGTGTGGTTGCTCTGGCGACTGCTGCTTCGGTGGGTGCGCTGATTGTACGGATGTGGCCGGGCAAGAATCGTAACGTTTGAATTTGAACTTGCGCGGAAAAAAGCCGGAACAGCTGATTGCTGTTCCGGCTTTTTTGTTTCCAAGGCACATTCATCAATGTAAATAAAACGACAATAATTTCCATTGATACCCGCTTCCGTCCGCAAAAAGCGTGTGCCTGCACTTGAAGAACACTGCGCCTGCTACCATTTAATTTGTCTGTGCAAACACGCACCGGAGCGCGCTCGGAGGGGAGTACGCCCCTTGCATTGAGCAAAAGAAAGTAATCGGCGCAAATCCGCGCGCCTGAAAGAATTGAAGCCGCGAGGTAAGATACGCGGCTGCGTCGCTCAAAGACGCTTCAGGTCATCACATTAGGTTCATCATGCCGTCAACAGAAAACATCGAAACAGACGTCGTCATTCCCGAAGAAAATCTGGAATTCGTCAGCTCCTGCGCATTGCCCATGCCGTGGGCAACTTTTCAATTGCATGCCTTCGTCGATCACGTTTCCGGCAAGGAACATCTGGCACTGGTGCTCGGCGATGTTGCCAACGGCGAACCGGTGCTGGCGCGCGTGCATTCCGAATGCCTGACCGGCGACGCCTTGTTCAGCCAGCGCTGCGACTGCGGTGCCCAACTCGAAGCCGCCTTGAAACGCATCGCCAAGGAAAAGCGCGGCGTGATTTTCTATCTGCGTCAGGAAGGCCGCGGCATCGGTCTGCTCAACAAGATCCGCGCCTATCATTTGCAAGACGGCGGCGCCGACACGGTGGAAGCCAACCTGCAACTGGGTTTCCCGGCCGACATGCGCCGCTACACCATGGTGGTGCCGATGATCGATCATCTTGGCATCAAGGGCTTGCGCCTGATGACCAACAATCCACGCAAGGTCAACGCCTTGGAAGAAAACGGCATCGAAATCCTCGAGCGTGTGCCGCTGGTGGAAAATCGCAACCCCTTCAACATCCGCTATCTGCGCACCAAGGCGACCAAGCTGGGTCACTTGCTGCCATCGCACGATAATGACTAAGCGCAATTAAGCACAATCGGGCTCGACTGGCCCGATTGTGCGCCCCCCGGCAGTATGTTCGCCGGGATCCTTGCTGCGGTTACTGTTACCTCACCGCCGCGACGCTGATTGTCGTGTTGCGTCTCTTGCCAGATCTGTCTTTCCTCGCTTTCTCTCCCACTCAGACTTCCCACTCCGTCACTCGGCGCCCTCAGGGTTTGATCGCCGCACATGGATTGAATCTCATTTTGCAACTAAGTTGCAAAATGAGATTCATCGGGATATGATCCGTTCAAATGCCATTTGCAACACAGTTGCAAATATGTATGCAGCTCGTTTCAAAGCAGCCCGCCCATCTCTGGAGAACAACACATGCCAGCCATCGATCAACGCATCACCCGGTCTCAAGACCCGCGACTGCCGGTAACGGTTCTGTCCGGCTTTCTCGGTGCCGGCAAGACCACCTTGCTCAACCATATCCTGTCCAACCGCGAAGGCTTGCGAGTGGCGGTCATCGTCAATGACATGAGCGAAGTGAACATCGACGCTTCGCTGGTGGAAAAATCAGCCACCAACAACGGCGCAGCCTTGTCGCGTACCGAAGAAAAACTGGTGGAGATGAGCAACGGCTGCATCTGCTGCACATTGCGTGAAGACCTGCTGATGGAAGTCCGCAAGCTCGCAGTGGAAGGACGCTTCGACTATTTGTTGATCGAATCCACCGGCATCGGTGAACCCATGCCGGTCGCCGCAACCTTTGACTTCACTGACGAGCAGGGTAATTCGCTCAACGATATTGCGCGCATCGATACCATGGTCACCGTAGTCGACGCCGTCAACCTGCTGCGCGACTTCAGCAGCGACGATTTGCTGGAACAGCGCGGCGCAATCGCCGGCGACGGCGACAACCGTACTCTGGCCGGTTTGCTTACCGAGCAGATCGAATTCGCCGACGTGGTGGTCATCAGCAAACTCGACATGGTCACGGAAGCCCAATTGCAAGCTGTGATGGGCGTGGTCAAGGCACTCAATCCGGAGGCGGAAATCGTCCCCGCAGAACGTGGCAACGTCCCGCTGAGCAAGCTGCTCGGCACCGGAAAATTCGATCTCGACAAGGCCAGCAGCATGGCCGGATGGGCCAAGGAACTGGCTGGTGAACATCATCCGGAAACCGAAGAATACGGTATCAGCAGCTTTGTCCTGCGCAGCCGCGAACCGCTGCACCCGCAACGCTTTTCCGACTTCCTGCAGCAGCCCCTGTCAGGCCTGATTCGTGCCAAAGGATACGTCTGGCTGGCGAGCCGTCCGGAGTGGGCGCTGTCGTACTCGCGTGCAGGCAACACGGCAACGCTGGAGCCGGTCGGGCAATGGTGGGCTGCTGCGCAAGACCGCATGCCGCCACGCGGATCGCCACAACGCGCGGCCATCGATGCGACCTGGGAAGAGCCCTATGGCGATCGTATCTGCGAAGTCGTTTTCATCGGGCAGAACATGGATCGTGAACTGATCGAGAATGCCTTCAAGGATGCGCAACTGAGCTTTACCGAAACGCGCAAGGGCATGCGGCACTGGCAGACTTTCGCAGATCCGTTTCCAGACTGGACAAGGATCGAGGAAGAAGATGCGGCCATGGCAGATGTCTGAACACCTCGTGCAAGTGCGTACAGACAGACTCATGTAGCATAGCGGGATTCCATTGTTATCAATGGCCGGCGCGAACTATCGCGCCGGCCATGCCATTTTTGCCATGACACAAGAAACTCCCGCACTGATCCCGATTTCCCTGCTGACCGGTTTTCTCGGCAGCGGCAAAACCACCTTGCTCAACTATCTGGTGGCGCAACCCGAGCTGAAGGACACGCTGGTCATCATCAATGAATTCGGCGAGATCGGACTCGACCATTTGCTGGTAGCGCACAGCCAGGACGACATCGTTGTGGAGATGAGCAGCGGCTGTCTGTGCTGCACGATACGCGGCGATCTGAAAAAAACGCTCAAAGACATCACCTGGCGTTTCGCTGAAGGCGGCAAGCGCAAATTCAACCGCGTCATCATCGAGACCACCGGCTTGGCATCGCCGATTCCGATCCTGCATACCTTGATGACGGACAACTTCATCGCTTCCAAATACCGGCTCGACGGCGTCATCACGACCATCGATGCAGTCAATGGCAATCAGACGCTGGACAACCATATCGAAGCGGTGCAACAGGCCGCCGTCGCCGACCGTCTGTTGCTGACCAAGAGCGATCTCGCCGACGCCGCGACATTGAAGAATTTGCAGGCGCGACTGGCGCAAATGAATCCCAGCGCCGAGCAAATTCTGTCGCAACAGGGGCAGGTTTCGCCGCAGAAATTGTTGGATGCCGGGTTGTTCAAAGCGACGGAAAAAACGCCCGATGTCGAGCGCTGGCTGAACGAAGAATCCTATGCGCAACCTGCACACGATCATCACGGGCATGCGCACGGTCATCATCATGGTCATGAGCATGATCACAAGCATGCCACCCACAGTCATGAAGACGTCAATCGTCACGACGATCACATCCGCGCCTTCTGCTTCAGCTTCGATCATCCAATCGAGCCGCATCTCTTTGATGAATGGCTGAGTCTGCTGGTGGGTTTCAAAGGGCAGAACATCCTGCGCATCAAAGGCATCATCAATCTCGCCGGTGACGACAAGCCGACCGTGATTCATGGCGTGCAGCACATCTTTCACCCGACCGTGACCTTGCCGGCCTGGCCATCTGAAGACCGGCGCACGCGCATTGTGTTCATCACCAAGGATATCGAGCGTTCGACGATCGAGCGCTCCTTCACTGCTTTCATGCAGGCGCAGGCCATCGAGCAAGAACAAAAAGCACAACGCGCGCAAGACGGCGGCAAGCCATCCGGTGCGTGGTAAAAATGCCGCAATTGTCGCAATACGTCGCGTATTACTATTTCTTTTCGGACATCTCAATGCGCGACACTTTGAGGCGCATAACGGCCACTCATTCGCCCCGTTATGGTGAGGTGCTGCGCACAGCAAGAGTTTCCCTTGTAGGACAGCGTCGCGCCGTTTTAGGGAGGCTCGCTCTGCATTACTCTTCGCGCCGCGAATCAAAAATTGCCTGAAATAAAGTTGGGAAAAAATTAATTAATATTCTGGCGGCTGAGGCGACCGCGCGTTTATGATGGTTCCATCAGGGTCACGAAAAACGTTATCTCGGCATGTACAAAACGATCAAACGCGTGGGGTCGTCCATCTCGGTGTCTTTGACATTGATCATCGGATTTGGGGCGACAGCATTGTTGTTCCTGGGGACCTGCAAGCTGGAAGACGACGCGTTCAATCAGGATTTCGAACGGCGTGCGTCGTTGCGCGTGACGACTTTGCAGCGCGGGCTGGAAGAAGCCGTGCAGGTGTTGACGGTGATCAACCGTCTGTTCACCACGGTCGATAATCCCACCCGAGACCAGTTCCACACCTTCACCGATCCGCTGCTGCAAAAATATCCCCACGTACAGGCTTTCAGTTTTCAGCGCTTCGTGATGCGTGGTGAGCGTTACGATTTTGAAGCAGCAATGCAGCCGCGCTATCCCAAATTCGGCATCACCACGCTAGTCGAAGGCAAGACGATTTCCGCGCCATTGCGCGACCGTTATCTGGTAGTGGATTATTTGGAACCCATGCAGGGTAATGAGGCTGCGCTTGGTCTGGATCTCTCTGCCAATCAGCTGGTCATCGATACGCTGCAGCGCGCTATCGAGACCAACAGCCCCGTATCGACCGGTGCCTTGCGACTGGCGCAGGCTTCGACCAATGAGCGCGGTCTGCTGGTACTGATGCCGGTCTACCGTCACGGCATGCCGCTGACCACGGCAGCAGAGCGCCGCGCAGCCGTTATCGGCGACACCACGGCTGTATTCAATGCGCGTGTCTTGCTGGAGCGGATCTTCAATTCCTTCGGGCCGGTCCGGCGTGAAGGGTTGGAAGTCAGCGTTTATATCGGCACCAGCGCCAGCCGCGAAGATCTGGTCTATCGCACCGATGACATCCGGAATCAGGCGATGGTGCCGGGTTTGCCAAGCTGGCTGGGCTACCGTCGTCCGGTGCTTGTGCGGCGTACCTTCGACATTGCCGGCCAACCCTGGCATCTGGAAGTGAAGTCGGCACCGATTCCACTGACTTCCAATCATTCCAACTCGCTGCTGATACTTGGTGCGGGAACCTTGCTGACCTTGCTGGCCGCTGCCTATCTGTACACGCTGTCGATGCGCTCGCGCCGCATCCAGCGCACGGTGGACGAGCGTACCGCCGAACTGCGGCTGACCAACGTCCTGCTCAAGGAAGACATCCACGCGCGCCAGCAGGCTGAACGCGCCTTGCAGCTGCGTCAGCGCGCCATCGAAGCCAGCGCCAACGCCATCATCATCATGCGCGCGACTGCGCCGGACTATCCGATTGAATACGTCAATCCGGCGTTCGAGCGCATCACCGGCTACAGCACCGCGGAAGTCGGCGGCAACAGCATTCGCATGCTGGAAGGCCCGGACGTCGACAAGCAAGGCTTTATCGACATCTGGAGCGCGCTGAACGAACAGCGTGAGTGCAACGTCGTCCTGCGCACCAACAACAAGGACGGCGGGATGATGTGGAACGACTTCTACATTGCGCCGGTGAAAAGCGAAGAGGGCAAGGTGACGCACTTTGTCGCCGCGCTCTACGACATCACATCCATGAAGCGCTACGAAGCCGAGCTGGAATTCCAGGCCAATCGCGACGTCCTCACCGGGCTGGTCAATCGCAATATGTTGCGCAAGGTGCTGGAAGAAGCGATGGCTTACGCCGAGCGCTACCAGCGTTCGCTGTGGGTGGTGTTCGTCGATCTGGATCGTTTCAAGTTCGTCAACGACACGCTCGGCCACAAGGCCGGCGACTTGCTGCTGAAGACGGTCGCGGGACGCCTGCGCGGGGCGGTGCGCGACACCGACACGATTGCGCGTCTCGGCAGCGACGAGTTTGTCATCGTCATGTCGGAGTACACCGATGTCGGTCTAGACACGCGAAATCTGCAACGCATCCAGGCCGCCATCGCGGCACCGATGACGATTGAGGGACATACTTTCTTCCCGACCTGCAGTCTGGGCGTGGCGGCCTATCCGGATGACGGGCGCGATGCCGAGATGCTGGTCAAGCACGCCGACATTGCCATGTATCGCGCCAAGCAAAGCGGCCGCGACAACTACCAGTTCTACACTCCGGCGATGAACGAGCAGGCGCTTGAACGCCTGCGTATCGAAGGCGATCTGCGCCTGGCGTTGGAACGTAACGAATTCCTGCTCCACTACCAGCCGAAGATCGACCTGCGCAGCGGCGAAATCGTCGGCATGGAAGCATTGATTCGCTGGCAGCATCCGGAACTCGGAATGGTATCGCCGGTGCGTTTCATCAGCCTGGCCGAAGAGACCGGCCTGATCTTGCCGATCGGTTCCTGGGTGATCCGTACTGCCTGTGAACAGACCAAAGCCTGGCAAGACGCCGGCTGGGGCAAGCTGCGCGTGTCGGTGAATCTGTCGGTGCGCCAGTTCGTGCAAAAGGATCTGGTGTCCTCCATCGCGGCCGTGCTGAAAGACACCGGACTCGATGCCGATTTACTGGAACTGGAACTGACGGAAAGCCTGGTGATGACCGATGTCGAGCACGCCATCGGCATTCTGCGCCAGCTCAAGGAACTCGGCGTGCATCTGTCCATTGACGACTTCGGAACCGGCTATTCCAGCTTGTCTTATCTGAAGCGATTTCCGATCGACGTGCTCAAGATTGACAAGTCTTTTGTGCGCGATATCACTCTTGACGCCGACGATGCGGCCATCACGGTATCGATCATTTCGCTGGCGCACAGCCTCAAGTTGCACGTCATTGCGGAAGGCGTGGAGACGCAGGAGCAGTTGTCCTATCTGCGCCGCCATGGCTGCGACGAAATGCAGGGATATCTGTTCAGCCCGCCGGTCCCGGCCGAACAGTTCGAGACACTGCTGCAGCAAAAAGTTGATCTCATGAAGAGTGCTTTGGTGAGCAGCTCTCGCTAAAAAACGTCAGATCTCCACCACCAGCTGCGGATTGAAATGCGGGTTCTCCCATTCGATTTCCGCCAATGATTGCGCCTGTCTGAGATTGAGCGCATAGCCGCGGGGGTTGGTGATGACGCGGCAACCTTCCACTTCATAATCAAAACTGTTGTGCACGTGGCCGTGTATCCACAGATCCGCCTGCGCCAGCAAGGGCGTGAGGTCGCTGATGAAACCGGGATTGAGCGGAGAACCGGCGAATCGCGCGTGGATCGACTGCGGATGCACGCCATGATGCGTCACTACCACGGTCGGGCCGTCGAAATCCTGTGCCAGTTGTTGCGTCAGCCAATGGCGTGATTGCCGATGTAATTCCAAGGCATGTTGCGGCAGGAAGACGCCATCCGGCATGGTGATCACGCGATGGTCGTAAAGGATTCTGCCTGCCTCTTCCATCGCCGCTTCCAGCGTCAGCGGTTCCACGCCTTCTTGCTGCAAAGAATAGTCGGTCCACAGGCAGCAACCGAGAAAACGCACGCCGCCGATGATGCGTGCATTGTTTTCCAAATGGATGACATTGCCGCCATGGGCATCGGCATGGCGGCGGATGTCCTCGACCACGACCGGGTATTGCGCGTCGTAGGCTTCATGATTGCCATGGATATAAATCGCCGGCACCGGCCAGTCGGCGAAGGCATCGATTGCAGCGACGCCGTTGTGGATGTCACCGGCGATCACCAGCACATCGGCATCGGTCGGCTCGACCGCGCGGTAGCCGGGAAAACCACTCATGCGTTCAAGGTGCAGGTCGGAGGCGATCTGGATTTTCATAGGCGGGTTTGGTATGAACTCAGTGGGCAATCCAGGCGAGGATCAAGGAGATCGTCACCAGCGACGTGGTCGTGGAAATCAGAATCGCGCGCGACATCAGTGCCGCTTCGCGTTGATACAGCTCCGCCAGCATGAAGGGGCCGGTGCCGATCGGCATGGCCGACAGCAGCAGCGCCGTGTCCGCCCACAATTTAGGCAGTGGCAGAATCCAGTAAGCGAACACCGCTGTGATGGCCGGATGCAGCAGAAGCTTGAAACTCACCAGCAGACTGACCGAGCCGGACTCTTTGTTCTGTATCGGCTGCGCGAGGAATAGTCCAAGCGACACCAGTGCGCAGGGGCTGGCGGCGGCACCCAGTAGTTTGAACAGCTGCTGCACACCGGTCGGCAATACATAGCCGCTGCTGGCCACCAGCCCGCCGAGAATGGGTGCGATCAGGATGGGATTGCGAATCAGCGAATTGCCGGTCTTGAGCAGGCTGCGGCCGATGTGTTTTTCGGCGTGCAGGCAGATTTCCAACAAGACAATCGCAATGGCAAACAACAGACACGCCGTCATGACCATGGCGATCACCGCCGGCGGCATGCCGTCGCGGCCGAAGGCCAGCAAGCAGAGAGGAATGCCGATGAAGCCGACATTGGCGTACGAAGTGCCGAGGCTGTCGATGATGATGTCGGCGGCTGCCGCGCCCTGGCGATACTTGATCCATACCGTCAGCAGGAACACGGCGGCGATGCCGATGGCGAACACGGCAATGAAGCGCAGATTGCTGAAGTCAGCCGGTGTCAGACGCGCAATCGAATCAAACAGCAGCGCGGGCAGGCCCAGATAGATGACGAAGCGGTTCAGCTCGCTGGCGGCATTGACGCTGAGGATATTGCGCTTGCGGCACAGGTAGCCGAGAAAGATCAGCGCGAAAATCGGAAAAACGACATTGAAGATGGCGAGCATGGATGGCGGTCAATCGCAGGCAGTGGCAGGCAAAAAGTTGCGCACAACGCGCGCAAGCGTAAAAGGAGCGGATCCGAAGGCGTAACGATTTTAATGCGTTTCCTTCGGTCCGTCTTTTTACACCCGTTTATACCCACTCAGGTCGGCTGCATTTGCCCGGTGGGGATGTCGACGGCCTGATCGTCAATCGGAAAATGCAACAGCGCTGCCATCAGTCCTGCCGCAACCGTGGCGCCCCACACGAGGGTGTAGGAGCCGGTCAGGTCGAACATGAATCCGCCCAGCCATGCACCGAGGAAAGAGCCGATCTGATGGCTCATGAAGCACACGCCGAACAAGGTACCGAGATGGCGTGTACCGAACACCTTGGCGACCAGTCCACTGGTGAGCGGTACGGTACCCAGCCAGGTCAGGCCCATGACGGCCGCAAAGATCACGACAGAGGTAGTGCTGGTCGGCAGCAGCAGGAAAGCCACGATGGCGGCGCTGCGGATCAGGTACAGCCAGCCCAGTACATATTGCTGGCGAAAACGTCCGCCCAGCCAGCCGCAACCCCAGCTGCCAGCCATATTGAACAGGCCGATCAGCGCCAGCGCAGTCGCACCCAATCCAAGCGGCATGTGGCAGAGCAGCAGATAACCCGGCAAATGGGTACCGATGAACGCCAACTGAAAGCCGCAGGTGAAAAAGCCGATGGTTAGCAAACGATAGCCGCGATGGCGGGCGGCGAGGGCCAGTACATCTTTCAGCGACGATGAGCTTGAGTCCGTTGGTGTTGTGGCGTTGGTGTCAGGAAGAGCGGATGGGGAGGTAGCGACAGACTTGCGCCGGCTCCGGTCGAGCAACATACCGGCGGGCGCGATCAGTAGCGTCAATACTGCCAGCACGAACAGCGACATCGAGACGCTGGCGCTTTCGCGGACGGTTTGTGCCAGCGGCACCAGCAGCACCTGGCCGAGCGAGCCACCGGCGCTGGCGATGCCCATCGCCATGCTGCGTTGCTGCGGTGTGGCGACACGGCCCACTGCCGCCAGCACCACGCCGAAGCTGGTACAGCTGATGCCGATGCCGACCAGCACGCCCAATCCCAGCACCAGCAATAATCCCGATGGTGCGACGGCAGCCAAGGCCAGACCGCCGGCAAAGGTCGCCGCACCGAAAGCGACCACCGGCGTTGCGCCATAGCGGTCGGCCGCTGCGCCTGCAAACGGCTGGGCGAATCCCCAGACCAGATTGTGCAGGGCGATGGCGAACGCGATGATCGTCACCGGCAAACCGCGGTCGTAGGAAAACGGATTGATGAACAGGCCGAAGGTCTGGCGTATGCCCATCACGACGCTGAGCACCAGCCCGGCGGTGAGGACGACGATGAGTGCGTTGCGGCTCAGCGGCTGAGATGAATGTGTTGAAGGTGCCGGCATGGTAGCTGTCCTGGATGCGATGACAGCCGTCACACTAGCAGCGCGCCCGCGCCACGACAAAGGAAAAACTGTTGACGACAGATGAGCCGAACTCATCTATGCATGGGAACGCGCTACGCCCGCTGTTCTTCGAAGCTGCGCGCTTCTTGCAGCAGCCAGTGTTTGAAGCCGGACAGGTCGGGGCGATGTCCGGTGTCCTGCGCGCTGACCAGCCAGTAGGCGGTTTCGGCGTCAACTACTTGCGGGCTGAGTTCGACCAGCATTCCCGCTTCCAGATCGCGGTCCACCAGCGGGCGTCGTCCCAGCGCCACGCCGAGGCCGCCGGCTGCTGCTTCAAAAGCCATCTGGATGGTGTCGAAGCGCAGACCGCGATGCGCGTCGATGTCTTTGAGGCCGGCATGGGCAAGCCAGGTCGACCAGTCTTCGCTAGCCTGGCTAACGTGGATCAGCGTAGCGCGGTGCAGGTCACGGGACAGGTCAATCTCACCTTGCGCATCAAGTTCAAGTAGGCGATCACGATAGGCCGGACTGCATACCGGCACCAGCTGCTCTCCAAACAATCGCGCCCAATTGGCGTCAACAACTTGCGCACGGCTCATGCGGATGGCGAAGTCAAAACCATCCGTCGACAGATTGACCTGGCGCTGCGAGGTGTCCACAGTGACATTCGTATCGGGCCAATGATCGCGGAATGCCGGCAGGCGCGGCAGCAACCAGCGCGATGCCAGCGTCGGAGCGCAACTGACGGTGATGCTGCGCTGCAGACCGTAGCGGTCGCCCTGACCGGGCAGGCGTTGCGTGCCGGTGGCGATCAGTGCGAAGGCTTCCGAGATGTAGCGCAGGTAGTCGGCGCCTTCGGGCGTGAGACTCAGTTTGCGCGGTTCACGCACGAACAGCGTGACGCCCAGGCTTTGTTCCAGACTGACGATGCCGTGGCTGACGGCGCTGGGCGTGACATTCAGCTCGGCCGCTGCCAGCTTGAAACTTTGCAGCCGGCCGGCGACTTCAAAAAATCGCAAGGCGGACAGCGGGGGAAGGCGCGTGTTGGAGGAAGGGCGTTGCGGCATAAGGAATGAGGGAAATATTTCCGGCAGCTGGCGGTGTCGAGCAAGGCAAACACAGTGAAAGGACAGCGTATCATATCGGGCAAGCTGTCGTTGTCTCGGCAGCAGGTCTGTCCTCTGTCCTCTTTCTTCATTTGCATGACGCCATCTTCGCCGGATTATCCTCAGTTTAACGACGCCGACTTGCAGCGGCATTGGCGCGGGCGTACGCAATTCACCATCTTGCAAAACGGCTTTGGCGACGGCGTGCAACTGCTGCAAGCCTGGTTGGCATGGAGATCGGACACGGAGGCGCCGGGCCGCCTGCACTACCTGGTCATTGATCCGCAACCGCCCACGCGCGAACAGTTGGCGCAATGGCCATCAGCATTACCCGAACAACTGCAGCAAGCCTGGCCGCCGCAAGTACCGGGTTATCACCGGTTGTTTCTGACGCAAAGGAAAAGGCAGCTGGTGTTCACGCTGATCAATGGCGATCTGCTGAGCAGCCTGCCGCAATTGGACGCGCGTATCGACTTCTTTCTCTTGCGCAGCGATCAGGCTTGGAACAGTGCGCTGTTGAAATGGCTGAGTCGATTGGCGGCGCCGCAAGCGCGTGTGCTGGCGCAAGGAGCGTTGCCGTTTGGGCGTCGGGAATGGCAGCAGGCCGGTTTCATCTCGGAGAACAAGAGTGAGGATGAGAGCAACTTCATGCCCGCACTTTTTTCACCGCGTTGGGAGACGTCATCGGCCACAAGTCATATCGAGCGCAAAGCCATCGTCATTGGCGCCGGGCTAGCCGGCAGCGCTGCCTGTGAAAGCCTGGCCGCGCGCGGCTGGCAGGTGACGCTGATCGAGCAACATGCACAGGCCGCGCAGGAAGCGTCCGGCAATCTGGCAGGCGTCTACATGCCGGCGATTTCGCGCGACGACAATCCCACGGCGCGGCTGACGCGCGCGGCGTTTCTGTTTGCGCAGCAGGTCTGGGCGCGCAGCGGCGTATTCGACCGCGCTCGTCAGGCGGGGCAGGCATGCGGCGTGCTGCAGGTGGCGCGCGATGCCGAACAGGCCGACGCCTTCGAGCAAGCCGCACGGCATTGGAACTATCCCGCCGGTTACGCCCAATGGTTGTCGGCGGATGAGGCCAGCGCGCGTCTGGGCATGGCAACCGGCAGTGGCTGGTTCTTCCCGACCGGCGGCTGGTTGCGGCCGGCCATCGTCTGCGAAGCAATGCTGGAGGCATGTGGCGACCGCGTACAGCGGCACTTCCAGCAGACGGCGAGTTCTTTGCGGCGTACCGACGATACCTGGCAGGTCTGCAATGTGGATGGAAAAATGATTGCGCAAGCGCCGGTCGTCATTCTGGCCAACGGCATGCATGCCACACGATTTGCGCAGGCCGATTCTTTGCCCTTGCAGGCGATACGCGGGCAGGTCAGTCATTTGCCTGCCTCCGCTTTGCCGGACTTGCCTTTTGTATTGTGCGGCGATGGCTATCTTACCGGCGCGGTTGACGGCGTGATCAGCATGGGCGCCAGCTACGATCAGGACGATGATCCGGCATTGCGCATCGACAGCCATCGCGGCAATCTCGATAAGCTTGGTCAGTTGCTGCGGCAACCCGAGCTGGCAGCCACATTGACGTCGGCTGCAAATGACATGCCCTTGTCGGGCCGGGTCGGTTTTCGTTGCGTGTCGGCCGACCGCTTGCCATTGATCGGCTCCTTGCCGGATGATGCTGCACTAGCCAGCGCGGGAGAGGTGCAACTGCGGGACGTACCGCGTCAGCCGCAACTGCACGGCCTGCTGGCTTGCGCATCACGCGGCCTGATCTGGGCGCCGCTCGCAGCAGAAATTCTCGCCTGCCATCTGGAGGGAGAACCGGCACCGCTGGCTAAAGACTTGCTGGGTTTGCTGGATCCCGCGCGGTTTGCGTTGAAGGCGCATCGGCATGGTAGGCGGTGACGGTCATTCCAGCGAACAGAATTTGAGACTATCAAAGGAGCGTTGCATGTTGGCAGATCATCAATTCGATATTGAGACCGTAGAGAAGCTGGAAGCCTTGTTCGGCCAGCCTGCACAGGCCTCGCTGGCCAAAGAACTCGATCACATCGACGAGTACTACCGGCAATGGATCGCCGCATCGCCTTTTCTTGCTCTGGCGACGGTCGGGCCGGATGGTCTGGATTGTTCGCCGCGCGGCGATCCGCGTGGTTTTGTCGACGTGGTCGACGCTCACACGGTGATCCTTCCCGAGCGTCGCGGCAATAATCGTATCGACAGTCTGCGCAATCTGATCAGCGATCCACGCGTGGCGATGCTGTTTCTGATTCCGGGTCTGGGCGAGACGCTGCGGATCAACGGTCGTGCACGCATCAGCACCGATCCGGCCTTGCTTGCGCGCTATGCCATCGACGACAAGCAACCCAAGGTGGTTCTGGTGATCAAGGTGGAGACGATTTTCTTTCAATGCTCGCGTGCGGTGGCGCGCGCCGGATTGTGGGACGCTGCACGCCATGTCGAGCGCAGCAGCCTGCCGACGCCGGGGCAGATTCTGGAGCGTGTCAGCCAGGCGGCTATTGATGGCGCTGCCTATGATGCCGCCTTGCCGGAACGCGTGAAGACGACGCTGTACTGACAGGTGTTTTTTGCGGCAAGGCTGCAGCAATTAAAAAGCCTGCATGGTTACCATGCAGGCTTTTTTGCTTCGACGAGGATCGGAGCTTCCGGATCAACGTTCCCAGCCACCGCGATTGAAACGCCAGCCGTCCGGATCCTGATGCCAGCCTGGTGGGGCATAGCGATGGTAGCCACGGCGTACGCGCTCCCAGTGACCGCCGACCCAGACGTGGCGATGGCCATTCCATGCCCAGTAACCCGGCGCCCACACGTAGCCGCCACGTGGCGGTGGCGCGCGTTCATAACGTGGTGGTGGAGGTGGCGTGCCGATGCGGATATCCACCGAGGTGCGTGCTTGCGCTTGTGCTGCCGGCGCCATCAGCACTGCCGATGCAGCGCTCGTGGCCAGCAAGACTGCCAGGACAATATTCTTGTAGGTCATGATGTACTCCCGTGTTTTTAAATGAGTCGTCGGTTCTTGCGGCGCTCTCCGATTGCCACGCAGCCGATGACTCCAATGTAGATCAGCTGAAATGTACAGACTGTAATTTTGTGTATCCGTTACAGGGCACTTGTGACGAAACGGAAATAGCCGGAAACAAATCCCCGTCAGTCGGCTGTCAGAAATACGCAACTGCTGCAGCACTTTCCGGCGTCGAATTCGGCACTGGTCTTGTCCCCGCCGCATCGCGCATGCGACGATAGGGTTGTGGGTCAGCTGAATCAAGGTCAAGGTTCAAGAGTAGGAAGCACAGGGGAAATCATGAAAAAACCATCGCAAACCGGTCTGCTGCGCGTACGGGACGGTCACGAAGCACGCGTCTCGTTCGTGGAATTATTCTTCGATCTGATCTACGTGTTCGCTGTCACCCAGCTCTCGCACCGCCTGCTGGAAAACCTCACCCTCAACGGCGCCATCGAGACGCTGGTCTTGTGGTTTGCGGTCTGGCTGGCGTGGCAATACACCTCGTGGGTCACCAACTGGTTTGATCCGGAGACCTTGCCCATCCGCATTTTGCTGTTCGCCATCATGCTGGTCGGCTTGCTGATGGCGGCGGCAATTCCCGACGCCTTTGCCGGGCGCGGCCTGGTGTTTGCGATTGCCTACGCCGTCATCCAGGTCGGGCGCACGCTGTTCGTGCTGGTCTGTCTCGGTTCGCGCCATGCACTCACGCCCAACTTCCGTCGCATGTTCGGCTGGCTGGTGATTGCTGCGGCATTCTGGATTGCGGGCGGCATGTCGCAGGAACATCGTCTGCTGTTCTGGATCATTGCCGTCGCCTGTGAGTATTTTTCGCCGATGACGGGTTTTGCCCTGCCGGGCATGGGCCGTTCGGATACGCAGGAATGGACGATCGAAGGCGGACACCTGGCCGAGCGCTGCCAGTTGTTCGTGATCGTCGCACTGGGCGAAGCCCTGCTGATAACCGGCGCCACCGTCGCGCACGCGCATGAGTGGGAAGCGCCGGTCATGGTGGCGTTCATCGTCACCTTCATCGGCAGCCTGGCGATGTGGTGGCTGTACTTCGACACCAGCAGCAAGGACGGCAGTGAGGCCATCGTGCTCTCCAGTGATCCCGGCCGCATCGGTGCTTACTTCCACTACGTACACGTGATCATCGTCGCAGGCGTCATCGTGTCGGCGGTGGCCAATGAACTGGTGATTGCGCATCCGGATCAGCATATTGCTCCAACGACACTGCTGGTGCTGATCGCCGGGCCTGCCATGTATCTGTTCGGTAATGCGGTCTATAAAAAGGTCGTGTACCGGCGTTTTCCGCTGTCGCATGTTGTCGGGCTGGTGCTGCTGGCCGTGTTGGCGATGTTCGCCCATGTCACGGATCTGCTGATGGTGGGCGGGCTGACGACGGCGGTGCTGATTTTTACGGCAGTCTGGGAAAGTTGCTCTCGTCGCAAGACCGCCTTGGGCTATCAGGACGAACATGCATCGCAGTGGTGAGGTAGTGGTAACGCGGGGGTGAAATAGTGATTCAGGGCATTCGACAAGGCCCGCTTCCCGCCGAAGCGGGTTTTTTGTTGTCGTGTTGTCATCCTGCAAGCCCAGATGGGAAGCGCCGGCAGGCCGCGCGGTAGAGTAAAATGCCGGCTGCCCCGGAAGACTGTCTGCAGACGTGCAGCAGCGAGGCGGCAATGAATAATGGAAAGAAGTAGATGCTGCGAATTAGTGAAATACAACTCCCCCTCGAACATCCTGAAGCTGATTTGCGCGCAGCGATTCTGGCGCGCCTGGGCGTACCCGACGCGGAGTTGTTGAGCGTGAGCCTGTTTCGCCGCAGCTACGATGCCCGCAAGAAATCGGCAGTCACCCTGAATTACACCGTCGACGTCGAAGTCAGCGACGAGACTGCCGTCTTGCGCAAGCAGAATCTCAAGGACAAGTCGCCGATCGTCCCCACGCCCGACACCAACTACCATTTCGTCGCCAAGGCACCGGCCGGACTGAGCAAGCGTCCTATCGTCATCGGCACCGGCCCGTGTGGTATTTTCGCCGGCCTGATCCTGGCCGAGATGGGTTTCAATCCGCTGATCCTGGAACGCGGCAAGACCGTGCGCGAGCGTACCAAGGACACCTGGGGCCTGTGGCGACAGCGCGAACTCAAGCCCGAATCCAACGTGCAATACGGCGAAGGCGGTGCCGGTACTTTCTCGGACGGCAAGCTCTACAGCCAGGTCAAGGATCCCAAGCATTACGGCCGCAAGGTGCTGACTGAATTCGTCGCCGCCGATGCGCCGCCGGAAATCATGTACGTCAGCAAGCCGCACATCGGTACTTTCCGTCTGGTGAAGATGGTGCAGCTGATGCGCGAAAAGATTGTGTCACTGGGCGGTGAATTTCGCTTCGAGCAAAAGGTCGACGACATCCTCATCGAAGACGGACAAGTGCGCGGCGTCACGCTGGCCAGCGGCGAACATATCGCTGCTGACCATGTCGTGCTGGCCATCGGTCACAGCGCGCGCGATACCTTCCAGATGCTGTACGACCGCGGCGTCTACATGGAAGCCAAGCCGTTCTCGGTCGGCTTCCGCGCTGAACACCCGCAATCGCTGATCGACAAATGCCGCTTCGGTCCAAGCGCCGGCCATCCCATCCTCGGCGCGGCGGACTACAAGCTGGTGCATCATGCCTCCAACGGCCGTTCGGTTTACAGCTTCTGCATGTGTCCGGGCGGCACCGTGGTGGCGGCGTCCTCCGAGCCGGAACGCGTGGTTACCAACGGCATGAGCCAGTATTCGCGCAACGAGCGCAACGCCAACAGCGGCATCGTGGTCGGGATTTCGCCGGCGGATTATCCCGGTCATCCCTTGGCAGGTATCGAATTCCAGCGCCAATGGGAGTCGCGTGCCTACGAGCTGGGTGGCCGCAACTATGATGCGCCGGGCCAGCTGGTCGGCGATTTTCTGGCGAAGAGGCCGTCGACTCAACTTGGCAGCGTGATTCCCTCGTACAAGCCGGGCGTGCTGCTGGGTAGCCTCGATACGTCTTTGCCGGATTACGCGATTGATGCGATCCGTGAGTCGCTGCCATTCTTCGACAAGCAGATTCGTGGTTACGCCATGCACGACGCCGTGCTGACCGGCGTGGAGACGCGCACGTCGTCACCGGTGCGCATTCGTCGCAATGACGATACCTTGCAAAGTCTCAATACCAAAGGTTTGTACCCAGCCGGCGAAGGCGCCGGTTATGCGGGCGGGATCATGTCAGCGTCCATCGATGGCATCAAGATTGCCGAAGCGGTGGCGCTGGCGATTGTCGGCGAGTAACTGACGCCGATCGATTTGATCTATTTGATCTATTTGATGTGATGGCAGCTGCTTAAGGTGTTCAAGCTTCTTAAGCAGCCTGCCGGTACAAGCGCACCAGCATCAGCTCTGCAGCGCTGGCATCGATGATGCAGCTCTTCTCTTCTGCCGTGAACATCACCGCATCTCCGGCATGCAGCCTGGTTTCGTCAGCCAAGCTGCAGCTGCCATTGACCACATAGATCAACACCGCGTCGCCATTCATCGGCAAGGCTGTTTGCTGTATGACGGTGATTTGCTCCACCGTGTGTGTGAAGGCGGCACGGCGCGTCATGACGTTGAAGTCGACGATACCGCCGCCGATCAGCGTGGAATGGACGTTCGTTGCACCATCAAAGCGCAATACCGGATCTCGCGGCGTCAGCGTTTGCGAGACACCTGCGATATCCAGCGCGATACCCTTGCCTTCCAGAATTGCCAGTGAACGGTCGATCCCCGGGAACAGCGAAAACGGGCCGCCTTGCTGCACCGTGGCGACGCTGACGCGCCAGTCGAACGTTTCCAGCGAGCTGTTTTCCGGAAAACGCAGAATTTCGCACGTCATTCCCCCGCCGTTTTTCCAGCGCATCAGGCGTTGCTTGGATTGTGGGATCTGCTGAGGCATGAAGACAGTATAGGACGAATGGCGGGTGTTATCCCGCACCTTACAATTTCATGCGGGTTGCAGGATGAGATGCGCCAGTCGTGCCGCCACCTTGGCCGTCATGCCGTCGCGGTCGTAGACCGGATTGCATTCCGCGATGTCGGCTGCAGCCAGTTTGCCGCTGGCCTTGATGGTCGCGACCAGCCGTTCGACTTTTTCCAGCGCCATGCCATACGCAGCCGGGGCTGAAACGCCAGGCGCCTTTTCACCGGGCAGGACGTCGAGATCGATGGTCAGATAGACATCGTCGACCTGCTCCAGCCGCGTATGCAGTTGCGCATTGAGGGTATTGAGGCTGCCGAGTGCGACGTCGGTGTCCATCACGTATTCCACATCCAGTTCGCGTGCACGGTTGAACAGCGCCGGCGTGTTGCCGAGCTGGCTGATGCCGTAGCAGAGGTAGTGGAATTCGACGTCGGCCCATTCGCACCATTCCGCCATTTGCTTGAACGGCGTGCCGGAGGTCGAACGGTCGGCTTCACGCAGGTCGAAGTGGGCGTCGAAATTGACGATCAGCAATTTGCGTTGCGCCATGGCCTTGCCGAAGTAGCGCGTGATACCGAGGAAGGTGCCATAGGCCACTTCATGGCCGCCACCCAGGATCAGCGGAAACACGCCTTGCGATTTGACGTCGGCAATCTTGGAAGCCAGGCGTTGTTGTGCCTGTTCCAGATCGCCGTCGTTGCAGTCGATATTGCCGGCGTCCGACAGCGCGTCAATCCGATGCGCCGGCAGGTTGGCCATCATGCGGCGGATGGCATCCGGCCCTTGTGCCGCGCCAACGCGGCCGTGATTGCGCCGCACGCCTTCATCCGAGGCGAAACCGATCAGTGCGCCGCCGTTTCTGATGCTGTTGTCGAAGGGGCGTACCAACTGATGCAGGCGGCGTGTATCGCCGGCGCTGTCATGGTCGAGACGACCGTTCCAGAGAGAGTGATCCATATTTTTCTTGTCTGTCGCTATCTTATGCGGCGGTTGATTCCGGGGCGGAGGAGTTGTTGCGCGTCAATACGGCTTGCAGGAAACTGCGTGTGCGCTCCTGCGTTGGATTGACGAAGATCTGGTCGGGCTTGCCGGCCTCGACGATGCGGCCCTGATCCATGACCACGACGACATCGGCGACTTCACGCGCGAAGCCCATTTCATGTGTGACCACGATCATGGTCATGCCCTCGTTGGCGAGCGCCTTCATCACTTGCAGCACTTCACCGACCAGTTCCGGATCAAGCGCCGAAGTGGGTTCGTCGAACAGCATGACTTTCGGCTGCATCGCCAGTGCGCGGGCAATCGCCACGCGCTGCTTTTGTCCACCCGACAGGGTGGCCGGCATGGCGTCGGCTTTGGCGGCCAGGCCGACTTTCGCCAGCAGGCTGCGCGCCAGGGTTTCGGCTTCGTCCTTGGGCGTGCCGCGAATCTTGCGCGGACCGACCGTGACGTTCTCCAGCACAGACAAATGCGGGAACAGGTTGAACGACTGGAACACCATCCCGACCTGGGTACGCAGATCGTTGAGGGCGTGGTCGGCGATCATCTTGCCGTTGACCAGCAAGTCCTGATTGCAGATGGAGATGCTGCCTTCCTCGGCGACTTCCAGCCCGTTGCAGCAGCGCAGCAGCGTGCTCTTGCCGGACCCGCTGGGGCCGATGATGACGACGACTTGCGAGGCGGCGACTTCCAGATCGATGCCATGCAGGATACGGTGGCCTGAAAAGGATTTGCCGAGTTGGGTGATGTTGATCATGGGCGATGTTGTGGACGGCTGCATCAGACGGCTCCTCCTGCGCGCAAGTGTTTCTCGACCCGTTGCAGGGCCATGCTGGTGAGGCTGGTCAGCACCAGATACACCAGCGCGACGGCGATATAGACTTCCAGCGAGCGGTAAGACACGCTGATGATTTTCTGGCCTTCGTGCATCAGGTCGGCGATGGTCAGCAGCGACACCAATGCCGAGTTCTTGATCAGCGCGATGAATTCATTACCCAGCGGCGGAATCATGCGCACGATGGCCTGTGGCAGGATGATGGTGCGCATCGCCTTGCCGGACGACATGCCCAGCGAGCGTGCCGCTTCCATCTGACCCTTGTCGATCGACTGGATGGCGCCGCGCACGATTTCCGACACATACGCGCCGGAGTAGATGCCCATGCCCAGCACGCCGCACAGGAAGGCCGGCAGCAGGATGTCGAATTGCGGCAGACCGAAAAACAGCAGGAACAACTGCACCAGCAGCGGCGTGCCGCGGATGAAGGTGACGTAAGCAGTACAGATGGCGTAGCGCAGGCGCTTGGTGCGGTCCAGCCGGCCCAGGCCGACCAGCAGGCCGAGGATGCAACCCAGCACCAGCGACGCGGCGGTGATTTCCACCGTCACAATCGCGCCATGCAGCAGGTCGGGCCAGCCTTCAAGTACCGGCAAAAAATCGAGGCTCATCTGTTCTCCTTACGTCTGTTCTTTTATTGAATTGCGTTGTTGCTGAATGACCTGCTTACTTGGCCGATGACGACAGCCACTTTTGCACCAGCTTGTCGTAGCTGCCGTCGAGCTTGACCTTCTTCAGCGCGACGTTCATTTCTTCGGTCAGCTGCGGCAGATCCTTGCGCACGGCGTAGCCATACAGTTCGACGCTGACCTGCTTGTCCAGCACCTTCATGCCGGGACGGGTCTTGGCGTATTCGATGGCGGCAGGCTTGCCGGTGACGGCGGCGTCGGCGCGGCCGATTTCAACCAGGTTGAACATTTCCTGATTCTTTTCGACTTCGATGCGTTCGGCTTGCGGGTAGTACTCCTTCAAGTAGTTGGCCGACTTGGTGCCGACCTGTACCGAGACTTTCTTGCCGGCCAGATCCGACGGTTGCTTGATCGAGGTATTGCTGGCCTTGGTCAGCACAACCAGACCGCCCGGATAGTAAGGATCGGTGAAGTTGACGACGCGGCGGCGTTCTTCGGTGATGTAGATCGCCGAGGATGCAACATCGAAGCGGCGCGACACCAGACCCGGGATCAGACCCTTGAAGTCGATATCAGTCCATTCGACTTTCTTGTGCATGGTCTTGGCCAGCAGTTCGATCAGTTCGATATCGAAACCGGTACGCTTGCCGTCCTTGAAGAATTCGAACGGTGGGAACGTCGCATCGGTTGCGACGCGGATGACGTCGACGGTCTGAGCGGAAGCCAGTGTAGGCACAACACTGGCGGCGAAACTGAAAGCAAGGCTGACGGCGAGCATGCTGGCAAAGCGGCGGCGGTGAATCATGGTTTCTCCCTGGAGTGAATAGTTCTGATGACTGCTGAAAACTGCTGGTTTAAAACAATGAAAGACGTTCGCTGATGGTGGCCGCTGCCTGAACCGTGGCGGCAATCAGCTCACGCTGCCGCTCTTCGGCCCGGATTGCCGGCGCCATCAGGGTAATTGCACCGGCCGCCTGGCCGGGTTTGTAAAACACGGGGGCACTGACACCCCACACGCCCCAGTCGACTTCACCTTCGCTGACCGCATAACCTTGCGTACGGATGGCGGCGAGTTCTTTTTGCAGGCGGGTGATATCGTCATCCTGTCCATGTAATTGGCGCTGCACGATGTTGTCGGCCATGGCGATGGGCAAGTGGGCGAGTACCGCCTTGGCGGACGCGCCGCGCGAAAGCGGATGCGAGCGGCCTTTGGAAAACGAGCAGCGCAGCGATTGTTCGCTGTCGACCATGTCGAGGCAAGTGACCTGATCGTTGACGGCGACCATCAGGCCGACGCTTTCGCCGCATTTCTTGGCCAGTTGCAGCATTTCTGGCTGCGCATTGCTGACCAAGTAAGACGTATGGTCAAAGCCCCAGGCCAGTTGCACGCTCAATGGGCCGGGCGCATAAAAATTGTCTTGCTCCTGTACCAGTCCCCATTTTTTCAGCGGCAGCAGATGGCGGTACAGGGTACTTTGCGGCAAGCCGGTCAGTTCTTTCAGCTTGCGCACCGCGATCGGTTTGCCATGCCGGGCGATGACCGACAACACCATGAGCGAGCGTTCGCTGGTGGCGACGACGGGTACTTGCGGAGTGCTGGCGGCTGAGTTCATGGGCGGATAATTCCTCATTTTTCTCATATTTGAAAATTGGATTCTCGTTTTGTGAGAATTTGAGTGTAAATGAGTTAGGACCAGCCTGGTGCAGCAATGCGACAAGCCCGTCGCAAAAATGAGGGGAAGGGATGGAATGCTTTGGGATGGGGGCAAAAAAAAGACCGCCTAGGCGGTCTTTTCAATGTTCTGCAGGTATTGGTATTGCAGCAGTCTGGCGACTGCGCCCTGCAGGGTATTCTTGCGAATTACTTCTTACGGCTGGTGGTCTTTTCAGCAGCTTGTGTGAATTGCTTGGCCGCGTTGCTCAGGTGGCCTTCCAGTGTTTCCACGGCTTGCTTGGTGTTCTTGGTCAGTTGCTCGTAGCTGGCGTTGGCGTTGCCGATAGCCGACTTCAGCAGGGCGACAGCGTTTTCCGAACCGGCTGGTGCGTTCTTGGCGATTTCATCGACCAGAGCGCTGACTTTACGGCTGGTTTCAGCGACTTGCGCTTCAGTTGCCTTGGTCAGTTCAGCTTGAGTTGCCGACACGATGCTTGCCAGATGACGGCCATAAGCGGCAGCCTTTTCAGCTGTCGGTTGCGCTTGTGCTTGCGCCAGTGCCAGCAGTTCTTGCGGATCCTTGATGGATGCGAATTGCTGAGCAGTAGCGGCCGACTCTTCCAGCGATGCCTTGGCAGCGCTCAGATTCAGTTCGACGATCTTTTCCAGACCTTCGAAAGTCTTGGTTGTCAGTGTATTGATCAGATCCAGTTGAGCCTGGAAGTGGGTCTTGGTTGCAGCGGAAAATTGGTCTTGATACGAAAACATATGCTTCTCCTTTGGTTTTTAAAAACAGCTGGGGACTAGCGGCTTCGGTCTCGAAAAACTATTTTTGTGCGCCGCAACAATTACTATTTTACGCACTTAAATGGTGAGGTCAAGAACTTTTTGTGCAACGCACAAAAATGTGAAGAATTGCAATAATAACAACATATTTTGTTATTGCACAGCGACAATATTTCTTTTTTATGCCCCGTCACTGCTCTTAGTTCCATCCTCATATTCCATCTTCATTGCTTTAATCTCTACTGCCAGGCTCTTCCATCAGCCGGTCGCGACTTCGACCACCGCCGGCAGTTCATGCACCACAACGCCCGTATCGGAAACCTGGAACGGGCATCCCTGGCTGACCTCAATGCCACGCATGGCATCCTGATAACCCTGTTCCCAGCGCCACTGGATCGAGCCGCGTGAGAAATTGACATCCTTCGACGCCATGTTCCAGTCGCGTCCTGCATAAGGCAGACGCACGATGTGGATGGTGGTGTCCGCACCGAGTTCCGCCAGTTGCTTGCGATCACCGGGTTTGCGCAGGTCGGCGGGCAGACGCTCGTAGAGCTCGCGTGCGAGCTTGCGCAGCTGATATTGTTTCAGATAGGCCTCGATGTGACGTTGCGAGCGCGAGGCGAAGGTCACGTCTTTCTGGCGCGTCTGGACTTCTTCCAGCGTGCGCGGTTCGGGTCCGTCGGCGTGCCACAGATCGACCATCATGCACAGCGTATCCTGGCGCGGCTCGTCATTGAGTACTGCCTCCAGCGGCGTGTTCGAGTAGAGGCCGCCATCCCAGTAGAGATCGCCGTCGACGCGTACCGGCGCAAAGCCCGGCGGCAACGCCCCACTGGCCATCACGTGCTCGGCGCTGATCGATTGATTGCTGGTATCGAACTTGACCAGCGTGCCACAGGTAACCTTGACGGCGCTGATCGTCAGGCGGATGCCGGCATTCTTGCTGTTGAGATAGTCGAAATCGACGTATTTGTTGAGCGTTGCACGCAGTTCTTCGGTGTTATAGAAACTGGCTTCTTCCGGCGGGACAGCCAAACCAATCGCAAACGGATTGAACGGACGCGGTGTAAAGAATCCCGGCACGCCGCGCGCGAAGGTATCCATCGTCGTCATCCATGTCGCCAACTGGCGGGTGGAGTCGGGCACTTGCTGTAGATTGATCAGGTCGGCGTGTGAAACGCTGTCCCAGAATTCGCGCAGGCGCTGGATACGGAACTCGCGCTCATTGCCGGCGATGATGGCGGCGTTGATGGCGCCAATCGAGGTGCCGACCACCCAGTCGGGCGTCAGGTTGTTCTCATGCATGGCCTGGTAGACACCGGCCTGGTAGGCGCCGAGCGCGCCACCGCCTTGCAGCACCAGGGCGATGCGGTGCTTGCGTTCAGTTGATACGGATGCCGGGGAAGGGCTTACAGCGGGTTTGCGTCGCATCTCGATCCTTGGGGTTGGAATACAACAGACTGCGCATCAGGCGAATTGTTCAATGCAGCAAAGGATAAAAATCATACGCCACAAATGTGACAAGCAAGCCGCGACGCTGTAATCAGGCCAATCAGACGTTTTGGGGTGTTCGCGCCTTGCGCCAGGTATCGATCAACTGGCGTGGTTCCTTGCCAACGGTGTCAAGGTCGACGGCATGCGCGTGGTCGATGATCATCAACGCGTAGACATCAGCCAATGCATTGACCTCGGGCGACAGTGCGCATTCCTCGCCCGTGGCGGGACGCTGGATACGCCAGTAGTTGATCGCCTCTTCCAGTTCCGTCAGAGAAAGCGTGGTGGAAATCGTCATGTCATTCATGCGCTTTATTGTACGCCTGCTGCTGGTTCCGCAAATAAAGAGAGCGGGAAGTGCGCCGATTGGCCGGAGGGCATTATGCGCATTCATACTAATTCAGGTGAACATCACACGGCAATGTCATGCAATTTTCAAACTAAGAAATACGAAATACTTCGTTTTGCAAAAACGCCGACTTTGATTAAATGGCTGATCGTTAATCTTGCCTGCGCTTGCTGCTCTCCGTTCTTCGCAGCAAAGTGGTCAATCTCTCGGAGCCATTCCATCATGTCAGCGGTCATCGAAAAGTCGATCGCGGGCGCAGCCGTCTCTACGCCCCGTGCGCCGGCGCACCGCATCCTCAGTGAACAAGAAGCAATCGATACAGCACGCAAGCTGGCGCTGGATTTTGCCGTGGAGGCCGCAGAGCGAGACCGGCAACGGCGCTTGCCGCATGCCGAAATCGAGCGATTCTCTTCCAGCGGACTGTGGGCAATCACGGTACCCAAGGCATACGGCGGCATCGGCGCATCATGGGTGACGCTGGCTGAAGTCGTCAAGATCATCTCCGCTGCGGATCCCTCCATCGGCCAGATTCCACAAAATCATTTCGGCATTTTGAATGTGCTGGCGCAGACTGCAAGCGAAAGTCAGAAGCATTACTTCTATGGCGAGGTTTTGAAGGGCGCACGCTTTGGCAATGCCGGTCCCGAGCGCACCAGCAAGAATGTGCTCGATATTCGCACACGCATTACCAAAGACCCGGGCAGCCCGGACTATCTGCTCAACGGCACGCGTTTCTATTCCACCGGCGCGTTGTATGCCGACTGGGTGCCGACGCGCGCGCTGGACGACGAGGGAAAAGGCCTGTTTGTCTTTGCCGATCGCCACGCGTCGGGCTTGAGCGTGGTGGACGACTGGTCGGGCTTTGGCCAGCGCACCACGGCCAGCGGTACGGTCATTTTTGACAACGTGCGCGTAGCCGCCGGTCACATTGTGCCATTGCATCAGTTGGCGACGCAGCCCAACAACATCGGCCCGGTCGCGCAACTGATACAGGCCGCGATTGATGCCGGTATCGCGCATGCTGCAGTCGACGATGCGATCGCGTTCATCCGCCAACGCTCGCGTCCCTGGGCCGACAGCGGTGTCGAACGCGCCGGCGATGATCCACTGACCATCAACCAGATCGGCGACCTGAAGATTCGGCTGCACGCTGCTGATGCCTTGCTGGAACGTGCAGCCCGTACGCTCGACAACCTGCCGCTGCCAATCAACTACGAACAAATGGCGCAGGCCTCTGTCGCCGTGGCGGAAGCCAAAGTACTCACCACCGAGATTGCCCTACACGCCAGCGAAAAATTGTTTGAACTGGCAGGCACGCAATCGACCTTGTCCGCACACGATCTCGACCGTCACTGGCGCAACGCCCGCGTGCACACGCTGCATGATCCGGTGCGCTGGAAGTATCACGCCGTGGGCAACTACTACCTCAACGACACGCCGCCGCCACGTCATAACTGGTCCTGAGCTGGTACTGAGCCGTCCAGCCATTTTCATCGAAAGCACACATCATGAGTCATCCCGCCACTGCCGTCGCATCCACCGATGCGCCATCGCGTTCCGCAGAGCCGCGTCTTGTCGCCAGAATCCGTGACGACGCCGAAGCCATCGACGTCGCGCACAAACTTGCCGCCGAACTGGCGCGTGAAGCCTCGGAGCGTGATCGCGAACGCCGTCTGCCGTGGGCTGAATTGGAGCGCTATGTCCGCTCGGGTTTGTGGGGTATTACCGTGCCGAAGGAATACGGCGGTGCCGGTGTCTCCAATGTCACTCTGGCACAGGTCACGGCGATCATTGCTGAGGCGGACGGCTCGCTCGGCCAGATTCCGCAGAACCATTTTTATGCCGTGGAAATCATCCGCGTTAATGGCAGCGAAGCGCAAAAACGCTTCTACTTTGACCGCGTGTTGCAAGGCGATCGGTTCGGCAATGCCCTCGCGGAAATCGGCACCAAGAATTCCGCCGAGCGCAAGACACGCCTGACCAAAGACGATACGGAAGACGGCGCCGGCTACCGTATCAACGGCCGCAAGTTCTACGCCACCGGCGCGCTCTATGCCAACTGGGTGCCGACCTCCGCCATTGGCGACGACGGCGTGCAGCAGTTGGCGCTGGTGCCGCGCGATGCCGCAGGCCTGACCATCGTTGACGACTGGTCGGGATTCGGCCAACGCACTACCGGCAGCGGCTCGGCGATCTTCGACAATGTGCGCGTGCCTGCTGATGCCGTGCTGGGTTTCCAGGCTTCGTTCGACCGTCCGACGACGGTGGGGCCGCTCGCACAGATCCTGCACGCCGCGATTGACCTTGGCATTGCACGCGCCGCCTACAACGACCTGATCCGTTTCGTCTCGACCCGTTCGCGGCCATGGATCGACAGCGGTGTCGAACGCGCCGGTGACGATCCGCTGACGATCCGCGAAGTCGGTGACCTGACCGTGCAACTGCACGCCGCGGAAGCATTGGTGGATCGCGCCGGATTGAAGGTCGATCTGGCCGCTGCCAATCCCACGGCAGATACCGTCGCCGCCGCTTCCATCGCGGTCGCCGAATCGCGCGTGCTGACCAACAATGTGTCGCTGGCCGCCGGTAGCAAGCTGTTCGAGCTGGCAGGTACGCAATCCACACTGGCCGAAAACAATCTCGACCGCCACTGGCGCAACGCTCGCACGCATACGCTGCACGACCCGGTGCGCTGGAAGTATCACGCCATCGGCAACTACTACCTCAACGACAAGAAGCCGCCGCGCCACGGCGCGATCTGAGTCTTTGCCAATAGCTGACTACGCCTCTACACAAAAAGAAAAGACATCATGCACAATCGCCTCACGACTTCTTTGATTTCCGGTCTGGTGCTCGCCTCCCTGCCGTTCATTGCTGCAGCACAGACTCAGGCATCGGCACCGGCGCAGGCGCAGGTACCGAAAGCCGGCGGCACCCTCGTCGCCATCGTTCAGCCTGAACCGGTCACGCTGACCGGCGCCGTCAACACTGCACAACCGACATCGCTGATCGCCACCAACGTTTATGACGGCCTGCTGTCCTATGACAATGAGCTCAAACCGCATGGCCAGCTGGCAGAACGCTGGGAAGTATCGAAAGACGGTCTCGCCATCACCTTCCATTTGCGCAAGGGCGTCAAATGGCACGACGGCAAACCGTTCACTTCGGCCGACGTCAAATGGTCGGTGGAAAACGTCTGGAAAACCATTCACCCGCGCAACAAGGCCATCCTCGTCAACCTGACCCAGGTCGATGCGCCCGACGCCAACACCGCGATCTTCCGCTTCACCAAGCCGTCGCTGGCCTTGCTGTCGACACTGAATTCCTGGGGCGCGCCGGTGCTGCCGAAGCATCTATACGAAGGCACCGACGTGCTCAACAATCCGAACAACAACAAGCCCATCGGAACCGGTCCGTTCGTGTTCAAGGAATGGAGCCGCGGCAACTACATCACGCTCGAGCGCAACCCGAATTATTGGGACAAGGGCAACGGGGTGGCCAAACCTTACCTCGACAGGATCATCTTCAAGGTCGTGCCTGATGCCGGTGCGCGTGCTGCGATGCTGGAAAATGGTGATGCGCAATATGCCGTGTTCAGCCCGGTGCCGCCGAAAGAAGCGCAACGCCTGGCCGAGTCCGGCAAGGTCAAGGTCGAAACCAATGGCTATCAATGGTCGTCGCCTGTGCTTTACCTCGACTACAACCTCAATAACAAATATCTGAAAGACGTACGCGTACGCCGCGCCATCGCCCACGCGGCAAATCTGGAAGGTCTGAACAAGGTTGTCTGGTACGGCTACGGCAAGCCATCGGTCAGCATCGTGCCAACCACGCTGTCGCAGTTCTTCGACAACACCGTACCGCGCTATCCGTATGACACCAAGAAGGCCGAAGCCTTGCTGGACGAAGCCGGCTTCCCGCGTGGCGCCGATGGCGTGCGCTTCACCATAAGCAATGACTACCTGCCCTACGGCGACGACTATCGCCGCACTGCCGAATACCTCAAGCAATCGCTTAAGCGCGTTGGCATCGAAGTCAACATCCGCAGCCAGGACACGGCAGCCTTCACCAAGCGCGTCTACGGCGACCGCGATTTCGACACGGCGATCACCTGGAATGCCTCTTTCCCTGATCCGCAAATCGGCCTCACACGCATGTACTGGTCAGGCTGGATCGGCAAGAACATCCCGTGGACCAACAGCTCCGGCTATAGCAATCCGGAAGTCGACCGCGTGATCGAACAGGCGCAAGGCGCAGCGACGCAAGCCGAACGCATTGCGCTGTTCAAGAAATTCCAGCAGATCACCCAGACCGAATTGCCGACTTTGCCGCTGATCGAGTTGCACTTCTTTACGGTCCATTCGCCGCGTCTCAAGGGCATCACGCAGGACGGCGACCAGTCGCAGGGTTCACTGAAAAACGCATGGCTGGAACCTGCCAACGCCAACGTGGCCAAGGCTGGGCAATAACGGATAACCAATAACAATACCGAGGGAATACACGACATGAACACAAAGATTTTCAAACTGCTTGGCGCCACGGCGCTGACGCTGGCGTTTGCCGCCAATGCCACAGCGCAGACCCGCGGCGGCACGCTGACTACGATCATCCAGCCCGAACCGGTGATTCTGACTTCCGCATTGAATACGGCGGCGCCGACCGGCTTCTTCAGCGCCAACGTCTTCGACGGCCTGGTGGAATACGACAACGACTTCAAGCTGCGCCCGGCGCTGGCAGAAAGCTGGGACGTCTCCAAGGACAGCAAGACGCTGACCTTCCATCTGCGCAAGGGCGTCAAGTGGCATGACGGCAAGCCCTTCACTTCGGCCGACGTCAAGTGGACGCTGGAAAACGTGTGGAAGAAAATCCATCCGCGCAATCAGATCATCTATGGCACCGTCACCGGCGTTGACACACCGGATGACTACACCGTGATCATCCGCTTCAGCGAACCGTCGCTGGCTGTCCTGAGCTCGCTCAACAGCAACGGCGCGCAAGTGCTGCCAAAGCACTTGTACGAAGGCACCGATATCCTCAACAATCCCTACAACAACAAGCCGGTCGGCACCGGCCCGTTTGTGTTCAAGGAATGGAGCAAGGGCAACTACATCACGCTGGAGCGCAATCCCAATTACTGGGACAAAAGCAAAGGCGTGAGCAAGCCTTACCTCGACAAGATCATCTTCAAGGTCGTACCTGACGCCGGTGCACGCGCTGCGGCATTGGAAAAGGGCGAAGCCCAATATGCGCCGTTCTCGCCGGTGCCGTTGAAGGATGCTGAACGCCTCGCCAAGCTGCCCGGCCTCAAGCTGGAAACCCGCGGCTACGACTGGATTTCGCCGTGGCTGTTCCTCGACGTCAACGTCGACCGGCCTTATTTCAAGGATGTGCGCGTACGCCAGGCACTGGCGTATGCGATCGACCTGAACGCCTTCAACAAGGTGGTTTGGTACGGCTTCGGCAAACCAGCGGTCAGCCCGGTGGTGTCGACGCTCAAGCAATTCCACACTGACGACGTACCGAAGTACGCCTACGACCCGAAGAAGGCGGAAGCCTTGCTTGACGAAGCTGGTCTCAAGCGCGGCGCCGACGGCACCCGCTTGCGTATCAACCTCGACTACCTGCCCTACGGCGACGACTACAAGCGCAGCGGCGAATACATCAAGCAGGCGTTGAAACGCATCGGCATTGACGTCAACGTGCGCGCACAAGATACGCCGACTTACACCAAGCGCGTCTATGGCGACCGTGATTACGATCTGTCGGTGGTGTGGTTCGCCGGCTTTGCTGATCCGTTGGTGGGCGTGACACGTGCGTACTGGAGTGATTCGGTCGGCAAGAATATCCCGTGGAGCAATGGTTCGGGCTATCGCAGCGCCGAAGCCGACAAGTTGATCGAACAGGCCCAGTCCTCGGCCAGCCAGACCGAACGCGTTGCGCTGTTCAAGAAACTGCAGCAACGCGTACAAACCGATCTGCCATCGATCCCGCTGCTTGAGCTGCACTTCTTCACCGTGCAGGCTTCCAATCTGAGAGATACCGTCACCGGTGTCGATCAGATCTACAGCTCGCTCAAGAACGCCTGGTTCGACAACACGGCCAAAGTCGCCAAAGCGGCTCCCTGAGGATAGCAATGAAGATTAACAACGTCGTCATCCGTCGCCTGCTGCAACTCGTCAGCGTGGCGCTGGGCGTGGCTGTCATCAACTTCTTCCTGCTGCGTCTGGCGCCGGGCGATGCCGCTCAGGTGCTGGCGGGGGAGGCCGGGGCGGCAACGCCGGAATACATGGCGGCGTTGCGCGCACAGTTCGGTCTGGATCAGCCTCTGCTGGTGCAGTTCGGCAAATATCTGCTGAATCTGGCGCACTTCAATCTCGGCTATTCCTTCCGTCACGGCATGCCGGTGGCGCAACTGATCGGCGAGCGCGTACCGGCGACGTTGCTGCTGATGGGCGCGAGCATTCTGTTTGCCGTGGTGGCTGGCGCGACGCTGGGAGCCATCGCTGCGTACCGTGCCGGCAAGATCGCCGACGTGGTGATTTCGACGCTGGCGCTGGTGTTTTTCGCCACGCCGCTGTTCTGGATCGGCCTGATGCTGGTGGTGGTGTTCTCGGTCTGGCTCGACTGGCTGCCGGTGGGCGGCATGTTCACGATCGAAGCCGGCTATACCGGCTGGGCGCACATCGTCGACGTGGCGCGCCATCTGGTGTTGCCGGCGGTGACCTTGGGCTTGTTCTACATGGCGGTGTACACGCGCCTGATGCGCGCGACCATGGTCGAGGTGCGCCGTCAGGACTTCGTTCGCACCGCTGTCGCCAAAGGCGCGCGGCCGCCACGCGTGCTGTTCGCGCATGTGCTGCGCAATGCCTTGCTGCCGCTAGTCACCATGCTGGGTGTGCAGGTCAGCTCCATCATCGGCGGCGCCGTGCTGGTGGAGACCGTGTTTTCGTGGCCGGGCCTGGGACGGCTGGCGTTTGAGGCGTTGTTCCAGCGTGATTTCAATCTGCTGCTCGGCATCTTGCTGTGCAGTTCCATCGTCGTGATCGTGGTGAACTGGGTGGTGGACTTTGTCTATACCCGTCTCGATCCGCGCATTCGCTTTTCCTGAACTAGATGATTTGTCTGAAAGTGACTCTGCAATGAGCGAGCTTGTTTCCACACTGGCGCTGACCAAGGCCGATGCGCCGGCCAGCCTGATCGCAGCGCCGACCACGCGCGGTTGGTTCGGCCGCCTGCTGCGCTCGCCATCGGCGCTGGTCGGTGGTGTGCTGCTGTTGGTGGTGGTGCTGATGGCGGTGTCGTCGCCGTGGCTGTTTCCCGGTGATCCGCTGGATATGGTGGCAGAACCCTTTCTGCATCCCGGCGTTGACGCCGCACATTTGCTAGGCAGCGACATGCTGGGCCGCGATTTGTTGAGCGGCATTTTTCACGGTGCGCGCGTGTCCTTGCTGATCGCTGTCGTATCAACCCTGCTGGCATTGCTGCTGGGTGTCAGCGGCGGCTTGCTGGCCGGTTACTACGGCGGGCTTGCCGATGCGGTGCTGATGCGCGTGACGGAATTTTTCCAGACCATCCCATCTTTCCTGTTCGCGCTGGCAATCGTCGCCGTCGTGCAGCCGACCTTGCTGACGATTGCATTGGCCATCGGCGTGACCGCATGGCCGAGTCTGGCGCGACTGGTGCGCGCCGAAGTGCTCAAGCTGCGGCATAGCGAAATGGTGCAGGCCAGCGCTGCGCTCGGTGCCACCGATCTGCGCATCATGCTGCGCGACATCCTGCCCAACACGTTGACGCCGATTCTGGTGTCGACCTCGCTGATGGTGGCTACCGCCATCCTTACCGAATCCAGCCTGGCCTTCCTCGGTCTGGGCGATCCCAACGCGGTGAGCTGGGGCAACATGGTCGGTTCCGGCCGCGAAGTGATTCGCACTGACTGGTACATCACGACGATCCCGGGCATTGCCATCGTGGTGACAGTGCTGGCATTGAATTTATTAGGCGACGGACTGGCCGACGTGCTCGATCCGCGCGACAGAAAATAGGAGAAACATCATGGCACGCGTAGTAACCCTGTTATCGAACCAACTGCCGGAAGGCACGGCACGCACGATCTTCGAGAAGGTCGAGAACGAATACGGCGCCTTCGGCAACATGCTCGGCGTGCTGGCGCATCGTCCGGCGTCGATCGAACACATCTACGGCCTGCTGTTGCAGTTCGCTGCGGAAGGCAACATCTCCAAACTGCATCTGGAGATCGTGCTGGTCACGGCTTCCAAGGCCAACGAATGCAGCTACTGCGTTTCGCACCACGCGCCGAAGCTGGCGGCACAACATGTATCGGCGGAGACCGTCGAACGCATCCTCGACGCTGACGTACCCGGCCTCGGTCCGGTCGAATTACTGGTGCGCGACTATGCGCTGGCCGTGACGCGGCAACGCGTCGGCGACAGTCTGGTGACGCGACTGCGCGAGCATTTTTCCGAATCGCAGGTTGTTGAACTGACCTTGCGCGCGGCACTGTGCGCCTTCTTTGCCCGTTTTAACGAAGCGCTCGACGTTCAGCTCGAGCCTGAATACGTGACCGCGGACGCAGCATGAGCAATAGCGACAAAAAAGAAATCCGCCTCAACGCATTCAACATGAACTGCGTGAACCACATCAACCACGGCTTGTGGACGCATCCACGCGACCGCTCGCAAGACTACACCGACATCGAATACTGGACCGACCTGGCGAAACTGCTGGAGCGCGGCAAGTTCGATGGCCTCTTCCTGGCCGACATCGTCGGCGTCTACGACGTGTACCAGAACTCGGTCGACATCACGCTGCGCGAATCCATCCAGCTACCGGTCAATGACCCGATGCTGTTGATTTCTGCAATGGGCCTGGTGACCAAGCATCTCGGCTTCGGCATTACCGCCAACCTGACGTATGAGGCGCCGTTCTTGTTCGCGCGCCGCATGTCGACGCTCGATCATCTGACCAAAGGTCGCGTCGGCTGGAACATCGTGACCGGCTATCTCGACAGCGCCGCCCGCGCGATGGGATTGTCCGAGCAGCTGGAACACGACCAGCGCTACGACCGCGCCGACGAGTTCATGGAAGTCGTCTACAAATTGTGGGAAGGCAGTTGGGAAGACGACGCCGTCATCCGCGACCGCGAAAATCGCATTTATGCGCAGCCGGACAAAGTCCACAAGATCCATCACAGCGGCGACTACTACAAGGTCGAGGGCTACCACCTCAGTGAACCGTCGCGCCAGCGCACGCCGGTGCTGTATCAGGCCGGTTCGTCCGGGCGCGGCCAGGCTTTCGGCGCGCGCCATGCGGAGTGTGTGTTCGTCTCCGGCCAGAGCAAGGAAGCCGTGCGCAAGCTGGTGACCGGCATCCGAGAAGGTGCCGTGCGTGAAGGCCGGCGGCCGGACGACGTCAAGATTTTCATGGGCCTGACCGTGGTGGTGGCGCCGACCGAAAAAGAAGCCCGTGACAAGTACGCAGAATATGCGCGTTACGCCAGCCCCGAAGCCGGTCTCGCGCATTTTTCCAGCGGCACCGGCATCGACTTCTCACAGTACGAACTCGACGAACCGATTCGCCAGGTCAAGACCAATTCCATCGAATCGCTGGTCAAGACTGTGACCAATCCCGAGCTCAACTGGACCAAGCGCAAGCTGCTGGAGCAACTGGAACTCGGCGGCCGCTACGCCACCATCGTCGGCTCGCCGCAACAGGTTGCCGATGAGCTGGAAGCATGGATACGCGAGACCGATATCGACGGTTTCAACCTGACCCGCACGGTGACGCCGGAAAGCTTCGAAGCCTTCGTCGATCTGGTCATCCCTGAATTGCAGACGCGTGGCTCCTACAAGCATGACTACGCACCGGGCACTTTGCGCGAAAAGCTTTTTGCCGGTGGCGCGCGCTTGCCGGAGCAGCATGCCGGCGCAGGCTATCGCAGCGGCGTTACTGCTTAAGTAGCGCTTGAGAACCGACCACAGAAAGACTCCCATGAGCCAGCTCCTCGACATCCGTAATCTGAATGTGTCCTTTCCGGGCCACGACGCCGTCAAGAATCTCAGCTTTGGCATCGAAGCCGGCGAGACGCTGGCGCTGGTCGGCGAGTCCGGCTGCGGCAAGTCGACGACGGCGCTGTCGCTGCTGCGTCTGTTGCCCGACAGTGCACGCGTATCGGGCAGTATCGTGTTTGAAGGCCGCGATCTGCAGACCCTGCCGGAAGAAGAAATCTGCGCGCTGCGCGGCAATGCAATCTCGATGATCTTCCAGGAGCCGATGACGTCGCTCAATCCGGTGCTGACCATCGGCCAGCAAGTTGTCGAAGCCATCCGCCTCCATCAACCCTTGTCGGCGCAGGCCGCCAAAGCGCGCGCCATCGAGTTGCTGGAACTGGTACGCATCCCTGAACCGCAACGCCGTTTCAACGACTATCCGCATAACTTGTCCGGCGGCCAGCGTCAGCGCGTCATGATCGCGATGGCGGTGTCTTGCCATCCCCGCCTGCTGGTGGCGGACGAACCGACCACCGCGCTGGACGTCACGATTCAGGCGCAGATTCTGGAGTTGCTGGATCAATTGCGCCGTGAGCTGTCGATGGCCGTGCTGCTGATCACGCACGATCTGGCCGTGGTCGAACAATGGGCTGATCGCGTCGTCGTCATGTATGGCGGCAAAAAAATCGAAGAAGCGCGCAGCGAGATCCTGTTCGAGCGGCCGCGTCATCCGTATACGCAAGGCCTGCTCGGTGCCTCCTTGCAGATGGAGCAGAACTATCACTATCGCGACGGACGACTCCCTGAGATTCGTACGGAACAGAAGGGCGACGAGCGCATCTTCACGCTGTCCGGGCGCGAGCATGCGGCGCCTTTGCCGCCGATTTCCCAGTCTGAAAAACCTTTGCTGTCGCTGCAGGATGTCCATACACACTATCGCTCCCGCAATGGCGTCGTCCATGCGGTGAAGGGCGTGTCCTTCGACGTCGCACCGGGCGAATCGGTCGGCCTGGTCGGCGAATCCGGTTGCGGCAAGTCGACCTTGTCGAAGACCATTGTACGTCTGGTCGCGTCCAGCGCCGGCAAGATCCTGCTGGACGGCGACGACATTGCAAAACTCGACGGTGCGCGTCTGCGTCCGTATCGCCGCCGCGTGCAGATGATTTTTCAGGATCCGTATGCATCACTCAATCCACGCCATACGGTTGCGGAGATTCTCGATGCGGCGCTGTTGATCCACGACGTCAAAGACAAGACAGAACGCCGTCGCCGCATCGAACAAATCGTTGATCTGGTCGGATTGCCGCAACGCGCCTTGCGCAGCTACCCGCATCAGTTCTCCGGCGGCCAGCGTCAGCGCATCGGCATCGCGCGGGCATTGGTGCTCAAGCCCGCACTGGTGATCTGCGACGAACCGGTCTCGGCGCTGGATGTATCGGTGCAAGCACAGATATTGAACCTGCTGGTGGATCTCAAGCGCGAGTTCGGTCTGTCGTATCTCTTCATTTCACACGACTTGTCGGTGGTGCGGTACATCGCCGACAAGGTGCTGGTGATGAACGGCGGACGCATCGTCGATTCGGGCGACCACAACAGCATCTGGCAGAATCCGCAGCATGAATACACGCGCTCGCTGATCGCAGCGGTGCCGTCCTCATCGGCACATCGACAATCCGGTCACGTCGAAGAGACGCAGCGAGAACTGCTGATCGCTTGATTGTGGTTTGATCATCGCTGGATTTCCGCACGATATGGCGGTCACCAAAAAGCAAATATTCAAGCGACAAAAGATTCGTTTTGTTCGTCGGCGGCGGCAGATAAATTAGCGCTATTTAAGGATGATTCATGGCGCGATTTTTTAACCGTCTGCTGACAGGTGTGTTGTTGGCGAGCATTGCAGTTGGGGTTGCGACGACTGCTGTGGCGCAGGACAAGACCTTGAAAGTTGGCGTCACCAGCGGCCCGCATGCGCAGATTTTTGAAGTGGTAAAACGCGTTTTTGAACGCAGCTATCCCGGCTACAAAATCCAGATCGTCGAGTTTAACGACTACATCCAGCCCGACGCCGCCCTTGATGCCGGCGAACTGGATGCCAACAGCTTCCAGCATCGTCCCTTCCTGAATGCGCAGATCAAGACGCGGGGTTACAAACTCTACGGCACCGGGCGTACCTTCATCGGGCCGATGGCGATTTACTCGAAGAAGTATCGCAGCCTGAGCGACATCCCTGTCGGCGCGAAGATCGGCATCCCGAATGATCCTGCCAACGAAAGCCGAGTCTTGCTGCTGTTGCAGAAACATGGCGTGATCAAGTTGCGTGCGGGGATTGATCCGTTGACTGGAGTCAACGCGACGCCGATCGATATTGTCGAGAATACGAAGAAGTGGAAGTTCATCGAAATCGATGCGGCGCAGTTGCCACGTACCCTGGATGATCTGGATGCGTCGGCGGTGAATGCGGACTATGCGGCGAAGGCGGGTTTGCATCCGGTGCGGGATAGCCTGGTGGTGGAGAATGGGGAGAGTCCTTATGCTTGCCTGATCGCTGTGCGGGAGAAGGATAAGGAGCAGGTTTGGTTGCCTAAGCTGGTGAAGGCTTATCAGTCGGATGAAGTGAAGAAGTTTATTGATTCGGAGTTTAAGGGGGGGATTTTGGCGGCTTGGTGATGGGGATTTCTTTTGTGTTTTGTTCCGGTCTTGCGTCAATACGTTGCTGATGCTGTTCTTTCTTCGATCGACCTTTGCCGGGGGCGGCCCGGCAGCCGCTTACTTTCTTTGCTTCGTCAAAGAAAGTAAGCAAAGAAAGGGTTGGAGCACTGCTCCAACACAACTGGGGCGTAGCCCCTTCGGGGTTCCCGGCGCCAGCGGGCGAAAATCGGGAAGGGAAAACAACTCGCTGCGCTCAAACATTTTTCCCTTCTTAATCCGATTTTCACCCACTGACACCGGCTACTCTCAAGCGGACTTCGAGACGGGCTCGCTTCGCCTCACCCTGGCTGGCTCGCCTTCGGCATTGCGGCGTCAAGTACTGGTGACGTCACAAACTTCAGTTCTCTCTTTTAATTTCGTCGTCCCAGCGAACGCTGGGATCCAGTGACGTTAGTGATTACTCAGCCGTCGTTAAGACGCTGGGTTCCAACTTTCCTTGGAACGACAAAGCAGAAGAGACTAAAGGAGTTCGCGTAGTCACCGTCCCCTGGCGATGCGCAGCGAGCCCGTCTTGAAGTCCGCTTGAGAGTAGCCGGTGACGGCGGGGTCAAATCGGAAAAAGAAGGGAAAAATGTTTGAGCGCAGCGAGTTGTTTTCCCTTCCCGATTTGAGCCTGCCGGCGCCGGGGACCCCCGAAGGGGGCTACGACCCAGCGGTCGCTTTCTTGGCTTACTTTCTTTGGCGAGACAAAGAAAGTGAGTAGCCGCCGGGCTACCCCCGGCAGGGTTGATCGAAGAAAGAAAAGAGGACACTACGACAAACCGTAGTCGGAACAAAACACAGAACAAAGCACACAACAAACCACCTACCTCTGCATCCCCCACCGCTTAACAGTAACCCTCTCAATCACATTAAACCCCAGATTCTCCACCAGCAACCCAATCAAAATCACCATCGCCAACCCAGCAAACACCTTATCGGTATACAGCTCATTGCGATTCTGAAAGATATACCAACCCAGCCCGCCCTTGCCACTGGAAGCCCCAAACACAAGCTCCGCCGCAATCAGCGTACGCCAGGCAAACGCCCAGCCGATGCGCAAGCCCGCGAGGATGGATGGCAACGCAGCGGGCACCAGCATGAAAATCACAAACCGTATTCCGCGCAAGCCATAGTTACGCCCCGCCATGCGCAAGGTATCCGAAACCCCGAGAAATCCTGCGTAGGTATTCAGTGCCAATGCCCACAACACCGAATGCACAAGCACAAAGATCAGGCTGTTCTCGCCCAGCCCAAACCACAGCAAAGCCAGCGGCAACATCGCGATGGCCGGCAAAGGATTGAACATCGACGTTAGCGTGCTGAGCAGATCGCGGCCGAGCTGCGTCGAGACTGCAAGCGTGGTGAGTGCAAACGCCAGCACGATGCCGATGAGATAACCCTTTACCAATACTTTCAGCGAAATCCACACCTTGCCGATCAGCTCGCCGGTGACAATGCCGTCGACAAATGCCTGTGCCGTCTGCACGAAGCTAGGCAGTAGTAAGTCATTGTCCTGGATACGCGCCACGACTTCCCAGATGACAGCCAGTATGAGCAGGATGACGGTCTTGCGCACCCAGCCTTGCTGCCATATCCGTTGCGGCAGGGATAGCGTGCGTTCCAGCGGGACGTTGTCCAGCGGCGTGAGCGCGATTTCATATTCGTCGCGAATGGGAGGGGAGAGATTCATGGCGGACTCGACGTTGTGGATTGCCGTACGGTGTTAAAAAATCATTCACCCTAGCGGATCTTGTCGTCGGCGCACACGAATCATTTCGCGCAAACAAATGCGTATTTTGTATATGGCGGTTTGCAGCGGGAAGCGGGACAAGCAAATCGCCGCCGGCGCCATGCGTGTGGATGGCCGGAGCGGCGATAAGGAGGCAGGAGAGGGCTTAGCTTAGCTTGGACGACCGTGGAAGGCCTTGTTGGCGATCTTCCAGCCATCGGCTGTTTTCAGCAGGACGAAATAATCGGTGAAAGTCACCGGGCCATGCACCAGCGTGATCTTGGCCGCGGCAGAGTGGCCGCCGACATCGATCCAGTCTACGGTACGGCGACGGCTCGCTTCATCGACGGCCGGCGTGCCTTTGAAGCGTTCGCAGTAGACATCCAGCGGCCATGAGGTGAAGACGCCTTCACGCATCGATTCGATATGCGCGGTCGGCAGAAAGGCTTGCCGCATGTGGCTGGCGTCGTCGCGCGCGTGGCCGAGGAAATACTGTTCGATGGGGGCCAGTACTTCGGCGTGTTCGGTGGTGTAGGTCGGCTGGGACGATGCGGTGGTTGTGCTCATGACGGACTCCTGAATTTGAGTTGCCCATGATGCGTGAACAACGCCGTCGTGGGCCGCTCGGCTGTTGATAACAGGTATATGCGAAGTCTGATAGTTGGTGACGTCTGCAGCGAGGTGGAATGCTCTCCCGCACCAACCTGCAGGCGGAAGAGCGGCACATCAATACGAAAAGCGTACATCCTTGAAATTGACCTGTGCGGCCGGCTCCGCCTGGCCTTCGTCGAACAGCAGGCGATGGATGCGCCGTGCGGTGTCCTGAAAGCCGACACTGCCCAGGCTTTGCAGATCGTATTCATGGCTGTTGATCTCGGCGCGCACCCGGCCCGGATGCGGCGACAGCAACAGAATGCGGTTGCCGACGACGAGTGCTTCTTCGATTGAGTGCGTGACGAAGAGCAGCGTGAAGCGGACTTCTTCCCACAGTATCAGCAACTCTTCCTGCATCTTGCGCCGGGTCAGCGCATCAAGTGCGGCGAAGGGTTCGTCCATGAGGAGGATCTTCGGCTGCATGGCCAGCGCACGCGCGATGGCGACACGCGCTTTCATCCCGCCGGAGAGGGTGTGCGGATAGGCATCGGCGAATTTGCCGAGACCGACCTTGTCAAGATAGTGCAAGGCGCGCTCAGCGGCTTCGCGCTTGCCTAGCGTGCGTGAAGCCAGCAGCGGGAACATGACGTTTTGCTTCACCGTTTTCCACGGTGGCAACTGGTCAAACTCCTGAAAGACGACGATGCGATCCGGCCCGGGTTGGTGAATGGCGACACCATCGAGACGGATTTCACCGGCAGCCGGTTTGAGAAAACCGGCGACGGCTTTCAGCAAACTCGACTTGCCACAGCCGGAGGGGCCGAGCAGCACGAAGCGGTCAGCCGGATAAACGTCGAAGCTGACGTCATGCGTGGCTTGCGCCACAGCGGTGGCGCTGCGGTATTGCAGGCCGACGCCGTCGACGTGCAACAGCGGCGTGTGGCTGACATTGTCGCCAACCGCATGCAACGCGCTACGCGACTGGTCAGCTGCCTGGTTGTGCATACGCTTCTTCAAAAAAGTAGTCTTTCCACGACGCCGCGCGGTTCTTCAATACGCCGATATCGTGCAGCTTGTCCGCGTAGACATAGCTGCGCTGCGGCGAGACGGTGAAATCGATTTCCGGATCTTCGACGATCTTGCGCACGAACTCCGGCGCCAGCTTAGATTTCTGCACGCGGATAAAAGTGTCGGCCGCCTTGGCCTTGTTGGCGCGGATGAATTGCGCCGCTTCGACCAGCGCATTGTAGAAGGCCTTATAGGTCTTCCGATTGTCGTCGTGGAATTTTTGCGTGGTGTAAAGCACGTTGAAGGTCGCCGGTCCGCCGAGGATGTCGTAGGAACTGAGGATCTTGTGAACGTTCTTGTTTTCCAGCGCCTGATATTGAAACGGCGGGCTGGAGAAGTGTGTACTAATCTCCGAGCCGCCGGAGATCAGGGCAACGGTGGCGTCGGGATGCGACAGGCTCACCGAGATGTTGTCGAAGCGCTTGTAGTCGGCCTTGCCGAATACCCGCGCAGTTTCGATCTGCAGCGTGCGCGACTGATAGCCGACGCCGGCCGCCGGCACGGCGATGCGGTCTTTGTCACTGAGATCTTGCAGCGTCTTGACCTTGGGATTGTTGCTCAACAGGTAGTTGGGCATGGAGCCGAGCGAGGCGATCGCCTTGACATTCTGGCGGCCGTGCGTGCGGTCCCACAACGTCAGCATTGGCGGCACGCCGGCTGAGACGACGTCGAGCGCGCCGGCCAGCAACGCCTCATTCATGGCGGTGGCGCCGGAGATGCTGTTCCATTCGACCTTGATGTCGACGCCTTGCTGCTTGCCGTATTTCTCGATCAGCTTCTGGTCTTGCACGACGTCGAGGATCAGATAGCCGATGCCGAATTGCTGGGCGATGCGGATCTGGCCTTCAGCGTGGGCGCTGGCGCTGAAACCGGCTGCCGCCGCGATGACGGTGGTAGCGATAAGTGAAGCGAAGCGCATCTCAGCTGCCTCCGTTGATATGGGCGTCGTCGAAGAAATAGTCTTTCACCGATGCCGGTTTGTTCTTGATGGCGCCGACGCGTTGCATGAATTCGGCGAGCGGGTAGGTGTTTTGCGGCGTGATCTTGAATTGCACTTCCGGGTTCTTGATGATCTTCAGCAGCAGGTCGCGGTCGATCTTGGCATTGCTGACGCGGATGTAGGTATCGGCCGCCTTGTCCGGGTTGGCGACGACAAATTTGGCGGCTTCATCCAGTGCGGCGACGAAGGCTTTGTAGGTCTTGGGATTATCTTTGCGGAATTTCTCGGTCGCGTACAGCACCGTGGCCGACGAGGGGCCGCCGAGCACCTGATACGAGTTCAGTACGATGTGTGCTTTGGGATTGCCCGCCAGTTCTTGTTCCTGAAACGGCGGGTTGCCGAAATGCGCGCTGATTTCGGTACCGCCGTTGATGATGGCGGCAGCGGCGTCGGGATGTGGCACGGCGACGCTGATCTTGTCGAGCTTGTTGTATTGGGCGTCGCCCCATTGTTTGGCGGAGGCCAGTTGCAGCACGCGCGATTGCACCGAGACGCCGACGGCAGGCAGGGCGATGCGGTCTTTGTCGCTCAGGTCGGCGATGGTTTTGACGTTGGGGTTGTTGCTCACCAGGTAGTAGGGCAGGTTGCCCAGCGAAGCGACGCCGCGTACGTTCTGGCGGCCGTGGGTGCGGTCCCAGATGGTCAGGAGCGGGCCGACACCGGCGCCGGCGATATCGATCGCGCCTGACAGCAATGCGTCGTTGACCGCCGAACCGCCAGACAGCTTGACCCAGTCAACCTTGATATCGACGCCTTGGGCTTTGCCGTGTTTCTCGATCAGCTTCTGATCCTGAGCGACATTGAGCAACAGATAAACGACGCCGAATTGTTCAGCGATGCGCAGCTGGCCTTCGGCGCGGGCAACGACCGGGGCCGTAGCGGCAGCGGCGAGCAGGCTCAGGCTCAGCGCGGCAGAGAGAAAACGTTTGGCGAACATGCATACTCCGGTGAATGCGACAGATTTTTAAAACAGTCTTAAGAACAAACAGCAGCGAAAGTCGTCCTTCCTTATGAGCTTGGAGTATATAAAGCTGAGGGAAGAATGAAAAACGTGTTTATTGCATATCTTTATGCGGTTTTCGCTGCATTTTGAAAGCCATTGGCGCACGTTCGCTGTATGGTGAAAAGCGGGCGATATGCAGAGGGGCGGGGTGCTTGGTCTTTTGCCAATGTCAAGGATGGCGCGCAAGACAGATGCCTTTGCGCAACGCAGCCTCCTATGAGGGAAATAGTGAGATAAAGTACGCGCTTACCGGTTCTGCAATCTGCGGCTGCCATCCTGCACACAACTGCACAGCCCCTGCCGGTACGCAACTCGAACTAAAAGCACCAAAACCAAATACGGGAAAACAATGAGTTCATCTCAGGTCAGACCAAATTATTCCTTCCGGTCACAAAAACTCCACATCATCACCCTGGCAGCACTGGGCGTCGTCTTTGGCGACATCGGCACCAGTCCGCTTTATGCGCTGAAAGAATGCTTCAGCCCGGAACACGGCATCGCGTTTTCGCATGACGCCGTCCTTGGCATCATCTCCATGCTGTTCTGGTCGATCACGATCGTGGTCTCGCTCAAATACGTGCTGTTCGTCATGCGCGCCGACAACAACGGCGAAGGTGGTGTACTGGCCTTGATGGCGCTGTCGTTGCGCACGGCCGTGAGCGGTTCGCCGCGTGCCAAATGGCTGATGATGCTGGGCGTGTTCGGCGCCTGTATGTTCTATGGCGACGTGGTGATCACGCCGGCGATTTCGGTGCTATCGGCGGTGGAGGGGATGGATATCGCGGTACCGGGGACCTCGCATTACGTGATCCCGCTGACGCTGGCGATTCTGATCGGCCTGTTCTTGATTCAGCGTCACGGCACCAATCTGGTCGGCAAGCTGTTTGGGCCGATCATGTTCATCTGGTTCATTTCGCTGGGCGCGCTGGGGGTATATCACATCCTCAAGGCGCCGGGCATCATGGTGGCGATCAATCCCTACTACGCCGTGCATTTCATGATCGAGCATTCGCTGCAGGCGTTCATCGTGCTCGGTTCAGTGGTGCTGGTGCTGACCGGTGCCGAAGCGCTGTATGCCGACATGGGGCATTTCGGCATTCGCCCGATTCGCTTTGCGTGGCTGTATACCGTGATGCCGTGCCTGGTGATCAATTACTTCGGCCAGGGTGCTAATCTGCTGACCAATCCCGCGGCGATTCAGAATCCGTTTTATCTGATGGTGCCGGAGGTGCTGCTGGTACCGATGGTGGTGCTGGCAACGTTTGCGACGGTGATTGCGTCGCAGGCGGTGATTTCCGGCGCATTCTCGCTGACCAGTCAGGCGATTCTGCTGGGCTTCGTGCCGCGCATGCGCATTCTGCATACGTCGGAAGACGAGCGTGGCCAGATCTATATTCCGCTGATCAACTGGATGTTGCTGGTGCTGGTGGTGGCAGTGGTGCTGGCGTTCAAGAAATCCGACAATCTGGCGGCTGCGTACGGTGTGGCGGTGACGACTACGATGGTGATTACCACCATACTGGCGGCGGTCGTGATGCGTATCGAATGGAAATGGCATCCTGTGCTGGTCACGCTGGTGATTGGCGCATTCTTTACTGTTGACTTCGCGTTCTTTGCCGCCAATTTGCTGAAGATCGCCGACGGCGGCTGGTTCCCGCTGCTGTTGGGCGGCGCCGCGTTCTTCCTGCTGATGACCTGGTATTCGGGGCGCATGTTGCTGCGCACGCGCATCAAGGACGACGGCATTCCACTGGAACCGTTCGTCGAGGGTTTGCTGGCGCATCCACCGCATCGTGTTGGCGGTACCGCGGTGTTCATGACCGGCAATATCAATACCGTGCCGGTGGCGCTGCTGCATAATCTCAAGCACAACCGCATCTTGCACGAACGCGTGTTCTTCCTGAAGATCAGTATCTGGGACGTGCCTTATGTTTCCAACGAAAATCGCCTGACGCTCAAGGACATGGGCGGCAACGTTTATTTGCTGCGTGCCGCGTTCGGCTTCAAGGAAGCGCCGGAAGTGAACAAGGTGCTGGATCTGACGGCGGCGCAGTTCAACATGGAGTTCGAGTTGATGGACACGTCCTTCTTCCTGGCGCGGGACACGGTGGTGCCGAGCAAGTTGCTGGGTATGTCGCTGTGGCGCGAACAGCTGTTCGCGTGGATGTATCAGAACGGCGCCAAGCCTTCGGACTTCTTCCACATCCCGGCGAACCGGGTGGTGGAGCTGGGAACGAAGGTCGAAATCTAAGGCTTCATTTACGTCGGTGCTATCAAGCTATCGTGCTAGCGATGCATCCCCAGCACGATAGCGCCGACGGTAATGACGATGCAGGCAAAGATGCGCCGCATCGTCAGTTTTTCTCCCAGAAAGATCGCACCGATCAACGCGGCAAACAGTACCGACGTCTCGCGCAATGCTGAGATGGTTCCCATCGGCGCCAGCGTCACCGCCCAGATCACAATCCCGTAAGCCAGCAAAGACATGACGCCACCGGCAAGACTGAGCCTGTTTTGCTTGCGCTCCGTTGCCATCGGCAGGCGTCGATGCATCCACATGAAAATCAAGGCCAGCGGAAAGCTGTCGAGCACAAACAACCAGCCTGAATAGGAGATGGAGTTGCCCGCCAGACGGGCGCCGATGCCGTCGGTGACGGTGTAGGCTGCGATGAAAGCGCCGGTGGTGAACGCGGCAATCGGGCCGGACAGGTTGCGGCGATCTTTGAGATGCGCGAGGCTGATGATGCCGATCGATACCAGGCCGACGCCGATCCAAGTGTAGCTGTTCATCTGTTCGCCGGCGAAGATCGCGGCGCCGATTGACACCAGCAGCGGCGACGAGCCGCGCGCGATCGGGTAGGACTGACCGAAGTCGCCAATGCGATAGGCACGGATCAGAAACAGGTTGTAGCCGGTATGCAGGATTGCGGAAAGGATGATGTAGAACCACGCGTCTGCATGCGGTAGCGGCGTGAACACCACCAGTGGGATAGCGGCGATGCCAGCGCCGATGGTCATGAGCGTGAGCGAAGCGAGACGGTCGCCGCTGCTTTTCAGTAAAGCGTTCCATGAGGCGTGCAACAGGGCGGCGCAGAGCACCAGTGCGATGACAGCGAGACTCATGCTGGATATCCGGGAAGAAGAGCCATGTTGGCGAGGATTAAGGGATAGGTTGAGCTTAGGTTGTGGACTCGGTGCGTGTGTTGGAATCTGGTTTATGTCAAAGCGCTGCGCTCACCTGCGCACAGCAACGCCACAAACCATGTCCCGAGGACAGGTACTTGCGCTCAAAGGGAGTGATCGGCGTTTCGGTCGCATAGGTTTCGCTGATGGCGATGCGATCCAGTCTGTCTGTGGCGACTTGATTGAGCGCTGCCGCGAATTCTTCAATGTAAATCTGCCAGTTGCTGCGGCATTCGACATACCCCCCCAAGGCGACGATCGTTGGGAACACCGCATGGCCTTGCCAGCGTCGCGCCACATGGCCGATCTTGGGCCAGGGATTGGGGTAGAGCAAATACTGACGGGCGGGGAAAATGCGTGCTTCCAGCAGCAGACGCCAATAATCGACCAGATCGGCGCGGACGAAGCACAGGTTGAGCGGCTCGGGCCCGCTCCAATGGGTATTACGCGCCAGCCGGTCTTCCGATTGATCGATGCCGATGATGAAATGATCCGGATACTGCACCGCCAGATGATAGGACGACAGGCCCACGCCGCATCCGGTATCCAGGATCAGCGGTGCTGCACCTGCCGTGCGCCATGTGGCGATGCTGCTGTCGAATGCCTTGCGATTGTAGTCAGTGACGGGCTTACGGAACGGCGTCGCCATATGTCTCACGACCAGCGTGGAGAGCTGTTCATGAATGCCGGTCTGGCTGCTGGTGATGGGAGACGAGTTCACTTCAGGCTTGAATGCGAGAGAAGCCTGACATTATAGCCGTGTGGAAAAATGCAAGTGACTGCCGGAGAATGGCGGAAACGGGAGAAAGCTAAAAGAGGGGAGGGAAGTTTTCCGCCGGATGCAGATGGATTGCCGAAGCTTGATGACGCGAAGCAATCCCGGTGGTGGCGTGGTGCCGCGGGATCGCGTCGCGATGGTCCGGAGATCTACGTACTTTATTTTTTCCGTAGGCTCTTAGTGCAAAGTCATCGGATGGCGCATCATCAGATCGTACTTGCTGAGGAAGGTATCGATGTCTTCCATCGACGGTTCCGTCGCGATCAATTCCTGCACATCCTTGCGAAACAACTCGGCGGCGGGGCCGTCGATGTAGATTTCGCGCTGTCCCGATTTGTCCATGATTTCATAACCGCCAAAGCGCAAGGCTTCATGGTCACGGTCGGCACCAAATTCAACGACGCTGTATTGCTCACTGTTGTAGATCAGGTTCATAGTGGCTCCTTATGCAAATGCTAGCTTTGTGAAGGAAGTGGCGTCATATCCGGGGATTTCAAGGTGGGGGTGTGCCCCTCTGGACTCGTTCTTTGATCTCCCTAAGTGTTTTACGGCGCAATTGGGGATAACTTGTGCCCCGGATGACAAAATGACATGAACGAACAGGCGAGCCGCCTTCAGAGTGGATAAACTTGCTGCGAGAAGGTTCCGGGAGAGAACATCCGGCGTTACCGGTGCTGAAAGTGATACGGTTAGTGTTAGCGCTTAATTAGCCAGGAACTAGCTCAAACGCACCGTAAATCTGCTGTAAAACCGCGGGTGAGTATGCCGCGCTTTTCTGTTGACGGGAAGAACCCGGTAAAAATACGGTATGCGGCAAAGCAGGTGATCCTGCTTTGCCGTGAGGCATCAACTCCTTAGATGCTCTTTTTGGACAGCTTGCCGGGTTCTACGCCCAGCTGCTTGAGTTTGCGGTAAAGGTGAGTACGTTCCAGCCCTGTACGCTCTGCTACGCGCGTCATGCTGCCATTCTCGCGCACCAGATGATATTCGAAGTAAGCGCGCTCGAACGCATCGCGCGCTTCGCGCAACGGCAGGTCAAAGGAAATATTGGAGGCATTGTCGGCGATGGGTGCGTACGCCGGGGCGATCGCCATGCCATGTCCGTGGTGCAGCGTGTCGGACGCGCTTGGCGGCGCGTAGGACGACGGCGGACTGGAGTGGTGATCGATGCTGTCGGTATTCGCCGTGACTGTCGGACGGATGTACGAGACCGGACGTGCAGGTTCGCGGCTGTGCGACAGGCCTTGCTGAACTGCTTTGAGCAGCTTTTGCAGTGCGATCGGTTTTTCCAGAAAGTTGAGAGCGCCGATGCGGGTCGCTTCGACAGCGGTGTCGATGGTCGCATGGCCTGACATCATGATGACAGGCATCGTCAACAGACCGTCGCGCTGCCATTCCTTGAGCAGCGTGACACCATCGGTGTCCGGCATCCAGATGTCGAGCAGCACCAGATCGGGAACGCTGCCCGATCTCAATTCACGCGCCTGTTGTGCATTCTCGGCGGTTGCTACGACATGTCCCTCATCGCCCAAAATTTCCGAGAGCAATTCGCGGATACCCATTTCGTCATCGACGACCAGGATGTTAGCCATGTGCCTGCTTTCCTCACTAGATATTTTTGAGATTTTCTGCGCTACCGGTGCACTCTTTGCAAAGCACCGCTACAAAATCAATCTGGCGTGTCGGCGAGGACAGTACGCATAAATGGTACGGCACGCAGACACAAAAAACGCCGGCCTAATTTCGCAACCTTACTCGGTAAAGACCCATGTATCAACGGCAGCTACGACAAAAATCTTAATCCTTATGCATCGGATGCTAACTTTAACAGCAAAATCAATATTTTTGCGCCTCTTGTTTCGCTTCTATTCTGTATATCGACTCGTCCGCCATGCTCGTCGATGATTTTCTTGACCATCGCGAGGCCTAAGCCAGTACCTTTTGGTTTCGATGTGACATAAGGTTCGAATGCGCTAGCTAAAATTTTCGAGGCGAAACCCGGGCCATTGTCGGTGATGGTCAGGCGTACCGCACTGCGTGCAGCGCCGCCCGAACCCTGATACTTGATCAATTCCGTCGCCACGTCGATATGCGGCGCTATGTCGCCATTTTCGGCGACAGCGTCTTGCGCATTCTGCAGCAGGTTGTGGATGACCTGGCGCAATTGGGTAGCGTCGCCCATGACTTTCGGCAAGTCTGGTGCCAGCTTGACGTGAATGCTGTCGCGACCGTCGCCGGCCAGATAAAGGTGCAGAATTTCTTCGGTCAGTGCGTTCAGGTCCAATGCAGAAGGTTTGGCCGGCGGCGTCTTCGCGTATTCGCGGAAGTCGTCGACCATGTGCTTCATGGCGGTGACCTGATTCACAATCGTTGTCGTGCTTTTTTCCAGTATCGCCGCGTCCTGCGGCATCAACTTGTCGGCCAGGCGCATCTGCAGCCGTTCGGCAGAGAGCTGAATGGGCGTCAGCGGGTTTTTGATTTCATGCGCCAGACGCCGCGCTACTTCGCCCCAGGCAATCGAGCGCTGGGCAGAAATCACGTTGCTGATATCGTCAAATACGACCACATAGCCCACGCCGCTTTCCACCGGCAAGTGCGAGCCGCGCGCCAGCAGGGTGATTTTGCCGCTGGCAGAGTCGCCTTCCTTGCTGTCTTCTCTGCGGGTTTCCGGGGCGGGTGAATCAATGCTCCCGGTGGTGGCATTTGTGCCGCGATGCGGCAGCTCAATCTGCTGTTGCCAGTGAAGACTGTCTTCGGCGACGTCGGACGCAAGATGGGCGCGCTGTTCCGAGAAGGCCTTGATGATCGCTTCGGCAAACAGCGCCTGGCCGTCGATGGTGTGCAGCGGCGTGCCGACACGGCCGCTGAAGTCGTAGCCGAGGATGCGGCGCACCGAGTCGTTGACGCTGACGATGGAGAACTCGCTGTCTAGCACCATCACGCCGGCGGACATATTGGCGAGCACGGATTCCAGATAGGCTTTGGCGTTTTCCAGCTCGGCGCGATTCTTCTCCACCGAGGTGCGCGCTTCCAGCAGCTGCCGCGTCATAGTGTTGAAGGATTGGGTCAGCGTGCCTAGTTCATCTGACGTGCTGACAATCGGGCGCGGTGACAGGTCGCCCTCGGCCACGGCCTTGGTGCCTTCCGCCAGCAGCAGCAAAGGTTTGGCGAGGTCACTGGCGATCAGGAAGGCGCTGGCGATGGCGCCGAAAATGGCCAGCAGCAGCGTCAGGGTCAGGGTGACGATATAAATCTTGCGCAGGCCGGAGCGTGACACCGAGCGTTGCTGGTATTCGCTGTAGGCCAGCCGCAGGGTTTCTGCATTGGTGGCGAGGTAGTCCGGCACGGGCTGCAGAATTTGCAGAAAACGATTGTCGTTTTGCAGGCCCATCGCTTTGGAAGACGTTGGTACGGAGATCACCACATGCAGGCGCAGGTTGCCGTCCGAATCCGATTCGCCGTTGAGCGGGCGTGAATCGTCGCTTTCCACGACCGAGAAGCCGCGTGTGACTTTGGCCTGGCGCATCATGGCTGCGGTCGGCACGGTCGGCGTCAGCACGCCGATACGGCCGCCTACCGCGGCCAGAACTTGGCCATTGGCATTGACGACGGTGATTTCCATGCTCTGATCGCGTTGTCGCGACAGATAGGTAACCTGCTCGGATTCAGACATGTCGGCCAGTTCCTGCGCCATGGCACGTCCACGCGCAGCCAGGTCGGTCAGGGAGGAGTCCAGTGCATTGCGGCCGAGATTGAGACCGGATTCCAGCGCTGCTTCCATCCGCACGTCAAACCACGATTCGATCGAGCGCGATACAAACTGCACCGACACCAGATAGATCACCGCGCCGGGCAGAATGCCAATCAGTGCAAACAGCATCACCAGCCGTGCCAGCAGCTTGGAGCCGAACTTGCCGCGCCGGTAGCGTTTGTACAGCCGTGTCAGCAGCAGCACGACCAGCAGCAGCAGAGCAACCGCCGCCAGTGCATTCAGGCCCAGCAGCCAGGGATAGTGCTGATCGAACAGTGCGGAGTTTTCAGAGGCCGAGGCCAGCAGGAACAACAGAATGCTGATGACACCGCCGCCCACCACCAGCAGATAGCGCAGGGTTCGGGTCATTCGACTTTGAAGGTGAATTCTTTCCAGTCGGAGGAAAGGCGCCAGTCGCTGTTATTGAGCGCGTTGATCTGGAACGGTTTGGGTAGCTGGGCCACATCCAGGCGCATGCGCAGGCCGACTTTATAGATATCGCCGGACGTGAGAGCGTTCTTGTCGGCAATGATCCAGCGTGGCGGCCGGCGGATCAGCGACATGGCATCTTCCAGCGATGAAAAACTTTGCTGCAGTTGGCCGCTGGTCGAGGCGTGATATTGACGGGTCAGCACATTGAAGGAGATGCGCACTGTGCGCGATACCGAAATCGACACCTCGTCGAACCAGTACCAGCGCCGTCGCGTCAGTTGCACGTCGGTGGTGAAGTAGAGCGGCACGCCTCGTACCAGGGCGTCTTCCAGACTGCGATTGAGTTCAAAGGCATACGACGTCGACAAGCGGTAACCGTCATCAGTGGCTTCCAGCGATGCTTGCGTGATATCGACTTCCGCGGCATGGCTGGTGGTCGGCGAGCATAGTAAAGCCAGCAAAACCAGCAGAACCATCGTCAACAGAAGCCCGCAGGTGCGCAGGCGCCACAACAGGCGGACGGCGGTGGATGCTCCCGACGACGCCGGTTGAGGACGGCGGAATGACGGCAGATGAGAGGAGATGAGAGCCGATTGCGTCAATTCATGGTCCAATTTTCTGAAACAGCGCATAAAACAGGCCGTCATGGTCGGCTTCTGCGCTGGCGGTCGGCAGCAGTTGACCTGGAGCCGGCAGTCGAAGAGCCTGGTTGCGCTGGGCAAAGGCGGCAGCCTGATCTTCCGATTCCTGCGGCCACAACGAGCATGTTACCAACAGCAATTTACCATTCGGCTTAAGCATCTGCCAAAGATTGTCGAGGATTTGCGAGGAAAGTGTTGTGAGTTGTGCCGTATCAGTTTTGCGACGCAGCCAGCGAATGTCGGGATGGCGACGCACGATACCTGAGGCGGTACAAGGAACATCGGCGAGGATACGATCGAATTGTTTGTCATCCCACCATCCGGCATCCGTTCTATCGCCGAGTGCATCGCCGGCTTTGAGCGTCGCGGTCAGTTGCAGACGCTGCAGGTTTTCTTCAATCCGGCGCAGGCGCTTGGGGTCATGATCCAGCGCGATCAGATCAATGTCGGCGCATTCCAGCAGATGACCGGTCTTGCCTCCTGGTGCGGCACAAGCGTCAAGTACAACCATGCCGTCGTGCACGTCCAGCAAAGGCGCCGCCATTTGGGCGGCGGCATCTTGTACCGACACCAGGCCATCGGCAAAGCCGGGGATCTGTGCCACCGGCGTGGGCTTGTCCAGGCGTACTGCATCCGGGCCAACCTGACGTGCGCCGACACCCTGTGCCGTCAGTGTTTGCAGGTAAGCGGCGACCGTGTTCTTGCGGCGATTGACGCGCAAGGTCAGCGGCGGCGGCGCGTTGCCCGCTTGCAGAATGGCTTGCCACTGATCCGGATACGCGCCTTTGAGGCGATCAATCCACCAGGTTGGATAATTCCATGTGCCGGCCGGGGTTTTTTCCGCTTGCGGCAGCAAGGTCGCGCGTTCGCGCAGAAAACGGCGCAGGATCGCGTTGACCACGCCTTTGGCATGGCCCATCTCGGGATCGGCAGCTGCCGCCTCGACCGCTTGATTGACCACGGTGAAATCGTCGTACGCCGGATTGGTGTTATCCAGCAGTAGGCAAAGCGCACAGGTCAGCAGTCCGTGCAGCACAGCCGGTTGCGGCGGCTTGTTGGCCAGCAGGCTGAGCAGTCCGTCAGCGACGCCCAGCTTGCGCATGCTCAGATAGGACAGATCCTGAATCGCGCCGCGCGCCTGCGGTGTGGCGTCGTAGTGCGCAAAGATGCGGGCCAATGCTTGCGGCAGTGCGGTGCCTTCGCGTACGGCGACAATCGCTTGCGCTGCGCCATGCAGGCTATAGGCCAGGGAATCTGTTTTTAAGGAGAATTGAGTCACATTAATGCAATTTAAAGGCTGGTTCGACGTCGAAGCCGACGTCCGTCAAAACGCCGCCGAGGGCGCGGTTGGTTATTTTCATCGGGCAATCGCCGATGAATCCCTACGTCCGCGCGGAGCGTCAGTGTACCAGCGACCACGGCTCCGCTGCTATTACGGATGACCGCCGTCGTCACAAAATACAAAAAAAGCGGGCGCACCGGCCCAAGGGCGGAATTCCGATGGAAGAGCGACTGCTCGGACAGCGTGAGTCGCAGCGATGCGATGGCCGCCAAATCTCTTTCCCGGTTTACAGCATGCAGATGGGCCTCACCGGCAGGATTTCGCCAATTCGGCTACAGTGTTCCCCTCTTTTTCGACCGGAAGACCCGTCTCATGGAAACCGCAACAGCAGTACAGGGCAAGCAACAGGATATCGCCGGCTGGATGATCATGCTGCTGGCCGCCGCCTGCGGCATTATCGTGGCCAATCTTTACTACGCGCAGCCGCTGATCGGTCCGATCGCCGTCGCCACCGGCATTTCTCCTGCTGCTGCCGGATTGATCGTCACGCTGGCGCAGGTCGGTTATGGATTGGGTTTGTTGTTCATCGTGCCGGCCGGAGATCTGCTGGAAAACCGCAAACTGGTGGTGTGCCTGATGGTCATCACATGCATTGCCCTGGTCGGCGCTGCCTATGCGAGCAACGCCAGCCAGTTCTTCCTAGCGGCCTTCATCATCGGCGTCAGCTCGGTCGGCGCGCAAGTGCTGGTGCCGTATGCGGCACACATGTCCTTGCCGGAAACGCGTGGACGCGCTGTCGGCAATGTCATGAGCGGTTTGTTGATGGGGATCTTGCTGGCGCGGCCGGTATCAAGTCTGGTGGCCGACTTGCTGGGCTGGCATGCGATTTTCGGCCTGTCGGCAGTCGCTACCGCTTTATTGGCACTGGTGTTATTGCGCTACCTGCCGCAACGCCGCCCGCCAGCCGGGATGCACTACTTTGCTCTGCTGGCGTCCATGTGGCATCTCGTCAAAACGACGCCGATTCTGCGTCGGCGTTCGATGTATCACGCGCTGATGTTTGCCGCCTTCAGTCTTTTCTGGACGACCTCGCCGCTCTGGTTGGCAAGCCCGGCATTCAATATGTCGCAAAAGGGAATCGCGCTGTTCGCCTTTGCCGGTGTGATCGGCGTGATCGCGGCGCCGATTGCCGGCCGCGTCGCGGACCGTGGCTGGAGCCGTCCGGCCACCGGCATTGCAATGTTTGCAGGGGCAGCGGCGTTTTTGCTGACGCATTTTTGGTCGGGTGGACGCGAGTCGTCGCTGGCGATCTTGCTGGCGGCGGCGATTTTGCTCGATTTTGGTGTATCAGCCAATCTGGTCCTGAGCCAGCGCGCCATTTATGCGCTCGGCGGCGAGATCCGCAGCCGTCTCAACGGTTTGTTCATGGCGACCTTCTTTGGCGGTGGTGCGCTTGGCTCCGCATTGGGTGCCTGGATTTATGCGGAAGGCGGGTGGGGCGCCACGTCCTTGCTGGGTTTTGCGTTTCCTGCGGCGGCGTTGCTGTATTACTTTACCGAGTTTCGCTCGGCAGCCAAAGCGGCCCTATAAGTTTTGTATGTCACAAAGCAACACAGGAGCCGCAGCTCCTGTGTTGTGTCCCAATCCTTGGCTTTTAAACTTCAAACGCCCCAGAGGATGTCGTAATTTCCCTTCTTTGCTTCACGCAGCATGTCCAGCAGCGGATAAGCGCGCGCCGAAAATGTCACCGGCTCGATCTTTTCGTGACCGTGGTCGTCGCCGTTGGCATTGTGATGCGCGTGCACATCGCGTTCCAGCGCTTCGGCGGCTTCATGCGATTTGCTGGAGTCGATTTGCTTTTCCAGCAAGGCGATCGCGTCGGCGCTCTCGGCAGCGGTGATCACACCGCGGGAGATGTCTTTGTGCAGCAGATCGAGGATGGGCTTGGCATGCGATTCATACATGACAACATCGGCAGCAGCTTTTGATTTGAACGTAACCAGCATATTTCCTCAGGGTATTGATGTTAATCAGAGCGTTTCCATTCGGACAACGCTAAATGCAACTATTCGGCGTACAGCAGTCCGATAGCATACCTCGGCATCGCTGCGCTTGTCATCCCCGCTTCAGACAGGCTTGAAGGAGGTGAAAAAAGTTTCGATGTTTTCTGGCGTCACGGCTTTTTCCTCGCCCACGATGAGTACCTGATAGATCCGCTTGTCTTTCGCGATCAGCCGCGCCATCAGCACCATGGGGCGGCCGCGTGCGACACCGGTCGCGACGACATCCAGCACCTGTGCGCCTTCAGTTTTGCCGGGAATGGGCGTGGCGCGCACAGTGCCGCCTATATTATTGATCAGGGCAGTGCGCATCGACGCCAGCCCCTGGGGCGCTTGCGCAGCGTCGGCCAGCTCAGCCGCACCGACGGCGAAAGTGACGTCGTCGATCTCGGCAGCGGTCATGGTCATGGCCACCGGTATGCCATTCAGGTCGATCTGACGCGAGAACGAGGCTGGTTTGGCAGGCAGCAAAACGGTGAACTGAATCCTGTCGCCATGCGCTTCACGCCAGTTGTATTTGGGAGAGCAGGCGGCCAGCAGGGCAAGCGTGCAGCTCAGGACGATAAGATGAAATGAACGCATGGGCGAGCTCACAGAGGAGGTGACACCGGCGCTTGCCGGGAAAAGGTGCGCACGCCGAAAACCACGCCCACGCACAGGAAGGCGACGCCGGCCAAGATCTTCATGTCCGGCGCCATGCCGCGCAACAAAAAGGCGTATAGCAGCGCGGCCAGGGTTTCGAACACGATCAGTTGGGCCACCAATGCGGTCGGCAGCAGCTGGCTGGCCTTGTTCCAGAGCAGCGTCCCGATCCACGAGGCGGACAAACCGATCAGCAGCATCATTAGAATATAGACAGTCGGGCGTGGCCCCAGCGGGAAGTCGTAGCTGTTGCCGGCGACATGGCTATAGATCCCATAAAGGATGAAGCCCACCAGCGCCATCGGTAGAGTAGCGAGACCTTGCGCCGTTGCCCAGGTTATCGAATTGATGCGGGGATGGGCGCGCAGATAGCGTGAATTGACGATCGGATACCAGGTCCAGGCCGCCACGGCACAGAGGGCGACGAGACATCCCAGCATGTAGTCCGAGGTGGAGCGCGTGTTATCCACATTGCTCCTGAGATGCTCAAGCTCGCTGCTGTTGACCAGCATCAGACCCATGCACAAAATTACCAGCGACGGCGCAAGACGGCTCCAGGCAACCGATTCCGATACATGTCCCGGCCGCCAGTTGGCACAGACGGAAATCACGATGGGCAAGGTGCCGATCAGCATCGTAGGCAACGGCGCATCGGCCAGCTGGATGGCGGTGGCGAGCATGGCGTAGTACAGCAGATTGCCGACCAGCGACAGCTTGAAGGCGACTTTCCAGTCTTCGCGACTCAGCGAAGCAATCCGCTTGCGGTCGAAGAAGGCGGGCACCAGCGCGATCAGACCGAAAGCGACATAGCGTCCCAGCGACAACACCACGCCGGGATAATCCGCCAGCAGCAACGGCGTGACAAACACCAGGCCCCACATCAGGCCCGCGCACAGGGCGCAAAGAATACCAATGAACATAGAAAACAATCGGATTTAAAAAAACGCCGGCCTCGACATTACCTACAAAGCCGAAGCAGCAATTCATCACACATAAAGCATGAAATCTGGAGCGTCAGTATCGCCGCTTAACGGCATTCGCGCTGGAATTGATCTTCGAGTCGTGCGCGCCGGCTATAGCGAATCTGGCCCAGTGTGCTGTTGGACGAATCGACCTGTATGCCGGGGATGGACGAGGGCGGAGGGACAAAACCCCCATCGCGCCGTCGCTCCTGCGGGTAAGTATTGTGATGAGTTTCTGGTTCGCCGTGTTGTGCACGGTCGATATCGGCGCGCAACTGGCGGCAGCGCGGACTGAGCTCCGGCTCTTTGACGGTTGCAGCTTTGGCGTCTCTGGCTGCATTTTCATCGAGGCTTTTTTGCACATCCGGCGGCAAAAGATTCATGGCTTTGCCGATATCGCGATCGCTGGCAATATTTTCGGCACCGAAAGCGAGTGCGCTGGTCAAAGCCAGCAACAGGGAAGCGGCGGCGATGCGGACGTGCTTGTTCATGGGGGCACAATTAGGCTGGAAGGCTCTCATGATAGCAAACGGGGCTGGTTCGGAAGCGGGTATGAAACAGACAACTATCTCGACCAAGCAGATGGAAACCATCCGGAACCAATAAGCGGCAAGCAGCGAACAACGAAGGAGACACTCCCATGCCCCATTCCACGCAACACAATCTGACCGAATTGACCGAGTTGACCGTGCGCGGCGTCATCCTCGGCGCTCTCATCACGGTGCTTTTCACCGCTTCCAACGTCTATCTGGGCCTGAAGGTCGGACTCACCTTTTCGTCCGCGATCCCGGCTGCCGTGATATCGATGGCGGTGCTGCGTCTGTTCGGCTCCTCCAGCATCCTTGAAAACAATATGGTGCAGACGCAGGCTTCTGCGGCAGGTACTTTGTCCGCCGTCATCTTCATTTTGCCGGGACTGGTGATGGTCGGGCACTGGCAAGGATTCCCTTATTGGCAGACGTTCGGCATCTGCGCCGCCGGCGGCATGCTGGGCGTGCTGTTCACCATCCCGTTGCGGCGCGTCATGGTGGTCAACAGCGACTTGCCCTATCCGGAAGGGCTGGCTGCGGCAGAAATTCTGCGCGTGGGTAACGCCAAGGATGCCGCAGGCAATGACAGCAACAGCGATGACGTGCGTAAAGGTCTCAACGATATCTGGGCCGGGAGCGTCATATCGGCGGCAGTAGCGCTGCTGACCAGCGGCTTTCGCGTCTTGTCGGAGGGGCTTAACGTCTGGCTTGCTGCAGGTACCGCGGTGTTCCGCCTACCGCTTGGCTTTTCACTGGCCTTGCTGGGCGCCGGCTATCTGATCGGCATCGTTGCCGGTGTTGCGGTGCTGATCGGCGTCATCATCTGTTGGGTATTCGCGGTACCCATCCTCACCGTATTAACGCCGACACCCGAGGGCACTGCCATCGCAACGTACGCCACCGGCATATGGAGCAAGCAGGTGCGCTTCATGGGCGCCGGTACCATCGGCGTGGCCTCCATCTGGACGCTCATTACCCTGTTCAAGCCGATGCTGGCAGGTGTGCGCGAGTCGCTTGCCGACCGCAAGCACGCAGCAGCGGGCGGGACGCGCGCGATGACTGATCGAGACTTGCCGGCACGCGCCATCGTGCTGATCGGTGTTGGCGTGATGGCAGTGTTGACGCTGATCTTCGCGTTGTTTCTGTTGGACGCTCAATTGTCTTTGCCCTTGCTGTGTGGGCTGGTGGCCATGAGCCTGTTGTTTTCTTGCGTATTCGGTTTTCTGGTGGCTGCAGCTTGCGGGTATATGGCCGGTCTGGTTGGCTCGTCCAGCAGTCCTATCTCCGGCGTCGGGATCATCGCGATGATTCTTGTGTCACTGCTGTTGCTGGCATCCGGAAGCATCGATCACTTGCTGGCGGCGCCTGGATCGAGCAAGCTGCCGATCGCACTGGCCATTTTTGTGACCTCGGCCATCATCGCGATCGCCGCTATCGCCAACGACAATCTGCAAGATCTGAAAACCGGCTGGCTGGTTGGCGCGACACCTTATCGCCAACAGATTGCTTTGTTGATCGGCTGCGTGGTGGGCGCTGCGGTGATTTCGCCGATCCTCGAACTGCTTTACAACGCTTACGGCTTCGTCGGTGCGCTGCCGCGCCCGGATATGGATGCGTCGCACGCGCTGGCGGCGCCGCAGGCTACGCTGATGACCGCGATCTCCACCGGCATTTTTACCCATGAACTGAACTGGACCATGATCCTGATCGGCGTGGCGATCGGCATTGTCCTGATTGCCATCGACTTCATCCTTGAACGCCGCGGGAGTCGCGCACGCCTGCCTGCGTTAGCGGTCGGCCTTGGTATCTACCTGCCGCCAACAGTCGGCATGGCGCTGGTGGCAGGGGCGCTGGTCGCGTGGGGGCTGCAGTTGCATCTGGCGAAGCGCAAGGCTTCCGGCGACAAGACCGAGCTTGAACGCGTTGAGCGTATCGAACGCCGCGGTGTGCTGGTGACTTCAGGACTCATTGTCGGAGAAAGCATCATGGGCGTGTTGTTGGCGGCGGTTATCGGCGCCAGCGGGCGCGATGAGCCATTGTCATTGGTCGGCTCCGGTTTTGCTCCGTCTGCGCAATGGCTGGCGTTGATCGTATTTGCTGCGGTGATTATTTGGTTCGTACGCAGGCTATTGCAGAAGGCCGCTTAATACGACGAGCCGCCTGCAAGTTTGCGGCCGGCCGGTGATTGTTTATTCGCGGCTATCTGGACTATTGTTCGCGCAAGGCGCGGCGGTATTGGATTGCTTCGGCGATGTGGGCCTTGCCGATGACGGGATCTTGCGCGAGATCGGCAATGGTACGCGCGACTTTCAGCACGCGATGATAGGCGCGTGCCGACCAGTTCAGCCGTGTCATGGCGGCTTTCAACAAATCCTCGCCAGCGCTGTCGGGTTTGCAGTGCAGGTCGATTTCACTTGTCGACAAAAGGTGGTTGCTCTTTTGCTGACGCTGCTGCTGTAAATCGAAGCTGCGCGCCACCCGTCCGGCGATGCTTGCCGATGTTTCGCCGTTGGCTTGCTGCAGCAGTTCGTCATGCGCGAGTGCGCCCACCTGAATTTGCATGTCGATGCGATCGAGCAAAGGGCCGGAGATTTTTCCCTGATACCGGCCGATTTGATCGGGCGTGCAGCGGCATTGTTTCTCCCGATGGCCAAAGAAACCGCATGGACACGGGTTCATGGCGGCAATCAACTGAAATCGCGCAGGAAAGTCAGCCTGTCGTGCCGCACGCGAGATGGTGATCCGGCCGGATTCCATCGGCTCGCGCAATACTTCCAGCACTTTGCGATCAAATTCAGGTAGTTCATCCAGAAACAAAACTCCGCGATGCGCCAGCGAGATTTCGCCCGGGCGGGGTGTTCCGCCGCCGCCGACCAGCGCCACGCCGGAAGCAGTATGGTGCGGCGACCTGTAGGGACGCGCTTTCCATCGTGTGGTGGAGAACCCGCCGGTGACTGATTGAACCGCCGCAGATTCCAGCGCTTCGTCGTCGGTCATGGGCGGCAAGATGCCGGGAAAGCGCGCCGCCAGCATGGATTTCCCTGTTCCTGGAGGACCTACCAAGAGGACGCTGTGGCCACCGGCTGCAGCAACTTCCAACGCACGTTTAGCTTGCAGCTGACCTTTGACGTCGGAAAAATCCAGATACGCTGGCGCAGCAGGCTGCACGGACGGGCGATGGCGGCTCAATCTCGCGTCCGGGTCGAAGCCGGCGAAATGTGCACACACCTGCAACAGAGAGTCAGCGGGGAAGATGGTCGCGTTGCTGACCAATGCTGCTTCGTCGGCATTCTCGCGCGGCAAGATGAAGGTGCGCGCGTAACCATCGCTGTGATTTGATTTGTGCATGGCGTAGGTCATTGCCAGTGCGCCTCGAATCGGCCTCAGGTCGCCGGAGAGTGACAGTTCTCCGGCGAATTCGTAGCCATCCAGCGCATCGCCCGGCATCTGGCCCGATGCGGCAAGAATGCCGAGTGCAATCGGCAGGTCGAAGCGGCCGGATTCTTTCGGCAGATCAGCCGGCGCCAGGTTGACAGTGATTCTTTTTGCGGGGAATTCGAAGCGCGCGTTCTGCAAGGCAGCGCGCACGCGATCTTTGGATTCCTTGACCTCGGTCTCAGGGAGGCCAACGATGGTGAAGGAGGGCAGGCCGTTGGCAAGGTGGACTTCCACCGTGACTTGCGGCGCATCCATGCCCGCAAGCGCACGGCTCTTTAATACAGCAAGACTCATCTACGGTTTGATAGCTTCGCAGCTATCAAGAAATTGAAAACTGAAGATTGGGGACGGACGCAATGTGACCGGCCGAATCTCAGGAGGTCTTGTGACGGGCTTCGAGCTCGACAACGCGTGCTTCCAGTTCTTCCAGCTTGGCGCGGGTTTTGGCCAGCACTTGCGCCTGGATGTCGAATTCTTCGCGGGTTACCAGATCGAGTTTGGAGAAACCCTGACTCAGCATGGCCTTGACGTTCTTTTCGATGTCCTTGGCGGGAGAGTTTTCGATGGCCTTATTGATTTTGGATTGCAGATCTTCGAAAAATTGTGGTTTGTCCATGATGGTCCTTTTTATCTGTGAGGTTTCGGTAATGACGATCTGGCAAGTGTAGCGCTTTCGCCATGCCGAAGGAATGTGAGGGGCAAAGAAACCGGGCGCGCATCTCTTCCTTTGTTCTGTTGCGACCAAAAACGTTCAGTAGTTTAGTTGCTATTTTGCAAATAAATCCGCATCCTTAAGTTTTGACGAGACTGATGAAGTGGTCACGATATCGTCCGAGCTGTCGCCAACATTCATAAGGGCGTTCTGCCGAATATTTTTTGCTCTATTTAATAGCGTTGAATGACTGCGAAAATAATGTTTTAAAGAAACAGTAGATTCCGCTCAGTGATGAAATTTGGCCGTATGCTGGCAAAGAATTTCGTTTGCACCATTAAAGACGTGTTATTTCCGTTGGGAAAATGTTGAATTGAAATTGTTGCGCCCTATTGTTGTGCGTGGCCATGCGTGGATCAGATTTATGCACTATATTTGGGAAAAAAAGAAAAAATGCCTAATTGGAATGTTGATTTGCGCTAAAAAAAGTAACGCAAACCCGTCAAAAAGGGGTGGCATGGCTCCTGCTATACAAATTGTGCAGAAATGAATAATTTGTTGTTTAACAGAAACCTAGAGGGACGCCATGAAAAAATTGATTCTTGCAGCAGCAGTCGCAGCATCGTTTGTATCCAGCTTCGCGCATGCAGAGGACGCACCGAAGCCAGATAATGAATTCACCTTCAACGCGGCTGTCGTCAGCGATTATCGCTACCGCGGTCTGACACAAACACGCTTCGATCCGGCTTTGCAAGTTGGTGCTGACTACACCAATAACCCAACAGGTTTGTACCTGGGTACATGGGCTACCAACATCAAGTGGATCAAGGACGCGGGTACGATCGCGGGCCAAAGCACCAAGGGCAATATCGAGTGGGATATCTACGGCGGCAAGCGCGGCGATATCGGCGGTGGTTTTACTTATGACGTCGGCGGTCTGTACTACTACTATCCAGGCAACACATTGGCAAACAGCGGCGTCAAGAATGCCAATACCTTCGAACTCTATGGTCAAGTCGGCTATGGTCCTGGTTACTTCAAGTACTCGCAATCGCTGACCAATCTGTTCGGCGCAGTCAACAGCAAATACAGCCAGTACTATGATCTGGGTGCCAACATCGACAGCTACTTCGGCACCGTGGTCGGCCTGCATCTCGGTCACCAAAGCGTACACGGCGCGACCGCCCAGTTCAGCTACAACGACTGGAAAATCGGCGTGAGCAAGACATTTGAAGATCTGGCCGGCATCACTCTGGGTGTGGCATACGTCGGTACTGATCTGAAAGACGGCGTCAGCACAACTCCAGCGTCGAATGGCACCAAAAATGTTGGTCGTAACGGCGTCGTTTTCTCCCTTAGCAAAACTTTCTAATTGAGGTCGGTATGAAACTGATTACAGCGATCATCAAACCATTCAAGCTCGACGAGGTGCGCGAAGCCTTGTCGGCGATCGGTGTGCAAGGCATCACCGTGACTGAAGTCAAAGGCTTCGGCCGTCAAAAAGGCCACACCGAGCTGTATCGCGGTGCGGAATATGTCGTGGACTTCCTGCCGAAGACCAAGATCGAAGCCGCAGTCGACGATTCGATCGTCGAGCGCGCGCTGGAAGCCATCGAGGCTGCAGCACGTACAGGCAAAATCGGCGACGGCAAGATTTTTGTACAAGATCTGCTGGACGTTATCCGCATCCGTACCGGTGAAACCGGCAAAGACGCTCTCTAAGGGGGAACAGTAATGAGTATCAAAAAAATGTTTTCAAGTGCGCTGGCAATCGGCACTTTGTTGTTGGCGGTAGGTTTTGCCGCTCCGGCGCAGGCGCAAGATGCGCCTAAGCCTGAAGCCGCTGCTGCAGCGCCGGCCGCAGAAGCTCCTAAGGCTGATGCACCGAAAGCAGCTGAAGCAGCACCTGCTGCGGCTCCAGCCGCCGCCACAGCAGCAGCTCCGGCTGCTCCGGCAGCCGCTGCTCCAGGCCCTGTTCCTAACAAGGGCGACACGGCATGGATGCTGATTTGTACAGCGTTCGTGATTCTGATGACACTGCCAGGCCTGGGCCTGTTCTACGGCGGCCTGGTCCGCAGCAAGAACATGTTGTCCGTGCTGATGCAATGTTTCGTGATCTTCTCGTTGATCTATATCCTGTGGTTCGTCTACGGCTATAGCATCGCGTTCACAGAAGGCGGCGCATTCTTCGGTGGCTTCGATCGTCTGTTCCTGCACGGTCTGACCGGCGACTCGAATACAGCAACCTTCAGCAAGGGCGTCGTGATTCCTGAGCTGTCGTTCGTGGCCTTCCAGGGCGCGTTCGCTGCGATCACCGTCGCGCTGATCATCGGTTCGTTCGCTGAGCGTGTGAAGTTCTCCGCCGTGATCGTGTTCTCGATCATCTGGTTCACGTTCTCGTACCTGCCAATGGCCCACATGGTCTGGTTCTGGCCAGGTCCGGATGCATTCACCGACGCTGCCGCTGCTGAAAAAGCAACTGCAATCTCCGGCTGGTTGTTCCAAAAGGGCGCGCTGGACTTTGCGGGTGGTACCGTGGTTCACATCAACGCTGCGGTTGCTGGTCTGGTTGGTTCCTACGTCATCGGCAAGCGTGTCGGTTTCGGCAAGGAAGCGTTCAAGCCGCATAGCCTGACTCTGACTATGGTCGGTGCCTCGCTGCTGTGGTTCGGCTGGTTCGGTTTCAACGCCGGCTCCGGTCTGGAAGCCAACGGCGGTGCAGCTCTGTCCTTCGTCAACACCATCCTGGCAACAGCGGCTGCTGTCTTGTCGTGGAGCTTCGGTGAATGGATCGGCAAGGGCAAGCCTTCGATGCTGGGTGCGGCTTCGGGTGCGGTTGCCGGTCTGGTGGCAATTACTCCTGCAGCCGGCTTCGTCGGTGTCTGCGGCGCGGTTGTCATGGGCCTGATCGCTGGTCTGCTGTGCTTGTGGGGTGTTACCGGCCTGAAGAAGATCCTGGGCTCGGACGATGCACTGGACGTCTTCGGCGTGCACGGCGTGGGCGGTATCCTGGGTGCGATCCTGACTGGCGTGTTCGCTGCGCCTAGCCTGGGCGGCACAGGTATCTATGACTACGTTGCCAACGCAGTTGCTCCTGACTACTCCATCGGCGGTCAAGTGTGGATTCAGTTCCAAGGCGTGCTGACTACCGTGATCCTGTCGGGTGTGGTCTCCTTCATCGCCTTCAAGCTGGTCGACATCGTGATCGGTCTGCGTGTGACGGAAGAAGAAGAACGCGAAGGTCTGGACATCTCCAGCCACGGCGAATCGGCTTACCACTCGTAATTTGTCTCCCGGGAGCCCTTGTGGCTCCCTTCAGAAGCGCCCGCGACCTTCGGTTCGGGCGCTTTTTTTATGGGGGCTTTAAAAAAACGACAACGCCACCACGTAAATGACCTCTCCACCAGATATTGCCGGACGGCTGACGACGTAATAGCAAGAATCCCGCTAAAATGGCCGGTTCCTGTCGGTTTTGTTATCGATTGTTATTGATTGTTATTGATTCTCCGACCGCTATTCGTCTCCATCGCCCCAGTACGCGCAGAAGGTCTTTTTATGGTTCCGCATCTTGTCACCGCCCTCAATGGTCCGCTTCTGGACCTCGAAAAGAAAATCCTGGGCGCCACCCCCGCGATCGAGCGCTGGTTCCGTATGGAATGGCAAGAGCACACGCCGCCGTTCTATTGTTCGGTCGACTTGCGCAACGCCGGCTTCAAGCTGGCGCCGGTAGACACCAACCTGTTCCCGGGCGGCTTTAATAATCTGTCGCCGGAAATGCTGCCGCTGGCCGTGCAGGCCGCCATGGCCGCCATTGAAAAATATTGCCCGGATGCCAAGAACTTGCTGCTGATTCCTGAGAATCACACACGCAACAGTTTCTACCTGCAAAACGTCGCGCGGTTGATGCAGATCTTCCGCCAGACCGGCCTCAATGTGCGCCTCGGTACGCTGGAAGACATCAAGAAGCCGAAGCAGATCGACTTGCCGGACGGCACCAGTATCACGCTGGAGCCGTTGGAGCGTTCCAAGAACGGCCGTCGCCTCGGGTTGAAGAATTTTGACCCCTGTACCGTGCTGTTGAACAACGACCTGTCGATCGGCATTCCGTCAGTGCTGGAAAACCTCGACGAGCAAAACGTCTTGCCGCCGTTGCATGCCGGCTGGGCTGTGCGCCGCAAGAGCAACCACTTTGCCGCCTACGACGAAGTGGTCAAGAAATTCTCCAAGCTGGTCGATGTCGATCCGTGGATGCTGAACCCCCTGTTCGCCAAATGCGGCGAGCTCAATCTGCAGGAAGACGCCGGCTCCGACTGCTTGGCCGACAACGTCAGCAGCCTGTTGTCGAAGATCCGCAAGAAGTACAAGGAATACGGCATCAAGGAGCAGCCGTTCGTGATCGTCAAGGCCAACGCCGGCACCTACGGCATGGGCATCATGACCGTCAAGGACGCCAGCGAAGTCAAGGACTTCAATCGCAAGCAGCGCAGCAAGATGGTGGTCGGCAAGGAAGGCCTGGAAGTCAGCGAACTGATCATCCAGGAAGGCGTGCATTCGTTTGAACGCATCAATGAAGCCGTCGCCGAGCCGGTGGTGTACATGATCGACCGTTACGTGGTCGGCGGTTTCTACCGCGTGCATGCGGATCGCGACGTCAACGAAAACCTGAATGCGCCGGGCGCGCATTTCGTGCCCTTGGCCTTCCAGCAACAGCACGCGTTGCCGGATCTGCAAGCCAAACCGGGCACGGCGGCGCCGAACCGTTTCTATATGTATGGCGTGGTGGCGCGCCTGGCGCTGCTGGCCGCTTCGCTGGAAATGGAAAAGACTGATCCGAATCCGGAAGTCTATTAATCCTTATTTGCCTGACATTTTTGACGGACATTTCATGAAAATCGCATTCCTGGCCGACCCGCTCGACACCTTCAAGACCTACAAGGACTCGACCTTCGCGATGATGCGCGAGGCTGCTAAACGCGGTCACGCCATCTATGCCTTCGAACAGACCGACGTCGTGCTCGAAAGCGGGCTGGTGACCGCGAATGTCGCCAAGATCACGCTCACCGGCGACGCCGATGACTGGTACCGCGCCGATGCACCGGTCTCGACCTTCCTGTCCGAGTTCGACGCCATCGTGATCCGCAAGGATCCGCCGTTCGACATGGAATACATCTACACCACGTACTTGCTGGAGCTGGCCGAAAAGCAAGGCGCGCGCGTCTTCAACAAGCCCGAAGCGATTCGCAGCCACAACGAAAAGTTGGCGATTGCACAATTTCCGCAATACACCGCGCCGACGCTGGTCACGCGCGACGCCAAGCGCCTGCGCGCGTTCCACGCCGAACACAAGGACGTGATCCTGAAGCCGCTCGACGGCATGGGCGGCATGGGCATCTTCCGCATCGGCCAGGACGGCATGAATCTCGGTTCGGTCATCGAAACCCTGACCGACAACGGCAACCGCACGATCATGGCGCAACGTTTCATCCCGGAAATTTCCAAGGGTGACAAGCGCATTCTGCTGATTGGCGGTAAAGTGGTGCCGCACGTTTTGGCGCGGATTCCGCAAGGCGGCGAAGTGCGCGGCAATCTGGCGGCCGGCGGTCTCGGCGTTGCGCAGCCTATTTCGCCGCGCGAATTGGAAATCGCCGAAGCACTGGCGCCGATTTTGGCGCAGCGGGGGTTGTTGCTGGTAGGATTGGACGCTATTGGCAATTATTTAACAGAAATCAATGTCACCAGTCCGACTTGTTTTCAGGAAATCACGCAGCAAAGCGGCTTCGATGTTGCCGCCATGTTCGTCGATGCGCTGGAAACCGCAGTCGCAGGCAGCTGAAGCAATCAACCCGGCGCCCGTTCTGGCAACGTACCAACGTACATATAGCAAGTAGAAATTCATGGTCGGTATCCTTCTTCTCACGCATGCCCCGCTGGGTCAGGCTTTCATCGCGGCGGCAACGCACGTATTTCGTGGTTTGCCAGAGCGCATCGAAGCCATTGACGTCATCGCCGATCAGAACCCGGCAGAAGTACAAAAGCTCGCAGCGGAAGCCGTGCGTCGTCTCGACGACGGCAGCGGCGTGCTGGTGATCACCGACGTCATGGGCGGTACGCCTTCCAACTGCACCGGTTATCTGTGCGCCATCGACAACGTCGAAGTCATTGCCGGCATCAGCCTGCCAATGTTGCTGCGCGCGTTGACGTATCGCAACGATACACTTGACGTCGTCATGGAAATGGCGCTCGCCGGCGGTCAGAGCGGGGCCGTACGCGTGGACAATCGCGTTCGTGTTTCCTCCCAATAAGAAGGCTGGCAATATAGCGCTATATCGCTATGGCGATATAAGTGTGCTGGCGGTGTTTGACCCCAATAGACAAGAACAAAGAAAGAACTCCCATGATTCAAAAAGAACTTGAGATCATCAACAAGCTCGGTCTGCACGCACGCGCCTCAGCCAAGCTCACGCAACTGGCTTCCAAATACAAGTGCGAAGTCTGGATGACCTTCAACAAGCGCCGCGTCAACGCCAAATCCATCATGGGCGTGATGATGCTGGCGGCAGGCAAGGGCAGCAAGGTTTTGCTGGAAACCGAAGGCGACGACGAGCAGGATTGCTTTACTGCACTGGAAGCGCTGATCAACGATCGTTTCGGCGAAGGTCAGTAAGGCATTGCAGGGGACGACGGCCATCTTGGGCCGTCATTCATCCTCATTAGTCGTCGCAAATCAGTCGTAAATATCGAATTTTTCCTGTTTGTTTCCCACTTGTTTTTCCGCATGATTGCCAAACATGGCGTTGTCCGGTAAGGTTTTGAGAGCTACCGCGATCATGATTTACATCAAGGCATAACAAATAACGCAGGAGACAAACGCGATGGCATCTTTTACCTTACACGGTATCCCAGTTTCAAAAGGCATCGCGATCGGCCGCGCGCATCTGCTTGCCCCCGCCGCTCTCGACGTCAAGCATTACCTCATTCCCGACGATCAGGTCGAGGCGGAAGTCTTACGCCTTAAAAACGCCATCGCCACCGTCCATCAGGAGTTGCAGACCATCCGCAGCGAACTGCCGAAAGAAGCGCCGCCTGAATTGGGCGCCTTCATCGACGTGCATGCGCTGATCCTGTCCGACCCGATGCTGGCGGAAGTGCCGCTCAATATCATCCGGCATCGCTACTACAACGCCGAATGGGCGCTGGTAACGCAAATCGATGGGCTATCGGCGCAGTTCGACGAGATCGAAGATCCTTACCTGCGCGAACGCAAGGCCGACATTCAGCAAGTCGGCGATCGCGTGCTTAAAGTACTTACCGGCAGCGCAATCAACCTGCCGCCGGCCGAAGGCGGCGATGGTGCCACCGCCAGCATCATCGTCGTGGCGCACGATATTTCGCCTGCCGACATGCTGCAGTTCCGCGACGGTGCTTTCGGTGGCTTTGTTACCGACTTGGGCGGCCAGAACTCGCACACGGCCATTGTTGCCCGCAGTCTTGATATTCCGGCCGCCGTCGGCATGAACAACGCCTCGGCGCTGGTCAAGCAGGACGACGTCCTCATCATCGACGGCGACGCCGGCGTGACCATCGTTAATCCGTCGCCGTTGGTGCTGGCGCAATACCGTGCGCGCCAGGAGCGCATGCTGCGCGACCGCAAGAAGCTCGGCCGCCTCAAGAAGACGCCTGCCATCACGCAGGACGGTACCGAAATTACCCTGCTGGCCAACATCGAGTTGCCTACGGATAGCGCGCCTGCGCTGGAAGCAGGCGCCAATGGTGTCGGTTTGTTCCGCTCCGAATTCTTGTTCATGGGGCGAGCCGGTCATCTGGAAAAATTTCCTACGGAAGACGAACAGTTCGATTCGTATTGCCAGACGGTAGTGTCGATGAAAGGGCGCCCCGTCACGATCCGCACGCTCGACGTCGGCGCCGACAAACCGCTGGACGAAGATGAACAAACTGCGTTGAATCCTGCTCTGGGTTTGCGTGCGATTCGCTATTGCCTGAGCGAGCCGCAGATGTTCTTGACGCAGTTGCGGGCGATCTTGCGCGCTTCCGCTTTTGGCCCGATCAAGCTGCTGATCCCGATGATGGCGCATGCTTTCGAGGTGGATCAGACGCTGGCCCTGATCGAGCAAGCGAAGGAGCAGTTGCGTCAGCGCAAGCAAAAATTCGACGAAGACATCGAGGTCGGCGCCATGATCGAAATCCCGGCTGCTGCGCTGGCCTTGCCGATTTTCATCAAGCGCCTCGACTTCCTGTCCATCGGCACCAACGATCTGATTCAGTACACACTGGCGATCGACCGCGTCGATCATGAAGTGGCGCATCTCTACGATCCGCTGCATCCGGCGGTGCTGTTCCTCCTGTCGAGCGTGATTGCGATGGGGCGCAAGGCGGGTATTCCTGTCGCCGTCTGCGGTGAAATGGCGGGTGACGTGAAATGGACGCGTTTGTTGCTGGGGATGGGCTTGCTGGAATTCTCCATGCATCCGTCGCAACTGCTGTCGGTCAAGCAGGAAATCCTCAACAGCGATCTGACCTTGCTGGAACCGCAGGTCAAGAAGGTGTTGAAAGCCACTGAGCCGTCCGTGATCGAAGCCGCCATGGCGCAATTGCGCACGCTCAACGCTGAACCGGAGATCAAGGCGACGGCCGCACGCCGTCGCTGAGTTGCTGTAATGGCATGCCGTCAATCGTGGTTTGACGGCATGCCTCGACTTGGTTATTCTTACACCACTGCGCCGATTTGAATGGTTTATCCAAACCTCAGCTTGCGGGCGCCGGAACCCAGGTTCCATCTAAATACGGCTAAAGCGAGCTTGGAGCAGTAACAGACAAGCCCATTATTTAGCCCGCGAGCGCAAGCTTCCGGGCTTTTTTGTTTTTAATCCATAGTTTTGTCTGTGGATGGTTTAACTGTGAGATTACAAAGAGAGCCCATGTCGATCGGAATCGTATCGCCGCAAATCATGCATTTTCCCGAGCCCTTGCCGCTCAAGAACGGGACGTCGCTTGCCGACTACATGCTGATGTATGAAACCTACGGCACGCTCAATGCCGACAAGTCCAATGCCGTGTTGGTGTGCCATGCGCTCAACGCTTCGCATCATGTGGCAGGCGTCTACGCCGACGATCCGGACAATGTGGGCTGGTGGGACAACATGGTCGGGCCGGGCAAGTCGCTCGATACGGACAAGTTTTTCGTCATTGGCGTCAACAACCTCGGCTCCTGTTTTGGTTCGACCGGCCCGATGCACACCAATCCGGCAACCGGCAAGCCTTACGGTGCGAGTTTTCCGGTGGTGACGGTGGAGGACTGGGTCAATGCGCAGGCGCGCCTGGCCGATCAACTGGGTATCGCGCAGTTTGCCGCGGTCATGGGTGGGTCGCTCGGCGGCATGCAGGCGGTGGCCTGGAGCATGATGTTTCCCGATCGTTTGCGCCACTGTATCGTCATCGCCTCCACACCAAAATTGTCGGCCCAGAATATCGCCTTCAATGACGTTGCGCGTCAGGCGATCCTGACCGATCCCGACTATCACGGCGGCGACTTTTACGCGCATGGCGTGGTACCGAAAAACGGCCTGCGTGTAGCGCGCATGGTAGGGCACATCACATATTTATCCGACGATGACATGGCCGAAAAATTCGGCCGTGATTTGCGCTCGGGTGAATATCAATTCGGTTTCGGCATCGACTTTGAGATCGAATCCTACTTGCGCTATCAGGGTGACAAATTCTCGACCTACTTCGACGCGAATACCTACCTGCTGATCACCAAGGCGCTCGATTATTTTGATCCCGCCAAGGATTTCGGCGGCGATCTGGCGAAGGCGTTTGCCAACACCAAGGCGCAGTTTTTGCTGGCGTCATTCAAGACCGACTGGCGTTTTTCACCAGAGCGCAGCCGCGAAATGGTACAGGCACTGGTGAGCAACAAGCGCCGCGTGACCTATGCAGAAATCGATGCCCCGCATGGCCATGATGCCTTCTTGCTCGAGGATGAGCGCTACATGAAATTGCTGCGCGAATACTATCAACGCGTGTGGGCTGAAATCGCCTTGGAGGAGTGCGCATGAATTTCCCTGAACTGAGCGTATTGCGCCCCGACCTTGCCTTCATCGCTCACTGGATCCGCGCGGGCTCGCAAGTACTGGACGTCGGTTGCGGCGATGGTGTGATGCTCGACTATCTGCAGACCGACAAGGCTTGCAGCGGTTATGGCATCGAGATCGATGACGCGCGCATCCCCGAATGTGTTGCGCGCAACGTTTCCGTGATCCAGCAGGATCTGGAAGGCGGTCTGGCGATGTTCGAGGACAATGCCTTTGATACCGTGCTATGTCTGTCGGCGCTGCAGATGGTCAAGGACGTCGAAGGCATTTTGCGAGAAATCGCCCGTGTCGGGCGCGAGGCGACTGTGTCCTTCCCCAACTTTGCTTATTGGACTCACCGTGTGGCATTGCTGCGCGGACGCATGCCAGTGTCGAAGTCGCTGCCTTACGAGTGGTACGACACACCTAACTTGCGTTGCGCCACCATCAAGGACTTTGAACAGCTGGCCAATGAAGTCGGCCTGGAGGTGCTCGAATGCGTGGCGCTGCATGACGGCAAGCCGGTCACGTTTTTGCCCAACTGGCGCGGCAGCCTTGCGGTCTTTCGTCTGAAAAAGAAGTAGCCGGCTCTGGTGGACGCGCCGGAAAAACAGACCGGCGCCGACAAATTCCTTATACTCCGCAAACGCCTCCGCTCATGTATGTCTACGCATCATGAGCGGAGCGCCGGCGTCTTGCCGTGCGCACCATCCAATTGCCCCTCATTGCTTCTTTATGACCTCATCCCCGATTTCCTGGCATAGCTATCTCAATCGTCGCATGCTGATTTGCGTGTTTCTGGGCTTTTCTTCGGGGCTGCCGCTGTTCATCCTGTTGAGTCTGTTGCAGGCGTGGCTGGCGAAATCGGGGTTGAACGTCAAGGCGCTCGGTCTGTTCGCGCTGGTGATGTTTCCCTATACCTGGAAATTTCTCTGGTCACCGCTGATGGACCGCTTTCACTTCGGCAAGATGGGACGTCGCCGCGGGTGGATGTTCTTCACGCAGATCGCGCTGTTTTTCGGCATTGGCGGCATGGGGATGCTCAATCCGCACACGCAGGTCGGCACCATCGCCTTCATGGCATCGGTAGTGGCATTTCTTTCCGCCAGCCAGGATATCGTCATCGACGCCTTTCGCCGCGAAATCCTCCCGGAAGAAGAGCTTGGCCTGGGCAGCGCCATCCACGTCAACGCCTACAAGCTGTCCGGCATGGTGCCCGGCGCTTTGTCGCTGGTGCTGGCGGATCTGATGGCCTGGCAAAGCGTGTTCTGGATTACTGCGGCGTTCATGCTGCCTGGCTTGATCTGTACCTTGCTGGTGAAAGAGCCCAAGGTCTACGGTTCGCCGCCAAAAAGCCTGCGCGAGGCCGTGGTCATGCCTTTTCAGGAATTCGTGACGCGCGACGGCTGGAGTTCGGCGCTGTGGGTGCTGGGATTCATCTTTCTGTACAAGCTTGGTGACAGCATGGCGACCGCGCTGGCAACCAAGTTTTACATCGATCTCGGCTTTTCGATGACGCAGATCGGCGTTGTCTCCAAGACCACCAGCCTTTGGGCCAGTGTGGTGGGCGGGATTGTCGGCGGCGTCTGGATGATCCGACTGGGCATCAACAAGGCCCTGTGGGTATTCGGGGTGATCCAGGCTGTCGCCATTCTGGGTTTCGCCTGGTTGGCGCAGGCCGGGGCCGATACGCTGGTGCTGGCCTTGGTGATCGGCTTTGAAGCATTTGGCGTTGGTTTGGGCACGGCGGCATTCGTTGCCTACATCATGCGCGAAACCGATCCGCGCTATACGGCAACGCAGTTTGCGTTGTTTACGAGCCTGGCCGCAGTGCCTCGGACTTTCGTCAATTCTTCGGTCGGCTATATCGTGGCCGATATGGGCTGGTTCAACTTTTTTATCCTTTGCTTCATCCTGGCGTTGCCGGGAATGGCGATGCTGGTTAGAATTGCGCCCTGGAATCAGGTCGGGCGTCGCGCCAATGACGTGATTTCAGGAAACTAAGGGCGTCAAAGAAAAAATAATGCATCTCTTCTCGCATTTTAGTTGACAAGGGATAAGTGTTCGCCTATAGTTTTGAGTTCCCTGCGCGGAGAGGTGGCCGAGTGGTTAATGGCAGCAGACTGTAAATCTGCCCTCTTACGAGTACGCTGGTTCGAATCCAGCCCTCTCCACCATTTTGGGATCAGTTTGCATTTGTTGCGGCTGTGAAGTGATAGGTAGTTCGATGTAGTTCCTCGCGGGTGTAGCTCAATGGTAGAGCTGAAGCCTTCCAAGCTTATGACGAGGGTTCGATTCCCTTCACCCGCTCCAAGTTTTGTCCGGTTGCGTCGTTTGGTTGTTGGCGCAATTGGCAGGTAAGCCCTTGTAGCTCAGTGGTAGAGCACTCCCTTGGTAAGGGAGAGGCCACGTGTTCAATCCACGTCAAGGGCACCAGTTGTATTGCAGTTGTTGTTACAGCAATTAGCGCTTCAAAGTCAGCAAGTCGATCGGGCGCGTTGCCTGAACATTCTCATCAATCGTTAGGAGTCTAAGATGGCAAAAGGCAAATTCGAGCGGACCAAGCCGCACGTGAACGTTGGTACGATTGGTCACGTTGACCACGGCAAGACCACGCTGACAGCAGCAATCGCAACTGTGTTGTCGAAGAAATTCGGCGGCGAAGCGAAGGCCTACGATCAAATTGATGCGGCGCCAGAAGAAAAGGCACGCGGCATCACCATCAACACAGCCCACGTCGAATACGAAACAGCCAACCGTCACTACGCCCACGTTGACTGCCCAGGCCACGCCGACTATGTGAAGAACATGATTACCGGTGCTGCGCAGATGGACGGCGCGATCCTGGTTTGCTCCGCAGCAGACGGCCCAATGCCACAAACACGCGAACACATCCTGCTGTCGCGTCAAGTTGGCGTTCCTTACATCATCGTGTTCCTGAACAAGGCTGACATGGTGGATGATGAAGAGCTGCTGGAACTGGTCGAAATGGAAGTGCGCGAGCTGTTGACCAAGTACGAATTCCCAGGCGACGACCTGCCAATCATCAAGGGTTCGGCGAAGCTGGCTCTGGAAGGTGACACTGGCCCATTGGGCGAGCAAGCCATCATGGCACTGGCCGAAGCACTGGACACTTACATCCCGACACCGGAACGTGCTGTTGACGGCGCCTTCCTGCTGCCAGTGGAAGATGTGTTCTCGATCTCCGGCCGCGGTACCGTTGTGACCGGTCGTGTTGAGCGCGGTATCGTCAAGGTTGGCGAAGCCCTGCAAATCGTTGGTATCCGTGACACACAAGACACCGTTTGTACTGGCGTTGAAATGTTCCGCAAGCTGCTGGACCAAGGTCAGGCAGGCGACAACGTTGGCGTGCTGCTGCGCGGCACCAAGCGTGAAGACGTGGAGCGCGGTCAAGTGTTGGCGAAGCCAAACTCGATCAAGCCACACAAGCACTTCACAGGCGAGATCTATGTGTTGTCGAAAGACGAAGGCGGTCGCCACACACCATTCTTCAACAACTATCGTCCACAGTTCTACTTCCGTACAACGGACGTGACTGGTTCGATCGAGTTGCCGAAGGACAAGGAAATGGTTATGCCAGGCGACAACGTGTCGATCACAGTGATGCTGATCAACCCGATCGCGATGGAAGAAGGTCTGCGTTTCGCGATCCGCGAAGGTGGCCGTACTGTCGGTGCAGGTGTTGTTGCCAAGATCCTGCCTGACGCGTAATAAAAAGAGTAGCAATCGCCGCGATTCGGGAAGCTCCCGTCTCGCGGCGTTGATGTCTGAGCGGCAAGCATTAAGTTGGCTGGCCAGGTTCTTCAGGCAAGTGTTTTAAACGTAGGGGTGTAGCTCAATTGGCAGAGCGCCGGTCTCCAAAACCGGAGGTTGGGGGTTCGATGCCCTCCGCCCCTGCCACCGATTCAGGTGTGTAGGGTACTGAAAGTAAATAAATGTCTAACCAGCCTGTACAAACCGTCAGCGCATCAAGCGACAAGCTCAAGGTTGCCCTGGCAATCGTAGCGGTGCTTGCCGGCGTGGTCGGTTTTTTCGTGTTGTCGGGTCAAGCTACAGCTGTGCGTGCACTGGCTTTGGTCGCAGGTTTGCTGGTGGCAGTTGGTTTTGCCTGGACGTCGGCGCAAGGTCGCGGCTTCGTCGGCTTTGCCAAAGAATCAGTACGTGAAACCAAAAAAGTTGTCTGGCCTACACGCAAAGAAGCAATGCAGATCACGGCGATCGTTTTCGCCTTCGTGTTGATCATGGCAATCTTCTTGTGGGGTACGGACAAGTTGCTCGAATTCCTGTTGTATGACGTAATTTTGGGCTGGAAATAAAAATGAGCGATAGCACACAAGACAGCGCACCGATTGGTGCGCAAAGCGTTTCAAGCGCGAGTAAAAAGCGCTGGTACGTTGTGCATGCCTATTCCGGCATGGAAAAGAGTGTGCAGCGTGCACTGACCGAGCGCATTGTTCGCGCCGGCATGGAAGAGCAGTTCGGCCAGATTCTGGTGCCGACGGAAGAAGTTGTTGATGTCAAGAATGGTCACAAGTCGGTAACCGAACGTCGTTTCTTCCCAGGTTATGTCCTGGTTGAAATGGAAATGACGGATGAAACTTGGCACTTGGTGAAGAACACCAGCAAAGTCACTGGTTTCATCGGCGGCAAGTCGAATCGCCCAACGCCTATTCCGCCGCATGAAGTTGATAAGATCATGCAGCAAATGCAAGACGGCATCGAAAAGCCGCGTCCAAAGGTGTTGTACGAAGTGGGCGAGCTGGTACGTATCAAGGATGGTCCTTTTACCGATTTCAACGGCAACGTGGAAGAAGTGAATTACGAAAAATCCCGCGTGCGTGTATCGGTCACTATTTTCGGTCGCGCTACACCGGTTGAGCTTGAGTTCGGCCAGGTCGAAAAAGTCTAAGCATTACCCCAGTCAAGCGCCCGCAGGAGCGCGGCGAAATGTAAATTTCATCAAATCCGGCAAGCAGCAGAGGAGCCTTAGTACCGTATCGCAAGATGCCGAAAAGGCGCTAACACTCAATCAACGTAGGAGCCATCATGGCAAAGAAAATCATCGGTTTTATCAAGCTGCAAGTGCCAGCTGGTAAAGCAAATCCATCCCCTCCGATCGGTCCTGCGCTGGGTCAGCGCGGTCTGAACATCATGGAATTCTGTAAGGCATTTAATGCCCAGACTCAAGGCGTTGAGCCAGGTCTGCCAATTCCAGTCGTGATCACTGCATTTGCTGACAAGTCCTTCACATTCGTGATGAAGACTCCTCCAGCAACTATTCTGATCAAGAAGGCTGCCGGTATTCAAAAGGGTTCTGCCAAGCCGCATACAGACAAGGTTGGCAAGATCACTCGTAAACAAGCGGAAGAAATCGCTACCCAGAAGAAGCCGGATCTTACCGCTGCTGATCTGGAAGCGGCTGTGCGCACCATCGCTGGTTCGGCACGTTCCATGGGCATCACGGTGGAGGGTCTGTAATGGCTAAGTTGACAAAACGCGCTAAGGCGCAAGAAGGCAAGATCGATCGTACCAAGGCTTATCCTTTCGATAACGCACTGGCGCTGGTCAAAGAATTCGCAACAGCAAAGTTCAACGAATCGATCGACGTGTCCGTCCAACTGGGCGTTGACGCGAAGAAGTCGGACCAAGTGGTTCGCGGTTCCGTGGTTCTGCCGGCTGGTACAGGCAAGACCGTTCGCGTGGCTGTATTTGCTTCGGGCGAAAAGGCTGAGCAAGCCAAGGCAGCTGGCGCAGACGTGGTTGGTATGGAAGATCTGGCTGAAATGGTTAAGGCCGGTAACATGCCTTTCGACATCGTCATCGCCTCGCCAGACACAATGCGTATCGTCGGTACTCTGGGCCAAATCCTGGGCCCACGTGGCCTGATGCCTAACCCGAAGGTCGGCACTGTTACTCCTGACGTCGCTACCGCGGTCAAGAATGCCAAGGCTGGTCAAGTGCAATACCGTACCGACAAGGCCGGCATCATTCACGCCACTATCGGTCGCAAGTCGTTCAGCGATGCAGATCTGAAGTCCAATCTGGTTGCGCTGATCGATGCACTGAACAAGGCTAAGCCAGCGACCAGCAAGGGTGTTTACCTGCGCAAGGTTTCGCTGTCGTCCACCATGGGCACTGGCGTCCGTGTGGATCAGGCAACTCTGGCTGCTTAAGTAAAGAATCAAGTCCTCGTTTCCTGATGGAAGCGGGGCGCATCTTTGGGCTGGAGCATTTTGCAATTGTGAAGTGCTTCAGGCAATCAAAGACCGTTGGGCGGCGTGCAGCAGGCAGGCACAAAGTTAAAACGTCAAAAACCTCTGTTTTTGATTACCCAGCGCAGATGGTGACCCCGAACAAGTTTTGCAGTCTCACACAGCGTTTCAGGTTTTCGAAACGTTGCAATGAACTCCTAACGTCGGACGCCGTGTTCGAACCGATGTAAGGCAAGCAGGTTTTTCGCCTGTGTCGTCGCCAAACATCATTTTTGGAGGTTGATCTTGAGTCTCAATCTGAATGACAAAAAGGCCGTTGTCGCCGAAGTCGCTGCAAAAGTAGCAACTGCACAGACTATCGTCGTGGCTGAATACCGTGGCATCCAGGTTGGTCACTTGACGCAACTGCGCGCCAAAGCGCGTGACCAAGGCGTGTACCTGCGCGTGTTGAAGAACACACTCGCACGTCGTGCTGTTGAAGGTTCCGCGTTTGCTGACCTCGCTTCTGAAATGACCGGCCCGTTGATCTATTCGATCTCGGAAGATGCCGTTGCTGCAGCTAAAGTCATCTCTGACTTTGCTAAAACCAACGACAAACTGGTCGTCAAGGCAGGTAACTATGCAGGTAAGCCGCTGGATAAGGCTGCTGTTACTGCATTGGCAAATATCCCATCCCGCGAAGTTCTGCTGGCCCAATTGCTGGGCATGATGCAGGTTCCGGTCGCTGGTTTTGCGCGTGGTCTGGCTGCTCTGGCAGCCAAGAAAGAAGCCGAAGCAGCTTAAGAATGCTCGCCGCAGCAATGCGGCAGTTGTTCATAAGAACTTTGGCCTCTGCGTCAGTACCGATTAGATGTTATTACCGAAATAAATTAGGAGTTTCAAATGGCAATTAGCAAAGACGATATCTTGGAAGCCGTAGGCGCCTTGACCGTGTTGGAATTGAATGACCTGGTGAAGGCATTCGAAGAAAAGTTTGGCGTTTCCGCTGCAGCAATGGCTGTTGCTGGTCCTGCTGGTGGTGGCGCTGGCGCCGCTGCTGCTGAAGAGCAAACAGAGTTCACCGTTGTTCTGGCTGAAATCGGCGCGAACAAGGTTGGCGTCATTAAGGCAGTTCGCGAAATCACCGGTCTGGGCTTGAAAGAAGCTAAAGATCTGGTTGACGGTGCACCGAAGCCAGTCAAGGAAGCAATTCCTAAGGCTGATGCTGAAGCAGCTAAGAAGAAGCTGGAAGAAGCTGGCGCGAAAGCAGAAATCAAGTAAGTTTTTACTTGAGCTGGAATATCGCCGGTTCGCCGGCGCATTGTTCCACCGGAGTCAAAGTGCAGAGTCCTTTGAAAAAAGGATTCGGCTTTGGCTCCTTTGTCGTTTCGAAATTTTGTATGTTTAGTGGTTAGCAATTTCTTGTTTTGCGGCTAGTTTTAGCTGAATAAGAGGTGGCGCCAGACCAAGACTGAAGGGCTGAGACTTGAGGTTTCGCTGTTAACGGATTGCGGCAACAAGGTAATAAGCAATCTGGGCGAGTCCTGAACTCTCTATCCTTCCTGTCACTCACGGAGTGTCCATGCACTACTCATTTACTGAGAAGAAGCGTATTCGTAAATCCTTTGCGAAACGCGCTAACGTCCACAACGTTCCGTTCCTGCTAGCGACTCAGATCGAGTCATACCAGACATTCTTGCAAACGGACAAAGCAACGTCCCAACGTAAGAACGAAGGTCTGCAATCGGCCTTTACATCGATTTTTCCTATCGTTTCGCACAATGGTTTTGCGCGTCTCGAGTTTCTCTCCTATGTGTTGGGCGCGCCGCCGTTCGACGTCAAGGAATGCCAACAACGTGGCCTGACGTTCGCGTCGCCGCTGCGTGCCAAGGTGCGTCTGGTGATTCTGGATAAAGAATCGCCAACCAAGCCAGTCGTCAAGGAAATGAAGGAACAGGAAGTCTACATGGGCGAATTGCCGCTCATGACGACTACTGGTTCGTTCGTCATCAACGGTACCGAGCGCGTCATCGTGTCGCAGCTGCACCGCTCGCCTGGCGTGTTCTTTGAACATGACCGCGGCAAGACCCACTCGTCCGGCAAGTTGCTGTTCTCTGCACGTATTATTCCTTACCGTGGTTCGTGGCTCGACTTCGAATTCGATCCGAAGGACATTCTGTTCTTCCGCGTCGACCGTCGCCGCAAGATGCCTGTGACGATCCTGCTCAAAGCAATCGGCATGACATCCGAGCAGATCCTTGCGAACTTCTTCGTGTTCGACAACTTCACGCTGCACGCTGAAGGCGCCGAGATGGAATTCGTCCCTGAACGTCTGCGTGGTGAAGTTGCGCGTTTCGACATTCTCGACAAGTCCGGCAAGCCGCTGGTCGCGAAAGACAAGCGTATCAACGCCAAGCACGTGCGCGACATCGAAGCTGCCGGCATCAAGCAAATTTCCGTGCCGGAAGACTACCTGCTGGGCCGCGTATTGGCGAAGAACATCGTCGACGGCGACACCGGTGAAGTCATTGCCTCGGCTAACGACGAGCTGACCGAAGAATTGCTGGCTCGCCTGCGCGAAGCTGACATCGATGCGATCCAGACGCTGTACACCAACGATCTGGATCAGGGCGGCTACATCTCGCAAACATTGCGTACCGACGACACAGCGGATCAAACCGCTGCGCGCGTGGCAATCTACCGCATGATGCGTCCTGGCGAACCGCCAACCGAAGATTCGGTGGAAGCGCTGTTCAACGGCCTGTTCTACAGCGAAGACCGTTACGACCTGTCGGCAGTTGGCCGCATGAAGTTCAACCGTCGTATCGGCCGTGATGAACTGACTGGCGCCATGACATTGTCGAACGAAGACATCCTGGCTGTGATCAAGATTCTGGTTGAGTTGCGCAATGGCCGTGGCGAAGTCGATGACATCGATCACTTGGGTAATCGTCGCGTCCGTTGCGTCGGCGAACTGGCGGAAAATCAATTCCGTGCCGGTCTGGTTCGCGTTGAGCGCGCCGTCAAGGAACGCCTCGGTCAAGCCGAAGCGGACAACCTGATGCCGCACGATCTGATCAACTCCAAGCCGATCTCGGCCGCGATCCGCGAATTCTTCGGTTCGTCGCAGTTGTCGCAGTTTATGGATCAAACCAACCCACTGTCGGAAATCACGCACAAACGCCGTGTATCCGCTCTGGGACCTGGTGGTCTGACCCGTGAACGCGCCGGCTTTGAAGTTCGTGACGTGCACCCGACCCATTACGGCCGCGTGTGCCCGATCGAAACGCCTGAAGGCCCGAACATCGGTCTGATTAACTCGCTGGCGCTGTATGCCCGTCTGAACGAATACGGTTTCCTTGAAACCCCATATCGCAAGGTCGAAGGCAGCAAGGTCACCAACCAGATCGACTATCTGTCGGCAATCGAAGAAGGCCGCTACATCATCGCTCAGGCGAATGCGACCATCGACGCTTCGCTGAAGCTGTCCGATGAACTGGTCTCTGCACGTGAAGCCGGCGAAACCATTCTGGTCTCGCCAGAGCGCGTTCAGTACATGGACGTGGCCCCAGGCCAGGTCGTTTCGGTGGCGGCGTCGCTGATTCCGTTCCTCGAACACGATGATGCGAACCGTGCATTGATGGGCGCCAACATGCAGCGTCAGGCTGTGCCTTGCTTGCGTCCGGAAAAACCGCTGGTCGGTACCGGTATCGAGCGTACCGTTGCCGTTGACTCCGGTACGACCGTGCAAGCGCTGCGTGGCGGTATCGTCGATTACGTCGATGCAGGCCGTGTGGTGATTCGTGTAAACGATGAAGAAGCGCAAGCTGGTGAAGTCGGCGTCGACATCTACAACCTGATCAAGTACACACGTTCGAACCAGAACACCAACATCAACCAACGTCCTATCGTCAAGGTTGGTGACCGTGTTGCCAAGCATGACGTGATCGCCGACGGCGCATCCACTGACTTGGGCGAACTGGCTCTGGGTCAGAACATGCTGGTGGCGTTTATGCCATGGAACGGCTACAACTTCGAAGATTCGATCCTGATCTCCGAAAAAGTTGTGGCTGATGACCGCTACACCTCGATTCACATCGAAGAGTTGTCTGTTGTGGCGCGTGACACCAAGCTCGGCGCGGAAGAAATCACCCGCGATATTTCGAACCTGGCTGAAAACCAACTGGCGCGTCTGGACGAGTCCGGCATCACCTACATCGGTGCTGAAGTCGAAGCCGGCGATACGCTGGTCGGTAAGGTGACGCCAAAGGGCGAAACCCAGCTGACACCGGAAGAAAAGCTGCTGCGCGCGATCTTCGGCGAAAAAGCTTCGGACGTTAAAGACACCTCGCTGCGCGTGCCTTCGGGCATGGTCGGTACCGTCATTGACGTGCAAGTGTTCACCCGCGAAGGCATCCAACGCGACAAGCGCGCACAACAGATCATCGATGATGAACTGAAGCGCTATCGCCTGGATCTGAACGATCAGCTGCGTATCGTTGAAGGCGATGCCTTCCAACGTCTGGAAAAGACGTTGATCGGCAAGGTCGCCAATGGCGGTCCGAAGAAGCTGGTCAAGGGCACCAAGCTCGACAAGGCTTATCTGGATGATCTGGATAAGTACCACTGGTTCGACATCCGTCCGGCTGACGACGACATGGCTGTGGCACTGGAAGCGATCAAGGAATCGATCGCCGAGAAGCGTCACCAGTTCGATCTGGCGTTTGAAGAAAAGCGCAAGAAGCTGACACAAGGCGACGAACTGCCGCCAGGCGTGCAAAAGATGGTTAAGGTTTACCTGGCCGTGAAGCGTCGTCTGCAACCAGGCGACAAGATGGCGGGTCGTCACGGTAACAAGGGTGTGGTTTCGCGCATTCTGCCGATCGAAGATATGCCACACATGGCCGACGGTACTCCAGCAGACATCGTGCTGAACCCGCTGGGCGTGCCGTCGCGTATGAACGTCGGTCAGGTGTTGGAAGTCCATCTGGGCTGGGCAGCCAAGGGTCTGGGCCTGCGTATCGGCGAAATGCTGAACGCACAGGTGCAGATCGCTGAACTGCGCAAGTTCCTGACCACGATCTACAACGAATCGGGCAAGAAGGAAGCGCTCGACGAGTTCACCGATCACGAGATCCTGGAACTGGCAGCCAACCTGAAGAAGGGTGTTCCGTTCGCTACACCGGTGTTTGACGGTGCGCACGAAGACGAAACACGCCGCATGCTGGATCTGGCCTACCCGGATCACATCGCCAAGCAACTGGGCATGACTCCGTCGAAGAATCAGGTCACCATGTATGACGGTCGTACCGGCGAAGCTTTCGAGCGCACCGTGACAGTCGGCTACATGCACTACCTGAAGCTGCATCACTTGGTTGATGACAAGATGCATGCACGTTCGACCGGTCCTTACTCGCTGGTTACTCAGCAGCCTCTGGGCGGTAAGGCACAGTTCGGCGGTCAACGCTTCGGTGAAATGGAAGTCTGGGCACTGGAAGCCTACGGCGCATCGTATGTGCTGCAGGAAATGCTGACCGTGAAGTCCGATGACGTGAACGGCCGTACCAAGGTTTATGAAAACCTGGTTAAGGGCGATCACGTGATTGACGCCGGCATGCCGGAGTCCTTCAACGTGCTGGTCAAGGAAATCCGTTCGCTCGGTATCGACATCGATCTCGAACGCGACTGATGTCCTCAAGGGCAAGGCGGCGTGGCCGTCTTGCCCTGTTTCACCGTCTGATCCTGCCGCCTGAAACAAAGGCGGCAACGTAGTAAAGTAAGCAGTTCAGCAAGCAGCTACAAGCAATTGTAAGCAGTCAAGGACGACCAAGTCTGTCCCGGTACATGCGGAACCCGGCGCAAGCCACGGCTCTCCCGCAGGTGCGAACAGGGTGTGCGCAGATTGTGGTGCGGCCGTCTCGATATACATAGCATTACCTAGCGTTCTCACGCCAACCTGGAGTGATACATGAAAGCACTGCTCGATCTATTCAAGCAAGTTCAGCAAAACGAACAATTCGACGCGATCAAAATTGGTCTGGCGTCCCCGGAAAAAATCCGTTCGTGGTCCTACGGCGAAGTCAAAAAGCCGGAAACCATCAACTACCGTACCTTCAAGCCTGAGCGCGACGGTCTGTTCTGCGCCAAGATCTTTGGCCCGATCAAAGACTACGAATGTCTCTGCGGCAAGTACAAGCGCCTGAAGCACCGCGGCGTTATCTGCGAAAAATGCGGCGTTGAAGTCACGCTGGCCAAAGTGCGCCGTGAGCGCATGGGTCACATCGAACTGGCTTCGCCAACTGCACACATCTGGTTCCTGAAATCGCTGCCGTCACGTCTGGGCATGGTCCTCGACATGACCCTGCGGGATATCGAACGCGTGCTGTACTTCGAAGCCTACGTCGTGACCGATCCAGGCATGACTCCGCTGAAGAAGTGCCAGATCATGTCGGAAGACGACTACGCCGCCAAGTACGAAGAGTACGGCGACGACTTCACCGCATTCATGGGCGCCGAAGGCATCCGTGAACTGTTGCGCTCGATCGATATCGATCGCGATGCAGAAACCCTGCGCGTGGAACTGAAAGAATCGAAGTCCGAAGCCAAGATCAAGAAATACGCCAAGCGTCTGAAGGTTCTGGAAGCGTTCCAACGTTCGGGCATCAAGCCTGATTGGATGATCATGGAAGTGCTGCCGGTGCTGCCACCGGAACTGCGCCCACTGGTCCCGCTGGACGGCGGCCGCTTTGCGACTTCCGATCTGAACGATCTGTATCGCCGCGTCATCAACCGTAACAACCGCCTGAAGCGCCTGATGGAATTGCGCGCTCCGGAAATCATCACGCGCAACGAAAAGCGCATGCTGCAAGAAGCGGTTGACTCGCTGCTGGATAACGGCCGTCGCGGTAAGGCGATGACTGGCGCCAACAAGCGTCCGCTGAAGTCGCTGGCTGAAATGATCAAGGGTAAGGGCGGTCGTTTCCGTCAAAACTTGCTCGGTAAGCGCGTCGACTATTCCGGTCGTTCCGTCATCGTGGTGGGCCCGCAGCTCAAACTGCATCAGTGCGGTCTGCCGAAGCTGATGGCGCTGGAATTGTTCAAGCCGTTCATTTTCAACAAGCTGGAACTGATGGGTCTGGCAACGACCATCAAGGCAGCGAAAAAACTGGTCGAAATCCAAGAGCCTGTGGTCTGGGACATCCTGGAAGACGTGATCCGCGAACATCCGGTCATGTTGAACCGCGCGCCGACACTTCACCGTCTGGGTATCCAGGCGTTTGAGCCGGTTCTGATCGAAGGCAAGGCGATCCAGCTGCATCCGCTGGTTTGCGCCGCGTTCAACGCCGACTTTGACGGCGACCAGATGGCGGTTCACGTTCCACTGTCGATCGAAGCACAGATGGAAGCACGTACGCTGATGCTGGCGTCGAACAACATCCTGTTCCCATCGAACGGCGAACCGTCGATCGTGCCGTCCCAGGATATCGTGCTGGGTCTGTACTACGCGACACGTGAAGCGATCAACGCCAAGAACGAAGGCATGTTGTTCCAGGACGTTTCGGAAGTTATCCGTGCGTACGACAACAAGGAAGTCGAACTGGCTACCCGCGTCACCGTGCGTATCGTTGAAAATCCAAAGGATCCGGTCACCGGCGAATTCGTGCGTACCGTCAAGCGTTACGAAACGACCGTCGGCCGTGCAATCCTGTCGGAAATTCTGCCGAAGGGTCTGCCATTCTCCGTGCTGAACCGCGCGTTGAAGAAGAAAGAAATTTCGAAGCTGATCAACACGTCGTTCCGCAAGTGCGGTCTGCGCGCAACCGTTGTGTTCGCCGACCAACTGATGCAATCGGGCTTCCGCCTGGCGACACGCGCCGGTATCTCGATCTGCGTGGACGACATGCTGGTGCCGCCACAAAAGGCGACCATCATTGCGACCGCTGAAAGCGAAGTCAAACAGATCGAACAGCAATACTCGTCCGGTCTGGTTACTGCCGGCGAACGCTACAACAAGGTTGTGGACATCTGGGGTAAGGCCGGTGATGACGTCGGCAAGGCGATGATGGACCAACTGAAGGTCGAAGACGTGGTTCGCCGCGACGGCACCAAGGGTACACAAGAGTCGTTCAACGCGATTTACATGATGGCCGACTCCGGCGCCCGCGGTTCCGCAGCGCAGATTCGTCAGCTGGCAGGTATGCGTGGTCTGATGGCGAAACCGGACGGTTCGATTATCGAAACGCCGATTACCGCGAACTTCCGCGAAGGCCTGAACGTGTTGCAGTACTTTATTTCGACGCACGGCGCCCGTAAGGGTCTGGCCGATACGGCGCTGAAGACTGCGAACTCCGGTTACCTGACACGTCGTCTGGTTGACGTGACCCAGGATCTGGTCGTGATCGAAGATGATTGCGGTACCTCCAACGGCGCATCCATGAAGGCGATGGTTGAAGGCGGTGAAGTCATTGAAGCGCTGCGCGACCGTATCCTCGGCCGTGTTGCTGCGACCGACATCATCAATCCTGAAACCCAGGCTACGCTGTACGAAGCCGGTACCCTGATGGATGAAGATACGGTTGAAGAAGTCGAACGTCTGGGCATCGATGAAGTCAAGGTTCGCACTCCGCTGACTTGCGACACACGCTATGGTCTGTGCGCCAAGTGCTACGGCCGCGATCTGGGCCGCGGTGTGTTGGTCAACAGCGGCGAAGCAGTCGGCGTTATCGCTGCGCAGTCGATTGGTGAGCCAGGTACTCAGCTGACCATGCGTACGTTCCACATCGGTGGTGCGGCATCGCGTGCAGCAGTTGCTTCGTCGGTGGAAGCCAAGTCCAACGGTACGATCCGCTTCACAGCGACAATGCGTTACGTCACTAACGGCAAGGGCGAGCTGATCGTCATTTCCCGTTCGGGCGAAGTGCTGATTACCGACGACCTCGGCCGCGAGCGTGAGCGTCATAAAGTACCGTACGGTGCGACCCTGATCGTCAAGGACGGCATGGTCATCAAGGCCGGTACGGCACTGGCAACATGGGATCCGCTGACTCGTCCGATCATCACCGAGTACACAGGTACCGTGAAGTTCGAAAACGTCGAAGAAGGTTCGACCGTCGCCAAGCAGATCGACGAAGTAACCGGTCTGTCGACACTGGTGGTTATCGATGCCAAGCGCCGCGGTTCTTCCGCTGCCAAGGTGTTGCGTCCACAAGTTAAGCTGCTGAACGAGCAAGGCGAAGAAGTCAAGATCGCCGGCACCGAACACGCAGTGACGATCGGCTTCCAGGTCGGCGCGCTGATTACCGTCAAGGACGGTCAGCAAGTTCACGTGGGTGAAGTGCTGGCACGTATCCCGACTGAATCGCAAAAGACACGCGATATTACCGGTGGTCTGCCACGCGTTGCCGAACTGTTCGAAGCACGTTCGCCGAAGGATGCAGGTATGCTGGCTGAAGTCACAGGTACTGTGGCGTTCGGTAAGGAAACCAAGGGCAAGCAACGTCTGGAAATCACAGACATGGACGGCGCCAAGCATGAGTTCCTGATCACCAAGGACAAGCAAGTGCTGGTGCATGACGGCCAGGTGGTGAATAAGGGCGAAATGATTGTTGACGGTCCTGCCGATCCGCAAGACATCTTGCGTCTGTTGGGTATCGAAGCACTGGCACGTTACATCGTCGACGAAGTTCAGGACGTGTACCGTTTGCAAGGTGTGAAGATCAACGACAAGCACATCGAAGTCATCGTGCGTCAGATGCTGCGTCGCGTACAAGTTGTGGATCCGGGCGATACCAACTACATCACCGGTGAACAGGTCGAACGTTCCGAGCTGCTGGACGAAAACGATCGTGTCAACGCAGAGACCAAGATCCCTGCAACGTACGAAAACGTTTTGTTGGGTATCACCAAGGCATCGCTGTCGACCGACTCGTTCATCTCGGCTGCATCGTTCCAGGAGACCACACGTGTCCTGACCGAAGCTGCGATCATGGGCAAGAAGGACGGCCTGCGCGGTCTGAAGGAAAACGTCATCGTTGGTCGTCTGATCCCGGCTGGTACCGGTCTGGCGTTCCACCGCGCACGCAAGGAAAAAGACGCATGGGAAGCCGACGAGCGCGCAGCGCTGTTGGAATCCGAGCGTGTGGCGCGTGTGACCGAAACCGAAGCGCACTCCACCGAGACTTTCGGCGGTGCGGACGGCGAAGCGTAATGGCATAGCAGCACACGGCAGCCTTCATCGGCTGCTACAGCAGTGAAGAACAACGGCGTCAGAAGAAATTCTGGCGCCGTTTTTTTATGGAGAAAAATGAATGGCCCGCGCCTGCGTCCATATGTTTTCTCCTATATGCATGAGGCCATGAGCAATATTGCGAGAATCATATTGAGTATCTGTAAGATTTCTCCTACAATCATTGAATAAGAATTATTCTTATTAAAATCGTTTCGCTTCAAGCATCGTTCAATAAGCAGCGGCCCCAAATCTTTCTGGATTCGACGTCCCGCGCATTATTCCGATCACCTTAAAGTCTCCGGCGCAACTTGCCGGCAGACGCCACGAAGCGATCGATACTCTCGTCAAACACAATCAGGTAGCCAGCATAGAACATCGCCAGTGACCGAATCCACACAGGGGAATGGGTCTCATGGCTCTATGCAAAAAGAAGCTTGCATTGGCGACAGCTGTCGTCTTGCAACAATGGTCGATGGCGCCGGTCATGGCGCAACAAGCACAACAATCCACGCCGCAATTGCTGGCGCAGAGCCGTCCGCTTGAAGAAATCACCGTCACGTCGACCCGTGGCGTCGGCACCGATCTTAATCGTGTGGCTGCTACCGTATCGGTCATCACTTCCGAGGAAATCGAGCAGCAAAACGCCAAGGACATCAAGGATGCGCTGCGCTATGAGCCGGGCGTAGAAGTGCGCCGCTCGGTCTATCGCGTGGGCGGTGTTACCGGTGCGTCGGCGACGATGGGGCGCGGCGGTAATGAAGGCATCAGCATCCGCGGTCTGGACGGTAATCGGGTCATGCTGCTGGAGGACGGCGTTGCGCTGCCACGTTCGTTCAGCCAAGGCACGCTGTTCGCCGGCCGAGGCGCCTACACGGATACTGATCTGTATCAACGTATTGAAATCCTGCGCGGGCCTGCCTCGTCAATGTACGGTAGCGATGGTTTGACCGGTGTAGTCAACTTCGTCACCAAGGATCCGCAGGATTTGCTGAACGTATTCGGCAAGAGCAGCTATTTCGCCGTGCGACCTTCCTATGATTCCAGCGACAGCAGCTATGGCACAACGGGCACCATGGCATTCGGCAACGACGTCGTTCAAGGCATGCTGGTCTTGAACGCACGCCACGGCAACGAGACCGAAACCAACGGTAGCGTTGGTGGTGCCGGGGCAACGCGCACCAAGGCTGATTCGCTGACTTACAACAACCGCTCAGCACTGGGTAAAGTGGTTTTCAAGATCGATCCGCGCAACGTCGTCAAACTTAGTTTTGAAACAGTGGACAACCGCCTGCGCGGCGACAGCCTGTCGGCGATTACCACAGTGATCAGCGGCTACCAAAGCAATAGCAACGTGAAGAGCAACAAGCTGCAGGCGATCTTCGAGCACGACGATGCCGACAACAGGCTGATCCAGAAATTGCGCGCCAATGTGTACTACCGCGATTCCAAGACGCAGCAATATTCTTATGAAAGTGGTACGACCGTCGGCGCGACAGTACGTCCTCGATTCCGCGACATCTCGTATCAGGACGATATCTTCGGTGGTGGCGTGCTGGGAGAGAGTTCGTTCGTCACGGGCGCCATCAAGCACAAGATGACATACGGCGTCGACGCCAGCACGGCGACGATGAAAATGAATGCGAACGGCACCGGTTGGACAACATGTACCGGGACACAATATTGCGAATATTTCCCCAAGACGGAATACAGCGTATTGGGCGCGTACTACCAGTACGACATGCGCGTAGGCCCTGTCAGCGTGGTGCCCGGCCTGCGTTATGACAGCTATAAGCTGAAGCCGCAGGCGAGCGCCAAGTACGACGCGCAAGCGATTGCCAACAATCAACCGGCATCGACCAGCAAGGACAGCGCCTGGTCGCCGCGTCTGGCGTTCGTCTACGAAGTGGCGCCCGCGTTCGCACCCTACGTGCAGTACGCCCGTGGCTTCCGCGCACCGTCGCCGCAAGAGGTGAACTCCTACTTCAACAACGCCAGCCAAGGCTATTCGCAGATTGCCAATCCGAACCTGAAGCCGGAAACCAGCAACTCTTATGAAATCGGTTTCCGCGGCAAGTTGCCGACGTCGGCAGGCATGTTCAACTATAGCGCTGCGGCTTATACCGGTGAATATCGCAACTTCATTGACTCACTCACCATTTCCGGCGGCGGTACGGTATTGAACCCGACCATTTATCAATATGTGAACGCCGCAAAAGCCTCGATCCACGGCGTTGAAGGACGTCTCGACTGGCGTATGGAAAACGGTTTGTCTCTCAAGACCGGCTTCGCCTATACCAAGGGCACGACAACCAGCAACGCTGGAGTCAAGACCGGGCTGGAGTCGGTCGCGCCATTGTCGATCGTCACAGGCGTGCGCTACGAGCCGAACCAGGTCTGGTTCGTACAAAGCGACATGATCTACAACGCAGCAAAAAAGAAGGATGACATCGCCACCAAGACCAACTTTGTGTCGCCGTCGTTCTTCGTCGTGGATCTGCGCAGCGGGTATCGATTCAACAAGAATCTTTCGTTCAACGCAGGCATCCGCAATTTGTTCGATCGCAAATATTGGAGCTGGACCGATATCCGTGGTCTGTCTCTGGCCGACAGCGCAACCAACAAGGATGCGTACACCGAACCTGGCCGCAGCTTCAACGTCAGCATGAAGTATGAGTACTGACATCCGCAGAACGCCGCAAGGCACTTAACCGAAAAGAGGCATGGAATGAAATATAAGAAACTGAGCGCATTGTTGTGGGCGGCCGGGATGATCAGCATCGCCGCTTGCACGACGACATCGGCGCCGCAGAATAGCGACCTGGCGGATCGCTGGTCGGCGCTGCGTATAGCGGAACCAAAGACTCACCCGCGCGACGCCGCGCAGAAGCTGGGCGTGTCCGAGGCTGAGCTGGTGGCGACCAATGTCGGCAAGGGCGTGACACGTCTGCAGGACGGTGGCAAAACATACAAGGCGGTGTACGACCGATTGTATGAGCTGGGCCAGATCAAGTCGATTACCCGCAACGACAACGCAGTGCTTGAGCGTGTGGGCACTGTCACCAAAGCCAAACTGAACGACGAAGGCCGTGTTATCCCGGGAACGGGCTTTGCCGGTGGCCCGATCGATCTGCGCTTTGGTACCGACAACTGGCGCTCAGCCTTCGCAGTAGTACAGCCGGGACGTGAAGGCAAGATCAGCCGCAGCCTGCAGTTCTTTGACGTGCACGGCAATGCCGTGAACAAGATCTATCTGGACAATGAGGCTGGCGTCGCCGTATTCGACAAGTTGATTGCTGATTTCAAGGCGGCCGATCAATTTGCTGGCTTGAAGGTGGATCGCGCGCCGACTAAAGTCATCAAGAAACCCAACGGGGAAGTCGATGTCAAAGAGTTGCGCGCCTCGTGGGATGAGTTGACGGATGTGCACGAGTTTCCGCGTCTGCTGAAGGACTTGGGCATTACTCGCGAGCAAGCGCTGGACCTGATCGGTAGAGATGCCGCTTATCGCATCAATGCGCAATCCGTGCAGACCTTGCTCAACAGTGCCTCAAACCAGGCTCAGCCGATCATGGTGTTTGTGAGCAATCTGGGCATGACGCAGATTTTTAGCGGTACGGTCAAGAAGGTGAAGGCGACCGACGAGTGGTTCAATGTGCTGGATCCTGATTTCAACCTGCACCTGCGTCAGGCAGGCATCGATCACGGCTGGGTGGTCAAGCGGCCAGCCAAGGACGGTATGATAACTTCGGTGGAGTTTTACGACGCCAACGGAGAGCAAGTGGTCAACTTCTTTTCGCGGCGCGATCGCAATAAAGAAGAGTCGGCCCTCTGGCGCAGCATTGTTGCCAGTCTGGCACGTGTTTGAAGGTCGTAGCGACAGGTATTTCTGAATATTCTTGCTGAAAGCCAATCAGAAAGCGGCTTTTGGCAGGGTAAGAAGAGCGTCGTAAATTTGCCAATGGGGTCGAGGTGCTGGAAACGGCCCTTGACCCCTTGACTTTTCAGGCATATACTCGCGAGTTCTCGAATTTAGGCTCTCCTGAGCTTAAGCGTTCTTTGGTCTGCTTCCGGTTTTCCTCGGCGCTTCTCTCGTTTTCTCTAAAGTCGGTGTGCACAGGTTTCTTTCGTGCAAGTTTCTTGTTTAATTCCAGGCAACCGTTTCTGGGATTAATGTTATTAACGTCGTAATTTTGTTGGATTAAAACGATGCCAACCATCAATCAATTGATTCGCAATCCACGCGTCTCCGCGATCGTGAAGAGCAAATCGCCGGCGCTGGAAAACAGCCCGCAAAAACGTGGCGTATGTACCCGCGTTTACACAACGACTCCTAAAAAGCCAAACTCCGCTTTGCGTAAGGTTGCAAAAGTGCGTTTGACCAACGGTTTCGAAGTGATTTCGTACATCGGTGGTGAAGGCCACAACCTGCAAGAGCATAGCGTCGTGTTGATTCGCGGCGGCCGTGTGAAGGATTTGCCGGGTGTGCGTTACCACATGGTTCGCGGTGCTCTGGATACCCAAGGCGTCAAGGATCGTAAGCAAGCTCGCTCGAAGTACGGTGCCAAGCGCGCCAAGGCAGCTAAGAAGTAATTTGTTTTCGTCGGGCGCAAGCCGGGTGAAATGTGTCGGTCCGTGATGGGCCGAGTAAGTGGGTGGCTATGATGGCCGTCCGCGAGTGCGGTGAGAATTTATTCTGCCCGCTCAACTGAAGACTGAAAGGAATTGAAATGCCACGTCGTCGTGAAGTACCCAAGCGGGATATCCTGCCTGATCCAAAGTTCGGCAATGTTGATGTTGCTAAGTTCGTCAACGTGTTGATGCTGTCCGGCAAAAAGTCGGTCGCTGAAAACATCATCTACGGTGCGTTTGATCACATTCAAACCAAGACCGGTAAAGACCCGCTGGAAGTGTTCGCCGCTGCGCTGAGCAACTGCAAGCCGATGGTCGAAGTGAAGTCCCGTCGTGTCGGCGGCGCTAACTACCAGGTTCCGGTTGAAGTGCGTCCAGTCCGTCGTATGGCGTTGTCGATGCGTTGGTTGCGCGAAGCCGCAAACAAGCGTAGCGAAAAATCCATGCCGCAACGTCTGGGTGGCGAGTTGATCGAAGCGGCTGAAGGCCGTGGCGGTGCGATGAAGAAGCGTGACGAAGTTCACCGTATGGCTGAAGCGAACAAGGCGTTCTCCCACTTCCGCTTCTAACAAGACAGGGCGGAGCTTTTCAGATGTTTTTGAAATGGCTCCGTTTGTATCTAAAATTTGTTCGAGCCGAGCGACTATTTTACAAAAATGGCGCTCGGTTTCGCGCATTAAAGACTTAGGAATAAATCATGGCTCGCAAGACCCCCATTGAGCGTTACCGCAACATCGGTATTTCGGCTCACATTGACGCTGGTAAGACAACGACGACTGAGCGCGTTCTGTTTTACACAGGCGTGAACCACAAGATCGGTGAAGTGCATGATGGCGCCGCCACCATGGACTGGATGGAACAAGAGCAAGAGCGCGGTATTACCATTACTTCCGCTGCGACGACCTGTTTCTGGAAGGGCATGGCGAACAACTTCCCAGCTCACCACATCAACATCATCGACACCCCGGGCCACGTTGACTTCACGATTGAAGTTGAACGCTCGATGCGCGTGCTCGACGGCGCTTGCATGGTTTACTGTGCAGTCGGCGGCGTGCAGCCACAATCAGAAACTGTTTGGCGTCAAGCAAACAAGTACAAGGTTCCACGTCTGGCGTTCGTCAACAAGATGGATCGTACCGGTGCGAACTTCTTCAAGGTGTACGACCAAATGCGTGCACGCCTGAAGGCCAATCCTATTCCTATGCAAGTGCCTATCGGCGCCGAAGATCTCTTCGAAGGCGTGATTGATCTGGTCAAGATGCGTGCGATTTACTGGGATGACGCCAGCCAAGGCATGAAATTCGACTACCGTGATATTCCTGAAAATCTGAAGGAAGAAGCGCAAAAGTGGCGCGAAAACATGGTCGAAGCGGCTGCTGAAGCATCCGAAGAACTGATGAACAAGTACCTGGAAGACGGCGACCTGAGCGAAGCCGACATCAAGGCTGCGATTCGTCAACGTACCATCGCCAGCGAAATCGTTCCGATGATGTGCGGTACTGCGTTCAAGAACAAGGGCGTGCAAGCCATGTTGGACGGCGTGATCGAATACCTGCCGTCGCCGGTTGATATTCCTCCTGTTCCAGGTCTGGATGAAGATGACGAGCCAGTCGTGCGTAAAGCAGAAGACACCGAGAAGTTCTCGGCGCTGGCATTCAAGATCGCAACTGACCCGTTCGTTGGTCAGCTGTGCTTCATCCGTTGCTACTCGGGTACCCTGAACTCGGGCGACACCGTGTTCAACTCGGTGAAGTCGAAGAAAGAGCGTATTGGCCGTATCGTTCAGATGCACGCCAACCAACGTGAAGAAATCAAGGAAATGCTGGCAGGCGACATCGCTGCTGTGGTTGGTCTGAAAGACACCACAACCGGCGACACCCTGTGCGACGACAAGGCTGTTGTTGTGCTGGAACGCATGGTCTTCCCTGAGCCTGTGATTTCGCAAGCTGTTGAGCCAAAGACCAAGGCTGACCAGGAAAAGATGGGCCTGGCGCTGAACCGTCTGGCTGCTGAAGATCCATCGTTCCGCGTGCGTACTGACGAAGAATCGGGTCAAACGATTATCGCTGGTATGGGCGAGTTGCATCTGGACATTATCGTCGACCGCATGAAGCGTGAATTCAACGTGGAAGCAACTGTCGGTAAGCCACAAGTCGCGTATCGCGAAACCATCCGCAAGACTTGCGAAGAAATCGAAGGCAAGTTCGTCAAGCAATCCGGTGGTCGTGGTCAGTATGGTCACGTGGTTCTGAAGATCGAGCCGCAAGAACCGGGCAAGGGCTTCGAATTCGTTGACGCAATCAAGGGCGGTACCGTTCCTCGCGAATTCATCCCTGCAGTTGAAAAGGGTGTGCGTGAAACACTGAACACCGGCGTGTTGGCCGGCTACCCAGTGGTTGACGTCAAGGTCACTCTGTTCTTCGGTTCCTACCATGACGTTGACTCGAACGAAAATGCATTCCGCATGGCCGGTTCGATGGCGTTCAAGGATGGTTGCCGTAAAGCCAGCCCGGTTATTCTGGAGCCAATGATGGCAGTTGAAGTTGAGACGCCAGAAGACTACGCTGGTACTGTGATGGGCGACTTGTCGTCCCGTCGCGGTATGGTGCAAGGTATGGATGAAATCGCCGGCGGTGGTGGCAAGATCATCAAGGCAGAAGTGCCGCTGTCGGAAATGTTCGGTTACTCGACTTCGTTGCGTTCGGCAACTCAAGGTCGTGCGACATATTCGATGGAATTCAAGCACTACTCCGAAGCACCGAAGAACGTCATCGACGCGATCGTTACTTCCAAGACCAAGTAAGTTAAGTTTTGCTCACTCCCTGCGTTGGCAGGAAGTGAGCTTTTAATTGTTAAGAAAATCGTTCTTTTTGAAGGAAATGCAAAATGGCAAAAGGTAAATTCGAGCGGACCAAGCCGCACGTGAACGTTGGTACGATTGGTCACGTTGACCACGGCAAGACCACGCTGACAGCAGCAATCGCAACTGTGTTGTCGAAGAAATTCGGCGGCGAAGCGAAGGCCTACGATCAAATTGATGCGGCGCCAGAAGAAAAGGCACGCGGCATCACCATCAACACAGCCCACGTCGAATACGAAACAGCCAACCGTCACTACGCCCACGTTGACTGCCCAGGCCACGCCGACTATGTGAAGAACATGATTACCGGTGCTGCGCAGATGGACGGCGCGATCCTGGTTTGCTCCGCAGCAGACGGCCCAATGCCACAAACACGCGAACACATCCTGCTGTCGCGTCAAGTTGGCGTTCCTTACATCATCGTGTTCCTGAACAAGGCTGACATGGTGGATGATGAAGAGCTGCTGGAACTGGTCGAAATGGAAGTGCGCGAGCTGTTGACCAAGTACGAATTCCCAGGCGACGACCTGCCAATCATCAAGGGTTCGGCGAAGCTGGCTCTGGAAGGTGACACTGGCCCATTGGGCGAGCAAGCCATCATGGCACTGGCCGAAGCACTGGACACTTACATCCCGACACCGGAACGTGCTGTTGACGGCGCCTTCCTGCTGCCAGTGGAAGATGTGTTCTCGATCTCCGGCCGCGGTACCGTTGTGACCGGTCGTGTTGAGCGCGGTATCGTCAAGGTTGGCGAAGCCCTGCAAATCGTTGGTATCCGTGACACACAAGACACCGTTTGTACTGGCGTTGAAATGTTCCGCAAGCTGCTGGACCAAGGTCAGGCAGGCGACAACGTTGGCGTGCTGCTGCGCGGCACCAAGCGTGAAGACGTGGAGCGCGGTCAAGTGTTGGCGAAGCCAAACTCGATCAAGCCACACAAGCACTTCACAGGCGAGATCTATGTGTTGTCGAAAGACGAAGGCGGTCGCCACACACCATTCTTCAACAACTATCGTCCACAGTTCTACTTCCGTACAACGGACGTGACTGGTTCGATCGAGTTGCCGAAGGACAAGGAAATGGTTATGCCAGGCGACAACGTGTCGATCACAGTGATGCTGATCAACCCGATCGCGATGGAAGAAGGTCTGCGTTTCGCGATCCGCGAAGGTGGCCGTACTGTCGGTGCAGGTGTTGTTGCCAAGATCCTGCCTGACGCGTAATAAAACGTAGTAGTGCAGTAGCAACTATTTATCATTGCCGCGGGTGGCTGTCATCCGCGGTTCGTTCTTTAAAGGAAAATCATGTCAGTTCCTAGCCAAAAAATCCGTATCCGCCTGAAGGCATTCGACTATCGTCTGATCGACCAATCCGCACTGGAAATCGTCGACACAGCAAAGCGCACCGGCGCTGTCGTCAAGGGTCCTGTTCCGCTGCCAACACGCATTCAACGTTTCGACGTTCTGCGTTCCCCGCACGTCAACAAGACTTCGCGCGATCAATTCGAAATCCGTACGCACCAACGTCTGATGGATATCGTTGATCCGACCGACAAGACTGTCGATGCATTGATGAAGCTGGATCTGCCGGCTGGCGTTGATGTAGAAATCAAGCTGCAATAAGCATTTGCGGCAAGTGTTGTAAAAAGTATGATCGGATAGAACTTTGACATACCACGACACTGTCGGGTATTGCAAATAAAAATTTACCCGGTTATACTGATCGGCTTCGGTGGAGTCGCGGGATTCGTGACTCCACATATTTTAGTTGTACAAACATCAGCCCCGCCCAATCGCAGGCGGGAATGGAGAAAAACAATGAGCCTAGGCCTTGTTGGTCGCAAGGTTGGTATGATGCGTATCTTCACGGAAGACGGGGATTCTATTCCTGTGACCGTGTTGGATGTGTCGAACAATCGCGTGACCCAAATCAAAACGCCTGAAGTGGATGGTTATTCCGCTGTTCAGGTCGCATTCGGTCAGCGTCGCGCCTCGCGTGTGACTAAAGCTGCTGCCGGTCATTACGCCAAAGCTGGCGTTGAAGCCGGGACCGTTCTGAAAGAATTCCGCATTGATGCAGCTAAAGCTGCTGAGTTGAAAGCTGGCGACGTTGTCGCTGCAAGCTTGTTCGAAGCTGGCCAAAAAGTGGACGTGCAAGGCGTGTCCATCGGTAAGGGCTACGCTGGTACGATCAAGCGTTACAACTTCGCATCCGGTCGCGCATCGCACGGTAACTCCCGCTCGCACAATGTTCCAGGCTCCATTGGTATGGCGCAAGATCCAGGTCGTGTTTTTCCTGGTAAGCGCATGACCGGTCACCTGGGTGATGTTACCTGCACAGTGCAAAACCTCGAGATCGCACGCATCGACGCTGAGCGTCAATTGCTGATGGTCAAGGGTGCTGTTCCAGGCGCGAAAAACGGCCAAGTGGTCGTTTCCCCGGCAGTTAAAGTTAAAGTCAAGAAGGGAGCCTAATTCATGGAACTCAAGCTCCTGAATGATCAAGGTCAAGCCGCATCGAACGTCGCTGCTCCTGATACCATCTTTGGTCGTGATTACAACGAAGCGCTGATTCACCAAGTCGTCGTGGCTTATCAAGCCAATGCTCGCAGCGGTAACCGCAAGCAAAAAGACCGTGAAGAAGTGCATCACACAACCAAGAAGCCATGGCGTCAAAAGGGTACTGGCCGCGCTCGTGCCGGTATGTCGTCTTCGCCTCTGTGGCGCGGCGGTGGTCGTATTTTCCCGAATTCGCCTGACGAAAACTTCTCGCACAAGGTCAACAAGAAGATGTATCGCGCAGGTGTCTGCTCGATTCTGTCCCAGTTGGCTCGCGAAGGTCGTCTGTCGATCGTCGAGAATTTCTCGGTCGAAGCGCCGAAGACCAAGCTGTTGTCCGAAAAACTGAAAGTCATGGGTCTGGACTCCGTGCTGGTCATCACTGACACGCTGGACGAAAACCTGTTGCTTGCGTCGCGCAATCTGCCGAACGTGCTGGTTGTTGAGCCACGTCAAGCCGATCCGGTCTCCCTGGTTTTCTACAAGAAAGTGCTGATCACTAAGCAAGCACTGGCTAAGATTGAGGAGTTGCTGGCATGAACGCAATTAAACATAGCGAAGAGCGCTTGATGAAAGTGCTGCTGGCGCCGGTGATCTCTGAAAAAGCAACTTTCGTCGCTGAGAAAAACGAGCAAGTCGTTTTTCTGGTAACGCAAGATGCGACCAAGCTGGAAGTTAAGGCTGCGGTCGAATTGCTGTTCAAGGTTCAAGTGGAGTCTGTTCAGGTCGCGAATCGTCAAGGTAAGCAAAAGCGTTCCGGCCGTTCGGTTGGTCGTCGCAACCACACACGTCGCGCATTTGTCAGCCTGAAGCCCGGTCAAGAAATCAACTTCACCGAGGAGGCTAAATAATGGCACTCGTAAAAGTTAAGCCAACCTCGCCCGGTCGGCGCGGTATGGTCAAGGTCGTTAGCGACCTGTACAAAGGTCGTCCATTCGCCGGCCTGATCGAAAAGAAGTCGAAGACCGCTGGTCGTAACAACAACGGTCACATCACTACTCGTCACATCGGTGGTGGTCATAAGCAACATTACCGCGTTGTCGACTTCCGTCGCAACAAGGACGGTATCGTTGCCAAGGTCGAACGCATCGAATACGATCCAAACCGCACTGCGCACATTGCTCTGCTGTGCTACGCAGACGGCGAGCGCAAGTACATCATTGCTCCTAAGGGCATTGCTGTCGGCGATCAATTGGTTAGTGGTTCGGAAGCGCCGATCAAGGCTGGTAATGCACTGCCGATCCGCAACATTCCTGTCGGTACAACAATCCACTGCGTGGAAATGTTGCCTGGCAAGGGTGCTCAGATCGCTCGTACAGCCGGCGCCGGCGTTGTGCTGATGGCACGCGAAGGTACTTACGCTCAAGTTCGTCTGCGCTCCGGCGAAGTGCGCCGCATTCACATCGAATGCCGTGCAACGATCGGTGAAGTCGGCAACGGCGAGCACAATCTGCGCAAGATTGGTAAAGCTGGTGCAATGCGTTGGCGCGGTGTTCGCCCGACAGTGCGTGGTGTGGTCATGAATCCGGTCGATCACCCGCACGGTGGTGGTGAAGGTAAGACTGCAGCAGGTCGTCATCCAGTTTCGCCGTGGGGTCAACAGACCAAGGGCAAGAAGACACGCAGCAACAAGCGTACGACTTCAATGATTGTCTCGCGCCGCGGCAAGAAATAAGGATAAAACATGACACGTTCATTGAAAAAAGGTCCATTCTGCGACGCCCACCTGGTTAAAAAGGTTGAGGCTGCTCAAGCGACCAAAGACAAGAAGCCAATCAAGACATGGTCCCGTCGTTCGACAATCATGCCGGATTTCATCGGTTTGACGATCGCGGTTCACAACGGCAAGCAACACGTGCCGGTTTATGTGTCCGAAAACATGGTTGGTCATAAGCTCGGCGAATTCGCGCTGACCCGTACTTTCAAGGGTCACGCTGCCGATAAGAAGGCTAAGAAATAAGGTCCTATGATGGAAACTAAAGCTACCCTGCGTGGTGTGCACCTGTCGGCTCAGAAGGGCCGTTTGGTTGCAGACCTGATCCGCGGCAAAAAAGTTGATCAAGCACTGAATATCTTGGCCTTCAGCCCTAAAAAGGGTGCGGTCATCATCAAGAAGGTTCTGGAGTCCGCAATCGCGAACGCCGAGCACAATGATGGCGCCGACATTGACGAGCTCAAAGTCAAGACCATTTATGTGGAAAAAGGTACGGTCCTCAAGCGCTTCACAGCGCGTGCAAAAGGCCGTGGTGATCGTATTTCCAAGCAATCCTGTCACATTTACGTGACTGTCGGAAACTAAGGAGTCACGATGGGACAGAAGATTCATCCAACCGGTTTCCGTCTTGCGGTTACACGTAACTGGGGATCGCGCTGGTATGCAGGCAATAACAATTTTGCCGACATGCTCAACGAAGATCTGAAGGTTCGTGCTTACCTGAAGACAAAACTGAAGAACGCTTCGGTTGGTCGCGTCGTTATCGAGCGTCCAGCGAAGAATGCCCGCATCACCATTTACAGCTCCCGTCCAGGTGTTGTGATCGGTAAGAAGGGTGAAGACATCGAAGTGCTGAAGGCAGCGCTGGGTAAATTGATGGGCGTGCCAGTGCACGTTAACATCGAAGAAATCCGCAAGCCAGAAGCCGATGCTCAACTGATCGCTGACTCGATTGCTCAGCAGCTCGAAAAACGCATCATGTTCCGTCGCGCAATGAAGCGTGCGATGCAGAACGCAATGCGTTTGGGTGCTCAAGGCATCAAGATCATGTCGTCCGGTCGTTTGAACGGTATCGAAATCGCTCGTAAGGAATGGTATCGTGAAGGCCGCGTGCCTCTGCATACACTGCGTGCTGATATCGACTACGGTTTCGGCGAAGCACAAACCACATACGGCATCATCGGTATCAAGGTTTGGGTTTACAAGGGCGATCGTCTGGCTAACGGCGACGCACCAGTGTTGGTCGGTGAGCCAGAGGACGACAAGAAGCGTCGCGGTCCACGTCGTGATGATGGCAAGCCAGGTGCTCGTCCTCGTCCGAAGACCGCTGGTGCACCAGCAGGTGCAGGTGCCAAGCGTGCGCCGCGTGCGCCTCAAGCTACTGATGCCGGCGTATCGGCTGAGAAGGCAGGAGAATAATCATGCTGCAACCAGCACGTAGAAAATATCGTAAAGAACAAAAAGGTCGCAATACGGGTATCTCGCACTCGCGTGGTACAGCCGTATCGTTTGGTGAGTTCGGTCTGAAAGCAGTTGGTCGTGGTCGTATCACGGCACGTCAGATCGAAGCCGCTCGTCGCGCTATGACCCGTCACATCAAACGTGGCGGTCGTATCTGGATTCGCGTTTTCCCGGACAAGCCGATTTCCCAAAAGCCTGCTGAAGTGCGTATGGGTAACGGTAAGGGTAATCCAGAGTACTACGTGGCTGAAATTCAGCCAGGTAAGATGCTGTACGAGATGGATGGTGTTGACGAAGCTCTGGCGCGTGAAGCGTTCCGCTTGGCAGCAGCCAAATTGCCACTGTCGACGACTTTTGTTGTTCGTCAAGTCGGTCAATAATAGGAGCGGAATATGAAAGCATCTGAACTCCGTGGTAAAGACGAAGCGGCTCTGGCCAAAGAACTGAATGAGCTGTTGAAGGCTCAATTCAGCTTGCGCATGCAAGTGGCTACGCAGCAACTGAACAATACCGCGCAACTGAAGAAAGTACGTCGCGATATCGCACGTGTGAAAACAGTCATCAATTCGAAGGGTCAACAATGAACGATCAAGTGAAACAAGCGCTCAAGCGCACGCTGATTGGCAAGGTTGTGTCCGACAAGATGGATAAGACTGTTACCGTTCTGATCGAACGTCACGTCAAGCATCCGCTGTACGGCAAAATCATCGTGCGTACTAACAAGTACCACGCTCATGATGAGTCGAATCAAGCGAAGACTGGCGATACCGTCGAGATCCAGGAAGGTCGTCCAATCTCCAAGACCAAAGCTTGGAGCGTGACACGCGTTGTACAAGTGGCACAGATTGTATAAGTAAGGCTTGCAGACTGAGCATTATGGTGCCATAATGCTCAGCTCTTCTTTTGCTTCTTGGTGTTTGGCGAGGGTAAGAGGCAAGATGCAGTTACGTAGCTTAATCGTCCCCTAACTAGCGAGTTCGCTTGCTAACAGGACCAAGACTGACCGCGACTCACATTGTGTGATTTGAGCGGATTAAGTTGGGAAAGAAAATATCATGATTCAAACTGAAAGCCGGCTCGAAGTGGCCGACAATACTGGTGCGCGCGAAGTTTTGTGCATCAAAGTCTTGGGTGGTTCCAAGCGCCGTTACGCAGGCATCGGCGACGTGATTAAAGTTACCGTGAAGAGCGCAGCTCCTCGTGGTCGCGTCAAAAAAGGTGAAATTTATAACGCTGTCGTCGTTCGTACCGCTAAGGGCGTGCGTCGTCAGGATGGTTCCCTGGTTAAGTTTGATGGCAATGCTGCTGTCTTGCTGAATGCCAAGTTGGAACCAATCGGTACCCGTATTTTCGGGCCAGTTACTCGTGAGCTGCGTACAGAGCGCTTCATGAAGATCGTCTCTCTGGCGCCTGAAGTTCTGTAAGGAGTGGTCATGGGAAAGATTCGTAAGAACGATGAAGTCATCGTGCTGACCGGTAAAGATAAAGGTAAGCGCGGTGTGGTAACTCAGCGTGTCAGCGCTGATTACGTGGTTGTTGAAGGCATTAACGTTGCTAAAAAAGCGACTAAGCCTAATCCAATGACTGGTGCAACTGGCGGCATTGTCGATAAGCTGATGCCAATTCATGTGTCGAACATTGCATTGTTTAATGCGGCGTCCGGCAAGGCAGATCGCGTGGGTTTCAAGAGCGTGGACGGTAAGAAAGTCCGTGCTTACAAATCCAGCGGCGAAGTTGTTAAGGTTTAATAGATCATGGCACGTCTCCAAGAGTTCTATAAAGAAAAAGTCGTTGCCGACTTGACTGCTAAGTACGCTTATAAGTCGGTAATGGAAGTTCCGCGCATTCTGAAGATCACATTGAACATGGGTCTGTCGGAAGCTGTTGCGGATAAGAAAATCATCGAGCACGCTGTCGGCGATTTGACCAAGATTGCAGGTCAAAAGCCGGTCGTGACCAAGGCGCGTAAGGCGATTGCGGGTTTCAAAATCCGTGAAGGCTACCCGATTGGTTGTATGGTGACCCTGCGTGGCGCTCAAATGTATGAGTTCCTGGATCGCTTCATCACCGTGGCTCTGCCGCGTGTGCGTGACTTCCGCGGTGTGTCCGGTCGTGCTTTCGATGGTCGTGGTAACTACAATATCGGTGTGAAAGAGCAGATCATTTTCCCCGAAATTGAATACGATAAAATCGATGCGCTGCGTGGCTTGAATATCAGCATCACGACTACCGCGAAGACCGACGACGAAGCGAAATCGCTCCTCGCCGCATTTAAATTTCCGTTCAGAAACTGAGGCTGCCATGGCAAAACTGGCACTGATTAACCGTGAACAAAAGCGTGCAGATCTGGTAAAGAAATACGCCGGCAAGCGCGCTGAGTTGAAGGCTATCATTGACGATCAATCCAAGTCGGAAGAAGAACGTTACGAAGCGCGCCTGAAGTTGCAAGCGCTGCCGCGTAACTCTGCTCCGACCCGCCAACGTAATCGTTGCGCATTGACAGGTCGTCCACGTGGCACATTCCGTAAATTCGGTTTGGGCCGTATTAAGGTCCGTGAAATCGCCATGCGTGGTGAGATCCCGGGTTTGACTAAAGCCAGCTGGTAATAGGAGAACAAGCAATGAGTATGAGCGATCCTATCGCCGATATGCTGACCCGTATCCGCAATGCGCAAGTTGTGCAAAAGACGACCGTAGCAATGCCGTCGTCCAAAGTCAAAATCGCAATTGCAAACGTCCTCAAGGACGAGGGCTATATCGAAGATTTCGCCGTGGCTGAAGCCGGCGGCAAAGCAGAACTGAAAATCGGCCTGAAGTACTACGCCGGTCGTCCAGTTATCGAGCGCCTCGAGCGCGTGTCCCGTCCTGGCCTGCGTATTTACAAAGGCAAAGACGAGATTCCTAACGTGATGAACGGCCTGGGTGTGGCAATCGTTTCCACTCCACGTGGCGTCATGACAGATCGCAAAGCGCGCGCTACCGGTGTCGGTGGTGAAGTGATTTGCTACGTGGCCTAAGGAGTGCAATATGTCTCGTGTTGGTAAAATGCCGATTGCACTGCCGAGTGGCGCGGAAGCGACCATTACTGCAGCGCAGATCACAGTAAAAGGCCCGTTGGGCTCGCTTTCCCAGCCATTGACTGGCTTGGTGAAGGTCGCAAACAACAATGGCACGCTGAACTTCGAGGTTGCAAATGACAGCCGTGAAGCAAATGCGATGTCCGGTACCCTGCGTGCGTTGGTCAATAACATGGTCAACGGTGTCACAAAGGGTTTCGAAAAGAAGCTGAACTTGGTTGGTGTGGGTTTCCGCGCTCAAGCACAAGGCGACAAGCTGAATCTGTCGCTGGGCTTTTCGCACCCAGTCGTTCACCAGATGCCACAAGGCATCAAGTGTGAAACCCCGACTCAAACCGAGATCTTAATCAAGGGTATCGACCGCCAAGTAGTTGGCCAGGTCGCCGCTGAAATCCGTGCATATCGTCAGCCAGAGCCTTACAAGGGCAAGGGCGTTCGTTATTCGGATGAAGTGGTTGTACTCAAAGAAACCAAGAAGAAGTAATAGGGGTTGACGATGGACAAGAAACAATCACGTCTGCGCCGCGCGACTCAAACCCGTGCCAAGATCGCAGAATTAAAGGTCAATCGCCTGGCCGTGCATCGTACCAATACGCACATCTATGCGAGCATCATCGGCCCCGACGCAAACGTACTGGCTTCGGCATCGACGTTGGAGGCGGAAGTTCGCCAACAACTGGCTGGTCAATCGGGCAAGGGCGGCAACGCTGCTGCTGCGACACTGGTAGGCAAGCGCGTCGCCGAGAAGGCACTGAAAGCTGGAGTCACCGAAGTAGCGTTTGACCGCTCCGGTTTCCGTTATCACGGTCGCGTCAAAGCGCTGGCTGAAGCTGCGCGTGAAGCCGGCCTGAAGTTCTAAGGAAAATCATCATGGCAAAAATGCAATCCAAAACGCAAAGCGACAAGCCTGATGACGGCATGCGCGAAAAAATGATCGCGGTCAACCGTGTCACCAAAGTGGTGAAGGGTGGTCGTATCATGGGTTTCGCAGCGCTGGCAGTTGTTGGTGACGGCGATGGCCGCATCGGCATGGGCAAGGGCAAGTCGAAGGAAGTGCCAGTTGCAGTGCAGAAGGCAATGGAAGAAGCCCGTCGCAAGATGATCAAGGTCACCTTGAAGAACGGCACTCTGCAACACACAGTGACCGGCAAGCACGGCGCGTCGTCAGTTCTGATGTCGCCAGCTAAAGACGGTACTGGCGTGATCGCTGGTGGTCCAATGCGCGCAATTTTCGAAGTGATGGGCGTGACTAACGTCGTTGCTAAGTCGAATGGTTCTACCAATCCTTACAACATGGTCCGTGCAACACTCGACGGTTTGTCCAAAATGAACACTCCAGCAGAAATTGCAGCCAAGCGCGGCAAGTCTGTTGAAGACATCCTGGGCTAAGGTGAAACAGATGGCAAACACAATTAAAGTGCAACTGGTCAAAGGTCTGATCGGTACTCGCCAAGACCACCGTGCAACTGTGCGCGGTCTGGGACTGCGTCGCGTGAATTCGGTCTCCGAATTGCAAGACACTCCATCGGTTCGCGGCATGATCAACAAAGTGTCCTATCTTGTGAAAGTGGTTTCGTAAGCCTTGGGCTTGCGAACGGAGCAAATCATGGAATTAAACACAATCCAACCCGCAGAAGGCGCCAAGCACTACAAGCGTCGCGTCGGTCGTGGTATCGGTTCTGGCTTGGGTAAGACAGCCGGCCGTGGTCACAAGGGTCAAAAATCGCGTTCGGGCGGTTTCCATAAAGTCGGTTTCGAAGGCGGTCAGATGCCTCTGCAACGCCGTCTGCCAAAGCGTGGTTTCAAGTCGCTGGCAACGCCGTACAAGGCTGAAGTTCGTTTGTCCGACCTGGAAAGCCTGCCAGTTACTGAAATCGATATCCTGGCATTGAAGCAAGCCGGTGTTATTGGCGAACTGGCCAAGGTTGTCCGCATCATTTTGTCGGGCGAGCTGACAAAAAAAGTAACAGTCAAAGGTCTGATTGCTACCAAGGGCGCTAAAGCAGCTATTGAAGCTGCCGGCGGTTCGGTAGCTTAATCTGACAGTTGACGCGGAGCATTAATTGGCGACTACACCCCAACTTGCTAAAGGCGCTGCAAAAGGTTTCCCTTGGGGCCGTTTGTGGTTTTTGCTGGCAGCATTAGTTGTATATCGCATCGGTGCTCATATTCCTGTCCCAGGAATTGACCCGACGCAGTTGGCGCAATTGTTTAAGCAAAACCAGGGTGGCATTCTGGGCATGTTCAACATGTTCTCCGGTGGTGCCCTGTCGCGTTTCACAATTTTCGCTCTTGGGATCATGCCGTATATTTCGGCGTCGATCATCATGCAGTTGCTGTCGGTGGTATCGCCGCAGCTTGAAGCGTTGAAAAAAGAAGGTGAAGCTGGTCGTCGCAAGATTACTCAGTACACCCGCTACGGCACCTTGGTGCTGGCGACGTTTCAGGCGCTGGGTATTGCTGTTGCATTGGAATCGCAAGCTGGTCTTGTGTTGGATCCTGGTCTGGCGTTTCGCCTGACGACGGTTGTGACGCTGGTGACCGGTACGATGTTCCTGATGTGGTTGGGTGAGCAAATTACAGAGCGTGGTCTGGGTAATGGTATTTCCATCATTATCTTTGCCGGTATCGCAGCTGGTTTGCCGAACGCATTGGGTGGTTTGTTTGAGCTGGTTCGTACAGGTTCGATGAACGCATTGTCCGCAATTCTGATCTGCCTGATCGTCGCTCTGGTTACGTTCCTGGTTGTGTTCATTGAACGCGGCCAGCGCAAGATCCTGGTGAATTATGCGAAGCGTCAGGTTGGCAACAAGATTTACGGCGGTCAAAGCAGTCATTTGCCGCTGAAGCTGAATATGGCTGGTGTGATTCCTCCTATTTTTGCTTCGTCGATCATCTTGTTCCCGGCAACGATCACGAGCTGGTTCACTTCCGGCGATACATCGAATCCTTTCATTCGCTTTCTGAAGGATTTGGCTGCATCGATGGCGCCAGGTGAGCCGATTCATGCGCTGCTGTATGCGATCGCAATTGTTTTCTTCTGTTTTTTCTACACTGCGTTGGTATTCAACAGCAAAGAAACTGCAGATAACCTGAAAAAGAGCGGCGCGTTTGTTCCTGGTATTCGTCCTGGTGATCAAACAGCACGCTACATCGACAAGATCTTGATGCGCTTGACGTTGGCTGGTGCGGTGTATATCACACTGGTTTGCTTGTTGCCGGAATTCTTGATCGCACGTTGGAAGGTGCCTTTCTACTTCGGTGGAACCTCCCTTCTGATTATTGTGGTTGTCACCATGGATTTCATGGCGCAGGTTCAGAATTATGTAATGTCACAGCAGTATGAATCGTTGCTTCGTAAGGCAAATTTCAAGGGCGGTATGACTTCACGATAGGTGAAGGGTAGCGCCCAAAGGAACAGACGACGGAATGGCAAAAGACGACGTTATTCAGATGCAAGGCGAGATTCTGGAGAATCTGCCTAATGCGACATTCAGAGTTAAGTTGGAAAACGGACATGTTGTACTCGGCCATATTTCCGGGAAAATGCGGATGAACTATATTCGCATCCTCCCAGGAGATAAGGTAACGGTGGAACTGACTCCTTATGATTTGAGCCGGGCACGTATCGTGTTCCGTACCAAGTAGTGAAACGAACCTAGTATTGAAAGAAAGAGGGCCACAATGAAAGTGCTCGCATCAGTCAAGCGGATCTGCCGCAACTGCAAAATCATCAAGCGCAAAGGCGTTGTTCGTGTTATCTGCACAGAACCGCGTCATAAACAGCGCCAAGGTTAATTTAACGTTATTGATCGAGGAATAACGCATGGCACGTATTGCAGGGGTGAATATCCCCAACCATCAGCACACTGTTATCGGCCTGACAGCCATCTACGGTGTTGGCCGCCCACGAGCAGAAGAAATCTGCGTCGCTACGGGTGTTCCGACCAACAAAAAGGTCAAGGATCTGGACGATAACGAGCTGGAAAAGCTTCGTGACGAAATTGCAAAATTCGTCGTCGAAGGTGACCTGCGTCGTGAACTGTCCATGAACATCAAGCGTTTGATGGATCTGGGCTGCTACCGTGGTATGCGTCACCGTAAGGGTCTGCCTTGCCGTGGCCAACGTACCCGCACCAACGCACGTACTCGCAAGGGTCCGCGCAAGGCCGCTCAATCGTTGAAGAAATAATCCCCTAGCGTCTCTGTAACTGCTAGTCGGTTCGGAATCAAGGAAATAATTATGGCAAAAGCCCCAAATAACGCCGCAGCAGCACGTGTGCGCAAGAAAGTTAAGAAGAACGTTGCAGAAGGTATAGCTCACGTTCACGCTTCGTTCAACAATACCATCATCACGATCACTGATCGCCAAGGTAATGCTTTGTCTTGGGCGACTTCGGGTGGTGCCGGTTTCAAGGGTTCGCGTAAATCGACTCCGTTTGCTGCCCAGGTCGCTGCTGAAGCTGCCGGCAAGGTTGCAATCGAATGCGGTATCAAGAATCTGGAAGTTCGCATCAAGGGCCCAGGCCCAGGTCGTGAATCGGCTGTCCGCGCACTGAACAATCTGGGTATCAAGATCACCCAGATCCAGGACGTGACTCCGGTCCCGCACAACGGCTGCCGCCCACCAAAGCGTCGTCGTATCTAATCTGTAGTATAATCTTGCGCTTTCGCCGAATACGCGAAAGTGTCGGAAATCACCCGCCAATGACCTTGGCGGGTTTTGTTCTTAAGCCCACTGTTTGATAGCACGCAGATCAAACTAGCGTTCAGGCCAGCGATGGTCTTGGAACGTCATTTAATAAAGGAAATACCGTGGCACGTTATATCGGACCAAAAGCAAAACTTTCCCGCCGCGAAGGCACCGACCTGTTCCTCAAGAGCGCACGCCGCTCGCTGGATTCCAAGTGCAAACTGGATTCCAAGCCAGGTCAACACGGTCGCACTTCCGGTGCTCGCACTTCGGACTACGGCAACCAATTGCGCGAAAAGCAAAAGGTCAAGCGTATCTACGGCGTGCTCGAGCGCCAATTCCGCCGCTACTTCGCTGAAGCGGACCGTCGCAAGGGCAACACCGGTGAAACACTGCTGAAGTTGCTGGAAGCGCGTCTGGACAACGTCGTTTATCGCATGGGCTTCGGCTCGACTCGCGCCGAAGCGCGTCAGCTGGTGTCCCACAAGGCGCTGACTGTTAACGGTATCGTCGTGAACATCGCTTCGTACCAAGTCAAGGCTGGTGACGTTGTTGCCGTTCGCGAAAAGGCCAAGAAGCAAGTGCGTATCGCTGAAGCGCTGTCGCTGGCTGAGCAGTCCGGTTTCCCATCGTGGGTTTCCGTTGATGCGAAGAAGCTGGAAGGCACTTACAAGACTTCCCCGGACCGTAACGAAATCGCTAACGACGTCAACGAATCGCTGATCGTCGAACTGTATTCGCGTTAATCCGTACCCTGATTTTCCCTGTGCCCACCTATCGGTGGGCATTTTTCCGACATGCCATCAGCCTTATCGGTGTAACGAACCGAGGGTATTGAAAAGGACATTTCATGCAAAATAGTTTGTTGAAGCCACGTATTATCGAAGTTGAAGCGCTCGGCGCCGGTCACGCAAAAGTCGTGATGGAGCCGTTCGAACGTGGTTATGGCCACACTCTGGGCAACGCGCTGCGCCGCGTTCTGCTGTCGTCGATGATCGGTTATGCCCCAACCGAAGTCACCATCGCCGGCGTCGTACATGAATATTCTTCCCTCGACGGCGTGCAAGAAGACGTCGTTGACATCCTGTTGAACCTGAAGGGCGTGGTCTTCAAGTTGCATAATCGCGACGAAGTCACTCTGACCCTGAAGAAGGAAGGCGAAGGCGTGGTGCTGGCATCGGATATCGATCTGCCGCACGATGTTGAGCTGATCAATCCTGACCACGTGATTGCCAATCTGACAGCAGGCGGCAAGCTGGACATGCAGATCAAGGTCGAAAAGGGCCGTGGCTATGTGCCGGGTAACGTTCGCCGTTTGTCCGAAGATGCAAACAAGACCATCGGTCGCATCATCCTGGACGCGTCGTTCTCGCCAGTGCGCCGTGTTTCCTACGCTGTTGAATCGGCGCGTGTGGAACAACGTACCGACCTGGACAAGCTGGTCATCAATATCGAAACCAACGGTGTGATCACCCCTGAAGAAGCGATCCGTCAATCGGCCCGCGTCCTGGTTGATCAACTGAACGTGTTCGCTGCTCTGGAAGGTACCGAAGCGACTGCCGAAGCACCATCGCGCGCACCGCAAGTCGATCCTATCCTGTTGCGTCCGGTCGACGATCTGGAACTGACTGTCCGTTCGGCAAACTGCCTGAAGGCCGAAAACATTTACTACATTGGCGATCTGATCCAACGTAGCGAAAATGAACTGCTGAAGACGCCGAATCTGGGCCGCAAGTCCCTGAACGAAATCAAGGAAGTTCTGGCATCCCGCGGTCTGACCCTGGGCATGAAGCTGGAAAACTGGCCGCCAGCCGGCCTGGAAAAGTAATTGTTGCAATGATGGCGAGCGCTTGAGAGATCGCTCGCCAGACAAAGCAAGTCAGAACTGAATCAAGCAGCACCGTAGTAGAAGCGACAAGTCCTGGCAACAGGCAATAACCTAATCGATACCGGTCCGCGGCAACTAGACACTGCCGATAGAAGAGCTGGATTAAAACTGTAATCTGAAAGGAAATATCATGCGTCACCGTCACGGTCTCCGTAAACTGAATCGTACTTCCTCGCACCGCCTGGCAATGCTGCGCAACATGACAGTATCCCTGCTGCGCCACGAAGCCATCAAGACAACTTTGCCAAAAGCCAAGGAACTGCGCCGCGTTGTCGAGCCTATCCTGACTCTGGGCAAGACCGATACACTGGCTAACAAGCGTCTGGCATTCTCCCGCCTGCGCGACCGCGAAATCGTCGGCAAGCTGTTCTCCGAACTGGGCCCACGTTACGCTACCCGTAACGGCGGCTACCTGCGCATCCTGAAAATGGGTTTCCGCGTCGGCGATAACGCACCGATGGCTTTCGTTGAACTGGTCGATCGTCCAGACGTCTCCGAAGAAGCGCCAAGCGTTGAGTAATCTCAGCTGCATGCAGACATCGCGTCAAGCACGATGAAGAAAAGCCAGGCTCTGCCTGGCTTTTTGCATTTCCGGGTTTCAGAATGCGGATGCGCTTGTAAGGTCGGCAGTACATGAAACGACCAAAGCTGCAGACGGTCGAAGAGTCTGAGGTACAGATCGCCACGTGCTATCTAAGCAGTTGGACGATCAAACGATCATCAGGACAGACAGCTATAAGGCACGAACCCGTGGGTTGAATTGAACGGCAGTCAGCGTGACAGGCGACCACAAGGACAACATGGCAGAAACCACAGAGACATCGATACTTTCAGTCCGCAATTTACATAAAGCCTTTGGCTCCGGCGCTGAACGTACAGCCATCATCAATGACCTCAGTTTTGCGCTGCGTCGTGGCGAATGCTATGGTCTGCTCGGTCCTAATGGCGCGGGCAAGACAACGACGTTGCGCCTGTGTCTCGGATTGTCTACGCCTGACAGTGGCGAGATTCTGCTGAACGGTCAACAGATTCCCGATCACGCGCGCATTGCGCGCATGCGTGTCGGCGTCGTACCGCAGGCCGACAATCTCGATCCTGATTTCACAGTGCAAGAGAATCTGCTGGTCTTCGCGCGCTATTTTGGTATTGCCGACGACGTGACGCGATTAAGGATTCCGGAACTGCTCGAATTCGCTAACCTGACCGCGAAGAAAGACGCGCGCATTGGCGAGCTGTCTGGCGGCATGAAGCGTCGTCTGACGCTTGCGCGGGCACTGGTCAATGATCCCGATCTGCTCTTCATGGATGAACCGACCACCGGTCTGGATCCACAGGCGCGCCATATGATCTGGGAGCGCCTCAAGAGCCTGCTTGCGCGCGGCAAGACGATCTTGCTGACGACGCACTTCATGGATGAAGCCGAGCGCCTGTGCGACCGTCTCGCGGTGATCGATCACGGCAAGATGATTGCCGAGGGCTCGCCGCAGAGTCTGATCGCGCAGCATATTGAATCCGAAGTGTTGGAAGTCTACGGCGAAAGCGCCAGGTCCTGGGCTGAGCAACACGGTCACGGCAATGCCTCTCGCGTCGAATACAGCGGTGAAACGGTGTTCTGCTACACCAACGACGTGCGGCCGTTGCTGGCCACCCTGCAGCATGCGCAGGGGCTGCGCTATCTGCATCGGCCGGCCAATCTGGAAGATCTTTTCCTGAAGCTGACCGGCCGCGAGATGCGCGATTGAGAACATCGAGAACCAAGGACCCGACATGACAAGCCTCTACGCCATTCCCGCATTCTCGCTGCGTTTCTATCCGATCTGGCGGCGTAATTTTCTGGTCTGGAAAAAGCTCCTGGTCGCCAGTGTCCTGGGCAACATTGCCGATCCGCTGATTACGCTGATCGCCTTCGGCTACGGCCTCGGCAGCATGCTCAAGGAAGTCGACGGTATTCCTTACATCCACTATCTGGCATCCGGCTCGATCTGCATGTCGGTCATGATGGCGTCGTCGTTCGAGGCGTTGTATTCCGCTTATTCGCGCATGAGCGTGCAGCGCACCTGGGATGCGCTGATGAATGCCCCGTTGGCGCTGGACGACATTGTGTTGGCAGAGCTGCTCTGGAGCGCCACCAAATCCTTGTTCAGCGGCGTCGCCATTCTCTGCGTGATGTTCGCGCTCGGCATCGGCCTGCATGTGCAGGTGCTGCTGGTGTTGCCGGTACTGTTCTTCGCCGGCATGACCTTCGCGGCGCTGGGTCTGATCATGAATGCACTCGCGCGCGGTTATGATTTCTTCACCTACTATTTCACACTGATTCTGACGCCGATGGTTTTCCTGTCGGGCGTGTATTATCCGGTTGCGCAGCTACCGTCGTGGCTGCAGCTGATATCGCAATTTCTGCCGCTGAGCGCGGCCGTCAATCTGGTGCGCCCGCTGGTGCTTGGCGGCTGGCCGCAGACACCTTTGCTGGATCTGGCGATATTGGCAGTGTATTGTTGCGGCGGCTTTTATGTGGCGATGATTTTTACGCGCCGTCGTTTTTGATGCCGGTTGCAACGCCACTCTCGGGGAGAATTGCCATGGAACAAACTCTGCTCGTCTTGAGCAATGTACCGGACGCCGAGCTGGCCAACAGCATGGCGCGTACTCTGGTGGAAAAGAGGCTGGCCGCCTGCGTCAATATCATGCCTGCGGTACAGTCGGTATATCAATGGCAGGGGGCCATCGAGCACGCCAGCGAGGTTACGCTGATGGTCAAGACGACGCAGGCGCGCTACGCCGAACTGGAAGCGGCGATCAAAGCCGCGCACCCGTATGATGTGCCCGAGATTATTGCGATCCCGATCGCGGCCGGTTTGCCGGCCTATCTGAACTGGATCGTGGCAGAAACAAGGAAAGAGTTGAATGTTTAAGCGTTTGCAGGTTGCCGCGCGAAGCGGTGCCGAATGGGGACAATCAGACCAATCGGGAAAACAAGGAGGCTGGAAAAACTGGCTGACTGCGCTGCAGTTGTTCGTCGCTATCGTTGCAACCATGTCGGTTGCATTGTTGATGCTGCCGACGACCGCGCACGCAGAGGACTATCTGGCCCCCGAAGTCGCGTTCAAGTTTTCCGCCACGATGCTCGACGCCAAGACGCTGGAAATCAACTATGCGATTGCCGACGGCTATTACATGTATCGCGACCGTTTCCATTTCAAGGCGGAAGGTGCGACGCTCGGCCAGCCTGATTTTCCGCACAGTAAAGTGAAGTACGACGACAACTTCCAGAAGGAAGTTGAAACCTATCGCAACAGCGTCAGCGTTCGCATTCCGGTCGACGCCGCCGGCGCGTTCAAACTGACGGCAACCGGGCAGGGTTGTGCCGATCAGGGCTTGTGCTATCCGCCGATGGATACCGTCGCGACCATGTCGCCGGACGCTGTCGGACAAGTCGTCAAAGCCGCCAATGCGGCTGATCCAGCCAATGTAGACAATGCCGGCGAAGCGGGTGCCTCCGACATGGACAAGATCGCCGCAATTCTCAAGAGCGGCAAGTTGTTGGCCGTGTTGTCTTTGTTCTTCCTGTTTGGCATCGGCCTGTCATTTACGCCTTGCGTGTTGCCGATGGTGCCCATTCTGTCATCCATCATTGTTGGTGAGGGCGCGCAGACCAGTCGCGGACGCGGCCTGCTGCTGTCGGTCACGTATGTGCTCGGCATGGCGCTGGTCTACACGGCTCTTGGTGTCGCCGCCGGCATGATTGGCGAAGGTCTCTCCGCGGCATTGCAGAATCCCTGGGTGCTGGGCTTGTTCGCTCTGCTGATGATTGGCTTGTCGCTGTCGATGTTCGATTTCTATCAGTTGCAGGTGCCTGCGGCGCTGCAATCAAAACTGACGCAGGTATCCGGGCAGCAGGGTGGCGGCAAGCTGGCCGGTGTCTTTGTCATGGGGGCCATCTCTGCATTGATCGTCGGACCGTGCGTCGCGGCACCGCTGGCCGGCACCTTGCTCTATATCAGTCAGACACGCGACGTGGTACTCGGCGGCAGCGCCTTGTTCGCCATGGCGATCGGCATGGGCGTACCTTTGCTGATCATCGGCGCATCGGCCGGCACCTTGTTGCCACGCGCCGGTGCCTGGATGGATGCTGTCAAACGCTTCTTCGGCGTGCTCATGCTGGCGACGGCATTGTGGATGGTCTCGCCGGTTATCCCGGCGTGGTTGTTCGTTGCGGGCTGGGCGGCACTGGGTATCGCGTATGGCGCTTATCTGCTGTGGCGGCAGCCGGCGCGCTGGATCTCACGTGCTTTTGGTCTGGCGTTTGCTGTCCTGGGATTGCTGCAACTGGTTAGCGTCGCCACCGGCGGGCGGGATGCATTGGCGCCACTGTCGCACTTGCGTGGTGGTGGTGCCACTCAGATCGCGCATACCGACTTTGTGCGCGTACGCTCGATTGCCGAACTGGACGCCGCCTTGGCGCAGACCGGCGGCAAACCGGCACTGCTGGATTTCTATGCAGACTGGTGCGTCTCCTGCAAAGAGATGGAAAAATTCACCTTCACCGATGCTCGCGTACGTGAACAGTTCTCGCAAATGGTCTTGCTGCAGATTGATGTCACCGCCAACAATGCCGACGACAAAGCCATGCTCAAACGTTTTCAGCTCTTCGGGCCACCGGGCATCATCCTGTTTGACCGGCAGGGACGCGAATTGCCGGGCAAGCGGGTAATCGGCTATCAGAGCGCGGATCAGTTCCTGCAAAGCTTGCAAGCCGTCCGCTAAGAACTTCACAGCTTTCTCGTCTCTCTGCTCTCTTAACGACGATGACCTGACCGGCATCGTCGCTTTGCTTTCACCTTCCTCTCATTTGTCGTCCTGCCAACTTCTTGCGTTCAGCGGCGCGTGAATTTGTCATAGCCCGCGGTTATTAGGTTAGGCGTTAATAGTTGTTGGAACGCGATCAACATAGACGCTATAGTTAACGTCCTGTTTAAGAGCGCGTTTCACGATCCGCACAGTTGTTCATTGCCAATTGCGTCGCTGCGTGGTTGCAGCGACGGATACGAAGCGCGTTTCCCTGACCAATTCGTTACTAGGAGACTAAGATGACCTTACGTTTGGGCGATACCGCGCCGGATTTCGAGCAAGATTCTTCGATCGGCAAAATCAAGTTTCACGAATGGGCGGGCGACTCCTGGGTTGTCCTGTTTTCGCACCCGGCCGACTTCACGCCGGTCTGCACCACCGAGCTGGGCCTGACTGCCAAACTCAAGCCTGAATTCGACAAGCGCGACGTCAAGGCCATCGCGTTGTCGGTGGACGGCGCCGAAGCGCACAATCAATGGATCAAGGACATCGAAGACACGCAAAAGACCGTGGTCGGTTTCCCTATCGTTGCCGACGTCGACAAGAAAGTCGCCGGCCTGTACGACATGATCCACCCGAATCAGTCGGAAACAGCGACGGTCCGTTCGCTCTTCATCATCGATCCGAAGAAGAAGGTGCGCCTGATCATCACTTACCCGATGAGCACCGGCCGCAACTTCGACGAAGTGCTGCGCGTGCTGGATGCGCTGCAACTGACGGACGGCTACACCGTCGCAACACCAGGTAACTGGAAAGACGGCGACGACGTCATCATCCCGTTGTCGGTCAAGGATGAAGAAGTCATCAAGCAAAAGTATCCAAAGGGTTACACCTCGCCACGTCCTTATCTGCGCATCACACCGCAGCCGAACAAATAAGCAGACGTTTAGGGCCAAGCTTGTCACCAAGTCAGGCACCCACAAAAAAGCGCTCCCGACCGGAGCGCTTTTTTTTACGTTTGCAATCAGTAGCGCAGCTACGCCAGCTCCGGCGGCACTTCAGCAAATTCGTCGATGAACAACTGCGCCACCGAGGAGCGCATGCTGCCGTGACGCGTCACCAACTGATACGGTTCGCTGCGCGACTGCAGTGGCAGCGGCAGGATGGTCGTCATGCCGAAGCGAGTGCAAAACTGCGCCACGTCGACCGACATCAGCGCGACGAAAGATGGATTTCTCTGTAACAAGGACAAGGTCGTGAAGGCCGAGGTGGTTTCCAGCAGATGCAGCGGGAAGCGCAGATTGGCTTCGTGGAATTCGCGTTCCAGCAGTAGGCGCATCGGCATGTTGGCCGAATAGACCACCCAGCGCGAGTCGGCCAGATCGCTCAATTGCAGCGTCTGCTGCTGCGCGAGCGGATGGTGGATGTTGGCCACGACGGCAAGCTTTTCGTTATGGATATTGATGCTGTCGTACAGGTGCGGCTGCTGACTGATGCTGGTACGGCAGATTGCCATGTCGAGCCGGCCCTGATCCAGCATCCGCAGCAGCCGTGCGCTGGTGTCTTCGACGATTTCTACGGAAAGGGCGGGGCGCTTCTCCAATAAGCGCGTGAGCGCATCGGTCAGCAGCGGTACCGCACCCATGATCACGCCCAGCGCCAGCCGCCCGCCATGACCTTGCAGAATGCCGATCATGTCCTCGCGCAGGTGGGCCAGGTCAGTCTGGATCAGTCTGGCGTAGCGGATCACGCAATGACCGAGGTCGGTGGCTTCCAGTCCGCGGTTGGTGCGCACGAACAGCTTTGCGCCCAAGGTCGTCTCAATCTCTTGCAAAGCCTTGCTGGCGCCGGGTTGTGTCAGTGCAACCTGCTCCGCCGCCTTGAGCAGCGAGCCGTGGTCGGCCAGCGCGGTCAGGAGCCGCAATTGCTTGAGATGCAGGCGGGAAGTGATAGAGCTGAGGGAAGGGATATCTTGCATTATTATGTATGAGTCCGAGTTATAGCTGTATCAATAGCTCTCATTAGGCAAAGCGTGATGATTGGCATACAGTTTCGCCTCTAAAGCTTGATTTGCGTAGGGAAATGCCGTGCGCAAAGACATTTGGAGACTGCCGGATCTGAATGGCATTGCAAGTATATCTATAACTTTAAGGCTATGTAATGGCACTGATTAACTACATTACCCAGGTTCAGTTCGACTACGGCGCACTCGCGCTGCTGCAGCAGGAATGCGACCGCATCGGTATTCGTAAACCGCTGATCGTCACCGACATGGGTATTCGCAACGCCGGCATCCTCGACAAGGTCGTGGCCCAGCTGAAAGACGGCGCACAAGTCGCCGTGTTTGATCAAACTCCCCCGAACCCGAATGAAAACGCCGTGCGCGCTGCGGTCAAGATGTTCCGCGACGGCGCCTGTGACGGCATCATCGCCGTCGGCGGCGGTTCGTCGATCGACCTCGCCAAGGGCGTGGCCGTATGCGGCACGCATGAAGGCACGTTGAAGTCCTTCGCTCTGATCGAAGGCGGCCTGGCCAACATCACCGCCAAGACGGCGCCTGTGATCGCCATTCCAACCACTGCGGGTACCGGCAGCGAAGTCGGTCGTGGTGCGATTCTGATTCTTGACGACGGCCGCAAGGTCGGCGTGTTGTCGCCGTATCTGGTGCCACGCTTGGCGATCTGCGATCCGGAACTGACACTGAATCTGCCGGCGATGATGACTGCGGCCACCGGCATGGACGCGATTGCGCATTGCCTGGAAACCTTCATGGCGCCGTCCTTCAATCCGCCGGCTGACGGTATCGCGCTGGACGGTTTGTGGCGCGCCTGGGCGCATATCGAACGCGCTACCAAAGAACCGCACGACCGCGAAGCGCGTCTGAACATGATGAGCGCATCGATGCAAGGCGCGATGGCATTCCAGAAGGGTCTCGGTTGCGTGCATAGCCTGAGCCACTCGCTGGGCGGCATCAATCCGCGTCTGCATCACGGTACATTGAACGCGATCTTCCTGCCTGCCATCATTGAATTCAACAAGGATTCGGAGTCGGTCATCAAGGAAAAGAAACTGGCGCGCATGGCGCACGCCATGGGTCTGGCAAATGAAGCCGATATCGGCCCTGCCATCAAGGACATGAGCAAGCGCCTCGGCTTGCCGACCGGCCTGGCCGAACTGGGCGTGACCGAAGACATGTTCCCCAAGATTATCAAGGGGGCGCTGGCTGACCACAGCCACAAGACCAATCCGCGTGTCGCGTCGGAAGACGACTACACACGCATGCTCACACAATCGATGTAAACGGAGAGAGACAAATGACCATCCTCGGACATAACTACATCGGCGGCACACGCAGCGGCAAGGGCGACGTCAAGTTGCTCAGCATCGCAGCAGCGACCGGCGAAGCACACGCAGTTCCATTTCTGACCGCGACCGAAGCAGAAGTCACCGCAGCGGTTGACGCGGCCAGCGCTGCCTATCCTGTCTATCGCGCTTTGTCGTCTGAAGCACGCGCCAAATTCCTCGACGCCATCGCGGAAGAAATCGACGCCCTTGGCGACGACTTCATCGCTGAAGTGTCGCGCGAAACCGCCTTGCCGGCAGCCCGTCTGCAAGGCGAGCGCAGCCGCACCAGCAACCAGATGCGCCTGTTCGCAAAGGTCTTGCGCCGTGGCGATTTTTACGGTGCGCGCATCGATACGGCACTGCCGCAACGTCAGCCGTTGCCGCGTCCCGATCTGCGTCAATACCGTATCGGCGTTGGTCCGGTCGGCGTGTTCGGCGCCAGCAATTTCCCCTTGGCGTTTTCAGTTGCCGGCGGCGATACCGCAGCCGCATTGGCAGCCGGTTGCCCGGTCGTGTTCAAGGCGCACAGCGGCCATCTGATCACCTCCGAACGGGTGGCTGATGCCATCGAACGCGCAGTCAAGCGCAGTGGCGTACCTGCCGGTACCTTCAACATGATTTACGGCGATCGCGTCGGTGCACAACTGGTTAAGAGCGCAGGTATTCAGGCGGTCGGTTTCACCGGTTCGCTGCGCGGCGGCCGTGCATTGTGCGACATGGCGGCAGCGCGTCCGCAACCGATTCCGGTGTTCGCCGAAATGTCGAGCATCAACCCGATCATCCTGTTGCCGCAAGCACTGGCAACACGCGGCGAAGCGATTGCACGCGATCTGATCGGCTCGGTCGTGGTCGGCGTCGGCCAGCTGTGCACCAGCCCGGGTCTGGTGCTGGGCGTACGTTCGCCGGAACTGACCAAGTTCATCGAACAACTGCGCGATGCGATGGCTGCACAATCTCCTCAGACCATGCTCAACAGCGCCGGTCTCAAGACCTATGGTGGTGGCGTGGAGCGTCTGAGCAAGGTTCCTGGCGTGGTTACCGTTGCCGCCGGCGGCAGCAGCGATACGCAGGCTGTGCCGCATCTGTTCAAGGCGGAAGCATCCGTCTTGTTCACCAAGGATGCGCCGCTGGAAGAAGAAGTGTTCGGCCCGGCAACAGTCATCGTCGAGCTGGAAAGCCGCGAACAACTGATCGACTTCGCCCGCAACATGCACGGTCAGCTGACCGCGACTTTGCAGGCGCAACCGGAAGATCTGCGCGCCTATCAGGATCTGATCGCGCTGCTGGAACACAAGGCCGGCCGTTTGCTGGTCAACGGTTTCCCGACCGGCGTTGAAGTCAGTGACGCGATGGTGCACGGTGGTCCGTATCCAGCGACTTCGGATGCGCGCGGCACGTCCGTCGGCACGTTGGCGATCGACCGTTTCCTGCGTCCGATCTGCTATCAAAATTATCCGGACGAACTGTTGCCGGCAGCGTTGCAAAACGCGAATCCGCTGGGCCTGATGCGTCTTGTCGATGGTGAACAAACCAAGGCTGTGGTGAACGATCCGCGTACAGCGTAAAGCAGTAAAAAGAGGGAGGTAGCGCGCAGCCATTCATGATGCTGCGCGTTACGGTGGAACCATAACAACAGAGGAGACGGGTTTGAAAAAATTTCTGAAACTGGCAGCGATGTCTGCTGCAATGTGCGCAGCATTCGCAGGCAACATGACTGCGGCTAACGCCGCAGGCGACACCATCAAGATCGGCTTCATCACCGATCTGTCCGGCACCTACGCCGACATGGACGGCCAGGGCGGTATCGAAGCCATCAAGATGGCGATCGCCGATGCCGGCGGCACCATCAACGGCAAGAAGGTCGAATTCGTTTTTGCCGATCACCAGAACAAGGCCGACATCGCCGCCAACAAGGCGCGTGAATGGTTCGACCGCGACGGCGTCGACATGCTCGTCGGTGGTGTGAATTCGGCAGCCAGCCTGGCGATGGGTAAAGTCGCCGGCGAAAAGAAAAAGGTCTTCATCTCGGTTGGCGCCGGCACCACGCGCCAGACTAACGAAGAATGCAACGCCTACACCATCCAGTACGCTTACGACACCACTGCACTGGCGCGTGGTACAGGCGCTGCGATCACCAAGCAAGGCGGCAAGTCGTGGTACTTCGTGACGGCTGACTACGCGTTCGGCACATCGCTGGAAAAAGACACCAGCGATGTGGTCAAGGCTGGCGGCGGCACCGTCGTGGGTCAGGTGCGTGCGCCGTTGGCAACGTCCGACTTCTCTTCCTTCCTGCTGCAAGCGCAATCTTCCAAGGCGCAGATTCTTGGCCTGGCAGTGGCGGGCGGCGACGTGATCAACGCCATCAAGGCAGCTAATGAATTCGGCGTCAACAAGACCATGAAGCTGGCGGGTTTGCTGATCTTCATCACCGACACGCACTCGCTGGGCCTGCAAGTCACACAAGGCATGTACCTGACCGACGGCTGGTACTGGGACATGAACGACCAGTCGCGCGCATGGGGCAATCGCTACTTCGGCAAGATGAAGAAGATGCCGACGATGTTCCAGGCCGGCGATGCATCAGCGGTGGGGCAATATCTGAAGGCAGTCAAGGCGACCGGCAGCACCGACGCCGACAAGATCATGGACTACCTGCGTAAAAACAAGATCAACGATTTCTTCACCTCCAACGGCGTGGTTCGTCCGGATGGCCGCATGGTGCATGACATGTACCTGATGGAAGTGAAAAAGCCGTCCGAATCCAAGCGCCCATGGGATTACTACAAGCTGGTGCAGACGATTCCAGGCGATCAGGCTTACATGACCAAGGCGGAGTCGAAGTGCTCCCTGTGGAAGTAATCATCAACCGGACATCAACGAAATATCAACCTGTCTTTGGACCGTAGCGGAACTCGGTCGCGGAACCCTTGGAATGTACTTCCGTACATGAGGATTATGAGCACCGCCCGACGCCGGATCATGGCCTCGCGGTAGTCGCAGCAGGTGCAAAGGCAGGTTAAGAGCTTCTGAGCAGAAGTCGGCGTAAGCCGATGCATTTCAGCGCATCTCGACTCACGTCGGGGTGCGCTTTTTTTTTGCGGCGTCAGAAGAGCTTATGTGTTTTGCTCGCGCCAATACTGCAGGCAGGTGCGTGCCAGCGCTTCATTAGTGTCGACCGATGCCGCGAGCTGGGGAGAGTTGATGCGTTCCAGACCGGTGGCAATTTCCGTACAGGCAAGCACCAGCTTCGTGGCGCCACGCGCCAGCAAGCGTTTCCCGGCAGCTTCCAGCAAACGCCCGCCTTCAACGATCTTGCCGTGCTTGATCGCATAACAACCGGGCATGAACAACTCATCGAGTTCGTCTTCCGTATTGACGGCGTAGCGCTGTCGCAAGGCGTCGAAACGGTCTTGATACAGGAGGGATTGCAAGGCACCACGCGTCGCCAGCAAGCCGACGATTTCCTGCTGGCCGCCCAGTTGTGCCAACGTCGCGTCGACGATGTGAAACAACGGTGCCGTACTCGCTGCTGCGAGTTCATCGAACCAGTGATGCGCGGTATTACAGGGGATCGCAATACGGGTCGCTCCCGCAGCATTCAACACAGCGATGCCTTGCAGCATCGCGGGCAAAGGCGAGGGGCCGCCGCGCGACAGGGCGAGCTGACGATCCGGGATTTGCGGCACGTTCCATAGTAGTGTCGGTATGTGCTGCTGCTCCGTTTCCACCTTATTCAACGCAAGCAGCTTGCGCGCAAAATCCAATGCTGCCAGCGGCCCCATGCCGCCGAGCACCCCAAGCAAAGGCGTGCTCATTGTGCGGTGCCGGTCATACTCTTGCGCGCTTCTTCACGCACGATGTGCAGTATCTTTTGCTTGAGCGCGCCGTAGCCGACATCGGCCACCAGCACCTCGACATCGCGCGGCCGCGGGAAGGGGATCTTGAACTCCGCACAGATGCGGCCTGGCCGTGCCGACATCACCAGCACGCGATCGGCGAGGAACAGCGCCTCGTCAACATCGTGGGTGATGAACAGGATCGTGGTGCCGGTCTTTTGCCAGACGCTGGTGAGCAGTTCCTGCATCATCAAACGCGTCTGAGCATCGAGCGCGCCGAAAGGCTCGTCCATCAGCAGGATTTCCGGATTGGGCAGCCAGGCGCGTGCGAGTGCAACCCGCTGCCGCATGCCGCCGGACAATTGCCACGGCATGTGATGATGAAAGTCCTGCAGGCCGACCAGACGCAGATAGCGCTCCGCTTCCGGCAGATAGACGGACTTTTTCACACCCGCCATGCGCGGGCCGAAGGTCACGTTGTCCAGCACCGACAGCCACGGAAACAGTGTCGGTTGCTGAAACACGACCCCGCGTTCCGGCCCGGGTTTGTTGACCGGCGATCCATCGAGCAGGATGGCGCCGCTGTCGGTTTGTTCGAATCCGGCAATCAGATTGAGGATGGTCGACTTGCCGCAACCGGAAGGGCCGAGCAGACAGACCAGTTCGCCTTGTTCCAACTCCAGCGAGATATCGGATAGCACCGGTGTGGCGGCTTGCTTGCCGGAGGCAAAACTTTTGCTGATGCCGGCGAGCCGCACGCGTGCGGGCAATTGTGCAATTTGGTTCATGCGTCGCGTCCCGCCCAAGGTACAAAAGTGCGTTGCAGCAGCACCAATGCCAGATCGAACAAATAACCGATGCCGCCAAGCAGCAGAATGCCGAGCATGACGACATCGGTGCGTAGATAAGTACCGGCGTTGATCACCATCCAGCCGAGACCGGAGTTGGCGGCGACCATCTCGGCTGCGATCAGCGAAGTCCAGCCGATGCCGATGGACAAGCGTACGCCGGTAAAAATTTCCGGTAAGGCATTCGGCAGCACCACGCGCGTGAACACCTGATAGCGGTTGGCGCCGAGTGTCTGTGCGGCGCGTATGCGATTTTTGCTGACGCCGACTGCGGCTGCCGCGGCGCTCACCACGACACTCAGGAAGCAGGAAATATAGATGAGGAAAAACTTGGATCCTTCATCAATGCCGAACCACACCACCGTCAAGGGAATCAGCGCGATCTTCGGCAGCGGTCGCAAGAACTGCACGAACGGCTCCAGTACTGCGCTGACCGGCTGCGACAAGCCCATTGCCAGTCCCAGCGGAATCCCCGTTGCAATGGCGGCGGCAAACGCCACCGTCGCGCGCAGCACGCTGACCCAGATGTGTTGCCACAACGAGACCTGGCGGTAGCCGTCGGCGAGGATGTCGACCGTCGTCTGGAAGATCTCGGTCGGCGGCGGCAGCAGCAAGGGATCGATCCACTTCAGGGTGCCGGACAGCTGCCAGACGCCCAGCACCAGCGCAACTGCGCCGGTGCTGACGGCAACGCGTTGCGTGGTGCTCAGGCCCGGCTGTGAGCGTGTGTTCACTGTGTTACTCATGCGTGCTCTCGCTCAATCATGTGCCGCATTACTTGCTTACCGCCTGCTTCAGGTAGGTCGTATTGATCGCGGTGGCAAACGATTCCGGAACGTCGCTCTTGCGCAGATCGCCGATTTCCACGAGGAAGTTCGCGGTGTCTTTTGCTGCTTTGGCGATACCGGAAGTCGGGGTGGTCGCGCCATTGCCAAGATACGCAGGGGTCAGCTGCTCGGTGTTGGACGGATACTCCAGGCCGGTCAACACGCTGCGCGCGGTTTCAAACGGAATGTCGAGGTGCTTGGCGATCAATTGCGCAGAGCCGTCCGGATCCTTCTTGTATTGATCGACTTTCTCTTGGTAAGTACGCAGGAATTTCACGACCAGCTGCGGATATTTTTCTGCGAATTCCTTGCGGACGACGAAGTTGTTGTAGATCAGGAAGCCGTCTTTTTGCAGTTGTTTGGTGACGAAAATCTCATGTCCGCCATCGGCTTCGAATTGTTGCGTGAACGGCCCCCAGACATAGGCGGCGTCGATGTCGCCACGCTTCCATGCGGCGACCTGGTCGGCTGGCTTCAGCGGCACCAGGCGGATCTTGGATTTGTCGAGACGATTGACCTTGATGGCCAGCTCCAGTGCATATTGCGCAGTGGAGTTTGGCGGGTAGGCGACGGTCTTGCCTTCGAGATCCTTGATGCTGTTGATGTTCTTGCTCTTGCGGCCGATCAGGCGTTCGCTGGTGGCGATGACTTCGGGCACGCTGATGATTTCAATAGGCAGTTTGCGCGCGACGCCGGCGACGGCCGGGCTGGAGCCAAAACGTGCGATGTCGATTTCTTTGGCGGCAAACAGCGACAGCACGTCGGCGCCGGTGGCGAAGGGAATCCAGCGCACCGGGGCGCCGAAGGATTTGTCGAAGGACTTGTCGATCTTGCCGAGAACCCAGACGCGCGGACCGCCAGCCCAGGCGAAGCGGACTTCCTGCGGGACGTCTTCGGCGTGAGCGATGTTGATATTGGCGACGCTAAGCGTGAGCGCGGCGACTGCCGCGAGTTTCTTGAACAGAGTATGCAATGTCATTCCCGGACCTTTTTTCTTGTTGAGCGAGAGGCGAGCGCGGCATTGTCATGAACATGCAAAGCGCGCCCGCCAAAAGAATCGGAGCCCGACAGGACTCCGTATTCCGCTGACTATAAAGAGTCCGGCGACTTTGTAAAAATACCAATTCAGAGATTGGATATCCGGATTTCAACTATGCCGCGTGGGTGCGGTGAAATCCGTGGAAGGGGATGGGTGCGAAAGAGAAAGGCGTCGCCTGAGTGGCGACGCCGGTAGATTTATTTCCCGCGTTACTGCGCGAGTTATTGCGTGGCTTATTTCTTGAGGTAGCGCGCGATGTCGCGGGCGAAGTAAGTCAGTACGCCGTCGGCGCCAGCGCGTTTGAAGGCCATCATCGCTTCCATCATTGCCTTGTCGTGATCGAGCCAGCCGTTTTGTGCAGCCGCTTTGATCATGGCGTATTCACCGCTGACCTGATAGGCGAAGGTCGGGACTTTGAATTCGTCCTTCACGCGGCGCACGATGTCGAGATAAGGCATGCCGGGTTTGACCATGACCATGTCGGCGCCTTCTTCCAGATCGAGCGCGACTTCGCGCAGCGCTTCGTCGCTGTTGGCCGGATCCATTTGGTAGGTGCTCTTGCTGCCCTTGCCGAGATTGGCGGCCGAGCCGACTGCATCGCGGAACGGGCCGTAAAACGCCGAGGCGTATTTGGCCGAGTAAGCCATGATGCGGGTGTAGATGAACTTGTCCGCTTCCAGCGCGTTGCGTACGGCGCCGATGCGGCCGTCCATCATGTCCGAAGGGGCGACGATGTCGACACCGGCCTGCGCCTGTGTGAGGGCTTGCTGGACCAGCAGGGCGGTGGTTTCGTCATTGAGGACGTAGCCGCTGTCGTCCATCACGCCGTCCTGGCCGTGGCAGGTATAGGGATCGAGTGCCACATCGGTCAGGATGCCCAGTTCGGGAAAGCGTTGTTTCAGCGCGGCGACGGCGCGTGGCACCAGGCCGTCTGGATTGGTGGCTTCGATGCCGTCCGGGGTTTTCAGCGAAGGATCGATGACCGGGAACAAGGCCAGCACCGGAATGCCAAGCGCGACGGTGTCTTCTGCGACATGCAGCAATTGATCGATGGACAGGCGTTCAACACCGGGCAGGGAGCCGACCGCGGTACGCAGGTTCTGGCCTTCCTGGATGAATACCGGATAAATCAGATCGGCCGGGGTGATGACGTTTTCCTGCATCATCGCGCGCGAAAAAGCGTCCTTGCGCATACGGCGCATGCGAATGGCGGGAAACTGGGAAGATGATTTGATAGGCGACGACATGTTGATACTCGCTAAAGCGCTTGAAAAAGGACATGAACGCGACGCCGAGGCGATGCCGGTGCGGAGGATGATTACCTTGGACCCGGTATGTTGTCAGCGGCGCCAAATGCAGACAAATTCAAACAAATTCAATTAAAAAATACTCAAAAGACGATAATTAAAAAATCCATTCGGCCTTTGAAACTTTTCTTCGGAGAGGGGTTCTTACACGCAGGCAATGTATGTTGCCTCCCGCTTCCCCTTCCCTCCCTGAGCGGGGCTCATCGTGCAAACGATAGGCGTTTTGCCCTGGAACGGTTTCCCCCCTTCCAGGGCATTTTTACATCTGGCGTCAGGCTTTCACCCGATCGCCCTTTTTCTTACTTATCCTCGCCTTCAGCAGCATCGATCGCATCGGTATCCGGCGTCTCATGCGCCGCCGCAGATGCTGCGCCATCGCCCTCGCCATCGCTACCTATATCGTCATCGGTCAGCCCGGCCAGTTCCATAATCTTGTCGGAAGCTTCGTCGATGCCGGTACGCTTGAGCGCCGAAAACAATTGCGCCGTGAACGGAAACGGCTTGCCGTCTGCATCGACATAACTGGCCAAAAACGTCTCAGCCTGACGCAGCGCGTTGGTAGCTTCATTGCGGTTGAGCTTGTCGGCTTTGCTCAGGATGCAATGCATGGGTTTGCCGGTTGGCGCAAACCATTCAACCATCTGAATATCGAGTTCGGTAAACGGTCGGCGCGAATCGATGATCATGACCAGCGCGGCCAGCTGTTCGCGGCGGCGCACGTAGTCACCGAGCAGTTCCTGCCAGTGCAGCTTGGCCGAGCCGGAGACCTGGGCGTAGCCATAGCCGGGCAAGTCGACCAGCAGAGCGCGGATTTCATCAACTTTTGTCTCATCTTTGCGATGCTGCGCCACATGAGCGCCGCCGATGGAAAAATAGTTGATATGCTGTGTCCGTCCTGGCGTTTTTGAAGCGAATGCCAACTTCTTTTGATTGCACAACACATTAATTGCGGTAGATTTGCCGGCATTGGAGCGGCCGGCGAAGGCAATCTCGGGTACCTGAGTGGTTGGCAAATCACGGAGATGATTCACCGTGGTGAAGAAACGGGCTTGCCAAAGTTGGGACATAGTAGGAGGAATGCATTAAAAGTGGGCAAAAATGCCGAAAAGCTATTGTACAATAAGGGGTTACCTCTTGTTGTGTTGTGCTGGAGGAAACACTTTTCAGGCATTTTCTGAAAAGATTAAGGAAAGAAGCATCGTCGCCAACCTGGCAATTTATTAATATAATCAAGTCTCAGGGTGTTTGAATGAATCGTGCCTTTTCACCATTGTTGAAATCCTTGTTTATTGCAGTGCTGGCGGTATCTTCCACAGCATTTGCAGCCGAAGAAAAGAAACCAGAGCCCGTCGCCAAGGTTGATCCGGCCAAGGGTGAGGCGCTTTACACCAACGGCGACACTACCCGAAATATCACCGCTTGCGTGTCCTGTCATGGCGCTGCGGGCAATTCCACGATTACCGCCAATCCGCGTCTGGCCGGCCAGCATACTGCTTATATCATCAAGCAGCTGACCGACTTCCGTTCGGCCGGTCGCAACAACCCTATCATGTCGCCGCTGGCCAAGGCCTTGTCGGATGAAGACGTGAAAAACATCGCCGCCTACCTCAATGCGCAGGCGCCGAAACCGGGTGCGGCCAAGAACAAGGACACGCTGGATCTGGGCAAACAAATCTGGCGCGGCGGCATCGCTTCCAAGAATGTTCCCGCCTGCGCAGGCTGCCACAGCCCGAACGGCGCCGGCATCCCGGCACAGTATCCGCGTCTGGCCGGTCAGCATCAGGATTACACGGTGGCCGAACTGACCAATTTCCGCGGCGGCACACGCAGCAACAGCCCGCAAATGGTCACGATTGCGGAACGTTTGTCGGATAAAGAAATCAAGGCGGTAGCAGACTACATCGCCGGTTTGAAGTAAAAATTAGCTGGTAACAAACTGGAGGGGGTGGCTGAGAAGCCGCCCCTTTTTCATTTTATTTCCGCGCGGGGCCGCGGGGCAGTCGCTGAAAACTGTACAAGCAGCATCGATAAAGGTAGCACTTATGACAGGCAGTACCGCAGGCATACAACTGAAAACCCGGCAACGATGGCTTGCCGACGTCGTTGAACTGTTTTCTTCCATGCGCTTTGCGATCAGCCTGCTTACGCTGATCGCCATCGCCGCCATCATCGGCACCGTGCTCAAGCAGAACGAACCGATGCCGAACTACGTCAATCAGTTCGGGCCGTTCTGGTTCGAAGTCTTCAACAAGGCTGGTTTGTATGCCGTGTATTCGGCCTGGTGGTTCCTGCTGATCATGGGATTTTTGGTGCTGTCGACCTCGCTGTGTATTACGCGTAATGGTCCCAAGATGCTCAAGGATGTCAAAAGCTGGCGCGAAAACGTGCGCGAGCAATCGCTGCAGAATTTCCACCACAAAGCAGAATGGACTGTCGCCACGCCGGTCGCCGCGCTGGCGCAGCAACTGGCGCAGCGCATCGGCGCCAACGGCTATAAAGTCAAACTGGTAGAGAAAGAAGGGGCGACGCTGATCGCCGCCAAGAAAGGCGCCGCCAACAAATGGGGTTATATCTTTGCGCATAGTGCCATCGTCATTATTTGCATCGGCGGGTTGCTCGATTCCGACTTGCCGATTCGCTTCCAGCAATGGTTTTACGGCAAGACGCCGTTCGCCGGAAATGGCGTGATCTCGCAGATCCCGGCAGAGCATCGCTTGGGATTGGGCAATCCGACCTTCCGCGGCAACACGCTTATTCCGGAAGGCGCCAGCAGCAGTACGGCGATTATTCCGCAGCAAAACGGCGTGATGATTCAGGACTTACCCTTCACGATCCATCTCAAACGTTTCGTCATCGATTACTACTCGACCGGCATGCCGAAGTTGTTTGCCAGCGATGTGATCGTACGCGACAACGCTACCGGCAAAGACTTTTCCGCCACGATCAAGGTCAATGAGCCGTTGATCTATAACGGCGTCGCGGTCTATCAATCCAGCTTCGAAGACGGTGGCAGCAAGCTGCGCCTGACCGGGCACGCGATGAGCGGCGCCGAAGACAAAACCTTCCAGATCGCCGGTGAAGTCAACGGCAGCACGCCGCTGGCCTCTGCTGATAAAGGAAAGGACAGCGACTACACCGTTGAATGGACGGGTTTCCGTCCCTTCAACGTTGAAAACATGAGCAACAGCGCCAGCCAGGATGTGCGCAGCGTCAATAAAAACGTCAACAAGAGCTTTGCGGCAGGATTCGACAAGCATCTCGGTTCCGGTGCCAAGAACGCCAACAACAAGGATCTGAAGAATGTCGGACCGAGCGTGCAATATAAATTGCGCGACAAGACCGGGCAGGCGCGCGAGTTTCTCAACTACATGATGTCGGTGCAGGTCGACGGCGCTTATGTTTTCCTGGCGGGTGTGCGCGATATGCCGGATGAGCCCTTCCGCTATCTGCGGATCCCGGCCGACGAGAACGATAGCGTCAACGAATGGATGCGTCTGCGCGCTGCGCTGGCCAACCCGGCGTTGCGCGAAGAAGCAGCGGCACGCTATGCGCGCCAGGCCATGAAAGGCACCAGCACCGCTTCCGACCAGTTACGCGAACAGGTGCAGCAGTCGGCGTTGCGCGGCCTGAGCATTTTTGCAGGCGACGGCAAGGAGTCGGGTTATATCGCCGTATCGCGATTCATTGAAAAGATCCCGGCTGCGGAGCAGGAGAAAGCCGCGGATATTTTCATGAAAATCCTCAACGGCAGCATGTGGGAGCTGTGGCAAGTGGCGCGCGAGAAATCAGGTCAGCCGCCGATGGCGACCGATGAGAAGCATGCGCGCTTTCTCCAATTGGCGATCAACGCCATGGCGGACGCTGGTTTTTACCACGCGCCTGTCTATCTGCAGCTGAGCAGTTTCGATGAGGTCAAGGCCTCGGTGTTCCAGGTAACGCGCTCGCCGGGCAAGAAAGTGGTGTATCTCGGTTGCCTGTTTCTGGTGTTGGGCGTGTTCTCGATGCTGTATATCCGGGAGCGTCGCCTCTGGGTGTGGATTCGCCCTCAGGAGAGCGATGCAGGTGGTTCGCATGCGCTGATGGCGATGAGCACGCAGCGCAAGACGCTGGATTTCGAGAAGGAATTCGAATTACTCAAAGCGAAGCTGGCGCAAACGGCGTAAGCTAGCGCTCGAGATTATGGGCATTTGCGTTTAACGCTTATGCCTGAAACGACATATCTCCCGCACCACAGACGGGTAGGATGGCGGCAGGAGACAAATCGGAGAATATGATGGAACTGAGCCAAACCCACGCTTACTCGCAGGATATCGGCTTTTTTAAACGTCTCAGCGTGCTGGACTGGATTTACGCAGCTGCATTGGTTGCGGCGTCGCTGTTTGCGCTGAATCGCTACGGCAACCATATGGACTACTACGAGAAGGCAGTCCTGGTGCTGGCAGCGCCCACTTTTGCCTGGCTCGGCTGGCATTGGAAGCAGGTGCGTTGGCTGATGGTCTTGCTGGCGATGCTGGCCTTGTCGACGATCGCGATGTACGGCGGCAATCTGGAGCTCGCCGACAAGAAATTCTTCCTCAAATACTTTCTCTCCAGCCAATCCGCGATCTTGTGGATGAGCGCTTTGTTCGTGCTGTCGACCTTGTTTTACTGGATCGGCCTGATCGGCCGTTCGCCGGTCGGCTCGGCGATCGGCTCCAAGCTTTGCTGGGCGGCGGTGGTGCTGGGTTTTACCGGCATGCTGGTGCGCTGGTACGAGTCTTATCTGATCGGCGCTGATATCGGCCATATCCCGATTTCCAATCTGTATGAAGTGTTCATTCTGTTTTGCATGATCACGGCGCTGTTCTATCTGTATTACGAAGAGCGTTATGAAACCCGTCAGTTGGGCGCTTTTGTGCTGCTGGTAATTACGGCGGCGGTCGGCTTTCTGTTCTGGTACACCATGTCGCGCGACGCGGCCGAGATTCAGCCGTTGGTGCCGGCCCTGCAGAGCTGGTGGATGAAGATTCACGTGCCGGCCAATTTCATTGGCTACGGCACGTTCGCTTTGTCGGCCATGGTCGCGGTGGCCTATCTGCTCAAATCCAAGGGCTATCTGGCGGATCGCCTGCCGTCACTGGAAGTGCTCGACGACGTGATGTACAAAGCCATCGCCGTCGGCTTCGCTTTCTTCACGATCGCCACCATCCTTGGGGCATTGTGGGCGGCGGAAGCCTGGGGCGGCTATTGGTCCTGGGATCCGAAGGAAACCTGGGCGCTGATCGTCTGGCTCAACTACGCGGCGTGGCTGCACATGCGCCTGATGAAAGGCCTGCGCGGGCCCTTCGCTGCCTGGTGGGCGCTGGTGGGCTTGCTGGTGACCACGTTTGCCTTCCTTGGCGTCAACATGTTCTTGTCGGGCCTGCATTCCTACGGCGAGCTTTAAAAGGATTTTGGTTTGAAGAAAGACGCAAGGTCTGAGTTCGATCTGGTGCTGTTCGATTGCGACGGCACCCTGGTCGATAGCGAAGTAGTGGTTGCCGATGCCTGGTCGCAATACGTAGAGCGCTACGGCGTTACCCTGACTGCCCAGGAGGCCTTGCAGCAATTTCGCGGCACCAGCATGAAGCTATGCTTGGCGCGCATCGAAGAATTGCATGGCGCCCCATTGCCGGCCGTATTCGAGCAAGAGTTGCGTGGCGTCATGACCGAGATGTTGAGCGAGCGTCTGCAGCCCATCAATGGCGCCCTGGAGATGGTGCAAGCGCTGTCGGTACCGTTTTGCCTGGCCTCCAACGCACCGCGGGCCAAGATTGAATTGTGTTTGAAGGTCACTGGCATGTTGTCGTATTTTGCCGGCCGTATTTTCAGCGCCTACGATGTCCAGAAATGGAAACCCGATCCGACCTTGTTTCTTCACGCGGCAGCCAGTCTGGGCGTGCCGTCGCACCGCTGTGCGGTCGTTGAAGACAGCCTGCCGGGCATCCAGGCCGGGCTAGCCGCAGGCATGACCGTTTTTGCGCTGCAGCCGGAAGATCATATTCTGGACTTGCCGGAAGGCGTGCACGTCATTCGCGAGCTGGCCGAATTACCGGGACGCTTGCATCCCGTAGCCTGAGTCGACGGTCTGACTTCGAAGACGCACTGCAAATCCTCTCCCGCAAATTGCCGGGACAATCCAAATCATGAATTTCGGTAAGATGGTGTCGATGCCTGCAGGGGCAATTGGCGCCTTTTTCGGCGATTTTTGCCCTTGTTTTTGCTTATCACCGCTTATGGAGTTCGCATGCTGATCAAGCGTTTGTCTTGCAACGTCGACGTTTTCCCTTGCTTCGGCCTCTTATCGTGCGCGACGACTTCATCGGTGGCGATATGAATATCATCCACGCCATTCGCAAACTGACGACCCGGCAAGTCGGCATTCTCAAAGCGGTATTGTTTGCAGCGTCGCTATTGCCATTCTTGCGTCTGGCCGTGTTTGTCTTCCTTGACAAGCTTGGCGCCAATCCCATCGAGTTCATTACACGCAACACCGGCGACTGGACGCTGTATTTCCTCTGCATCACGCTGGCGGTCACACCGCTGCGCCGGCTGACCGGCTGGAACTGGCTGATCCGCTTGCGCAGGATGATCGGGCTATTTTCCTTTTTTTATGTCGTGCTGCATTTCATGACGTTTTTCTGGTTCGATCATTTCTTCGACGTCGAGGAAATGTGGAAGGACGTGATCAAGCGGCCTTTCATCACGGTCGGTTTCATTGCTTTTGTGCTGCTGATCCCGCTGGCGGTAACGAGCACCAACGGCATGGTGCGCAGACTGGGCGGCAAACGCTGGCAATGGCTGCACCGTTTGATGTATGTGATATTGCCATTGGGCATTTTGCACTTCTGGTGGATGAAGGCGGGAAAGAACCTGCTGGCCCAGCCGATACTTTTTGCAACAATTGTTTCCATCTTGCTGCTACTGCGTATGTTCTATAAATTCAGGTCGCAGAAAGCAATGTAAGTTATTGAAAATAAATGATATTTCATGTTTTTGCATTGCGACAAACACGCCGGTACTTTTACTTTTCTTGCTATTTCCTGACGAAAAATCGTTTTTCGCGTATTCCAAATCGTATTTGGTGCGTTAGATGACGTACAGCGCGCCAAAAACGCGCAGCGACAAACGCACAACGATGACAGATCACACCATCAATGTTGCGCGGAAGTTACGAACAGGAACGTCAGAAGACGGTAAGGATAGAGTTATGCAAGCAATCGAACGCAACGCAAAGACAAAGCTCGGCGCCAGCCATCACCAGTCATACGCGCTGGCGGCCAAGGAAGGTCGTTTCAGCAAGGCAGCAAAATCGTTTCGCTCCAAAGAGCGTGAAGACGATTGCTCAATGTATGACAAGCTGCCGAAGCAGATCGACGATATCGTCGAGGGCGAATCGCCCAAGCGTTTCAAACGCCCCAAAATGGAAAGCGACATCGTCGCTCGCTAAGTCAGGCAAGGCCTGATTGCATCAGGATGATGCCGGGACTGCAAGGATTGTAGAGGTGCAGTCCGGTATTTCCGGGATGTCGAGGATTTCTGAAGCAGGCGTTTGTTTTACTGCTTTCCAGGTTTTAGTTTTTTTTCAGTTTTCTTCGCGCGGATCGCGCGACAGCAATTGCGCAACCATTTCCTGTACGGAAATACCATCGAACAAGGCGCCAGCCACTGCATCAGTGATCGGCATGTCGATGTTCAACTCTTGCGCCAGCGAGCGCACGGCTTGTGCGCAACGTACGCCTTCGGCTACATGACCGAGTTCGGCGACGATCGTCTCCAGTTTTTTTCCTTGCGCCAGTCCTAATCCGACACGGCGATTGCGCGACAGATCGCCGGTGCAGGTGAGGATGAGGTCGCCTACGCCGGACAAGCCCATGAAGGTTTCCGCACGTCCGCCGAGCGCGATGCCGAGACGGCTGATTTCCGCCAGACCGCGCGTAATCAGGGCTGCGCGCGCATTCAGACCCAGTTGCAGGCCGTCGGCCGCGCCGGTGGCGATGGCGAGAATGTTTTTCACCGCGCCGCCGATTTCCACGCCAATCAGATCATCACTCGAATACACGCGCAGATTGCCGCCATGCACCGCTGCGACGACGCGCTCGCACAAGGCCTTGTCGTTGCTGGCGATAGTCAGTGCGCAAGGCAGGCCACGCGCAACCTCCTGAGCGAACGACGGACCCGACAAGGCACCGGCGGGCACGCTGTCACCCAGGACTTCACGCACGATCTGATGGGGCAGCAGGCGGGTTTGTTCTTCCAGACCTTTGCAGAGCCAGACGATGTTGGGGATGTCGCGGTCGCGCAAGGTTTCTGCCAAGGCACGCAGGCCGGACACCGACGAGGCGACGATGAGCAGGCTGTCGGCGGGGATTTGTGTGACGTGACCGACCGCAAGATCGAAATCGGCCGTGACCTTGAGCGACTCCGGCAGGTGGAAGCCGCGCAGGTAGTCCATGTTCTCGCGCTGTGCAGCGGCGTCCTGCATGGCCTTGGTATTGCGGCCCCACAGGACGACTTTGTGACGTTGCACCAGATTGATGGCCAGTGCTGTACCCCAGGCGCCTGCGCCGAGTATCGAAATGTTCATGAGGGCAATCGCTAATGGCTAATGACTAATGTCTGAGGCTGGCTGGATGATGCTTCGCGTGCTGCGTGTGTATCTGAAGTTCTGAACATGCGAGCATGCGCCCGGCCTGGCATCGGTGAACAAGATTGAGGCGGCAGGGTACACACTGAAGATGGAAGAATTAATCCCCCCATACCTCTGCGGTCTTGATGAAACCGCTTTGGCCATCACGATGTTTGACCTTGACCCAACCAGAGACCGGTGTCGAGTCGGTCAGTTCCAGCAATACGTTTTTATCGGCGCTGAACACGGTCGCGCTGGCCTCATCAGCTGCGGCGTGAATCTTGGCGTTCGGCGCGCTGACAACGACGTTGCGCTTCGCTGCCAAGGCCTTCGACTGTACCCACGACAGCGCGCCGGAGGCATCGCGTACCTTGCTCCAGTCGCCATAGGTCAGCACGACTTCCACCGGCATGCCGCGTGGCGCGATCGAGACACGGCGACCTTTTTCGGATGGCGCGTCGTACAGAATCGCCGGCGCGGCACCGACCGATTTGAAATCGAGCGCATAAGCAGGCGCTGCTGCAGCCGAACTAAGTACGAGAGCGGATAGGACGAGAGAGGAAAATTTCATGGACTTGCTCCGCTGTAGAGGTTGAAGCCGCGTGCCGAAAAACAGTGGCACGCCAAGGCGTCGAATAGCAGGAAAAGAGGCGCGCCGCATTGCCGTTCACGCCAAGCGCAATGGCAATGCAGCGGTACGGCAGAATCAGTTGACGGTCGTCGAACCGGTGACCAGTGTGCCATCGGTTTGTTGCTCGGCCAGCGCTTGCAGGCGTTGCTGATAGAACACTTCAAAATTGATTTCGGCCAGATGAATCGGCGGGAAACCGGCGCGCGTGATCACGTCGGCGATGTTGGCACGCAGGTAGGGATAGATGATGTTCGGGCAACCGATGCCCAGCAGCGGATCCAGTTGCTCGGCAGGAACGTTGCGCACTTCAAAGATGCCGGCTTGCTTGCCTTCAACCAGGAAAGCGACCTTGTCCTTGACCTTGGCGGTCACGGTGATGGTGACGGTGGATTCGAAAATGCCGTCAGCCAGCGCTTCGGCGCCGACGTCGACCGACACTTCGATTGCCGGTGCATCCTGTTCCAGGAAAATCGCCGGGGAATTCGGTTGCTCCAGCGACAGGTCTTTCAGGTAGACGCGTTGAATCTGGAATACAGGTTGCTGTTCAGCTTGTTGGTTCTCTTCCGCCATGGAATGCTCTCGTTTCAGGTTGGATTAATGCAATTATGCAGGAATGATTCAGTACATCAGGCTTGCAGCAGGGGATCGAGTCCGCCCGCACGGTCCAGTGCGCTCAGATCGTCGAAGCCGCCGACATGGGTGTCGCCGATATAGATCTGCGGCACGGTGCGGCGACCGGTCTTTTGCATCATGATGTCGCGTTGCTGGGGATCGAGGTCGACACGGATCTTTTCGATGTCTTCGATACCTTTGCTCTTGAGCAGCCGCTCAGCCATCATGCAATACGGGCAGACGGCAGTGCTGTACATGACGACGCGGGCTGTCATTTGGCGACCTTAGGGCTGTTTTGGCTGGCGGTCGGGAGACCTTGGGCTTGCCATGCTGCGATACCGCCGGTCAGGCCGTGTACTTCCGGGAAGCCGGCTTTCTTCAGGATGCCTTCCGCCTTGGCGGTCTGGGTACCCGACTGGCAGACGACGATAACGTTCTTGCCCTTGAACTTGTCCAGCTCGCCGACGCGTTGCGCCAGGTCTTTGAGCGGGATATTGCGGGCGTCGCGCAGGTGAGCGGCGTTGAACTGCTCGACGTCGCGGACGTCCAGAACCAGGGTTTTACCCGTGTTGATCAGTTGTGTGGCCTGCAGCAATGTCAGCTTGCTACCGCGCTGTTGCAGGAAGGGAACGAGCAGCGCGCCACCGGAAATGATGACGAGGCCGATCAGGAAAATATTGTCTACGATGAATTTCACGGGATCTCAATGGGTTTACTGAATCCCGGCATTATAAAATAGAAGCTGACACGCTATTTGATTCTTCAATTGCTATTTTCTCATCGCTTCCTTTTTCTGACTGTTCCTCACTATGTACAAAATCGTTTTCATGCGCCACGGCGAGTCAACCTGGAATCTTGCCAACCGCTTTACCGGCTGGGTTGACGTCGATCTGACCGAAAAAGGCGTGGCTGAAGCCAAACAGGCCGGCAAGCTGCTCAAAGAAGCCGGTTTCACCTTCGATCTGGCCTACACCTCGGTGCTCAAGCGTGCCATCCGTACGTTGTGGACGACGCTGGACGAAATGGATCTGATGTATCTGCCGGTGCAACACGACTGGCGCCTCAACGAGCGTCACTACGGTGCCCTGCAAGGTCTGAACAAGGCGGAAACCGCCGCCCAGTATGGCGATGAGCAAGTGCTGGTCTGGCGCCGCAGCTACGACACGCCGCCGCTGCCGCTGGAGCCGACCGACCCGCGCGCGTCGTTCAACGATCCGCGCTATGCCGATCTGAAGCGCGAGCAAATTCCGCTGACGGAATGCCTCAAGGACACCGTCGCCCGTGTGCTGCCGGCCTGGAACGACACGATTGCTCCGGCCATCCGCGCCGGCAAGAAGATCATCATTTCGGCTCATGGCAACAGCCTGCGCGCCTTGATCAAGTATCTGGACGGCATCAGCGACAACGACATCGTCGGCCTGAACATCCCCAACGGCCAGCCGCTGGTGTATGAACTGGACGCTGACCTGAAGCCGATCAAGAGCTACTACCTTGGCGACCAGTCCGCCATCGAAGCAGCTCTGAAAGCTGTCGCCAGCCAAGGGAAATCGAAATAACTACCTTTCGCGGCATGCTCAGGCAGCACATCAGGCAGCTAGCCCTGCAACACATTCAGCAGCCATGGCAGCTGCGGCCGGCGAGTGCGTTCTCGGCGGTTGTGGCTGCGGTTTTCCTGTCGGCGGCGTTGTGGCAGCCCAGCGCTTCGGCGCAACAAGTCACCGAGCGTACCCGGCAAAAGCAGGCGGCGGAGAAAGAGCGCGCCGACCTGCAGCAAAAACTGGCCAATCTCAAGCGCGACATCGACAAGACCGAAACCGCCAAGGGCAACGCAGCCGATTCGCTGGCGGAGTCGGAGCAGGCCATCTCCAAGGCGAACCGATCCTTGCGTGAGCTGACGCAGGAGCAAGCCGATACCGAAGCGAAACTCGGTGTGCTGGTCAAGCAGCAGTCGGAGCTGTCCGGGGTCGTCAACGTCCAGCAGGCACAGTTGTCCAAGCTGTTGCGCGAGCAATACGTGGCCGGCAACGAGGATCGCATCAAGTTGCTGCTCTCGGGAGACAATCCCAATCGCATCAACCGCGAATTGCAGTACATGGGCTATGTTTCGCAGGCGCAGGCGCGTCTGATCGAAACCCTGCGCGTGAACCTGCAGGCGATCAAGGACAACAAGGCTGCAACCCAGAACGCCAAGTTTGAACTGGAAGAAATCGCCCAGGAAGAGAACGAGCAAAAGAAGTTGCTGGAGAAAGAAAAGGCCAAACGCAGCACTCTGTTGGCCCAGTTGTCGACCAAACTCACGTCTCAGCGCAAGGAAGTCGGCAATCTTCAGCGTGACGAGCAGCGCTTGTCCGGCCTGGTCGACAAGCTGGCGCAGATTATCGAAGAGCAAAAGAAGGCCGAAGCAGCCGCACGTGAAAAACGTCGTCAGGAACAATTGGCCAAAGCCAAGGCCGAACATGACAAGCGCGTAGCCCAGCAAGCGAAGGCTGCGCCGGGAACCAAGAGCAAGCCCGCGCCGTCCGACGCAATTGACGACGACGAAGCGCCGCAATCATTGGGCAGGAACGATGCGACGCCGTCGCCGGAAGAAAATTTTGGTAAACCGTTCGCCAGCCTGCGCGGCCAGCTGCGTCTGCCGGTGCGCGGCGATCTGCTCGCCAAGTTCGGTGGCAAACGCGGCGACGGGCCAAGCTGGAAGGGGCTCTTCATCCGTGCGCCGGAAGGTACGGAAGTCAAGGCCGTGGCGGCAGGGCGGGTGGTCTATGCGGATTGGTTGCGCGGTTTCGGCAACCTGATCATCGTCGATCACGGCAATCAGTACATGACCATTTATGGCAATAATCAGTCCGTCTTGAAACGGGCAGGGGATCTCGTCAAAACCGGGGATGTCATCGCCAGCGCAGGTAATAGCGGCGGCAATGAGCAATCGGGTTTATACTTTGAAATGCGGCATCAGGGCCGCGCTTTCGACCCACTCGGCTGGGTAACTACTAGGTGAAACATGGGCAGCAAACTCAAGAATATCGGTCTTATCGGTCTGGGCATGATTGCAGGTGTGGCGGCTTCGATGCAGTTGGACGCCATCGCACAGAAGAGCGGAGCAGAGCCGCTGCCGCTGGAAGAGGTCCGGCAGCTGACCGACGTGTTCGGGATGATCAAGTCCAACTATGTTGAACCTGTCGAAGACAAGAAGCTGCTGACGGAAGCAATTTCCGGCATGGTCGCCTCGCTCGACCCGCATTCCGCTTACCTCGACAAGAAGGCTTTCAAAGAACTGCGCGAAAGCACCATGGGCAAGTTTGTCGGCCTGGGTATCGAAGTCGGTATGGAAGACGGCTATGTCAAAGTGATCTCGCCGATCGAAGATTCTCCTGCCTACCGTGCAGGCATCAAGGCGGGCGATCTGATCACCCGTCTTGACGCGACACCGGTCAAGGGCCTGACGCTGGATGAAGCCGTCAAGAAAATGCGCGGCGAACCCAATACCAAGATCACGCTGACGATTGCCCGCAAGGACGAAGACCGTCCGATCATCGTGACCATCATGCGCCAGGAAATCCGCATGCAAAGCGTGAAGTCGAAGGTGATCGAGCCTGGCTACGCCTGGTTGCGCGTGACGCAATTCCAGGAACCGACCGTCGACGACATGGCCAAGAAGATCCTCGCGTTCTACGCACAGGAACCCAACCTGAAGGGTCTGGTGCTTGACCTGCGTAACGATCCGGGTGGTGTCTTGCCAGGCGCGATCGGCGTATCGGGCGCTTTCCTGCCCAAGGATGCCGTGGTCGTGACGACTAACGGTCAACTGGCCAGCTCCAAGGTTATCTACGCCGCCAAGCGCGACGAATATGCACAAGGTTCGCTGACCGATCCGCTGGCGCGTTTGCCGGATGCGATCAAGAAAGTGCCGATGGTTGTGCTGATCAATTCGGGTTCGGCTTCTGCCTCCGAGATCGTGGCTGGCGCGTTGCAAGACTACAAGCGCGCCACCATCATGGGTACGCAGTCGTTCGGCAAGGGTTCGGTGCAATCGGTCATTCCGCTGCCACCTGATCGCCAGACCGCGGTCAAGCTGACTACTGCGCGTTACTACACACCGAATGGCCGTTCGATCCAGGCGCGCGGCATCGTGCCGGATATCATGGTCGATGAATACGCCGACGGCGATGGTCTCAACGGCCTGCGTCTGCGTGAAGCCGACCTGACCAAGCATCTGATCAACGACAAGGACAAGGACCCGACTGAAGTCAAGGCCACCACCGTCGACGAGAAGGAAGAAGAGCGTCTGATCGCGCTGGAGAAGAAACGCAAGCCATTGGAATTCGGCAGCAAGGAAGACTTCCAGCTGGCACAGGCGTTGAATCATCTGAAGGGACTGCCGGTTCAGGTCTCGAAGGTCAAGGCCGAGATTCGCGACACTTCCAGCAAGGACGACAAGCCGGTGAAGGACATCCGTAAGGACGGCAAGGATAGTAAAGACAGCAAGACACCGCCGGAAAAGATTGAAAAGGCTCCAGCAGAAAAGATCGAAAAGAAGTAAAAGAAGCAAAGCAAGGAATTGCGTTACATTAAGAGGGCTGCAGAAATGCGGCCCTCTTTTCATTTATCGCTCCGCCACTCTTCGTCACCGCCACGCCATGAACGACCAGCAATTGCTGCGCTATTCGCGCCATATCCTTCTCGACGACATCGATATTGCTGGCCAGGAAAAGCTTCTGGCGGGGCACGCACTGGTTATCGGCGCCGGCGGCCTGGGTTCGCCGGCAGCCTTGTATCTGGCGTCGGCGGGGATGGGCAAGATCACGCTGGTGGATGACGACACCGTCGATCTCACCAATCTGCAGCGTCAGATCATGCACACTACGACGCGCGTCGGCCAGCTTAAGGTGGAATCAGGACGGCAGGCCTTGGAAGAAATCAATCCGGACATAGAAATCGTCACCGTCGCCGAACGCGTCAGCGATGCGCGGCTGGCGGAGCTGGTGAACAAGGCTTCCGTGGTGCTCGACTGCAGCGATAATTTCGCCACTCGCCATGCCGTCAATCGTGCCTGCGTGCAGCACAAGGTGCCGCTGGTATCGGGTGCCGCCATCCGTTTTGACGGCCAGATCAGCGTGTTCGATACGCGCCGGGACGATGCCCCGTGTTACGCCTGCCTGTTTCCCCCCGATCAGCAGTTTGAAGAAGTGCAATGCTCCACCATGGGCGTGTTTTCGCCGCTGGTCGGCATCATCGGCACCATGCAAGCGGCTGAAGCGCTCAAATTGGTGGCGGGCGTTGGCGAATCGTTGTCCGGCCGCCTGCAAATCCTCGACGCGCGCAGCATGGAATGGACCAGCATCCGCTTCGCACGCAATGCCGCTTGTCCGGTTTGCGGAGCCACCCACACCTGAAGGTCGGCTTTATCACGCAATAAAAGCCCGCAACAACGCGCGCAGCATGGTTGACGCACCGCAAAAGGGGTGCGCGAAGTGCTATTTATGCGTCAAGTTCTGGTATACACTGTATTGGTTTTGCATTTATAGGCGTTGCGAGCCGGAGACGGCAACTGATCTACCGCAGACCGGGTAACTGGGAGAGGGAAGTCTATGGGCGTCATCGCAAAGAAAACCGTCAAGAAAAGTACCTCCGGTGCGAGCAGAGTGGCCGTAGTCGGTCCAGCCGCTGCCAAGTCTGCCGCCAAATCCGCCGTTGCAACGCCAAAAACGGTCGCTAAAGCGCTTCCGAAAATGGCAAGCAGGGCGGCAACGCCGGTAAAAAAGACAGAAACCCGTGCCGCTACCGGTAAAGCATCTCCGGCGGGCAGCAAGACCCAAAAAAGCACGGTAACAGCAGCAAAAACTGCAGTGGCGCCGAAGAAAAACACAACTTCGTCGACAGGCAATGTTGTTGTAGTAAAATCCCTGACCGTTAAAAAAACGGCACCAGCGTCGGCGAAGCCCGGCACAGGGAAGAGCGCAGGCGAGGCAATCGATAGCACGCCCAAGAAGGCAGTACCATCGGCAGCAAGGGAAGTGGATTCAAAAGCGACCAAATCCGGCATCAGTGCAGGCGGCAACAAAGCCCGCGCAGAAGTAGCAACCAAGGCAGCAAACAAGGAAGCAAGCGCCGGATTAAAGGATAAAATTGAAAAACCCGTAGTATTGAAAGTAAGCGAAGTGGCAACTAAAACTCCCAAAACTACCCCTGATACGCAAACCTTGCTCACTGAGGAACAAATCCTCAAGATGGGCGAGAAGGACTACATGAACGAAGCGCAACTTGCTTTCTTCAAGGCCCGTTTGCAACAGCTGGAAAAAGACCTGCTCAAGAACGCAGGCGAAACCACTGAACATTTGCGTGAAACCGTGTTGGTTCCCGATCCTGCTGATCGCGCGACCATCGAGGAAGAGCATGCGCTGGAATTGCGCACCCGCGACCGCGAACGCAAGTTGCTCAAAAAAGTGCAGCAATCCATCGTCTCCATCGATGCAGGCGAATACGGTTGGTGCGAAGAGACAGGCGAGCCTATCGGCATTCCTCGTCTGTTGGCACGTCCGACTGCAACTTTGTCTCTGGAAGCGCAGCAACGTCGCGAACTGAAGCAAAAGCTGTACGGCGATTAAACTCCAGTAGCAATCCCAAGCGATGACGCCGCCTGGCTGGCGTCATCCGCTCACCAACTCCATTGTTGACCTTCCTCTTGCCGCGCAAGCTGCATGATGTGATGTCTTTGCGCCTGTGGTCTTTGATCCGGGCGGTAATGTTTCGTTGATCACCAGACGTCCTTCGGCGGCCACTCTCCGGCTCGGCCTTTTCTTCTCCCTTTGTTTCTTTGGTCGTACCCATGTGCTGCGTCATTGCTTCTCCAGCGGCCCAGCTGCATGGCTAAAGTATCTTGCCTTCTCAAAATGCAACAGTGTTGCAATATGCTGATATAATTCGCGCTCGCCGACATGCTCGGTGTGACAGCGTCGCGGCATCGCGTGGATGCGTTGTCGCTTTTCTGTCTCTATGTTTTTCTTCAACAGTTTTTACCCGAAACACCTGACCACTATGGCCGTCGCCATCGCCTCTTTGCTGCATGCCTCCTGCCTTCGCGCATCCGTGCGGGTGCGATGGTCATCGGCACCCGCGCGGTCATTCTCGTTGCGCTCATCAACGCCATCGTCTGCACGGCGTGGCGGATCGACGCTGCTTCTGTTGTTATTGCTGTCGGCGACACTACTGTTCTCTCAATTTCTCGGTTTGTTGCATGGCATCGCACATGCTGGCTGGCCACCCGCCATGGAGCGCATTGCCGAAGCTTCTTTCAATGCCGCTTTGTTCAACTATGTCGATGGCGGCGAAGTTACTGATGTTGCTGACCCGGCTGAAGCAGCCAACCAGCGCAGCGATGCCGGCAAGGCCGTCGGCACACAAAGTCTTGAACATCCAAAGCATCATCATCATTCCTGTGTCGAATACGATGCCGCCAGTAGTGCAAGCGGCATTCATGTCCATTTCTTTTCTCCCCCGCTGATTCCAGGTGCGCAGGTGCTTGCTCTTTGGCAGGCATTCGCTTCCTGGGACGCTCCGCTTGCTTGTCATTTTTTCTCCCGCGCACCGCCGCGCTGATCACTGAAACCGTCGATTTTTTGACCGGATCGTAATACGTACGCCTCATAGCGCCGTCAGCCTACCGCCACAACAACTGCGGCATCGGCCGCTGAAGCTACCTGTCCGGACAAACCTCCACTCTCAATTGTCAGTCAAGGAACACCATGCAAGTCCAGCCAACCCTATTGGCAAGCGCCGTCCTGTCCGCGCTCGCCGCCATGTCCACGGCCGCTATCGCGCAAACGGCGCCGCAACAAAGCGATCCATCGCCACAAGTTCAGCAAGCGCAAAAATTGCAAGAAGTCGTCGTTACGGCCAGCCCGTTTGCCTCCGAAGAAAACGCACAGATCCTCACGCCGGCCAAGGTTTTGTCCGGCGACGAGCTACGCAACAAGCTCGGTAACTCGCTCGGCGATACCTTGTCGCACGAGCTTGGTGTGTCTGCCTCCAGCTTCGGTGCAGGCGCCTCGCGTCCTATCATCCGCGGCATGGAAGGTCCGCGCGTGATGATGCTGCAAAACGGCATGTCAACGGCTGACGTATCGACTGTCTCCAATGATCACGCCGTCGCCGCCGAAGCTGCGACCGCGCGCCAGATCGAAATCCTGCGCGGCCCGGCTGCGCTGTTGTACGGATCGGGCGCCATTGGCGGCCTGGTCAACGTCGTCAACGACCGTATTCCGACCGAACTGGTGGGCAAGCCGACCGGGCAGGTCGAGGCACGCTACGGCACCGTCGACGGGCAGAAAAATACCTCCTTCGGCGTCGACGGCTCCGCAGGTCAGATCGGTTTGCATGTCGACGGTAATTACCGCGACACCGACAACTACAAGATCCCCGGCAACGCCAAACAAGGTGATGCCACCACTGCCTCCGGCCGTTTGCCGAACTCCTTTACGCACGAGAGCAGCGTCGGCGTCGGCGGTTCCTACATCGCAAACTGGGGCCATATCGGCGCGTCGGTATCGTCGCTGGACGACCACTACGGGATTCCGACGGCAGAGAAATCCTTCATCGATTTGCACCAGACGCGTTATGACATCGATAGCCTGATCAAGGAACCGTTCGCCGGTATCGAGTCGTTCAAATTCAAGCTCGGCTATACCGATTACACCCATACCGAGAAAAAAGAAAACGGCACCGCCGACACCGTATTTACCAACCGCGCATTGCAGACTCGCTGGGAGCTGACGCACAAACCGCTGGCGGGATGGCGCGGCAACTTCGGCATCCAGACCGAGCAAAGCAACTACGCGGCGTTGTCGGCGACGGATGGCTCGCCGCAGCTGACGCCCAAAACCAAGTCCAGCTCGTTCGCCGGCTTTCTCGTCGAAGAGCGTAAATTCGGCGATGTACTGGCCAGTGCGGGTCTGCGTCTGGAGTCGGTGCAACGCCGTCCGGAGGGGTTACTGAATCGTGACTTCAATCTCTTCTCATGGTCTACCGGAGCCTTGTGGAGCTTCATGCCGGGTTATGGACTGGGTGCGACCTATTCCGTAGCCCAGCGTGCACCCACGGTCGAAGAGTTGTATTCCAACGGCCCGCACGAGTCGACATCTACATTCGATGTCGGTGATAGCAGTCTGAAAAAAGAGATCTCGCATAATACCGAGCTGACGCTGCAAAAGACGGAAGGGTTGGTGCGCTGGAAGGGCAATCTGTTTCAGAACAAGGTCAAGAACTACGTCTATGGCCGCACCAACGGTCAGGTTGACGACAGTGGCAATCCTGATCCTGCCGGCGAGTTTCTGCAGCGCTTTTGGTCGCAAGGCGACGCCACGATTTATGGCGCCGAAGCCGAGGTCAGCTATAACCTGAGCGGCGAAGGTTTTTCGGTGCGCGGGTTCGCCGATACCTCGCGAGGCAAGCTGGACAATCAGGGTAGCCTGCCGTTGCAACCAGCCACTCGCTATGGGGTTGACGTCGGCTATCGTCAAGGGCCGTGGGCCAGCGGTGTGCGCGTATTGCGCGCGCTCAAGCAAGATCGTTTGGCGTCCTTCGAACAAAGCGTCACGCCATCCTATACGCAGATCGACGCCAATCTGTCGTACACACAAAAACTGCAATCTACGCGCGTCACCTGGTTTGCACTGGTCAAGAATTTGCTGAATCAGGACATTCGTTTTTCAACATCGGTGTTGAAAGATACCGTGCCACAAACCGGTCGTAATCTGATCCTTGGTGTCCGTACCGAATTCTGATTGGTCGACTCTCCAGGTTTTTCAAACCGGTGCAAAGTAATGCTTTTCACCGGTTTTTTTTCGTCTGCAATTGACGGCGGATTGCTATATTCTGTCCAGCAATACAACGAAAAAATGCTGGTTCACCGGGGGAAGTGCATGTTGAACAAACGGATGGTCTCTGTGCTGCTGAGGTCGCTGCCGATGCTGTCACTGTTGCCGTTTTCACTGGTATGCGGGCCGGCACAGGCAGCAGAACTGGTGGTCAGACTTGGTTTCAGCAGCCCGCTGTCCGGTCCGCAGGCGCCCGCTGGCAAGGACTCACTGAACGGCGTGCAAATGGCCATCGAGCGTCTCAATCAGCAAGGCGTCAAGGTCGATGGCAAGGTGTTGCGGTTTGAGCTGCTGATCAAGGATGACAAGGCCAATCCGCAAACCGGCGCCGTCGTAGCAAAGGAACTGGTGGATGCTGGCGTCAAGGCGGTGCTTGGACCTTTTAATTCCGGTGTGGCGCTGGCGACGTCTAAAATCTACAACGATGCAGGCGTCGTCTCCCTGACAGTCGCCTCCAATCCCAAAGTGACGCAATCTGCGCTGAACCATGTTTTTCGCATTGCTGCCAGTGACAGCGAGATGGGCAGCAAGATGGCCTTGTACGCCGCACGCAACCTCAAACTCAAAGCCGTCGCTATTGTTGACGACGGCTCGGCGTATGCACAGGGGCTGATCGAGGAGTTTCAGAAAACCGTCAGACAAAATGGAGTTCAGATCGTATACAAGGCCGCGATCAGCGACAAGGAGACTGATTTTAGCGGTGTACTCAACAACATCCGCGCTGCACGCGCCGAGGCTATCTTTTTCGGCGGCTATGTGTCACAGGCCAGCGGCATGTTAAAACAGATGCAGCAACTGGGTATGCCGACCTTGTTGCTCGGTGGCGATGCACTTTGTTCTTCCGTGATGTTGACGCAGGCGGGCACCAGTCTTGGCGATCGTACCTATTGTGTGCAGGGCGGTGTATGGCTCACGCGCGTGTCGGACGGTGCGGTGTTTGCGTCAGCGTATCAAAGCAAGTACGGCAGCATGCCGGACGTGTATGCACCGACCTTTTACGATGGCGTGATGTTGCTTGCTCAGGCGATGAAATCATCCAACTCCATCGACACGCGCAACTTTTTGCCCGTGTTGGCACGTCTGCGCTACAAGGGCATTACCGCAAGCTACGAGTTTGACGCCAAGCACGACATGAAAGAATCGACCGTGACCATTTTGCGCTTCAAAGACGGCAAGCTGGCGCCGTTGTCGAGCTTCTGATTTTCGGATCGTACGCTTGGTGTGGAAGACGGTGGGCGAAAGCGGGCGACTATTTGATGGGCAGACGGATCGTGCTCTTCACTTCTTCCATGACGGCGTAGGTGTGTGTCTCGCGTACGCCTTTGAGCTGCAGCAGCGACTTGCCGAGAAATTCGCGGTAGGCGTTCATGTCCTTGACCCGCGATTTGACCAGATAATCAAAGCCACCCGCCACCATGTGGCATTCCATGATTTCGGGAATGCTCTGGACGCTTTTTTTGAAGGCTTCAAACACGTCTGCCGTGGTGCGATCCAGCACGACCTCAATAAATACCAGCAGCGACACGTCGAGCAATTCAGGATTGAGTTGGGCCGCATAGCCCAGGATATAACCAGCATCCTGCAGTTTGCGGACCCGCTCAAGGCAGGCGGCAGGGGACAGATTGACGCGCGCGGCCAGGTCGACATTGCTGATCCGGCCGTCGTTTTGCAACTCCGACAGAATCTTTTTGCTGATTTTATCTAACGTAGCCATAGAATCTGAATTTAATTTTGCCAAAGGCAAATTAGGTGAATTAAATTCTGATTATAAGTGCAATTATCGGGACTAATATCATTCAAGAGTAAATAGAATCGAGCACCATAAAAACGTTGCGCCGGAATCTGCACACCAGACCCGGACGCGACAAGCCGACCAAAGCACAGAAGAGAGACTTGCCCGCCATGCCATTATCTGCAGTTGCGCCTTGCGACCGTCTTGCCTTTTTGCCGTCCCGGCCTGAATTCAGCGATTTACCCCAAGCCTGACCTTCAACCAAGAGAGGAAACAACATGTATAACCGCATGCATATCATCGCCGCTTCACTTGCCATCATCCCGGCATTCGCATCTGCTCAGGAAGTGCAAACAGTGAAGATCGGTTTCAGCAGCCCGCTGACCGGGCCACAAGCTTCGGCCGGCAAGGATAACCAAGGCGGTTTGCAAATGGCGGTCGAGCGTCTGAACACGCAAGGTCTCGTCATCGGCGGCAAAAAGATCAAATTCGAAATCGTCGCGGAAGATGACCAGGCCGATCCGAAGTCGGGCGTGGGCGTAGCGCAAAAGCTGGCTGACCAGGGCGTCAAGGCCATCGTCGGTCCTTACAACTCGGGCGTGACTATTCCTGCATCGCGCGTCTACAACGACGCCGGTATCGTCACCGCGACGGTTGCTTCCAATCCGAAGATCACCCAGCAAGGTTTTGCCACACTGTTCCGCGTTGCCGCAAGCGACAGTCAATTGGGCGGCAAGATGGCGCTGTACGCAGCCAAGGAACTGAAGATCAAGACAGTGTCCGTGATCGATGACCGTACTGCCTATGGCCAAGGTCTGGCGGAAGAATTCATCAAGATTGCACAAGCCAACGGCATCAAGGTTGTGAGCAAGGACTTCACCAACGACAAGGCAACCGACTTCACCGCTATCCTGACCTCCATCAAGGGCAAGAAGCCACAAGCCGTGTTCATCGGCGGCTACGCGCCACAAGGCGGCCCGATCAAGCGCCAGATGAAGCAATTGGGCATCGACGCTTTGCTGATGGGCGGCGACGGTATCTGCTCGCCTGAAATGGGCCGTCTGGGCGGTGACGCGATTGGTGAAAGCGTCTACTGTACTCAAGGCGGCACCATGCTGGAGAAGGCCAAGGAAGGCAAGGCTTTCGCTGATGACTACCAAAAGAAGTTCGGTCGTCCTGCAGAAGTCTACGCAGTCTCGTTCTATGACGGCATGATGGTCATCGCTCAGGCAATGAAGGCGGCAAATTCTGTTGAACCAAAGGTCTACGGCCCTACGCTGGCTAAAATCAAATACAAAGGCGTGGCAGGTCAGTACGAGTTCGACGACAAGCATGACCTGAAGCAATCGCCAGTGACGATTTTCCGCTTCAAGGATGGCGTGCCGGTTGCTCTGACCAGCTACTAATCGGTCATCCTCCACGTTTCATTTCTGCCAGGGAATAATCGCAGTCTTGCGATTGCTTCCCTGAAATGATCCCCAGGTAATCCAGGTAGTTCATCCCCGGTCCTCTGCAGCGCAGCAGGGCCGGGATTGCCGCAGCCTCATCTTTCCGATCGGGCGGCATTGATGCATCCGTATCACCAATACGGCGCACGCAATCGGAAATGCAATACACTGCCCATTGCGAATAGTTTCTAGTATTTTGCAGAAGGAAGTTTCATGCTCAGTTATACCCGTACCGTCCAGACCATCGACGCCCATACCGGCGGCGAACCCCTGCGTATCCTGGTGTCCGGCCTGCCGCAAGTGCCCGGCGCCACCATTCTTGAAAAACGCAGCTGGCTCAAAGAAAACCGTGACGACTTGCGCCAGTTCCTCATGAACGAGCCGCGCGGCCACGCCGACATGTACGGGGCTTACCTGTTTCCACCACTGACGCCGAATGCCGATTTCGGCGTTATTTTTATCCACAACGAGGGCTACAGCGACATGTGCGGCCACGGCATCATCGCGCTGGGCAAAGTGCTGGTCGAGATGGGCTATGTTGAGCGCACTTCACCGGTGACCCGCATCTGCTTCGACGCGCCGGCCGGCTTCATTGACGCCAGCGTGGAGTGGGACGGCCAGCGCGCCGGCAAGGTCACCTTCAAGAACGTGCCGTCTTTCATCTATCAGCGCGATGTCGAAGTCGACACCCCGAGCTTCGGCAAGATCACCGGCGACATCGTCTTTGGCGGCGCCTTCTACTATTACGTCAATGCCGACCAGGCCAACTTGACCGTCAAGCCGGAACTGGTGCGCCAACTGATTCAGCTCGGTGCCGAGACCAAGGCCGCCGTCAAGGCCAAGGTCAAGATTCAGCATCCGCTGGAGCCGGGTTTGAATACGCTGTACGGCACCATCATCGACAGCGCACCCAATTTCCCCGGTGCCGATCAATCCAACGTCTGCATCTTCGCTGACCGCGAAGTTGACCGTTCGCCGACCGGCACCGGCACCTCCGGCCGCGCGGCGCAATTGTTCCAGCGCGGCAAACTGGCGTTGAATCAGAACTACGTCAACGGCAGCATCGTCGGCAGCAACTTCGGCGTCAAAGTCACCGGCACCACCAAGGTCGGTGAGCTTGATGCCGTTTTCACCGAAGTGACTGGTTCGGCGCACATCATGAGCACCAACCAATGGGTGCTGGAAGAGTCCGACCCGTTTCCGACCGGCTTCTTCCTGAGGTAAAGCTATGCATATTCTCGACGCCCGACAAACCGCCGACGCGCTGCCATATAGCCGCCTGGTTCCTGCGCTGGCACAGGCCGCGCAGGAGTATTCCGGCGGCCAGATCACTGCGCCCGACCGCCAGGTCGTACCGATCGATGCCGCCAGCGTGCTGCTCAGCATGCCGGCTGTCAGCGCCGATCTCAGTGTCACCAAATTGATCACCGTCCATGCCGACAATGCCAAACACGGCTTGCCGGTGATCCAAGGCGAAGTGGTCGTATTCGAAACCCATACCGGCCGTCGCATCGCCTTGCTGCACGGCCCGACCGTGACCGCACGCCGCACTGCGGCGATGACCTTGCTCGGTATCCAGACGCTGGCGCCCGCCACGCCGAAGTCGGCGTTGTTGATCGGCACCGGCGTGCAGGCTGCTGCGCACGCTGACGCGCTGGTGGAGTATTTCGGCGTCACGCAATTCTGGATCGTGGCGCGCGACATCGCACGCACTCAGGCATTTTGCAGCGAGCTCAGCACGCGCCACATCGATCGCAACATCGTCGCCAGTCCCTTGTCTGCGGACGCGCTGCATCAAGACGTGCCCGCCACCGACGTGCTGATCGCGCTGACCACTTCCCGCAGCGCCGTGATCCCGGCCACACTTGCCCCACATACGCTGGCCATCGGCGTCGGCGCCTTCAAGCCCGACATGGTGGAGTTCCCGGCGCAACTGCTGGCTGAGCGCACCATCGTCGTCGACGATGTCGAGGGCGCCAAGCATGAGGCAGGTGATCTGATTCAGGCCGGCGTCGACTGGAGCAAAGTCCGTAACATCGGCGACATCCTTGCCGGTCGCGGTGAACCGCTTCCTGCCGATCGTGGCCTGCCGGTTTTCAAAACCGTGGGACAGGCTTCGTGGGATCTGGCGGCGGCGCGCGTTGTACGCGACATGTTGCAGGCCTGAAGCTGCAGGCCAGAACTGAGCTGACGCAGGGAAATTTTCTTTTTCAGATTTACAAAGAACCGCCTCATCACAACCGGGGCGGAAAAAAGGGAGCATAGGAGACATATGGACATATTCATCCAGCAAATCATCAACGGCCTGGTCTTGGGGAGCATGTACGCCCTGATCGCCTTGGGTTATACGATGGTGTACGGGGTCTTGAACCTGATCAATTTTGCGCACGGCGACGTGCTGATGATCGGGGCGATGGCCGGGTTGAGCATTCTGAAACTGGTGCAGCACGTTGCCCCCGATTTGCCGGGCATCGTCAAGTTGATCATTGCGATCATCGGCGCGATTCCCGTGTGCGTGATCGTCAGCATGATCATCGAACGCGTGGCCTATCGTCCGCTGCGCAATGCACCGCGTCTTGCCCCGCTGATCACCGCCATTGGTGTCTCAATCCTGCTGCAAACGCTGGCCATGATGATCTGGGGCCGCAGCCCGGTTCCTTTCCCGCAAATCATGCCGTCGGATCCGGTGCATATCGCCGGCGCGCTGATCTCGCCAACGCAGATCATGCTGTTGCTGTTGGCGCTCGCCGCCATGATCGGCCTGGTGCTGATCGTTGAGAAGACCAAGATGGGCCGTGCCATGCGCGCCACCGCCGAGAACCCGCGCATTGCCGGGTTGATGGGCGTGGACTCGAATCGCGTGATCGTCGTCACCTTCATCATCGGCGCCGCACTGGCAGCGATTGCCGGCGTCATGTGGGCAGCCAACTACTCCACAGCGCAATTCGCCATGGGCTTCGTGCCGGGGTTGAAAGCCTTCTCGGCAGCGGTCTTGGGCGGTATCGGCAATATCTATGGCGCCATGCTGGGCGGCATTCTGCTGGGCCTGATCGAAAGTCTGGGCGCCGGTTACATCGGCGATCTGACGGGCGACTTCCTGGGCAGTAACTACCAGGACATCTTCGCCTTCATCGTGCTGATCATCGTCTTGACCTTACGCCCATCCGGAATCATGGGTGAACGCGTCGCCGATCGTGCATAAGACTGTCACGAACAGTTTCAGACAGCCTCAGAACAGATAAAGAAAGAGAGACCGACATGGCCTTCCTCACCTTCGACAAGAAACGCAACCCGCGCCAGGCAAACATCAGCCTGGCTGCGCTCCTGATCGTCATGATCGTCTTCCCCTTCGTTGCCAGCATGTTTGGTAACTCCTGGGTACGCATCATGGACATGGCTTTGCTCTACATCATGCTGGCCCTGGGCCTGAACGTGGTGGTAGGCTTTGCCGGCCTGCTGGACCTGGGCTACATCGCCTTCTACGCCATCGGTGCTTATACCGCCGGCTTGCTGGCCTCGCCCCAGTTCGCCGACGTGCTGCAATCCTTCGTCAACACCTATCCGGCCGTGGGCAACTTCCTCGTCATGGTCTGCGGTCCGCAGATCGTCCAGAGCGGTATCCACCTGTCGCTGTGGATCATCGTGCCGCTGTCGGCTTTGATTGCCGCCTTATTCGGCGCACTGCTGGGCGCACCGACCTTGAAACTGCGCGGCGACTACCTCGCCATCGTGACCCTGGGCTTCGGTGAAATCATCCGCATCTTCATGAACAACCTCAACGCCCCGGTCAACATCACCAACGGGCCGCAAGGGATCAACCTGATCGACCCGATCCGCGTCTTCGGCGTCTCGCTGGCCGGCGAACCCGGTTCCGGCTCCATCGTCAAGTTTCTCGGCTTCTCCATGCCGTCGGTCAACGCCTACTACTTCCTGTTCCTGCTGCTGTGCATCGGCGTGATCTTCTTCTCGATCCGTCTGCAGGACTCGCGTCTGGGCCGTGCCTGGGTGGCGATTCGCGAAGACGAGATCGCCGCCAAGGCCATGGGCATCAACACGCGCAACGTCAAACTCCTCGCGTTCGCCATGGGCGCCTCCTTCGGTGGTGTGGCCGGCGCCATGTTCGCCTCCTTCCAGGGCTTTGTCTCGCCGGAATCCTTCTCCCTGACCGAATCCATCGCCGTGCTGGCCATGGTGGTGCTGGGCGGCATCGGCCACATCCCCGGCGTCGTGCTGGGCGGCATCATCCTCGCCGCCTTGCCGGAAGTGCTGCGTCACGTGGTCGAACCGGTGCAGATGAGCCTGTTCGGCAAAGTCTGGATCGACGCCGAAGTGCTGCGCCAACTGCTCTACGGCCTGGCCATGGTCGTCATCATGTTGAACCGTCCGGCCGGCCTGTGGCCTTCGCCCAAGCATGAAGACCGCCCCGAAGCCGACCACCCGCACAGCGACGAGCCGGTCGGCGTCGTCAAAGCGTAACCACATCGACGAACACAGAGGACGAATCAATGAGCACCACCACCCTGTTAAAAATCGCCGACGTCAGCAAACGCTTCGGCGGCCTGCAAGCCCTGTCGGGTGTCAGCCTGACGATCGAACAAGGCCAGATCTATGGCCTGATCGGCCCCAACGGCGCCGGCAAGACCACCTTCTTCAACGTCATTACCGGTCTGTACCAACCCGATACCGGCAGCTTCGAGCTGGCCGGCAAGCCCTACAGCCCCAGCGCCCCGCATGAAGTGGCCAAGGCAGGTATTGCCCGCACCTTCCAGAACATCCGCCTCTTCGGCGACATGACCGTGCTGGAGAACGTCATGGTCGGCTGCCACGTGCGCACCAAGCAAAACGTCTTCGGCGCCGTGTTCCGTCACAAGGCAGCAAGAGACGAAGAAGCACAAATCAAAGAGAAATCGCAGAAGCTGCTCGACTTCGTCGGCATCGGCCAGTTCTCGTCGCGTACCGCGCGTCATTTGTCCTACGGCGATCAGAGAAGATTGGAAATTGCCCGCGCACTGGCGACCGAGCCACAACTCTTGGCGCTGGACGAACCTGCCGCCGGCATGAACGCCACCGAGAAGCTCGGCCTGCGTGAACTGCTGGTCAAGATTCAGGCGGAAGGCAAGACGATTCTACTGATCGAACACGACGTCAAACTGATGATGGGCCTGTGCAACCGGCTGACGGTGCTGGACTACGGCAAGCCGATTGCCGAAGGCGTACCGGCCGATGTGCAGAAGAACCCCGCCGTGATTGAGGCGTATCTGGGCGCTGCCCATTAATGCGCACCTTGTTCGCCTACTGCGCGGGCGCAGACCAGCACTGCGATGCTCGCCGTACCTCCGTACGGCTGCGCTTCTCCTGCCGGCCTGCCCCCGCTCGCTACGGCGCTCAAGGTACGCCACAGAGTCAACGAAGCGCTGTATAAAAAGTTGAAAGATCATCATGACAACAAATATCTTAAAAGTTGAAGACCTCAGCGTCGCCTACGGCGGCATCAAGGCCGTCAAGGGCGCGAGCCTGGAAGTCAACGAAGGCGAACTGGTCACGCTGATCGGCGCCAATGGTGCCGGCAAGACCACCACCTTGAAAGCCATCACCGGTACGCTGCCGAACTGCAAAGTCAGCGGCCACATCACCTATCTCGGTCAGGCGCTGAAGGGCCAAAGCTCCTTCAACCTGGTGCAGCAAAAGCTGGCGATGGTACCGGAAGGGCGCGGTGTTTTTACGCGCATGAGCATTCACGAAAATCTGTTGATGGGTGCCTACACCAGCGACGACAAACAACAGATTGCGCAAGACATCGAGCACTGGTTCACTGTGTTTCCCCGCCTGAAGGAACGCGCCAGCCAGATGGCCGGCACGCTCTCCGGTGGTGAACAGCAGATGCTGGCCATGGCGCGTGCACTGATGAGCCATCCGAAATTGCTGTTGCTGGATGAACCGTCGATGGGCTTGTCGCCGATCATGGTGGAGAAGATCTTCGAAGTGATCCGCACGGTGTCGGCGCAGGGCATCACGATCCTGCTGGTGGAGCAGAACGCCAAGCTGGCCTTGGAAGCGGCACACCGCGGTTATGTGATGGAGTCGGGCCTGATCACCATGACCGGCAACGCCAAGGAGATGCTCAACGATCCGCGTGTGAAGGCGGCTTATCTGGGTGAAGGCTGATGCAAGACTGACATCAGGCTGACAACGCTAGAGCAGGCTTCCTTGGTAGCATTCGGATACATCCTTTAAGGAACCATGCCGGGTGTTAAGGGCTCCATACAGCAGTCCCGCTGCATTCGCAGTGCATATGTTTTCGGCAACAGTGCTGTGCAGCGGGTTTCTGCTTTATTGATATCGTACGGAGCCCACCATGAATAAAAAATCCATTGTCTCCTCGGTTCTTGCCCTTACGCTCGGCGTCGGTGCTTTGCCTGCTGTTTATGCTCAACAATACGGTCGTGACGATGGCCGTCCACCGCAAGGTCATGATGATCGTCGCGGTCCTCCGGATCGTCACGACGACCATCGTAATGACCGCCGTGGCCCGCCGGATCGCCATGACGAACGCGGCGCAGGTCCTAACCACGCTTTCCATCGCGGTGACCGCTTGCCGCCGGAATACCGCAATCGCCAATACGTCGTCAACAACTGGCGCGAGCATCGCCTGAGTGCTCCTCCACGCGGCTATCAATGGGTGCAGACCGGCGGCGACTATGTGCTGGTCGCGATCGGCACCGGCATCATCATGCAATTGTTGCTGGGTAACTAAGCTGTCTGGCGCAATCCGCCAGAGAGACTTTTCAGCTCCATTCAACACCCGTCCCGCGACATCCGGACGGGTGTTTGTTTATCTGGCCAAGCTAAAACTTGATAAGAATATAATTTTGCAAAAATAGTTTTAACTTAATTTAATTTGTAATTAATGCAGTAAATGCAGAATTAATATTGGCGTATCCCGAATAAAATCGCAGCAAGCAAAAAACCGTGTTTTGCCGACTTTTCCGAGACAAACCAATATGAACAACGCCTCCCACCCGTCCGACGCTTTTACTTTTCTTCCTGCTTTCGCCGCTTTTCATCACGAAGTGCTGGCTGAGCAAACGCCATTGCGCGCAGCGATCACTGCCGTGTACCGCCGCGATGAGCGTGGTGCCGTGCAATGGCTGCTGTCGCAAGTGCAAAGCAATGCGACCTGGACCGAGGCGACCCAAAAGCTCGCGCGCAAACTGGTGCAGGCAGTACGCACCAAACGCACGCGCTCGTCCGGCGTGGATGCGCTGATGCATGAATTCTCGCTGTCGTCGGAAGAGGGCGTGGCGCTCATGTGCCTGGCTGAAGCGCTGCTGCGCATTCCCGATCACCAGACCGCCGACCGCCTGATCGCCGACAAGATCAGCAAGGGCGACTGGCGCAAGCATCTGGGCGAGTCGCCATCGCTGTTCGTCAATGCGGCAACCTGGGGCTTGCTGATCACCGGCAAGCTGGTCGGCACCAATAGCGAAAGCGGTCTGGCTTCGGCGCTCACGCGTCTGATCAACAAGGGCGGTGAACCGCTGATCCGCAAGGGCGTCGATCTCGCCATGCGCATGCTGGGCAATCAGTTCGTCACCGGCCAGACTATCGCCGAAGCGCTCGACAACAGCCGCGACAACGAAAAACGTGGCTATCGCTATTCCTACGACATGCTCGGCGAAGCAGCGCTGACCGAGCACGACGCCGCCTTCTATTACAAATCCTATGAAGACGCGATCCACGCCATCGGTCGCGCCTCCAACGGCCGCGGCATCAAGAACGGTCCCGGCATTTCGGTCAAACTGTCGGCGCTGCATCCACGCTATTCGCGTGCGCAACATGCGCGCGTGATGAACGAACTGCTGCCGCGCCTGAAGCAATTGCTGGTGCTGGCCAAGTCCTACAACATCGGCCTCAACATTGACGCCGAAGAAGCCGACCGCCTGGAACTGTCGCTCGATCTGATGGAGGCACTGGCATTCGATCGTGACCTCGACGGTTTTGAAGGCATCGGTTTCGTGGTACAGGCCTATCAAAAGCGTTGCCCCTTCGTGATCGACTACCTCGCTGATCTGGCGCGCCGCAGCGGTCGCAAGCTGATGGTGCGCCTGGTCAAAGGCGCGTACTGGGATAGCGAAATCAAGCGCGCGCAAGTGGACGGCTTGTCCGGCTATCCGGTCTACACACGCAAGGTGCACACGGATTTGTCCTACCTGACCTGTGCGCAAAAACTGCTGGCCTCGACCGACGCCATCTATCCGCAATTCGCCACGCACAACGCGCACACGCTGTCCGCGATTTACACCTGGGCGCAACAACACAAGATCGACGATTACGAGTTCCAATGTTTGCACGGCATGGGCGAGACGCTGTACGACCAGGTGGTCGGCGCCGATCAGCTCGGCAAGGCTTGCCGCATTTACGCCCCGGTGGGTTCGCATCAGACGCTGCTGGCTTACCTGGTGCGCCGTCTGCTGGAGAACGGCGCCAACTCGTCCTTCGTGAATCAGATCGTCGACGAAAACGTTGCCATCGACACGCTGATCACCGACCCGATCGCTGCCGTGCAAAAGTCCGGCGGCGAGCCGCATCCGCAGATCGCCTTGCCCCGCAATCTGTACGGTGAAGAGCGCAAGAATTCCACCGGCATCGATCTCAGCAACGAAGACAGCCTGCGCGAGCTCGACCGCATTTTTGTGCAAGCCTCTACCCATCAATGGCAAGTCGCACCGTTGTTGCATGATGGTGCCAACTCCACCGGCGAGTTGCAGCAAATCTGCAATCCGGCGGATCGCCGTGATGTCGTCGGCCAGATTGTTGAAGCCTCGCGCGCCGATGTAGAAAGCGCGCTGGAAGCCGCAACTGCCTTCGCCTCCGAATGGCAATCGGTATCCTCATCCGACCGCGCGCAAATGCTGGAGCGCGCCGCCGACTTGTTCGAGACACATCAGCCGGAACTCATGGCGCTGGCCGTGCGCGAAGCCGGCAAGTCGCTGCCGAACGCCATTGCGGAAGTGCGCGAAGCAGTCGACTTCCTGCGTTACTACGCATTGCAAACACGCCACGATGGCAACGCGCTGGCCTGGGGCCCGGTGGTCTGCATCAGCCCATGGAATTTCCCGCTGGCGATTTTCATCGGCGAAGTCAGCGCCTCGCTGGCCGCCGGCAACGTCGTGCTGGCCAAGCCGGCAGAACAAACACCACTGATCGCGCATCGCGCCGTGCAATTGCTGCATGAAGCTGGCGTGCCGCGCGCAGCGTTGCAATTCTTGCCCGGCCGCGGCGAGACCGTCGGCGCTACGCTGACGGGCGACGTGCGCGTCAAAGGCGTGATCTTCACCGGTTCGACCGAAGTCGCGCAACTGATCAATCGCACGCTGGCGCAACGCATCAAGGACGAGCACGGCGACATTCCGTTCATCGCTGAAACCGGCGGCCAGAACGCCTTGATCGTTGACTCCAGCGCCTTGCCTGAACAGGTGGTGCAGGATGTCCTGAGCTCGGCCTTCGACAGCGCCGGCCAACGCTGCTCGGCGCTGCGCGTGCTGTGCTTGCAGGAAGACATTGCCGACAAAACCATGACCATGCTGAAGGGCGCGATGCAAGAGTTGCGCGTCGGTCGTCCGGATTGTCTGGAAACCGACATCGGCCCGGTCATCGACATCGAAGCGCGCACGCAATTGCTGGCGCACATCGAACAGATGAAGCAGAACTGCAAGGTCTATCAGCTGCCGCTGGATGAGCGTCACGCGCAAGGCACCTTCGTCGCACCGACCGTGATCGAAATCGACTCTATCGCGCAGCTCAAGCGCGAAGTCTTCGGCCCGGTGCTGCACGTGCTGCGCTATCGCCGCGACCAGTTGCCGCAACTGATCGACACCATCAATGCCAGCGGCTACGGCCTGACACTGGGCGTGCATTCGCGCATCGATGAAACCATCGATTTCGTTGCGCAGCGTGCGCATGTCGGCAACATCTACGTCAATCGCAACATCGTCGGCGCGGTAGTCGGCGTGCAACCTTTCGGCGGCGAAGGCAAGTCGGGTACCGGTCCCAAGGCCGGCGGCCCGCTTTACCTGAAGCGCCTGCAGCGCCACGCCGAAGTCAAATTGTTCAGCGACAACAAGGGCGCTGCATCGGCACCGTTGAAGGCATTGCTGGATTGGGCCGCCACCCACGGTCACGCCAAACTGGCGCAAGTCGGCGCGACCTATGTGCAGGAAAGCCTGCTCTACAAGACGCTGACCTTGCCCGGCCCGACCGGCGAACGCAACACGCTGTCGTTCGCACCACGCGGCAAGATCCTGTGCGCCGCCGACGACGTCTCGGCCTTGCTCAATCAACTGGCGGCGGTGCTGGCGACCGGCAATACGGCGGTGGTACCTGCGATGCAAAGCAAACTGATTCCTGCCGGTTTGCCGCAAGTAGTGCATCAGGCGATTGACGTCAGCGGCGACATTGCGGCGGCGGATATTCATCTGGCGCTGGTCGATGCGCCGGTCATCACACAATGGCGCAATGTGCTTGCTGCACGCGATGGCGCCTTGGTACCGCTGGTGCCGACGGCTGAAGATGCGCCGATTGCCTTGTGGCGTCTGGTGGCTGAACGTGCGCTGTGCGTCAATACGACGGCTGCAGGTGGTAATGCGAGCCTGATGACCTTGTCGGTTTAAGCAGATAAAAAAATTGCCGTCGTCCTGACGAAAGTCAGAACCCAGTGTTGTCAGGACGGCCGATACGACACTGGGCCCCAGCGTACGCTGGGACGACGGATTTTTTGTATTTCCTGTTCTTGTGCCGTTTCTCTTCCTTAAAGTAGACAGATTGTCATCTGTCCACGTCTTGCTCTTCCTCCATTCTGTTTTGTCCTGCCCGGCGGCGTAAAATATGGCCTTCGGACGCGACGCGCCCACGTACTTTGCAATCTCCTTGCAATCTGCGCGGCTGACCCCATTTCACCAGAACAAGCAAAGCGACATTCTGTAGAAACACCATTCATTGAGGCATTAGCATGGAACAATTTCACGGCACGACCATCCTTTCCGTTCGACGCGGCAATACCGTGGCGCTCGGCGGCGACGGGCAGGTGACGCTCGGCAACGTGGTCATGAAGGGCACGGCGCGCAAAGTGCGCAAGCTCTATAACGGCAAGGTTCTGGTCGGTTTCGCCGGCGGTACGGCCGATGCATTTACGCTTCTTGACTTGTTTGAATCCAAGCTGGAAAAGCATCAGGGCAACCTCATGCGCGCCTCGGTTGAGTTGGCCAAGGAATGGCGCACCGACCGCATGCTGCGCCGCCTCGAAGCCATGCTGCTGACCGCCGACCGCGACAGCACGCTGGTGATCACCGGCAACGGCGACGTGCTGGAGCCGACCGACGGCATCGGCGCGATCGGATCGGGCGGTACCTTTGCCCAATCGGCCGCCAAGGCGCTGCAAGAGAATACCGAGCTGTCGCCCGCCGACATCGTCAAGAAATCACTGGTGATCGCAGGCGAGCTCTGCATCTATACCAATCTGAATCACATTATCGAAACCCTCGACTAACCTGCCCACGATCTTACTGCGAGGCCGTGATCCGGCGTCGGGCGGTGCTCGGAATCCTCATGTACTAAAGTACACTCCAAGGGTTTCAACTGAGCTCCGCTCCGTCCGCCACCGGCTGACGACCTCTCGCTACAGATCGTGAACAGGTTTCAGGTCCTTTGAACCATACAGAGCAAAGAACATCGCCATGAACATGACTCCCAAAGAGATCGTCTCCGAACTGGATAAACACGTCGTCGGCCAGGGCCGCGCCAAGCGCGCCGTCGCCATTGCGCTGCGCAACCGCTGGCGTCGTCAGCAGGTCGCCGAACCGCTGCGCCACGAAATCACCCCAAAGAACATCCTGATGATCGGTCCCACCGGTGTCGGTAAAACCGAAATCGCCCGTCGCCTGGCCAAGCTGGCCGACGCACCTTTCATCAAGATCGAAGCCACCAAGTTCACCGAAGTCGGCTATGTCGGCCGCGACGTCGATACCATCATTCGCGACCTGATCGACATCGGCATCAAGCAAACGCGTGAAGGCGAAGTACGCAAGGTGCGTGCTCGCGCTGAAGATGCTGCCGAAGACCGCGTGCTCGATATCCTGCTGCCACCCGCGCGCGATTTCGGCTTCACGCCGGAAGGCAACAAGACTGCTGCGGTCTCGGGTGACGGCGTGGAAGAAAAGGGTAGCACCACACGCCAGACTTTCCGCAAGCGTTTGCGCGAAGGCGCACTCGATGACCGTGAAATCGAGATCGAGTTGTCAGACGCCGCGCCTTCCATGGAAATCATGGCGCCGCCGGGCATGGAAGAAATGACCGAGCAGATCAAGTCGATGTTTTCCGGCATGGGCAACAACCGCAAGAAAACTCGCAAGATCAAGATCAAGGAAGCCATGAAGTTCCTGATCGACGAAGAAGCCGGCAAGCTGGTCAACGAAGAAGAGTTGAAGCAGAAGGCGATCACCAACGTTGAGCAAAACGGCATCGTCTTCCTCGACGAAATCGACAAGATCGCCACACGCTCTCAAGGCAGTGCCGACGTCTCGCGCGCCGGTGTGCAGCGCGATCTGCTGCCACTGGTGGAAGGGACGACCGTCAACACCAAGTACGGCATGATCAAGACCGATCACATTCTGTTCATCGCTTCGGGGGCTTTCCATCTGGCCAAACCGTCCGATCTGATTCCGGAATTGCAAGGCCGTTTCCCGATCCGCGTCGAACTGGATTCCTTGTCGATTGATGATTTCAAAACCATCCTGACCGGCACCGACGCCTGCCTGACCAAGCAATACCAGGCCTTGCTCGAAACCGAAGGCGTCAAGGTGGAGTTTGACGACAGCGGCATCCAGCAACTGGCGGAGATTGCGTTTTCGGTCAACGAAAAGACCGAGAACATCGGCGCCCGTCGTCTCTACACCGTGATGGAAAAGTTGCTGGAAGAGATCTCGTTCTCCGCCGGTGAAACCGGTGAGCAGACCATCGCAATCGATGCGGCCTACGTCAAGGATCGTCTGGGTGAACTGGCGGTCAACGAAGACCTATCGCGTTACGTGCTGTAAGCGTAACAGGACAGAACCGCAGAGAAGGAGCGCGCAGCCATGGCAAACAAGGCACTGGCAACGAGGCAGAAGATGAGCTTTCGCGTCGAGCCTTCGCAAAAACTTGCCAAGCCGCGCAATCCGGTTGCGGTCGCCGCCAAGCAGCGCGCCGCCGGTCCGCATCGCAAGACGGCATCGGCGCTGCGGCAGTCGGCCCGGTTGGACGTGAAAAAGAAACTGGACGAACCGGAGCAGGATTAATGCTTCGGCTTTTACCGATCAGTTGCAATGAAAAAGCCACGGATTTCCGTGGCTTTTTTACGTGCGGGTAGCGTGTAGAACAGTAGCTACGCAATCAATGTTTGCTGCGGATCACACCCGGATTGTCGTCGCCTTCATCCGGGCCATGGACGCCGAACGAGAACACGTCAAAGGCGTCGCCTTCGCTGCTGAGTCGGTATTGATAAGGATGCCCCCAGGGATCGCGCGGCAGCCGATCGATATAGCCGCCGGTTTTCCATTCCTTCGGGATCGGGCTGCGGGTTGGCTTGACGATCAGCGCCAGCAGGCCCTGATCATTGGTCGGATAGCTGCCGGTGCCTTGCTTGTAGAGTTGCAGCGCTTTTTCAATCTCGCCGAGATCTTGTTCGGCGGTGACGGTTTCCGGATTGTGCGCGTGATTGACGACGGTCATCAGACGCGGTGCGGCGACGATCGCGATCACCGCAATGACGGCGATTGCTGCGAGCAGCTGGAATTTCGTCAAACCGCGTTGCCGTGCATGGTTGGGCGTGCGAGGGTCGGGTTGCGTGGTCGTGCTGCGCATTGAACGTGCTTTCCAGAATTGCTGTGAGTGTGACAAGATGCGAGAGTATAAGGCACATAAGGCACCCCATGCATCGAGGTGGAGCGTCGCAGCGGGAAACGGTGGAATTTTTCGCAGCAGACTGTCCCGCACAATGCCGGTGTTGTCAAAATAACATTGTTATGCGCGGCATCGCCGCCGGAGGAAGACATGTCGGAGCAGTACATCCTGGCGCTCGACCAGGGCACCACCAGTTCACGTGCGATTCTGTTTGATCGTGCCGGCCATATCGTCAGCACGGCGCAAAAGGAATTTCAGCAGATCTATCCGCATCCGGGCTGGGTCGAGCACGACCCGCAAGAGATCTGGTCCACGCAAGCAGGCGTCGCTGCCGAAGCGGTGACCAAGGCGGGCGTGAATGGCGCATCCATTGCTGCCATCGGCATCACCAACCAGCGTGAGACCACCATCGTCTGGGATCGCGACAGCGGACGTCCGCTGTACAACGCCATCGTGTGGCAGGACCGGCGCACCGCTGCGTTTTGCGACGCGCTGAAATCCGCCGGCCATCAGGAATCGATCCGCGCCAAAACCGGCTTGCTGGTCGACTCCTATTTTTCCGGCACCAAGATCCGCTGGATACTCGACAACGTGCCCGGCGCGCGTGATCTGGCGAAAGCGGGGAAGCTGGCGTTCGGCACCGTCGACAGCTGGCTGATCTGGAATTTCACGCGTGGAGAACTGCACGTCACCGACGTCAGTAATGCCTCGCGCACCATGCTGTTCAATATCCATACGCTGGAATGGGATGACGAGTTGCTGGCCTTGCTGGATATCCCCCGCAGCATGCTGCCTGAGGTGCGGCAATCGAGCGAACTCTACGGTCACACTAAGACCACCGTATTTGCATCGAAGATTCCGATTGCCGGTATCGCCGGCGACCAGCATGCGGCCTTGTTCGGGCAGATGTGCACGGCGCCCGGCATGGTCAAGAACACTTACGGTACCGGCTGCTTCATGGTGATGAACACCGGCGACAAGCCCATCGTGTCGAAGAACAATCTGCTCACCACGATTGCCTGGCAGGTCGACGGCAAAGTGCACTATGCGCTGGAAGGCAGCATCTTCATCGGCGGCGCGGTGGTGCAGTGGCTGCGCGACGGTCTCGGCATCATCCGGCATTCCCGCGATGTGGAAGCGCTGGCGCGTAGCGTGCCCGACAGCGATGGCGTTTATCTGGTGCCGGCGTTTGCCGGACTCGGCGCGCCGCACTGGAATCCACATGCGCGCGGCGCCATGTTCGGCGCCACGCGCGGCACCACCTCGGCGCATCTGGCGCGCGCCGCCCTCGACAGCATCGCTTATCAGACCATGGATGTGCTGAAGGCGATGCAGGCCGATGCCGGATTGGATATTACGCAATTACGCGTCGATGGTGGGGCGACCGCCAATGACCTGCTGATGCAGTTTCAGGCCGACATTCTCGGCGTCGAAGTGATTCGTCCGGAAGTGACGGAAACCACCGCGCTGGGCGCTGCCTATCTGGCGGGGCTGGCAGTCGGATTCTGGCCGGATCAGGAAGCCCTGCGCCGGCAATGGCGTCAGGACGCCAGCTTCAAGCCGGCCCTGCCCGCAGAGCAGGTCGGCAAGCTGGTGCGCGGCTGGCAGCGCGCGATTGCGGCTGCCAAGTCGTGGGCTGACGACAGTTAATACACAGTCAGCGCAGTCAGATTACGGCGCAGTCAGCGTCACAGCCACACCGGCCTGTTCGGTGACCGAGGCCGACAGCGTGGTATACAGCTCGGAGCCGTCGCGTGCGCTCAGCCATTGCTTGCCGTCGTATTTGAAGTGATAGCCGCCCGATTTGGAGGCCAGCCACAACTCTTGCATCGGTGCCTGGCTGTTGACGATGATTTTGGAACCGTTATCGATGCATTCGATTTCCAGCACGTTGCCGCTGCGGCTGCACTCGACGTCGAGGTCAGTGTCGTCGGTGGCCTGCTCCAGTGCGGCTTCGATCGCGTTCAGCGCGGAATCCGCGAGGGCCAGGAATTCTGATTCTGTCATGCTACACTCCGAGACATTGATGTAAACCCGTGATTCTATCGTGAAGTCTCCATTTTATTTTTCCCCGGCCCGTCCGGCGTCCCTCTCACTGAGCGCTGTTGCGTTGATCGTGCTCTTGACCGGCTGCGGTCAGAAGGGGCCTTTGTACCTGCCGAAACCACCGGCGCCGCATCCTGTCAGGACTGCGCCTGCTCCGGCGGCAGCCGATGTCGGCGCTGATGCTGCAACTGATCCTGCAACTGATTCTGCAACCGATGCTGCAACTGATGTGTCAACCGGCAAAGCCGGTGCGGCATCATCGAATACCGCTGTTCCCCAATCAAAATAATTCTCGCTGTCTCTACTTTATGTCCCATTTTTCCTATCGCGACGGCGTTCTGCACGCTGAAAATCTGCCCCTGAATGCACTGGCCAAGCAATTCGGCTCGCCGCTCTACGTGTATTCCAAGGCAGCATTGACCGCCAACTACTCCGCCTACGCTGATGCCTGCAAGAAAGCCGGCCGCAGCGTGGATGCCGGTGACGGCGGCGCGCTGGTGTGCTATTCGGTCAAGTCCAACTCCAATCTGGCCGTGCTGAACCTGCTGGGCAAACTCGGTTCCGGCTTCGACATCGTATCGGGCGGCGAACTGCTGCGCGTGATTGCCGCCGGCGGCGATCCGCGCAAGGTGATCTTCTCTGGTGTCGGCAAGGGCCGCGACGAAATGCGTCTGGCGCTGGAGCACGACATCCTGTGCTTCAACGTCGAATCGATTCCTGAAGTGCATCGCCTCAATGAAGTCGCAGGCGAAGTCGGCAAGCGTGCGCGCATCTCGCTGCGCGTTAATCCCAACGTCGACGCCAAGACCCATCCCTACATTTCCACCGGCCTGAAAGAAAACAAGTTCGGCGTCGCCTACGAAGATGCCTTGGCCTGCTACCGCGATGCGGCGGCCCTGCCGAACATCGAAGTCGTCGGCATCGATTGCCACATCGGTTCGCAATTGCTCGACGACGCGCCGTTGCTGGAAGCGCTCGACAAAGTCATCGAATTGATCGATCAGCTGGAAGCCGAAGGTATCGCCATCCACCACCTCGACATTGGCGGCGGCATCGGCATCACCTATGACGACGAGCAACCGGTTCCGGTCGGCGACTACCTGGGCCGTCTCTTCGCCCGCGTCGATGCCTGGCGCAAGCAAAAATACGACGGCCGTGCCATCAAAGTCATGTTCGAACCCGGCCGTTCCATCGTCGGCAACGCCGGTCTGCTGATCACCGAAGTGCAATACCTGAAGCACGGCGAAACCAAGAACTTCGCCGTGGTCGACGCCGCCATGAACGACCTCATGCGCCCAGCCCTGTACGAAGCCTGGCATGGCGTGCAAGCCGTGCAACAGCGCAAGGATGCGGCGCAGACCTACGACATCGTCGGTCCTGTCTGCGAATCCGGCGACTGGCTGGCGCGTAATCGCGAACTGGCGCTGGCGCCCGGCGATTTGCTGGCGCTGATGTCGGCAGGCGCGTACGGCATGACCATGGCCTCCAACTACAACACCCGTGGCCGTGCAGCGGAAGTGCTGGTCGATGGCGACAAGGTGCACCTGATCCGCAAGCGTGAAAATCCGGCTGACCTGTTTGCGCTGGAAGCTATCGTCGACTGATGTCGACTCATTGATGGGCATTTCATACTGAAAGCGGGGCGAGTTCCGAAAGGACTCGCCCCATTTGCTATTTGATGATGGACCTTGACTTCGATGAACGACAAGATGCGTAAAGCTTCACCTGCCACGTCCCGCTTTACCATGCTGGACAACCGTTTTTTCGATCAGGACAGTCCTGCGCTGGCGCGCGCGCTCATCGGCAAAGTAATACGCCGGCGCTGGAAAGACCAATGGCTCTCCGCCCGCATCATTGAGACCGAAGCCTATTGCCTCGACGAGCGCGGCAGCCACGCCTCGCTGGGCTACACCCACAAACGGCGCGCGCTCTTCATGGACGGCGGCACCATCTACATGTATTACTCGCGTGGAGGCGATTCGCTCAACTTCAGCGCAGCCGGCCCGGGCAATGCCGTACTCATCAAATCAGCCTATCCCTGGATCGATGCCATCGCCGGCTCCGAAGCACTGGCCGTGATGCAGGCTGAAAATCCCGATGCGCAAGGCGCTGCGCGGCCTCTGCACCGGCTGTGTGCGGGGCAAACCTTGTTGTGCAAGTCTTTAGCCCTGCGTGTCCCCGATTGGGACGCGCGTTGCTTTGATCCGGAAGAATTGTTCGTCGACGATGTTGGAGAGAAACCGCAGACCCTGATCGAGACTACACGACTGGGCATTCCAGCCGGCCGGGATGAGCATCTGCCATACCGCTATGTCGATCCTGCCTATGCCCGCCATTGCACGCGTAATCCGCTGCGCAGAGGTCAGTGCGTACCCCTGCACTACCGCTGGGTGGATCGCGACGGCCAGGCGGCACCGGCGCAGGAATTTCCGCAAGACGTCATCCCGGTTGCAAGGTGATTTGCCCACTCCGTAATTACTGACGAGACTGACAAATCAACGCGATCGGCGTTGATACAGTGATGTACCGACTGCCGGTTTTCATTACGGCCGTGTTACATCGGGCAGCCGGGCGATGGGGATCAACTTAGTGCACTCCAACCTGCCGGGTATTCTTATGTCGAGAAGGGTTTTTTCTGTTTTCTTTTGAGAAACGATGCGTCAGAATGACGCGGGCAAGAATAATTATTGCTGTACATCACATCATTGCCGCCATTAATAAAAACAGGGGAAAAGCAATATGCAGTGTCTGCACTGTGGTGCCGATAACAGGGATTCGGCCAAGTTCTGTCTCGCGTGCGGTACGTCTTTTACTGCTTCCGCATCTCCATCAATTTCAGCTTCTCCGATAACGCCGCCAACCGATACCATTGCTTGCCCCGGCTGCCAACATGGCAACAAGCCGGGCACAAAATTTTGTGCCAAGTGCGGTACGAATCTTCAGGCGACAGTCAGCACAGCGGTGATCGCTGCACCGGCGGAACCCGTCATCACGCCTGTCGATGCGTCAGCATCCATCGCTGCGGTTGCTGCAAATCCTGCGCCGTCTCAGCCTTTGATGCCACCGCCACCGCCGGAGATCGCTCGGGAAGAAGTTGTTGCCGAACCTGTCTTTGAGCCGGTTGCCAACGTCATTGCGCCCGCTCCTGAGGTAATTCAGGAGCCGATTACAAAGGCGGTTGAACCAGTCAAGCCGGAACCTGTAACTGAGCCTTTAGTTGCTGCAGTGGTTGTTCCGCCTGAGGTCGAAGCCGCCATTAACGTCAATCCAGCGGCAGCATCGATCCCGGCTGCCGCCACGAGCAAGTCTTCCTCGCGTACGCCCTTGTTTGCCGGCATTGCGGTCCTCGTGATTGCCCTCGGCGCAGGCGGTTTCTGGTATTCCCAGAAGGGAGTTGCCACGACTCCGGCAGTGACCGCACAGGTGGTTGCACCTGCCGCAGTGCCGGCACAAGAAACTGCGCCTGTAGTTGCCGCTGCTCCGGCAGCAACGGTGCCCGCGGCAACTACAGAGGCTGCGCCAGCACTAGCGCCAACACCGGTCGCAACCGCACCGGTGGCAGCATCTGCGCCTGCTGCCGCTGAACCGGCAGCAGAATCCAAGCCGGCGCCCAAGCAAGCTTCAGCCGAAGAACTGGCTGCACAAAAGGCCCAGTTGCAGGCCAAGAAGTTGGCCGCAGAAGAAGCGCGCAAGAAAAAGCAGGAAGCCTTGCAGGCTGAGCGTGAAGAGCGTCGCGCGCGCTTGGCCGAGGCACAAGCGCAATCCCGTGCCAACACTGCGCAGGCGACTAACTCCACACCCGGCCCGACCAAGGTGTTTACGCCAAACGCTCCCGGCACCGCCGAGCGGGTTGCCGAATGCCAGCGGCAGTCTTTCTTCATGCGCGAAAAATGCATGTGGGAAGTGTGCAACGGCAAGTGGGGCAAAGACGGTTGCCCTTCCTACGAGCGTAATTAAGCGCCTCTTCACTACGATCCGGTCGCTCATCACCGCCATCCGGACGCCATCTGAGGGAAGCCGTCGGGAAGCCTTGTCATCAGGGCTTCACGCACGCTGCAAATCAAATCAACAAGGGGAAATCGCATGACCGATACAACAACTGCCGCAAAGGCATCGGCACCGCTGATGTCAACAATCGAATCGCTGCTGCAGGCAGCGTCTGCGTTCAAGAACTTTCGCGCGCTCACACTGCTCGGACTGACGTTTGTGACAGCGGTCCTGACGGGTGGTCTGTTCGCCTATCTTGCCAGCGTCACCGGCATCTATTTTCTGTTTTTCCTAGCCACACTTCTGAGCATCATCGTACTTTTCTACGGCAGCAACGGCGTGGGCATCCTGTTGATGAACGACGCGCAAGGGCATCCGGACAGCCACAGCATCATCGATGCGGTTTTGCTGTCGCTCTACACTAGCCATCGTTTGCTGGCGGTGGTTTTTCTCCAGATCCTGATCGTGCTGGCAGTGATTGTAGTCGTCGCGATTGCACTGGCGATCTGCAAGATTCCTGTGCTGGGTCCGTTGTTGTACACCTTCGTATTCCCGGTCTCGGCGGTGGTGCTCGGGATTCTTGTGTTCGCCCTGTATTTCGTCATGCTGCCGTTAGCGGCGCCAGCGGTCTGGAGCGGCAGCAGCGTTTTCCAGGTGATCGCGCAGCTCAACATGGTGGTGCGCAAGCAATTGATCATGGTGCTGTTGTCTGAGTTCATCCTGATGCTCATTACCGGTTTCGTCGCCTTCATCATTACGATGGTGATCGTGTCCGGATCGGCGATCACCTCCAGCATGTCGCTCGGCATCATCGGTTTTGGCGGCGGTGGTTTATTGGGTCTGGCGTCGGGCTTCGGTTTTGGCGGCATGGGTGGCAATGGTCACATGATGGCCGGTATGGTCGGCGGCGGATTGCTGTTCGCCGTTGGTGCGTTGATTCCAAGCCTTATCTGGAGCAAAGGTATCTGTCTGATCTATCTCAACAGCACGCGCGATCTGGATTTCTCCAAGGCGGAAGAGCAGCTCAACAGCAAACTGGATTCGGTACGCAAGAAAGCAGAAGAAGCGCGCGAACGCGCCCGCGATCTGGCGGCCCAGCAGAAACAGAAAGCAGGTGCGAATCCTGTGGCGGCTACTGCCGGAGCCGTCATTGATACGCAGGCTCCTGCTGTGGTTGCACCGTCTGCACCTGCTTGCCCTGTATGCCACGCAGGAATTTCGTCCGATGACGTGTTCTGCGGCAATTGCGGCAACAAGCTGAAATAAGAGGACAGACATGGCGCGCTTTTGTACGCAATGCGGTGTTTCCAATCTGGACACCGCCCGGTTCTGCGAAGAATGCGGAACGCCGCTGAAGGCAGCAGTGTTCGCGACGCCCGCAGGCGCTCCTGTGACGCTTGCTGCTCAGGAAGAATTTCATGCGGCCGTCGTGCCGCCTGGATTGACCAGGCGCAAGCTGGCAATCGGTGCCGGCATCGTCGCAGTTTTGTTGGTTGCTGGTGGTGGACTGGCGGTATGGCTGGCGCCGGAATCCCCTTCCGAAGCCAGTTTCAAACGTGCCATGGAGGGCTATCTGGCCGACAACGCGGGCGCACGTGAGAACCTGCTCTGTGTCACTAACATGCGCTATCAGGGTGACTCGATCCGGGTGGCTGAATATGACGCTTTCACCAAAAAATGGATGGATGCGCTGGCTGAAAGCGGTGTGTATGCACCGGCCCAAGTGGTGCGCAGCACTACCGGATTTTTCGTGCAGAACCAGTATGTCTATGCACTCACCGAAGCGGGAAAACCTTGGATCAGAAATAATCGTCTTTGTCTGGGCAACAGTGTGCAGGTGACGACGGTTTCCGGTTTTGATCAGGTGCAGAAGAACGGCGAGCGTAGCGTCGCCATAGCGCGCGCCCAGCTGGAGATCAAGGACGAAGCGCCCTGGCTGAAACAGTCGTCTCAGCGTGACGAGATCCTGCAAAAGACCAGCAAGACAAGCATGCAGTTGAACATGCCGGTGACGCTAGTCGACGGCAAATGGAAGGTTAGTCAGGATGCGTCCCTGCTCAGGCGTACAGAGTTCAGCAATGGCTTTAATCCGTTCGGCAGCGAGAGCTCACGCCTCGGCCGGGATGCGGCAGCATCGTCCAGCGGCGGCATCTTCAGCAAGATCAAGCGCTGGTTCTCTTTCGGTGGCCATCCGCTAGTGGGCAAATGGCGCGAGCAAAGCGGCATGGTCAATTTCGAGTTCACCAGTGATCAGATGATCGAGGGCGGCACGGTCATCAAGGCGCGCTTTGAGAGCGACGGCAACACCGTCAAAATCTGGCCGGAAGAGGGCGGTGGCACCCAAGGCCTGATCGTCACCATGCTTGACAAAGACACTGCAGTCATCGACATGGGTCTGATCAAGATGAAGTTGCTTAGGGTTAACTAACCCTGATGTCAAATCACCTGGCCATCGATTCATCGATTTGTCAGCTATTCGTCAAACTATTCCTTCGTCGGATCGGCCGTACCACATGCTGTAAAGCGGCGCGGCCTTCCTGACGCACGCGTAACGGGGGAGGATAGAGCAGGGCAGGGAAGGCAGGCGGGTGCGGAATTTGCATCCACATCAGAAGACGCTCCCGATACGGCTTCCTGCCGTTATAATGCGCGTTTTCGCCCACTAGCCCTCCCACTTTCCGGGCCTTTTTCAAAGCCCTTTTGCGTAAGGAAATTGCATGAATGCCCTGATCTGGTTCGTCATACTTTATTGGGTGATTTCAGTTGGTATCGGCCTTTACGCAACCAAGTTCGTCAAGAGCGGCAAGGACTTCGCCGTGGCCGGCCGTTCGCTGCCGATGTCGGTGGTAACGGCGACAGTGTTCGCGACCTGGTTCGGTTCGGAAGCGGTGCTGGGCGTCTCGTCGACTTTCCTCAAAGAAGGTCTCGGCGGTATCGTTGCCGACCCCTTCGGCTCCTCACTGTGTCTGATCCTGGTCGGCGTGTTCTTCGCCAAGCCGCTGTACCGCATGAATCTGCTGACCATCGGCGACTACTATAAGAAGCGTTTTGGCCGCGCCGCAGAAATGCTGGTGACGATCTGCATCGTAATCTCTTACCTCGGCTGGGTGGCGGCGCAGATCAAGGCGCTGGGCCTGGTGTTCAGTGTGGTCTCGGGCGGCTACATCCCGATGCACTGGGGCATGATCATCGGCGCAGCCAGCGTGCTGATCTATACGCTCATGGGCGGCATGTGGGCGGTGGCGATCACCGACTTCCTGCAAATGATCATCGTCGTGGTCGGCATGCTGTATATCGGTTGGGAAGTCTCCGGCATGGTCGGTGGACCGGCGGTCGTGATCCAGCATGCGGCGGATGCCGGCAAATTCAACTTCTGGCCTTCCCCCACGCCCAAGGAGGTGCTGTGGTTCTTTGCCGCCTGGATAACTATGATGCTCGGCTCGATTCCGCAACAGGACGTGTTCCAGCGTGTGATGTCGTCGAAGAATGAAAAGATCGCGCGTAATGCCTCTATTCTCGGCGGTGTGATCTATTTCATGTTTGTGTTCATCCCGATTTTCCTGGCGTACTCGGCGACGCTGATTGATCCCGCCATGGTTGCCCGTCTGCTGGAAACCGATTCGCAACTGGTGCTGCCGACGCTGATCATGGAAAAGATGCCGGTGTTTGCGCAGGTCATGTTCTTCGGTGCGTTGCTGTCGGCGATCAAGAGCTGTGCCAGCGCGACCTTGCTGGCGCCGTCGGTAACCTTCACCGAAAACGTGATCAAGGAAATCCGTCCATGGAAGAGCGACAAGGAATTCCTGTTCTCCATGCGCGTGGTGGTGCTGATCTTCACCATCGCCGTGACCTCGCTGGCCTTGAACAGCCAGTCCAGCATTTATCAGATGGTCGAAAACGCCTATAAGGTGACGCTGGTTGCTGCCTTTACGCCGCTGGCGTTCGGCGTCTACTGGAAGCGCGCGACGCGTCAGGGTGCGTTGGCCGCGATGATCCTCGGTCTGGTCTCATGGATCACGCTGGAATACGCCGCGCCGGAAGGCATGTGGCCGCCGCAGCTGGTCGGTTTGCTCATGAGCATCGGCGGCATGGTGGTTGGTTCGCTGATGCCGCAACTGGTGGCGCCAATTCCTCAGGTACCGGCGCAAGCTGCATTGAGCACCGACGGTCAGAGCAGCTAAGTTGATCCTGCTTGCCTGGTTAGTGTCAGCAATAGAACGCGCTAATCAGGCAAGCAATCTAGCAATGCAAGCAGTGAAAAAAGCTTGTCAGTGGTGTAAGACACTCACTCATAAGTCACTTCACGCAACGCCGATAGACAAACCTGAGTCGCTCGTGCACAACTGATTACATCCTCTTCCTCACCCTCGGGTGATTCGCATTTTTTGCATGACCAGGCGAATCGCCGAGCGGCCCGGCTCTTCAGTATTTCCCTTCTTTCAGCAGCATCCATCCGGTCTTTTCGCTCCGGCCGCCTCGCGTTTTTCATTTGCGTTTTCTCAGGGAAAGTTGTCGCTCAAAGACGACTTTATTGTCGAAAAACCAATTGGAACTAATCGGTATTAAATCGACCTCATAAAGCATGTCTTTGCAAATTCATGAATACGACTTTGCCGCGGATGCATTGTTTCTCGACTTCGACGGCACCCTCGTGAACCTGGCTCCCGAGCCCGACAGCGTGGTGCCTGCTCCGGATCTGATCGAAATGTTGCAGCGGCTCCAAGAACTCTCGCATGGCGCGTTGGCAGTGGTCAGCGGTCGTCCGGTGGTGCAGCTCGACCATTATCTGGCGCCACTCCACCTGCCTGCTGCTGGGGTGCACGGGCTGGAAAGGCGCGACGCATCGGGACGCTTGATTCAACTGTCTGCGCCCGACACGGCTCGCCTGATGGAACGTCTGGCACCGCTGGTGGCGCGCCATCCCGGGCTGTTGCTGGAACCCAAGCGCGGCGCGTTGGCGCTGCACTATCGCAAGGCACCGCATCTGGAAGAGACCTGTATCGAAGCCATGAATCACGCCGTCTCGCGCGTGCCCGGTTTTACCGTCCTGCGCGGCAAGATGGTGGTGGAAGCCAAAGCGGCGCTGGCCGACAAGGGGGATGCCATTGCGTCCTTCATGCGTGAAGCACCGTTTGCCGGACGCCGTCCGGTATTCGTCGGCGACGACGTGACCGATGAGGCAGGCTTCGACTGGGTACAGTCGCACGGCGGCGGCTTCGGCATCAAGATCGGCGAAGGGCCGAGCAAGGCGAACATGCGGCTGGATAACCCGGCCGCTCTGCATCAATGGCTGGAGCAGGCGCTGAAAGCTGTCGACCGGCGTTCTTAGGCATTGTTAACAGGAACATTTTTTCGCGCACCCGAAGTCGAATCAGCTAGCTGGCGCCGCGCAGTCAAGCACGCCGGTCATGACATCCGGGCAACAACAAAAAGAGTAAAGAGAGGAAAGGCCGCATGAGCATGTCATCCACATCATCACCGTCATCCATCGACACTCCCAGTAACGACACCTCGACCGGCGTCAGCAACGACGGCGACCGGCCTTCCACTTCATCCCTCGATCTCGGCGTCATCGGTAACTGTTCTTACAGCGCGCTGATCGACAAGCTCGGTCGTGTCGTCTGGTGTTGTCTGCCGCGATTCGACGGCGATCCGGTCTTCAATGCCTTGCTTGATCCTGGTGAGAATGGCAGCTTGTGGAGTTTCGAGCTGGAGAATTTTTCCCACAGCGAGCAGTGGTACGAGCCGAATACGGCCGTGCTGAAAACGCGTCTCTACGACACGCTGGGGCAGGGCGTCGAGATCACCGACTTTGCTCCGCGTTTTCCGAGCCGGGGCCGCTTCTTCCGGCCGCAGACACTGGTGCGCCGCGTGCTGCCGCTGAACGGCGCGCCGCGCCTGCGCGTGCTGCTGCGTCCGCGTTTTGACTGGGGACGTGAGGTGCCGGAAATTACGCGCGGCAGCAATCACGTGCGCTACGTCGGTTCGGAAATGATCCTGCGCCTCAACACCGACGCACCCATCAGTTATCTGCTCGATGAAACCGCTTTCGTCATCAGCCGCCCGTTCAACTTCTTGCTCGGTCCCGATGAAACGCTGACCGGTGGTATCGGCGACACCGCACGCAGCTTTGAACAGGAAACCGTCACCTACTGGCGCAACTGGAGCCGCAGTCTCGCCACACCGCTGGAGTGGCAAGCCGCCGTCATCCGCGCCGCCATCACGCTCAAGATGTCGGTGTACGAAGATACCGGCGCGATCATCGCCGCCATGACCACCAGCGTGCCGGAAGCGCCGGGCAGCGCGCGTAACTGGGATTATCGGTATTGCTGGCTGCGCGACGCCTTCTTCGTGGTGCGTGCGCTGAACAGCATCTCAGAACTTGGCACCATGGAAGACTATCTGCGCTGGCTCACCAATGTCGTGGTGCGCTCGGCCGGCGGCCATGTGCAGCCACTGTACGGCATCGGTCTCGAAGAAGCCTTGCCGGAACAGATCCTCGATCACTTGCCCGGCTATCGCCATCATGCGCCGGTGCGCGTCGGCAATCAGGCCTACGAGCATTTCCAGCATGACGTCTACGGCAACATCATCCTCGGGGCCGCGCAGGCTTTCCACGATGTTCGTCTGCATCACCGCGCCGGCATTGAACAGTTCAAACATCTGGAAGCCGTCGGCGAGCGCGCCTTTGAAATGTACGACCGCCCCGACGCCGGTATGTGGGAGTTGCGCACGCGCTCGCGCATTCATACTTCGTCGGCGCTGATGAGCTGGGCGGCCTGCGACCGGCTCGCCAAAATCGCCGTACGGCTGGAGTTGACTGATCGCGCCACCTACTGGATCGAGCGTGCCGACATGATCGGCAAGCGCATCCTGACCGAAGCCTGGAATGAAGAACGTCAGACCTATGCCGAAAGCTTCGGTGGCCGTGACCTCGACGCCAGCGTCTTGCTGATGGTGGAGGTCGGCCTGATTTCGCCGACCGACAAGCGCTTTATCGCGACTGTCGACGCGCTGGAAAAATATCTGTGCGACGGCCCTTACATGCGCCGTTACGAAGCGCCGGATGATTTCGGTCGTCCCGAAACCGCCTTCAACATCTGCACCTTCTGGCGCATCGATGCACTGGCTCGCATCGGCCGCAAGGAGCAGGCGCGTGAAATTTTCGAGGCCATGCTGGCCGCACGCAATCATGTTGGCCTGTTGTCCGAAGACACGCATCCGGTCACCGGCCAGATGTGGGGCAATTTCCCGCAGACTTATTCGATGGTCGGGATCATCAATTGCGCGATGCGCTTGTCAGCATCGTGGGAGAGCGTGATCTGACGCGCGTTTGCCTATGCATATATTCCCGCCGTCTTCGTTTCTATCCGTCCAACACAACAAAAAAGGAGTTCCACCATGTCCCGCCTCGTCGTAGTTTCAAATCGTCTCGCTGATCCGCGCAAGCCGGCGGCCGGGGGACTGGCGGTGGCACTGGGCGAAACCCTCAAACGTACCGGTGGCGTCTGGTTCGGCTGGAGCGGCAAGGTTGTCGAAGACGGCACGCCTGGTGAAGGCGCCTTGCATGTCAGCCAGGCCGGTTCCGTCACGCTGGCCGAACTCGATTTGTGCGCCGAAGATCACGATGCTTACTACCGCGGCTATGCCAACGGCGTGTTGTGGCCGGTGTTCCATTACCGGCTCGATCTGGCGCATTTCGAATCCGGTCATCTGGGCGGCTATCGTCGGGTCAACCAATTGTTCGCGCGCAAGCTGATGGCCTTGCTCAAGCCCGACGACCTGATCTGGATTCACGACTATCACCTGATTCCGCTGGCGGCAGAATTGCGCGCCATGGGTTGCGGCAACCGCATCGGCTTCTTCCTCCACATTCCGCTGCCGCCGCAACAAATCTTGGCAGCGATTCCTTCGCATGAATGGCTGATGCGCGCCTTGTTTGCTTACGATCTGGTCGGCTTTCAGACCGAGGCCGATCTGCTGCACTTTTCACACTACGTCAAAGCCGAAGCCACCGCTGAGACCGTCGGGGTCAGCCAGTTCCGCGCCTTCAACAGTACGGTGCAGGCCAAGGCTTTCCCGATCGGGATCGATGTCGAGGACTTTCAACGTCTCGGCTGTGCCCGCGAAGCACGCGAAACCTTCGAGACCACGCGCAAGGAATACTCGCGGCGACGCTTGCTGATCGGCGTCGACCGGCTCGATTACTCCAAGGGGTTGCCGCATCGCATCCGCGCCTTCCGCGAGTTGCTGCAGCAGTATCCGGAAAACCGTCACAGCGCAACGCTGCTGCAAGTGGCCTCGCCGAGCCGTGAAGACGTCGACGCCTACGCCGACATCCAGCGCGAACTGGAAAGCCTGTGCGGCTCCATCAACGGCGATTACGGTGATTTCGAGTGGATGCCGATTCGTTACATGCACCGCACCGTCGCGCGCAAACGCCTGCCGGGTTTGTACCGTGCCTGCGCGGTAGCGCTGGTGACGCCGCTGCGCGACGGCATGAATCTGGTCGCCAAGGAATTCGTCGCCGCTCAGGACGAGGAGGATCCCGGCGTGCTGGTGCTGTCGCGTTTTGCCGGCGCCGCCGAGCAGATGAAAGAAGCCTTGCTGGTCAATCCCTACGATACGCACGGTACGGCACAGGCGATCCAGCACGCCTTGCAGATGCCGCTGGAGGAGCGCAAGGAGCGCCATGCTGCCTTGCTGGCACGGATTCGTGAGTTCGATGTGCACTGGTGGTGCCGCAGTTTCTTGCAGACTCTGGAACAATCCCGCAGCGAAGCCTAGTTTTTTCCTCATTTCACAATAATCAATGGCATTTGTTGCTTTTTGGAATGCCTGCAGAGCTCCTTGTCCGGCCTTGACGGGCCTGACTTGCGGCGGACTCGTAAAAATGCCTGAAAAACCTTTATAATTCAGGGTTTTGGACGATTTTTGCCGGAGTAATTTATGCCGATTTACGCGTATCGCTGCGAAGCGTGTGGTTTTGCCAAAGATGTGCTGCAAAAGATGTCTGACGACGCGTTGACCGTTTGCCCGTCCTGTAACAAGGACAGCTTCAAGAAACAACTGACCGCCGCCGGCTTCCAGCTCAAGGGTGCGGGCTGGTATGTGACCGATTTCCGCGGCAATGGCAGCGGTGTCGCCAACAGTACCGGCGCGACCGGCACGGCCTTGCCTGCAAGCGAAGCGCCTGCGTCTTCTGACGCCACAGGCGGCACTCCTGCGCCAGCTGCTTCCACAACTGCTGCACCGGCCGCCGCTCCTGCTGCTTCGAGTACGCCGAGTGCCCCCAGCACTCCAAGTACGCCGAGCGCTTCTTGAGCAAAACCGCGAAAACCCATCCCATGCGCAAATACTTCATCACCGGTCTGCTGATCCTTGTCCCGCTGGCAATCACGGTGTGGGTGCTAAATCTGATCATCAGCACCATGGACCAGTCGCTGCTGCTGCTGCCGGTAAGCTGGCGGCCTGAAGCACTGGTCGGTTTCCGCATTCCCGGCCTCGGCACCATCCTTACGCTGCTGATCATCTTCTTTACCGGGCTGGCCACGCGCAACTTCATCGGCCGTCAGGTGGTGTCGTTGTGGGAAGGTTTGCTGACCCGTATTCCGGTGGTCAAGTCGATCTACTCCAGCGTCAAGCAAGTATCCGACACGCTGTTCTCGTCGTCCGGCAATGCGTTTCGCAAGGCGGTGCTGGTGCAGTATCCGCGCCAGGGTTCGTGGACTATCGCTTTTCTGACCGGTGTGCCCGGCGGCGAAGTGAAGAACCACCTGCAAGGCGATTACGTCAGCCTGTACGTGCCGACCACGCCGAACCCGACCTCAGGATTTTTCCTGATGGTGCCGCGCGCCGATACCGTCGAGCTGGACATGAGCGTGGACGAAGCGCTCAAGTACATCGTCTCGATGGGGGTTGTCGCGCCGGAGATGCAAGCAGACAAGAAGATCATCACGGATATCGCCGCCGATGCGGCCAAGCATAATTGACGGGGCGTTCAGCGCCACGGAGTCATCATCATGACCGCGCTGTTCTGCCCCGCCTTCGCCCGCCAGCACTAAAGAACACACAAGAACACAAAAACTGAATCAAACGAAACTGAAAATCGGAATAACGGAACCTGAATATGTCCATGCGAACTCAATACTGCGGCCTCACCACTGAGGCACTGCTCGGCCAAACTGTCAGCCTGTGCGGCTGGGTGCATCGTCGTCGTGACCACGGCGGCGTGATTTTCATCGACCTGCGCGACCGCGAAGGCCTGGTGCAAGTCGTCTGCGATCCTGATCGTGCCGACGTGTTCAAGAACGCTGAAGCCGTGCGCAACGAATTCTGCCTGCGCATCACCGGCGTTGTGCGTAACCGTCCTGACGGCACTGGCAACACCAACCTGAAGTCGGGCAAGATCGAAGTGCTGGCGCATGAACTGGAAGTGCTGAACCCATCGGTCACGCCACCGTTCCAGCTGGACGACGACAACCTGTCGGAAACCACACGCCTGACACACCGCGTGCTGGATCTGCGTCGCCCACAAATGCAAAACAACCTGCGCCTGCGTTACAAGGTCGCGATGGAAGTGCGCAAGTTCCTCGACGCGCAAGGCTTCATCGATATCGAAACACCGATGCTGACCAAGTCGACACCGGAAGGCGCCCGCGATTATCTGGTGCCGTCGCGCGTGAACGCCGGCGAATTCTTCGCGCTGCCGCAATCACCGCAGCTGTTCAAACAGCTGCTGATGGTCGCCAACTTTGACCGTTACTACCAGATCACCAAGTGCTTCCGCGACGAAGATCTGCGCGCTGACCGTCAGCCTGAATTCACCCAGATCGATTGCGAAACCTCGTTCATGAACGAACAGGAAATCCGCGATCTGTTCGAAGGCATGATTCGTCTGGTCTTCAAGAACGTGCTCGACATCGACCTGCCGGACCCGTTCCCGGTCATGGACTTCGCGACAGCGATGGGCATGTACGGTTCGGACAAGCCGGACATGCGCGTCAAGCTGGAATTCACCGAACTGACCGACGTCATGAAGGATGTCGATTTCAAGGTCTTCGCCGGCGCAGCCAACAGCGAAGGCGGCCGTGTGGTCGGTCTGCGCGTGCCTGGCGGCGCAGAAATGCCGCGTTCGGAAATCGACGCCTACACCCAGTTCGTCGCCATCTACGGCGCCAAGGGTCTGGCGTACATCAAGGTCAATGAAAAAGCCAAGGGTCGTGACGGTTTGCAATCGCCGATCGTCAAGAACCTGCATGACGCAGCTCTGGCCGCCATCGTCGAAAAGACCGGCGCGCAAGACGGCGATCTGATTTTCTTCGGCGCCGACAAGATCAAGGTCGTCAACGATGCAATCGGCGCGCTGCGCGTGAAGATCGGTCACAGCGATTTCGGCAAGAAGAATGGCCTGTTCGACGACGTCTGGCGTCCGCTGTGGGTGGTTGATTTCCCGATGTTCGAATACGACGAAGACAACCAACGCTGGGTCGCGCTGCATCACCCGTTCACTTCGCCGAAGGATGGTCACGAAGATTTCATTTCGACCAACCCGGCAGCAGCCATTGCCAAGGCCTATGACCTGGTGCTGAACGGTTGGGAAATGGGTGGCGGTTCGGTCCGTATCCATCGCGCCGATGTACAGAGCAAGGTGTTCCGCGCACTGAAGATTAACGATGAAGAAGCACGCCTGAAATTCGGCTTCCTGCTGGACGCGTTGCAATACGGCGCGCCTCCGCACGGTGGTATCGCGTTCGGTCTGGATCGTCTGGTGACCATGATGGCCGGTGCTGAATCGATCCGCGACGTGATCGCTTTCCCGAAGACCCAGCGCGCGCAAGATTTGCTGACACAAGCACCGTCGGCGGTCGACGAGAAGCAACTGCGCGAATTGCATATTCGTCTGCGCAATGCGGAGCCTGTGATCAAGGCCTAAGTCTGGCAATACCGTCCGCGCCTTGGCCCTGATTGGCGCGGATAAAAAAGAAGGCGCATGCAGCAATGCATTGCGCCTTTTTTTACGTCCGCGTTTTTTTGTTGTTGCCACCTGTTCGCGCCTCGGCATGCGTTGCTGTGAGCAGCCCTGGGTCTGCGCATCGGTGAAGCCGGCATGGCGATTGGATATAAATCTTTTACGCATGCATGCGCTGCAAGCATGGCAACATGCGCAGATATCATTTCCGGCTTGCTTCTTGCTGACCCTATTATCCAACGCATGTCCATGTGTTCAATCTAAGGGGGGAGATCATGCAAACCAATACTGCTTATGCTGCTGCACCGGTTGCTGTCAGCGGCGACCAACGACGACGAGCGATTGTCGCCACTGTGATCGGCAACGGACTCGAGTGGTTCGACTTCACCGTCTACAGCTTCTTTGCCGTCATCATCGCCAAACTATTTTTCCCGACCGGTAACGAGCTGACTTCGCTATTGCTGGCGGTGGCGACTTTCGGCGTGGGCTTCTTCATGCGTCCGGTCGGCGGTATCTTGCTCGGCATCTATGCTGACCGCGTGGGTCGCAAGGCAGCTTTATCACTGACGATTTTGCTGATGGCGGCCGGCACGACGCTGATCGGTCTGGCACCAACGTATGAACAGATCGGCCTGTTTGCTCCCCTGATCATCGTGGTCGCGCGCTTGCTGCAAGGATTCTCCGCAGGCGGCGAAATGGGCAGCGCCACCGCCTTCCTCACCGAGTACGCACCGGTCAAGGAACGCGCGTTTTATTCCAGCTGGATCCAGGCCAGCATCGGCGTGGCCGTGTTGCTGGGTGCTGCAGTCGGTACCTTTGTCACCAGCAGCCTCAGCCCTGAGGCGCTGGCAAGCTGGGGCTGGCGTCTGCCTTTCCTGCTGGGCATCATCATCGGCCCGGTCGGCTATTACATCCGTCATCATCTCGATGAAACACCCACTTTCCTTGAAGCCAAGGACAAGACCGATTCGCCGCTCAAGGAAATCATCAGCAACTTCCCGCGCGAAACGCTGGCGAGCTTTTCCATGGTGATCCTGTGGACCGTCTGTACCTACGTGCTGTTGTTCTACATGCCGACTTACTCGATCAAGGTGCTGAAGCTACCGCAGTCGACCGGTTTCATCGCCGGCATGGTGGGTGGTCTGTGCATCATGGTGTTTGCGCCTATCGTCGGCCGCATCGCTGACCGTTTCGGTCGCCGCGGATTGTTGTCCGGTGCAGCGCTGCTGATTCTGCTGCTGGCTTATCCGATGTTCGCTTATATCAACGCGGCGCCGGGTCTGTTCTCGTTGCTGATTTTCCAACTGGTGTTCGGCATCCTGATTGCGACCTACACCGGCCCGATTCTGGCGGCATTCTCTGAACTGTTCCCAGCGAAGGTGCTGTCGACCGGTTTGTCGGTTGCCTACAACCTGGCGGTGACCATTTTCGGCGGTTTCGCATCGTTCTTCATCACCTGGCTGATCGCGGCAACGGGCAGCACCATGGCGCCGGCGTTCTACGTCATGATCGCCGCCGCCATCAGTCTGGTCGGCACCCGTTTCGTGCGTGAGCCATCGTATTTGCAACAAGCTTAAATTTAATTTTCCATGACCAAGATTCTCCTGCAGGGCGGCAACGTCCTTGATCCGGCCCACGGCAGTTTGCTGCTGCGCCACGATGTTCTGATTGAAAACGATCGCATCATCGATGTGTCGTCGACACCGATCGATGCGCCTGACGCTAGGCGTATTGATGTCAGCGGCAAGACCGTCATGCCCGGCCTGATCGATTGTCATGTCCACGTGCTGGCTTCGCTGGCGAACCTGGGCGCGAATGCATTGCAACCTGGTTCACTGACCTCGATTCGCGCCTTGCCGATTGTCGAAGCCATGTTGAATCGCGGCTTCACGACGGTACGTGATGCCGGCGGCGCCGACTGGGGACTGGCGCAAGCCATCGCCATCGGACTGGTGCCGGGTCCGCGGATTTTTCCATCGGGCAAGGCTTTGTCGCAAACAGGGGGCCATGGCGATTTCCGTCCGCGTTCTGATGTGCTGGAGCCTTGCTCCTGTGCTTTCCGTGCGGGTGCGATTGCGCGTGTGGCGGACGGTGTTGATGCCGTGCGTCTGGCTGCGCGTGAAGAAATTCAGAAGGGCGCAACGCAGATCAAGATCATGGCGTCGGGTGGCGTCGCGTCGCCAACCGATCCGATCGGCAACACGCAATACAGCGAGGATGAAATCCGCGCCATCGTTGCCGAGGCCGAGGCTGCACAGACTTACGTCATGGCGCATGCCTACACCGGACGCGCCATTTCACGCGCCGTGCGTTGCGGCGTGCGCACCATCGAACACGGCAATCTGGTCGATGCCGACGCAGCGCGCATCATGCATGAGCATGGCGCCTTCGTGGTGCCGACACTGGTGACGTACGACTCGCTGGCGCGCGATGGTGCGCGTCTTGGCTTGCCCGCAGATTCGGTCGCCAAGATCGAATCGGTGCGTCAGGCCGGTCGCGATTCGCTGAAGATTTATGCCGAGCACGGCGTGCAGATGGGCTTCGGTTCCGATCTGCTGGGCGAGATGCATCAGGATCAGTCGCAGGAGTTCGTCATCCGCGCGGAGATTCTCGGCAACCTGGAAGCGATCCGTTCGGCGACCTCGATCGCTGCTGCCATCCTGCAACGCGAGGGCGAACTGGGCACTGTCCGTGCCGGTGCGCGCGCCGACCTGATCGTGGTCAATGGCAATCCACTCGACGACATCCACTTGCTGGCAGGCCAGGGCGAGCATCTGTCGCTGGTCATGCAAGGCGGCTATCTGCATCGCAGCAGTATTTGAGTCGTACCTGAGCCGGTTTTGAGCAGTATGTCATTCGGTGCCTGCCGGGCACGCTTTTCGCTCTATGATGGGGTTCTGAGTAGTTTGTTTCTTTGTCCCTTGTTCGATCACGGACCCCATCATGCGTATTTCTCCACTTCCTCCTTTACCGTCGCTGATCGCGTTTGAGGCTGCCATGCGGCACAGTAGCTTCACGCGCGCCGCGGCAGAGCTGCATCTGACGCAGAGCGCCATCAGCCGCCAGATCGCGCAGCTCGAACGTTTCCTCGGCAAGAAGTTATTCATCCGCGAGCCGCGCGCCCTGCGGCTGACCGTCAGCGGCCAGCGCTACGCCGAAGAAGTGCAGCGCCTGCTGGTCGGTTGCGCCGAGGTTACTGAAGACATCATGAAGCGCAAAGGACACAGCGAACTCACCGTCGCCTGTTCTTCCGGCGTTGCGGTGCTGTGGCTGACGCCGCGTCTGGCGCGCTTCCGGGCGCTGCAGCCGGAGTGCCATCTGCGGCTGATCGTCAACGACAGCCTGGCCGCTTTGTCGGAAACTGATTTCGACATGGGCATCTACTTCCTGCGCGACGGGCCGCCGTCGGGCCTGGCGGCGCGGCGGCTGTATGATGAAGAAGTCTTCCCGGTCTGCTCACCGGCTTATCTTGCCGGACGTACGCTGACGCCCAAAGATTTGTTGCAGGAAACTCTGCTCATGCAGGAAGACGGTCAACGCCAGTGGTTGTCCTGGCAGAACTGGATGGCGCAGAACGATCTCGCCGACGTGCGCATCGAGCATCAGATCCTTTCCAATCAATATCCGATATTGTTGCAGCTGGCGATGGAGGGGCACGGCATCGTTCTGGCCTGGCGCCACATGATCGATGCCTGCATGCGCGAAGGCCTGCTGGTGCGCGCCTGTGAAGCGAGCGCCAGCCTGGGTGGCGGTTATTACGCGGTGTGGCCGCGCGACCGTATCGAGCATGCGGCGGCACGCAGCTTCCGCAACTGGCTGGTGGAGGAGAGTGCGGCCTCGATGGACGCATGACTGTGCGCACCGCAGAATCCCCGCTGACGATACAATGAGCGTTGGCAACGTTGTCACATGCTCAAGAGAAATGAACCGTCCATTTAAAATTCCCGAGTCCGTCCTGGTGGTCATTTACACCGAACAACTCGATGTCCTCCTGATCGAACGTACTGACAAGGCCGGTTACTGGCAGTCGGTGACGGGTTCCAAAGACACGCTGGATGAGCCGCTGGCAGAAACTGCCCGGCGCGAGGTAGGTGAGGAAACAGGGATCTTGGTCAGTGACGAAATCAGTGTTTCGCCGACAGCCGCGAATCGGGTTCCGTGCGATCATCTGCTGGACTGGCAGTTGTCCAACGTGTACGAAATTTATCCGGTCTGGCGGCATCGCTATGCACCGGGTGTTACGCGCAATACCGAGCACGTGTTCGGCTTGCTGGTGCCGCACGGCATTCCGGTGACGCTGGCGCCGCGCGAGCATACGCGTTACCAATGGTTGCCGTATCGTGAGGCCGCCGATCAATGTTTCTCACCGTCGAATGCAGAGGCGATTCTGCAGTTGCCGCAATATATTTCTGCCGGACCAGATCGCTCCCAATAAACAGCAACATCAACAAGGGGTTTTGCCGATCTATGAAGTTACGCATCGCCACTTACAATATCCATAAGGGCGTCACCTCCTTTAGCGGACGCCCGCGCATCCACGCGTTGAAACAGGCGCTGACTCAGCTCGACGCTGACCTGCTGTTCCTGCAGGAAGTGCAGGGGCGGCACGATCGCATCGCCATACGCCATGCCGCGCATTGGCCGCAGCAGGCCCAGCATGAATATCTCGCCGGTGAGTCACATCATGTTGCCTACGGCATGAACGCGGTGTACGACCATGGCCATCACGGCAATGCCTTCCTCTCGCGGTTTGCGATTGCATCTTCGCGTAATCAGGATGTTTCTGATCACGCCTATGAGTCACGCGGCATTCTGCATTGCGTGGTCAATATCGAAGGCGTTGAAGTGCACTGCTATGTCATTCATCTGGGTTTGTTTGCGCGCAGCCGCCATCGCCAGACGGCCGCGCTGATCGAGGCCGTACGCGCTTCGTCGCCGCCGGATGCGCCGCTAATCATCGCCGGCGATTTCAACGACTGGGGCAACAAGCTCAGTGATTTTCTGCGTATTCGCCTGGGTGTCACCGAAGTCTTCGAGCAGCAATCCATGCCGCATGGTTTGATGGGTTATCTGCGCAAGCTCGGCGGCATGCGGCAAGTGGTGCAGCCGGCACGCACTTTTCCGGCATCAATGCCGTGGCTGCGGCTGGATCGCATTTATCTGCGCGGGTTTGAAGTGGAGTCGGCAGAGGTCATGCGCGGCGGATTGTGGTCCACGCTGTCAGATCACGCGCCCATCGTCAGCACCTTGCGCTTAAAATGACGCCAACGCCACCTTCGCTGACTTTTCCCTTGTCCCATTTGACGTCTGTTTTTTCTTCTCCTGTCTTGCTCTCGCTATGCGCGTAATCAGCTATAGCGGGGACAACAATGTGACGCTGTTGCGCAGCGGTGCGGAATTCTTTCCCGCGCTGATTGCCGCCATCGACGACGCTCACGTCGAGATCTATCTTGAAACCTACATTTTTCGCATCGACGACACCGGCATTCTGGTGCGTGACGCTTTGGAGCGCGCGGCCAAGCGCGGCGTGATCGTCAGCGTCATCACCGACTGGGTTGGCACGGGGCGTGTCCACAGCAAGCAGATCAAGGCGACGCTGACTTCCGCCGGCGTTCAGCACCGTTCTTTCAATCCCTGGTTTCGTCGCGGTGTCGCGCGCAGCCATCGCAAGTTGTGCGTGGTGGATCGCAAATGGGCGTTTGTCGGGGGGCTTAATATCATCGACGATTTTGTCGATGACTCAAATCATTCGACCCTCCCGGCGCCGCGCTGGGATTTTGCGGTGCAGATCAACGGGCCGCTGGTTGAAGCGATCCACGAAGAAATGCAAAACCAGTGGATACGCACCGGCAAGATGAAGCTGCGCGCGCGCTGGGATAAATTCAAAATGGCGCGCTACACCCAGCACGGCACCGAGCCGGGCCAAGCGTTGGCAGGGCTAGTGGTGCGCGACAACCTGCGCAATCGCCGCACCATCCAGCGCGCCTATCTGCAAGCGCTGGGACGGGCGCGCGAAACCGCTTTTCTGGCCAATCCTTATTTCGCTCCGGGCCGCAAGCTGCGCCGGGCTCTGGAAGAGGCCGCCATGCGCGGCGTGAAGGTGACCTTGCTGTTGGGCGTGGGGCAGTTCTATCTGCAAGATGCGGTGGCGCATTCCTTCTATCCGAAACTGCTGCGGGCCGGCGTGCGCATCATCGAATACACCAAGACCCAGCTGCACGCCAAAGTCGCCGTCATTGACGACGAATGGGCGACGGTCGGCTCCAGCAACTATGACGGCCTGAGCCTGTTCGTCAATCAGGAGGCCAACGTGGTCGTCAGCGATGTCGAATTTGCACATACCCTGCGCAATGAAATCGAAGTCGGGCTGAGCGAAGGCAGGCTGGTGCAATTGCAGGACTTTGAGCACTCGGCCTGGTACAAGAAGCTTTGGTACGGCGCGGCCTTCCTGTTCTATCGTGGCGTCATCCATGTCATCACGCTGGGGCAGGACGCCTGACCGGCGCTTCTTGTCACTCTCTTTTCACAGGTTTGCTCGATAATGCAGTTTTATTGTTGCCAGCGGTCGGGCAAATGTGTCGCTGCAACGAAATTCCTATCCAATCAATAAAAACAATTAATTTCTCATTTTTAATTAATTTAATTAAAGTTCACGCAGTGGCGCATCAAGCTGTCCATAGATGATCTCGGCTGGGCTGAAAGTGTTAGCGGGTTTAGCGTAAAGACATTGAACGGAATATCGGGCGCTAGAGGTTCATTCTTTTTTTCATCAATTTTTCGCGGTTCATTCCGGGCCGCGACCACACCAGGAGACTTCATTATGTCAACCGAAGCCAAGTGCCCCGTTCATCATGCCACCGGTGGCGGTACGACCAACAAGGACTGGTGGCCAAACCAGTTGCGCGTTGATTTGTTGAGCCAGCATTCCAATAAGTCCAACCCACTGGGCGACGAGTTTAACTACGCTGAAGCATTCAAACAGCTGGACTACAAGGCGCTTAAGGCCGATCTGGTCAAGTTGATGACGGACAGTCAGGATTGGTGGCCGGCCGATTTTGGTCATTATGGTCCGCAGTTCGTTCGCATGGCTTGGCATGCTGCGGGCACTTACCGCACTATGGATGGGCGCGGCGGCGGCGGGCGTGGCCAGCAGCGTTTTGCACCACTCAATTCCTGGCCCGACAATGTGAATATCGACAAGTCGCGTCGCCTGCTTTGGCCTATCAAGCAGAAGTATGGTCAAAAAATTTCCTGGGCCGACTTGCTGATTCTGACTGGTAATGTGGCGCTGGAGTCCATGGGTTTTCGCACTTTCGGCTTTGCCGGCGGTCGCGCGGACGTGTGGGAGCCGGATACAGACGTGAACTGGGGTGCGGAAACGACTTGGTTGGCCACGGACAAGCGCTTCTCCGGCGACCGCGAACTGGACGAAAACCTGGGCGCGACGCACATGGGTCTGATTTACGTGAACCCGGAAGGTCCGAACGCCAGCGGTGACTATATGGCCGCAGCCAAGGATATCCGCGCCACGTTTAGCCGTATGGCGATGAACGATGAAGAAATCGTTGCCTTGATTGCCGGCGGCCATACTTTTGGCAAAGCCCACGGTGCTGCACCGGAATCGCACAAGGGGGCGGAGCCTGAGGGCGCGCTGATAGAGGCGCAGGGCTTGGGCTGGGTCAGCACTTTCGGGCAGGGCCACGGCAAGGACACTGTCTCCAGCGGTCTGGAAGTGACCTGGACCAAGACCCCGGCGTTGTGGAGCAACAACTTCTTCGAGAACCTGTTCAAGTACGAATGGGAACTGACCAAATCGCCCGCCGGCGCGAAGCAGTGGGTCGCCAAGGATGCGGAGGACATCATTCCGGATGCGCACATCAAGGGAAAATTCCACAAGCCCACGATGTTGACCACCGACCTGACACTGCGCTTCGACCCTGAATTCGGCAAGATTTCCCAGCGTTTTTCAGAAGACCCGCAGGCCTTTGCCGAAGCCTTTGCCCGCGCCTGGTTCAAGCTGACGCACCGCGACATGGGGCCGCGTGCACGCTATCTGGGGCCTGAGGTGCCGGCTGAAGAACTGATCTGGCAAGATCCGATTCCGGCCGTGGATTACAAGCTGGTGGATGCCGCTGACGTGGCTGCACTCAAGGCCAAGGTGCTGCTCTCCGGCTTGTCGACGAGCGAACTGGTCGGCACTGCATGGGCTTCAGCCTCGACTTTCCGCGGCTCGGACAAACGTGGTGGTGCCAACGGTGCCCGTATTCGCCTGGCCCCGATGAAGGATTGGGACGTCAATCAGCCGGTGCAACTGGCTAAGGTACTCAAGGCGCTGGAGGGTATTCAGTCCGATTTCAATCAGTCGGCCACGGCCGGCAAGAAGATATCGCTGGCCGACCTGATTGTGCTGGCTGGCAGCGTCGGGGTGGAGCAGGCGGCCAAGGCCGCAGGTGTCAACGTGACCGTGCCATACACACCGGGACGTAACGATGCACGGCAGGATCAGACGGATGTGGATTCCTTTGCTGTGCTTGAGCCGCGGGCTGACGGTTTTCGCAATTACGTCGGCAAAAAGTTCGGTGTTCCAGCGGAGGTCTTACTGATCGACAGGGCACAGTTGCTGAATTTGACTGCACCCGAGCTGACGGTGCTCATCGGTGGCCTGCGTGCGATCAACATCAACGTTGATGGCGTCAGGCACGGTGTGTTCACCACTACGCCGGGCGTGCTGAATAATGACTTCTTCGTCAACCTTCTCGATATGGGTACGCAGTGGAAACCGCTGGCGACCGATGCAGAGGTGTTTGAGGGACGCGACCGCAAGAGCGGTGAAGTCAAGTGGACGGGTACGCGGGTGGATCTGGTCTTCGGCTCAAACTCGGTACTGCGTTCTCTCGCCGAGGTCTATGCCGAATCCGATGCAAAGGAAAAGTTCGTCAAAGACTTCGTCGCGGCCTGGGTCAAGGTGATGAACGCTGATCGCTACGATTTGGCGTAATGAGATGAAAATGGCGTAGGTACACGCCATTTTCAATTCAGGCTCAGCACTGAGTCGTAACAACGAAAGCGATACATCTGTACAGGTGTATCGCTTTTTTACTTCAGCCCGCCAGGGTTCTTGATGCGTGTTCTTCGGCAGCCACATGTCCAGCTTCACTATAGATAAAAATCTTTGAATAATTGTGGCCTACATACCGAAAATCCACCGTATCGCCATTGCCTCTGAAATGGACTAAGATGGATGTCCCGGATTTCAACAAGCAAGTCAGTCCACCCCCGGAAAGACTTCGGATATTTAATCAAAGGAGTGAAACATGGATGACGTCGTTATTGTTGCAGCACAGAGAACAGCAGTCGGTAAGTTCGGCGGTTCCTTGTCGAAAATTGCCGCCTCTGATCTGGGCGCGCAAGTCATCAAAGCATTGCTGGCGAAGACAGGCATCAAGCCTGAAAGCATCAGCGAAGTCATCCTCGGCCAGGTGCTGACAGCCGGCGTCGGCCAAAATCCGGCGCGCCAGGCAGTGATCCGTTCCGGCCTGCCTGACATGGTGCCGGCCTTTGTGGTCGGCAAGGTGTGCGGCAGCGGCCTGAAAGCGGTGCAACTGGCGGCGCAGGCGATCAAGTGCGGCGACGCACAGATCGTGATTGCCGGCGGCCAGGAAAACATGAGCGCCTCGCCACACGTGCTGAACAATTCGCGCGACGGTTTCCGCATGGGCGACGCCAAGCTGACCGACACCATGATCGTCGACGGCCTGTGGGACGTCTATAACCAGTACCACATGGGTATTACGGCTGAAAACGTCGCCAAGAAATACGACATCTCCCGCAAGGAGCAGGACGAGTTTGCCGCCGCTTCGCAAAACAAGGCAGAAGCTGCGCAAAAGGCAGGCAAGTTCAAGGATGAAATCGTTCCGATCGAGATCAAGAACAAGAAGGAAACCATCGTTTTCGACACCGATGAATTCGTCAAGTCCGGCGTCACCGCGGAAGCGCTGGGTGCGCTGCGTCCTGCTTTCGACAAGGAAGGCACCGTCACCGCCGGCAACGCGTCGGGCATCAATGACGGCGCTGCCGCCGTAGTCCTGATGTCGGCCAAACTGGCGGCGGAACTCGGCCTGCCGGTGCTGGCCAAGATCAAGTCGTATTCGTCGGCTGGTCTGGATCCAAGCATCATGGGCATGGGCCCGGTGCCGGCGTCGCAACTGACCTTGAAGAAGGCCGGCTGGACACCGCAAGACCTGGATCTGATGGAAATCAATGAAGCCTTTGCCGCGCAAGCGATTGCCGTCAACAAGCAAATGGGTTGGGACACCAGCAAGATCAACGTCAATGGCGGCGCGATTGCGATCGGTCACCCGATTGGCGCGTCAGGCTGCCGCGTGCTGGTCACGCTGTTGCACGAAATGGTTCGCCGTGACGCCAAGCGCGGTCTGGCCAGCTTGTGTATCGGCGGCGGCATGGGTGTGGCGCTGGCAGTCGAGCGCTGATCCCGATGGCCTGCGTTGATGGCATTCATAGAGTGTCAGCGATGCAGGCGAGTCGCTGAAGTAATAGTGTGATGTAGAACGTGCCGGCCTTGATGTTGAATCATCAGGGCCGGCATTTTTACTCCTTCGAGCACAAGCATGGACACCACTCGTATCGACAAATGGCTTTGGGCTGCACGCTTCTTCAAGACGCGGTCATTGGCGAGCGACGCCGTCGAGCGTGGCAAGGTGAAGTTCAATGGTGACCGCACCAAGCCTTCGCACAATGTAAAGATCGGCGATACCTTGCTGATCGACAACGGCGCCACCGAATGGGAGGTCGTGGTCTGCGGTATCGCTGAAAAACGCGGCTCGGCGGCTGTGGCGCAGACGCTCTACGGCGAGACGGCGGCCAGTGTTGAAAAGCGCCGCCTGACGACGGAGCAGCATCATTTCTTCCGTGAGCCGGCTTCCGCCCTGAAAGGCCGTCCGACCAAACGCGATCGCCGTTTGCTGGATCAATCTTCTTCCTGACCTCTTTCAAAATCGACTTCTGGTGCCGTACGACGCGCTGCTGAACCTGGTCATTTTCGTGCCACTTGGGCACCGTTTCCTGCTCGCAAGATTGCCGTCCGGCTTCTGCGTTGTATCAGCGCCTCTTGCTTCTCAAAGTAAATCTGCAAGCCCGTCATTTTTTGTTTGACATTTATCGGGCAATGAATAATAGTACGACCGTTCGCATAAAAAATTCTGAGCTGCCCAGGTAAGCTGAATACAACAATAAAGACCGGTGCAGCACGTAGCAGTTGGCGTTTTTCGAGATACAGCAATGATTGAGACATCATCCTCCGTGACACGGCCGAAGTTCATGCGCAAGGGCGAGCTGACGCGCGCCGCCATTCTTGACGTGGCGCTGGAGCTTTCCAGCCGCGACGGCCTGGAAGGCCTCACCATTGGTTTGCTCGCTGAAAAAATGAAGATGAGCAAATCCGGCGTGTTCGCCCATTTCGGATCGCGTGAAGATCTGCAAATCGAAGTGGTGCGCCTGTACCACCATCGCTTCGAGCAAGAAGTTTTCTATCCCAGCATCAAGGAGCCGCGCGGCCTGCAGCGCCTGCAAGGCATGTTCGCGCGCTGGGTCAAGCTGGTCAGCGTGGAAATCGCGCTCGGCTGCATCTACATCAGCGGCGCGGTCGAATACGACGACCGTCCCGGCGCCATCCGCGACCACCTGGTGGCGATGGTGCAGGCATGGCGCGACGCGCTGCATCGCTGTATCAATCAATCGATGGAAATGGGCCACCTGCGCGACGACATCAACGTCGAGCAAATGGTCTACGAAATCTACGGCCTGATCCTCGCGCTGCATCACGATGCGCGCTTCCTCAAGATTCCGGGCAGTGTAGAGCGCGCGCAGGCCGGCTTCGACCGTCTGATCGACAGCTATCGCAACCCGCAAGCACCGCAAATTTCGGCAACCGCCAAGGCCGCCACAAGCAAAAGCACGAAAAGTACGAGCGCCGCTACAAAAAAAGCAGCTTAGTTAGTTTTAAATATCACTGATTCATTTCTGATTCATCAGTTCTGCCGGAGACAAAACATGCCCCAATACAACGCCCCCCTTCGCGACATGCAATTCGTTCTGCATGAGTTGCTGAAGGTAGAAGACGTCCTCAAGACTTTGCCGGCGCACGCCGACACCAACCGCGAACTGATCGACCAGGTGCTGGAAGAGGGCGGTAAGTTCACCTCGCAGGTGCTGTTTCCTCTGAACCACTCGGGCGACCGTGAAGGCTGTACGTACAACAAGGAAACCAAGACCGTCACGCCGCCGAAGGGCTACAAGGAAGCCTACAAGCAATACGTCGAAGCCGGCTGGGCAGCATTGTCCTGTGATCCTGAGTTCGGCGGTCAGGGTTTGCCGCTGGTGATGAACAACTCGTTCTACGAAATGCTGAATTCGTCGAACCAGGCGTGGACCATGTATCCAGGCCTGTCGCACGGCGCTTATGAATGCATTCACGCGCATGGATCCGACGAGCAAAAAGCGCTGTATCTGCCGAAGCTGATTTCCGGCGAATGGACCGGCACCATGTGCCTGACGGAAGCGCATTGCGGCACTGACCTGGGTTTGCTGCGCTCGAAGGCTGAGCCGCAAGCCGACGGTTCCTACAAGATCACTGGCAGCAAAATATTTATTTCTGCCGGCGAACACGACATGTCCGACAACATCGTCCATCTGGTGCTGGCGCGCCTGCCCGATGCACCTCAAGGTTCCAAGGGTATCTCGCTGTTCATCGTGCCGAAGTTCATGCCGAACGCTGACGGTTCGCTGGGTTCGCGCAACCCAATCGCCTGCGGCGCCATCGAAGAAAAAATGGGCATTCACGGCAACGCGACTTGCCAGATGAATTTGGACGGCGCCGTCGGCTGGCTGATCGGCGAACCACACAAGGGTTTGAATGCGATGTTCGTGTTCATGAACGCCGCCCGTCTGGGCGTCGGCATGCAAGGCCTGGGCCTGACCGAAGTCGCGTATCAAAACGCGCTGGTCTACGCAAAAGACCGCATCCAGATGCGCAGCTTGTCGGGCGTCAAGGCGCCGGACAAGGCTGCGGATCCGATCATCGTTCACCCTGATGTGCGCCGTATGCTGCTCACTGCCAAGGCCTATGCCGAAGGCGGCCGCGCATTCTGCTCCTACGTGGCACTGCAACTGGACAAGGAACTGAATCATCCGGACGAAGAAGTCCGCAAGGAAGCCGCCGACCAGGTCGCGCTGCTGACGCCGGTGGTTAAAGCCTTCATCACCGACAACGCCTGGATCGCGACATCCGAGTGTCTGCAAGTCTACGGCGGTCACGGTTACATCTCCGAATGGGGCATGGAGCAGTATGTGCGCGACGCTCGCATCAACATGATCTACGAAGGTACAAACACCATTCAGTCGCTGGATTTGCTGGGTCGCAAGATTCTGATGGACAACGGCGCCAAGCTGAAAAAATTCGGTGCGCAAGTCCAGGCTTTTATCGAAGACAACGGCACCGACGAAGCGATGTCCGAATTCATCTCGCCATTGGCTGACATCGGCGACAAGGTCAGCAAGCTGACCATGGAAATCGGTATGAAGGCATTCCAGAATCCGGATGAAGTCGGCGCGGCTGCCGTGCCTTACCTGCGCGTGGTTGGCCATCTGGTCTATGCCTACTTCTTCGCACAAATGGCGAAGATCGCGTTGGAGAAACAGGATTCGGGTGACAACTTCTACAAATCCAAACTGGCGACCGCACGTTTCTACTTTGCGCGCCTGCTGCCTGAAACCGCGACCCTGATCCGTCAGGCGCGTTCGGGTTCGGCCAATCTGATGGCTTTGGACGCGGATCTGTTCTAAGCGTCCTCATCTCAAGCTGAATCAAGCTGCAAACGTGACGGCGAGGCAAGTTTTTCGAACCTCGCCGTCACGCCAGTGTCATCACAACGCAGCATGCTGTAAAAAATTGCGGGAAGGCGTAGAGTGTCGCAAGCCGTCGGGGTTTTCCGGGTTTGTCGTACTGTCCTCTGCTTCCTGATTAGCCAGACCTCATTTCTGCATCACTAAAAGGAGACACGCGTGTCCAACTTCATCGTCAAAAAAGTAGCCGTTCTCGGCGCGGGTGTGATGGGCGCCCAGATTGCTGCGCACTGTATCAACGCAAAAGTGCCGGTCGTCCTGTTCGACCTGCCGGCCAAAGAAGGCCCAAAGAATGGCATCGTTCAGCGCGCCATTGAAAACCTGAAGAAACTCAGCCCGGCACCCTTGGGCAACAAGGAAGACGCCGCCCTGATCCAGGTTGCCAACTACGAAGACGACATCGAGCTGCTCAAGGGCTGCGATCTGATCATCGAAGCCATCGCCGAGCGCATGGACTGGAAGCACGACCTGTACAAGAAGGTCGCTCCGCATATCGCGCCGAACGCCATCTTCGCCTCCAACACGTCCGGCCTGTCGATCACCGCGTTGTCCGAAGGTTTCGATGCCGAACTGAAAGCGCGTTTCTGCGGCGTGCACTTCTTTAACCCGCCGCGCTACATGCACCTGGTCGAACTGATCCCGACCGCAACCACCAATCCGGAAATCCTCAACCAGCTCGAAGCCTTTCTGACCACTACGCTGGGCAAGGGCGTGGTACGTGCTTTCGATACGCCTAACTTCGTGGCGAACCGCGTCGGCGTGTTCGGCATCCTGGCAACTGCCATCGAAGCAGAAAAATACGGTTTGTCGGTCGACGTCGTCGACGATCTGACCGGCGCCAAGCTGGGCCGCGCCAAGTCGGGCACCTTCCGTACTGCGGACGTGGTCGGTCTGGACACGATGGGTCATGTCATCAAGACCATGCAAGACAACCTGAAGGACGATCCGTTCTTCTCGTCGTATGCGACGCCGCCATTGCTGGCGAAACTGGTCGAGCAAGGCGCGCTGGGCCAGAAGAGTGGCGCCGGTTTCTACAAGAAGGTCGGTAAGGACATCCTGCGCATCGATCCGGCCAAAGGCGATTACGTCCCGGGCGGCGGCAAGGCTGACGACATCATCGCGCGCATCCTGAAAGAAAAAGATCCGGTCAAGCGCATGAAGGCGCTGCACGATTCGACCAATCCGCAAGGCCAGTTCCTGTGGGCGATCTTCCGCGACGCCTTCCATTACATTGCCGTGCATCTGGAAACCGTCGCCGACAATGCGCGCGACCTCGACTTTGCAATGCGCTGGGGCTTCGGCTGGAGCGTCGGTCCTTTCGAGACATGGCAGGCTTCCGGCTGGCAGCAAGTCGCGACCTGGATCAAGGAAGACATCGACGCCGGCAAGGCGCTGTCGACAGCGCCGCTGCCGGCGTGGGTGTTTGATGGCCGCGAAGGTGTGCACAGCGCGCAAGGGTCTTACTCGCCATCGAAGAAGACCAATGTCGCCCGTTCCGAACTGCCGGTATATCAACGCCAGGCGTTCCGCGCACCGCTGGTCGGCGAAGGCGCTGCCGACGGCAAGACTGCCGGCACCACCTTCTTCGAAGACGACTCGGTCCGCATCTGGCATCAGAACGACGACGTCCTGATCCTGTCCTTCAAGACCAAGATGCACGTCATCGGTCAAGGCGTCATCGACGGCATCAACAAAGCCCTCGACGAAGCCGAGAAGAACTTCAAGGGTCTGGTGATCTGGCACGCGGACGCAGCCGAAGGCGGCGCGTTCTCGGCCGGCGCCGACCTGCAATCCATGCTGCCGCTGTTCATGTCCGGCGGCGTCAAAGCCATCGAGCCGGTCGTGCATCATCTGCAACAAGCGCATCAACGCCTGAAATACGCCAACGTCCCGGTCGTCGCTGCAGTTGCCGGTCTGGCGCTGGGCGGCGGTTGCGAATTGTTGCTGCATACCGCGAAGCGTGTTGCGTCGATCGAGTCATACATCGGTCTGGTGGAAGTCGGCGTGGGTTTGATCCCGGCCGGTGGCGGCCTGAAGGAGGCGGCCGTGCGCGCCGCGAAGGAAGCCAAGGGCAACGACATCCTGCAATTCCTCAAGGATTACATGTTGGCTGCGGCCACCGCCAACGTTTCCAAGTCGGCGCTGGAAGCACGCAAGCTCGGTTACCTCAAGGCGGACGACGTCATCGTCTTCAACCCTTACGAATTGCTGCACGTGGCCAAGGTCGAAGCGCGCGCGATGTTCGACTCCGGTTATCGTCCTGCGCTGGCACCGCAAGTCTCGGTGGTCGGTCGCTACGGCGTCGGTACCATCATGGCGCAACTGGTCAACATGCGCGACGGCGGCTTTATCTCCGCGCATGACTTCAAGCTGGGCCAGATGATCGCCGAGATCGTCAGCGGCGGCGAAGTCGAAGAAGGCAGCGTGGTCAACGAGCAATGGTTGCTGGATCTGGAGCGCAAGGCGTTCATGGAACTGCTGAACCATCCGAAGACCCAGGAACGAATCATGGGGATGATGCAAACCGGCAAGCCGGTTCGTAACTAATGCACGCATCCACATAAAAAATCAGGAGCCATAAATGACCAAACAACTTCAAGACGCCTACATCGTCGCTGCGACGCGAACCCCGATCGGTAAAGCGCCGCGCGGCATGTTCAAGAACGTGCGCCCGGACGACCTGCTGGTGCGTGTGATTCAATCCGCGATTGCGCAAGTCCCGGGCCTCGATCCGAAACTGATCGAAGACGCCATCATCGGCTGTTCTTTCCCTGAAGGCGCGCAAGGCCTCAACATGGCGCGTAACGCCGTGCTGCTGGCCGGCTTGCCGAACACCATCGGCGGTGTGACCATCAATCGCTACTGCGCATCCGGCATTACCGCGATTGCAATGGCAGCAGACCGTATCCGTGTCGGCCAGGCCGATGTCATGATCGCCGGCGGCGCCGAGTCGATGTCCATGGTGCCGATGATGGGCTTCCATCCATCGATCAACATGGGTGCCTTCAAGGATGAAAATATCGGCATGGCTTATGGTATGGGCCTGACCGCTGAAAAAGTCGCTCAGCAATGGAAGGTCTCGCGCGAAGCGCAGGATGCTTTCGCTCTGGCCTCGCATCAAAAAGCAATCGCTGCGCAGCTGGCGGGCGAATTCAACGATGAAACGACTTCCGTCGACATCATCGAGCGCTTCCCTAATTTGGCTACCGGTCAGATTGACATCAAGACCCGTACCGTCAACAAGGACGAGGGCGCGCGCGCCGACAGCACCATCGAAGCACTGATCAAGCTGAAGCCGGTCTTCGCCGCTAAGGGCAGCGTCACCGCTGGCAATAGCTCGCAGACTTCGGACGGCGCAGGTGCGTTGATCCTGGTCAGCGAAAAGATCCTGAAGCAATTCAACCTGACGCCGCTGGCGCGTTTCGCCTCGTTTGCAGTGCGCGGCGTACCGCCGGAAATCATGGGGATCGGTCCGAAGGAAGCTATCCCCGTTGCCCTGCGCGCGGCCGGTATTACTCAGGATCAGCTGGATTGGATTGAGCTGAACGAAGCTTTCGCCGCACAAGCGCTGGCGGTGATTCAGGATCTGGGTCTGGATCCTTCCAAGGTCAATCCGATGGGCGGCGCGATTGCACTCGGCCACCCGCTTGGCGCGACCGGCGCGATTCGTGCAGCGACTACCATCCACGCAATGCGCCGTAAAAACCTGAAGTACGGCATGGTCACCATGTGCGTCGGGACGGGCATGGGCGCAGCAGGTATCTTTGAACGCATGTAAGTCAGCACCAAAACGACAAGTTTAGGAATCAAGCCGCACAGTCACTGGCCGTGCGGCTTTTTTTATCGGAGATATATGGACATTCAAATCACCAAAGAAAACGGCATTCTGACCATCGGCTTCAATCGCGAGGAAAAGAAGAACGCCATTACCGCCGCGATGTATCAGCAGTTGGCCGATGCCATGAGGGACGCGGAAACCGATAGCGCCGTGCGTGCTATTTTGTTCGTCGGTAAGGCGCAGGCATTTACTGCAGGCAACGATCTGGAGGACTTCCTCAAGAATCCTCCTAATAGTAAAGATGCGCCGGTGTTCAAGTTTCTGTGGGAGATCAGCCACGCCAGCAAGCCGGTAGTTGCCGCCGTCTCCGGCGTCGCTGTTGGTATTGGCACTACGCTGCTGTTGCATTGCGATCTGGTCTACGCAGCGGACAATGCGCGCTTCTCGATGCCCTTCACACAATTGGGGCTGTGCCCTGAGGCCGCCTCCTCACTGCTGCTGCCGCATCTGGTCGGCTATCAGCGTGCCGCCGAGAAACTATTGCTGGGTGAAGCTTTCGACGCTGCCGAAGCGCGCGATATGGGGATCGTTAATCGCGTCATGACGGTGGAAGAGTTGCTGCCTTTCGCGCAAAAGCAGGCGGCCAAGCTGGCGGCGTTGCCGGCGAGTTCGATTCGCGTCACCAAGCAATTAATGAAGAAGAACCGTGTCGCTGCGACCGAGACGCAGATGACGGCGGAGATTGAACACTTTGCGAAGATGCTGACGGCGCCGGAAGCGAAGGAGGCATTTACGGCCTTTTTCGAAAAACGTAAGCCGGACTTTACGAAGTTTGCCTGATTGTTTGGGCGGCCTGGGCGAGCGGAACCGGGTGCCGTGATCGTAGCTGCATAAGCATTGAGTTTCCTACTGTGCGACATCCCTATATATAGAAGCGAATATAGAGGTA